>DATAUB010000043.1:0-8365 GCA_036268475.1 Bryobacteraceae bacterium | reverse complement strand
GGTAAAGTTACCTGCGGGCTGTCCTGCACGTCCTCGGTTTGTGAGCGTCAACCGGTTATTTTTGGCGTCGATGCCAGCGCCGTACGCGGAGAAAGTGTTGTCCTGATTTTGAACCGAGAGGAGTTGCGGGAAATCGAAGATGAGACGGCGGAATTGGTGGGAAGGCGGAACCGCCGTGTGGCCGTCGGTAGTTGCATGCTGCACGTTCCAGATGCCGTAAAGCTCCGATTTAGGGCGGCCGCCGCCGTACTGCTTCCAACTCACCTGGTCGCCGTAGATGTTGAGTCCGACCAGCCAGCAGCCGAGTGCGATCTGCACCACGAGGGCGATGCGGTTCCAGCGGTTTTTGCGAAAGAGCGGCGCCGGATCAGAGGGTTCAACGGCGCGGTTCAAGAGCAGGACGTTCGCGAGGCGTCTAAGGTCGGGCGCCAGCAAGAAGATCGAGAGCAAGAGCAGATTGAACGAGAAGAGCTTGACCGGGACGTCATATGTCATGTTAAGCAGGAAGACCTGCGTCATGTCGAAAGCGGCGATGATGGCGCCCAGTAAGGTGGTGCGCGGAAGCACGAGTAACACGCCGCCGAGTAACTCCGCCATGCCGACACAGGTTTCGTAAGCCGGCGATGCGCCAATGAAAGACCACAGCACGCCCATGGGCGAGAAGTTGCCGTATGGCTCTAGCAGCCGCGTCAGGAACGGAAAAGGCATCTGAAGCGGCACGACCTTCGACATTCCATATACGACGAGCTGAGAGGCAAGAGCAAAGCGTATGGCGATGCGAAACCATGCGTAGTGCTTCTTATAATTGGCGCGCTTCCGATCGAGCGCCGTCCATAGCGCCGCCCCGGCGACAGCGGTGATCAGAATGCAGAAGTCAAGTACCCAGTCATAAGTCTTATCGCCGCTGCCGCTGCCGGTTGAGACCAACTGGTTGTGAACGCCGAAGACGTGGGCAGCGGTCCAACTTACGGCTTGGCGTATAGGCGACAGAGTGCCGGGGTCGGGCAGTTCGAGTGCGGGAAACGAGATAAAGCTGAAGAAGATCTGGGTGAAGATGCAGAAGAGCCCGAAATAGAGAAAGCAGAAGCGGAAGGCCACGAGTTTCGCAAAACTCCAGCGAACGACTTCGATCGGCCTGGGCGTTGGCGTGGCTGTGGCGACCGCTTCAATAACGGCGTCGGGCTGAGTTTGAGGGCTCATCAATCACCTCGCATCGCAATTGCGAATTAGCTCTCCCAGCATACTCCACGGAATCGCCATAACTGGCGGATGGATCACGGCCATTCCCCTCATGCGGAGACTCTTACGTACAGTCCTCGGAAGGCAGTAGACGATCTACATCCAATGGGTGTAGGATATCTACATCTTATGACGCGTATTGAGCTGGTCCAGGGCACGCTGGATATGCTGATTCTGCAAACGCTCCGAAACGGCGCACAGCATGGGTATGGCATCACCCAGGCCATCCGCTCCGGTTCGAGTGACGTTCTTCAGGTTGAAACCGGCTCTCTCTATCCGGCGCTTCACCGCCTGGAACGGCAACGCTGGGTGAAAGCGGAGTGGAAGCAATCGGAGAATAACCAGCGCGCCAAGTATTACAGCCTGACAGCGGCGGGCCGCAAGCACTTAACGGCCGAGCAAGAGCGCTGGAACACCGTCAGCGCTGCCATCGCGGGCCTGATGAGAACGCGGGAACCGGAGGCGTGAGATGACATGGCGGCGGCGTAACCACGATTTGGATGACGAGATTCGCGCGCACCTTTCGATGGCAGTTCAGGATCGCGTTTCGCGCGGAGAAAGCCCCGACGATGCGCTGCGGAGCGCCCGCCGCGAGTTGGGCAATGAGACCCTAACCAAGGAGATTACGCGAGAGATGTGGGGGTGGGCTGCGGTCGAGAGATTCCGGCAGGATCTGCACTACGCCTTCCGGCAAATGCGCCGCAGTCCGGGGTTCAGCGCGATGGCAATCCTGAGCCTGGCGATCGGTCTCGGCGCCGCCACTGCGATGTTTTCAATCGTCAACGGCGTACTTCTGCAGCCGCTGGCATTTCGCGATCCGGCTCGATTGTATGTCGCCCGCACGGCGCCGCCGCCCGAAGCGCATCTGACGCGCGACTTCCCGATCAACGCCCGGCACTTCAGCGAATGGCGCGCACATTGCCAGGCGTGCGAGAGCGTTTCTCTCATCCAGATGGACGACCTGACGCTGTCCGGAAGCGGTGAACCGGTCAAGCTGCCGGCGCTCCGCGTGTCATTCCACTTCTTTGACTCTCTCGGCCTACGCCCCGCCATCGGCCGCGACTTTCTGTGGGCAGAAGAATCCGGACTGGGCCAGGTGATCCTTTCCGATAGCTTGTGGCGCGCGCGTTTCGCCGCCGATCCCGGGATTCTCGGCCGCAGCATTCAGCTCAATGGTGAGCCACATACGGTGATCGGCGTTCTGCCGCGTCACCTTGTACTGCCGCGCGGCGATCAGTGGGGCGGTTACTTCGGCCCCGCAGACGAGCCGCTTATTTTCGAGCCGCTAGGATTCCACGCCGAAGACCAGAAGGCGGCCGGCAGCCTGAACTACACCGCGGTGATCCGGCTTAAGCCGAATGTTTCGCCGCAACATGCGATCGCGGAACTGAACGCGCTGCTGGCGGATTTCGTTCGCGAGTATCATCTGCCCACGAAGATCACGCTCTTTCCGTTGCTCGAGCAGGTCACACGCCGCGCCCGCACTGCGCTTTGGCTGTTACTCGGCGCGGTCGGCGCCGTTTTGCTGATCGTGTGCGTGAATATCGGTAACCTGATGCTGGTTCGCGCCGCCAGCCGTTCTCGCGAGGCGGGGATTCGGCTCGCCCTTGGCGCCCGCCGTATCCGTTTATTCGGCCAAGCGCTCAAAGAGGCATTAGTGCTGGTGGCCATAGGTGGGAGCTTTGGCCTGCTGTTGAGTGATGCGGCGCTCCGCGCGTTCACAGCCGCCGCGCCGATCGACTTGCCGCGCTTGGAAGAAGTCCACATGGATTGGCGTGTTGTACTTTTTGCGCTCGCAGCCATGGCCTTTTCGGCGATCGCCTGCGGCCTGGCCCCGGCGTGGAGACTCTCGCGCGTGGCGCCGCTCGATTCGATGAAAGCGGCGTCTGCCGGCCAGACGGAAGCCGGCCGCAAGCTGCGTTTCCGCGAACTGCTGGTAAGCCTCGAAGTGGCGCTTTCTACGGTCCTGCTGATCGCCGGTAGCCTCCTGCTAGTGAGCTTCGTTCGACTTACCAGTGTGGACAAGGGTTTCGAGACGGCGCATGTCATTACGCAGGATGTTTCCTTCCTGAGTCCCAAATATTCGCATGGCGGAAGGGATCGCGCTATACGTCTAATGCTCGAGCGGCTTTCCGCGATTCCAGGGGTACGCGCCGTGGGCGCCACAAGCCGCCTCCCGTTGCGTGGCGAGGATTGGGTATCGGATTTGAGCGATTCTGATGCAGCCTCGCAGGCCGACGCTATTGCGAATTTCCGGTTTGTCACGCCCGGATACTGGCAGGCGATAGGTATCCAACTCCAGCAAGGCCGTCTATTCAACGATGCCGATTGGAGCCGGCCTGTGGCCGTGATCAGTTCAAAAGCGGCCCGCCATCTGTGGCCCGGCGGAAATCCGATAGGCAGGCATGTAACGGGCATCGGACCGGCCAAACCCGCGCTGGAAGTTGTCGGTGTGGTGGGGGAAGTGCCTGCCGGACCAGTCGATCAGAACTGGCCCATGATGGTCTACGAACCATACGCTCTGATCACGCCGGTCGCAGTGTCGTTTGTGATCAGGACCGCCGGCGATCCGGCTGCGCTCATTGCATCCGTTCGAACGACGCTCTCGGCAGTGGACGCTGAGATGGCGCTGCCGCCCGCGCGCACCATGGATCAAATAATGGATGCGTCGGTCGCGGCGCGGCGTTTCGAGATGCGCCTGATTATGGCATTTGCCTTGATCGCACTTTTGCTCGCGGCGCTTGGAGTGTACGGCGTCATCTCGTTCACGGTAGCCCGGCGCACGCAGGAGATCGGAATTCGCGTGGCGATGGGCGCGCGCCCTAGCCAGGTTACTTCAATGATCCTGCGCCAGGGAATCACGCCGGTGCTCACTGGACTAGCCGCGGGATTAGCCGTTGCTCTCCTTGCGGGACGCTTTCTGACTGCCGAGTTGTATGACATCAAATCGAATGACCCGTTATCGATTTCCGCCGTGGCAGCCGCGCTGTTATTGACCGCATTGGTGGCGTGCTGGGCGCCTGCGCGGCGCGCCACGCACGGTGATCCCCTTCTCGCGCTGCGATCTGACTAACTTAGACGTTGCGAGGTAACCCACCCGTGTTGCACGTCATCGACAAACGAATCCAATCGTTTCCACTATCCTCGAAAGACGCGCCGCGCGTACGGGTTTGATGATATGTCCCATCGACTTTGCTGATCGGCAGTATCAACATAACTTAGGTGAGCGGATTAAATGTTGATTTATCACCATGTTCGGGCCACTGAACGCCGTCTTGCGTAACCTCGCCGAGATTTCTACCGCCGGTAGTTTGTGATAAAGTTTGCCTATTAACCTCTGCAAACTAACGGAGCCTCAGGGAGAAATCTATGTCTGTACCGTCTGTGAAGCGCGGCTGGTTTATCCTGCCTGCCGTCGCGATCGCGTGCTTTAGTTTATCGACAACGGCCTGGACGCAGGGACGCGCACCCGCGCCGCCTGCCGAACCGCCACCGAATCCGACGTCCGATCCTCAATTGAAGGGATTCGTATTCCGGTCAATTGGACCGGCGGTGATGATGGGCCGGGTCGACGATATCGAAGGATCCGAAAAAGATCCGATGTTGATTTACGCGGGCTTCGCTACCGGCGGCCTCTGGAAATCGACGGACGGCGGATATCACTGGAAGTCGCTGTGGGACAACCAGGCAAATGAGTCCGTGGGATCGATCGGAATTGCACCTTCGAATCCCGAGATCGTGTATGTGGGAACCGGCGAAGGCAACAATCGTCAGAGTTCCTCGATCGGAGACGGCATCTGGGCCACAAAGGATGGCGGCAAGACTTGGGAGCACCAGGGGCTGGATAACACGCAGTCGATTCAGCGCGTGGTGGTAGACCCGGTCAATCCGAACATAGCGTATGCGGCGGCGGTGGGACACCTCTTTGGACCGAACAAGGAACGCGGCCTGTACCGCACGACGGACGGACATAGCTGGAAGCTGGTGAAGTTTATCGACGAGAACACCGGCTTTACGGATGTTGCGATCGATCCAAAAAATCCGAAGACGGTCTACGCTTCGTCGTACACGCGGCGGCGCACGTGGTGGGGCTTCAACGGCGGCGGAGCGACCGGCGGCCTTTGGAAATCGACCGATGGCGGCGATAACTGGACGCGGGTGGATGGCCCAGGCTGGCCGAAGCCGAAGGACGGAATCTACGGACGTATTGCGATATCGGTGTACCGCCAGAATCCGAACATTGTTTATGCGCAGGTGGAAGCGGGCGCGGGCGCTGGAACGGGCGGCGGGACGGCTGCTGATGGCGGACCGTCGCGCGGCCGGGGCGGAAATGGCGGCGGCGGAGAGGCGGCTGCCGCGGCTCCGGCGGCCGGCGGAACCCCGGGTGCGGCTGGCGCGGCCGGCGCAGCGGCGAATGGAGGACGCGGCGGAGGGGGCGGGGAACCGGCGAATGGTTGCACGATGATTCCGAATCCGAACGGTAATGCTTTCGGCGGCGGTGGTGGTGGCGGACGCGGCCAGCAGAACGTGACGCCGAACCCGAACGGCAACGGCGTGTTCCGGTCGGAAGACGGCGGCAAGACTTGGAAGCAGATGGACGGCTGCGACGACCGGCCGATGTACTTCAGTCAGATCCGCGTAGATCCCAAGAACGATCAGAAGATCTTCACGGGCGGTAATCCGGGTCGCGTTTCGATGGACGGCGGTAAGACGTGGCGCGGTCTGACGGGTTCGCACACCGATTATCACGCGATCTGGATCAACCCGAATGACGACCGCACCGTGTTCGTAGGCCACGACGGCGGCATCGATTCGAGCAACGATGGCGGCGAGACGTTCCTGTATCACAACGACATCGCGGTGGGCCAGTTCTACCAGGTGTCGGCGGATATGCGGCATCCGTACTACGTTTGCGGCGGTCTGCAGGACAACAATGCGTGGTGCGGGCCGAGCGCGGTGCGCTCCAACGAAGGTCCGGTAAACACGGATTGGTACACGATCGCGGGCGGCGACGGCTTCTATACGCGGCAGGACCCGACGGACTGGGCGATTGCCTACGGCGAGTCGCAGGACGGCTCGATGAGCCGGCATAACCTTCGCGAAGGAACGCAGAAGAGCATCCAACCGCGGGCGACGGTCCGTGGCCCGGTGACGGGTACGACGCCTTCAGGTGAACCGAGCACGACGACGAACGTCGGGACGATCGCCCCAGCAGGCGCCGGAGCAGCGGCCGGCAGGGGTGCGGAAGCTGGCGGAGAAGCTGGGGCCGCGGGCGCCGGGGCCGCCGGAGCTGGACGCGGAGGGCGCGGAGGCGTGCCGAACGTGGTGAACGCTCCGGCAGATGTGGAGGCGTTCCGCTTCTATTGGAATGCGCCGTTTGAGATTTCGCCGCACAATCCGCAGGTGATTTACATGGCGGCGCAGTATTTCTTCAAATCGACCAACCGCGGCGACACCTGGTGGATGAATCCGAAGGATCTGACGAAGAACGTCAATCGCTGGGCGCCGGAGCAGGCGATTATGGGCGTATCGGGCGAAAAGCCGATGGCGTCGAAGCATGACGGCTATGCGGCAAGCTCGCTGGCGACGCAGGTCCGGGAATCACCTTCGCGGCCGGGCGTGGTTTGGATCGGCAGCGATGACGGCGACCTCGAAGTGAGCACCGATGGCGGCCAGGAATTCGCGAACGTGATGGGCAACATACAGGGCGCGCCGAAGGGCTACGTGCAGGTTTCACGCATCGAGCCTTCGCACTTCGATCCGGCGACCTGCTATGTGGCGCTCGACAATCACCGCAACGACGATTGGAAGCCGTACCTCTTCAAGACGACCGATTTCGGCCGCACCTGGACGAGTGTTGCGAGCAACCTGCCGGAGAACGGGAACATCAACGCGCTGCGCGAAGACTATGACAACCCGAACCTGCTGTTTGTAGGAACGGAATTCGGCCTCTTCGTGACGCTGGATGGCGGGCGTGAATGGAAACGCTTCATGACCGGCATGCCGACGGTGCGTGTGGACGATATTCTGATTCACCCGCGTGACCGCGACCTGATTATCGGCACGCACGGACGTTCGATCTGGATCATGGATGACATCAGTCCGCTGGAGCAGTTAAAGCCTGCGACCGCAGCCACGGACTTGACGCTGTTTGAGCCGCGCCCGGCGGTGCAGTGGAAGAACGATCCGGCCCAGCAGCGCCACGTGAAGAACGTGGAGTTCATTGGGAGGAATCCGCAAGGCGGAACGGCGATCCATGTTCTGGCGAAGTCCGATTTGGGCGCCGCCAAGGTGGACTTCCTGGAGAATAATCGGGTGATGAGCACTATGGAGGTGGATATCAAAGCCGGCATGAACAGCTTCCAGTGGCCGATGACGGCGGTACCCGCAGCCAATGCGGCGGCTGCGGCCGGCAATGGCGGCGGTGGCCGAGGAGGCCGCGCGGGCGGCGGTGGACGCCGTGGTGGTGGCGGAGGCGCGAATGCCGCTGCAGGTGAACAAGGCGCCGCCGGAGCTGCCGGAGCTGCCGTACCTGCGGGGCAGGCTAACCAGGTAGAGGCTGCACAGGCTGCGGCGCAGGGCGGTGGCGGCGGAGGCCGGGGCCGCGGAGCGCTCGGCGGTGGCGTGCCGTTTACCAGTGGAGGCCGTGGCGGTGGTGGCGGCTTCGGTGGTGGCGGAGGCGGCGCGTCGATTGCTCCGGGCACTTACATGGTTCGGCTGACGGTGGGCGATAAGACATACATGTCGTCTGTCGACGTGATGGAAGACACCTGGATGCACGAGCAGTAAAGCTACGCAATCTGATTAAACTTAGCGGCTGGCGGAAACGCTGGCCGCTTTTTTTGTGCGCCGAGCATGTTAGACAGCTCGAAGGTGAAAGTCCTTTTCACAACCTGATGGAGGTGAATGATAGCGAAGCGCAAGGGCGTCGTCGTGAGGCGGGGTCCGGAGGAAGCGTGGAGCAAATATACGAGCCGATGTACAAGAACCGGATCTGAGGCAGGTGGTGCCGGACGAGCGGGCAGATGATCGCAAAATCCATATCCATCAAGGGCACTGGTTGTCAATACGGCGGTTGCGTGCGGAAGGCGGTCGAACTTACCTCGGGAGATCTGTCGTTGGTCCG
>DATAUB010000042.1:0-87243 GCA_036268475.1 Bryobacteraceae bacterium | reverse complement strand
CTATCGGGGAGTACATCGATCATCACAACCGGGCACCCAAGCCCTTCATCTGGACTGCCACAGCCACAGACATTTTGGAAAAAGTGAAACGCGCCCGAAGGCCTTGGATAATCGGCATTCTGCTTGACGCACTACACTAGTTAAAAAATCCAGACACCGGCGAGCCGTATATGCTCAGTCTCGAAATGGGCGGCGCGCGCCTCGATCGGCTGGACGCGGGCGCGCGATTTTCGACACGACGATTACAAGTCCGTAATGGCGGGAGAGGCAGGCACGAAAGCGCAAGTCGGTGTGGTGAAGAAAGCTTGGCCGGATGCGTCGAACGTGAATTGCGGAGTCGATGGCGGTATCGGTGACCAACATTTCGATGTGGGCCTCAAGGCGGCAGACGGCCGATGTCGTGGTGCCGACGAGTTTGGCAGGTTGGCCTGAGTGAGGGCCGCTGCCGCCCTCAGTTCATGGATTTTTCGGGCGATCTCTTCGTTGGCGCGCGCCTCTTCCAGGTTCTTCAGTCGGGTTGGTTTGCCTCCACCGCATCGCGAGCCGGGTTCGTCGTTACTTTGTTATTGGGCAAGGTCAAGCCTGCTCAAAACTGTGCTTCGCCGGATCACGGCCGCCATCGCGCCATGGAAGAAGTACAGCATCCGGTGTGGAACGCCCTCCCAGGCTGACATGCAGTTCGTAGATTCCATCGCGCGGGAAGTCCGCTTCGGGCCGCCGCAATTGTCCTGTACCTTCGCCGGCAACTTGTCGAACCACTCCACGAACCGGCGCGATCCGTCTTCCTCCCGGTAGAGGGCGACTCTTGTCTTAGGCACTCGATCCCGGTCTATTCGCAAAGTTGCGAACCTGCAAACTGGCGTCACTATTCCGCACCGGCCGGCGGCCAGCGGACTCCACGAGGCTCCGCGCTGAGGCCTTGTTTTCCGGTGAAAACGTCTGCAAGCGATCGATATTTCTTAAATGGCATGGAGAGGTCATGTGGTAACCTGCCGTGTATATGACCATCGAGATCAAGCGGTGCTTTTTCTGAGCAGGGATCAAAGCTGAGGCCGTGAGCCTCAGGGACAGCATGGAGCGCGAACTCGGCATTCCCATTCGCGTCCGCGCTGGTGCTCCGGGCTCATTGCGAGTTCTTCTCGATGGCGAAGAGATTTACACAAAAAAGCAGGCGGGGCGTTCACCGAATGCCGCTGAGATCGTCGAACTGATTCGCTCCAAGACGCCGCCGCGCTCCTGAAGAGTGAGCTCATCCAGACGATGTCGCCAAGGGCTCAACACCCTCCGTTCGATGCTGCCACGTGCAAAGGTATAGGCAGCAAGGCCGTCATGAGGATGCCGAGTCCGGCGCGAGCTGGGATTCCAAACGTGGCGGTATATTCCGGCGGTGACCAGTGCGTGGTTCGATTGAATGGCAGCCAGCCCGCTGAAGCGCCGTCCGGGCACGAACATCGGCCGGGAGCCCGAAGCCGAACCAGCGTTTTCATCCCCACCGGTTCCCACTCCTCGCGCGCGCCCTGGCTCCGTTTGCCAGGCCCGTCCGAATTGCACCACAATGCCTATGATTCCCGCCGGCAGAAGTTTCATCGCGCCGCTGTGCCGCGACGTCGATCGAATCCGGCTTGCAGTTGACATCGTCACCCTCAACGCGATATCACTTGGAATCCCTATCGAGGATTGCCGAACATGAAACTCCGTTTCCCCATCGCCGGAAGTGTACTTTTCGCCATTGCCCTAACCTATGGACCCGCGGCCGCGCCCGCGCTCGCCCAATCCAAAAAGACCAAGACTGCCACGCCCGCCGCTGCTTCCGCACAGCCGCAGAAGCTCGATGAGGAGTACACCAAATTCATTCACGAGTATCTGCAGGACCCGCGCATTTCCACCGAACTGGTGGACCACATGCCCGTGTCGGACACCGTCCCTTCGCCGCTGAAATTCCTGGGGCGGATTCCCGGCAAGCCGGGTGAATTGACCTACGCCAAGGACATCAATCGCTACTACGACGCCCTGGCGAAGGCGTCGCCGCGCGCGCGCTACTGGAAGCTCGGCACCACGGAGGAAGGCCGCGACATTGTGGTGCTCGCCATCGCAGACGAGCAGACCATTAAAGACCTCGACAAGTACAAGGACATGCTGGCGAAGCTCGGCGATCCGCGCAAAATCACCCAGGAGCAGGCGCGCGAGTTGATCCACACGGCGAAGCCCATCTACTGGATCAACAGCGGCATCCATTCCCCCGAGACCGGCGGTCCCGAGATGCTGATCGAACTGGCATACCGGCTGATTATCGAAGAGACGCCTTTCATCCAGCAGATTCGCAATAACGTCATCACCTTTATCACTCCGGTGCTCGAGGTCGACGGGCGCGAACGCGTGGTCGATACCTTCTACTACGGCAAGGAGACCGGCAAGCCCGCCCCGCCGTTGATGTACTGGGGGAAGTATGTGCAGCATGACGACAACCGCGACGGCATGGGGCAGTATCTGCAGATGACCAAGGCATTCACGCGCGGCGTGATCGAATGGCATCCCACCGTGCTGCACGACCTGCACGAATCGGTGACGTATCTCTACGTTTCCACCGGCACCGGTCCTTACAACGTGTCGCTCGACCCGATCGCCATCGACGAGTGGTGGCTGCTGGCGGAAACGGAGCTCAGCGAACTGGCGAAGCGGGGCGTCCCGGGCTCATGGACCTACGGCTATTACGATGGCTGGGTTCCGAACTACCTATTTTGGATCGCGCTCACGCACAATTCCTTCGGGCGATTCTACGAAGTGCAAAGCTATGGGCCGAATCCCTCAACGGTGACCCCGCCCGCGACTACGACCAGCCACGAATGGTACCGGCCCAACCCGCCGCTGCCCAGCATCAAGTGGGGACCGCGCAACAACACCAACATCCAGGAATCGGCGATGCTGTTTGCGCTCAATCGCGTGGCCAAAGATCGCGAGACATATCTTGAGAATTACTATGTCAAGAACGAGCATGCTATCGATAAGGGCAAGAACGGTCCGACCTTCGGCTGGCTGATTCCGGCGGGACAATATCGCAAGGCCGACGCCGCCGACATGGTGAACGAACTGCGCCGCCAGGGCGTGGAAGTTCACACCGCGAACTCGGCATTCCAGGTGGGGAAGGTGAATGTGGCGGCGGGCGATTATATCGTGCGCGGCGATCAACCCTATCACACCCTCGCCGAGATGTATTTCGCCGTGCAGAACTATCCGACGGCGAATCCCCGGCCCTACGACGACACCGGTTGGACCATGGAATACCTGCGCAATGTGAAGCTGACGCCGCTCACCGATAAAGCCGTGCTGACCGAGCCTATGACCATGTTGACCGCCGAGGCGAAGGCCGCTGGCGGCGTGGACGGTGGCGGTTCCACCCTGGTCGTGGAGCACACCAGCGATAACAATCTGATGAAATTCCGCTACAAGAACACCGACATGAAGGTGCTGGTGGCGGAGGACGATTTCGAATTGAATGGCCACAAGTTGCGTGCCGGCGCCTTCATCATTCCCAATGCCGACCGCGCCAAACTTGACCCGCAACTCAAAGAACTGGGCCTGACGGCGTGGGCAGTCTCCGAAGCGCCTGCCGTGAAGACCCACCCGATGACCTTGCCGCGCATCGGCTACGTCCATACCTGGACCAGCACTCAGAATGAGGGCTGGGTGCGGGCGGCGCTCGACTATTACGGCGTCCCCTACACTTATTTCGCCGACAAGAAACTGCGCGACGAGCATCTGCGCGATAAGTACGATGTAATCGTCTTTCCGCACACCGGCGGCACCACGCAGTCGACCCTGACGGGCCTCACCGGCGCGGTCGCCATCCCCTATAAGAAGACCACGCTGACACCCAATCTCGGAGTGGAGGATTCCGACGACGATATTCGCGGCGGCATGGGCATGGAAGGCCTGGCCGACCTGGCGAAATTCGTGAACGAAGGCGGCGCGCTGATTACCGAAGGCTCCACCAGCGCCATGATGGCCGAATATGACGTGCTGGGCGGCGTGACCGTGGAGCATCCCACGAACCTGTTCGCGCGCGGCACGATCCTGCGCAGCACGTTTGAGGATCTTAAGAGCCCGATCGCTTATGGCTATGACGGCAAGGATCTGCCGGTGTACTTTAATCAGGATCCGGTCCTCGATGTGGCAGTGGCTGGAGGCGGCTTCGGTGGACGCGGTGGTGGTGGAGGCGGACGCGGCGGCGCGGACGCCAATGCCCAAAACATCACGCCCAATGCCGCGTTGCTGACGAACATTACCCCGCTCGACCCGGAGAATCCGCTGGAGATTCCGGGCACTGCGACGGCCGGCGAAGGCCGCGGCGCGCGGGGCGGTGGGGGACGGGGACGCGGTGGACGGGGCGGCCGCGGCGGAGCCAATGAAGAGCGGCCGCGAGTGATTCTGCAATTCCCGTCCGACCCGAAGAAGATGTTGCTTTCCGGCACGCTGGATGGCGGCGAAACTCTGGAAAACCGCGCGGCCGCGGTGGATGTGCCCTTAGGTAAAGGCCACATCGTACTGTTCGCACTCCGGCCATTCTGGCGCTGGCAGACGCAGGGGACGTTCTTCCTGGCGTTCAACGCGATCCTCAATTGGGACCATCTGGACGCGGGACGCCCGTCGGCCGGACAAGGCCCAACGGCGGCAGGCCCCGGCGGAAATCGGTAGAACGCTTAGGCCAGCATGCCCTGCCCGGTTGGCGGGGCATGCTGCCACTTGCCATGGCGCGCTTCCCAGGCGCGACCGTGCGTGCCCTCACTGAAAATTTCGCGCTCTTTTGCGATGCTGTGAACCAGCGAGGTGAACCGAATGGCAGCGCAACCAGCGCCCCTTCTTAAAAAGCAATCGCGACGGCGGACCCAACAAGCTATGCCCTCTCTGGAAGAGCAGATCCGGCAGCGGGCCTATGAGTTATACCTGGAGCGCGGCGAAGGGCCCGGCACGGAAGTCTCCGATTGGCTCCAGGCCGAAGCCGAGCTCAACGCGAACCAGACGCCCGTTTCGTCCAAGCCGGGCATCTGAGCGTAAACTACCGTACGATGCCGACAAAATTGCACCCTTCTCTTCCGGGGAGGATTGCAAATGAGGAATTTCCTGTTGATTCTTTGCAGCGCCGCGGCGCTGCTGTCCATATCTTGCCGTACCAATGAGTCTCCCGAAAAACAAGTGGACGACGTGGAGATTACCGCCCAGGTGAAATCCAAGTTAGCGAGTGACGTCGGGCTTTCTTCGGTGACGAATATTTCCGTGAACTCCACCAATGGTGTGGTCACTCTGTCGGGACAGGTAGATACTGCCGCCCGCAAAGCCAAGGCGGAAGCCGCGGCTAAGAGCGTCCCGAAAGTAGTCCGGGTAATCGACAATCTGCAAGTGGCATCTTCGGCGCTTCTACCGAGCCCTGGCCTCTATCCGTTCGTCGGGACTACTCAGCCATCGCGTGCGTCCTGATCGCGCCCTTATTGCACTGAGCCGCCAAGACTGAGATGATCGAGAACCCTACGGGCGGCGGTCGGTTTGCCATCCAGTTCGGCATTGTGGCGGCGCCCATAGGTGTAGTCGCCAATAAACCAGCCCAATGCCGACCCGGCAAGAACGTCGCCTGGAAAATGCTGCCGGGCGCCCACGCGGGACAACACGACGGTGGTCGCCAGGGCGTACACCAGGACCGGCACAATCTTGCGGTGAGAATACTGGTGGGCGATGATCGATGCCATCGCCCACGTATTGATCGAATGGCCCGAAGGGAAACTGGAGTCCCAACGGCTGGGGCCGCTTTCGAATCCGCCGTGCCCATTGTCCTGCAGCGGGCGCGCGCGGTCCGCAATCAGTTTCACTGCCTCCACGGTAACGTTGCTGTCGATGAGCGCCTCGAAGCACAGCAGGCCGGTTTCGCGGAAGCGGTCGCTGTGGGCCTTGGTTCCAATGAAATAGAATCCCGCGCTCAGCGGCACCAGGGAATATGCTGAGCCGACCTTGGACGCCCAGTTACTCACCGAGACCTCGGCGGAGGAGGTGGGTAGCGCGTGTTCGATGTGACGGTCGGCGGCGATCATCCCGCCCACCGCTCCGCCGAAGATCGCCCAATATTTAATGTCGGACTTCGCGGTATGGAACGGACTGGTCCAGATGGCCTTTTGATCCTGTAGAAAGTACTTGGGCATTCGCACGAACGGGTGGAAGTAGCCCGTGTCTGTCCACAGATCCTTAGGCTTGATCACTTCCCCCGCGGGCTTAACTGCGAGAACCGAGTGGTCTTTCGATGGCTGCTGTTTCACATCTGTCCGGTCGGCCGTTCCGGCCTGGCCATACAAGAGAGCGGGAAATGCGCAGAGAAGAATAGGTAGTGAGCGTCTCATCCGAAACCTTCTGAAGTCGCTGAGCACATACAGTACCTTGGTGAATTTCGTTGCGTACGCGAGTCGGTGAGTGATGCTGCGTACAATTCGATGCAATTAATGGGCCTGATCTTGCTTGGAGTACTGAAGCATGAGGCTCACGCAAGCACTGTCAAAGATGGCCCCGTGGTTGGCCGCGGTCCTGCTCACCGCCACGGCATGGGCACAGAGCGCCGACCGCGTGGTGGAGCCGGCACCGGCCCTTGCCACCCAGCAGAAAACCACCCGCCTGACGCAAGCCGAACGGGCACGGGAGTATACGAAGGAGTTGTTCAACCCATTCTCCTTTGTGGCCAGCGCGGCGAGCGCTGGCTGGGGACAGATGCTCGACCGGCCTCGCGAATGGGGGGAAGGGGGGCAAGGGTTCGGCACGCGTTTCATCAGTTCGTGGGGACAGCACGTGG
Source organism: Bryobacteraceae bacterium (assembly GCA_036268475.1). Classification (GTDB taxonomy): domain Bacteria; phylum Acidobacteriota; class Terriglobia; order Bryobacterales; family Bryobacteraceae; genus PALSA-129. The sequence goes on along the minus strand of DATAUB010000042.1, from coordinate 80,420 downwards.
TGCAGTCTTCCCTGCAATACGGCTTGGCCGACGTTCTGCATGAAGACGATCGCTACGTACCGAGCCGGCGAAGGCGTATTGGACCGCGCCTTTTGTATGCTCTCGAGAGCACGTTGCAATCCCGCGATGAAAACGGGGAACGGCAGGTCTCTTATTCTAAGATCGGTTCGCTCGCCGGATCGTCTTTGCTTTCGCGGCTGTGGCAACCTCCCAGCAGCGGAGGCGCCGGTAACGGAGCGGTAAACTTCGGAGTCTCTGTGGCCTTTGCGGCAGGCGTGAATGTCGCTTGCGAATTCTTCCCTCGGCTCATGTTCCTTCAAAAATAGTTCGGAGATCATCTTGAAACCCTGGATCGACTTGCTCCGCCCGCACCGGAAGATGTTGTCGTTCGCGCTGCTGGCGGCGATCGGCGAATCGCTGGCCGATATCGCGCAACCCTGGCCTCTCAAGGTTGTGTTGGACAGTGTTCTCCACCACCAGTCGGCACACGGGCATGGGTGGCTCAATCATTTCGTCATGGCAACCGCCGGCAACGACACGTGGGCCATCCTGAAACTCGCCACGCTGGCCGCGCTTGTCATCGCGGTGGTGGGCGCGGCCTGCTCGTACGTCGAGAACTACCTGACGGTGAGCATGGGGCAGTGGGTGTCGCACGACCAGCGGGTCACGGTCTATTCGCATGTGCAGCGGCTCTCGCTGTCGTATCACGACAACAAGCGTACCGGCGATCTGATCAGCCGCGTCACCAGCGATATCGATTCGGTCCGGAGTTTCCTCACCTCCGGGCTGCTCGACGGCGTGATCGACGTACTGACGCTGACCGGCATGGTCACGGTGATGTTGTACATCAACTGGCGATTCACGCTGGTGGCGCTCTCCGTGGCGCCGGTGCTCTTTGCCGTGGTCTACTCCTACACGCGCCGCATCAAGAAAGCCTCGCGCGAAGTGCGCAAAAAAGAAGGCGAAATGGTGTCGGTGATGCAGGAGGTGCTGAGCTCCATCCGAGTGGTGAAAGCGTTTGCGCGCGAAGACTACGAACAGAACCGCCTGAAGGAGGAGAGCCTGGAAAGCGTGGAGGCGGCACTACGCGCCCGCACATTGAAAGCCAAGCTTACTCCCCTGGTGGAGGTGATTGTCGCGGTGGGGACCAGCGCCGTGCTGTGGTTCGGCGCGCGCATGGTCTTGAAGGGGCAGCTGTCGGAAGGGTCCATGGTGGCATTCATTCTTTACCTGTCAAAAATGTACAAACCGATGCAGGACTTGTCCAAAATGACGGATGCCTACTCCAAGGCCGCGGTGGGACTAGAGCGGATCCAGGAGGTCCTTCAGACCGAACGGTCGGTGGCCGATTTGCCGGGCGCGCGACGGGCGCCTCGCTTCCACGGCGGTATCGAGCTGGAAAATGTAACTTTCGCCTACGGTAACGACAAACCGATTCTGAGCGACATCAATATTAAGATCGAGCCCGGCCAGCTCGTAGCGCTGGTGGGGCGAACCGGCGCCGGAAAGAGCACGCTGATCAGTCTGATCCCGCGCTTTTACGACCCTGTTTCAGGCGTCGTAAAGATCGACGGGACCGACATCCGCCGCTACACTCAGAAATCGGTCCGCCAGCAGATCAGCCTGGTGCTGCAGGAGACGGTGCTGTTCCACGTTCCCCTGTGGGCCAATATTGCATACGGCAAGCCGGACGCCACCAAAACTGAAATCCTGCGGGCGTCGGAACTGGCCAATGCGCATGAATTCATCGCCCGCATGCCGGACGGCTATGACACGGTGGTGGGCGAGCGAGGCGTGACGTTGTCGGGTGGGCAGCGGCAGCGAATCGCGATTGCGCGCGCGGTGATCCGCAACAGCCCCATCCTGATCCTGGACGAGCCCACTACCGGACTGGATGCGGAATCCGAGAAGCTGGTGTTCGAAGCGCTGGATCGATTGATTGAAGGGAAGACGGCGGTTGTGATCGCGCACCGCTTCGATACCATCCGCCGCGCCAGTGTCATCTTTGTAGTGGAAGACGGCCAGATCCGCCAACACGGCACGCATGAGGAACTGATCCATCACGAAGGGCTGTACTCCCACCTGTACGAATTGCAGTTCCAGGGAGGGGAGTCCCCGGCAACCACCGGCAGCGTGGCGAAATCGTGAGCAGGCGGTGTGGCGTGCCGTTCCGCACATCGCGGCAAACGGTATCAGGCATGCTCCAGCATTAGCAGGGGCATTGCCAGAGTACGGCAGCCACCATAGATTGAGAAGGAGCCTGAGTGAAACTGCTGATCCAACCGGCCGAAGGCGTGTTGCCGCTCGTCAAAGCCATCGCCGGCGCTAAGAAGAGTATCCATATTGCCATCTTTCGGTTCGACCAGCGGGAGATCGAGCACGCACTGGCCAAGGCGGTGAGCCGCGGCGTCGCGGTTTACGCCCTCATCGCGCATACCAATCGCGCTGGCGAAGAAGGCTTGCGCAAACTGGAACAGCGCCTGTTGGCCGCCGGCGTCACGGTCGCGCGCACCGCCGACGACCTGATTCGCTATCACGGCAAATGGCTCATCGTCGACGGCCGCGAGCTTTTTGTGTTAGCGTTCAATTTTACGCATCAGGATATCGAACGGAGTCGAAGCTTCGGCGTGAGCACCACCAACCGGTCCGTCCTTCGCGAAGCATGTCGCCTGTTCGAGTGCGACACCGCGCGCCAGCCGTTTGAAACAACGTCGCACAGTTTCCTTGTGAGCCCGCTCAATGCCCGCCAGGAGCTGGCGCGCTTCATCGAAGCGGCGCGCAAGGAGTTGGTGATCTACGATCCCAAGGTGAGCGACCGGGCGATGCTCCGTCTGCTGGCCGAAAGAGCAAAGGACGGCGTACAGGTGCGGATTATCGGACGGGTGGCCGGCAGGACGCCCAATATCGCATCGCGTAAGCTGGCCAATCAGCGCCTGCACACCCGTTCCATGGTGCGCGATGGAAGCTGGGTATTTCTCGGCAGCCAGAGTCTGCGCGAAATGGAACTGGACGAGCGCCGCGAAGTGGGGCTGGTATTTCGCGACGCCACCATCGCGCGAAAGATCCGCGAGACATTCGAAGCCGACTGGGCTGCCTCGGAGCGCACAGAGCCGGCTCCGGCGGAACCAACCGTTCCCACCGACATCATCGCCAGGAAAGTCGCCAAAGCGATTACCAAAGACTTGCCGCCCATCGCGCCCCTGGTGGACGGTGCCTTTCAGGAGGTGGTGGGCGAACTGGAAGAAGTGCAGTTGGTCCCCGAGGAAGTGCAGGCTATTGTGAGGGGCGCGGTGAAAGAAGCCGTCAAAGAAGTTGTGAAAGATGTGCTGGAAGATGCTGTGATCAAGACGCGGGAAGCAGCCCACAATGGGGCTTGACGGAGGATGAATATGTTCGGAAGGCGAATACCGTTGTGGGCAGCGTGCCTGGCTTGCTGCCTGACCGCGGGGATTTTGTTTGGAAATGCCGGCAAGGAGAAGGCCGACAAGGACGCCGTCAAGCCGGCCGGGAAAGCAGTGTTGTGGACTGACCCGGGTGACATCTCGACGCGCGACCTTCTTCACGGGCCGGGCGGCGTGGAGCACGAGCCGCATGGGCCCTTCACTTTCGACAAGGAAGACCTCGATGGGACCAGTCCCAAACTCTCCATCAAGGACGCCGGCGGAGTGAAGTGGAAATTGAAGATGGGGGTGGAGGCGCGTCCCGAAACGGCGGCCACCCGCATCGTCTGGGCGGTGGGATATTCTGCCACTGAGGACTATTTTCTTCCCGAAATTCAGGTGCAGGCTCTTCCTCCACACCTTCATCGTGGGCAGAGTAACGTAGGTCCAAACGGCACCATTCAGAATGTCCGCCTGAAGCGGGAAGACGGCAAGAAGCTGGGCACATGGGAATGGAAGAATAATCCCTTCGTCGCCACCCGCGAATTTAATGGCCTGCGCGCGTTGATGGGAGTGATTAATAACTGGGACGTGAAGGACATCAACAATGCCATCTACAACATCAACGATCAGAGCGTATATCTGGTGAGCGACCTGGGAGCGAGCTTCGGTTGCCCCGGCCGCTGCTGGCCTACCACCAAAGCGAAGGGCGATCCCGAGGAATTTAGCCAGGCGAAGTTCATTAGTGGGACAACCCAGCAGTTTGTTTCCTTCGAGGCGCCGGGCCGTCCAGGGTGGCTCCGCCTCTCGGACCCCAAAGAGTACAGGGCGCGCGTGCACCTGGAGTGGATTGGTGAAAACATCCCGCGTGCCGATGCCAAATGGCTCGGCAGTTTACTGGCGCGGCTCTCGCCCGATCAACTGCGCGACGCTTTCCGGGCTGCCGGATATGAGGCGCAGGATGTCGACGAGTATGCGCGGACGCTCACCAGCCGGATCGCCGCGCTGAATGCGTTATAGCGTAAGCCTGCCGGTTTCGCTTGACTTACTTATTCCCTTCCGGTTCAGTGCGTCCAAGCGTGTCGTAGAGAGGCTCCGCCGGCTTCACTAGCGGGCCTTCGTCCGCCACGGACACTGCCAGCACTTTGATCTTGTCGTTATCCGGCAGGGTAAGTGTGCGGGCGCCGGCAGGTAAGTCGATCGCGTAAGCGAACAGGTACGAATACTGGTAAGGCTCGTTCAGGCCTTCCGCGGTGTGGTGATGCGAGCAATACCAGGCTAAGTCGGCGGGCTTGATGTAGCCTGCAGTCAGGCCGGTGTAATCGTCGGGATAGCGTGGCTCCATGCGACCGGTCACGGGATGGACGGGCGGCCACACGGCATGATTGGCGGAAACGGCCCAATCGTGTTCCGGCATCTTCCACAGGCGGGTGTCCCATTGGCCGACAAATCCACCCCAGTCCTCCACCGTCAACTCGACCGCGCGGTCGCCGGCTTTGAACGTGGCCTTCTGATCGCCTTCCGACGACGCTGCCAGCACATAAACGCGATTAAAACTGCCGGACGGAAACTGCAGCGTCTGGCCCTTGGCGGCGATGGCGTCCGCCTTACCGGTGCCGGCAGGCCCGAGTTTAAACTCCACCGGGCCGAAATCGAGGGATGCCGGGAGCATTTCCGCCGGGATGGCGTTGCCTTTGCCGTCGAAGCCGGCGGCGGCCTTGGTATCGTCGTTGCTCGAGACTGCCAGATCGTACGTCAACGGCACGGGCTTCGAAGATGCCGGCGCGGCTTTCTCGCTGGAGGGCGCGATTTTCAAGGCGAACGTGCGCGGCTGATAGGCCGTGAAGTTGGTCACCAGCGATCCATTCGAGAGGGTCGGATTGCCGGGGACGGGCAGTTCCTGTCCGTTCACTTCGCGCGCCGCCTGGATACCGCCGGCGAATTTCACCGCCACGCTCTCCTGCGGGCGGCCATCCATTTCCACCATGCGGAGAATGACTTCGTTACTCAGCTCGGCCTTCTTCAGCGCCATGATGCGGATGCGGGGATTGCTCACCGTCACCAGCGAGAACTGCTTCCCCAACGATCCTTCGTGCTTGGCCGACTGGAAGGCGATCAGGGGCTGGTTCAGGCGATATCCCTGCCAGTCGGTTTGCCCGTCGTGCCAGTCGCCGCGATGTCCTGCCAGCCCGAAGGCGATCTCGTGGTGGCCCCAATCCTGATTGGCCTGGTCGGTGTAGCTGCTGTCGACGCCGGGCGAGCGCAGCAGCGTAAGCCGGAGGGTATTGTTATTCGGTTTATCGGAGCCGTTCTTGCAATCGGTAAGCAGGGTGGCGCCGAATGTGCCGGTGTGATCCGTCAGGTCGATCCATTGATGGGAGGCGACCTCGAACTGCCGCTCGGTAGCGTTCGGGCGGCGAACCGTGCCGACTCCCCAATTGTAAGTGGCGTCTTCGTCGCTCGCCGCCAGCGGGAACGCGACTTTCAGGTTGGAGTACAGCGTCCGCCAGTCGATCGACTCGCCGAATTCCACGCGGTTGCCGGCATCGCCCGCTGACAGGCTCACGGTGGAGACGAAGTGCGAGCCCTCGCTGTTGGTGCGCGTCACTTCCACTGTGACGCGTGCCGCGCCGTTCTCCTTGATGCGCGCCATGGCGCCGCGAACAAAGGCGCGCGGCGCCGCCTGCTCCTGGTCGAAATCCATATTCCAGGCGGGCCATTGTGTCGGATGGTCGCTTGAAATCGCCAGCCGGATAGGTGCGGCCAGCAGTTCGCGATCGAGCGACTTATCGAAGATGCTGGCCACATCGCCGTTGTTGTCGAGCGTCACGCGATAACGGTCGTTTTCAAGCGAGGTGGGCGCGGTATTCACCGGCCCACCGCGTCCGCCACGCCCGCCGCGTCCGAAGGCCCGCGCGTTCACTTTCAGGGTAGAGGGCATGGCCTCCTCCGCCGCTTTCACGTCGTAAACCGCGTACCCTACCGATGGCGCCTTCGCCACAAACACCACCTTGTCACCTTCCATCTGTGCCGGAACCTGCTTGCCGTCCGGACCGGTGACCCGCACCCCTTTAGTGCCGGCGGGCAGGCCGGCATCGGCCTCTACCACGTCTTCGCGCGCAATATTGAGCGGGTTGTAGACCACGATCGCCGAGCCGGTGGTTCGCGTGTCGAGCGCCGAGGCGACATTCTGGGTAGCGTCGGTGAGCACACCGGCGAACTGGTTCATGGCGATCACATCGTCATTCCAGGCGAACTCATAGGCGCGCGGCGTGGCGGTGCCGGCGGCGGTGTCGTGGAAGTGGCCACCCATTACCAAAGTCCAGGCGTCATTGAGGCGCTTCTGCGGATAAGGACGTCCGAACCGTAGCCATGAGGCTGCCAGCGACGCTTTCTCGGCGGCATCGGCCAGCACTTCGTTCTTGCGATTCCAGCGCTTGTGATACGCCTCCGAAGTCAACGACCCGGCGGAGTGGTTGATCAGTTCGAGATCGCCCTTCCAGCGCGGCATCCGCGAAGTCATCTCGGGTTTGATGTCGAGAAACATCTGGTCGGCGGTGGCGGGGATGACGGTCAACGGACCGTCGCCCACTTTTACCGGCGGTCCCGAGGGCGCCGGAGCCGGATTGCCGCGGCCTCCACGGCCCGGAGTGGGCAGCACCGTCTCGCTCTTGGTGACCATCGCTTCCAGCATGCGCGCGGTGGACTCCTCGGTGGAGCCGCCGGTGTCGCCCGTGCCCACGTAATGATAGTCGGCATAAACGCCGGTGACTTCGCCGTCCAGTTGTACGCGCTTCACCCAATCCTGTTCATTCCCGCGGGCGCCCGCTTCGGGCTCCTTACTGAGGTCGCTATAAATGTTGCTGCCATAGCTGCCGGGGTTGAGCGCCGCCATCACGGTCTTGCCGTCGGGGCCTTCCCACAGGCCCACGTTGAAGGGAATGCCCATGGGCGTCTGCTCGGGCGAATCGGGCCCGCCGACTTTGGGCGCGGGCTGCCATCCCGAAGAGAGCTTCTGGGTGGAAAAACCTTTCACGCCGGCGTGCGCCAGAATGCTGGGCAGCGAGGCGGGGAAGCCGAAACAATCGGGCAGCATGTATTCGGCGCTAGCCTTGCCGAACTCCTGCCGGAAATAGGTATTGCCGTAGAGCACCTGGCGGATGATGCCCTCGGCGCTCGGCAGGTTCACGTCGCCTTCTTCCATCGACGATCCGGCCGGATACCATCGTCCCGCCGCCACGTACTGCTTCACCCTGGCATAGTCTGCCGGGAAATATTCTTTCATCAGGCGGTAGCGGTTGGCGCCCGTCCAATTAAAAACGTAGTGCGGATATTTTTCGATGAGATCGAAGTTCACACGCATGGTCTTCAGCAGAAATTCGCTGATGGTCTGTGGGAACTCCCAGCGCCACTGGGTGTCGAGGTGGGCGTAGGGCACCACGTACAGAGTGGGCTGCTTCGTGATATCGGGGGCCTTCACGGTTTGCGCGGAAAGCGCAGCGATAAAGACGGCGGCCAACATGGGGAGACGACGGGACATGGGTTCAGACTACCTCTCTCATGATTGCGGGCACAAGTGGAGCGTGCGCTAGCGCCGGTCACCGGTGCGCGATGCGCTGCTCGGCTTCCATGAGATTCCGCAAAATATCGTTGATTCGTGTCAGGTGCCCCGCGCCTTTTGACTTCAACCACGCCAACACACCAGGGTCAAGGCGAACACTCACGGGGATTTTCGGCCGGACCTCGCGCAAACGAACAAATTGGGCCAACTGCTGCTCGGTAAGGCGGGGAATGTCAGCGAAGTTGATATCCGAGTCGTCGCCCGACGCCTGCCTGACGGCGCGCCGGCGCAGCGTTTCCCGCTCTTCCTTAGTCCACTGCCTGTTCTTGATATCTTCGGATGTCACTTTTTTCAGCCTTGCGGGCCGAGATAATGGGGATGATCTCTTCGCCATCATTTTCCTCCCTGTACACGTGAACGACCAGCAAGACAATCGCGGCGTCAGCCTCGATCCGGGCAGCCCCGATGGCGTGCCATCGCTCTTCGCCCGTTTCGTCCGTCCGGTCCGGGCGCACCAGGCAATCCTCGTCCTCGAAGACCAAGGCCGCCATTTCGAATGAGATTCTATGCTTTATCTGGTTGCGCCTGTTCTTCCGCTCTTCCCATTCGTAGCGCACGTGTATATACGAATCGTAGCAGAACCTACCCGCCCGCCAAATCTGTATTCGGAGTCCACCCTTTCAGCAATACCCATTGGGTGCCCGGGTCATTTGGGATATAGTAGTCCAAACTACCCTGTAGATCAGCCAATGAGGAGTTTCTCTATGCATCGTCACAGCCAATCGCGGCCTGGCGCATGGGCGCGCATCGCCCTTATTTCCGCGGGGCTCGCAATCCTGTTTGCAGCCTCTGTTGCCGGCTCCGACCAGCCGGCCAGCGACATTCCTTCCAAGCCGATGAAGGCCAACTACCAACTGGCCGCCCGCTGGACGTCGTCCAAGGTGGCCAAACTGGTCTTCGACATGTCCGTGACGCCGCATTGGCTGGCCGACGGCAACCGCTTCTGGTATACCTACGAAACCAGCGCCGGGCGCAAGTTCTACGTGGTGGACCCGGCCAAAAAGACGAAGACTTTCGTGTTCGACGCTGTGAAGCTGGCGGCCGCCCTGACCACCGCTACCGGGCTGCCCTATGATTCGCAGCATCTGCCGATGACCAACATCCGCTATGTGAAGAACGACGGATCCATCCAGTTCGAAATCAACGTGCCCAAAGACGCCGTGATTCCGGGCGAGAAGAAATCCACGGCCACCACGTCCACCGACGCCAACAATCAAAACGGCGGCCAGGACCGGGATGACAACGGCGAACCGCAGCAACAGGTGGGACGCGGTGGAGTGGGCCTGGCCCCGCTGCCGGCACGCAACCAGAAGCAACTCGCCTTCGAATACGAATTGACCACCGGCAAACTGGTGCTAATGGACGAGCCGCCGGCCCGCAAGCCGGCATGGGCCAGTGTCTCGCCCGACGGCAAGACCATCGTCTTCGCGCGCAATTTCAACCTCTACATGATGGATGAGGCAAATTACGCCAAGGCCCAGAAAGACGCCGACGACAAAACGATTGTGGATACCGAGATCACCAAAGACGGGGAGGAATACTTCGGCTACGGCGGCCGCGGCGACGCCGCCAACCAGGACCAGCAGCAGCAGCAGGACAACAACGGCCAGCAGCAGGATGAAGAACAGATGAAAAAGCAGCGCCGCGCCGTCAATATCAGTTGGTCGAAGGATTCCAAGAAGTTCGCTATTGTGCGCTCGGATGAGCGCAAAGTGAAGCCGCTGTGGGTGATCAATTCGCTGTCCAATCCGCGGCCTACGCTGGAAACGTATAAATACGCCATGCCCGGCGAACCCGATTATCCGCAGGCACATGTCGAGATTTTCGATGCGGCCGGCAAGGGACGGCTCGAAATGAAGGCCGATACCGGCGGCTTCAAGGATCAGCGCGTCCGCATCGAGTCCGATCGCGCCACCAATTACAATCGCGACCACGACAAGGGCGAAAACACGTGGGCCGGCGAGCAGGGGTCCGGCAAGATTTACTTCACGCGCTTGAGCCGCGACGAACATCGAATGGATCTCTGCGTGGCCGACACCGCTACCGGCGAAGTGAAGCCCCTGGTGCAGGAGCGCATGAACGTCTATATCGAAGAGAAGCCCGTCCGCTTTGTCGGCAACGATAGCGAACTGCTCTGGTGGTCGGAGCGCGATGGCTGGGGCCACTATTATCTCTACTCTTCCGACGGAACCTTGAAGAGCCAGGTGGACAAGGGGGAGTTCGTCGCCGAAGACATCTCTTATGTCGACGACAAAGCCCGCCAGTTCTATATGACCGCCTCCGGCCGCGAGGATGGCGAAGATCCGTATTTCATGCACGATTACCGTGTGAATCTCGACGGCAGCGGCACCAAGCTGCTCGATCCCGGTAACGCCTCGCACGCCGTGGTAGTGGCCGACAACGGCAAGTATTTCATCGACAACAGCTCGCGCGTGGATAGCGTGCCCGAATCGGTGCTTTACGATGCGCAGGGCGCGGTCGACATGCCGCTCGAGAAGGTGGATGTGGGCCCGCTGACGGCCGCCGGCTTCAAGTTCCCCGAGCCGTTCAAGGTGAAGGCCGACGACGGCATCACCGACATCTACGGCGTGATGTACAAGCCTTTCGATTTCGATCCCAACCGCAAATATCCGATCATCGAATACGTCTACCCAGGTCCGCAAACGGAGAGCGTGACCCAGACCTTCTCGCCAAAGCAGGCTAACGTGGCGCTGGCCAATCTGGGGTTCATCGTGGTGGAGGTGGGCAATCGCGGCGGCAACCCGCACCGCTCGAAGTGGTATCACACCTATGGCTACGGCAATCTGCGCGACTACGGCCTGGCCGACAAGAAGGCCGCGGTGGAACAACTGGCGTCGCAGTATCCCTGGATCGATATCGACCGCGTGGGCATTACCGGCCACTCGGGCGGCGGCTTCATGTCGACCGCGGCAATGCTGGTCTACCCCGATTTCTTCAAGGTGGCGGTATCGGAATCCGGGAATCACGAGAACAACATCTACAATGCACCGTGGAGCGAGAAGCATCACGGCGTCAAAGAAGTCACCGGCAAAGACGGTAAGGTGACGTTCGAGTATTCCATCGACAAGAATTCCGAGATCGCCAAGAACCTTAAGGGACACCTGCTGATTTCCACCGGCGATATTGACAACAACGTGCATCCCGGCAATACCCTGCGGCTGGCCGACGCCCTCATTAAGGCGAATAAGCGATTCGATTTCGTGGTGCTGCCGGGACAGCGCCATGGCTACGGGCCGGAAGCGGAGTACTTCTCGTGGATCCGCGCCGACTATTTCTGCAAGTACCTGCTGGGCGATTTCGACCAGAGCGTCGATATGTGGGAGCTCAATCGCGATAAGCCGCAGGAAGGCGATCGCCCGGCGGCGGGTCGTGGCGGCCAGCAGAATGGCCGCGGCGGACGGGGCGGGCGCGGCGGCGGCCAGTAGAATGCTGGGTTGCCGATTCAGATAGTCGCCGGCTAATCGCGGCTGCAGCATTGCGGCCCGGATAGCGCGCCGCTATACTGATTCGCGTGACAAAACGCATTCTGATAGTGGCGTTCCTGCTGGCCGGCGTGTGCTTTGCCGCCCGGCCGGTGATCTTCGACACCGACATGGGCAACGACATCGACGACGCGCTGGCGCTCGCCATGCTGCACGCGCTCACCGATCGCGGCGAGTGCCAGTTGATCGGCGTCACGCTGACCAATGCCAATCCCGCGGCTGTGCCGTACATCCGCATGATCGATGGCTTCTATGGGCGCGGCGATCTGCCGGTGGGCGCCGCCATCCGCGATCTCAAGGGCGGCGCGCAGGATGGCTACATGTCGGCCGCGCTGAGCGCTATGCACGCCGAAAGATCCGGTATGGCGGAACCCGCACCGGCCGTGCTGCGGCGCCTGCTCACCAACGCGCGCGAACCGGTGATCGTGGTGCAAACCGGATTCAGCACCAACCTGGCGGCGCTGCTCGATTCGGACGGCGGCCCGGCGCTCATCAAAGATAAAGTGGCGCTGGTAGTTGTCATGGCCGGCAACTTCGCCGACGGCGCCCCCGAATATAACGTGAAGACCGACGTGGCGTCCGCCAAGACGATGTTCGAACACTGGCCCACGCCGATTATCTTCAGTGGCTTCGAAATCGGCCGCGACCTCCTCTATCCGGCCGCCAGCATTGAGCACGATTTCACCTACGCCAGCCCACACCCCATCGCGGAATCGTATCGCGCCTACCAGAAGATGCCTTACAATCGGCCCACCTGGGATCTCACCGCGGCTCTTCAGGCGGTGCGGCCCGCGCACGGCTATTTCGGACTCTCCGAAGCCGGCGCGGTGCAGGTCGACGACAAGGGCGTCACGCATTTCACCGCCGGTCACGGCGATCGCCGTTATCTCCGCCTGGACCCTGCGAGGCGCAGCGAAATCCTGGAAGTGCTGTCGTTGCTGGCCAGCGAACCACCGGCGAAATCGCTACACTAAGGAGCACGAGGGGCGCTCATGAAGTCTGTTGTACTGGCCATTTCTCTACTGTGCGCGTGTCAGGCTCAGGCCGGCGACGCCAAAACATGGGACCGCAAAGCCGCGGCGGCTTACCTGGATGCGCGCATGGGCTGGTGGGAATCGTGGCCTAGCGCGGTGCGCGATCACGATACCTTCTGCGTCTCGTGCCATACGGCTCTGCCCTACGCACTGGCGCGGCCGGCGCTCCGTTCCGCCCTATCGGAAAGCGGTCCCAGTGCCGATGAGCGCGCCTTCCTCGACAATATCTCCAAACGCGTTTCTCTGTGGCAGGATGTCGAGCCGTTTTATAGCGACGCCAAGAACGGCGCCCCGAAATCGGCGGAATCGCGCGGCACGGAGGCGGTGTTGAATGCGCTGGTGCTGACGCGCTACAACGCGCCCGCCGCCCTCGACGCACTCAACGACATGTGGGCCCTGCAGTTGAAGGCGGGCGAAAAGCGCGGGTCGTGGATCTGGCTCAATTTCCACAACGAGCCCTGGGAGGCCCCCGATTCGGCATTTTGGGGCGCGTCGCTGGCCGGACTCGCCGCCGGTCTGGCGCCCGAAAGCTATCGCCGCAATGCCGCCATTCAGGACAATATCGCTATGCTGGCGGAGTATCTGCAGCGCGAGCAGCAGAATCAATCCACCCTCAATCGTGCCATGGCCCTCTGGGCGTCGGGCAAGCTGCCGCAATTGCTGCCGGCAGCGCAGCGCGCCGATATCGCGCGTGAAATCGAAGGCAAGCAGCGTGACGATGGGGGCTGGAGCGAATCGTCGCTGGTGGTGAAGGAGTGGAAGCGCCGCGACGGCACTCCGATGGATGCGGAGAGCGATGGGTATGGCACCGGCCTGATGGTGAGCGCGCTCGAGCAATCCGGCGAGTCCTCGGCGAAGGCGGCAATCTCGAGGGGGCTGGCATGGCTGGAATCGCACCAGGACGCTTCCGGCGCCTGGCTGAGCACCTCGATGAATAAGAAGCGCGACCCGGCATCGGACGCCGGCCGCTTCATGAGCGACGCCGCCACGGCGTACTCCGTGCTCGCTTTAAGCGATAAATAAGCGCCCTGGAGCAGGACGGCGGATTGCGATCCGCCGCGGGTTGAAAACCTGCCCTATAGGAGCAAGATAAAGGGTCTTTCCGTACCGTTCCGGTGCGCGGTCCGCCCGTATACTGCAAGCATGGGACTGAAGACCGCTGCCTTCCTCGCGCTCATCGGCACGCTTCTCGTGACGGTGGTCTACCTCGCCACATTCGTGAACGACCTGACGGCGTATTTCCAAAACGCCATCGCCGCCATGACCCTTCTGGCGGCGGCCATCCATCTGTTCGCCGGCCTGGTGGTCACCCTCTTCTTTTTCGTGTTCTATCGCGCGCAGGCGTGATCCTTCCCACAAGCAGGTAACGCAACGACGCTGCCGCGCATCTTCTTACCCGAAGTGTTTATCGAAAACAAACTCACGCGGAGAAGTCTGCTCTCCGCCTTCTCGATTCTGCCTGCCGCCCGTCTGCTGCGCGCGCAGGACCTGCCGACCCTGAAACGGCCGTCTCAACCCTCCGCCGAGGGTGAAGGAAAGCCGAAATACCAGGCGGAAGCGAAGTTGGTGAACGTGTTCGCCACCGTGAAAGACAAGTCTTCCGGCAAGCTGATCACCGGCCTGACCAAAGACGACTTCACCGTCGAGGACGAGGGCAAGCCGCAGATCATCAAGTTTTTCGAGGCAGAGACCAGCCTGCCCCTCCATCTCGGCATGCTGGTCGACACCAGCTACCAGCAGGGCCGGGTACTCCAGGACGAGCGCAGCGCCGGCATCAAGTTCTTCGATCAGGTCTTGCACGAAAAGGATCAGGCTTTCGTGATCCACTTCGATAAAGATATCGAGCTGCTGCAGGATTTCACCGATTCGCGCGACAAACTCGACCGGGCGTTGAACCTTCTGGAACCGGCGCAACCGCCGCAGCAGTCGCAGCAGCAGGGCGGCGGCGGCAATCCCCAGGGCGGAGGTTATCCCGGCGGAGGCGGCCGGCGATATCCGCAGCAGGGCGGCGCTGGTGGTTACCGCAGCCGCGGAGTCACCAAGCTTTATGACGCCATTCTGCTGGCTAGCGAAGATCTCATGGGCAAACAGCAGGGGCGCAAGGCGATCGTCCTGATGACCGACGGCATCGATAGCGGCAGTAAGACGACGCTGTTCGAAGCGATCAGCGCGGCGCAAAAAGCCGATACCGCCGTCTACTCGGTGCTCTTCGCGGACGAAACGGGAAGCTTCGGGAATCCCGGATACGGCGGCATGGGACGGCGCGGCAGCCGCATGCCCATGCCCACCGGCCGATCGGAGGGACCCGACGGTAAAAAGATCCTCCAGCAGATCGCCGAACAAACCGGAGGGACGTTCAACTCCGTGGGTACGTTCCACCACCTCGACAAGATTTTCGCCGACCTCCAGGACGATCTGCGCAGCCAGTACAGCCTGGGCTTCATACCTGACGCGCCCGGCGAAATAGGCCTCTACCGTCACATTCAGGTCACCGCCAAGCTCAAGAAAAAGGATCTGGTGGTGCAGGCCCGCGCGGGATATTACGTGCAGTAACGAACCCAATCCGATATTGGCCGATAAGCCTTTATGACGGCGCCAAGACCCGTGCCGGTGCTCTTTGGCACAATGAAGATATCGGGATGCCAATAATTAATACAAAAACCGTGGCCACCCTCGGGCCGGCCACCGATGCCCCAGGCATCCTCAAGCAACTGCTGCAGGCCGGTGCGAACATTTTCCGCCTCAACTCATCGCACGGAACCACTGAGGAGCATGCCGCGAGGATCGCCGCCGTCCGCGCCGTCGCCAAAGAACTCGCCGTCCACGCCGGGATTTTGCTTGACCTGCAAGGTCCCAAGATCCGGCTCGGCTGTTTCGACGGCGGCGGCTGTACCCTGGTGCAGGGCGCGGAGTTCACCATCACCACGGAGCCCATGCTCGGCACCGCGGAACGTGCTTCCACCGGATACCAGCGCTTTGCCAAAGACGTGCAGGCGGGCGATCGCATTCTGCTGGCCGATGGCGCCCTGGAACTGCGCGCGCTGGCCAGCGACGATATCGCCGTCCGCACCGAAGTGATCTGCGGCGGCCCCATTTCCGATCACAAAGGGATCAATCTTCCGGGCGTGCGTTTAAGCCTTCCCTCGCTCACCGAGAAGGATCTGGCCGACCTGCACTTCGGACTCAACGCCGGCGTCGATCTGGTGGCGCTCTCCTTCGTGCGCTCGGCGGATGACGTCAAGCAGTTGCGCGACCGCCTGGGCAATCGCCCGGTCGGCATCGTGGCGAAAATCGAGAAGCCGGAAGCGTGGGAGCAGATCGAGTCGATTCTCGACGTGACGGACGGGGTGATGGTGGCGCGCGGCGATCTCGGCGTCGAGCTCTCACTCGAAAAGGTGCCGCGCATTCAGAAGGCGATCATTCGCCGCGCGCGCCGCAAGGGGCGTTTCGTAATCACCGCGACGCAGATGCTGGAATCGATGATCGAGCGCTCCACGCCCACGCGCGCCGAAGTGTCGGATGTCGCCAACGCCATCTACGACGGAACCGACGCCGTCATGCTGTCGGCCGAGACGTCCATCGGCAAGTATCCCGTGGAAGCCGTCCGAGTGATGACGCGCATTGCCGGCGAGACCGAGGCCTCGCTGCGCAACAAAGGTTATCAGGATCCGCCGCACAACGCCGAGCCGAGCAATGCCGAAATCCTGGCCGACGCGGCCTACCATGCGGCACGCGATGCCCATGCCGGCGCGATCGTGGTCTTCACCTCCACCGGTTCGAGCGCGCGTCTGGTGTCGCGTTATCGGCCGCCGGTGAGCATCTACGCCATTACCCCGCACGACACCACCGCCCGCCAGCTCGCCGTGAACTATGGCGTGATCCCGATTCTCGCGCCTGACGTTTCCAATACCGATGAGATGTTGGCGCAGATGGATCGCGTGATGGTGGAAGGCGGTTATATCAAGCCCAATGAGCTGGTGGTCTTCCTCGCCGGACAGCCGGTGGGCCGCGCCGGCACCACCAATCTCATGAAACTCCATCGGGTGGGCGTGGGATAGATCCGCGTTCACTTCCTGACGTACTTCTTCACGTCTTTCGGGCCCACTTCAGCGCCGTAAATGTTGCCTTCCGCGTCCGCCGTCACGCCTTCGGCCGCAGTGGTGACCGCCGTCCCGGGTGAAGGATCCGGAATGAACGCGGTCACCGTGCCATCCTTCGCGCTGCCCACGCGGATGCCGCGCTTCCAGCCAGGATTATTGCCGTACCCTTCCTTATCGGTCGACTCCGAATCGGCCACGTAGATCACATCGTCCCTGTCGATGAACAGGCCGCTCGGCCGGCTGAACTGCTTCCACTCGGCCAGGAATTTTCCATCCTGGTCGAAAATCTGAATGCGATTGTTGCCGCGGTCGGCCACAAACAGGCGGCCCTGGGAATCGAACGCCAGCGCGTGCGGCATCTCGAACTGTCCCGGCCCCGACCCGTGCCCGCCCCACTGCTTGATGAATTTGCCGTCTTTGCTGAACTTGATGACGCGCGCGTTGCCGCGGCCCACCTGATGGCCGTCGGAAACGAAGATGTCGCCGTTGGGCGCGATGGCCACTGAGTTCGGTTGACTGAAGGTATCCTCGCCGTCGCCCGCCACTCCAGCCTTGCCCAGCGTCATCAGAACTTTGCCCTGGCGATTGAATTGGAAAATCTGATTGCCTTTGGTGCCGCGCGCCTGGTCGGCGATCCAGAAGTTGCCATCGCGATCGAACGCGAGGCAGTGCGGGAATGCGAACAGGCCCGCGCCGAAACTGTGCAGCAGTTTGCCGGAGGAGTCGAACTCGAAAATGGGCGCGAGATAGGACTCCGCGCAACTGTTGACGCCGCAGCGGTCCACCACCCAGATGTGGCCGTCGGGCGCAACTCCCACGGAACTCGTCGACCCCATGGTGCGGCCCTCCGGAAGCTGATACCAGTGCTCCACGGTGCGGTACGGATTGGGCTGCGAATTGGGCGCAGCGGATTGCGCGTATGCGCCGGCGATGGATAAGGCTGCGACGAGGAGCCCTCGTGAATTCATGACAACTCTCCTGTAGAAGACTGCGTGGGGTCGATTATACTAGCAACACGCGCGGCTCGCCAGGTTCGCGTCCGCGCTGTGCAAGGAGGGGTTCATGAGGATACGCCTGGGAGCCTGGTATGCTCTCGTTGCCATCGCCGGGATCGCCGTCGCGCCGTTTACCGCCGCGGCCCAAAACAAAGAGACCGACTGGCCCGCCTACGGAGCCGATCTGGCTAATACGCGGTATCGCCCGCTCGACCAGATCAACGCGTCGAATTTCAGTTCGCTGGAGCTTGCCTGGAGTTTCAAGACCGATAGTCTGGGCACCCGGCCGGAGTACAAACTGGAAGGCACGCCGCTGATGGTGAAAGGCGTGATCTATGCTACCGGCGGCACGCGCCGTTCGGTGGTGGCGCTCGATGCCGGCACCGGCGAATTGCTCTGGGTGCACGGCGAGCATGAAGGCCCGCGCGCCATGGCCGCTCCCCGCCAGCTTTCCGGCCGCGGCCTCTCTTACTGGACCGATGGCAAAGACGAGCGCATCCTCTATGTGACGCCGGGATACCGGCTGGTGGCGCTCGATGCCCACACCGGTCTGCCGGTGCACGGCTTCGGCGAAAACGGGCTGGTCGACCTGAAGCTGAATGACGACCAGACGATTCTTCCCGATCTGATAACCGGCGAAATCGGGCTGCAATCCACCCCGGTAGTGGCCGGCAATACCGTGATTGTGGGTGCTTCGTTCCGCGAAGGCATGACACCCAAAAGCATGAGGAACAATAAAGGCTACGTGCGCGGCTTCGACGTGCGCACCGGCAAGCGCCTCTGGATCTTCCATACGATTCCGGTGAAGGGCGAGTCCGGCTACGATTCGTGGCAGAAGGGCTCAGCGGAGTACACCGGCAACACCGGCGTATGGACACAGATCTCGGTTGACGAGAAACGCGGACTGGTCTATCTGCCGGTGGAGTCTCCCACGGGCGATTACTACGGCGGCCATCGGCCCGGCAACGACCTTTACGGCGAGAGCCTGGTCTGCGTCGACCTGAAAACCGGAGAGCGCAAGTGGTATTTCCAGCTTGTGCATCATCCCCTGTGGGACATGGACATTTCGTCGGCGCCGATTCTCGCCGATATCACCGTGGACGGCCGCGCCATCGCGGCGGTGGCGCAGCCCACCAAGCAGGGCATCCTCTACGTCTTCGACCGGGTGACCGGCAAACCGGTGTGGCCCATCGAAGAGAAGCCGGCGCCGCAGGGCAGCGTGCCGGGCGAGTGGTATGCCCCTACGCAACCCATTCCCAGCAAGCCCGTCGCTTACGCGCGCAACGGCGTCACCGTCGACGACTTGATCGATTTCACGCCCGCGATGCGCGATCAAGCGCTCACACTGGTATCGAAATATAAGATTGGGCCGGTCTTCACACCGCCGGTGGAAAGCAAGCAGGACGGGCCTTTGGCCACCCTCACGCTTGGCACGGCGAGCGGCGGCACCAACTGGCCGGGCGGATCGTACGACCCCGAAACGCACACCGTGTTCGCATATGCCTGCAACGCCTGTGTGACGCCTATCGGCCTGGTGCGGCCGTCGAAAGAGCTTTCGGATATGGATTTCGTGGCCGGTACCGCTGGCCAGGAAGCGCGGATGCGCACCGGTCCGGGAGAGAACTCCGGCGCCGATTCGGTAGTCGCTCGTCCCGCCGGAGGACGCGGACGCGGCGCAGCGCCTGCCCGCGCCGGCGGCGGCGGGGGTGGAGGCGGTATGACAGTGCAGGGGCTGCCGCTCATCAAGCCGCCGTACGCCACAATATCGGCTATCAATCTGGACCGCGGCGAGCTGGTATGGCAGATCGCGCACGGCGAAACGCCCGACCAGATCCGGAACAATCCAGCGCTTAAGGGACTGAACATTCCGCGCACCGGACAATCGGGCTACAACATCGGCACGCTGGTGACGAAGAGCCTGGTGATCGCCGGCGACAGCCTGATTACCACTACGCCTTCGGGTGCGCGCGGCGCCATGCTCCGCGCATACGATAAAACTTCCGGCAAGGAAGTGGGGACGGTGCTCATGCCCGCGCCGCAGAGCGGTTCGCCCATGACGTATATGTGGGACGGCAGGCAGTACATCGTGGTCGCGATCAGCGGTGGGGCCTACTCGGGCGAATATCGGGCTTACCGGCTGCCGGAAGAGTGATGACCGGACGGCTGCTCATTCCGCTCGCATTCGCCGCCGCGCTGGTGGCGCAGACTACGCGCTCGGTCTGGGACGGCGTGTATACCGCGGCGCAGGCCAAGCGCGGGCAAGACGTGTACGCCGCCAAGTGCGCGTCGTGCCACGGGAGCGATCTCACGGGAGGCGAATCGGCGCCTCCGTTGGCGGGGCCGGGGTTCCTGTCGAACTGGACCAGCCTGACAGTGGGCGACCTGTTCGAGCGCACGCGCGTATCGATGCCGCAGGACGACCCGGGAAAGCTGCCTCGCGCGCAGGTGGCCGACGTGATCGCGTACCTGCTTTCGGCAAATCGCTTTCCCGAGGGCAAGGTAGAACTCGATAAGCAAGCGGAGGTCCTCAAGCAGATCCGCATCGACGCGGAAGCGCCGAAGAAGTAGAAGGGGAGTTGGCGTGGCGCCGTCGTTGCATGCCGCTGTTTGTGTTACATGATGTCTGACCGTGGGCGGTTACACCGCGATCTTTCACTCGCAGCCGCGCATTCGACGCGCGCTGCAAGACAGTCGTCCCGCTTCGGGCGCGATCCGCGCAGCTTCGATATTCTTCCCGATATCCCGGGCATTGATTTCGACGCCGCATGGGAACGACGAGTTGAAGGTGTGATCGACCGGCGTAGCGCGCATCGGGACGAATGCGCGATCTTGCGGATGTCGAGGACATCCGCCACGCGTCCGCAAGCGCGCCGGCCAAGCCGCAAGATCCGACGATACCGCCTTACCCCAGAGCTTTAATCTGTGCCAGCTTGGGCTGCATCTGGGCCTTCTGGTCCGCTGTGAGATCGAGTTGCGGCGGGCGCACGTAGCTTTCGCGGAAACCGTACGCCGTGAAGGCGTACTTGATGGCCGCCGCGCCGCCGCCGCCCTGCACGCGCGAAAGCGCATTCACTTCCCGCAGCTTGGCGTATGCCGCCGCCACGTCGCCGCCTTTCCGTTGCGCTTCGAAGCATGCCGCCGCCTGGCGCGGGAACAGATTGGCGCTCACCAGAATCGCGCCCTTGCCGGCGGCCAGCGCCGCCACCAGATTGCCCTCCGTGCCGGTCATGATGTTCAGCTTGGGGAACTCCTCCACCAGCCCGGCATATTCTTTGGCGTTGCCGGTGGAGTCCTTGATGCCCGCCAGGTTGGGATAGTGCTCCAGGCTGTGCAGCAATTCGGGTGAAATCGGCACCGCGCTCATCGCCGGATAGTGGTACAGATTCACCGGGATCTTAGACGCTTCCAACACCTGCGAGTAGTATTTCGTCAGCCCGGCAGTGCTGGGATTCTTGAAATAGAACGGCGGAATGCACAGCACCTGATCGGCGCCGTTGGCCTGCGCGTGGGCCAGCAGGTCGAGCGTCTCCGGCAGATTCGGAGTGCCCACCTGCACGATCGTTTCCAGGCCCGAGCGATGCTTGAGCGCGATCTCGGCGACTTTCTTCCGCTCCGCCACCGAGAACGACGCGAATTCGCCCGTCGTACCCAGCACGAGGACGCCATCCACGCCGCGTTCTTTGAAGAACGGCATCATGTCGCGATAGAGAGCATCGTCGAACTTCCCGTGACTGTCGCACGGGGTCACGGCTGCCACATACAAACGCGGGCCGGACGACGGAGTCACGGTCTTCGCGGCGTGCGCTACGGCCAGTGCCGAAGTCGCCACACCAACGGTTTCAAGAAAGCTACGTCGAGTCGTGTTCACAGGGGTCCCCTCCTGGCGCAGGATCAATATTACACCTTGGAAAGAGGGAGCGCCAGAGGGGAGCCGGCGGCGACGCGCCGGACCAAAATGGTCCCGGGCTCTTCCCTCGCGCGCGGCAAATGCGCCAGAATCGAAGGACATGAACCCATCAACCTGGTCGAACCCCGTGCGCGCCCGCCTGCAGGCCGGGCAGCCGGTCTTCGGAATCACCATCACCACTCCCGCGGTGGAAATCGCCGCGCATGCCGCCACTCTCGGCTTTCACTTCCTATGGGTGGAGATGGAACATGCGCCGCTCACGCTGGAGACGCTGCGCCTCTTCGTGCTCGCCACGCGTTCCCTGCCCGCCGCGGTGTTCGCGCGCGTGCCGGTGAACGAATTGTGGACCGCTAAACGCGTGCTGGACCAGGGCGTTCACGGCGTCATTTTCCCCTTCACCACCACCGCCGAAAAGGCCGCGCGCGCTGCTGCCGGGTGCCACTATCCTCCGGCCGGACGGCGCGGTTCGGGCGCGGGAACGGCGATGCGCACCTGGCCCGCGGAGGGCAACTACTACGATTCCGCCGATCGCGAAGTGTTCACGCTCTGCGTGGTGGAGGAAGCCGCCGCGCTCCAAGAGATCGACGCCATCGCCGCCACTCCCGGCGTCGACGCGCTCTTCATCGGGGTGAGCGACCTCTCCTTCTCGCTCGGACTGCGCGGCAAGCAGGACGAGCCGGTCTTCGAGGCGGCGGTGGAGCGCATCGTCGAGGCGGCGCGGCGTCACGGCAAATTCGTAGGGCGGCCGGCGCGCACGGCGGAACAGGCGCGGCGCTTTATGGAGCAGGGATTTCTGCTGTTTCAGTCGCCCACCGAAGTCGGTCTGATGGAAATGGGAGCGCAGAAGCTGCTCGAAGGGATCGATACCGGATCGAAGGCAATGTACTAGCGTCGCGCACCGCATTTACTGCGAGTGTTTGAAATCTCACGCTGGAGCGAAGCGTGCCCTGTGATCCCCCGTATGCTGGTTCACTGCCGCTCACGCTATTTTCTCCTGTTACCGTTCCTGTTTGCGCCATTACTGGCTCAGGACCCCACTGCCGGGACGGACGCCGACCGACTCAAGAGCTCGGAGTCCACCACACAAAAGAAAAAGGTGCACAAAGGCACGTCCAACGACCGCCTTTTTTACGCCTTGCCTAACTTCCTCACGCTGGAGAATTCCGCCAACGCGCCGCCGCTGACCGCCGGACAGAAGTTTCGCGTGACGGCGCGCGGCACGTTCGATCCGGTGGAATTCGTCTGGTACGGTGCGCAGGCCGGCCTGAGCCAGGCGCAGGATCATGACGAGAATTACGGACAGGGCATGGAAGGCTTCGGCAAGCGCTTCGGAGTCGTGTTCGCCGACGGAACCATCGAGAATTTCTTCAGCAAGGCCATTTTCCCTTCTCTGCTGCATCAGGATCCGCGCTATTTTCAGTCGGGAAAAGGCGGCCCGTTGCACAGAACTGCATATGCCATTAGCCGCCTCTTCGTCACCCGCGGCGATTCCGGAACTGCGCAGTTCAATTTCTCGGAATTCCTGGGCGCCGGCACCGCAGCCACCATCTCGACCTATACCTACCATCCAGTGGACGACCGGAAGTTCTCCGATGTGTCCAAGACTTGGGCGACCCAGATGGCCTTCGATGCTCTGAGTGATGTGATTAAGGAATACTGGCCGGATTTACGGCGGAAGTTGTCCCACTCCAAACCGGATGCCGCCGCTCCCGCCAGCGGAAACTAAGCCGGAAAACGAAACCCTGCCCCATGCATAGTGGCGCTATCGTGTAAGGATGCGCCTTACCGTGTGCGGTCTCGTCCTGGTTTCCTGTGTCTTGGCGTATGGGCAGGGCGTTCATCCGGTCACCGGCCGGCCCTACGCCGGCGTGATGAGTGCCGACGGCGCGCCCTGGCTCACCCGCCCGGAGCGTGAGGAGGAAGAGCAGCCCGATCGCGCGCTGGATGAGATCGGTGTCGCCAAAGGATCGTCTGCCGCCGATATCGGCGCCGGCTCGGGCGCCATCACCTGGCGTCTGGCGGAACGGGTGGGTCCGGCCGGCAAAGTGTACGCCGTCGATATTCAGCGGCGCATGCTCGATCTGCTCCGCCAGAACATGGCGCAGCGTAAGCTTTTTAATGTGGAACCCGTGCTGGGCGCGGTGGACGACCCCAAACTGCCGGACGCGAGCGTCGATCTCGAAGTTCTGATCGACGTCTATCACGAGTTCTCCCACCCGCAGGAGATGCTGCGCCACCTGCGCGCGGCGCTCAAACCCGACGGCCGGATGGTGCTGCTGGAATATCGCGCCGAAGATCCGGCGGTGCCCATTCGTCCCGAGCACAAGATGACGCTCGCCATGGTGAAGGCCGAAGTGGAGCCGGAGGGATTTCGCCTGGCCAATACCATCGAGACGCTGCCGCGCCAGCACCTGATCGTCTTTCAGCGCGACGCGCGAAAATAGTCTTGACCTGTCTACAACTGTCGGGTCGACACTGAATTCAGGACGATGCCGCTAACGGTCACCAATCTGGCGCGTGCCTGCAAGCTGTCGCGCAGCACGCTGCTCTATTACGAATCGATCGGTCTGCTGCCGCGGCCCCGCCGCACCGCGGGGAATTATCGCGCGTACGCGCCGAAAGATGTCGAACGCCTGCGCCAGATCTGCGTCTATCGCGATGCCGGCGTTCCCCTGGACGATATCCGCTCGCTGCTCGACGGACCGCGCGATGGCGCGGCCACCGTGCTGCGGCGGCGGTTGGAGGAACTCGGGACCGCGGTGGAACGCTTACGGGGCCAGCAGCGCGCCATCGCCCGTTTACTCGCAAGCGCACACAAATTAAGGAGCATTCCCATGGTGACGAAAGAGAAATGGGTGGCCATCATGAAGGCCGCCGGATTCAGCGATCAAGATATGCGCCGTTGGCACGCGGAGTTCGAGAAGGGCGCGCCCGACGAACATCAGGAGTTCCTGGAATTCCTGCACATTCCACCTCCCGAACTAAGCCGCATCCGCGCCTGGAGCCGAGGCGAGGATTCCGCCGGCCATGACTCCTGACGGGACCATCCCGATTGCACCCTACGACCCGCGGTGGCCGCATCTCTTCCTCGCCGAGCGGGCCCGCCTGATGGCAACCCTGGCCGGCCGGGCGCTACGCATCGAACATACCGGTTCCACCGCCGTGCCCGGCCTCGCCGCCAAACCCATCGTCGATATCACCCTGACGGTGGCCGATTCGTCCGACGAACCAACCTACGTGCCGGCGCTCACGGGCGCCGGCTACATCCTCCGCATCCGCGAGCCCGCATGGCATGAGCACCGGATGTTCAAAGGCCCCGATACCGACGTGAACCTTCACGTCCTTTCGGACGGGTGCCCGGAGATCGATCGCATTTTGCTCCTTCGCGACTGGCTTCGTTCCCAACCTGCGGATCGCGATCTCTACGCGCGCACCAAGCGGGAACTCGCGGGCCGGCAATGGAACTCAGTGGATGAGTACGCCGCAGCCAAGACGGCCGTCATCGAAGAAATTCTGGCGAGAGCGCGCAACCGCTTATACTCGTAGGCATGCTGGCAGACGCCACCGCGGCGCCCGCGATTCTGGTCCGCGGACTCAAGAAATACTACGGGACGAAAGCCGCCGTGGATGGCGTCGACCTGGAGGTACCCCGAGGCTCCTTCTTCGGCTTCCTCGGCCCCAATGGCGCCGGTAAATCCACCACCATCCGCATTCTCACCGGCCTGATTCCTTACGATGGCGGCTCGGTGGAACTGCTGGGCTATCGCCTCCCCGAACAGGATCTCGAAATCAAGCGCCGCATCGGCCTGGTTCCCGACGAATCGCTGCTCTTCGACCGCCTCACCGGCCTGGAATTCCTGGAATTCGTGGGGCGCATGTACGGGCTGATGCGGCCCGTCGCCATGGAGCGCGCGCAGGGCCTTATGGACCTGTTCCAACTCATGCCCGATCGCAAAATCATCGCCGAGTATTCCAAGGGCATGCGCAAGCGCGTGGCCATGGCGGCTTCCCTGATCCATCATCCCGAATTGTTCCTGATGGACGAGCCGTTCGAAGGCGTCGACGCCGTGGGCGCGCGCCTCATGAAGGACATCCTGATCGACCAGGTGAAGCGCGGCGCCACCATTTTCCTGACCTCACATGTGCTCGAAGTGGTGGAGCGCCTGTGCGATCGCGTGGCCATCATTAACGACGGCCGCATCGCCGTCTGCCGCTCCATGACGGATTTGCGGTCCGCCGGCGAATCGCTGGAAGACGCATTTGTCCGCATTGTGGGCGCGGAACATCGCATGGACCGCCTGGACTGGCTATGATCGCGGCCATTCTGCGGGCGCAGATTCTCAGTATGCGGCTGGGCGCGAATCGCGGGTTCGCGCTCAGCCTGGTAAGCGCGGTTTTCTGGTACGGCTTCTGGACGTTCCTGTCGCTGGTGGCGCTATTCTTCGCCGCTCACGCCCCGGCGAGCACCCTTGCCTACGGGCTGCCGCTGGGATTCATGGCCATCTGCATTTATTGGCAGGCGATGCCGGTGTTATCGGCCAGCATGGGGGCGTCGCTCGATCTGCGCAAGCTGCTGGTCTATCCCACGCCGCATGAAAAGCTGTACCGCATCGAACTGCTGCTTCGCGTCACCAATTCGGTGGAGATGATAATGGTGCTCACCGGCGGAGTCATCGGTCTGCTGCGCAATCCGGTGTCGAGGGGACGCCTCGTGCTGCCGTTCCTGGCGGGCGCGGCGCTGGTGTTCGCGCTTTTCAATCTGCTGCTGGCCTCCGGTACGCGCAGTTTGCTGGAACGGGTGCTGGCGCGCCGCAAAGTTCGTGAGGTAGTGGCGCTGTTGCTGGCCATGGTCTGGGTGGTGCCGCGTTTTGTGGTGATGAGCGGCGCCAAGCCCACCTGGCTGCGCAGTGCGGGCGCCGCCATGGGAGCGTTCGGCTGGCCGTGGAGCGCTGCCGCGCATGCCGCCTTGCCGGCCGGGGAAACGTTGGGGAGCGTCGCTCTTTCCTGGCTCTCCCTGGCGCTCTGGACCGCCCTCGCCGCCTGGTTCGGGCGCGTGCAGTTCGAGCGCAATCTCCGCTATGACGCGCTCGCCGCGCAAGCCACCCCCATGAAGCCGCTGTCGGCCGGTGCGCGGCGCTGGAGCGAACGCTTTTATCGTTTGCCCGGGTTGCTGTGGCGCGATCCCCTGGCGGCCATCGTGGAAAAAGAGCTGCGGACGCTGATGCGCTCGCCGCGCTTCCGCCTGGTTTTCGTCATGGGCTTCACCTTCGGGCTGATGTTCTGGCTGCCCATAGTATTGCGCCGCAACGTTTCGCAAGACGGCTTCCTAGCCCACAATTTTCTGGTGATCGTCTGCATTTACGCCATGACGCTTATCGGCCAGGTGACCTATTGGAACTGCTTCGGCATCGACCGGTCGGCCGTCACCTTTTACTTCGCCGCCCCCCAGCCCATGTCGCGCACGCTGCTGGGCAAGAATATCGCCTGCCTGTTCTTCCTCTATCTGGAAGCCCTGGTACTGATGTCTCTGACGTTCGCCGTGCACGTGAACTTTACCCTCGGGCAGGCGTTGGAGACGTTTGTTGTCATCGGTATTTGCGCGGCTTACGTCATGGCGCTGGGCAACGTCAGCTCGGTGCATTATCCGCGCGCGCTGAGCCCTGAGCGCGTCTCGCAGAGTGGCGGCGGCAATCGCGCGCAGGCCCTGGTGGCGATGTTCTACCCGGTGGTCTTGCTGCCGGTGGTGCTGGCCTACATTGCGCGCTTCGCTTTCGATAGCGAAATGGCCTTCGCGCTTGTCCTTACACTGGCCGCCATCCTGGCGGGGGTTTTCTACTGGCTGGCGATGGATTCAGCGGTGAAGGCGGCGGCGGCGCGCCGGCAAATCATCATGGAAGAGTTGTCGCGCGGCGATGGCCCGGTGGGCTCGTAGTCAGCGCGCGCTCTCTTCCAGTTTCTGCCCGTACCACCACAGCGAACCCGCCCAGAACACCACGCACGGGAAGATGATGAGCCACGACGTAAGAAAGATCGATGACGCGGCGAACGCCATCAGGATCACCTGCCCGATGCCGTACATGGGCGATGCCCCGGCGGAGAATCGCCATCGCGTCTGCGGGCGCGGATCGAGCACCGAAGTGCGCCGGCCCATCGCCAGCGCCATCAATCCCGCGCCCATGCCCGTCAACGGCGCGAGCGGCGCGGTGAGCACCGCTACCACCAGCAGGAAGGCAACGTCTTTCGCCGCCAGAATGCGCCAGCCGCTCAGCGGAAGCACGCCGTACCGCGACCATCCGCCATCGCCATCCAGGCCGAACAGACATTGCGCGTAGCTCGAAAGTGCGATGGTGACCAGCACCGTCATTGCCATGAACGCCTCCGCCGGCAGAGGCGGACCGAACAGGCGATACAGCGCGGTCGCCAGGCTCAATAAGAGGGCGCAGTAGAAATCGAGCGTGGTGAGCATTTCCCGCAGGTTCTTACGGATCAGTTGGTCGAGCGGGCCGGGGAAATGCGGCATGCGGCGCCACATGGCGGCGCCTTTGGGCAGCGGCAATTCCGAAACCGCAAAGCCCGCGGCCACGATGCCGGCCGCCATCGCCCAGAGCCCGATGGTGACGCTGCCGCGCGCCGCCCACAGCGCCAGTGCCACGATGGCCCACGTCATGGGATTGATCCACGGACTGATGGCGCGGAGCAGCACCTGTTCGCGCTTTTCGAGCGGCCAGAGCCCCAGCCGCGATGGCGGAATCTTGCGCAGCGGATCGGTGCTCAGCGGAAAGAGAATCACCAGCCCGATGATGAGGAACAGGAAGCTGCCGGCCTTGCCCAGAAAGAGCACCGCCACCAGAAAAAAATTATTGCCCGCGAGCGATGCGATCGACTTCTCGCTGCGCTGGAAGGCCCGCCACAGGGCCTTCAGGATGGCGGCGAGCCGAGCCATTCCAGTTCCTCCACCACCGGCGATTCCACCAGGTCGAAATAATGCGCTTCGAGCGATTGCGGCAGCTCGCCCGCCGGCGAGTTCCAGACAATCTTGCCCTTCCGGATCATCACGATCTGGCTGGCGATCTCCTCCGCGACTGACAGAATGTGCGCCGTCAGAAAAATCGTCACGCCGCGGCGCGACGCCGCCTGCAGCAGATCGCGCATGATCTTCGAAGTGACCGGGTCCACCGCTTCGAAGGGTTCGTCGAGAAACAGCACTTGCGGATTGGGCAGGAGCGCCATGGCGAAGCTGGTCTTCTTGCGCATGCCGTGCGAGCAGGACGCGGCGAAGGTGTGGCGGCCGTGCTCCAGGCTGAGCGCGTGCAGAAGCTGCGTGGTGCGGCGATGAGTCTCCTCGCGGCTCAGCCCGTACACCGCGCCCGTGAGCAGCAGGTGTTCTTCTACCGTGAGGTCGTCGAACAGCCCGAGATCTTCCGGCAGGACGCCGATGCGCCGCTTGAGTTCGCGCGGATTGGCGGCGGCATCCAGCCCGCAGACTTCCACCGAGCCGGAGGTGGGCGGCAGCAGGCCGGTGAGCATCTTCACGGTGGTCGATTTCCCCGCGCCGTTCGGCCCGAGGAAGACGCAGATGGCGCCCCGGTCGACTTCGAGGTTCAGGTTATCGACGGCAGTGAAATCGCCGTAACGGCGGGTCAGGTTGCGGCACGAGATCATGCCGTTACGCCTTCGCCACGACCATCATTTTTCCCACGCCGTCGCGATAGTTCTCGGCGATCTCGAACGCCTCGCCGATGTTCTCCAGGCTGCGCCGGTGGGTGACCAGGGGAGCGAACCATTCGGGCCGCGCCACGATCATGGCAAGCGCTTCCGGCGATTCGTCATTGGAGCGCCGCACGTTATAGAGCGTCACTTCCTTGCGCCGCAGATTGGAGGTGTCGAACGGCACCAGCGCGCCCGAATGGATGCCTGTGAGCACCACGCGCCCCGCGTGGCAAACCGCGC
Source organism: Bryobacteraceae bacterium (assembly GCA_036268475.1). Classification (GTDB taxonomy): domain Bacteria; phylum Acidobacteriota; class Terriglobia; order Bryobacterales; family Bryobacteraceae; genus PALSA-129. The sequence continues at coordinate 50,930 of DATAUB010000042.1, read as the reverse complement.
GAATCGCCTGGTTGACGGTATCTTCCTTGGCGGCGCAATCGATGGCAAGGTCCACGCCGCGCCCGCCGGTATCCGTCAAAAGCTGCTTCACGGCGTCCGACTCGGCCGGGTCGATGGCCGCATCGGCGCCCATGTGCCGCGCCAGTTCGCGCCGGTGCGCCAGCGGATCCACCGACCAGATGCGCTTCACGCCGGCCGTCTTCAGGCTCGCGACCGTGAGCAGTCCGATAGCGCCCGCGCCCCACACCGCAACCGTGTCGCTGCCGCGCGGGAACGACAGTTTGATGGAGTGCACTGCGACGGCCAGCGGTTCGACCAGCGCCGCCAGTTCCAGCGATACCGTGGGCGGGATGGCCAGCAGGTTGGCGGGCGGCAGATTCACGAATTCGCGGAAGAAGCCGGCATTCCCGGGCGTGCTCAGAAAACGGATATTGGAGCAAACATTGTGGCGGCCGGCGCGGCAATACTCGCAGTGGTAGCAATAAATCGCCGGCTCCAGCGCGGCGCGGTCGCCCACCTGCCAGCCGGTCACGCCTTCGCCCACGCGCACCACGGTGCCGGCCGGTTCGTGCCCCAATACCATGGGGAACTGCGCCGGGGCATCGCCCACCGAGCCTTCGCTATAAGAATGCAGGTCGGACCCGCAGATTCCGACCGCGTCCACGCGCACCTGCACTTCGCCCGCGGCGGGCGCGGCGATCTCCCCGTCCACCAGACGGAAGCGATGCGGGGCTATGAGTTCGGCTATTCGCATAATGAGGGATAAACCCATTGTAAGATAGCCGATGTAAGATAAGCAGAGATGCAGAATTTTCGCCAGTTCGATGCCGGGCCCGATCCGTTCGGCCGCAAGTATGAGGTCTTCTTCAAGTGGCTGCAGACCGCCATTTCGATCCGCCATTCCGATACCGTGGACGCGAAGTTCGTTCTGGTGGACGAGAACGGCGGCCGCATCCAGAAGACCGTCGCCATGCCGCACGCCGCGCTCCTCGCGGTGAGCCGCGAAACCGGACGCAAGGTGGATGACCCGTGGTGCTCGCGCCTGGCCGAACTGCATCTGCTCCACATGGTTCAAACCGGCGAGGATATGGACAAGGAGCTGGTCACCATGACGCCCGCCGAAATCAAGGGCTACGCCGCCCAGTTGACCAAAGCAGCCTGACGTGGCGCGCGGCGACGGCCTATTCCGGAATGCCGGCCGCTTGCCCGTGCGTCCGATTCTCCATCGTCTGCCGCCGCTCACCGGAGCGCCTATCCGCATCGAACGCCTTCCCGGATTGCGCGACCGCCGAGGCGCGGTCCACGCCGGCGCGTTCCTGCGCGAACGCCGCATCGCCTTCGATTGCACGCGCGCCGAATTCCCACGCATCTTCGTCCATGAGCTCTTCCATTTCGTCTGGCTGCGCGCCGGCAATCCGAGGCGGCACTTGTGGGAGAAGTTGCTGCGGAGCGAACTCGCCGTGCCCGCGCCCGGAGAACTCGGCTGGTCGGCGGAATGGCGCAAGCAAGCGTTGCGATCCGCCGGCATAGCGGGCCGCACCCGGCGCTGGCGCGAATACTGTTGCGAGAGTTTCTGCGATACTGCCGCCTGGATCTATTCGGGCACGCGGCGCCATGAAGAGTTCACGCTGTCCCCCCGATTGCGCGCGTCGAGGCGGCAATGGTTCGCGAATGCGATCGGCGGCGGTGAACTGCGCGTATAGAACGTGAACCATTAGCCAGCTCAGCCCGCGGGAGTCGATTGCTCACTATCGGATGATTGCCAAAGCTTGGGAAGGGCAGCATGGGCGCCGTCTATCGCGCGACCGACACCAGGCGGCATCGCCAAGCCACCAGGCGCCGTTGCCGCGAGTCCTGCACACCCCTGGTGTGTTCTGCGGCGGAGGGGAACGGCCTAATGACGAACTGACTGACACCAGGCTTCATGTCTTAGCGGAATGGCGGCAAGGCTTGCGGCGACGGGGCGAGTCCTACTGAATGGTGAGGTTCACCGGGTTGGCCGAAACTCCCGACGCAGTCAATTGCACCGCAACGTTTCCACTACCCGCTAAGGAGTGCGGCAGGATGACGTTCACCTGATCGAGACCCGCAAAGCCACCCTGCGGCCCGGCGTATTGCACGGTAACAGGCGTCGTCCCGACAGTCACCTTTACGCCCGCGGTTCCGGCGGCCTGCAATCCCGTACCGAACAGCACGAGGTACACCACGTCGGAATTCGAACTGAGATTGAGGGGCTTCGCCACCACCGCTCCAGAGCCGTCCACCGAATAAACGTTCAGCAGTTGCTGCGTACCGTCGGCGGAAACCCGTATGGCGTTGGCCGCTACCAAATTCGCCGCGTTCAACGTAAACAACCCGGGCGCTACGGCGGCCACCTGCACAGCAGCCGTCGATATCGTTCCGTCTCCGCTGCCGATTGTCACTTGCGCGGCGCCGAAGGCGACGCCGGCGGGCACCAGGAAATTAACTTGCGCGGCGGACACATAGACCAGCGGCGCTGGCCAGGTGTTGCCGGCGGAATCCACCAGCGACACCGTGGTGCCTCCGAACGTAGGTGGCAAAGGCAGAGAGGTGGCCCCGGGCGTGCCCTGGGCCAGATCGGTGCCGTAGGCTGTCGCGAGCGATCCCGGAGCGATCGCCGTGGCTGTCGGATTTGCCGAGGAAACCACGGTGGCCGGATTGGCGCCACTCGCTGGTCCCGAAGTAAAGGTGTTGATCAGTACGGTGAGCGTTCCACGGTCTGGGCCCTCCCCCTCTACCCGGCCGATGATCGCCAGGTCGGGCCGGCCATCGCCGCTGAAGTCTGCCACCGCGATTCCGCTCGGGTCAGGGCCGGACGGAAACTGCAGCTCCGCCTGAAACGTTCCATCGCCGTTGCCGGGCAGGTAACCAGCTTCAGTGAGGCCGCAGCAAGAGCCCAGCAACAAATCCGGCTTGCCGTCGCCATCCAGATCGGCGACGGAAATCATGGTAGTCGCGGTATTCGATTCGGTCGCGATAGGTCCCTGAAACGTCCCGTCCCCATTCCCCAGCAAGACCACGATCTTCGTCTGGCCGCCATCGAAGATCGGAACGATTACGTCCATCTTTCCATCGCCGTTCAGATCTGCCACGGCGGGCGCGACGGTAAATAGAAGCGGTCCAGGCAGTGCGATGTTGGCGGACGATTGAAATGTTCCATCTCCTTTACCCAGCAGCACCGCCAGACTTCCGGGTGTGGCGAGATCGATGATTCCGTTGGTGACAATGAGATCCGGCTTACCGTCGTCGTTGAAATCGCCGCTGGCGGCCGCCTGCGCCCTGGTCACGGGGATGGTCTGCGGGGTTTGAAAGCCACCGTTGCCATTCCCGGCGAACAGCGCTACTCCCCCGCCAGTCGGGCTTGCCGCGCCGACATCGGGCTTGCCGTCGGAGTTAAAGTCGGCGACGGTCACCGAAGTGAGCGTGCCAGCGGCAGGAAAGAAGTTCACCGCACCCAGCGTGCCGTCTCCCTTTCCCAGCAACACATCCAGACCGTTCAAATCGGCGGCGATTACGTCGGGCTTCGCGTCTCCATTCAAATCGGCGACCGCCAGGGCGCCGGGCTGTGGGCCGGCTGGGTAGGCTGCTGCGGTGGCGAACTTCGTCTTGCCGCTTGCCAGTTTCACGTAAATCTGGCCGGCGTCCGTGTCCGTCATCACCAGGTCCGGTTGGCGGTCCCCGTTCAGGTCCGCGGCTGCGACGGCCGACAACCGGGAGCCGATCATCTGGAGTTCCGGACTCTGCACCGTCCCATCGCTGTTCACGAAATAAAGAAAAAGGCCGTCCGCGGCGTTATCGGCCGTCGTCAACGCGGTATTGCCATCTCCCAGCGGAAGAATGCCGATCGATACCGGCTGGGCGGCGGCCAGGTACTCCTTCCCCGGTTGAAATGTGCCATCGCCGTTTCCCAGCATCACTTCCATGGCGCTCGCCAGCCGGTCCGGGATCAACAGGTCTAGTTTGCCGTCGTGATTGAAGTCGGCATAAGCTAGGTGGCCCTCCGTCGAAAGTGACGCACTCGACACCGCCGGCTGAAAACTTCCGTCCCCACGGCCCGCCATTACCCAGACTTTATTGGGCGATCCGTACGCGTCCAAAGTCGCCAGGTCCAGTTTGCCGTCTCCATTGAAGTCCGCCGCTACCAGCGTGTAGGGTGTCGGGCCCACGGGATAATCCACAGCCCCGCCGAAGCTGCCGTCGCCCTTTCCGAGCAGGACGGCTACCCGCCCCACTCCCGCCGAGACCGTGTGGGTAAGCGCCAGATCGGCAGTCCCGTCCCCGTTGAAATCGCCGGCCGCCAAATAAGAACTCCCCACCGGCCCGGCCGGAAAGGATGAGGGCGTACCAAACGACCCATCCGGCTTCCCGAGCAGTACCACCACGTTACCGGAAGGGAACGGGTTGGCCGAGGTGGCGAAGGTGCCTTGCGTGACCGCGAGATCCGGCACCCCATCGTGGTTGAAGTCTCCTGTGACAATATTCTGTGAAACACCTATACCCGTTATTGGATATTGGGCAGTCGACAAGGCCGCCCCATTGGCGCCGCGCAGCGTAACGAAAACACCGGCTCCATAGAGACCGGCGGTATCGCGCACCCCATCGCCATTGAAATCGGCGATGACCGTATCTTCGCTGGTTTGGCCTACAGGCAGAGTCTTGACGGCGGAGGGACTCGGCACCGAGAAGGGAATTGGCTTCCCAGCCCCGGGAAAGAGATCTTCGGCGGGCTCGAATGCGGGGCCGCAAATCGATGCAACCTGTTCAGACGCATCCGCGCTGCTGATACCGGATTGGACCGGTTCGCCGTCTACAAAGATGGAGGCTGTGTCACTGGAGTAGAGGAAAACGAACTCTGTTGTATGGCCCGCCGAGCGAATTATGATGTGGGTGTTGAGATGAACGTACAGGAAACTCCAAAAATTCAAGCCTTCGATGCCCGGAGAGAATTCTTTCTTACAGTTGGCTGCCGTAGCAACCCCGCAGAGGACCAGATAGCAGAGGAAAAGCCTGCGAAGTGTCACTGCTTAGAACTCCAAATCGGACAACGCCGACCCTTGCGATTGTATCATCCGCCCTCGGCGGCGCCTTCGAATCCGGCGAGCAAACGCGCACCCTGCGGCCCTTCCGGCTGGAACGGACGAGCGCTAGCTCACCTTACATCGGTATTGTCGTCGAAAGGGATGGCGTAACCAGCGGATAAAATCCCAAAACCCGGTGGGGCAATGGTTCGAGATTACGATAGCCGGCGGCGAATTGCGCCACCGACATCAGGCTGCATCGCGCGTGAAGGTCCGGGATAAGCCGGGCAAGCGCCGCCGCCTGCCCGGCCCCGGAAGTTACCGCCCCGGATTCACTTGCAAATTGTTGGTGGTGGCGGCGGAGCCTGCGTATTGGGAAAGCAGCGCCGCATCGTTCCTATCGCTCTGCGTCTGCACTGTGCCGATGAGAGTACTTTGTCCTTGGTCTACGATCACGTGGATGGCGGGAGTCTGGCCCTGCTCATACCGCGTGAGGGACGCGTCGTTATTGATCGCAATCGCGATTCTGTTGCGCAGCGCATTGTCCGTGTCGGAGAACGGCAACACGCGGATGTCGTCGGTGACACCCTGCACGCCGGGGACCCTGGCGGCGATCTTTTCCATATCCGCCTTCTTGAAGGGCTCGGTTACGTTGCCGGACAGAGTGATCTGTCCGCTATGAACCTGGAAGTTGACCTCGTCGAAGATGGTGTAATTCGCATACTTCATGAGCTGCTGTTGGACGTTTTTCGCCACCGCCGCATCCGGAAGCGAAGCGTTCAATCGGGAGCCACCGGCAGCCAGGGCCGCACTGGCCAGGAGGCTGCCGGATACCAGAACTTGAAGCAGTTGGGATTTCATTGGTTTCTTTGAACCTCCGTCTGAATAGGCGCACGCAAAGAGCGCGGGAGCATAAAACTTTGTAAATGATAACGGCCGTCGCGTGAAGCCGACGCTTGCCGGTATAATCGAAGCGTTGTCCGCCCCCCGCATCATCTCCGTTGTCGCCGCCGCCATCCTTCTGGCCTGCCTTTTGGACGGGTGCACCGCCGGACATGAGTCGTCGAAAGCCGCCAGTCTCAAGCCCGAAAAGAGCCGCCCTCTCGCGCCCGATTTCAGCCTGAAAGACGCCGACGGCAAGACGGTCCACCTCTCCGATTACAAAGGTAAGGTAGTGCTGCTCGATTTCTGGGCCACCACCTGCGGCCCGTGCCGCCTCGAGATGCCGTGGTTCGAGAATCTGCAGCGCACCCGCAAGGACAAGGGGTTCGAAGTGCTCGGTATCTCCGTAGGAGAGGACACGTGGGCGGAAGTGAAGCCGTTTCTCGCGCGCATGAAAGTCAACTATCGCATCGTAATGGGAGACGACGCGGTGACGCACGCCTACGGCGATGTGGACGCCATCCCCACCACGTTGCTGATCGATAAGCAGGGAAAAATCGCGGCCGTTCACGTAGGGGTGGACTCCGGCCCCGAGGACTTCGCGGCCAGCGTCGACACCCTGCTGCGCGAAGGCGAGAACAGCGCCGGGAACACTTATCTTCAAGGCCGCCGCGCAGGATGATACCCGCCGCCATAGGCATTGACTTCGGAACCACCAACAGCTCGATTGCCCGCCTATCGCCCGGCGGCGAGGTCGCGCTCGCACAGTTTCCCTATGCCGGCGATATGACCGAAGCGTATCGTTCGCTCCTCTATCTGGAACAGGCACAGGACCGTCGCGCCCACACCATCAAGTCGTGGACCGGGCCCGCGGGTATCGAACAGTATCTCGCTGCGGAGACCAAAGGGCGCCTGGTGCAATCCCTCAAGTCTTTCGTGAGCAGCCGCACTCTGCAGACTACCGAGGTCTTCGGCCGGCGTCTGAAACTGGAGGACCTGATCGCGCGCATTCTCCGGGACCTGCGGGAGCAGGCCCAGCAGCAGTTCGGGGTCGAGATTCGCAGCGCCGTCGCCGGCCGGCCGGTTCGTTTCGTGGGGGCTGAAACGGAAGACGATAACAGTTTCGCCGAAGGCCGCCTGGCGGAGGCTTTTCGCATGGCCGGGTTCGAACGCGTGACCTTCGAACTCGAACCGGTCGCGGCGGCGCACTACTACGAATCCCGGCTCGACCACGATGAACTCATCCTGATCGGCGACTTCGGAGGCGGCACCAGCGATTTTTCGTTACTGCACGTCGGCCCGGGTGTGCGCCAACCCGGCGGCAGCGCTCGCGGACTTCTCGGAAACAGCGGGGTGGGACTCGCAGGAGATGCGTTCGACGCCAAAATCGTGCGCCATCTGGCATCGCCGGCATTCGGAAGAGGGTCGTCGGCGCGGTCCATGCATAAGATCCTGCCGGCGGTTCCGAACTGGGTTTACGCCAAACTCGAACGGTGGCATCATCTTTCTTTTCTGCGCACCAACGCGGTCATGAACATGCTGAACAGCAGCAAGGCGACCGCTTTCGAGCCGGAGAAAATCGATGCGCTCCTTCATCTGATCAAAGAGGATCTGGGCTACCACTTGCATCGTGCCGTCCAAAAAGTGAAGTACGAGCTGTCGGGCGCGGCGTCTGCTACCTTCCGGTTTTCGGATGGCGTGATTGACATCAAGGCTAAGGTGGAGCGGAGCGATTTCGAGGAATGGATCGCGGAAGAGCTGGGGCAGATCGAAGCGTGCGTCGATGCCCTGGTCGCGTCCTCCGGCATCGCGCCCGCGGACGTGGACATGGTATTCCTCACCGGCGGCTCGTCGTTCGTCCCGGCGGTGCGCCGGATCTTCGAAAGCCGCTTCGGCGCGCAGCGGATTCGCACCGGCAACGAATTCACGTCGGTGACGCGCGGCTTAGCGTTGCGGGCGGCGGCAGTGTTTGAACAGACATCGTGTTAACACGCGGCAGCGGCCAGCCTCGCAAGGGTGGATTGCCGCTATAATCGAAGCAGGGAATATCTGTGTCCTTTCTACGTACCGGCGCTGCCGTCGCTACCGCTGTCCTTCTAGGTTGTTTCCTTGAAGGCTGCTCTACCGCCCCCGTTTCGGTGAAAGCCGCCAGCGTCAAGAGCGATAACGACCGGCGCCCCGCGCCCGATTTCGCCCTCAAGGACGCCGACGGCAAGACCGTACACCTCTCCGACTATAAGGGCAAGGTGGTACTGCTCGATTTCTGGGCCACTTGGTGCGGTCCGTGCCGCATCGAGATTCCGTGGTTCGAGGAATTGGAGCGTACGCGCAAGGATAAAGGGTTGGCGGTGCTGGGCGTCTCCATGGACGATAACGGCTGGGAAGACGTCAAGCCGTTCCTGGCGCAGATGAAGGTGAATTACCGGGTGGTGATCGGCAACGACGCTACCGCTTCGGCGTACGGCGGCGTGGATTCGCTGCCCACCACGTTTCTGATCGATAAGCAGGGAAAGATCGCCGCGATTCATATTGGCCTCGACGGCGGCCGAAAGGATTTCGAAGATGGTGTCGATGCGCTTTTGCGGGAGGGCAGTTCGCCTATTAACGCTGGCAACGGTAGTGTGCCTCCCGCTGTTGCGGCCGCAAAGCAGCAGTGAAAGGGTAACCGTCGGACAGGCGGAGAAGGTCGCCGGCAAACGCAGTGCCGCGTTGCAGACGAAGATTCCCGTGTCGATCCTCGAAGGGTATCACGTCAACAGCAATACGCCGTCGGACGAATACCTTATTCCTTTGAAAGTGACGTGGACTTCGCTGGGCGCGCTCGAAGGCGGCCAGGTGAGCTATCCCAAGCCCGAGAAGATCACGGTGGGCGACCAGGCGCTCTCCGTATTTACCGGAAAGTTCGATCTGGTGGCGAACTTCAAAGTGTCGCCTAAAGCGCCCGCCGGTCCGGGCATCGCTTCCGGCAAGCTGGGATTCCAGGCGTGCAACAACAAGATGTGTTTCCCGCCGAAGAGCATCGAGTTCACCGTACCCTACCAGGTGCAATAGCGAAGAAGAATTGGCCCGGCATCTGCGGCCAATTAATATAAAGAAATGTCCGACAGTCAGGATTTCTACCGTATAGCGAAACTGCCGCCCTACGTGTTTGCGGTCATCAACGAAATGCGCGCCAAAGCACGGGCCGCGCAGATCGACGTCATCGATCTGGGGATGGGCAATCCCGATGGCGCCACGCCTCGAGTGGTGGTCAATAAACTGGTGGAGGCCGCCCGCAACGCGCGCAACCATCGCTATTCGCAATCGCGCGGCATTCCGCGCCTGCGCGAAGAGATCGCCCTCCGCTACAAGACCAACTACGGGGTGGATCTCGACGCCGACAAGGAAGCCATCGTCACCATCGGCGCCAAAGACGCGCTGGCGCACCTGCTGTTTGCCACTATCGGACCGGGCGACGTGGTAATCTCGCCTAACCCCGCCTATCCCATCCATCAATATGGTGTGCTCATGGCGGAGGGTCAGGGCTGCATGCTGCCCATGCCCGATGCCGCCACTTTCCTCGGCCGGCTGCGCGATCTCTATCGCACCTCGACCGTGAAGCCGAAGATGCTGCTGCTCTCCTTCCCGCACAACCCCACCACTACCTGCGTGGACCTCGATTTCTTCCGCGAGATCGTGGAACTGGCGCGCGAGCACGGCACCATGATCGTGCACGATTTCGCTTACGCCGACCTGGGCTTCGACGGCTATCAGGCGCCCAGCATTCTGCAGGTGGAGGGCGCGAAAGAAGTCGCGGTGGAGATTTTCTCGCTGTCGAAGAGCTACAACATGGCGGGATGGCGGGTGGGATTCTGCGTGGGCAATCCGCGCATGATCGGCGCGCTGGCGCGCATCAAGAGCTACCTGGATTACGGCGTCTTCCAGCCCATCCAGATCGCCTCGATTATCGCGCTGCGGGAGTGCGAGGAAGACACGAAAAAGATCTGCGCCACCTATCAGCGGCGGCGCGATGTGCTGATCAACGGGTTGAAGCGCGCCGGTTGGCCGGTGGAGAAGCCGCGCGGGTCGATGTTCGTGTGGGCGCCCATTCCGGAACGTTTCCGCGCCGCAGGATCGCTGGAGTTCGCCAAATCGCTATTGGAAAAGGCGCAGGTGGCGGTGTCGCCGGGCATCGGGTTCGGACCGCTGGGCGAGGGCTTTGTGCGCTTCGCGCTGGTGGAGAACGATCAACGCATCCGCCAGGCCACGCGCTCCATCGGACAGTTCCTGAAGAGCTAGTCTTCCGGTTCTTCGATTAATCCTTGCGCCGCCTGCTTGCGGTATTTCGCCATCGGGTCAACCGGCTCTTCGCGCTTCGGCCAGGAGTTCATGATCTTCAACATGATCACGGGTGACAACAGCACCAGCGCGATGATGATGTACGACACGGGCGCCCACGCATGAAGCCACGTCATGGTGCCTTCAATGCGGGCCTGCAGGCTCCCGTTTTGCTGAGTGGTCATCACCAGGAAAAACAGCCCGAATAATATGCAGCCGACATAAGCCATAAGTTGGCACCATTACAACATATAGCCCAAAAGAGCCGAAACTAAGTTTGGTTATCGGGAGTTACCCTGTTAACTTAGGGCCGATGCCAAATCGACGTCCGAGCTGCAGCCATCTCGATTGCGACGCCATCCGCATCTGCTCCGCCTGCATCCGCGCCTTCGCTTCCGCCGCGAGCCAGCCATCGAGCAGTTCCCGTTGCGCTGCAGCGCTCAGGCGGAACGGCTCTTTGCGCGCGATCAGCGGCTGCGAGACGTCTCCATCGAACAGAATGCCGGCCTCGGGCACGTCTTCGAGCAGGTAGTGCACGTCGCGAAAGCCCGCGGCGATCAGTTTGTCGCGCAGTGATGTGCGCGCGAACCGGCGCATCTCGAGGACCGCACCCGGGCCTTCGTGAAAGACCAGGTCCTCGCGCGCTTCGAGCGACCCGTCGCGCCGGCGATTGACCAGCACGTCCGAACTTCCCAGCCGGACCACGCGATATTCGTGCAGTTCGGGGAAGTGCTCGCGCGTGGCGCCATCGGGAACGCAGGGGACGGTGGCGGCCAGGAAGCCCGCGGGCTTGAGCAGCAGACAAATCTCTTCCAGCGCCCGCTCCACCGGTGGGGCTACATGTTCCAACACGTCGGCCGACAGGATGAAGTCGCTCGTGCCATAGAGTTCCGGATGGCGCGCCGTGAAATCGAAGCGCGGAGGCCGGTCGTAGTAAGTGTTGGTGTAATCGAACTTACCGGCGAGCAGCGACGCGTAGCCCGCCTTGTCCGTCATCCCCATGCCGCGAATCGATTTCAGCGTGGGGAACCCGGCCACCGCCAGACCGCAGCCGAATAGTTCCATGGAAAGCAGATGCACCAGCGCACGCACGCGCACGTTCGACCCGCAGGCGCAGCTTGCCGGCTCGCTGGCGAAGGCGGCCACGCGATTGTGCGCACCGCATACGTTGCAAGTGAAGATTACCGGCTCTTCCACGTGTGGAAACCGATGATGGTTTTGGCGTCTTCGATTTTGCCGGTGCGGATCAGCTCCGCCAGTTCCTTCGATGTATACCAGCGGGCCTCGATGCGCTCGTCGTCCATGGGAGTTGCGGTGCCGGCAGTGAGTCCGGTGGCCAGATAGATGGTCATGCGCTCAGCCACAAAGCCGGGGCTGGGAAAAAACGAGGAGAGCTTCTCCCATTTATTGGCGCGATAGCCGGTCTCTTCGATCAGCTCCCGTTTGGCGGCCTGCAGCGGCGTCTCGCCGTCATCCACTTTGCCAGCGGGCAACTCCCACAGGTATTTGTCGGCCGGCAGACGATACTGGCGCACCAGCAGAATGCGCTTCTTGTCGTCGACCGCCATCATCACAGCCGACCCGTTGTGGCGCACCACCGAGCGTTTGATTTCGAACTTCGTCTTGGGGTCCACCGCCTCGTCTTCCGTGACCCAAAACAGGCGGCAGCGATAAGCTTCATGCGAAGAAGTGATTTTCATGGTCGTGATCGCAGGGCGGCGGCGAACTGCTCCGCCGGCAGAGTATTGCGAATGTCGTTCGGCCCCAGCCAGCCGCGGCGCGCCATGGTAACTCCGTAGCGCATGCTGGCCAGATGCTTGGGATGGTGGGAATCGGTCGAAATAGTGAACTGCGCGCCTTTCGATTTGGCGCTGCGGATCAGCGGACCGTGCAAATCGAGCCGCTCGGGGCTGGCGTTGATCTCCAGCCATACGCCGCGGCGCACCGCTTCCATGGCCACCCGATCGAAATCGTACGGATAACCTTCGCGCTGTAACAGCAGGCGCCCGGTCGGGTGGCCCAGAATGCGCAGGCTGGGGCATTCGAGCGCGCGCAGCAGCCGGTCGGTCATCTCCGCGTGCTCCATGCTCATGTTGCTGTGCACGCTGCCGATCACCAGATCGAGCTCGGCCAGCGCGTCGTTGGCCAGATCCATGGCACCGTCGCGCATTATGTCGCACTCAATGCCCGAGAAAATGCGGATGCCGGCACGACCGGCGCGATTGAGCTCGCGCACCTGGCGCGCGAAATCCACCACGCGCTTTTCGTCGAGCCCGTTGGCCATGGCGAGCGCCTTGGAGTGATCGGTGATGGCGATGTACTCGTACCCCAACGCGCGCGCCGCTTCCGCCATCTCGAGCAATGAGGCGCGGCCGTCGGTCTCAGTGGTGTGCATGTGGAGATCGCCACGGATGTGGTGCTGCTCCACCAGTTCGGGCAGGCGCCCTTCTTCGGCGGCTTCGATCTCGCCGCAGTTTTCGCGCAGTTCGGGCGCAATCCACGGGAGCCCGAGGGCCTGGTATACGCCGGCTTCGGTTTCGCCCGCCACCTTGAAATCGTCCTCCACGCGGAAGAGGCCGTACTCGCTCAGCTTCAGCCCCATCTTCACGGCGCGGGTGCGGATGGCGACATTGTGGTCCTTGCTGCCGGTGAAATATTGCATGGCCGCGCCGAAGCTGCCGGGTGGCAGCGCGCGCACGTCCACCTGCAGGCCCTCGTGCCCCACCTTCGCGCTTGCTTTGTTCTCGCCGCGCGCGAGAATCTCCTGCACACGCGGATAGTTCGCAAACACCTCCAGCGACGCTACGGCGTCAGGACCGGTGACCAGCAGGTCGAGATCGCCCACCGTTTCGCGCCCGCGCCGCAGGCTGCCGGCGGGGGTCACCGATTCCACGCCGGGGACTTTCACCAGTTCCGCCGAGAGTTCCGCCGCCATGGCATCGGCATAACTCAGCAGGTAGCGGCCGGTGCGCTGGCGGTATTGCGCGATGGAGCGCAGCACCTTCTCTTCCAGTTTGGCGCCCATGCGCGGCAGCACACGCAGCTTCTCTTCGCGGCAGAGGCGCTCGAGCTCGTCCATGGTGCTGACCCGGTAATGTTCGAAAATGAGCGCGATGCTTTTCGGACCGAGCCCCTGGATTTTGAGAAACTCAAGTGCGGTGGGCGGAAATTTCTGCAGCAGTACATCGCGGCGCTCGCACGAGCCGCGCTCCACGATCTCCGCCATGATCGCTGCCAGCCCTTTGCCGATCCCCGGAATGTCGGTGATCTTGCGCTCGGGATTGCGCAGAATGTCGGCGGCGCGTTCGGGATACCCTTCAATGGCGGTGGCGCCGTTGCGATAGCTGCGAATGCGGAAGGAGTCTTCGCCGGCGATTTCCATCAGGTCGGCAGTCTCCCACAGCACGCGCGCGATTTCCTTGTTCTCCATCCCGCTCTCAATTGTAGCGGTCGGGAGCCGGTGTATACTGAGAGGCGCAATCCAGGTTGCACCCCGTCCGCGGAAAGGGATGATCCCACCTGCATGCGTTCCTGAGTAGCGAGCCTCGACTTCTCTTTAGCCCGTCATAGCGGACACCGGGCACGTTTAAGGAGGAGTTTATGTCGCGACAGCTGCCTGAAAATCCCAACATCGAGTTTCTCAAGAAGGAAGCCAAAGAACTGCGGCGTTCCCTGCCGCAAACCAAATTGGTCGACGCGCAGCACGCGCTCGCCAAAGAATACGGGTTCTCCACCTGGGCGAAGTTGAAAGCGCACGTGGAAGCGCTTTCGCTCACGCCCGCTTTGGCGCTTACCGCAGCGGTGCGGGCTTCCGACGCCGCCCGCGTGCGCGATCTGCTGGCTCGCCATCCCGGCCTGCGCGCGCGCGTCGACGCGCCGCTCGAAGACTACGGCGACGGCCAACATGCCATGTTCGCCGCCGTACAGCGCACCGATCGCGCCACCATCGATGTCCTGTTGGCGAATGGCGCCGACATGCGCAAGCGCACGGAATGGGCGCCCGGCGGATTTGGCGTGCTCGACGATTGCGACCCGGGGCTGGCCGATTTCCTCATCGATCGCGGCGCCGTGCTCGATATCCACTCGGCGTCACGCCTGGCGCGGATGCCCGAACTGCGCGAGTTCGTCGCGGCCGACGCGAATGCCGTCCACGCGCGCGGCGCCGACGGACGCATACCGCTCCACTTCGCGTCCACGTTGGAAGTGGCGGAATGCCTACTCGCCAACGGCGCGGAGATCGACGCGCGCGATGGCTATCGCGAATCGACTCCGGCGCAGCACATGTTGCGCGTGGAGCACTGGCGGCACTACCCGCACGACCGCCAGCCCATCGCACGCTTCCTCCTTTCGCGCGGGTGCCGTGCCGATATTCTGATGGCCGCTGCGCTGGGCGATCTCGAACTGGTGCGCCGCTTGCTCGACGCCGACCCGGCCTGCGTCGCCACACGCGTATCGGAGGAGTGGTTTCCCAAAAACACGGTGTACATTCCGCTGCTCGGCCCCGGCCGTACGGCGCATGCGGTGGCGCGCGATTTCGGCCACGAAGAGATCTACCGGTTGCTCCTGGAACGCACGCCGCATGCGCTCAAACTGGCGATGGCGTGCGAACTCGGCGACGAGGAGGCGTTCCGCGAACTGCTGGCCGCACGCCCCGATCTTGCCGCGACGCTCTCCCGCGAGGAACTGCTCAAACTTCCCGCTGCCGCGCAGAGCGGCAACACCAAGGCGGTCGTCCTGATGCTCACCGCCGGCTGGCCGGTCGACACCGCCGGCGGCATGGGCGCGACGGCGCTCCACTGGGCGGCCTTCAATGGTAACGTTGACATGGCCCGCGAAATCCTGCGCTTCCATCCGCCGCTGGAACTAAAATCGAAGGAATACGAAGGAACGCCGCTCGCGTGGGCGATCTTCGGGTCGGGCAACGGATGGAATCGCGAGAAGGGCGATTATCCCGCAACGGTGCGCGCGCTATTGGAAGCGGGCGCGGCGATCCCGCCCGAAGCGGAAGCGCTCGAACCGAGCGATGAGGTGCTGGAGGTGCTGCAGTTATGAAGCGATGGGGTGTGACCGCCATCCGCTACGATCTGCGCTATGCCGCGGCGGGCGATCCTGCCGTCGCAGTGACCATCGCACTGCCGGAACCGCCGCCGCTCAAAGCGCTGCAGGCGCACGACGCCATCCACTGCGATCTGCGCTATGCCGGGACAGGCGACTCCGCGCTCGCGGTGGCCATCGCGCGTCCTGAGGCGGCGTTGCTGGAGGCGCTGCCGTTATGAAGCGATGGGGTCTGACCGTCATCCACTACCATCTGCGTTATGCCGCGGCGGGCGATCCTGCCGTCGCAGTGACCATCGCACTGCCGGAACCGGCGCCGCTCAAGGCGCAGCCGGCGCACGACGCCATCCGCTACGATCTACGCTACGCCGCGGCCGGCGGTTCCGCGCTCGCGGTGGCCATCGCGCGTCCTGAGGCGGCGCTGCTGGAGGCGCTGCAGTTATGAAGCGATGGGGCCTGCTGGTCTGGATTCTCGCCGCGGCGGCGCACGCGCAGACGGCGATCCACTACCATCTGCGTTATGCCGCGGCCGGTGCGCCCACGGTATCAGTGACCATCACGCTGCCGGAACCGGCACCAGCGCCCGCGTCGCTGGTGATGCCGCGCAACTATCCCGGCGGGTACGAGCAGGTGCCCTACGACTCGTTCGTCGAGGGCGTGGCGGCATTTTCTGCGGGCGATCGCCCGGTCGCCGCCACCAAAGATGCCGACGGACCGCGCTGGACTCTCGGTCATCGCGGCGAGAGCATCCAGCGCATCGAATACCGCGTCGACATCGCCCGGATGGAGGCGCAGATTCACGACGCCGTGTCGACTTCGAAAATCCGCGCAGGTTACGCCGGACTGCTCGGGTATTCCGTCTTTGCATTTGTCGACGGCCTGGCCGATCGCAAGATCGAATTGCGCGTCGATGGGCCGAAGGGTTGGCCGGTGCTCACTACGCTTGCATCGCCCAACGCCGCGGATTTCGATACGCTCGCCGATTCCGAAATCCTCATGGGTCCCGGCCTGAAAGTCGCCACGCTACTCGGCAAAATCCCGCTCGTCATGGCGATTTACGCCGAGGGGCCTGTCGACGCGGAGTTGGAAGGGCAGCTCGCGCGCGCCGCGCTCGATCGCGTACAGTCCTACTTCGGCGACACTCCGTTTCCGCAATATACCGTGCAGTTGGAGTTTCTGAAGCCGCTTTCCGGCCACGATTACAATTTCAGCCAGGAGCACACTGATAGCGGCACGTTCAGCTTTTCGCTCGATTCAGCGCTGACCGCGCAGTCCGGCGAGCGAGACCGCAGCCGCGCGCAATTCAATTTCGCGCACCACATGGCGCACTGCTGGATTCCTAAGCGTGCTTATGGCGCCGGCTACCGGCCATTCACGTGGGAAATGACGCCGGTGATCGACACCATCTGGTTCAACGAGGGCTTCGGACGGTATGCCGCCATCGCGGCGACGGCCGACGCCATGCCGCCGGCCGAAGGCAAGGCGTTTCGCGACCGGCAACTCGCCTCGCTGCGCACCATCGTCGATGCCGCGCCGCCGTTTCTGCGCCACATGCCGCTCGATGTGCTCTCGCGCGAAGCGTCCTTCTTATATGCGCAGGATTTCCGCACGGGCATGAACGTGTTTGCGCGCGGCTCCCTGATGGCGGCCGAAATGGACGACCGCATTCAGGAGAGAACCGGCGGCGCGAAATCGCTGCGCGACGGCCTGCGATGGCTGCTGCGCTGGAGCGCCGAGAATCGCAAGCCGTTCGACCCGCAAGACCTGCCGCGCTACTTTGCCACCGCCACGGGTGTCGATACCGCCGACATTCTGGCGCGCTGGATGCAGCCGCTCGACGCGCCGCACGCGCAGGTGAAGCAGCTCAAAGTGACCATCCTCTCCACCATGCTTGCCGACGAAGGCATCGGCGAATGGGGCTTCGCGGCCCTGGTGGAGGCCGATGGACAGAAGATTCTCGTCGATACCGGCGCGCGTCCGCGCACCGTCCTGGAGAACGCGCGCGAGCTGAAGATCGATCTGAGCCAGGTTCGCGACGTGGTCCTCACCCACCACGATGACGACCATACGGGGGGCTTGATGACCCTCCGCGCAGAGATGCGGAAGCGCAACCCCGAGGCGCTCTCGCGGGTCCACATTGCCACCGGGATTTTCTACAGCCGGCCCGAAAAGGATGGCGGCGAGGGCAACCAGATGATCGCCCTGAAGCCGCAATTCGAAGCGACCGGGGGCACGTTCATCGAACATACCGGTTTCGTCGAGGTCCTGCCCGGCGTCTTCCTCACCGGTCCGGTCCCGCGGCAATATCCGGAGCGCAACTGGAGCGGCTCCGCTACGGTTCGCACGCCTGCCGGCGTGGTGGAAGACAACCTCCCCGAAGACCAATCGCTGATCGTCAACACGGACGAAGGACTGGTCGCGATCACCGGCTGCGGCCACGCCGGCATCGTCAACATCCTCACGGCCGCGGGCAACTATTTCGACCGGCGGCCGGTAGTCGCGGTCATCGGCGGACTGCACCTGTTCAACGCCAAAGACGAGCAGGTGGATTGGACCGGCGGGATGATGAAGACCTTCGGAGTCCGCTATCTGCTGGGGGCGCACTGCACCGGCATCGAAAGCGTGTATCGCCTGCGCGAGCGTCTCGGGCTCACGCGTCAGACTGCGGTGGTGGGCGCAGTGGGCGCCGATTTCACTTTGGGCGAAGGAATCCATCCGCTGCGCATCGCTCGATAGGGCCATCGTCCTTTTGCGCCGCCCGCGCGTTGTTATAGAAGTGAGATCGTTACCGCTGATTGCGTTGTTGGGCCTGTCGATGTGCGCGCAGGCCGCCAGCTTCGGCGTCTATTCCGGCGCGAGCTATCAGCCCATCGTGGCGCCGAACTCCTGGGGGGTGGCATTCGGCACGCAACTGGCGCCCACCACGGCGATTGCCACGCTTACATCTGCCGGACAGTGGCCGACCACGCTGGGCGGCGTCACGGTACAGGTCGACGGCCAGCCCGCGGAGATCTTTTACATTTCGCCCGGTCAGATCAATTTTCTGGTACCCGCTCTCACCGGCTTCGGAACGGTGACCGTCGTCATCGCCAATGCCGGCGGCACACAAACCTCCACCGTCAATCTGCAAAACACCGCGGTGGGGATCTTCACGTCGGACTCCAGCGGCGCCGGGCCGGGCGCGATTCTCAATGGCGTCACCGGCGCGGCCCCACCCTTCCTGGTAGTGACGCCGGAAAACGGCGGCGGCGATTTGCGTACGCGCCTCGCCGTCTACTGCACCGGCCTGCGCTACGCCGGCAACCCCACCGAGGATGCGTCGGTCACCAACGTGGCCGCCCATGTGAGCGCACAGGGCGCCGACTCCGCGGGCCATCCGTACAATTTCACGGTGGAATACGCCGGCGGCTCCGACCCGGCCTTTCCCGGCCTCGACCAGGTGAACATCGTGCTGCCCGCCGCGCTTGACGGCGCGGGCATCATCACCCTCACCATCACCGCGGACGACGATACCTCCAATAAGGTGACGTTTCAGGTGAACAGCCTGCCGGCCAGCCAGATCGCGCTCACCGGATTCTCGCTTTCCACCAACGAGACTACCGGCGGCACGCCGGTTACCGGCACGGTTTCGCTCAATGGGCTGGCGCGCATGGGCGGATTTCCGGTCTCTGTGCGCAGCAGCCAGCCCACCCTCGCTGTGCCGGTGATCGTTACCGTTCCGCAAGGTCAGGTGTCCACTACCTTCACCATCTCCACCCCGACGACGGGCACGGTGCAAAGCGCGACCATCACCGCGCAGGCCACCACGGTAGTGCTCACCGCGCCGCTGCAGATCGACCCCTCGAACCTGCCGCAACTCACTCTTTTCACGCTGGCGTCCGCATCGGTGCAAGGCGGCACCAGCTTCAGCGCGACCATCGCGCTCAACAACACCGCGCCGGTGGGCGGGGAGGCCATCCAACTCGCCAGCGACGATGCCGTGGTGCAGCCGCCGGCAGCGGTAACGGTCAACGCCAACAACAGCAACGCCAGTGTCACCATCCCGACCAGCGTGGTGACTACCGTTCATACCGTGACCGTGACGGCGACGCTCGGCAACACCACCATCAGCCGCCAAATCGTCGTCACCCCGACGATCCAACTGACGCTGGCTCCCAACTCCGTGACCGGGGGCACCGGCGTCACAGGAACGATCACGCTCGGCACGGCGGCACCGGCGTTGGGAGTGAATGTGGCGATCGCATCGAGCGGGACGGCGATCGCCAGCGCCCCGGCCATCGTGAACATTCGCGCCGGGCAGACGAGCGCCAGCTTCGACATCACGACCTACGCGGTCACGGCCGCGCACACCGTCACCATCACGGCCACCAGCGCGGCCGTCGGGTCGGCGACCGCGAGCTTGACGGTGAATCCGCCGGTCACCGGCCAACTCACGGGTTTGACAGTCAATCCGGCGAAAGTGACGGGAGGTGGCTCCGTCACAGGGACGGTGACGCTCTCCGGTCCGGCCGGTTTCGGCGGCCTGCTGGTCACGCTGAAAAGCAGCAGTTCGCTGGTGGCAGCGGCGCCGTTCAACGTCGCCGTGCCGCAGGGCAGCAGCAGCGTGAACTTCACCATTTCGACATTCAAGGTCGCCACCGCTCAGACGGTAACCATCGCGGCGACGGCGGGCTCGATCTCCGAGATGGCCACGCTGACGGTGCAGTGAGAACTATCCCCGCTCCAACTGCTCCCTAAGTTCGCAAGGGTAGAGATCCTTCAAGGCGGGATATGCTTCCGCCAGCCGGATGAGATCGAGTTCGTCCTTCTTGCGTTTGCTCAAACGGCGGCGGGAGTCGCCGTACGCCCATAACTTGCCCTGCGTAACATCCTGGAGGCAGGCGACCCTGACCCGCACGCCGAGGACGTCAGCCTCCACCGCGCGGCTCAGGAACGCCTGGTAACGCTCGTCGGTGGTGAACTCGATGCGCAGTTTACTCTGGGGCGCGAGCGCGTTCACGGAATGCGGGTGCACCTCGGCCTTGAAGCTCTTGGCAGTGAGATCGGCTGTCAACTCGGGGAGATTGGCCGCGATCGCCACGATCTCCGCATCCAGCGTGTACACCGGCTCGACGTAGCAGTTGACTGCTAGCCCACCAATCAGGCAGTAGGGTCCGAGCGATTCACAGGCCGCAATCACGCGCGCAAAATCGCTGCCTCCTCCCGCGGTTGTCAGTTCGTACGCATCCAGTGCGGTCACCTCTCAAGTCTAAACTCACTCGTGCCGCAGCGCGTTTTGGGGATCGATCTTCGACGCTCTCCGCGCGGGCAGCCACACCGCCGCCAGGAGCACCGCTACGATTCCCGCCGTTGCCACCGAGAGCGTCGCCGCGTCGAGGGCGCGCACCTGATAGAGCAGCGTACTCACCCAGCGCTGCACCAGCAGAGTCGCTACCAATCCGGCGATCAAGCCGATCCCGCCGGCGTACAAACCCTGCCGCATGAACAGCGCCAGAATCTGTCCGGCGCGGGCGCCCAGCGCCATGCGAACTCCCACCTCGCGCGTCTGTTCCGACACCACCTGCGCGATCACGCCATAGATGCCGATTGCCGCCAGCAGGAGAGCGATGCCCCCGAAGGCCAGGAGCAAACCCGCCAGCACGCGGCGGATGCCGAGAAAGCCGCCGATGCGCTCGTCCATGGTCGCGGCATCGAACACCGGCACTGCCGGATTGGTGCGATGGATGACGTCGCGCAGCAGATTGCCCACCGGCACAGCGGAGCGGACGATGGCCGCCGACTGCGCGAAGTAGGGGATCTGCGCCAACGAATAATACACTACTGGGCGCGTCTCCTCCTCCAATCCGTCGGCCCGCACATTCGACACCACACCTACGATTTGCGCCCAACCTTTGTACATCGCGATCTGTTGGCCGATCGGGTCCTGGTTGGCGAAGAAGCGATCGGCCAGATTGCGATCGATCAGGCATACGGTGGGAGCGCCGGCGTCATCGGAGTCCACCAGATTACGGCCGCGCAGCAGCGGAATCCGCAGCGTTTGCAGATACCCAGGCGAAACGAAGTACGCCTCGCCGTGCCACTCCGGCTCGCCCGGCAGGCGCTGGCGATTGCGGATTCCGAAGCCGCTGGTGAGCCCACCGGTGGTGAACGGGACGGGATACGCCAAGGCCGCCGATTCCACCCCCGGCGCGCCCGCCAGCGCCGCTTGCAGGCGCTGCTCGAACGTGGGGTCGTTCTTCGGCTTGGTGAAATAGGCGGTGGCCACGTGGTGCGGCTGGAAGCCCAACTGCACCTGCTCCACATTCCAGAGACTGCGCAGCAGCAGTCCGGTCACCACTACCAGCGCGAACGCGCCGGCCACCTCGGCGGAGACGAAAATGTCCTGGAACCACCGGCGCCGGCTGCGCGCCAAGGCCGACGTCTGGCTGTCGCGGAGCAATTGCACCGCCGGCGCCAGCCCGAACAACATTCCGCTCGCCAGCGCGATGGCCAGGCCGTAGAGCAGCATCTTCGCGTCCAGCGACACCATCGCCAACACCTGCCGGCCGGGAAGCGCCATCTGCTTCACGAACTCAATCGCGATCTTCGCCAGCCCGACGCCGGCCAATCCCCCCAGTCCGCCCAGCAGCGTGCTTTCCAGCAAAAGCTGGCGCACAATCTGCCCTTTCGTCGCGCCCATGGCCAGGCGGATTGCGATCTCCTTCCGGCGGCTCGCGCTGCGCGTTAGCAACAATCCCGCGACATTGGCGCACGCCGTGAGCAGTACCACCAGCGCGGCGATGGACAGCATCCACAGCGGCTGCCGCATTTCGCCGGCGAGGTAAATCGAGAAGGGATCCAGGTCGATTCCATACCCGATGTTCTTCAGGTCGCCACCGCCGGGAGCGCTGAACAGGCCGTCCACATACCGGCTCACCCGGCCGCTCGCTTGCGTAGGCGTGACACCGGGCCGAAGCCGGGCGAACACCATCAGGTTCATGTTGTTGCCACGCTGGGTGGGACTCATGCGCTGGGCAGAGAGAATCAGCGGCGACCAGGCGGCCGCATCCGGCGGAAAACGGAAATTGCGCGGCGCTACACCGACAATCCGCTGCGGCGTATCGTCCAGCATCAGCGTGCGCCCCAGCACATCGCGACTGCCTCCGAATTGCGCTTGCCACATCTCGTACGAGAGCACGACGCTTTCACGGTCGTCACTGTTCAGAAAGCGTCCCAGCGCAGGCGAGACGCCGAAGACCTCGAAAAACTCGGGTGTTACGGCGCGTCCCAGCAGGCGGGTCACTTCCCCGCCGGTCTGGTAGGTCCACGCGCGACCCTCCACCGCCGCGGCCGAAGCGAAGGCATCCGTCATGGTGTGAATCTCGGCGAATTCCACCGCGGAATCGGTGGAGTGCTTCATGCGCAGCTTGTCGATATGGACGCGCGCCACCATCACGCCTCCGGTGTTCCCCATGCCCAACGGATTGAGCAGCACCGTCTCCAACACGCTGAGCATGGCGGTATTCGCTCCCACCCCGAATGCCACCGTCAGCACCGCCGCGGCGGTCACCAGCGGCTGCCGCCACATCAAGCGGAGTGCGAACACCAGATCTCTCCAAAGCGCGTCGAACCGCGGGAACGACCACTCGTCGCGACTCCAATCGGCCGCCGCGCCCGCATTGCCAAATTGCCGCGCCGCCGCGTGGGCGGCCTCCTTGCGTGACATTCCCTCGCGCACGAATTCCTCCTCCAGCATTTCGCGATGCAGACGGATCTCGTCCGCGAGCTCCGATCCGCCGCGTACCCGCAAAAGCAGCCGATTCCACAGCCTCATGCGCCCTCCATCACCCTGGCGATATTGGCGAGGAGGAAGTCGAAGTTGCGCACCTCTTCCGCCAATTGCTTCCGTCCCGCGGGCGTAATGCGATACGTTCGCGCCTTGCGGCCGGTATCGGTGACGCCCCACTCCGCCCGCACCCAGCCGTTCACCAGCAATCGTTGGAGGGCGGGGTAGAGCGACCCTTCGCCCACCTTGAACGCGTCCTGCGACAGCCGCCGGATGTGCAGCGCGATGCCGTACCCGTGGTTCGGCCCGCGGCTCAGCGTCTGCAAGATGAGCATGTCGAGCGTGCCCTTTAGAAATTCCTGATTGCCTGTACCCATCGAAGTCCGATATATGGGACGGCGGAGGGCGGATTCGGTTAGCAGCTCATTCGCTATTCTGAAAGTTCATGCCCGAAGGATCGTACCAGTATTGCGACGTCAGCCTGCCGGTGCCGGTCGATCAGCTCTTCACCTATTCTTTGCCGCCCACTCTGCGCCATCGCGTGCAGCCGGGCAGCCGCCTGCTGGTGCCCTTCGGACCGCGCAAGCTCACCGGCGTGATCCTGCGCTGCCATGACGATCAGCCCGCCATCGCCACGCGCGACGCGCTTCGCCTCATCGACTCCTCGCCCGTGCTCGACGCCGAACTGCTGGCGCTCGGCCGCTGGATCGGCGCCTATTACTGCGCGCCGCTGGGCGATGTTCTGCGCGGTATGCTGCCGCTCGCGTCGGAAATCCACCAGGGTAAAATCTGGTCGCTCACCGATTCCGGCCGCGATGCCGCCCGCCAACTCCTGCTCGATTCCGCGGAAGACGATCCCGTGGTGAAGGTGCTCCGCATGCTCGAAAAGCGTCCGCTGTCGGCTTCGTACCTGGCCAAGACGCTGCCGCTCGCCGATAAAGCGATCAAATCGCTCGAACGCAAGGGCTTCATCGTGGTGGAGCAGGTGCAGACGGAGCGCGACCCCCTGCGTGCGCCGGCCGAACGTCTGCGAGTGGAACTCGCTGCCGCGCCCCCTGGCGAGAGCAAGCTCAATAAGCCCGAGCGCGAACTGCGCGCGTTTCTCGAACTCCACCCCGGCTCTCACAATTTGAAAGAACTCGAAGGCGTGGTGCGCAACGGCAGCATCGCCGCCCGGTCGCTGGCCCGCAAGGGGTTGGTCACGCTGAACCCGGAGACGCTGGTGAACACCGCGGGGCCGGTGCGCGTCCGCCACGCCATGAATCCGGCGCAACAAGCCGCCTTCGAGCCGATCTCCGCCGCCATCTCCGCCAAACGCTTCCAGGCCTTTCTGCTGCACGGCGTCACCGGATCGGGCAAGACTGAGGTCTACCTCAACTGCATCGATACTGCAATCGCCGAGGATCGCAGCGCGCTGCTGCTGGTTCCCGAAATCGCGCTCACCCCCGCCATGGCCGGCCAGTTCTTCGGGCGTTTCGGCGATCGCGTGGCCATCCTGCATAGCGCGTTCACCGACGTCGAGCGCTCCGAGCAGTGGCGCCGCATCCGCTCGGGCGCGGCATCGGTGGTGGTGGGCACGCGCTCCGGGATCTTCGCGCCGGTGCACAACCTGGGGCTGATCGTCGTCGATGAGGAGCACGACGGTTCCTACAAGCAGGAAGAGACGCCGCGCTATAACGGCCGCGACGTCGCGCTGGTGCGCGCGCAGGCAGCCAACGCGTGTGTGGTGCTGGGGTCCGCCACCCCCAGCCTTGAAAGCCGCTACAACGCCGAGCGCGAAAAGTATACGCTACTCGAACTGCCGGGACGCATCGAAGCGCGCCCCATGCCTTCGGTGGAACTCATCGACATGCGGCAGGAGTTTCTGGAGACGCGCCAGCAGGCCACGTTCTCGCGCAAGCTGGTGGAAGCCATCGCGGGCCGTCTCGAAAACGGCGAGCAGACCATCGTCCTGCTCAATCGCCGCGGATTTTCGAGCTTCGTTGCCTGCCGCGCGTGCGGCGAGCGCGTGAACTGCGTCAACTGCTCGCTCACCCTTACATATCACAAGCGCGATCGACGCCTGCTGTGCCATTATTGCGGGTACGCCGAGAAGATTCCCAGCCAGTGCCCCAAATGCCAGAGCGAGCACATTTACTTCCTGGGGCTCGGGTCGGAGAAGGTCGAGGAGGAACTGCATCGCGCCTTCCCCACCGCGCGCATCGCCCGGCTGGATCGCGATACTGTCACCGGTAAGCGCCAGTACGAGACCATCCTCAACGAATTTCGCGAGGGCAACTACGATATCCTCGTGGGCACGCAAATGATCGCCAAGGGCCACGACATTCCCAACGTCACGCTGGTGGGCGTGGTGTCGGCCGATATCGGGCTCGGCATGCCCGATTTTCGCGCCGCCGAGCGCACCTTTCAGCTCCTCACGCAGGTGGCCGGGCGCGCCGGCCGCGGCAACGTCCCCGGCATCGTGCTCATCCAGACCATCAATCCCGACCATTACGCCATCCGTCTGGCCGCCGCGCAGGACTATGCCGCCTTCTACCAGAAAGAGCTGCACTTCCGCCGCATGATGCACTACCCGCCCTTCAGCGCCATGGCCAACGTGCTGGTGCGCGCCGAAAAGAAAGAGCTCGCCATGCGCATGAGTTCCGAACTGGGACTGCTGCTCAATCCGCCGCCCGAGATGCTGAAAATCATGGGCCCCGCCGAGGCCCCCGTGCCGCGCCTCAAGAATGAGTATCGCTACCAGTTCCTGGTGAAAGCCGCCAGCCGCAAGGTGCTCAACGAACTGCTGCAGCGCATCCGCGCCTTCGCGCTGGAGCATAAGTGGGGCGCCACCGCGCTGGTGATCGACGTCGATCCGCTGACCCTGATGTAAGCCCGCGCTACCATCGGACTGAACCCATGAAAATCGCCACGTGGAATATCAACTCGGTTCGCCGCCGTCTGCCGCTGGTCACCGATTGGCTTACCGCCAATCAGCCCGACGTGCTCTGCCTGCAGGAGACCAAGGTGCCGGATAGCGAATTCCCCACTGCCGCCTTTCGCGAGGCCGGATACCATTCCACTTTCCGCGGGATGAAGGGCTACAACGGAGTCGCCACGCTGACCCGCCGCGAGCCCGAACTCGTCCGTCACGGACTGTGCGAGGGCCCCGACAGTGAAGACGTTCGCATGCTGGAGACGGTAGTTGACGGCATTCCCATCGTCAACACCTATGTTCCTCAGGGCCATAAGGTGGGCACCGACAAGTACGTCTACAAGCTGGAGTGGTTTCACCGCGTGCGGCGCTACTTCAAGGAGCAGCTCGACCCGGCGAAGCCCGCCGTCTGGCTGGGCGACCTGAACGTCGCGCCCGAGCCCATCGACGTCTATCACCCCGACCGGCGCGTCAACGACCCCGATTTTCATATCGATGCGCGCGAGGCTTATCGCCACGCCGTGAGTTGGGGCTTCGTCGACACCTTCCGCCAGCTTTATCCCGATCGCGTGCAGTACACCTATTGGGACTATTTCCGCAACGCGTTCGACCACAACTGGGGCTGGCGCATCGACCACATCATGGCGACCGCGCCGTTGGCGGCATCGTGCCGCGCGTGCGAGGTCGATCTGGAGACGCGGCGCGCACCAGGTGCGTCCGACCATTGCGCGGTGTGGGCGGAGTTTCAGTAGTTCCCGCAGCGGTATATACTCGTCACCGGAGGGCGGCCACGTGAGCGGATTGGATGGGGTCAGACTGAAGAAAGCGCTCGCCACTCTGCACGCCATCGAGCACGAAATCGACATCAAGCAGAAGTGGATGGCCACCCTGATGTCTTTCAAGGGCAGCCCCATCGACGCCCGCGACCTGCTCGAAATCTCCAACAAGATCACCCAGGAAAGCATTCACCTGGAGACTAAGATCGCGGGCCTGGCGGTGGAGGCGCGCAGCCTCTCGCGCAGCATGCCCTCACTACCGCCCAAGCAGCTAACGCTCAACAAATACACGCCGTCTTCCGGCGGCGAACTCAAGGAACTGGCTGCCCTTGCCGGCCGCATGCCCAAGCGGATGGCCGAACTGCGCGCCGCGCTCGACAAGTTTCGCGCTTTCGCCATGCACAAGATCAACGATCCGACGCGTACCTCCGATGGCCAACCGCTCGACCCCGCGCACCTTTTTCTGGCCTTCCTCGAGATGTTTCTCAAATGGAAGGATCTCTGACCGACGGCGCGCCGCGCCCGGACGGCTTGTCCGCGACCCCGCAATGGAGCCAAATTAAGCCGCCAAGGTAACCAGGTGAAAACCACGATTCTGGCCTGCACCGTCGCGGCGGCGATGGGCGGGTTGTACGCGTATCAGGAGGCCGCCACTGGCCGCCATTGAGATTCTCTCGCGGAGGACCGGCCCTTGCGCGTGGACCGAACCACCGCCGAGTGGCTCGATTTCGGAACCGCCTACGTCCGGGTGGTCGACCCGGAGACGCGAAAGTGTTTTGTGGACCGCGCACGGGCGCGTTCCGGTGACCGGCGGCACTTTGCGGATCCCCGGCACTTCCATTGAAATCCGCTCGGCCAACTCGACGAAGACTAGCTGCGGCCTCCGCGAGGGTCCCGTTTGGCCACAAATTGGCCCAGACTTGTCCCCAAGCACACAATCGCGTTAGATTAGCGTTTCCACCACACTGAAAGGCGCGTCCTTGATAGATTCAGAATGGTTGTTGCATCCTAGTATTTGGGTGCTGTCACCGACCAACTCCGGCGAACGTCAGTCCGCCGCAATCAGGAAATCCGAATGAGTGCTATTGCCGTCAATCCCATGGACCGGGCCGCGCGCTTCTACGCCGCGCCCATTGGCAAGAAGGCCGTTATGGCCGTTACGGGGGTGATCCTGGTGGGCTATGTAGTCGCCCACCTGCTGGGCAATCTCCAGATCTACTCCTCCAACCGCGAGCAGATCAACGCCTACGCGGCATTTCTTCACAACCCCAGCAACGCCGTAGCGCTCTGGACAGCCCGCGCCATTCTGCTGCTGGCGGTGATTCTGCACATTACCGCGTCGATACAGCTCTACCGCCAGAATCGCGCCGCGCGTCCCATCTCCTACTACAAAAAGGATGACGTTCCTACCTCTTACGCCGCCCGCACCATGATCTGGAGTGGACCCATCGTGGCGGCCTTCGTAATCTTCCACATCCTGCACCTGACCGTGGGAGTCGTGCTGCCCACCCACGACATCGGCGGCAACCTGGCCACCCCAGACGTACGCTACAACGTGATCTCCGGTTTCCAGAACTACGCCGTCTCCGGCTTCTACATTTTCGCCATGATCCTGCTGTGCATGCACCTCTATCACGGCGTGTGGAGCATGTTCCAGTCGCTCGGCATGAACCATCCGCGCTACACCGGCAAGCTCAAGAAGTTCTCGGCGATCCTGGCCATCCTGATCGCCATCGGAAATTGCTCTATCCCCATCGCCGTCATGGCGGGACTACTGACCTACTGAGGACACCAGCATGCAACTCGACTCCAAATCGCCCACGGGCCCAATCGAGAAGCGATGGGAAGATCATCGCTTCCATCTCAAGCTGGTAAATCCGGCCAATAAACGCAAGTACACCGTCCTGGTGGTCGGTTCCGGTCTCGCCGGAGGATCGGCCGCCGCCACCCTGGCCGAACTCGGCTATAACGTGAAGTGTTTCTGCTTCCAGGATTCGCCGCGCCGCGCGCACTCCATCGCCGCCCAAGGTGGCATCAATGCGGCCAAAAATTATCACAACGACGGTGACAGCGTCTACCGCCTCTTTTACGACACCGTGAAGGGCGGCGATTTCCGCTCGCGCGAGTCCAACGTTTACCGCCTGGCCTCCATCAGCCTCAACATCATCGACCAGTGCGTGGCCCAGGGCGTGCCTTTCGCGCGCGAGTATTCCGGCTATCTCGATAACCGGTCGTTCGGCGGCGCGCAGGTGTCGCGCACGTTTTATGCGCGCGGCCAGACGGGCCAGCAATTGCTCCTCGGCGCGTACCAGGCGCTCGAGCGCCAGATCGGCGCCGGCAAAGTGCAGATGTTCCCGCGCACCGAAATGCTCGACCTCTTGGTGATCGATGGCAAGGCGCGCGGCATCGTCACGCGCAATCTGATCACCGGCCGGATCGAGACGCAGATCGGCGACGCCGTGGTGCTCGGCACCGGCGGATATGGCAACGTCTTTTACCTCTCTACCAACGCCAAGGGATGCAACACGACGGCGATCTGGCGGGCGCACAAGCGCGGCGCACTCTTCGCCAATCCCTGCTTCACCCAGATTCACCCCACCTGCATCCCGGTCTCCGGCGATTACCAGTCGAAGCTCACCCTGATGAGCGAATCGCTGCGCAACGACGGGCGCGTGTGGGTGCCGCTCAAGAAGGGCGACAAGCGCCTCGCGAGCCAGATTCCCGACGCCGAACGCGACTATTTCCTGGAGCGCAAGTACCCCAGCTTCGGCAATCTGGTGCCGCGCGACGTGGCTTCCCGCAACGCCAAACAGGTCTGCGACGAAGGCCGCGGTGTGGGTGAGACCGGCCTGGCAGTCTTCCTCGATTTCCGCGATGCCATCCAGCGCCTGGGCAAGCACGTCATCAAAGAGCGCTACGGCAACCTCTTCGATATGTATCAGCGCATCACCGGCGAAGATCCCTACGAGCGGCCAATGCGCATCTACCCCGCCATCCACTACACCATGGGCGGCCTGTGGGTGGATTACAACCTGATGTCCAACGTACCCGGTCTCTATGTAGTCGGGGAGGCCAATTTCTCCGATCACGGCGCCAACCGGCTGGGCGCCAGCGCCCTCATGCAGGGGTTGGCCGACGGATATTTCGTCCTGCCCAACACCATCAGCGACTATCTGGCATCCTCCAAGTTCGAGAAAATCGAGTCCTCGCATGCCGCCGTGCGGGACGCCGAATCCAACGTCACACAGATCACCCGCAAGCTGCTGGAGGCGAAGGGCACGCGGTCGGTGGATTCGTTCCATCGCGAACTCGGCAAGATCGTGTGGGAATACTGCGGCATGGCGCGTACTGCGGAAGGCCTCAAGAAGGCGCTCTCGCTCATCCCGCCGCTGCGCGAGCAGTTCTGGCGCGACGTGAAGGTGCTGGGCGGAGCGGAGGAATTGAATCAATCGCTGGAACGCGCCGGCCGCGTGGCCGATTTCTTGGAACTGGCCGAACTCATGTGCCTCGACGCGCTGGAGCGCAACGAATCCTGCGGCGGCCATTTCCGTGAGGAATATCAGACACCGGAAGGCGAGGCGGCGCGCGACGACGCCAATTACTCCTATGCCGCGGCGTGGGGGTATGGCGGCCCGGGCAAGCCGCCCGTGCTGAATAAAGAACCGCTGACCTTTGAGTATGTGCATCCGGCGCAACGGAGCTACAAATGAGAATCACCCTCCACATCTGGCGGCAGAAGAACGCCGGCGACAAGGGCCGCATGGTCCGTTACGAAGCGCCCAATGTCAGCGAGCACATGTCGTTCCTTGAAATGCTCGACGTGCTGAACGAGGACCTGCTGGCGAAGGGCGAAGAGCCGGTAGCCTTCGACCACGATTGCCGCGAAGGCATCTGCGGCATGTGCGGCTGCATGGTCGATGGCGTGGCGCACGGTCCGCTGCCCGAAACCACCCTCTGCCAGCTCCATATGCGCCATTTCAAGGATGGCGACGAGCTCTACCTGGAACCGTGGCGCGCCAAAGCGTTTCCGGTAGTGAAGGATCTGGTGGTTGACCGCACTTCCTTCGACCGCATCATCGCCGCCGGAGGCTTCGTTTCGGTTTCCACCGGCAGCGCGCCTGACGGCAACGCCGTCCTGGTCCCCAAAGAGAATGCCGACCGCGCCATGGACGCCGCCGCCTGCATTGGCTGCGGCGCGTGCGTGGCCATGTGCCCCAATGCGTCGGCGTCGCTTTTCGTATCGGCCAAAATCGCGCACCTCGGGCTGCTGCCGCAAGGGCAGCCGGAGCGCCAATCGCGCGTCACCGCCATGGTCGCCCAAGCCAACCACGAGGTGTTTGGAAGCTGTACTAATATCGGCGAATGCGAAGCGGTCTGCCCGAAAGGCATCAAGCTCGAAAACATCGCCTTCATGAATCGCGACTACCTGCGCGCCAATCTTGCCGGCCGCGCAGGGTTGGAAGCGGACTAAGCGGGGATCGCGGCCGAGCAGGGCTTCTTGGATGCTGGCCCCGGAGCGCCGCCATCCGCCGAATATTGCGATGTTGCACGGGATTGAGCGGGGCATGAGAATCTGCGGGAAGTCGAAATCCCGCCTGATCTCATGCCTAAAATCGCTGTCAGCGCTATGGCAGAGGCGGGATTCTAGACCCTCAGGCAAGTCAAGCGTACCGTCATGACAGATGGAAGCCCCATCCTGACAATTCCGAGACACGACCGCGGTCGATGCGATTCCTTTGGGCGGCATTGTTCCGGACGTTGACGCCCGAGTAATTCCGAAACTGACCGACCCTGCAAGCGTGTTGAACTTTTTCGCAAAACGCAGCCTGATTATCCCGCCACGGCAGAGATAGCACGAAGCTATAATCAGCTTTGGATGGCTAATCTTACCGTCTTAGTAACGGGCTCGTGCGGCCTCATCGGGTCGGAAGTGTCGGTCTTCTTTTCCCACCACGGATACCAGGTCTTCGGTATCGACAGCAACCATCGCGCGGTATTCTTCGGCCCAGAGGGCGACACCAGTTGGGTGCTCGGCCGGCTGCGCCGCGAGATCCCCGGCTATCGCCATCAAGCGCTCGATATCCGCGATCGCGAAGGCGTCCTCACCCTCCTCAAGGAACTGCGGCCCGATCTGATCATCCACACCGCTGCGCAGCCGTCGCACGATAAGGCCGCCGCCATTCCCTTCCTCGATTTCGAAGTGAATGCCATGGGCACGCTGCACATGCTGGAGGCTGCCCGCCAGTTCTGCCCCGAGTCGCCCTTCATCCACATGTCGACCAACAAGGTCTACGGCGACCGCCCCAACACCATCCCCCTGAACGAGCTCGAAACCCGTTGGGATTATGCCGACCCGGCATACCAAAACGGCATCCCGGAAGACTTCTCCATCGATCAATCCAAGCACTCGCTGTTCGGCGCCTCCAAAGTCGCCGGCGACGTGATGGTGCAGGAGTACGGCCGCTATTTCAACATGCCGACCTGCTGCCTGCGCGGCGGATGCCTCACGGGACCGAACCACTCCGGGGTCGAACTGCACGGTTTTCTCAGCTACCTGATCAAGTGCAATCTGGAAGGCCGCGAGTATAAGGTCTACGGGTACAAAGGCAAGCAGGTGCGCGATAACATCCATTCCGAAGATGTGGCACGCTTCATGTTCGCCTTCGCCGCGGCGCCGCGGGTGGCGGAAGTGTACAACCTGGGCGGTGGCAAGGCCAACGCCTGCTCCGTACTCGAAGCCTTCAAAATGGCCGAAAACGTCACCGGCCGACCCATGCAGTGGCGGTACGTCGACGAGAACCGCATCGGCGATCATATCTGTTATTACAGCGACCTGACTAAGATGAAGGCGCACTATCCCGGCTGGAATATCAGCAAGCCACTGGACGCCATCTTCCGCGAGGTAGCCGGCAGTTGGATGGAGCGGCTGTCGCAACAGGCGGCGCAATGAAAATCCTCATCACCGGCATCTGCGGATTCGCCGGCGCCGCCATCGCCGAAGCTTTGCTCGACCGGCGGGAAGATATTTCCATCGCCGGCATCGACAACCTGCACCGTCCCGGCTCCGAGATCAATCGCGTGCGCCTGCGCCAGCGCGGCGTCAAGTTTGTCCAGGGCGACATCCGCATGGCCAGCGATTTCGAAACCCTGCCCGCCGCCGATTGGGTGATCGATGCCGCCGCGAATCCGAGCGTGTTGGCCGGCCTGGCGGGCAACGTCAGCAGCCGTCAGTTGTTCGAGCACAACCTCGCCAGCATGGTGAACGTGCTGGAGTATTGTAAGGTCCACCGCGCCGGCCTGCTGCTGCTCTCTAGTAGCCGGGTCTATTCCATCGCCGCATTGAAGTCGCTGCCCCTCAAGCAGAGCGTCGACGCATTCTACCTGAATGCCGCCGCCGCTTTACCCGCCGGCGTTTCGGCGCGCGGCATCGCGGTCGAGTTCTCTACGGCAGCGCCGGTGTCGCTCTACGGCGGCACCAAGCTGGCCTGCGAAACCATGGCGCTTGAGTATGGCGACGCCTTCGGATTTCCGGTGTGGATCGACCGCTGCGGCGTGCTCGCCGGACCGGGACAATTCGGCACGCCGGAGCAGGGAATTTTCGCCTACTGGGTGAACGCTCATTTACGCCGCCGGGCGCTGCGCTACATCGGGTTCGACGGCATGGGGAAACAGGTGCGCGATGCGCTCCACCCGCGCGATCTGGCCGCCCTGCTCGATCTGCAAATGCGGCGCGAGCGCGTTGGAGGCAGCAGGATTTATACCGCCGGCGGCGGACCCGCCAACGCCATGTCGCTCGCTCAACTCACGGCATGGTGCGACGCCCGTTTCGGCGCTTTCGCCGTGACGTCGGATCACAATGAGCGGCCGTACGACATTCCCTGGGTGGCCATGGACAGCTCCTGCTGCGAACGCCATTTCGGCTGGCAGCCGGAAACAGCGCTGCCCGCGTTGCTGGAAGAGATCGCGCTGCACGCCGAACAGAATCCCGATTGGCTCGAGCGGAGCGGCCTGTGAAGCTGCCGGAGCCCGGCAGCCGGGAACCGCTCCGGCTTCTCTCAATCGTCATCCCCTGCCGCAACGAAGAAGGCGCCATCGCGTCCGCGGTGGAGCACCTGCAAGTGGAACTGCGGCTGCACGGCGTGGAGCACGAAATCGTTACCGTGGATGACGGCAGCACCGATTCCACCTGGGCCGTACTGCAGAAACTGGCGGACCGCGTGCCCGCCCTGCACCCCGTGCAGAACAACGGCCAGCACGGGTTCGGCCGCGCCGTGGTCTGCGGAATCGACCATAGCACGGGCGACGCCGTGGTCATCATGATGGCCGACGAATCGGACGATTGCCGCGACGTGGTGCGCTACTGGGAGTTGCTTGGCCAGGGATACGACGCGGTCTTCGGCTCGCGCTTCGTGCGCGGCGGCGGGGTGATCGACTATCCCGCGCACAAGCTGTTCATCAATCGCATGGCGAATCTGTTCCTGCGGCTGCTGTTCCACGTTCCGCTCAATGATTTCACCAACGCCTTCAAGGCCTATCGCCGCAAGGCGCTCGACGGTTGCCGGCCATTCCTCTCCCCGCATTTCAACCTCACCGTCGAACTGCCGCTGAAGACCATCGTGCGCGGCTATTCCTGGACCGTGATGCCGATCACGTGGCGCAATCGCCGCTCGGGGATTTCCAAGCTGAAGATTCGCGAAATGGGCAGCCGCTACCTGTTCATCGCCATGTATTGCTGGCTCGAAAAGTATTTCAGCGGCGGCGATTACCGAAAACACTAAACCTTTTCGCGCAAAGACTCGAGCCGGCGGAGGATAATTACGGCTGGAGGAAAGTGTGTCCCCTGGAGCAGCCCCGAACCGTAGCCTAAGCCGAACGGGCCATCGCCGGCAGTTGCTCCTCGTGGGCAGCGTCGCATTGTATGTATTGGCTTGCCTTCTGCCGGCCGTGCTGCTGCACACCGGCAGCAACAGCTACACCAGAACAGGGCCGAAGTTGACGTGGAACGGCTATCAATCCCTGAAAGGTTGGGAGTTGTTGCTGACGGGCTGGTTTGGAATATTCACGGGAAACTTTGCTGTGCTGGCTAATCCTCTGTTGTGGCTTAGCTGGCTTCTGTTCGGCAGCCGACGGGAACGCGGCGCGATCGGGTTCTCTGCGGCCGCATTGCTGTTCTCGATGTTCACTTTCGAACTGATAGTGCGTCCGTACTACTTCGACGAAGGCGGCGTCGTATGCGGCTATCTGAAATCCATAGAGGCAGGTTTTGTCTGCTGGGTGGCAAGCATGGCGCTCATTCTGGTTTCGAGCATCCGCTTCCGATGGCGACCGGGGTCTTGAAACACCAGTGCAGGTAATTCGGTCGACGTAGCCCGTGTCGTCATCCCGAATCCCCGGATTCCCAATGATAAGATCGGAGCAATGATGCCATTCCTGCGGGCTGCCTGTCTGGCGGTGCTTCTCACCGCTTCGCTCTGCGCGCAGACCGGCGAGAATGTCCTGCTGGTGGCCAATCGCAAGAGCCCGCTCTCCCGGCAGATCGCCGATTACTACCGCCCCCTACGCTCCGTTCCGCTGGCGAATGTCTGTTACCTCGATAGCCCTACGGACGAAGAGATCGACTGGCTCACGTATCAGAAAACCATCGAAGCCCCGGTCGGCGCCTGCCTCACCGAGGCCGGCCTGCGCGAGAAGGTACTGTACATCGTGCTCACCGCCGGCATTCCGCTACGCATCGCCGGGACCGGCGGATCGCTGCAGGACGCCGAAGTCAGCTCCGTCGATTCCGAATTGACGCTGCTCTACCAGAAGATGAAGGGCGTCAAATTCCTACGCAAAGGCACCGTGCCCAACCCTTTCTTCGGCAAACGCGACGCCCCGTTCCGCCATCCGAATTTCCCCCTCTACCTGGTCACGCGCCTGGCGGCGTACGACTGGGCAGACGTGAAGGGCATGATCGACCGTTCTCTGGCGGCGCACAATCGCGGCAAGTTCGTCATCGATCTGAGATCCGCCGACGACGAATCCGGCAATGATTGGTTGCGCGATGCCGCCATCCTGCTGCCCAACGACCGCGTTGTCCTGGACGAAAGCACCCGCGTTCTGTACGGCGAGAAAAACGTAATCGCCTACGCCTCCTGGGGGTCCAACGATAAGAGCCGAACGCGCCGCTGGCTCGATTTTCAGTGGCTGCCGGGCGCCATCGCCACCGAGTTCGTCTCCACCAACCTGCGGACTCTCAAACGCCCGCCCGACGACTGGACCTACACCACCTGGCAGGACCATGAGCATCTATGGGCCGATTCTCCCCAAGGCCTGTCCGCCGACTTCATCCACGAAGGCGCCACGGGCGCATCGGGCAACGTGGCCGAGCCGTTCCTGATCGGCTGCGCGCGCCCTGACTACGTGCTGCCGGCGTATTACGAAGGCCGCAACCTGGCGGAGAGTTTTTATCTCGGCATCGCGTATCTGAGCTGGCAGGACGTGGTGTTGGGCGATCCACTGTGCTCGCTCGGCAATCTATGACCGGTGGCCGCGCCAGCAGTTATAATCGTGGTTCTTCAATCCCCTGGAAGGAGTAGCAGCTTGCGAAAGAAAGTTACTGTTGTGGGCGCCGGAAACGTCGGCGCGAATTGCGCTTTGCGAATTGCCGATAAGGAACTCGCCGATGTAGTCCTGGTGGACGTGGTGGAAGGCGTCCCGCAGGGCAAAGGGTTGGACATCCTGCAGTCCGGACCTGTGCAGGGATACGACATGACGATGACCGGCGCCAACGATTACGAGGCGACCGCCGGTTCCGATATCGCCATCATCACTGCCGGCTTCCCCCGCAAACCCGGCATGAGCCGTGACGACCTGTTGGTGGCGAATTACGATGTGATTCGCATTGCCACTGAGCAGGTGGTGAAGCACTCGCCCGAGTGCATCATCATCGTGGTCACCAATCCGCTGGACGCCATGGCGCAGGCGGCTTACTGGATCTCCAAATTCCCCAAACAGCGTGTGGTCGGCATGGCCGGTGTGCTGGATAGCGCGCGCTTCCGTACGTTTATCGCGGCGGAATTGAAAGTATCGGTAGAGAACGTTACCGCCGTCGTCATGGGCGGCCACGGCGACACGATGGTGCCGTTGGTGCGCCTGAGTGGCGTTTCGGGAATTCCGCTCACCGAGTTGATGGACCAGGCGACCATCGACAAGATCGTCGACCGCACACGCAACGGCGGTGCCGAGATCGTGAAATACCTGAAGACGGGCAGCGCGTATTACGCTCCCTCGGCGGCCGCGGTGGAAATGGCGGAGTCGATTCTCAAGGACAAGAAAAAGGTTTTGCCGTGCGCCGCGTACCTGGAAGGCGAGTACGGCATCAACGGCCTGTTTGTAGGCGTCCCGGTGAAGCTGGGCGCGGCCGGCATCGAAAAGATCTACGAGATCCACCTCACGCCGGAAGAGCAGGCGGGGCTTAAGAAGAGCGCCGATGCGGTGCAGGAGTTGGTTGACGTTTTGAAGAAGAGGTAGTCGTAAGGGACCGCCCCCTTCGGTCGCCTCCGCGGCTGAAAGGAGCGGTCTTTTTTGTCCCAGCTCCGTTCAACGTGAAATTGAACGGTGACGGTTTCCGCGCCCCAACTTTCCCGGCAGCGCAGCCAGCCAGACCACTTCGCAAATCCAGCCCACCCTTTGACGATCTGGGCCGCAACGCGTTCCGCGGCTTCCACAAGACGTGCCGCGTGAAGGAGAGCCTGAACGTACAACTGCACTCGGAGTTTTCGATATCCTGTTGACGCTTCAGCGCCTTGACAATGGAACGTTAGGGCATTGGGCGCGTCTATATCACCAGGTACGCTATACTTTTCAGAAGAAGGGAATTCCCCATGGCCCGGCAGCGGCGATCCCTGTTTACACTACCGTTAATTGTATTGTTCTGCTCTCTTGCGGGTGGAATTTTGGGACCCAGGGGAAGCGCCTACGCCGCATCTTCCGATGACGCCCAACTGCGGCAACTCACCGACCGCTTTACGCGTGCGCTGGTATTAGTGGAGTCCAACGAGGCCGAAAAGACCACGCTGGACAAGGCCATCTACGACGGCGCTATGCCCGGCATGATGCGGACGCTCGATCCGCATTCCAATTTTTTCGATCCCAAAGAGTTCGCCCTGATTCGCGAAGATCAGGAAGGCCACTACTATGGCATCGGAATGGAAGTGAAACAGGAAGGCAACAAAACGGTGGTAACTTCACCGTTCCCGGGTTCGCCGGCGTGGCGGGCTGGCCTTCGGCCGGGTGACACCATCTCTTTCGTAAATGACAAATCCACCGAAGGCATGACCACTACCGAAGTGGCGGACGCCTTGAAGGGCCCGCGCGGCACGCGCGTGAAAGTCGGGGTATCGCGCGAAGGCACCCCCGATTATCTGACCTTCTCGCTGGTGCGCGACGAGATCAACCGCAAGAGCGTGCAAGACGCTTTCTGGCTTCAGTCTGGCATAGCCTACGTCAAGGTTCTGAACTTCGGCGACAGCACCGGACAGGAACTCGATTCCACCCTGATGCACTTGGGCGAGGCCAATCTTAAGGGTCTGGTGCTCGATCTGCGCGGCAACCCTGGCGGCCTGTTGAATACCGCGGTGGAGGTGGCCGACCACTTCCTGCCCAAGGGCGCAGTGATCGTTTCGCAGCACGGCCGTGCCTCACCCGAAAAAGTCTACACCGCCTACGACGGCAACCACGGGCGCGATTACCCCATCGTGGTGCTGGTGGATCGCATGTCGGCTTCGGCGGCGGAGATCGTGTCGGGCGCGCTGCAGGATCACGATCGCGCGCTCATCATGGGTGAAGTGACGTTCGGCAAAGGGCTGGTGCAGACCGTATTCCCACTGCCCGACCGTACTGCATTGGCTTTGACGACGGCCCATTTTTACACCCCCAGCGGACGCCTCATCCAACGCGATTACAGCAAGGAATCGTACTTCGACTATTACAACGTGCGCACCGCGAACCTGCGGAATCCCAATGACGTCAAGCATACCGATAGCGGACGCGTCGTCTACGGCGGCGGCGGAATCACTCCGGACGTCACTTACAAGCCGCATCCCCTGGACACGCTGGAATCGCAGCTCTTTCGCGATGGCCTGTTCAGTTTCAGCCGCGACTACTTCGCTGCGCACCCGAGCCACGAGCCAGACGGCTGGATGCCCGGCCCAGCGGTGGTCGACGATCTGCACGCCTACCTGCTCAAGAACAACTACACCTTCACTCCCAAAGAGTGGACGGCGGACCAGGACTGGATCCACCGCTACCTCACCCGGGAAATGTACGTCTGGGCCTTCAATAAGGATGAGAGCGATCGCGTCTTTGCGCAGATGGACCCCGAAGTGACGGACGCCATCCAGCAGATTCCGAAGGCCGAACAACTCACCCAAAATGCCCGCAAGATCGTGGGCGAGCGCACCGCGCCCCACACGCCCGGGCATTAGGTAAGCCCCGGCCTCCCGCTGGTCTACTTCGCCGCCGCGCCGTCCAGCGCGAAGGCCATCACGCTGTCATCCGTCACGGGATTGTGAAAGAATCCCCCGCCCGTCGCCGTGATCACGACATATTGCCGGCCGTCGCGGCCCAGGTACGTGATCGGGGTTGCTTCCGCGGCGCCCTTCAGGTGGAAGGTCCAGACTTCCTTGCCGGTTTTCGCCTCGAAGGCGCGAAAGCGCGCGTCGTCGGTGGCGCCCACGAATACCATCCCGCCGGCGGTGGCGATGGTGCCGCCGTTTCCCGGCCGCCCGGTGTTCTGTTTACCCGCCGGTAAACTGTCGGTCACGCCCAATGGAACGCGCCAGGCGAACGCCCCGGTATTGACGTCCACCGCGGTCAACTCGCCCCACGGCGGCTGCTGGCACGGCAGTTGTTGCGGCGACCCCTCTTCCGTAATGCTGAGGCGCCCGCCGCCATCCACTCCCTCCACCGGACCGTCCGGGTCGACGCGATTTCCCACTCCCTTGGCCACCGCGCGGCCGTTGGCGGCATCGTGATCCCGCTGCCCGGAAAGCTGCCCCAACTCATTAGAGTTGACGAACAGGTAGCCCAGTTCGGGATTGAACGAGGTGCCGCCCCAGTTCACGCCACCATGGTTGCCGGGGAACTGCACGCGCAAGCGATTGTATGCCGGAGGCAAATAGGGTCCACCCAGTTGCACCCCGGCGAGCAGCTTCCGGCAGGCAGCTTCCAGCTCTGGAGTAACCGTTGCCACATCCGCCATGCTCATCGACATGCGCGCCAGCGGCGGCGGCTTGAGCGGGAACGGCTGCCTCTTCGAGGCGTGCTCGGAAGGCACTTCGCTCGCCGGCACCGGCCGCTCCTCCACTCCGTAAATCGGTTTGCCGGTGACGCGATCGAGCAGGAACAGCAATCCCACTTTGTTGATCGCCGCCACCGCGGGGATGGTTTTCCCTCCCTGCTTCACATCGAGCAGCACCGGCGCGCCCGTCAAATCGGCGTCCCAGAGATCGTGATGCACCACCTGGAAATGCCAGAGATACTTTCCGGTATTCGCGTCCACCGCCACCAAACTATTGGCAAAGAGATTGTCGCCCGGGCGGTCGCCACCGTACTGATCCACCGATGGCGCCCCGAAAGGCAGGTAGACGATGCCGCGTTCCGCATCCACCGTGAGGAATCCCCACACGTTGACGCCGGAGCGATTCTTCCAACTGTCGCCGCCCCAAGTCGCATGATATTTCTCGCCCGGGCGCGGCACGGAATGAAAGGTCCACACCAGCTTACCGGTGTGCATATCCCACGCGCGCACATCACCCGCCGGGCCCAGCGCAGGCACTTCCTGCGTGGTGCCGCCGGCAATCACCAGATCCTTATATACGATGGGTGGCGAACTCAACCCGTTCCGCCCGGGCATGCCCTGCATAATCTCCGCCGTGTTCAGGTTGACCACACCGTTGTCCCCGAATGCTCCGTTGGGTCTGCCCGTCTTGGCATCGAGCGAATACAGTTTGCCGTCGCTAGATCCGAAAACAATCTGCGGCGCGGTGCGTGCATCGCCGCCCCAATACTCCACCCCGCGAGTCGCCGGCGAACTCGTGGGAAGGTGAAAGCTCCAGAGCTCCTTGCCGTCCACGGGGTCGATGGCTACCACGCGCGAATACGGGGTGGCGAGATACATGACGCCGTCCATCACCAGCGGCGTGTCCTCGCTCGGCAGGAAGCCGGGACGGCCGTAATCGGCGGGACGCATGTGGTAAACCCACGCGATCTTGAGGCGCGCGGCGTTTGCAGGCGTGATCTCCGTGAGAGGCGAAAAACGCATTCCGCCGGCATCGTGGCCATACGTCGGCCACTCCTTCGATTGCGCCCGTGCCGCGGACAACATCGTCGCGGCCCCCACCAGCGCGTACCACCATCGCTGCATAATGGCCGCAGCATATCACACGCCGCGCCGCCCACCGGTGTTGTGGCAATCTAAGGGCATGGTCCGCTGGGTATCGTTGGTATTTCTCGCTTCCTCCGCCGTCACCCTGCTCGCCGCTCAGGACGCGGCCCTGCCCGAAGGCAAAGGCAAAGATACGCTGCAGCACGTCTGCACCAATTGCCACGGCCTCGACCAGGTGACCAGCCTGCGCTATTCCAAGAAATACTGGGGCAGTGTCGTCGATGACATGGTCTCGCGCGGCGCAGAAGCTTCTGACGACGATCTCAACCTTATCGTCAGCTATCTGGCCCGTAATTTCGGCAAGCCTGTGAACATCAATTCGGCCACCGAAAAGGAGATCCAGGACGGTCTATCCTTCCCCGCCGCGCAGGCCGAAGCCATTGTTAAATACCGCACCGGCAACGGTCCATTCCAATCGTTCGAAGATCTGCAGAAGGTGCCGGGGCTGAGTCCCGACCTGCTGGCCGAGGAGAAAAAGAACATCGCTTTCAATTGAGGCGCCCCTGGGGTGTTGACGCCGCCCCGCTGCCCGATTGACAAGCCCGACAGCCGCCGGATACCATCGCTAAGACCAAGTTCATGCCGACCTCCAATCGCCCGACTACCGGTCTGCGTTGCAGCCAACAGGATTGCGGGACCGCTGTGCCCCGCGAATTCCGCGGCTACCTCTGTCCCACTTGTGGCAACCTTCTACAAGCGGTGGTGGATCCCGGCACGGCCACCCCCGCGGAGCTCCAGGAACTCTGGCGCCAGCGACGTGCCTCCAACCACAAGCTCGATCTCAGCGGCGTCTGGCGATTCCGCGAGTTTCTGCCCGAGACCGACGAAGAGTCAGTGGTCACGCTTTTCGAAGGCAATGTCCCGCTGATTCCCGGCCGGAAAACCGCTGCCTATGCCGGTGTGGAGCGTCTCTGGTTCAAGCACCTCGGCTGGAATCCCACCGGTTCGTTTAAGGATCTCGGCATGACCGCCGCTGTCACGGAAGCTCGCCGCCAGGGCGCCAAGACCGTGGCCTGCGCCTCCACCGGCAACACCGCCGCCTCCATGGCAGCCTATGCTGCGCGCGGCGACTTGCGCGCCCGCGTCTATCTCCCGCGCGGCGGCACCTCCATGGCGAAGCTGGCGCAGGCGCTCGATTTCGGCGCCGAGATCCAGTACGTTGACGGCAATTTCGATGACGCCCTCCGCACCCTGATGAGCGAGCAGGATCCCGGCATCTACTTCCTGAACTCCATCAATCCCTTCCGCATCGAAGGTCAGAAGACCGCCATCTTCCACCTGCTCGACCAGATGGACTGGAATGCGCCCGACTTCATCGTGGTGCCCGGGGGCAATCTGGGCAACAGCTCGGCCTTCGGCAAGGCGATTCAGGAGCTGGCCGCTTTCGGACTGCTTCCCAAGGTGCCGCGCATGGTCATCGTGCAGGCGCGCGGATCGAATGCGCTGGTGCGCACCGTGCGCGCCGGCGGCCAGGAGCTCGAAATCGTGGCCGACCCGCAGACCATGGCCACCGCCATCCGTATCGGCGAGCCCAAAAGCTGGAAAAAAGCGCTCAGAGCGATTCAGTTCACCAACGGCCTGGTGATTGACGTCGATGACGACGAGATCGTCGCGGCCAAAGCCGAACTCGGCCGCGACGGCATCGGCAGCGAGCCGGCGTCCGCCACCACCCTCGCCGGCATTCGCAATCTGGTGGCGAGCGGCGCCATCCCCCCAGAATCGCGCATCGTCGCCTTCCTCACCGGCCACGCCCTCAAAGATACCGACGCCATTCTGCGTTCGGTCGGCAAGCAGGGCGGCTAACCGGTATGGCGAAGCTTGCCCGCCGTCCCGTCACTCTCCGCGTGCCGGCGTCGATCGCCAATCTGGGTCCGGGACTCGACACGCTGGCGCTTGCCGTGACGCTCTATCTGCGCGTGCGCGTGCGCCGTGCCGAGGGCGTCAATGCTCTGCACTTCGACTTCGGCGGCCTGAATCTCACCGGCGAGAACCTCATTGAGCGCGGTTTCCGCAAGCTCGCTGGCGGCCGCGAGTTTCCCTCACTCCACATTTCTGTCGAAAGCGAGATCCCGCTACGCTCCGGTCTCGGTAGCAGTTCAGCGGCGCTGGTCGCAGGCTTCCGCATTTTCGAGTCGCTGTTCGGGCCGCAGCCCGCGGAAGCGCTTCTCACCGCCGGCTGCGAGCTGGAAGGTCATCCGGAGAATGTCGCCGCGGCGCTGCTGGGAGGCCTGGTGGCCTGCTGCCAGCGTCCCGACGGATCGGTGATCGCGCTCACCGCGACATGGCCGCGCGATCTGCAGGTCGTCGTCGCCACCCCGGAGTTGGAACTGGAAACGCGCAAGTCCCGGCAGGTGCTGTCGCAGGCGGTGCCGCTCGCCAGCGCGGTGAGCAATGTGCAGCGCGTCGCCGTGCTGCTCGAAGCCCTGCGCGCGCGCCAGTATGGGGTGCTCGCCGAGGCGTTTCACGATTGCCTCCACCAGCCCAACCGGTGCCACATCGTGCCCGGTCTGGATCGTTTGCTGGCGCTCTCCCATCCCGATGTTCTCGGTGTCTTCCTCAGCGGATCGGGACCGTCGCTTGCCGCCGTCGCCACACGCAATCTGCCGTCAGTTGCGGATGCCGTGGCGGGCGCACTCCACGCCGCCGGCGTGCAGTGTCAGACGCGTATCCTGCGCGCGCAGCCGGCTCTTGTGCGGCCCGTGCCAGGGCGACGCCCGAAGGGGCTACAATAGTTCAAAAATACATGGGGAACGTGGAGGCTTGATTGCGATGACGCCGGTGCCCTGGAAGCTGTGGGAGGGCCAAGTGGTGGACCTGTGCTTTCCATTACGCCGCTATCTCGGGGGCACGGATCGCAGCGCGGTGTACCTCACGCAGATCGGCGATGAGGAACTGCGCGACGCCGCCATTAAACTGGTCCTCGCCGACACCGAAGAGTCTGACGCCGCGGTCCAATGGGACCGGGCCGCGCAATTATCCCACCCCAATCTGCTACCCCTGCTGCGAACTGGGCGATGGCACATGAACCAGCTGGCGCTGCGATACTCCATCACCGAATATGCCGACGAAAATCTGGCCGGCGTATTGGCGGAGCGGGCGCTCACCCCTGCGGAAGCGCGCGACCTGCTCCAGCCACTGCTGGGCGCACTGGCGTACCTGCATAGCGAAGGCCTGGTGCACGGCCACGTGAAGCCGGCGAATATCCTGGCGGTGGGCGATGTGCTGAAGCTCACGGTCGATGGGATCACGCTTGTGGGCGAGCCTGGTATGGCGCCCGCCGAGCCGGGCCCGTACGATCCGCCGGAATTTCGCGATCGCGGCAGCTCCCCGGTGGGCGACGTCTGGTCATTCGGCGCGACTTTGGTGGAAGCCCTCACCCAGGAACTGCCGGTTTCCAACGGCCCTAAGCAGGATCCCACGCTTCCGCAGAGCATTCCGCCCGAATTTCTGCCCGTAGTCCGTGGGTGCCTGCATGCCGACGCGCGGCGCCGCGCCACCATCGGCGAAATTTTGAGGCAGCTCGAACATCCCGAACCGGTCGCCGTGCAGCAGGCCATCGCCCACCGCCGCAGCGGTTCCCTGAATTGGATGAGCGCGCTGATGGTGGGCGCCTCGGCCCTTGCGCTGGCGGCAATTCTGGCCCGGCCGCACGTGTTGCATCGTCCCGTTGCCAGTGCGCAAACGGTGCCCGTGGCAACGGCGCCCGCTGCTCCTCCATCGGCGGTAGCCGTGCAACCCGAACCCGCGCAGC
Organism: Bryobacteraceae bacterium; assembly: GCA_036268475.1. Lineage (GTDB taxonomy): Bacteria > Acidobacteriota > Terriglobia > Bryobacterales > Bryobacteraceae > PALSA-129. The sequence goes on along the minus strand of DATAUB010000042.1, from coordinate 6,003 downwards.
TCCCCAAGCCCACGCCGTTCGCTCCACGGCACGCAGAGACACGCGCCGCCGTAACAGCGCCCGCGCCTGCTCCCATCGTTACGCAACGGGCTGTCGAGAGTGCCCCTGTCGAGGGAGTGCACCAGGTGCTTCCTGAAGTGCCCGATTACGCGCGCCGGACCATTCGCGGCAAAGTGAAAATTCAGGTGCGCGCGTCGGTAAATGCCGATGGGCGCGTCACCGGCGCGAAGGTGGAATCGCAAAACAGCCGCTACTTCGCCAAACTGGCCCTTGAGGCCACCCGCCAGTGGAATTTCGCCGCCGGTCCGGGCGACTGGCTGGTACGTTACGAGTTCACACCTGCCGGCACCGCGGTCCATCCATCGCGAGTCAGGTAGCGGGGCGCCGCCATTCGGACAGGCGCGCGTATATTACATATCGTTAATATTCGCGCCCGCGCCGAGTCAGGATTTTGAAACACTCCGTCTGCTATAATCTAAGTCTCATGTACAAATCCCATTACACGCCTGAAGAGGCCCAGGAACAGTTGCGCCTGATCGAAGAGAGCTCGCGCCACGACGCATATAAGGAACGCGCAAAACGGTACGTTCGCAATCGAATCGTAGAAAGTCGAGAAACTATCGAGCAGTAAGTACCTTCGATTCTGTCCTGGTTACTACTCCGTATCGCAAACCCCAAACAACCCCTTGTAAGTAGGGGTGTATCTGGTCTCTCATGGCCGGGATGCTGCCATTTACGGAGTCTGATCGAGAACGGGCCGCCCCGCATCGCGCAGCTCTGGCGTAATAGGTAATGCGCCTGCTACTGCAGCCGCTTGTCGAAGAAAAAGGGCTTCGGGACACATCATATCGCCGAAAAGCGCAGTTCATGGGGGCAGCCCTACGGCCTACACGGGCCTTCGAGCAGCGCGATTCCGCAGCCAGCCCAAGTGCGGCCCAAGATGGCAATACCGCCGTTTTGGACGAAATGTGCGTCGCAGTTTTTCAACCTTGTCGGCAATTGTCTTGTGAGCTACCACGAGCTTCCCAGCATCGACCCGTTTTGATCGGATCACGGTGGACTTCGAGTCCGTGCTCCGCGCAGGAATGAGTTGAGCAGCTTTGGGGATCCCCGATTGCAATGAGGTGGCGTACTCAACCAGATCGAGGAAATCCGGATCGATCTCAAGAGCAAGAACGGCACAAGGCGCGGTGTACGTGCCGTCAGTCAATTCGTCATCAGCGATATGGAGAACAGTTACCGCGGTGTTCTAAATAAACTACCGTCTGTAAATCGTTGAAAATGGTAGGCCCGGCTGGACTCGAACCAGCGACCCTCAGCTTAGAAGGCTGATGCTCTATCCACCTGAGCTACGGGCCCGCGCATTCGTTATTCTACCCCACCCGCCAATCGGCCCCGCTCCCGCCCATCACTGGGAGCGCTGACGTATTCTGCATAACTAAAGGCAATTTTTTTCAGTGTATTAGCCCCTTTGGGCCTGTTCGAACCCTCCCCGGTAGTGGTATTCCTACAACCAAGCCTCGGTACTACACGACGATGAAGCGTTGCGCCTTCAGTTTGCTGCTGATCTTAAACGTTCTGATCGTCTATTCCAACCATTTCCACAACGATTTCCAGTTCGACGATACCAACGCCATTCCAAACAACCCCGCCATCCGCCAGTCCTCCACCATCTTCCGCGCTTTTGCCGACCCGAAGCTCTTCAGCGCCGCTCCCACACAGCGCACTTATCGGCCCCTGACCACCGCATCGCTTGCCCTGGATTATTGGATCGCCGGCGGCTTCGATGTTTTCTTCTTTCACCTCTCCACTTTCATCTGGTTTTCCCTTCAACTGGTGCTGATGTTCCTGCTATTTGAGAACCTGATGGATCGCGCGGACCCCCACCCGTCCAATTTCTGGACTGCGCTCGCCGCCGCCGCGCTCTTCGGCATGCACCCCGTCAACGCGGAAACCGTCAACTTCATCATTCAGCGCTCGGAGGTTTACAACGCTCTGGGATGTGTCGCCGGGCTGTGGCTCTTCGTCCGCTACTCCTCCCAACGCCGCTTCGGATGGTATTTGATTCCCGTCGCGCTGGCGATCCTGGCGAAGCCGCCGGCATTGGTCTTTCCTCTTCTGCTGTTCGCTTACGTGCTGCTCTTCGAAACCCCTAAAATGTCCGGCCCGCGCCGTTGGAAATCGGCCGCCCTAGCCGCCATGCCTTCCCTCGCGCTGGCCTGCGCCGCTGCCATCCTGCTGAAGCGTATGCAGCCGCGGTCCTGGAATCCCGGCACGGTATCGGCCGGCGCCTATCGCCTAACCCAACCCTTAGCGGTATTGCACTATTTCAAATCGTTTTTTCTGCCCACGGGGTTGAATGTCGATGCCGGCTGGCACTACGCCGCGCCCGCTAGTCTGCCGGCGATTGCCGGTTACCTCTTCGTCCTCGGCATGGTCGCCGCGGCGATTGCTGCCGCGCGATCGCACACCGGCAAGCCGATCGCGTTCGGGTTGGCCTGGTTTCTAATCGCGCTCCTGCCGACTTCGCTCATGCCGCTGGGCGATATCACCAACGACCACCGCATGTTCTTCGCCTTCGTGGGACTCACGCTGGCCGTCTTCTGGACTCTTCGCCTGGCTCTCTTCCACGCCACTGCGCGCCTCACCCATCGTGACGCATGGGTGCACGTCTCATTGGCAGCCCTCGTGGTCGTCCTCATCCTGGCCGCCGAGGGCACGCGGATGCGCAACCGCGTGTGGCTCACTCACCGGTCCCTGTGGAGCGATTCCGTGGCTAAGAATCCCCGCAATGACCGCGCGCTATCGAATTATGGCTCCATGTTATACGAGGAGGGCGACTACGAAACTGCGTTCCGTTACTGGGAGCGCGCCCTGGCGATCAACCCTGCATTTGCCCGCGCCCGCAGTAATCTGGTGCTCGCGGCTGCACGGCTCCACCGCACCGATCTGATGGACCGCTACCTCCTCAGCATGGTGCGGCTGTATCCATCGAATCCGCTGGTTTACAGCACTTACGCCGATTGGCTCGCTTCCGTAGGCCGCTTCACGGAAGCCGTTTCCCTGTTGGACCAAGCTCAACAACTCGATCCGCAATCCGAAGAAATCAGACAGATGCGTATCGGAGTGTTGACCAGGCGGGATGCCGCCGACCGCATCCTCCTCTTCCGCATCCTCGATGCCGACCATAACGCCAGTCTCTCGCCCGGCGAGATTGTCGCCGCCCCGGCCGCACTCCTGAGTCTCGACCGCAACGGTGACGGGGAACTGACGCCGGAAGAATGCGGCGCCTCTTTCGGTGACGTTTCCCATTTGACGCCCTCTGCCTTAAAGGCGGCGCGCGTGAACTTCATGCGTGCCAATCCCTTATTGTGGGCGCTCGACAGCGATCATGACGGCGTGATATCCGCCGCAGAGATCCACAACGCCGACAAGCAGTTGCAGCAGTTGGACCGCAACCGCGACGGCTCCGTGGAATCTCCGGAGACTGTGCCGGGTTATGTCTACGGCGCCGCTCTCCGGTTAATGAAACGCCTCGACTGGAATCGCAACGGACGGATCGATGCCGAGGAACTGAACAGCGAAGCTTTGCGCGGCCTGTTTGCCACCGCCGACCTCGACAAGGATGGAAATATATCCCTTGGGGAACTCACCAACGACCTCTTTTATCGCGCCGACCGAGATCGGAACGGCGTGGTGACACGGGACGAACTGGCGGCCGCGCTCCGCGAATTCGAGGCCGCGCTCCACCGCTCTCCCTCGGGTATCGAGCAGTAGGAACCTGCCGGACTTACGAAGCTGAGCAACCCTGCCCCATCGCCGCGACCGTAACGATCTGCAAGTCCACAATGTTGACCTTGCCGTCGGCGTTCAGATCGTTGGCCGCCGGCGATACCCCTAGTGCCTGATTGACGATCTGTTGAACGTCCGTCACCGTGGTGTTCGCACCCAGCGTGACCGAGCATGCGCTGAGGATCGGCGTCGGATCGCTGGCAATGGCAGCCACGCCGCCGCCGCCCGATACGCCTACTGAGTTCGCCGCCGAGACCGGTCCGTTGTACGGCACGCTCAGCGTCACGGCGATCGAAGAGGTGGCTCCAGGACTCAACACTGCGCCGGTGGAGCATGAGGCGCTCGCCAGGTTACAGGTCCACGTCGGGCCGCCGCTCAGGCCGATCAAGGTCAGGCCGGCAGGCGGCACTTCCGTGACTGTCATGGTGCCCGAGGTGGGGCCCGCGTTCGCCGCGTTCGCCACCGTGATCGTGTAGGAGGCGCTCTGTCCCTGTACGAACGGGCTCACCGGCACTTCCGTGATAGTCAGTATGGGCCCCTTCAGGTTCGTCAGAGCGAAACTCGCCCCGCTCGTTACGCCTGTCACGGTCGCCGTTACGGCGTAAGCGCCGGCGTTGGCGTTCGCGGCGACGGGAAGCGAGGCGGCGATTCCCGAAGCGTTCGTCGTCGTGGTATAAACCGCCAGGCCGTTCGAGAAGACGGCGCTCGCCCCACTCGATGGAGCGCTGAAGGTCACCGTTGCATTGGGCACCGCGTCCCCGGCGCCATCCCGCACCTCCGCCTGCAGGGTCCCGCTGAACGTGGTCCCCACCCTGGCGCTCTGCCCCGATCCGCCGTAAACCGCGATGGCCGCCGCGGCTGCCGGGGTCACGGTCAACTGAAAGCTGTTCGAGGTGAGTCCTCCGAGCGCCGCTGTAATGCTCGTCTGTCCCGCCAGGATCGTCGTCACCACACCGCTGCTGCTGACGCCGGCAATGTTCTGCCTGCTCGATCCCCATGCGGCCTGGCCGGTGAGGTCGGCCGTCGAGTTATCGCTGTACATTCCGGTAGCCGTGAACTGTTCGCTCGCGCCAGAAGCGAGAAACGCGCTGTTCGCACTCACCGTGATTGAGGAAAGAACGATTCCCGTGCCGGCCAAGCCGATCGACTGGCTGGATCCCGCTATGTTTCCACTGTCGTCTGTGATTACGATCTGCGCGTTGTTATGCGGCCCCCCGGAGAGCGGCGCAAACGTCACGTCGATCGCGCACGTGGCGCCAGCCGCGAGCGTGGCAGGAGCCATCGGGCACGGGCGGACAGAGTCGGCCGCATACCGGTAATTCGCGGCGTCAGAGCCCGACGGTACGATGGAAGTAATGGTGAGGGCGGTATTGCCGCTGTTCTGGAAATGGAACATCTGCAGTGCGGAGGAGGTCCCCACAAGCGTGTTGGGGAAGTTCAGCGTGCTGACCCCGGTCGCCCCGATGCCGCCCGTCACCATGAAACTTTGAGTTACGAAGTCGGCCGCGGCGTAGCTGTTGTTGCCCGCCTGGGTGGCCTCAATGGTGCACTGGCCGAGGGCGACAAGCGTCACCGTCGCGTTGGATACCGTGCAGACCGACGCTGTAAGCGAGGCGAAGCTGACAGGCAGACCGGACGTCGCCGTCGCACTGACCGAGAATGAGGCGCTGCCGAATGCCTTGCCCGAGAGCGCACCAAAGGAGATCGTCTGGCTACCTTGCGCGCTGCTGAAGCTCTCGCTCACGGGCGTCGCCGCGGCGTAATTCGCATTCCCCGACTGTGTCGCTTGAATCGTGCAAGTTCCCACCGCTACCAACGTCACCGTCGATCCCGATATCGTGCAGACCGCGGTCGTCTGGGAGTTGAAGCTGACTGCGAGGCCGGAGGTGGCCGTCGCGGTGACCGCAAACGGCGCCGACCCGAATGCCACGTTAGAGAGCGTGCCGAACGTGATCGTCTGGGCAGCGTTCGTGACGTTGAAGCTCTCGCTCACGGGCGTCGCCGCGGCGTAATTCGCATTCCCCGACTGTGTCGCTTGAATCGTGCAAGTTCCCACCGCGACCGAAGTCACCGTCGATCCCGATATCGTGCAGACCGCGGTCGTCTGGGAGTTGAAGCTGACTGCGAGGCCGGAGGTGGCCGTCGCGGTGACCGCAAACGGCGCTGACCCGAATGCCCCGTTAGACAGCGTGCCGAACGTGATCGTCTGGG
>DATAUB010000041.1:0-379310 GCA_036268475.1 Bryobacteraceae bacterium | reverse complement strand
CCTGTCACGTCGGAGGTCGCGGGTTCGAGCCCCGTCGTCCCCGCCACTTAACCTCTTTTGTTTGCTACAACAAACCTCAGATCAGACCCTTCCGTGCAGTAGTTTGCAGTAGTCCCAGCCTTCGTGGGCTTTTTCCTGGCTTCTATCACGTCCCCCAGCGCGTCGTCCCAAACCATCGCCGCCGCCCGACTATCGGCCGGAATTGGGTGGCTGTAAATCGATAAGGTGATGTTCTGGTCGGCGTGGCCGAGGCGTTCGGAAACCACTGCGATAGGCACGCCCTTGCTCAGTAACTCCGAGGCGAACGTGTGCCGGAGCGAATGGAGGCTGACGCCTTCCAGTCCCGCCGCGACCATCAACTCCTTCACGCGGGCACCGACGCGATCCGGCGAGTAATAGGCACCGTTCGGCTGGCAGAAGATCAAGCCGTGGTCCTGGTAGTCGGGGCCAAACATCCGCTTATCGCCTTCCTGCTGCGCGCGGTGCTCTGCCCAGACGGAGATCGCGGGATTGGGCACTACGAACTTGCGCGGTTCGCCGGATTTGGTGGACTTCACCCGCAGACCCGCCTTGGTCTGTTCCAAACTCCGCGAGACACTGAGTTCGCCCGAATTGCCGTCAAGGTCGGGCCACTGCAAAGCCAACAACTCGCCGCGCCTACAGCCGGTGGCGGACGCCAGCACAATGAACGGGGACAGCCGCGTGCTCTGCGCCCGGTCGAGGAGAGCCAAGTTTCTGCGGGCTCATCTAAGAACTGGATCGTGCCCCCTGTGACGAGCAGCGGACGCCGGAGATCGAACGCAAAACTTCGAATCGCGGACTCATCGACACCGGACATGCACGCGAGGACTGATATGGGCACAAGCGGGCGTAGCGCAGCCAAGCCGGCACAGACTCTATCTATCTGCGCTTTCTCGACGGAACCGCCTCGATCACGTACTCTCTCGACAGCCTGGCCGAGGAGCCGCTCGATAGCCATATCGATCGTCGTGAAGGTCGGCCCGAGGTTGCGGAGAACGTCATCTATCGGGAGTCCTTCGGATAGCGCGATGGACTGGACGCGCGGGTTCTGCGAACTCAGCGTGTGAAACTCGGCGATATCGTCATCAGTTGCCTCGGGAAGACTGCGACGCAGGTGTGCCGCCGTTTCGTTGAGGCTGAAAGGCTGGAGTTCCAATCGCACGATATCGGGGGGAGGATCAAGCAGGGTCTGCCGGTGCGTTCGGCAAAGTGCAACGAGGCGAGCCCCATCCGGAAATTCTTCTCTTAGCAAGTCGCGTATGAATGAGTGTCCCTCACCGATTTCGTTGGCGGCGAGCTGAGCGTTGTCGGCGGCATCCACGATAATGCAAAGGAGCGAATTGGCATTTCTGGACTTAATCAAATTGATGCTCTGTCTCAAACGGTGCAGGAATGCCTTCATGTACGCGGCAGAGTCCGCGAACGGCGCCGGAATCAAGAGATCACAAAGACCTTGGTTGGCAAGTTCGTTCACAATCTGAACCAGACCCGTCTTGTGACGATGACGATATCCGCTGGGACTCCGGTATTGCCCATTCCCGAAACAGTCGTACAGGATGGACACCGAACCTTTGGGAAAGGCCACAGTGGATTCGCGTTGAGAACACGCTCTTGCCGACCCCGCCCGCCGCATGGACGATTACCGGGCTCTTGCCCGCACGAACGATCTCGTCAACGAGTTCTCTTTCCTGTTCGCGCGGAACAACGCCCTCGATTTGCTCGATTCGGCATAGTGCCGGAAATAGACTGGACTCGTCAGTTTTGAGCGCCCGGAGCACGTCTATTTTCGTAATCGCGGGGTTTCCGGCGCTTTCCGAAAGAGCCTTCCGAGTGACCAACTCCTTCAGTTGGACCGGCGCATCAGCGTCAGCCTCCGGAAGATATGCCGTCAGATCCTCATGGAGAATATTCCTCTGGTCCCAGTACCCTTCTTCTCTGGCGTCAAATCTGAGCAGGTTGCAGAAAGCGCGGAGCCCTGATCCTCGCAATTGAGTGAAGGACCTTAGCTTTTTCAGAACGGTAGGATGTCGCGCTTGCACCCCAGCGGCGGCGTCCTCGACGGCTTCCACGACTTCCAAGCTAATGGGCCGGTTCGTAACAAACCGGAACTCCAGATTCCCGAATATGGCGCCGGATCCAGCACGCTTCCGAAATTCCTTATATCGCTGGGCGAAACCCGTTAGTGTTTTCTCGAGGCCGCTCGGACCCCAAGGATCGTTAGAGTGCAGCGTGGAGTGCTTTAGTTGGATGTATCGAACGAGTACCGCTTTGTCCACATCCTGTCTTCCGTAATACTCCGCACATCAATCAACTCCTCTCCGGCTTCGACTGCGCTGCCGGTCGAGGACTCCGAGGGAGAGGCACCCTCAATTGTGATAGCTACCAAGCCAGAGGTTGCCGAGAGCAGTCGAAGACACCGTCGCGCCGCCCACAGATAATGGAACTGGTCGCCGTCCCGGCTGGCGCGCACCGAAATGTTGTCAGACATGTGATCTACTGACCTATCAACTTGCCTTCCGCAAGACGTCTTCTACCGCCTCGGGGTGCTTTGCGATGACTGCTAGAAGTACGCGCGTGGGGGCATCCGGACGCGACCGGCCCTGTTCCCAATTACGCAATGTGGCCGGGGGGAAGCCGAACTTGGTCGCGAACTGCGCCTGGCTGAGGCCCATCTTCGTTCGGACTTCGCGTACGTCCACTTCGGGCACCTGGAGCAGCGCGACGTGAACGTCGTCGTTCTCGCCGCGCGTCCATTCGATTGCCTGCTCCAGTCCTTCGATGATGCGCGCGCCGACGGTGGGGTGCTTCTTCGGCAGGCGTGCTCCAGTCGTTGCCGGCCGCTTGGTTTTCGTTTTCGTCTTCGTATTCATCGTGCCCTTCTGTCCTTGGCCAAATAGCCCGCCACCAGAGGTGGAATCAAACGCTTAATGGCGTTGCGCTCGGCCATGCTGAGGTTCGCCTTCTCGTTCTTTCCGTAAGCAGCCAGCAAGAATACCGGCAAACGCCCGTCGTGGTAATAGTAAATGACGCGTGCGCCGCCGCGTTTTCCTCGACCGGCTAAAGCCCAACGGATCTTTCGAACGCCGCCTGTCTCTGGAATGATCTCACCGGCCTCCGGGTTCGCGCCCAGGAACACCACCAGTTCTTCTCGCGCCGAGTCTGACATCATCGGCTTCACGTCCTTCAGAAACGCGCGGTCTCGACGACCGTCATCGGCACATTCAGCATGTCTTTCTTACTATACGCAAGTTGCGTAGGGCGCACAACTCGGGAACGCCTAGGTCCCCGCGTGCGATTCCTGCGGGCAAAGGGTGCGGCCATGTGCCCAGAAGAAGCTATTGCCGCACGAATGTTCGGGATGCGCGGCCTGTTCGTGCGACTTCCGTGCAGTAGTCGTGCAGTAATCCTGGCAAAATAGGCCGGTATTGGCTGGACGACGGGGCCGGGCGCGCACCGAACACAAAACCACTGAGCACGCGCTCACACCCGTTGAAATGGCCTTGTTCGGGTTCGAACCCGTCGTCCCCGCCACTGAACTCTTTTTCCTTTCCTACAAAATTCACTTCCCTGGCGGCACTTTTGCAGTAATTTGCAGTACTCCGCGACTCCGCAGGAATTCTCGGCTTCAATGACGTCATCCAGCGCGTCGTTGCAAAGCAACGCCGTCGCGCGGCTATTCGCCGGGATAGCGTGGCGGTAAATGGAGAGCGTAATGTTCTGGCCGTCGGGGACAGGCATACCCGTCGTTTCTGGGTTGACCTGAGGTTCAGGCGGGCAGGTTCGCGACCAACGAGGCGGGCACGCGGATGAGCTACCCGCGTGCCTCGATAGCGCGCTTAAAGGCTCGAACTCCTAGCTGCGAATGAACGCCAGGAGATCGGCATTGATCTGCTCCGCGTGCGTGGTCGGCATGCCATGCGGGAAACCGGGATAGGATTTGAGCGTGCCGTGTTTGAGCAGCTTGACCGACCTTGCCCCCGTCGTGGGGAAGGGGCAGATCTGGTCGTCCTCACCGTGCATCACCAAGACCGGAATGTCGATCAACGCAAGATCGTCGTAGAACTCGGTTTCGGACAAGACCTTGACGCATTGATAATGTGCCGTGGCGGCGCCCATCATCCTTGCCGCCACCAGTTGTCTCGAATTCCTTCGGAGACTTTACAAGGACATCACCATTCCGTTCTACGGCTTCAATCGCCCCGGGGCGCAATGGCTGGGAACTGCCAGCGGACTTTTTCGCTTCGATGGCGTCTCCTTCGAACATTACGCGCCAGCCGCCGGTCCGGCTTTCCCGTCGCAGACGGTGCTCTCTTTGCTAGCGATGCCCAACGGAGATCTCTGGATCGGCTATACAGACGGCGGCGCCAGTCTTCTCCGGCAGGGCACGAACGTGAATTACGGAGCGGCCACCGGTCTTCCTCTCGGGCGCGTGTATGCGTTCGCGCGGGATAGCGGCGGAGTCCTGTGGGCAGCAACTGACGGCGGTTTGGGACGGTTCGACAAGGGACGTTGGGAAAGCGTGGGAGCGGACTGGGGATACCCGGGCAAGACGGCGCATTATGTATTGACAGACCGGCAAGGCGAGCTCTGGGTTGCCAGCGAGAAGGCGCTTTTTTTCTTACGCCAAGGGAGCAAGCGGTTTGAGCCATCGGGCAACTCGATCACCGCGGTCTGGCAGATCAGGGCGATGTCCAGGCGCAGCGAGCGCTGAGAGCGGGGGCGACCGGGTATCTGCTGAAGAACATGCTTCTGGAAGAACTGACGAATACGATCCGACGCGTACACGCGTGCCATCGATGTATCCCGCCGGAAGTAGCGGCGGAGATCGCGGAGCACTGCGCCGGCGATTTGTTGACAGACCGGGAGATCGAGGTGCTGCGGAAAGTTGCGGCGGGCAGCTCCAACAAAATCATCGCGACGGAACTGGCGGTAGCGGAAACGACGGTGAAGTCAATGAAGCGCGGATTTCTGGTGGGCTGATCGCCCGCGGCTCCTCCTAATGGAGGATGTTCCTGGGCCGGCGGCGGAGTACCCTGATGGTGTGCTGCGCCTCTTTTCAATGTTTCCGGAAGGACGACCTGGGGTAGCGTTATTGATTCTCAGAGTCTCCGTGGCTGCATCGATCGTCGAAAAAACACCGGATTGCATTTCGATTTCGGCCCTGGTCTGTATCGCATTCGGCACCTTGGCCGTTTTCCTGTGTCTGGGCTTCCTTACCCCTTTGGCTTCCTGGTTGACTTGCGCCGCCGAAGTCGCGTGTCTGGTGTTTGGGTGCCACGCCGAAGCGCGATTCACGGTTCTATCGAGCCTCACAGCAGTTGCACTATCGCTGCTCGGTCCGGGGGCATTCTCGGTCGATGCACGGCTCTTCGGGCGCCGCGAAATCGTTTTCGCTCCGCGATCGCGATAGCTATATAGCGCCAGCGCGTTCTGTCATCCCAGAACGGGGCGCCCGCCACTCTGATAACGGCCCTTCCTGGGTTGCCTGGCGGCTGAGGAAGATACCGCCTGACTTGTGCTCTTTGGCCAGTATCCGGTAGACGCTTTTGGCGGAAGGGAGTTTTTTGTACGCAGGTGTGACGCTTTTTTCCGGCGAATGCGCAAGGCGAAGTGATGGCATATTCGGAAAGAAGAACGGGGCAGCGATTGAGATGGGTGGCGGCCGCGCTGATGCTCACGGCGGCGGAGGGCTATAGCCAGGGGATTATCACGACGGTAGCGGGAGGCGGCAAATGCTGCACCCTGACCGACGGCAGCCAGGCGACTAACGTCTGGCTCACCAGTTCGAACGCGCTGGCGATGGACAAACAAGGAAACCTCTACATCTGGGAGACGCAGGCAGACTACGTTCGCAAGGTGAGCCCGAGCGGCATCATCACCACGGTGGCGGGGAATGGGACCGCCGGATTCGCGGGGGATGGGGGGCCGGCATTGAGCGCAGAGTTGTCTCCCATCGAATCGGGGACCGGCCTGGCGGTGGATTCGTCGGGTAATCTCTACATCAGCGATGGCTACAACCAGGTGATCCGCAAAGTGACGCCGGCGGGCATCATCAGTACGATCGCGGGCAGCGGACAGTCGGGCTTCTCGGGCGACGGCGGTCCGGCAACGAAGGCGAATCTGTTTAATCCGGGGGCGATTGCGGTGGATGGCGCGGGAAACCTGTACATCGCGGACACCAGCAATTATCGGGTCCGAAAGGTGAGCGCCACCGGTGTTATCACTACGGTGGCGGGCAACGGTAACGTGGTTGACTCCGGCGATAACGTGCCGGCCACCAGCGCCGCGATCGGCCAGCCGGGAGGCATCACCGTGGACGGCGACGGGAACCTGTTTATCTCGGAAAGCGGCCGCGTGCGGAAGGTGAATCTGAGCGGCACGATCACGACGGTGGCGGGACCGACGAAGAAAGCCAGTGGATTTTCAGGCGACGGCGGTCCGGCGACGGCGGCGACGCTGGCTGCTCCGCTTGGCCTGGCGGTGGATTCTTTCGGGAATGTGTACATTGCGGACAGCTCAAACGGGCGCATTCGCAAGGTGGATGCGGCCGGGATCATTACGACTTATGCGGGCATTACGGGCAACTCATCGACACCCATCGGGGACGGCGGCGCGGCGACCAGCGCGTACCTCGGTGTGCCGAAGGACGTGGTGCTGGATCCCAGCGGGAACCTTTACATAGTGGGCAGTGCGGCGGGAATCGCCAGGGTGCGGAAAGTGGCGGCGGGCACGGGCGCCGGATTCGTGGCGACCCCGCCTTCGCTATCGTTTGCCTTCACCATCGGGGGCACCGCTCCGGCGGCGCAGTCTGTGGCTCTGGCGAGTTCGGGAACGGCGTTGAGTTACACGGCGGCGCCATCGACTGCTTCCGGAGGAAGCTGGCTATCGGTGAGCCCGAGCAGCGGAACCACTCCCGCCAACATCACGGTATCGGTGAACCCGCAGGGACTGGCGGGCGGGAGCTACCAAGGCACGATCACGGTTACACCGGGAGGCGCTGAAAATTCGCCGTTGGCCTATAACGTCACACTGACCGTCGCGGGAGCAGGCGCACCGGCGATCACTACGGGCGGAATCGTCAACGCGTCCGGATATCAGGCGAAGCTCGCGCCGGATACGGTGTTCGTGATTTTCGGCAACAATCTGGGGCCGGCTGCGTTGGTGGCGGGGTCGCCGAACTATCAGTCGAGTTTGAGCGGCACATCGATCGCATTCACGCCGGTGGGCGGCGGGGCAACGACTGCCGCTAAGATGATCTACACCTACGCCACGCAGGTGGCGGGTCTGCTGCCCTCTTCGATTACGCCCGGAACTTATCAGGTACAGGTGACCTATCAGACGCTGACCAGCGCGCCGCAGACAGTAACCGTGGTGGCGCGCAGCTTCGGGATTGCGACCAGTAACAGCGCAGGCTCGGGCACGGCCCAGGCGACCATCGGAAACGTGAACGGGGGGTTGAGTCTGACCAGGTTCACGCCCGGGAGCACCAGTTCCGGAGGGTACACCTGGACGCTGACGCCGGCCCATCCGGGCGATACGATTGTGCTGTGGGGCACCGGCGGCGGCGCGGACGCGGCGAATGACGCGGGCGGCACATCGGGCGACCAGACGGCGGCGGGAAATTTCCAGGTGACGGTAGACGGGCGGCAGATCACGCCCCTGTATACGGGCGCGTCGCAGGGGTATCCCGGGCTTTGGCAGATGAATTTCCAACTGCCGGCCGATATGACGCCCGATTGTTTCGCGTCGGCGCAGGTGAGCGCGGGTGGGGAACTGAGTAATTCAGTCAACATTCCAATTGCGGCAGCGGGCGCGCAACAGTGTAGCGATCCCAGCACGCCGCCGGCGGTGCTCAGTAAGCTGGACGCGGGCGCCAATATTACGGTGGGCGCCTTCGGTATCGCAAAGATCGAGAACGCTGTGAACACGCAGGAAACGGCCAGCGGGTCGGTATTCAGTTTCAGTCCGGCTGAGTGGATCACGCTCAATTCGGGTCCGCTCTCCGGCAGTTGCCGGGTTTTCGATCGAACGTACGCCGTTGGGGGCAAGGATCCAGGCAGCCCAGATCGGTATCTGGATGCCGGCGCGAAGCTGCCGCTGTCGGGTCCGAACGTGCCAACCGGATACGGACTCGGAGCGGTGAGCACGGCCAACGGTCCTGCGTACGCGGGATCGCTGACCGCGGGGACCTTGACCGCCGGCACGTACATGCTGACCGGCACAGGCGGCACAGAGGTGGGTTCGTTCAGTGCGTCGACGGTTTTCCCGGCGAGCTTCGCGGTGACCGGCTGGGACGGGATCGCCAGCATCAATCGCAGCGCTCCGTTCACGTTCACATGGTCGGGGAGCGGGTTCGACAACGTCGCGGTGGTACTTTCGACGACGGTGGTGAGCGGCGGGACACAGCACCTTACGACCATCAATTGCAGTATTCCGGCGGCGGACGGCAGTTACACGATTCCGGCGGCAGCGTTGGGCTATTTATCGCAGGTGCCGGCTTCGGGGACCAGCTTCGGCACATTGTCGATCCAGGGAACGACCTCCGGGCAATTCACGGCAAACCTGGTGAAAGGCGGGCAACTGGATATCGGTACGTTCGGGGCAAATCTGGGCGCGGCGAAGAACGTGGCACTGCAATAACTGCCCGGCTGGCATTTTGCGGCTTGAGAATCGGGTAGCGGCGAGCGAAGAGATCACGGCGGGCAGGCCACGCCTGTGGGCGACCCGGGCTGACAAGCTGGCCGCGTTTCCGATTCAGGACGGGCGATCGGCGCGGGCATCTTGGTGGAACGCCGATTCGCTGCCGCTGCGGTACTGTGCGGGCCGGAGTATCATCCGATTCCCAAATCGTCCACGCGCTCGAGCGGGGTGCCGCAGGCGCGGCAGATGACCGCGCGGCAATCGCCGCAGACCAACGGGTCGGCAACAGGCTTTTCACAGGTGGGGCAATAAAACTCCGCAGTGGTTTCCGGCATATGTTTGCCATTTCAGTGTAGCCTTAAGAACATGCACGCCACCGCGGTAGGAACAGAACGATACGTGGCGCAATTTGCCCCATTGCGCGATGCGGGGTTTTACCGCGCAGCTTTCGACCTGCGCTTCTCGAGCCTGGGGATCGGCACCTACCTGGGCGAACTCGATGACGACGCCGACCGAAATTACACCGCCGCACTGCTGGCAGCGGCCGAAGGCGGCATCAATTTCTTCGATACCGCCATTAACTATCGACAGCAACGCTCTGAGCGCGCCATCGGGGCAGCGCTGCGCGAACTCGACCGGGACGAAATCGTGGTCTGCACGAAGGCGGGATTCCTGACGCCCGGCGCCGTCCCTTCTTTCCTGCGTACGGGCGACGTATTTCAGAATATGCACTGCATGGCGCCGGATTTTCTGGCCGACCAGATCGAGCGCAGCCGCGCCAATCTGGGAGTCGACACGATCGACGTATTCTATCTGCACAATCCTGAGACGCAGCTTGCAGGCCGGTCTTCGGCGGAATTCGAAGCGACTCTTCGCGCCGCTTTCGCCGAGCTGGAACTGCTGGTGGAACACGGCAAGATCCGCTGGTACGGCGCCGCCACGTGGAACGGCTTTCGCATGAAAAACTCGCTCAGCCTGCCGCGGCTGGCCTCCATCGCGATTGAGGAATGCGGGGCGGAGCACCACTTCCGCTTCATCCAGTTACCGTTCAACACCGGCATGGTGGAAGCCTACACGGCGCGGCCCGATAATGTGCTTACCGCGGCGGCGGGCCTGGGGATTTCGGTGGTGGCCAGCGCCACGCTCTCGCAGACGCGCGTGCTGCGCCAGATGCCCGCGGCGATGGCGGGGCAGATGCCGGGTCTGACTACCAACGCGCAGCGCGCCATCCAGTTCACGCGATCCACGCCCGGGATTTCGGTGGCGCTGGTGGGCATGGGGCGGAGCGGGCACGTGAGCGAGAATCTCGGGGTGGCGAGAGTTCCGCCGCTCGACCGCGAAACGTACGAGCGGCTCTACCGGCGATGACAGCGATCGAAATCGGCGACGACCTGGCACAGCTCGACGCGGCTATTGAGGCGCTGCCCAACAATCCGGCGGTGTTTCTGTTGTGGCCGAAAGAGGGCGACCCGTATCTTTCGAAAACCAACATGCTACGGCGGCGGCTGCTGCGCCTGCTGAAGGAGCGCGAGCGGCCGTCGCGCCTGCTCAATTTGCGCCATACCGTGCGGCGGATCGAATATTGCCTCACGGGGTCGGCATTCGAATCGGCGGCGGTGCTGTACGAACAGGCGCGGCAGCATTTCCCCACCACGTACCTCGATCTCATCAAGCTGCGCATGCCGCCCTACGTGAAGCTGGTGCTCACCAACGAATTTCCGCGCAGCCACATTACCAGCCACCTGACACGCACCGCGGGCCTGTATTTCGGTCCGTTCCGCTCACGCGTTTCGGCCGAGCGCTTCGAGGGCCAGTTCCTCGACCTGTTCCAGTTGCGCCGCTGCCAGGAGGATCTTGTGCCGTCGCCCGGACATCCTGGCTGCATCTACGGCGAGATGTCGATGTGCCTGCGCCCCTGCCAGCAGGTGGTGGGACCGGCGGAGTATGGGCACGAAGTGGCGCGCGTGGTGGATTTTCTGCACACCGACGGGCAATCGCTGCTGGCCGCCATCGCGCACTCACGCGATCGGTTGAGCGAGGAGATGATGTTCGAAGAGGCGGCCCGCCAGCACAAACGGTTCGAGAAGGTGCAGGACGTTCTCAAGCAGGCGGATGAACTGGCGCGCGATATCGAGCGGCTGAATGGCGTGGCGATTACGCGGTCACTGGCGGCGGATGCGGTGGAGATGTGGTTCGTGCGCGAGGGTTGGTGGCAGGAGCCGCGGCGGTTTAGTTTCGAAGTGCGGGATGGCACGCCGGTGTCGCTCGATCAGAAACTGCGTGAAACGTTCGCGGCGATTGCGCCGCGCAAGGCGACGGTGCGCGAACGGCAGGAGTATCTGGCATTATTGGCGCGCTGGTATTACTCCAGTTGGCGCGATGGCGAATGGCTGGCATTCGAAAATTATGAGGAGATTCCGTATCGCAAGCTGGTGAACGCGGTCGCACGGGTGGCCGGAGGGAAGTAGGCCTTACCCCGCGGTGCCTTCGCTTTTCGCGCCTCCGCTGAGCGCCTGATTGACCTTACTCAAGAGCGTGGCCGCCGTGAACGGCTTGCTGATGAAGTTCACCTCCGGCGAGAGCAGCGCCTGGTCCACCACCGCGTGCTCGGAATAGCCCGACATAAATAATACCTGGATGCCGGGGTAGAGGCGATGCAGCTCTTCGGCCAACTTGTCGCCGCTCATCTGCGGCATCACCATGTCGCTCAACACCAGGTCTATGGCATTGCCTTCCGACTGGCAGATCTCAAGCGCCTCGCGCCCGGAGGCCGCCGGGAGGACGCGAAAGCCGTGGCGCTCCAGCATGGTCACGGTCAGCCGGCGAACGCGATCTTCGTCTTCCACCAGCAGGATGGTGCGGCGACGGCTGCGCGTGACCAACAGCGCCGGCTCCGGTGTTTCCGTAACCAGAGGCGCCGCATCGTCGCGACGCTTGGGCATATAGATCTTGAATGTCGTGCCGCGTCCGGGCTCGCTATAAACCGAGATCGCTCCGCCGCTCTGCTTGACGATTCCGTAGACCGTCGCCAGCCCCAGCCCAGTGCCTTTTCCCGGACCTTTGGTAGTAAAGAACGGCTCGAAAACACGAGCCTGGGTCTCCGCATCCATTCCCGTGCCGGTGTCGCTCACCGCCAGCATGGCGTAGGCGCCGGCCGGTACCCCGAGGCGCTGCCCGGTATCCTCATCGATCTCGGTGTTGGCGGTCTCGATGGTCAGGATGCCGCCGCGCGGCATAGCGTCGCGGGCGTTGGCCGCCAGATTGACCACGATCTGCTCCAACTGGCTGCGGTCGCCATCGATTTCCCACAGGTCTTCGGCGAGCGCGGTGGTGATGGGGACATCCTCTCCCACCAGGCGGCGCAGCATTTTTTCGGTGCTGTGCACGGTATCGTTGAGCTTGAGCACGGCAGGCATGCGAACCTGTTTGCGGCTGAAGGCCAGCAGACCGTTGGTGAGTTCGGCGGCACGCCGGCCGGCCATGAGGATTTCCTTGATGTTGTCGCAGAGCGCCAGGTCGGTGGGCAGCTCCTGGAGAGCGAACTCGGCATAGCCGTTGATGACGGTGAGCAGATTGTTGAAGTCATGCGCGATGCCGCCGGCCAACCGCCCGACGGCCTCCATCTTCTGCGCCTGCCGGAGCTGCGCTTCCAGACGCTGGTGCTCGGTAACGTCGCGCATGAGGAGGGCGAGCCCGTCGCCGCTGGGGTAGGCGCCGGTATCGAACCAGGCCAGCCGCGGATCGTAATTAATCAGGCAGCGGACCGCCACGTTATCGTGCATGGCGCGTTCCAGTTCAGCCGCCGCGGCGCTGCCGGCGAGCTTGGGCATGGCATCCCAGAGGGTGGTTCCCATGAGTTCGTCAGGCGGCCGCTGCACGAAGACAGAGGCTTTGCGATTGAGGAACGTCAGGCGCCACTGCCGGTCCACGGTCAGGAAGCCGTCGTTGATGTTGTTGAGGATGCCGACCAGGCGTTCATCGGAATCGAGGAGCCTCTGGCGCTCGGTTTCCATGCGATATCGTTCGCCGATGTCGCGGAAGGTGAGCACCACGCCCACCACCTCGTCATTGGCTTGGCGAATGGGCGCACCGCTATCCTCTATAAGGATTTCGCGCCCGTGGCGGCCGATCAGCAAGGTGCGGTTGGCCAGCCCGGCCTGCACGCCGAGGCGGAGAACTTTGACCACCGGGCTTTCCACGGTCTCGCGGGTATCCGCGTTGACGATCGCGAAGACCTGCTCCAGCGGGCGGCCGACGGCCTCCGCGGCAGTCCATCCGGTAAGCGTTTCGGCGACTCCGTTGAGTAGCGTGATGCGGCCGGCGGTATCGGTGGCGATGACCGCATCGCCAATGCTGGCCAGGGTGATCTGGAGCGACTCGCGGGCGCGTTCCAGTTCCTCCGTTCGTTGGTTGACCCGCTGGTCCAGCTCGCGATTGGCGGTGCGGAGCACACGCTCCACGCGCTTGCGCGCGGCGGCCACGCGGCTGGCCAGCACGGCGACGAGGACCAGGACGGAAAGGGCGGCGACATCGGGTCTTGCCGGAATGAATACCCTGCCACCGGAGACTACCAGAAGGAGGACCGGAGTGGCGGCCGCCGTCACCAGGATTCCAGCCCAGAAGCCCGCCCACCACGAGACCACGGCCACATCGAGGGCGAAGGCGAATCTGTAAAGCGGCGTCAGTTCGGGGTGGTGGAGCAGGGCTGCGGAGATGGCGGCGGGAACGGCCAGCGATATCAGGGAAAGCAGGTAAGGCAAGGACAGGCGCACGGGTGACGGCAGTCTGCGGAAGCGGCCCGCAATCCCGACGGACGGTTCGCGGTCTTGGACGTCCATAGCTTTAGCGCCGGTACTTTGGTGAGCATATAACACCTGGACGCCAATTCATACCCCGTCGTCTTTCACAATTATAGGAAAGGTGCGCCATAGTACTGCGCATGGCCGCTATCGGGAGGCAAAAACGGTGGGATACTAACGGCATGGTGCGCCTCTCCGGACTGCTGCTTTGCGCCGCAATGGCGTGGGGACAGCACCCCTCAGACTCCGATTCGGCCACCTTGATCGAAAGAGCGCGCCAAAAAGCGCTCGACTACACCCGTTCCCTGCCCGACTTCGTGTGCGCCGAAAGCGTACACCGGTTCGCGGCCCGGCCGGAGCGGAGTTTTTCAAGGACAGATGTACTGACGGTAAAGCTTCGTTACTTGCAGGGGAAGGAGGAACATTCTCTCTCGCAGATCGACGGCAAACCAACCGATAAAAAGTATGAGGACCTGGCCTTCGCTACCGGGTCAGGCGAATTCGGCGGTATCTTACGCACGGTTTTCGATCCCGCTTCGCAGGCCGCTTTCGAGTGGAAAGGCTGGAAGACGGTCCGCAAGCGGCGCGCGGCTGCATACGAGTACGCCGTCTCAGCAGCGCACGCCCCATATGTACTGACGGCCAACCATGTGAAGGCCGTGGTGGGAATTCATGGCGTGGTGGAACTGGATAGCGAGACCGGCGAGGCGCTTTTCTTGAGTTACATCGCCTATGAGCTGCCCAGGGACTTCGACGCGCAGTACGCCGCCAGTTCAGTGGATTACGAGTGGACCAACGTCGGCGGACGGAATTACTTATTGCCCTCGCACTCCCAGCAGGAAGTGCACGGCGTCCGAATCTGGACATTGAATAAGATCGACTTTCACGACTATGGGAAATTCTCGGCCGATGCCGTGATCGATTTCGGGACCGGCAAATGAAACAGGCCGCCCTCCTTCTGGTTTGTTTGTCTGTGGCGTGGGGGCAGCGCCCTGCGGACGCCGACGCCGCCGCGATGGTCGAAATGAGCCGTGCCAAGGCGCTAGCCTACTCCCAGTCCCTGCCCGATTTCGTCTGTACCGAAACGATCCACCGCTTTACGCACGCTCCAGCGCGGGCCCTGATGCCCTGGGTTCCGTCCGATACGCTGGCGGTCAGGCTGAGTTACTTCCAGCAGCAGGAGGAGCATAAGCTGGTCCTGCTGAACGATAAGCCTACCGATCGGAAGTACGAATCCCTGGCCGGCGGTATCGGCACGGGCGAATTCGGAGGCACATTACATGGCATCTTCGACCCCTCCACCAGTACGGCGTTTCATTGGGTTGCGTGGAAAAGCGTGCGGCGCCATCGGGTGGCGGTATTCGCCTATGAGGTGGATGCCGCGCATTCCCGGTATGAAGTGTTGACCGGCGCTCCCGGGGCGTTTCACGCAGCGATCGTTGCCTTTCACGGCGAGATCGATATCGACCGCGAGACGGGCGAGGTGCTTCACTTCACTTACATTACGGGCGATATCCCGATAGATGTGGGGCTTGACCAGGCGAGCACCACAGTGGATTACGACTTCGCCGACGTGGGCGGGCGGAATTACCTGCTGCCGTCGCGATGCGAAACCGAAATGCACAGTCGAAAGTTATCGGTGCGCAACGACATTGACTTCCGCGAGTACCGCAAGTTTTCCGCCGATTCGTCGATCGAGTTCGGAGCCGGCAAGTGAAGACTATCGTAGGCGCTACGTTACTGGCTTGGGCCTCACTCGCGTGGGGGCAGCGGCCGGCGGACAAGGATACCGCGGCGCTGCTGGCGAGAACGCGGCAGAAGGCCCGCGAATATACGCAATCGCTGCCCGATTTTCTAGCTACCGAACTCATCCACCGCTATGCCGGCAGCCTGGAGGACGGTTTCGGCGGCCATCCCGTGGACACCTTGACAGTCCACCTCCGCTACTTCCAGCACAAGGAGGAGCATAAGCTGGTTCTGATCGACGGAAAACCGGCGGACCGAAGCTTCGAGACGCTGGAAGGAACCCTGGGGAGCGGTGAATTCGAGACGACGCTGGGCGCCATTTTCGATCCAGCTTCAGAAACGGCCTTTCATTGGAAGAGCTGGAAGACGGTGCACGGGCGGCGTATCGGCGTGGTGGACTACGAAGTGGGACCACACTCCCGCTACCATCTGCGGAGCTTGGTAGACGGAAGAACGATGGGGGCGAATGTCGGTTATCACGGCCTTCTGGAGATTGATGCCGAGACCGGTGAGGTGCTTCACTTCGAGTATGGGGCCGACCATATTCCCGAGGCTTTGCATCTGCGATCGGCGGACACCACCGTGGATTACACCTTCTTCGATATCGGCGGCACGAAATACCTGCTGCCCTCCCGTTGCCGGGCCGACATGAGCAGCCTGGACGGGTGGGCGCGCAACGTCATCGACTTCCGCGAGTACCGCAAATTCGCCGCCGATTCGTCCATCGAATTCGGCCCGGCCAAGTAATTGGCGCGCACCCTCATGTTCTTGGTAAAATAACCACTTAACACTAAATTGAGGAGATAGCTTGGCCGATCAGGAACAACCACCGCAAGGTCCCCCTGCGCCCCCGCCGGCGGGAGGCAATTTGCCGCTCGGCGGCGGAGGCAACGGCGGGAATCAAAACCTCGTCCCGACGAATATCGAAGATGAGATGAAGCGGTCCTACCTGGATTACGCGATGAGCGTGATCGTGGGCCGCGCGCTTCCCGATATTCGCGACGGATTGAAGCCGGTGCATCGCCGCATTCTGTACACCATGCAGCAGATGGGCCTGCAGCCGAATCGCCCCACGCGTAAGTGCGCCCGCATTGTGGGCGACGCCATGGGTAAGTATCACCCGCACGGCAACCTGGCGATCTACGACGCCCTGGTGAGACTGGCGCAGCCATTCTCCATGCGCTATCCGCTGGTGGAAGGCCAGGGAAATTTCGGCTCAGTGGATGGCGATCCGCCGGCGGCCGACCGGTATACCGAAGCCCGTCTGGCGCGCGTGGCCACCGCGCTGCTCGAAGATCTCGACAAGGAGACGGTCGACTTCAAACCGAATTACGACGATAGCGAGACGGAGCCGGAAGTTCTGCCGACGCGAGTTCCCAATCTGCTGGTGAACGGCTCTTCGGGCATCGCGGTAGGGATGGCGACTAATATTCCGCCGCACAATCTTACCGAAGTGATCAACGCCGTCGTCCATAAAATCCAGCATCCCGACGCACCGCTGCTGAAGCTGCTGGAATTCGTGCAGGGGCCCGATTTCCCCACCGGCGGATTCATTCTGGGACGCCAGGGAATTCTGCAGGCCTATACCACCGGACGCGGCCAACTCAAGATCCGCGCGCGCGCCAAGATCGAGCGCATGAGCAAGGATCGCGACCAGATCATCATCGACGAGATTCCGTACCAGGTGAATAAGTCGAAGCTGCTGGAACAGATCGCCTCCATGGTGAATGAGAAGCGCATCGAAGGTATTTCCGATGTGGTGGATCATAGCGACCGCGACGGTATGCGCATCGTGGTGGAGCTGAAGCGCGGCGAGCAGGCCGAGGTGGTGCTCAACAACCTTTATAAGAACACGCAGTTGCAGATCGGCTTCGGCATTATCATGCTGTCCATCGTCAACGGCCAGCCGCGCGAGCTTGGCCTGGTGGACATGATCAAGTTCTTCATCGATCACCGCATCGATGTGGTTCGCCGGCGCACCGAGTACGAACTGCGCAAAGCGCGCGAGCGGGAGCATATCTTACTGGGCTTCCAGAAGGCGCTGGATAACCTGGACGAAGTGATCCGCCTGATCCGCGCCGCCAAACAGCCGCGGGAAGCGCGTGAATCGCTGATCGCGCGTTTCGCATTCTCCGAGAAGCAGGCGCAGGCCATCATTGAACTGCAGTTGCAGCGCCTCACCGGCATGGAGCAGCAGAAGATTCTCGATGAACTGGCCGACATTCAGCGCCGCATCGCCGAGTATCTGGAAATTCTCGGTTCCGACAAAGTGCTGCGCGACCTGATTGTGAAGGAGCTCAAGGAAGTCCAGAAGGATTTCGGCGATGAGCGCCGCACGCAGATTATCGAAGACACCGGCGAGATCCTGATCGAGGACCTGGTGCAGATGGAAGACGTCGCCATCACGGTGACGCGCGGCGGCTACCTCAAGCGCACGTCGGTGGACACTTACCGGCGGCAGATGCGCGGCGGCAAGGGCCGCATCGGCATGGGTACGCGCGCCGAAGATATGGTGGAGCACCTGCTGGTCACATCGACCCACAGTTACCTGCTGATCTTCACGACGCGCGGGCGCGTCTATTGGCTGAAGGCCTATGAGATTCCCGACGCCACCACCACCGGCAAGGGCAAGCACATTTCGAACCTCATCAATTTGCAATCCGATGAGGAGCCGCGCACCTTCCTCCCGGTGAAGGATTTCGTGGCCGATAAGTTCGTGGTGATGGTGACCCGGCACGCGGTCATCAAGAAATCGGAACTGACGGAGTTCGACAATCCGATTTCGCGCGGCCTGATCGCGCTCACGCTGGATGAAGGCGACCAGCTCATCGGCGCGGGGATCACTAATGGGCAGAATTATATTCTCCTGGGTTCGCATGAAGGGCAGGCCATCCGCTTCGCGGAGAGCCAGGTGCGCCCGATGGGCAGGCAGGCGCGCGGCGTGCGCGCCATGGATCTGGCCGAGGGCGATTACCTGGTTGGCGTGGAAGTGATGGAGAAAGAGGGCCTGGTTCTTTCGCTGGGTGAGAATGGCTACGGCAAGCGCACGCCGCTCGAAGACTACCGGTTGACCAACCGCGGCGGCAAGGGCGTGATCAACATGAAGACCACCAAGAAGACCGGCAACGTGGTGGCGATTCTCTCCGTGAGAGAGGATTCGGAAATCGTGATTGTCACGCAGGCTGGCAAGATCATTCGCATCGAAGGCAACACCATCCGGCAGGTGGGCCGATCCTCGCAGGGGGTGCGCCTGGTTTCGCTGGACGAGGGCGATCAGGTGGCGGCCGCATCGGTGATTCCCGATACCGAGGAGCCTACCAACCAGGAGCCGCTGCCACTGCAGTAACGCACTTCCGATAGAATGGAGGCGTGACGGCCTCAGGCATGGAAGACAAGCAGGAGCGGCTTTTCGCCCATCTGCGGTCGCTCGAGCGCGTGATGGTGGCGTTCTCGGGCGGCACGGATTCGGCGTACTTGGCCTGGGCGGCAAGCCAGGTACTGGGCGGCAACGCCCTGGCGGTGACCGCCGATTCCGCCTCCATTCCGGAATCGCACAAGCGCGACGCCGAACAGTTCGTGGCGCGCTTCGGCATCGCGCACGAGTACATCCAGACGCGCGAATTCGACAATCCCGATTACGCGGCTAACAATCCCGATCGCTGCTTTCATTGCAAGGACGAACTCTTCACGCGTCTGGAAGAATTGGGCCGCGAGCGGGGCATCGCGCATATCGTCTACGGGGTAAATCTCGACGACCTGGGCGATTACCGGCCCGGCCAGGGCGCGGCGAAGAATCATCGGGTGGCGGCGCCGCTGGCGGATGTGGCGCTCTCGAAGGCGGAGATCCGCGAACTCTCGCGGCGCGCCGGCTTGCCGACGTGGGACCGGCCGGCCGCAGCGTGCCTCAGTTCGCGCATTCCCTACGGCACTCCGGTGACGATCGAGAACGTGAAGACGGTGGAGACCGGCGAGGAAGAATTGAAGGCACTGGGATTCCGGCAGTTCCGCGTACGCTTCCACGGCGAAGTGGTGCGCATCGAGATTGCGCGCGAGGAAATGGCGCGGGCGATGTCGATGGAGATGGCCGGCCGATTCACGGAAATCTTTAAGAAGCTGGGATTCAAATACGTGACGCTCGATCTGGAGGGCTATCGCCAGGGGTCGCTGAATGAAGTGCTGAATCTGGTGCGGGCCTAGAGATCGCTCTCCGGGCGCGGAGCAAGGCAACCCTTACCGGGAAGCGCACTCCCGGGTGAATTATAATCGTCTTCAATGCCTGAGATCCGCCGCTCCGTCTGTGCGCTGGACTGTCCGGATACCTGCGCGCTGCTGATCAACATCGACAACGAAGGGCGCGGCGCCAAACTGCGCGGCGACCCGGCCCATCCAGTGACGCGCGGTTTTCTGTGCGGCAAGGTGGCGCAGTATCTGGAGCGCGAGTATTCGCCGCACCGCCTGCTCTATCCGCAGCGCCGCGTCGGCGCCAAAGGCGAAGGCCGCTTCGAACGCATTTCCTGGGATGAAGCGCTCGATACGATCGCCGGGCGGCTGCGCGCCATTGCGGACGAGTTCGGCTCCGAAGCGATTCTGCCGTACAGTTACGCGGGCACGATGGGGCTGCTGAACGGCGCCGGTATGGATCGCCGGTTCTTCCATCGGCTGGGCGCATCGCGGCTGGATCGCACCATCTGCTCGGAAGCCGGCAAGGTGGGCCTGCTGGAGGCGCTGGGCTACCGCTATGGCACTGAGCCCGAGCAGTTCCGCCACTCGCGGCTGATTCTAGCCTGGGGCGCGAACATTCTCGGCACCAACGTGCACCTCTGGCCCTTCATTATGGAGGCGCGGCGCAACGGGGCGAAGTTCTATACCATCGACCCGCGGCGCAATCGTACGGGCGCGGCCGCCGACCGCCATTACTTCATCAACCCGGGCAGCGATACCGCGCTGGCGCTAGCCATGATGCACGTGATTATCGATGAGCGGCTCTACGACGCCGATTACGTGGAGCGCCACACGAGCGGGTTCGACGGTTTGCAAGAGCGGGTGCGGGAATGGTCGCCACGGCGTGCCGCGGAGCTCACGGGAATCGGGGGTGAAGAGATCGCCGCGCTGGCCCGCGACTACGCCACTACGCGGCCGGCCGCCATCCGCCTCAATCTGGGGATGCAGCGCAACGAACGGGGCGCCATGGCGGCGCGCACGGTGGCGCTGCTGCCCGCGCTCACAGGATCGTGGAAAGACGTTGGCGGCGGCATGCAGCTTTCCATTTCGCAAACCTTCCAGCTCAATCGCGAAGGCCTGGAGCGCCCCGAACTGCAGCGGGTATCGCTGGGGCGCGAGGCGCGGCTGGTCAACATGGTGCAATTGGGCGCGGCACTGACACGGCTTGACGATCCGCCGGTGAAGGCGCTGGTGGTGTACAACTCCAACCCCGCGTCGGTGGCGCCCAATCAGAACGCCGTGCTCGCCGGGTTGTGCCGCGACGACCTTTTTACGGTGGTGCTGGAGCAGTTCGAGAACGACACCGCTCGTCATGCCGATATCCTGCTGCCGGCTACGACGTTCCTGGAACACACCGACCTTTATCTTTCCTACGGCCATCACTACCTGCAACTTGCCCGCCCCGCACTGGCCGCGCCGGGAGAAACGCGACCCAACGGCGAGGTGTTCCGCGCGCTGGCGGACCGCATGGGTTTCGACGACCCCTGCTTCCGCGATTCCGACGACGACATGATCCGCACCATGCTCGATTCGCCGCACCCGTTCATCAAAGGGATCACGCTCGAAGAACTGGACCGCGAAGGGAGCGTCCGCCTGCGGTTGCCGGAGCCGTTCCAACCGTTCGCTCACGGGGGATTCGGCACGCCCGACGGCAAGTGCCATTTCCACGCGGAGACGCTCGATTACACGCCGCCCATAGAATCGCGGCACGGCGACCGCGAACTTGGCGACCGCTATCCGCTGGAAATGATTTCGCCGAAAAATGACGACAGCATGAACTCCACTTTCGGCTATCGCGAAGCGGTAGACCGGCAGACATCCGTGCTCCACATGGCCGGGGTGGATGCGAACCGCCGCGGCATCGCCGACGCCGACCGCGTACGCATCTGGAACGATCGCGGGTCATGCCTGCTGGTAGCCCGGGTGGACGATAGCGTGCACGCCGGGGTGGTCTGCGCGCCCGCAGTGCGATGGGGCCGCAACGCCAATGCCCTTACTTCCGAGCGGCTCACCGATGCGGGCGGCGGTCCAACATTTTATAGTTGTCTGGTGGAAGTGGAGAGAGTCGGAGACTGATGCGAAGAATTCTGCTGGCGGCGCTGCTGTTGGCCGCGCCTGCCTGTAAGCACGGGCCGGGGCGCCACGTCGACACTATCGAGGAAGCACCACGGCTGGCGTCCATGTTGCGGATGAACGACGCCACCATGGCCGGACAACTCACCAGCGGATTCTACACCGTGGAAAGCGGTGCGTGGCGTTGGACCGCGCAGAAATTCGCGATCACGCTGCGGCGGCCGGCGCACGCCGCGCAGCAGGGGGCGACGCTCGAATTTCACCTGACCGTTCCGGCGGCGAATATCCAGAAACTTGGCGCGATCACGCTCTCGGCGTCGGTAGGCAGCACCGCACTGGCGCCGGAAACGTATTCGCAGGCGGGGCCGCACACGTACCGGCGCGACGTTCCGGCGAGCGCACTCACGGGCGACGCGGTGCGCATCGATTTCCAGGTGGATAAGGCGATACCGCCCGGTGACATGGATAAGCGCGAGTTGGGTGTAGTGGCGTCCAGCGTGGCGCTGGCCGCAAAGTGAACAGCGCGCGCGAATCTTCACCGCTGGCGCGCGCGGCATACTGGCTGGTGCCCCCGCTGCTGTGCCTGCTGGCGCATTGGCGCGGGCTGGCGTCGTGGTACCAGTCCGACGATTTCGTATGGCTGGGAATCAATCTGCATGGGCACGGGCTGCACGACCTGCTGGTGGCGCTGTTTGTACCGGGATCGGCAGGCCACATCCGGCCGTGGAGCGAGCGTCTCATCTTCCTGGTGAATTTCGCGCTCTTCGGTCTCAATCCCCTGCCCTTCCGCGTGATGGTGTTCGCCATGCAGTGTGCCGACCTGGCGCTGGTGGCGTGGTTGGGCACGCGCCTGACGGGCCGGCGCGCGGCCGGATTTCTGGCGGCGATGTTGTGGGCGGTGAGTGCGGTGACGGTGGATCCGCTGGCGTGGGCTGCGGCCAATGAACAGGTGCAGGCGGCACTGTTCCTGCTGCTGGCGTTTTATTTCCTATTGCGCTACACGGAGACCGGAGAGCGGCGCTACAACCTGTATCAATGGCTGGTATTTGTACTGGGGTTCGGGGCGCTCGAAATCAACATCGTCTACCCCGCGCTGGCCGCGGTGTACACGTTTCTGTTCGCGCGCAAATATCTGGCGCGTGTGCTCCCGATGTTCGCAGTGTCGGCCGCTTACCTGGCCCTGCACTGGATGGTGGCGCCGATGGGGCGCGATCCGGTGTATGCGCTGCATTTTACGGGCGCGATGTTGCGCACGCTGGCGAAGTACTGGGCCTGGTCGGTGGGCCCGGTGGGATTCTGGGCGCCGATGGCGGTGCCGCTGTGGCTGATTCCGTCAGCGGTGGTATTGGTCTCGCTGGGTCTGCTGGCATTCGCGGTTGTGAGGGGCCGGACGGCGATCCTGTTCCTGGCGTGGTTCGTGATTTCGATCGCGCCGGTATTGCCGCTGCGCGATCACGTGGAGCAGTATTATGCTTTCGTGCCGGCCATTGGAGTGTGCTGGCTGGGAGGCTGGGCGCTGACCGAAGGCTGGCGGGCCGGGAATTTGCGGCGCGCCGCGGCGGCCGCACTGGCAGCCGTGTACATCCTCATCATGCTGCCGCGCACCGTGGCGTCCTGCGATTATTACGATCGCTTCAGCGGGCACCTGCGCGCCCTGGTGGAAGGCGTGTCGAGCGCGCACGAATTGCACCCCGGGAAGACGATTGCGCTGGAGGGCATCGACACCACTACCTTTTATAACGGTGTGGCCGACCGTCCCTTCCGCCTGCTCGATATCGACCACGTGTATCTGACGGCGGCGAACGCCGACCGGATCGACGCGCACCCCGAGTTGGGCGACATTTCGGAGTTCGTGCTGCCGGCCGGGGAACTCTCGAAGGAGCTCGACAACGATGCCGTAGTGGTCTACGACGCCAGCGGTCCCATATTGCGCAACATCACTTCGGAGTATGCCGGCCGGCCGCGCGACCTGGCACCGCCGCACCGCATCGATGTCGCCGACCCCGAGGCGGCACAAATGCTGGGTCCCGAGTGGTACGCGCCTGAGGGCAATCATCGCTGGATGCCGGCGCGCGCGAGCCTGCGCATCGGAGGTCCCACGACGCCCGGGCAGAAGCTCTACCTGCACGGGAATTATCCGGCCGGGCAGTTGCGTGCC
Source organism: Bryobacteraceae bacterium (assembly GCA_036268475.1). Classification (GTDB taxonomy): domain Bacteria; phylum Acidobacteriota; class Terriglobia; order Bryobacterales; family Bryobacteraceae; genus PALSA-129. The sequence goes on along the minus strand of DATAUB010000041.1, from coordinate 355,652 downwards.
GGGCCGCTGACCATGCAGGTGACCATCAACGGATCGCCTTTGGCGCCGGCGCGATTGACCTCGGGCGGCAATTTCGAGTTGGCGTTTCCCCTGCCCGATTCCCTGGTGGGCGAGGCGACCATCGACGTGACGGTGGCAGTGAATCGCACCTTCCACGCGGGCGGCGACATCCGCGAGCTGGGGCTGGCGTTCGGCGGGTTCGAGGTGCGCTGAATAACTTTCGTCAATTACGGCGCGAACGGGCGGCGGCTATACTAACCCGCAGGAGGAGCCATGCTTCCACAAACTGCTGTGCGACACGCCGGACCGGTCGCCATTGTCGATCTCGAAGGCCGCATCACTATGGGAGAGGGATGCGCGGCGGTGCGCCAGACGGTGCGCGACCTGGTCAACGGCGGTACCCGGAACATCCTGCTCAATCTGCAAGGCGTGAGTTATGTGGATAGCGCCGGGCTGGGCGAAATGGCGGGATCGTACGTGACATTGGCGAAGCTGGGCGGGCAGTTGAAGCTGCTGCACTCCCAGGCGCGCATCGATAACATGCTGCAGGTGACCAAACTTTACGCGCTACTGGTAGCGTTCGGCGATGAGGCGGAAGCGCTGCGCAGCTTCAGCGGCTGCTAGCGTTACACGCGGGTCATGTCCCCCTCCATGCCCTCGAACGGAAAACGATCGATGGCCTTCACGCATTCCGAGAGCGCTTCGAGCATGGTTTTGCCCCATCCCGTGGGACGGTAGGGCGCGGTCTTCTGGTTGGTGAGTTTATCGGCCTGTGCGAAGAAATGCATGGTGGGCTCCTTCGGCGTGACGTATTCCTTCACCGTGATGAAGAACTCTACTTCGATACCCGGCTGCACCTTGGTAATCGAAAACATGTGCACTTCCGCCAATTGCTGGGAAGCGTGCGTCTGCGCGAAGGCCCAATCTTTCATGCCGTTCTCCTCGTGTCAATCTACCATGCGGCGCGCCGAAACAAGTGGCCCATCGTTCGGTATAATCGCGTTTGTGCCTGTGCCCGAAATCGAACTCTATCGCCACCAATTCGAACAGATCCGGCAGGATGCCGCCGAGCTCACCGCCGAGCTCAACGAAGCGCGCTTCAACTGGAGGCCCGCGCCTGGAGAATGGTCCATCGAGGAATGCCTGTCGCATCTCACCATGGTGGGCCAGTGGGAAGTCCTCGCCATCGAGCAGGCCATCGAACTGGGTAAACAGCGTGGGCTGACGGGCGCCGGCCCATTCGAATACGGCGTCATCGACCGCTACGTCGTCCACCAGACCGAGCCTCCGGTTCGCAACCCCAGGGCCACGCCGCGCCACTTCGTGCCACTGCACGGCCAGCCGCTGACGGCTGTGATGCCGACCTTTTATCACGTGCAGAGCCAGTTGCTCATCCAATTAGAGCGCGCCGACGGGCTCGATTTACGGCGCGTAAAGGTCACAACGCCGATTTCCCGTTTTTTCAAAATGAGTCTGGGCGCGATGTTCGCGCAGATCGCCGCGCACGAGCGGCGGCACCTGGAACAGGCGCGGCGGGTGCGCGAGAAACTGCCGCAATAACAGCGGGCCTCTTCCCGAAATCGGATATGATGTCGGGATCATGCGTAAAATCGCTGCTTGCCTGCTGCTGGCGGGCTCTCTCTGGGCCTCACCGCCCCCTCAGAAAAACGACGAAGACTACACCTCGAAAATCCTGCAGTACACGACCGAGAAATATTTTCTGACCGAACTGGTGGATCACCTGCCCGCGTCGGACACCGTGCCGACACCGGAAAAGGTGCTCGGGTACGTCATCGGCACACCCAACAAGCTCACCTACACGAAGGACATCGACCGCTACATGCGGGCGCTCGAAACAGCGTCCAAGCGCGTCAAGGTATTCGTGATCGGCCACTCCGAAGAGGGCCGCGAAATCCTGCTGGTGGCCATCTCCGACGAAGCCAATATCGCCCAGCTCGACCATTACAAGGACCTCACCGCGCGCCTCGCCGATCCGCGCAAGACCACGCCCGCCGAGGCCGAAAAGATCGAGTCCGAAGCGCTGCCGTTCTATTGGGCATCGGGCAGTATTCACTCCACCGAAACCGGTTCGCCGGAAATGCTGATGGAGTTGGCGTATCGGCTGGCGGTGGAAGAGTCGCCGTACATCCAGAACATTCGCAAGAATACCATCGTACTAATCACGCCCACCACCGAAGTGGACGGTCGCGATCGCGAGGTGGACGTCTATAACTATCACAAGGAATTCCCGAATAAGCCGGCTCCCAATCTGGTTTACTGGGGCCACTATGTGGCGCACGACAACAATCGCGATGGTATCGGCATGGCGCTGCAACTGAGCAAGACCATGATGAAGACCTTCCTCGATTACCACCCCACGGTGCTCCACGACCTGCATGAATCGCAGCCCTTCCTCTACGTGTCGACAGGCATGGGCCCCTACAACGCATGGCTCGATCCGCTGGTGATCGACGAGTGGCAGAAGATGGCGTACGTCGATATCGAGGAGTTCACCAAGCGCGGCGTGCCGGGCGTATGGACGCACAATTATTACGATGGCTGGGCGCCCAATTACATGTTCTACGTGGCCAACGGGCACAACTCCATCGGGCGCTTCTATGAGACGTTCGGCGGCAACGGTGCCGATACCGGCGTGCGGACGGTGCCCGCCAATTCCACCAGCCGCGCCTGGTACCGGCCGAATCCGCCGCTGCCGCGCGTCAACTGGTCCATCCGCAACAACATCAATTTGCAGGAAAGCGGCCTGCTGTTCTCCATGAACAATGTGGCCAACAATCGCAAACAGTTCCTGGACAATTTTTATCTCAAGAGCCAACGCAGCATCGCCAAAGCTACCGCCGAAGGTCCTGCGGCATGGGTGCTGCCGGGCGACGATCCGCGCCCCGCCGCCGCCGCCGAATTGGTGAACGAACTGCGCATGCAGGGCGTGGAGGTGGATCGCCTCACCGCCGCCAGCGGCAAATTTCCCGCCGGCAGTTACGTGATCCGCATGGACCAGCCCTACAGCCGCTGCGCTGACATGCTGCTGGATACGCAGTATTACAACATCAACGACCCGGCGCCCTACGACGACACCGGGTGGACGCTCGGTCCGCTCCACAATGTCACGACCGATCGCGTGACCGATGCGGCGATTCTCAAAGCGCCGATGACGCTGCTGTCATCCGACGCCAAGGCTCCGGGCGGCATCGAGGGTAGCGCCACCGCTGTCTATCTGATCAACCACAACGCCGACAACACGCTCGCGACTTTGCGTTTCGAACTGAAGGACGTGAAGATGTCCGCCGCCGAGGAAGGCTTCAAAGCGGACGGCCACGACTACAACGCCGGCACCTTCGTGATCCGCTCGGAAGGCAATCCGGCCGACCTGCACGACCGCTTGCAGAAGAGCAGCGCGGCGCTCGGCGTGACGGCCTATGCCGTGGCAGCCGCGCCCAGCGTGCCGATGCACGAACTGGCCGCGCCGCGCATCGCTTTCGTCCACACCTGGTCCAACACACAGAACGAAGGTTGGTTCCGCGTGGCGTTCGACCGCCTGCACATTCCCTACGACTACATCTCCGACATCAAGCTGGGCGAGATTTCCGACCTGCGCGCCAAGTATGACGTCATCGTTTTCGGCCCGGTGGGCGGCACGGCGCAACGCATCGTCAACGGCACGCCCAAGGTGGGCGATCCCGTGCCCTTTATGAAGACCAGCATCACGCCCAATCTGGGCGGCGCGCCCGACACCACCGACGATATGCGCGGCGGGATGGGCCTGCACGGCATCGACAGCATCGGCAAATTCATCGATGAAGGCGGCCTGTTCGTGACCATCACCGGCAACGCTTCCATCCCCATCGATTACGGTTTGGCGGAGGGTGTGAGCATCGTCAACGCTCCCGAATTACGGGTGCGGGGCAGCGTGCTCAATTCCAGCATCGCCGATAAGGGCAGCCCCATCGCGTATGGGTACGGCGATAAGCTCGCGCTGTACTTCAATCAGGCGCCGGTGCTCTCCGTGGGCGGCGGCGGGGGCTTCGGCGGCCGCGGAGGCGGCGGCCGTGGCGGTCGCGGTGGTGGACGTGGCGGCGCTAGCTCGACGGAAGGCGCGGCGCGTCCCAGCGGGCGCGGCACGGCCGAAGAGGCAGACATCGTGCAGGCGCGTCCGCTTTCCATGAATACCCCGACCGCTCCGGCGACAGGCGGACGCGGCGGCGAAGAGCCTCCCGCAGGTGACCTGAACGGCGGCGGTGGCGGATTCGGCGGACGCGGCGCGCAGTTGCCGGCGGCGATGCGGCCCCGCGTGGTGGTCCGTTTCGCTCCCGATGATGAACTGCTGGTCTCCGGGATGCTCGCCGGCGGGTCGGAGTTGGCCAACCAGGCGGCGGTGGTGGACGTGCCGCGCGGTAAGGGTCACGTGGTGATGTTCGCCAACGATCCCATGTGGCGCAATGAAACGCAGGGAAGTTATTTCCTGTTGTTCAACGCCATGTTGAATTACGATCACCTGTCAGCCGGCGTGCAGGCCGGTCCGCAGGGCGGCAGAGGCCGCAGAGGCGGTCGCGGAGGACAGTAGAGGCAGCGGCCGCGCTAGCGGCCCTTACCCATCGCCCACTGAACTCCGCCCAGAATGAGCCCGGTCAAAAGGGGATTCTCGTAATCTTCCTTCTTGTGCCCGAGCGCCAGGTAATACTCGCGGCCGCCGTCAAATGTCTGATACCAGGCGAGCGGCCGCATTCCTTTTACCAGGTCGCCGGGATCGGCGGCAAACTGCGGGTCGACGACGCGATGCGGGTCCGTCACCAGCACCACGTGAATGCCGGGCTGCAGTTTCTCCACGTAATAGCATTCGTCTTCCCACGGGAAGCTCGCCGGCAAGCCGTGCGCGGCGGGGAATTTCGCGTCCACCACCTCCACGGTAAAGGGCTGCAGCTTAGGGTGCCGCTTGAATTTTCCTCCCACCACTTTCTGGTAATAATCCCAGTCCCGTTCCGAGCCGCTGGCCGAATGCAGGCCCACGAACCCGCCGCCACGCTCGATAAACGCGCGGAACGCAGCGCGCTGCGCATCGTTTTCGAAGGCCTGATTGTTGCTGTTGGAAAAGACCAGCACGCGGTACTGTCTGAGGTTCGCCGGGGTGAAAACCGAGGGGTCATCCGACACGTCCACGCCGAAGCCATGCTCTGCGCCCATCTTGCGAATGGCGGCCACGCTGGCGGCGATATTGTCGTGTACATAGCCTTTGCCGTCCGGCGTGTAACTTCGGGTATACACCAGAATCTTCGGCGGAGCGGCGGCCGCCGCGACGGCGCATAGCAACAGGACCAGCAACAAACGTTTGGGCATCGTGGAATTTCTCTTCCCCATCAAGATCGCGCAATTCGCGGGCGATGTCCAAGGGCGTCAACCCCTGGGGTCGGCCAGATAGCTCCGCTCGCGGTAGACGAAGTAATCGAAATCGGCATGCCGGCGCGTGCCCGCAAGATCCTGGCAGCACATTCCCACGAACGCCCCCGTGAAGTTGGGCGTGCCGGGAGCCGCCGCTTCATCCGAGAGGATGCCGGCATCGAACGGACCCGGCAGCCAGCGCCATGGTTCGCCGTTCACGCGCCAGCCGAAGTACAACCGTTCGGAATCGACCTCCACGCGCAGTTCCACGGGCACTCCTGAGGGAATCGGCACGGGCGCCGAAAACGCATCCGCCTGCACCTGGTCGGGCAGGCACGACATGACGCGAAGATGGCGCCCGACCTCTTCATCGTGCGATAGGTACAGGTAATGAAACTTACTGCTGTTGTAATAACAGACCAGGCCGGCCATTTGTTGGAACCTGTCGGGCTCGAACTCCAGTCGCGTAATCGCGCTGTAAGAGTGTGCTTGTTGACGGCGCGCCACCAGCGACTGGCGAAACAGGCTGCCGATGGTTTCGCGCCCGTACAAACGCAGATGGCCCGGCCGTTCCGTCAGGTTGAATAATTCCTCCGGCCATGGTGACCGCAGCCACTGAAAGTGGATGGGCAACTGGGCGGAGTCGAAATCCTCACGCTCGCGCGGCGGCGGGAACGGGTGGGCGGCCAGCGCGGGCGCTTCCACTTCGACGCGCGGCACACCGCCGCCATCCGCGGTGCGCAGCCAACCATCGGGTGTCCAAACCATACGCTGGATCGCAGTTTCGCGGCCTAACGTGCAGCGGCCGCGATTGCGAATGGGCCGGCCGCAGAGGTGGACAAGATACGTCTCCCCTTGCTGAGTCTCCACCAGGTCGGCATGCCCGGCGCGTTGCAATTCGACATCGGGGCGATCGCGCGCCGTCAGGACATATCCGGCGGGGTCGATTTCGTAAGTTCCGGTCAGTTCGCGCGACCGCGCCATGGTGACGGCGTGGCCCCACCCGGTGCCGCCTTCGGCAGTAAGTAGGTAATAATAGCCGCCGCGGCGGTATAAGTGAGGACCTTCGGTGAAGCCTATCGCAGTACCCTGAAAGATCAGATGGGTCGCGCCCACTAACTTGCCTTCCGCCGCAGAGTACTCCTGCAGCACGATTCCGGAGAAGCGATTGTGCCCTGGGCGATGGTCCCATTGCATGTTTACCAGGTATTTCCGCCCGTCGTCATCGTGAAACAGCGATGGGTCGAAGCCGCTGCTATTGAGATACACCGGTTCCGACCATTCGCCCTCAATCGCCGGGCTGGTCACCAGGTAATTATGGGTATCGCGCAGCGATGCGCCGGCGCTACCAGACTGGGTGGTGCGGCCGTAGCGCTTCACATCGGTATAAATCAGGTAGAAGAGACCGCCGGAATAGCTCAGGCAGGGAGCCCAGACGCCGCACGAATCGGGGTCGCCGAGCATGTTTAGTTGGCTCGCGCGCGTCAACGGGCGCGCCAGCAATCGCCAGTGGACCAGGTCGCGCGAATGATGGATCTGTACGCCCGGAAACCACTCGAACGTCGAAGTCGCGATGTAATAGTCGTCGCCCACGCGCACGATGGAGGGATCGGGATTGAAGCCCGGCAAGATCGGATTATGTATCTTTTGATGGGCCACTTTAGTTGCGCTCCCTTACCAGTCCCCACAATACCGCCGCTCCGGCCAGATCGAAGATACCGAGGCAAACAAAGAACGGCGTGTATCCGATGGTCGCTACCAGTCCGCCGATCAGCAGCGAGAAGATGAGCAGCCCCGCGTTGCCGAACGTACCCGCCATGCCGGCAACAGTTGCGACTTCGCTTTTCTTGAACAGGTCGGACGACATGGTAATCACGGTCACCGATAGCGTCTGGTGCGCAAATCCAGCCAGCGACAGCAGCGCGATGGCCGCATAGGGGCTCTCCACAAATCCTACGAACCCTACCCCGAGCATCATCACCGCGCCCAGGCTGAACGCGCAGCGGCGCGCGTCAATCACGCTGAGTCCCGCGGATTTTTGCAGCGTCATGGCCACCAGGCCGCCGAACATACAGCCGAAATCGGCCGCGAGGAACGGAATCCACGCGAACAGCGCGATGTGTTTCAGGTCCATGTGGCGGACGCTGCTGAGATAGAGCGGCAGCCAAAAACTCAGCGTTCCCCACGTGGGGTCGGCCAGAAACCGCGGGATGGCGATGCCCCAGAAGTTGCGCTGCGCCAGAATCTTGCGGATGGAGGGCCGTGCGCCATCGCCCTGCAGGTGCTTCTCCTGGCCGGCCGCGATATACTCCCGCTCGTCTTTCGACAGCGCCGTGTGTTTGGCCGGCGATTGGTAAAAGAGCAGCCACAGCGTCACCCAGATCAGCCCCAGTGCGCCGGTGATCACGAACGCCACCCGCCAGTTGTATTCCAGAATCGCCCACGCCACCAGCGGCGGAGCCAGCATCGACCCCACCGACGCGCCGGTATTGAACAGGCCGCCCGCCAGGCCGCGCTCCTGCGCCGGGAACCATTCCGCCGTGGCCTTCATTCCCGCCGGGTTCGCCGACCCTTCACTGAATCCCATCAGCCCGCGCAGAAATGCGAACGCCTGCCAGCTTCCCGCCAGCCCGTGCGCCATATTGATCAAGGACCATGCCAGTGCAAAAATCGCGAACCCGATCTTCAGCCCCAGCACGTCCATCACGTACCCGCACACCGGCTGCATCATGATGGCGCCCTGGAACGCGCCCAGAATCCAGGAGTATTGCTTCTCAGTGATGTGCAGATCGTGAAGCAGTGTGGGCGCCGCTACCGCCAGCGTGCTGCGGGTGAGGTAGTTCAGCACGGACCCGAGCATGATGAGCGAGATCATCCACCAGCGCAGTCCTCTGATTTTCGCCATGGGACCCTCTATTTTACGCGGCAGACAGGGGACCCGGGCGGTAGAATTGCACGGAGGGACCAGCCATGATCCAAATCACCATCGATGGTAGCGACTGCCAGGTGGCAGCCGGCGAGCGCTTGCTCGACGTTATCAATCGCGCCGGCCTGCAAGTGCCGCAGGTCTGCTACCATCCGCAACTCGGCCCCATCCAAACCTGCGACACCTGCGTCGTGGAGGCCAATGGCGAGCTGGTGCGCGCCTGCGCCACGGTAGCCGCCGCCGGCATGAAAGTGTCGACCGTCGCGGCGGCCGCGCGCGCCGCGCGAACCGAGGCCTTCGAGCGCATTCTCCGCAATCACGATCTCTACTGCACCGTCTGCGACAACAACAACGGCAACTGTACGGTCCACAATACGGCCAGGCTGGTCGCCATCGAACACCAGCGCTATGCCTTCAAACCCAAGCCCTATTCGGTCGACGCGAGCAATCCCTTCTATCGTTACGACCCCGGCCAGTGCATCCTCTGCGGCCGCTGCGTGGAGGCCTGCCAGAATCTGCAAGTGAATGAGACGCTCTCCATCCGCTGGAGCGATCCGCACCCGCGCGTGCTGTGGGATGGCGGCGCTGCCATCGGCGAATCGAGCTGCGTGTCGTGCGGCCATTGCGTTACCGTCTGCCCCTGCAATGCGCTGATGGAGAAGTCCATGCTCGGGCACGCGGGCTTTCTGACGGGCTTTAGCGATCGCACTCTCGGCGGCATGATCGACCTTGTCAAGGGGATGGAGAACGAGACCGGTATGAGCGCCGTCATGCAGGTTTCCGAGGCCGACGCCGCGATGCGCGCCGCGCGCGTCCGCCGCACCAAGACCGTCTGCACATATTGCGGCGTGGGCTGCACGTTCGACGTGTGGACCAAAGATCGCCACATCCTCAAGGTGGAGCCCGCCGACGGCCCCGCAAATGGCGTTTCCACGTGCGTGAAGGGCAAATTCGCGTGGGACTTCGGGAACAGTCCCGATCGCCTCACCACGCCGCTGATTCGCGAAGGCGACCGTTTCCGCGAGGCCACCTGGGACGAAGCGCTCGACCTGGTGGCGCGCCGCTTCACTGAAATCAAAGCCGAGCACGGCCCCGATGCGCTGGCCTTCATCGCTTCCTCCAAGTGCACCAATGAGGAGGCGTTCCTCATGCAGAAGCTGGCGCGCGCCGTGATCGGTACGAACAATATCGATAACTGCTCGCGCTACTGCCAGTCGCCGGCCACCACAGGACTCTGGCGCACCGTGGGATATGGCGGCGATTCCGGTTCGATCTCCGACATCGAGCAGGCCGACCTGGTGGTGATCGTGGGCAGCAACACGGCGGAAAGCCATCCCGTGCTCGCCACGCGCGTGAAGCGCGCCCACAAGCTTCGTGGCCAGAAGCTGATCGTCTCCGATCTCCGCGAGCACGAAATGGCACGCCGCGCCGATCTCCATCTCCACGCCCGCCCGGGCACGGATCTGGTATGGCTCTGCGCGCTCAGCCGCTACCTGCTGGACAACGGCCTTGCGGCGCGCGAGTTCCTTAACCGGTGGGTCACCGGGCTCGACGAATATCGCAAGAGCCTGGAGCCCTTCACGATGGAGTTCGCCGCGCAGACGTGCGGAATCCCCATCGAGACCCTGACGAAGGCGGCGCGCATGATCGCCGATGCCAAGAGCGTCTGCATCCTCTGGGCAATGGGCGTCACCCAGCATTCCAACGGCTCCGACACGTCGACGGCGATCTCCAATCTGCTGCTGGTGAGCGGCAATTATATGCGGCCGGGCACGGGCGCCTACCCTCTGCGCGGGCACAATAACGTGCAGGGCGCCAGCGACCATGGAGCCATGCCGCCGTTCCTCCCGGGCTATCAGCCGGTAGCGAACCTCGAGATCCGCGCCCGCTTCGAAGCCCGCTGGGGCGTGACGCTGCCCACCGCCAAGGGGCTCGACAATCACGAAATGGTCGATGCCATCCACCAGGGCAAGTTACATTCCTTCTATCTTTGCGGGGAAGAGATGGGGTTGGTGGATTCCAACGTCAACTATGTCGGCGCGGCATTTAGTAAGTTGGATTTCTTCGTAGTGCAGGATATCTTCTTCAGCGCGACCTGCCGGTTCGCGGACGTGGTGCTGCCGGCGAGCCCCAGCCTGGAAAAGGACGGCACCTTCACCAGCACGGAACGGCGCGTGCAGCGCCTCTACCGCGTCTTTGAGCCGCTTCCGGGCAGCCGGCCGGATTGGATGATCGTGCAGGACATCGCCAACCGCCTGCACGCCGGCTGGACTTATCGCCATCCGTCCGAAATCATGGACGAAATCGCCGCACTTACCCCACTCATGGCCGGCGTTACTTACCAGCGGCTGGAAGGTTACAGGAGCCTGCAATGGCCTGTCGCCGCGGACGGCAGCGATGAGCCGCTGCTTTACACCAAGGAGTTCGCATTTCCCGACGGCAAAGCCCGCCTCTTCCCACTCGCCTGGCGCGAGGCGCCCGAGCGCCCCGACGCCGAGTACGACCTCCACTTGAACAATGGCCGCATGCTCGAGCATTTCCACGAAGGCAATCTGACGCACCGGGTCCCGGGAATCCACGAAAAAGCTCCCGACACTTTCGTCGAAGTATCGGCCGAGCTCGCCCAGGCGCGCGGCATCGAAGGCGGCAGCCTGGTGCAACTCACCTCGCGCTATGGGAATGTGCGCGTCCGCGCGCTGGTGACCGACCGCGTCCGCAACGGCGAACTTTATATGCCCATGAATTCGGTCGCCAGCCCGGTGAACGTGCTCACTGGCAGCCATACCGACCCGGTGACGCACACGCCGGCGTACAAGGAAACCTCTGTTCGCCTGCAGGTGCTGGCCGTCAAAGGAGAAAGCCCGCTGCCTAAATCCAACTTCCGCTTCGGCCATCCCACGCCGCAGAACGGCGTCGACATCGAAGCGAAATGGAAACAGCCGGGCTATCGCTTCCCCGGTAAATAGAGGAATACACCATGGCGCAACCGATACCGTTCGTCCCCTCGCAACCCGCGCACGACCCGCATTCTCACGCCGAGGCCCTCGATTCGGCGCTCGAACTGCTGCAATTGCTGCATGACCGCGGCGTGCTCGATCTGCTGCGCGGTCTGGTAGGCGCGGGCGATCAAGTTGCGGACATCGCCGCCAGTGCGCTCAATACACCCGACGCCATTCGCGGCATCCGCAATTTCCTGTTGCTGACGAAGTTCTTCGCCAGCATTCCGCCGGAAGTCTTGAGCCGCCTGGTACAGACCGCCACCGAAGGCGCATCGCGCGAAAAAGCGCAGGCGCCGCCCGGACTCACGCACCTTCTGCGCCGCATGAACAGCCCCGACGCCCGCCACGGACTAGCCGTCTTCATCGATCTGCTGGAGGGCGTCGGTAAGGGGCTCTGATAGATCACATACGGCCGCCACGATCGCTTGATTCACTCGCCACAGGCAGTTGCAAAATTCGAGGAAGCGCTTGCTCACGCACCCGTCGTGCGGAACGTGCACATTGAGCGGAAGCCGCGTACAGAGCCACTACCGTCAGGGAGTGATCGAATTCACGCCGCCGCCGGCGCCTGCGGAGGCCGTAACAGCAGAGGCAATACCGAACTCAGCAACATCGCCAGCGCCAGCCAGCGCATGGCGCCCTCATATTTCCCGGTCGCTTCGCGAACGCTCGCCACCAGGGTCGGACCGAACACCGCCGCGAAGCCCCATGCCGTGATCATCATGCCGTAAATCGGCGCGATCTGCCCGGCGCCGAAGTAATCCGCCACGAACGCCGGCATGGTGCCGAAGCCGCCGCCGTAGCACAGCAGAATCCCGCAGACCAACGCCGACAGCACGCCGAATTCGTGCGCGCTCGCCAGGAAGAAGAAGAGCACCGCCTGCAAGAGGAACATCGCCAGAAACACCGTCCGCCGTCCAATCGCGTCCGACAACCACGCCCAGAGGAAACGGCCCGACCCGTTGGCAATCGAGATGAGCCCCACCAAGCCCGCCGCAGTGGCCGCCGACACGCCCGAAATCTCCTGCGCCATGGGCGATGCCTGCGAGATAATCGCGATCCCCGCCGTGGTATTCAGAAACAGCGTCAGCCACAGCCCGTACCATTGCCAGGTGCCCAACGCCTGCCGCAATGTGAAATCCTGACCGCGCCGCGCGGCGGCAGTGGTGCTCTTCACCTGGTATCCGGCCGGCGGATTGCGCATCGCCAAGGCGCACAAAAAGATGATCACGAAGTACGCACAGCCGAGGATTTCAAAGGTGCGTCCCACTCCCACCGAGGCGATCAGCGAGTTGGCCACCGGCGCCGTCACCAGCGCGCCAGAGCCGAAGCCCGCCACCGCGAGGCCGGTAATCAAACCGCGCTTGTCGGGAAACCACTTCACCAGCGTGGCGATCGGGACGATATACCCGAACCCGAGGCCCGTGCCGCCGATCAGTCCATAGGTGATGTGCAGCGCTGTCAGGCCGCTCACCATTCCCGCCATCGCCGTGCCGCCGCCATATAGAACCGCAGCCGTCAGGGCGACCACTCGCGGACCGCTATGCCGCATCCACAGTCCGCCCGCGAAGGCGGCGAACCCCACCACGAAAATCGCCACCTGAAACACCAGCGTCACTTGCGAGATGGTCCAGCCGTGTTCCTTGGTCAGCGGAATGCGAAACACGCTCCAGGCATACACGGCGCCCAGCGCCACCTGCATGAATACGCCGGCGACGGCGATGAACCAACGGGTCGATGTCGTCAAAGCGAACCTCTTTCTTATAGAGGAGTGATGACCGTTTCCTGTTTGTTGATGCCGTCAACCATTGCCGTTCCCAAGCCCAGGTGCTGATCGATCAGGCGATGCGGAGTGTGCGCCATCCACTCGGCCAGCGAAATATCTTCATAGCGCGGGCTGCGAAACATCTCGAGGAACACCAGGTCGCTGTCGCCCGTGTTCTCCACATAGTGCGGGTTCGACATCGGCACGTAACCCACGTCGCCCTCCTGGAAATCCATGGTGCGCGCATGCGTGCCGGCGGCGAACAGCGTCATCCGGCCCTTGCCGGCCATGTAGTATTGCCATTCGTCGGCGTTGGGATGCCAGTGCAGCTCGCGCAGTCCGCCGGGTTTGAGAGTGACGATGGCGGCGGAGATCGGCGTCACCGGGAAGTTGCGCGAATCGATGATCTTCACTTCCCCGCCTCGCGTGACTTTCGCCGGCTTCAGATCGCCGGTGCGGAAATCGTAGCGCCGCGGCACCACGCCGGTGCCCGCCGAGGCCTCGGCTTGCTCGGTTTTCAAATCGCCGGGCAGCCCGGTTTGAAAGATGAAGAGTTCCTTCTGCGGAACCTTGCTGAATGCCGCCTCCGCCACGTTGAAATTCTTGGCCAGGATTTCCTTGGGCGTATGCGTCATCCAATCGGTGATCAGAAACGTGCCGAACTCATTGAAGTTGCCGTCGTCGAACACCAGCAGGAAGCGCGCGCCGTCCGGCCCGAGCCCCTGGATGGAATGCGGAATGCCCTTGGGAAACAACCACAGGTCTCCCACTCCTACATCGCTCACGAAACTTCTGCCGTCCTGGTCCACAGCGGTGATGCGTGCGTTGCCGTACAGCATGATGGCCCACTCTGCTTCCACGTGCCAGTGCAGTTCGCGCACGCCACCTGCGGTGAGGCGCATCTCCACCCCAGCGATAGTCGTCGAGATGGGCAGTTCGCGTGCTGTCACCTGGCGGGTCCATCCGCCGGTGGAGACGCGTTTGCGCGCCAGTGCGAAAGAGTACTTGAAGGGCGCCACCGTCCCGTTGTCGGTATCGGGCGACCAGTTCGAATCGGGATTCTGCGCCTCCAAGGTGGCATTTTTCGGGCCGGGCGCGGTCTCATTCGGTAAATGATGGTCGGAGGAATGAATCGGCGCGGTTTGCGTCTGCGGGTCGGCGCTGAGGGCCGCGGCCGTGGTCAACACCGCCGATCCCACCTGCAGAATTCCGCGGCGCGTCATGCGATCGTTATGAATTTTGTCCATATGCGTCAATGGTGAGGAATCGGGGCGATTCTATCATGTCCGGAAGGCCAACTGCGGCGTGCCGGGGTATTACGCCGATCAGGGAACGGTAACGACGATGCGCGGTCTTCCGGGTGCGCCCCATGCCTCTTCGATTGCTGACAGAGGTACGGACTTTGTGGCGATCTGAAGTTTGGCCGGTAGAAACGCCTCGAATGCATACCGGATCCCATCGAGGAGCTTCGGAAAAGGAATGCTCTTCACCCCGCTCCCCATCAACTGAATGGCGGAGGAGCGGAGCGCCGCGCTAGGGATCTTGACCTCTTCCTCGCGGCTTGCCGCACCCACCTGAATGAATCGGACCGGGTGAGCATCTTGCACCGCCCGCGCGATAGCCACGATGATCGTCCTGGCGCTTTCACCCCATAAGTAATCGATCGCGACGTCGATCCCGCGGCTGAACTCCGCGATCAGCGGCTGCTCCATCTGCTGCAACGGGATCGCGACGTCCGCCCCCAGGCTCTGCACCTCTTCCAGTTCGCGCTCATTCCGGCCGGTGGCAATCACTTTGCCTGCGCCCAGATACTTCGCAAGCTGCACCGCCAACCTGCCCGCCGTTCCCGTTGCGCCATTGACCAGGACCGTCTCTCCGCGCTGGAGGCGGGCGCGTTCCACCAGCGCGACCCAGGCTGACATGCCGGGGTTGCCGATGGCAGCCGCGGTCACGTCATCGAGCCCATCCGGAATCGCGATGCAGAATTCGGCTCGGACTCGGGAGAGCTGCGCCAGCGCTCCGTAGGGTGGGTCCGGAAGGACGAAGTATACGCGCCGTCCATCCCCGGTGCGTCCCGTGCCCTCGGCGCCCGCTACCGACGGGAAGATGCCTTCCGAGCTGTAATGCGATCCCATGGAGCGGGATTTGCTGAACGGGCTAAGCGCGGAAGCACTGACGGCGATGAGTTCCGTTCCTTCCAAAACCGCGGGGTCGTCGAAGTCTGCATAAACCGGCGCCTGGCCGGCTGCCGTAACAATTGCCGCTTTCATCAGATCGCCTTTCTCTCATTTCGTTCCACTATTATTGAACGCCGTTAGAGTTTGGGATATCTACAATGCGCCGGAGCGGCCGGATTCTGTTCGATCGGTTCGATCGCCTCCCGGAAATCATACTCCGGACCTTGGTCTCCCCAGCCGCAGGCGCGAAAGAAATGGGGCATACTGGCATTACCGTGATTCGCCGCCGCCAATTTTTCTTGGGAATGGTCGCCGCGGCCGCCCGGCTGTCCGCACAGGACCTGGTGTTCCGAACCGGTGTGGCGCTGGTGCGCGTGGACGCGCAGGTGAACGCCGCCGGGGGTGGCGTCGACGGTCTCCGCAAGGAAGATTTCGAAATCCGCGACAACGGCCAACTGCAGCGCGCGCTCTACTGCTCGCAGGAAGACCAGCCGCTCGATCTGCTGCTGCTCTTCGACAACAGCGGCAGCATGCTGCCGGCCATGCGGCGGTTGGCCGCATCGGCGCACACCGCCCTTTCCGAACTGCGGAAGGGCGATCGCGTCGCGGTTGCCAATTTTAACGCCGACGCGTGGCTCATCGGCGAATTCAACGACGATCTCACGGCGGTGGAACACACCGTGAGCAGCGTGGTCGACCTGCGCTACGGCGGCGGCACTCATATTCTGGCCGCCATCGATTCCGCCGGCGAGTACTTCCACAAGCATGCCGACCCGAAACGGCGCCATGCCATCCTGATTCTCACCGACGACGATGGGCAGTCCTCTGCGAGCGAGAAGGCCGTGGTGAAGCGCTTATGGGAGGACGACGTTCTGGTTTGCGGCCTGATTATTCCCACGCCGATGTCGCAGCGCGGAGTCGCATGGTCGGCGGGCGAGGAGAACATTCTGGGAGTGGCGGCCAAGACGGGTGGAGAGACGATAGATGCCGACGACCCCGGCCACGCCTTCCGCGAAATGCTACGCCGCATCCGCCGGCGGTATTCCATCTACTACGCGATGCCGGCTGGAAAGGCAGGATCGGCGCGCAAAGTGGATGTATCGATGAGTCCGCAGGGGCGCAGCCGATACCCGGACGCGCAGGTATTGGCACGCAAAGGGTACGTCATCCCCAAGACCACGTCGCAATAGCCCGCGGCGGTTCCCGAAAACCACGTCTGAAATTCTCTTGGAACCGTGCCGTTTTGGGGCTACAATCAGACAGCTTGATCCGAGGTGATCCCCCGCGGCGGGATTTTATAACGGCCTTTTAGGAGGTTCCATGTTCGATACCCTCGCAGATCGGATCAAACAGGACGATGGCCCGCCCGCTAAGACCAGCGAGCGTCTCATTCGTTGGGCAGTGGTCATATTGGTCGCCTTCGTGCTTTTCGGCGGCCTTTACATGGTGGTACAACACCTGGAGTAGCGACGTTAAGGCATTATTGAACGGTCGCAATCCGCTGCATAACGGATTTCACCTTGCGCGCGTATTCGCGGCGCGGATTATATAGGGCCAGGATTTCGTCCAGGCTTTTGGACCGGTAGAGGGACGAAGTGGCCAGATAAGATCCCACAGACTGGATGGCTGCGCTTGGGCTTGGGAAGTGTGCCCGGCCCGAATCCCAGCCGAACAGATTGTTATGCGGGCTCGCTTTCCCCCCCGTGGATTCCACGAACGAGAGGCTCGGCAACAGCCGCCAGTCCAGCGCGTATTCGTCCGCTACCATCAAGAAATCGGCAGCGTACTCGGCAGCAGGGCAATCCCCCTGAGTGAAGAAATGGCGCAAGGTATTCAACCGGGGATCGCTGCGGTATTCCTGCCGCATCGGTACGGGCACAGTGCGTGGGGACATAGGCACCGGCACCGACGCTACTCCGAAAATGACAAGCCCTCCGGACAATAGTTTCCTCACCGATAGAATCTCCTTAGAAGTGTTATTTGTGCTGCAGCGTAACGCCGCCCGCCGGGATGGCAGGCGCAACGTGGAGGGGAGACACAGGGCTCTCCGGAAACCGGGGCTACGGAATCGACATAAGTCGTGATTATACCACTCTGCACAATATGAGTTCGTGCGCAGGAGTACTGAGTACCGCTCAGTGACGGATCTCAAATTCGTCCAAAATCTTGCCGTCGATGCCCTTGGCAACCACCTTCATCACTTTGCCCTCGACCTTGACCTTGACGAAATTCTCCACACTGATGGCTTTCTGAGACGTCGCCGGATCGGGCTTCGCGACATCGTAAAGCGGCGCGCCGCCACCGCCGCTGATCACATAATTGATGCCGTTCTGCAAATTGCGCTGGTAGTTGTGATCGTGCCCGAAGAAGGCGATCGACACGTGGTATTTCTCGAACATCGGCACCAGTGCGCGCATCTCGGGATTCGCGCCCTGCCGGCTCGATACCGCGCTGAACGGCGGATGGTGCGCCACCACAATGCGATACTCCGCCTGCTGGCTCGCTTCCAGTTCGCTTTCGAGCCACTTCGTCTGCTCCGCCCAAAACGTCTCGCGCGCAAACCTATTGGCGCCGCTGTTCGCGATGTCGCTATTGAGCACCATGATGTGCGCGTTGCCCCAGTTGAACGAATAGTACGGCGTCGTCGCCTGGAAGAATTCGTAAAAGTTGCGCGAGTTTCGTTCGTGATTGCCAAGCACCGGAAAGAACGCGATCTGCCGCAACAGATCTTTCTCGATATCGAAATAGATGGGCCAGAGCGAATCGTCCGCGCCATTCTCCACCAGGTCGCCGCTCTGGATCGCGAACTCCGGAACGCCGTCTTTCAGAATCGCCTCCACCACTTTGCGATGTACGTCATGGCGCGTGCGCGTATCGCCGTACACCAGGAATTCATAGGACGGCGCGTCGGGGGCGGCCGCTGTGCGGAACCAGCCTTTCACGCCCGGATAGCCCGGCACCTCGTATTCGTAGCGTGTCCCCGGCTGCAAGCTGGCGAGCGTCGTCTTTTCCACGCGAAAGGCCGGCGAGTACCGCCCTTCCACACCACCCGGCGGCTGGAGAATCAGCTCGTTGCTTTGTACAATCCACACCACTGTGGCGGAACGCGAGCTGACGTTCACGGTGAACGGTCCGCCGGCGAGTTTGTCGGCCGCCGCAAGCAGCGCAGAGCAAGCCAGCAAAAGCGCAATCAGGCTCTTCATAAGCGAGCCTACAGTATAACCGTGGGGCAGCTTGATAAAAGCCGTGGCGACGTCTGGCAGGCGAGGCCTGGCCTTCCTGTCACTGGTAGCGCAGCGCTTCTACCGGATCCACGCGTGTGGCGCGGCGCGACGGAATGTAGCAGGCGATCAGCGCCACCATCGCCAGCACCAGCGGGACCGCCACGAAGATGGCAGGGTCGGTGGTCTTCACCTGGAAGAGCAGCGGCCGCAGAAATCGCGTCAGGCCCAGCGCACCGCCCAACCCGATCAGGATGCCCGCCACTGCCAGCAGCATCGCCTGCCTCACCACCATGCGCTGCAGTTGTCCGTAATTGGCCCCCAGCGCCAGCCGGATGCCGAACTCCAGGCGCCGCTGTTCCACCGAGTACGCCATCAGGCCGTAGAGGCCGATCGACGCCAACAGAATCGCGAAGAAGGCGAAGATCCCCAGGAGCAGCGTATTGAATTGATCGCGCGCCGTAGACCCGGAGACGATCTGGTCCATGCTGCGCACGTGGAACACCGGCAGCCCGGCGGCGGTTTGGAATGCGCTCTGCAACTGCCCCAGCACCGAGTACGGCGCCACATGCGTCCGCACCACCCAATCGAGCGGCATGAAAGTGTTGTTGAGCGCCATGTACGCGTCGCCCACCTGTGCCAGCGGAACGAACATCGCCGGCCCGGGATCGTTATTGAGGCCGCCGTCGCGCGCGTCGCCGATCACGCCCACAATCTCACGCGGGGGCTGCGCGAAATTCGGCCCCATGCCCGCCCCGATAATCAGCCGCTGGCCGATGGGGTCCTGGCTCTTGAAGAATCGCCGTACCAGCGCTTCATTGACGATCACCACGGGAGCGGATGCCGCATCGTCGCGAAGCGTGAATACCCGTCCGCGGACGAGCGGAATCTTGAAGCAATCGAAGAAGCGGGCCGTCACGTAATTCCACGCCCCGCCGCCCTGCCCCTGGCTATCTGTCGCCGGACGCCCTTCCACCGAGAATCCCAGCCCGAGGCCGCCATCCAGCGGCAGATAGGAACTCGCGGCCGCAGCCTCCACGCCGGGAACCGCCTGGATGCGCTCCAACACCTGATCGGCCATCAACGTAATACCGGCCGTCTTATCGTATTTCCCGCCGGTGAGCGCCGTCTCCATGGTGAGGACGTTGTGCGTATCGAACCCCGGCGCTACCGTGCGCAGCGCCGCGAACGTCCGAATCAGCAGGCCCGCGCCTACCAGCAGTACCACCGCCAGCGCCAGTTCCACCACCACCAGCGCGCCGCGCGATTTATTCTGCCGCAGGCCCGAACCGGAGCGCGAACTGCCCTCTTTGAGGGTGGAATTCAAGTCGACGCGCGAGGCGTGCAGCGCCGGCACCAGCCCGAAGAAAACTCCCGTCAGAATGGAGAGCAGCATGGTGAACAGCAGCACCCGGATGTCGAGCGGCACGCCAGTTCCAGCAGGACCGAGCCGCGGGATGTTTCCCGGGTTGACGGCTAGCAGCAGGCGCACACCCACCACCCCGAGCGCGAGTCCGAGCGCCCCGCCCACCGCCGCCAGCAGCACGCTCTCGGTGAGCAACTGGCGGACAATTCGTCCGCGTCCCGCGCCGATTGCCGCCCGAATGGCGATCTCACGCGACCGCCCGGTGGCGCGCGCCAGCAGCAGGCTCGCCACATTGGCGCAGGCGATCAGCAGCAGGCAGCCCACCGCGCCCAGCAACACATAGAGCGCCGTCTTCACGCCGCGCACCATGTCATCGCGCATCAGGTCGACCGTGAAGCTGTCCTTCGGCCCGATGGCCTTCGGGAAGAGCCGCCGGAATTCGCCGCCCGCGAGATTCAGCGCAGCTTTCGCGGCGCCCAGCGAAACTCCCGGCTTGAGGCGCGCTGCGCTCTGGAAGTAGTGGCCCTGATTGGTGCTGTCGGGGTCGGCCTGAAACGGCAGGTAGAGATCGGGCGCAGGGTCGATGACAAAGGAACTCGCCACCACCCCGATGACGGTGTAAGGTTCGCCGCCCAGGTCGAGCGCCTTGCCCACGATGGCCGGGTCGGACCCGTAGCGGCGCTGCCACAGCCCTTCCGAGAGCACCGCCAGCTTGCCGCCGCCCGGGCGGTCTTCCTGTGGTGTGAAGGTGCGGCCCAGGAGCGTGCGGATGCCAAAGAGATGGAAGAATTCGTACGACGCGTGGATGCCCTTCACCTGCTCCGGGCGGTCGCCGCTGAGGTTAATTCCCGGGCCGCCGGTATCGTACGCGGCAATATCGCTGAGCACCTGCGTCTGCCGCCGCCAGACATTGTACTTGGGCACCGAGGCGGCGGGGAAGTTCCCCTGCGGCGAACTGTTCATGAGGAGGACGACGCGTCCGGAATCGGGAAACGGCAGCGGTTCGAGAAGCACGGCGTTGACCACCGAAAAGATTGCCGTGCTCGCCCCGATTCCCAGCGCCAGCACCGTAATCGCCGTGAGCGCGAACCCCGGACTTTGCCGCAGCACGCGCAACGCATGTCGGATATCGGCGATCAGAGTTTCCACAGGATACCTCGTCCCTGGTTAGACGACGATGGCGACGGAAAGTTGCGCTCCGGGTTCGCAAGCAGTCCGGAGCTTCCAGTTCACTCCCGGTGCGCGATGTGAGAGATCGACTAGCCCCCGACTAGCCCTTCAAATCGCCCTCCCGCCGGCTCGTACCGGGGATTCCCGAACTCCGCGGATTCTGGGGAAAACGGTTGTCCCGGGCGGTAGCCACATGTAACCGCACAAGCGTCGGTAAACAGCGCAGAATAAAACCCAGGGACGGCTGGTACGCTCTCCTCAGTTGCATCAACTGCGTGAGCGTCGCGTTAGGCCCGATGCGCTGCTGAAAGAAGGCCACCTCCTCGGAGAGTCGCCCCGGATGACCGCGGTAGCAGTAATAACAGTTGTGAATCGAGCGCTTCAGCGCTTCCATTGCGTACTTCGTTGCCCCCGGTACCAACGGATATGCGGTGACCGTAAAGAGCACCATGTTGAAGAATGAGAAGAATGCCTTGGCGACATCAAGCCGGCGGATGGGCGGCAATGGAACCTGAGGCAGCAGATCCTCGCCCCAAATCGTGACGCCAGAGCCGACGATGCTGGGAATCGCCACGCGATCGACGAATCGCCCCTGCATGGCAGAGATGTTGAGAATGCGGGCCGGATCTCCGGAGAGCAGGTCACCCCGTGTGCAAACGAAAAATGAACGGACATTCGCCGTGATGCGATCGGCCAATCGATCCAACGCGCCACGCTGATATGGGTGTCGCTTCGTGACGCCAGCACGTGCTTCCAGTTCTGAAACCGTGTCCCACACGCGCAGTCTGTCTTGTGCCGTTGCGCTGTCGGCGACCACGATGAGGAGATCGACATCGGAGATCTCAGGCGAATAGCAACCCGTCGCAGCACTGCCGAACAGCACCGCACTGACCACGCCGCTAGCCGGAAGTTCGCAAGACCGAACAACCGATGAGACATACTGCTCGACGGCGGCCGCAAGAAGAGGCATTGGGCGAAGTATACATCAGCCTGCCTCCGTTACATCCGCGACCGAAGGCCATACCGGTTTGCATGCGGTCTTCGCCATCAGCATCTCCTCGCGCAGGTGCGGGCGGTAACAGCTCAAAGTTACGCGTGGGGCTCGAATCGGTGCGCTCAATCGTCGACGAATACGATGTCAGCCCTCGTAGTCGATATCGTCCGGCAATTCGTTCTTGTCAGTCGCGGGATCGTAGGGGAAATGGGTGGAAAGCTGCTCGCCGATGACCGCGATTCCCTGCACCAGACCTTCGGTGAAATCGCGCTGCCGGAATTTCTCCGAAACAATTCGTACCACTTGCTCCCAGAATTCCTGTCCGACTCTTTCATGGATACCGGTGTCGCCCAGTACCACAAACCGGCGGCGCAACGGCACCACAAAGATCAGGACGCCGTTCCGGTCTTTGGTCGCGGTCATGTTCAACCGTACGAATGCCTTCTCCGCGGCTCTCCGCACACTGCCCCAAAACGGCCGCGACACCGCCACGCGAATTTCGCCGGACGTCCGCAATTCCGCCCGGCGAATCGCTTCCACCACTCGTGCATTGTCGATGGCTACCATGACCCGCTCGCGCCTCCACCGCCGGACCGTCCGCCGCCGCCGCTGAATCCGCCACCATCGGACCCGCTGCCTCCTCCTCCGCCGCTGGACAAAATGTTAGCCAGGAGAAAGAACGCCAGTGTCGGATGGGTGATCGCGAAGATCAGGAATAGAACTCCGCCAACGCCTATGACGATCCATTGAAATAGACTGATCGGCTTGGACTGCTCCGGCGGCGGTGTGGGCCCATTAGCGCTGGCCTGCCCGCCGATCGTGCCAATCAGCGCGCTCATTCCGGCCGTGACAGCCTCATCCGCATGGCCGGCCTGAATCCGCGGCGTGACGATTTCATTGATGATGCGAAAAGCCGTGACGTCGGGCACCACGGCTTCCAGCCCATATCCCACTTCGATCCTCAGCTTGTGGTCCTGCGCCATGATGAACAGCGCGAGCCCATCGTCAAGCCCCTTCCGCCCCACCTTCCATTGGGCGAATGCCCGCACAGCCCAGTCGTCAAGCGGATCGTCACCGGTTGTACGCCCGATGTAGACGATCAATTGATGGCCGGTCGCTTGCTGATACGCGGAGAGGCGCGCGTTGAGAGCGCTGGCCGCCGCCGGCGACATGAAGTTGGCGGTATCCGTGACCCACTCGGTGGGCGACGGCGGGATGGGCGTTTCGGCCGCGTAAAGCTGCGCGAGGGAAAACAGGACGATCGGAACAGCCAGGATCGCGCGCAGGCGCACCTAAAACTTCACCTCCGGGGCTTTCTCGGCTCCGGCCTGTGCCGCGAAATATGGCTTGGTTGCAAATTTATCCCCGAACATTCCGGCGATCATCACGGTGGGGAAACCGTTGCGCCGCGTATTGAAAGCCTGCGCCGCCTCATTGAATCTCTGGCGTTCCACGGTGATGCGATTCTCCGTGCCCTCAAGCTGTGCCTGAAGGTCGCGGAAGTTTGCGGTGGCTTTGAGGTCCGGATAACTCTCGCTCACCGCCATCAGGTGAGAGAGTGCCGACGACAAGCCCTGCTGCGCCTGCTGATAGCGCTGAAAAGCCGCGGGATCTTTGAGGATATTGTCCATCGCGCCCGCCGAGACCTGGCCGACCTTGGACCGCGCCTCGGTAACCGCGGTCATCGTATCCTTCTCGAAGTTGGCGGCGCCTTTGACAGTGGCCACCAGGTTCGGAACCAGATCGGCCCGCCGCTGATACGCGTTTTGCACTTGCGCCCACTGCGCTTGGGTGGCCTGATCGAGGTTCACCAGTGAGTTGTAGGTCCCGCTGATGGAGAGTCCCACGATCAGCGCAAAGAGGATGATAACGCCCACACAACCGATAGCTATCTTTTTTCCCATGTATGCTCCATTCAACGACTGATGATACCTATAATCATGGCCCGGATGCGCAAGGCTTCCGGACCTGCGTCGTTTTCGTTTCAGAAAGCAAATTTCGGTTGGACCGAGCTATGCCCCATACCGTTGATTTCGATACAGTGTCAACGGTCGCGACATCGTCATCGCGTCTCGTCCGCTCGAGGCGACAGCCTTCCGGATCGAGACCCAAGAAGCAGGCCGTCGGGTTCAAGCTGTCCGCAGGTAGCTTGCTTTACGCCGGCACATACCGTTTAACATCGAGGCTCCGTGCAGACAACCGCGTCTTCGCGACCTCATATGCAAGTTGCATGCGTAGCAGGTGGTCCATGTCGGGTCCGAAGGCTTTTTCAATGCGCAAGGCCATGTCTGGCGTGAGCGCGGCCTTGCCGTGGAGCAGGTCCGATAGCGTCGCACGCCGAACTTTGAGAATCTCGGCAGCTTTCTTTACGGGTCAAACCCAACTCCTCGATGATCTCCGTTTTGATCAGATCGCCCGGATGGGGCGGGTTTCTCATCGGCATCCTACGCCTCCTAGCGGTAGTCGATCAGGTCGATATCGTCGGCGGTGTTCGTCGTCTCGTCATAGGTGAATATCAGCCGCCAGTTTCTCGAGACGGTCAAGCTCCAGAACCCTTTCAACTCGTCCTTGAGCAGATGGAGCTTCCAGCCCGGAAATCGGCCGACCTGATCAAGGCTTTCCGCCGTTTCAATGGCGAACAGAAGCTAGCGCAGCTTATCGGCCATCGCGCCGGGTACACCCTTTGCATTGTCGTCGTCATGCAGGGCCTTAAGCCCTCTGTAGCGAATCCGGCCGAAATGCATGTGTCGCCTTCGTTATGTATGGCGGCACCGTACATCGTCAAGCACTTCTATACGTAATCGAGGCCTTGTGCAGAGACTATCGACGTCTTGTGGCATCGGCGCTACACTTATGTAAGAAGTGAGATTACCCGATGAGACCGTTTGCGCGGCGGAATAACGTTTCAAATATGGCGCCCGTCTTAATCGCCATGAGTTGCCAGACTATGGTGCTTTTTGGGATGGCCTGCGCCAGCTCACTGGCCGCCCAGCCTGCTACGGCTGATCGATTGCAGTCGGATCACGCTCGCGAGGATGAAGTATGGGCCAAGAAGAGCGGTCTGCCGATCAGCGAAGTGCGCGCCATACGGATCGCCGCTGGCATCACCGACACCACCCCAGCCACCCGCATCGACAACATTGACGCGAGTTCACTCAGGCATCGCAATCAAATTCTGTTTGTGGAAGGCTTCTGCCCTCGCCTTCACGTTTTGGAAAGGAAAGACGACGGTCTCCACGAAATCTGGTCGCTCAGCAAATTGCCTGTGCCCGGCTGGACGGCTTCCGCAAAGGCCTGGACTTCCGAGCGGAATCTCTGCGGCCTGGGCGGACCTACCCGAGTGCACGTGACAGCCGACGGTACCATTGTGGTCGAGGTTCCGAGTCGGATGGATCCGTTCGAAAGGTCAATCCCGTTGAGCACTTACACCTTCAACTGGGATGGCAGCGAATATAAGTTGACTGAACAGAACCGTTGAGTGCGCCGCTCTAAGCTCCGCTGTAGCCCGTGGACAGGGGTTGCCGGGGTCGGGCGTCGCCCAAGGCTTGATCTTCAGCATTTACGGCTCCGGATTGGGGCCGGCGACCTGGATCGAGGCCAATCAGTTCCCGCTGCCGACCACCCTCGGCCAAACTTCCGTGACCGTTACAGTTCAGGGCACCTCCGTACCCGCGATCGTTCTCGGCGGACAGCACTCAGGTGAACGCCCTCCTGCCGTCCAATACGCCCATCGGAAACGGGACCTTTACGGTCATATATAACGACCAGAACAGCGCGACAGCGCCCATCCAGGTCGTCGCCACGGCATTCGGTATTTACATGTGGATCGACACGGCGAAAGAGTTTGGCGATCCGGTGCCCGAACCGAAAGGCCGCCGCTTAATCCTGGCCTGACCTCTCTACTGTGTCGTGGCGAATCGCTTGAAGAAGCTGTCAGCATGCCAGGACGGGCGTGTAGGATCGTTGGCCACAGTCTCCATCAGGCGCAGAATGATGCGATCGAACTTAGCAGCGGCCGCGGTATCCACCGGCTGGCTCAAATCGTCCGACGGCTTGTGGTACCGATCGCGCACCCAGTTCTTGCGCGTCGTCTCATCGGGCGAGCCCGGCAGGTACCCGAACTTGAACGCCAGCGCCGGCACGCCCCTTCGAATGAAGCTGTATTGATCGCTGCGAATGAAACGATTCTCCGCCGGCTCCTGATCCACCTGCACCTCCACCCCATCCACCGCCGCGGCCGCCTTTACCGTCTCCCCCAGCGTCGATTCCATCAGGCCCTGTACCTCGATCACCTTTAGCGGATAGAGCGGCAGAAACATGTCGAGATTGATGTCGGCGACAATCTGGTGGAACGGCACCGTGGGATGCGCCGCGAAATAGCGCGACCCGAGTTCGCCCTTCTCTTCCGCCGTGACGGCCAGGAAAATCACCGACCGTTTCAGCTTCACCTTGCTGGCCTTCAGCAGGCGGGCCACTTCGATAATGGTGGCGATTCCCGAAGCGTCGTCCATGGCGCCGTTATAAATGTCGTCGCCGTTTACGGCGCGCCCCACCCCCACATGGTCCAGGTGCGCGCTCAGGATGACGTACTCGTTCTTTAATTTGCCGCTCCCGGGCACCATGCCCACAATGTTGGTCGATTCCAGCGTCTCGTGCTTGAGCGTGGCCTGGGAGCGGAGCACGCCGGGAATCGCGAAGTGCGGCAGCGGCCGATTCTCGCGCGCCAAACCCTGAATCTCGGCGAACGTGTGGCCGGTCCCCTCGAACAGCTTATCCGCGCCGCGCGGCGTGACGGTCATCGATACCTTCATGCCCTCGGTTTCCGACAGGGCCGGATCGGCCAGGCTGATCGAAGGCGGCGGCGCGCCACGGCCCGGTGCACCGCCGCCGCGTCCGTTAGCGGCGATGGTCGCGATCCCGATGGCGCCCGCTTCATGCAGCACCCGCCAGCGCTCCGCGGCGGAACCCAAATGCGATTTCACCGGTCCCGGCGCCTCCGCCGGACCGGGCGCGTTCACATACACCGCGATCTTCCCCTTGAGATCGAGCCCCGCCAGTTCGTCCCAGTGCGCTTCCGGGATCACCAGACCGTAGCCCACGAAAACCATGGGAGCTTCCACTTCCGGCGTCAGGTCGGTGCGCGCGCTGAGGGACGCGTCGAGGCCGAAGGCCAGTGGCTCCTCCTTGCCGTCGCGGACCAACGTGAGGTGCGATTCGTCCGGCACCAGTGTGCGCGCCTCGAACTTCACCGGTTGCAGGTACCCGTTGGTGCCCGCCGGTTTGAGTCCGAGCTTATGGAATTGGCCGGACACGTAGTCCGCGGCCATCTGGAATTCCGGCGTGCCGATGTTGCGGCCCTTCAGCCTGTCGTCGGCTAGAAACTGAATGTGCGCCCACCAGAGTTTGCCTTCGGCGGCGTAGTCCACCGCGCTGGCTAATAAAGGAAGAACGGCGAGCAGGAGGAATGCGAATTTCTTGGATGACACGGTCCTTATAGGAATAACACGCTCGCCCGTCAGCCTGCCGCTATCTGCTCCGCTGCCCGCTTTCCTTGCGCCAGCGCACCGGTGGCGTTCTGATGTCCGTTGAGTTCCGAGTGTGCGATGGCGATCTGGCCGTAGCCCCGCTCCACGATCTGCCGCGGCGATGGCCGGCCGTCGCGCCCGTAATAAAAGCCCGGCGGTTGGATCACGCGCGCATGGCCCCAGCGATTCAGCACGATTCCCGCGATGTCGCGCGACGCGTCGAATCCCGCCGGCCCGAAGAGCGTGGTCATCTGCCGGCGAATCAGCCGCTCGTATTCCGCGTAGCTGGTGGTGAGCAGCTTCTTGCGGCCGGCCTCGCCTTGCTCTTTCGCCGGGCGGCCGGGCTCGTAGATCCCCGTATAGAACGTGAGCACGATGGGCTCGTCGGGATCGAGCGGCGGCGCGAACGCACCGGCAGTCATCGATTGCCGGATGTTGCACGACCATCCGAACTCGCCGTCGAAATACCGGACCGCGGGCGCGCGCAGCTTGTAGAGGAATCGCCAGTTCGTGAGCGCGACGTTGACGCTCAGCGCGGGCGCGTAGGCAAACTCGTCATAAGCGGCGTGCAGTTCCGCCGGCAGGTCGGCCAGCACATACCGGTTCGACCATCCGGCCGACGCTGCCACCGCCTTCTTCGCGCGCGTGCGATACAGCTTGCCGCCCGCTTCGTACACCGCCTCTACACCGTTGCCCGCATGCGCCAGCCGCACCACCGTGGCGCCCAGGCGGATCCGCACGGGCGCATCCTGCCCATCGAGCGCTTTGAAATTGACGGAATTATTGAGCACGTCGCGAAAGCTCAACTCCCCCGGCATCGAGTCCGCGATCAGCGCCTTCACCAGGTGGCGCGCGAACGTGGTGTTGCCTCCCGGAAATGAGATCCCACCTGCCGAATTCAGCGGCCGCACCAGCGTGTGCCCCGCGCGCGCGCACACCGCATCCGGACTCGCCCCGCAGATCAGCCCGATCACCGGCTCGCTGAATTTCGTCACCGCCGGGTCGAGCCCCAGTTCGCCTTCCAGGTACTGTTTGTAGCTGATGGAATCGAGATGCCGCTGCACCTGTTCCGTTCCGCCGATAGTCGTCCGCCACTTCACCAGGTCGCGCTTCACGGCGTCGGAAAACGGCGCACCTTCCAGAGCGTTGGCGAAAATATTGTGCGCCCATTTGCCGCCGAAATTGTACGCCACATCCACCTGCGTATCGGCGATGCCATCCATGTGGGAATAGTTGTCGCGCGCAATGCGCATGCCTTCCAGCCCGGCGGCGGGCGCCGCCCATTCGAACGTGCGCGGAATCCGGAGCTCCTTAAACAGCTCGTCCATCTGACTGCCCGAACCCTCGTGCGGCACGCCGAAATCGTTGGACGCCTGCGGTCCCAGCAGCCGCCTGCCTTTGACCGTGAATTCGTTCTGCTTGCAGTGCCCGCCGAACATGGCGTGATTTTCCAATATCAGGCAGCGCCGCGATCCGCCGGCCTTCCGGTAGTAATACGCCGCACCCAGGCCGCTGAGACCGGCGCCCAATACGATCAGGTCGAACTCCTCACCGGTGTCGATGGCGTGGGCCATGCGCGCCTTGTAATCTCCGTCGCGCATGCGGTGGCCAACTTCCACCGCGGCCCAGGGGTCGCCATTCGAGCGCGCGTAATCGCCCACGCCGGCGAATCCGGTGAACGTATCGGCGGCAAACGCCGGCGCCGGCATCTTCAAAAGAGCGGCGCCCGCGCCCAGCAATGTGCGATTCAGAAAATCCCGGCGGATGATTCGGTCGGCGGCCATTCCCCACAGTATGCCACCGCCTAATCGGTCACTTCTCCGAAACGGTGTGGCCAATGTAGCGGTGCAGGTCGATGGTCACCGGCTCCCGCGGCGCCTCCGCCGGGCGCACGCGGCAATATGCGCTCAGGTCCCCGGAGCGCCCGCATGCGCGCCACGCGCCGTCCCCGGTCACCGACTTCCGCATCGCCACGTCGCCCTCATACCAGCGGCGCAGCTTCGGGCGGTCATCGAAAATCACCGTCTCGATTCCCAGGCGATCCAACAGCAACTGCGCGCCGGCGGGCGTCTCCTGGCGTCCACGCAGCTCTTTGGTCGACCGCACGATCACACTCGTCGGGCGCTGCTCGCGCAAGCTCTCGATGACGATCCACGACCCTTCCGCCCACCCCGAGCCCGAAACGAACATACGTGCCGGCAGTTTCACCTGGTCGGCCAGCGCCGTGAACCCCGATGCCGTCTGCGTGTATCGCTCCCACGGGAAGAACGCCAGCGCCAGCAGCGCCAGCGCCGCCGCCACCGGCACACGCCATGCGGGCAGCGCCAGCATGGCGCGGCGCACACACTCCGCCGCGAGCAGCAGCACGCACGGGATGATCAGTATCCAGTGGCGCGGCTCCTGCATGGCGCGCAGCACGAACCCCACCGCCGCAATTGACAGCAGCGTTCCCGCCGCCGCGGCCGGAACGGGCTCCGCCTTCATCAGCACCGCCACGATCCCGCCGAACGCCAGCACCGCAATGCCGGGCCCAGCCAGTGTCCAAAGGAACCCCACCATCCACGGCGTCGAGGACCCGATGCCCGCCCACAAAGCCAGTATGTGGAAAGACGGCATCGTCATCCTGAACCACACCGTGCCGATCGCCAGCGCTACCGCCGCGGGAATTGCCAGGTAGCGCAGCGGTAACAGCTTCCATCGCCGAGCCAGCAGCAGCGCGACGAAGGGCGCCGGCACCAGCGCCGCGGCAATCCCGCTCACCATCAGCCCCATCACCGCCCACAGCGCCACCGCGATCGCAGGGCCGCGGCCGCCCGCGTCCAGCAAGCGCGCCAGCGCGCTGAGGAAACAGATGCCGCACACCAGGCTCAACATTTCGGTCATCAGCAGCGCGGTGGATTGCTGGAACAGCGGCGTCGCCATCAGCAGGCAGGTCAGCCCCACCGCGCCGCCCCACCCCACCATCCCGCGCGCCACACGATAGAATGCAACCGCCGCCGCCCACGCCAGCAGCCCCATCAGCAGCATCGCCGAAAAGCGCGATGGCGGCAGCAGCAGAAACCAGATGGCTTCCATCGCATGAAACAGCGGCGGCCAGTGCCCCAGGCGCACGCGCGGATAGTGTACGTAATACTGCTCCGCCCACCGGATGGGATGCGCCAGCGGCAGTTGCACCAGAAAATCGCGCACCATCAGGCCCGTCATGAAATGGGCCGATTCGTCCTGCTGGCCGTCGAACTCCGCCGAGTAGGCGCCTCCGGCGATCTGGATTACCTCGAAGATCAGAATCGCGAACACCATCGCCGCCCGCAGAAACCAGGGGTCGCGCATTTTCTCGCAGCGCAGCACTCCCAGGCCGAACCCCGCCGCCGCCGATAGATGGTGCACGATCAACAGCGGCAGGCAGGCCGCCGCGAACCACGCGCTGCGCTGCCGCGCGAGGAATCCGAGCGTGGGCGCCTGCAACACTCCGATTGCCAGCACCGCCACTGCAAAGGGCAGGAACCACACCCCGCGCTGCATCGCGCCCGCCCACAACAGCAAAGGCAACGCTGCCGAGAGCAGCACGCTGGCGCGATCCTGCCAGCGAAAGTTCAAGTTGCTCGGCAGGCCGTGCCGCAGCATCAATTCCGTCCACGGCCGCGCGCGCAGAAACACATCGGCGTAAATCATGGACCACACAGTCCACTCTTTGTGGTGCTTCACCTGGATGGTGGGGTCAAGCACCAATTTGCCGCCCGCCTCATGCAGCCTTACCCCGAATTGCACATCCTCGATCGCTCCGCTGCGCGGCCACGATTCCTTGCGGTAACTTTCATCGAAGCCGCCGAGCTTAACGAATTTTTCGCGCCGCACCGCGCCGCACCCCGCCCAGAATGTCGACACGATGCCGGCCGACCGGTGATGCACGTAGGCATGCAGCAGATTGCGGAACACCGCCACCGTTCCACGCACCCCGGGCGTCACATCGTACGACCCGATGAGCGCGTCCAGTGTAGCGTCGCTCTCAAAAGCAGCGGCGATGCGTGCCAGCGTATCCGGGTGTACCGTCTCATCGGCGTCGAAGAAGACCAGGATTTCGCCGCGCGCGTCCACCGCGGCGGCGTTGCGCGCGGCCGCCGGTCCGGAATTCGATTGCAAGCGCACAATGGCGGCGCCATGCCGTTCGGCCACTGCGGAGATCGCTTCGGCATCCGGGGAACAGTCGTCTGCCAGGAAAAGTTCGTAATCCCCGTAGGTCGACTTGCGAATGCTCGCCAGACACATTCCGGCGGACTCCACATCGCCAAAAAAAGGCACGATTACCGTCAGAAAAGGCATTCTAAAAAGTCATCCGCAATACCATCTGCATCTGGCGCGAGTTAGTTGCCGTGGCCGTGATCGCGCCCGCACTCGATAAACGAGCGCCCGACGAATTGAACACCGCCAATCCGCTGGGCACCTGGAGATTTACGTGATTTGTGGCGTTAAACGCTTCCACCCCCAGCGTCACGCGCTGGCCTTCCCGCGCCCACAGCGTCTTATGCGCCGACAGATCCAGGCTGAACGCCCCGGGCCCGGTGAAAGAGTTCCGCCCCAGATTGCCATAGTATCCGGCCGCCGGCAAGCCGAAAGCCGCCGGATTGAACCACTGGCTCACGTTCCCCAGAATCGCCTTGGCGCCTGGCGCCGCGATATAGTTGGGCCGCTGCCCGCCGCCACCGGATGACAGCCCGATGCCTGTCTGATCGAAACCGGTTTGCGGATTGAATGCGAACCCCGTCTGCGTGTGCATCAGCCCGTCCAACTCCCAGGCAGTCACAAAGCGAGCCACCGCATTGCGGTGCGATACCGGAAGTTCCCAGGTCCCGTTAATGGCGGCATTATGGCGCACGTCAAAATCCGACCGGCCGCGATTGTCGCGCCAGTGAAATACCGGCACCAGGTCGCTGCTCACGAAATCCTGAAATATGGGCGACGAATCGTCGTCGATGCTTTTCGCAAAAGCATAGCTGCCTTCGATACTCACCCCCCGAGCCATCCGCCGCTCCACATGCACCTGCAGGGAATTCGCATAGGAGTCGAACTGCGTGGTGTGCAGGGCAATGGAGGCAAACGCCGGATTCAACAGCGGCGAGCCGGCCACATAGTGCGGCGTCCCCGCGGCGGTGAACGACGGCGTTGGCGTATCCACATTGCCCACGTAACCCATCAGATGGATGCCGCGGCTTCCCGCATAAGTAACGCCGGCCACCGTGTGCGCATCGATCTGATGTTCCACCGCCGCCTGGTATTGCGCCACGTAGGGCTGCTGCGGCGAATAAGTCAGGGTACTCAGCGACAGCGATTGTGTACCGGAGGTGACGGAAGCCACCGCATTGGGAAACACCGGGTTCGAAATCAGCGGCCGCAGATAAAAGGGCGGCATGCGCACCCCGCTGACGATCAGGTCGCGGCTGGTAATCAGGTCGTCGAACAGCCCCGCGCCCACCCGCAATACCGTAGTCCCTTTGCCGTCGAGGTCCCAGGCGATCGCGGCGCGCGGCTTGAAATCGAGCTTCGACGGATTGCGAAACAGCGGGCCGCCCACCGTCACCGTCCGGTCCGTCAGGGGATTCGGGATGGTGGCGACCTTGCCGTTGACTTCCGTGGGTACGGTGATGGCTTCGTACCGCACTCCCACCATCGCTTGAAGGCGCGTCGAAATGCGCCAGGTGTCCTGCACGAATCCCGTAAACAGCATATTGCGCCAGCCGCGCACCGTGTCCGAATCCGGAGTCATGAAGTTGAAGCTGGCGGCCTTGCCTTGCAGAAACAGCGCCACCGAATTGAAGCGGTAGAGCCCCTGCCCCTGCTGATCGGCGCGCACATTGGTCTGAATGCGATCGAACGAACCGCCGGCGATGATCGTGTGCCGCCCGTGCAGGTATGTCATCTGGTGGCCCAATTGAAAATCGTTATCGGCGTAAAAACGCGGCCTCCCCAGGTAACTCACGCCGCCGGTTTCCGTGAGGCCGGTCACTTGTAGCGCGCCCATGGTCTGCCCAGGCACGAAGTTCAGGCCGGCGGGAGTCCCCGGCAATTGCGCCGCCGTCTGGGAATTCAAAATCCGCGTGAAGCCGGCGCGAAACGTGTGCACCACCGAGGGCGATTCCACAAACTGCAGCTCATTGTGCACAAAGTCGTATTGCGAAGTGTCGTTCAGCGCCACCGTCTGCATGGCATCCTGTGCTGCTTTCGACCCGTTATCCCAGGTGAATCGCGACGCCAGCTTCCAGCGCTGGCTGATTGCAGCATCCATTTTCCCCGCCGCGTAATTCTCGCTCGTGGGGCTGCGATTGGTGCCCACAAAAATGGCAGTTCCGTCGTTGAACTGCTGTCCATTGGCTTCCGGAAACTCGGCCAGGAAGGGCTTTACCGCGCTCGCCACGGTCACCTGCTGGCTTCCCAGAATCCCTTGCCGGCCGGCATCGGACAAAGTGGTGGAGACGGTAGTCTGCGCCGCGAATTCGCGGATGGCTTCGTAGTTCAACAAAAAGAACAGCCGGTTCTTCTTTACCGGCCCGCTGAACAGGCCGCCGAACTGATTGCGCCGGAACGGCGGGATCGGCTGGGTCTGCGGGTCGAAGAAATTACGCGCATCCAGGGCGCTATTGCGCAAGTATTCGTAGGCCGACCCGTGCCATTGGTTCGACCCCGATTTCGACACCGCCGTCAGAATCGAACTGGCGGCGCGTCCATACTCCGCGCTGAACGGACTGGTGATCAAGCGCAATTCCTGCATGCCTTCCACTCCCAGGAATTTGCCGCCCGCGCTGGCCGGGGCAGACCCGGTGGCGTCGTCCACATAGATTCCATCCACCCGGTAACCATTCTGGCTGGGCCGCAAACTGTTCACCGAAAGATGGAGTCCCGAACCCTCTGTCAGGTCGGGATAGGATTGCGTGGTGATGAACGCCCCAGGCTGCTGCGCCGCCAGGTCGAACATGTCGCGGCCGTTGAGAGGCAATTTTTCCAGCTTCCGATCGAGAATCGTTCCGCCCCAATCGGCCGGCGAGGTCGACACCAATGCCGCGTCCGCGCTCACCGCCACGGTATCGTGCGAATCGCCCACCTGCAGCCTCACGATCGCATGCGACGTGTTTCCCGCCGTCAACAGAATGCCGCGCTGCACGTTCGTCGAGAAGCCTGCGCGCGATGCTTCCAGTTGGTACTCGCCCGGCGCCATGCCGGAAAACGTGAAGTGCCCCTCGTGGTCGGCCGTCGCGCTTCTTCCCATTCCGGTGGCCATCTCTCGCAGATTCAGTTGCGTGTCGGGCGCCACGCTTCCCGCCGCATCCACTACCGTCCCCTCAAGCATTCCCGTGGTCTGCGCCCGTAAGCCCACCGGAAGCACCAGCAGCCCCAGCAACAGTGCAGCCGCCACCCCGATCTTGCTCCACGGAATCAGCGCCCGTTCCAGTTTCTCCAGCACGAACTGAAGACACAAGCCCAACAGCGCAGCCGCCAGCACTCCCACCAGCAGCGTGTCCACCGAGAGCGTTTGCCACCCCATCCAGATCATTCCCCCAATGCCCGACTCGGCGCTCAACATTTCCGCCGACACCGTGATTACCAAGCTTGTCGCCAATGCCACCCGCAGGCCGGTGAACAGCCGCGGCAGGCTCGCCGGCAGAAATACATGCCGCACCTGTTGCCACTTCCCCGCCCCGTAATTGCCCGCCAGGTCCAGGTACCGCCGGTCCACACTGGCTGCCGCATCCAGGGCGTGCACTGCGCACACCACGAAGCAGGTGGCCGCCGCCGGCATCAGGCGCGCCGATTCGCCCAGCCCCAGCATCAGCATAAATAGCGGCAGCAGCGTGATTTTGGGAGTCGCCATGCCGGCCGCCAGCAGCGGCTTGAACGCATCGCGCAAGTCGCTCGATAAGCTCAGCAACAGTCCGAACGCCACCCCCAGCGTGCCGCCCAGCAGAAATGCCGCCAGGCTTCGCGCCACAGTGGCCGCCAGGTTTCTCTCCAGAATTCCGGCCACCGCCAGCCGCCACGCCGCCGCCGCGATTTGCGTGGGGGGCGGAAAGAACAGCGGGTTCGCCAGTCCCGTAGACGAGATAACTTGCCAAAGCGTCAAAGCCACCGCCGGCACAATCCATTGCAGCAGCCGGCGCCTCACGAGTTTTTCCGCCGGACCCGCTCCAGCCACCGCGAATCGGCCAGTGCCTCCGCTCGCATCGGCTGGATATAGTGCGAATCGGCCAGCCAGTCGAGGAACTTCTGAAGATCCGCGACGTCGACGGTACCCCCCGGCACCACTGTGTTGCGGCAGACATGCGCCACCGCCTCCGGATCCATCCCGTTCTCGCTCGCCCAGTTCCGCAGAAACGCCGGCGTGGCGCCCGCCACATACTCGCGTGTCCCGCGGAAGAAAGCGCGTAGGAAATCGGCGCCCAACTCCGGGTCGTCTTCGATCAGTTTCCGGGAAAACATAATGTACGAGAATTGCGAGCCCTGCATCGTGTGCCCCACCGTGTCGTTGCGCAGAAACTCGCCGCTCCGCGCTCCCAGGTCGATGGGAAAGGCAAACCCGTTGAGCATGGCGTCCACGCCGCCGGAGAGCAGCGCGGCCAGCCCGGCAGCCCGGTCCATGTACATTTTGTGTACCGCCCGCGGCGGCAGCTTCAGCCGTTCGCGAAGCACGTCGAACCAATAATCGGAGACCGCGCCTCTCTGCGGCAGGGCGACACGCTTCCCTTCCCAGGCGGCGCCTGCATCGTCGCCGTGCGGGAACGAAGCCTTGCGTTCGTACAACACCGCCACATCCACACACTCGGCAACGCAATCCCGCGCCGCCGCAATCCGGATGGGCGCTCCCTTCGCTACCAGATTGCACAGCCCCGACGAAAGGCTGAATAACCCTACATCCAGCGCACCCTGCGCCAGCAGCGGCATTGCTTCGCTGGTATTGCGCGCCACGTGGGTCTGGATATCCAGCCCCGCATCATGGAAATAGCCCCGTTCGTACGCCAGGTAAAACGGGCTCATGGTGTGATACGAACCCAACCCTACGGTGAGCTTGCGGGCCGGCCCTCGGCGGCCACTCCGGCACCCGGCAGCAGCAGCCACCGCCAATAGAAAACCGCGGCGATCCGTCTTCATGCCCTTGCCGACCCCGCCTTGGACCGCGTGCCCGTGCCCAGCAAATGCAGCGCCAGCACTTTGCCGGCTTTGGTCGCCACCGGCTCTTCCAGCGTCACCGTGAATGCCTCCGCATGCTTCCAATCGCGCACCGTGAGCGACCCTCCGAACAGCCCCCGCACTTCCTTCAAAAAGAATTCCCGCACCGCAGCGGTATCGCGCGCGCCCGTCCGCGGACTCACCCGCAGGATCAACTTCCCGATGCCTTCGCGTTCCGTTTCCACCAGTTGGTAATCGGCCGGCGAGCCGCCGAACTGCCGCGGCAGCGCGCGCTCCAGCAGCCGCAAAATGTCGCTGCCCACCAGCGTGGCGCCGTATCCCGTCAGCTTGCTGAAACTCCAGATGTCGTCGATCTGCCGGCTGTAACCCACCTGCGTGAACGAGCAATCGCAACTTGCCGTCCCCAATATTCCGTGGTCGTCCATTTCCACATTGATGAGCAGCCGCGGATTGTAGGGCAGCAACGTCGTAAAGTGCAGCGACTGCACCAGCACATCGGTAAGCGGCGCCGGCCGTTCCACCGCGATGGCCGTCACATTGTCTTCGAAAAGATGCACGCAGTTGCTCTTCATCCGGCGGCATCCGTAGCCGATGGTGCCGAGTTCACTGGCGTAATAGGTGGAGCACACCTCCGCGCCGCTCTGCTCGATCACCTCCCGCCGGGCTGCTGTCAACGCCTCTCCGCCCACCAGAAACTGAACGCCGTGCAGCGAGATGCCGTGTTCGAGGGCGGCCGCCGCTACCCGCACCGCCGGGCTCACCACGCTCCACACCAGCGTCTTCCGGCCCTTCGACACCGCCTTCTCCAGGCACCGCACCACCGGCATGAAGTCGTTCGCCGGCAGCAGCGCCGGCCATGGAATCGCACAGCCCAGCAGCTTGGCCTCCGTCACCAGCGCCCGCGTTACCCAGCGGTACGGGCCGGCATCGCGCAGCCCGCCGCCCACCGCGAACCAGTGACTCACCGGCGCGCCGGCCAGTTGTGCGGAGCGCGCGCAGGCAAAGGCGTAGGAGGCCGGCAGGATGGGTAAGAGCATCACGCAACCGCAGCCACCCAGTCCGAATTCCTCCGCCCACACATCCACGTAGCAATTGCGGTGGGCTCGATACGCAACTCCGTGCGGCGTGGCCGTGCCGCTACTGCGGCTGCCGCCCGATTGCGAGGTCCAATACCCGCCTTGGCCGGGCTTTAAAAAGCTATCGGCATTGCCTGGGATTTCTTTCCCGCCGCGCACCATCGGGCGCTTCCCCTTCAGTTCGTCGTGCGCCAGATATACGCCCGCATCCTTCAATTGCCGCAGCGTCTTCTCCAGCCCCAGGCGCCGGATGGAATCCTCGAAATCGCCGAACTCGCAGCCCGCCAGCGCGAACATCTTGCGGTAGGGATGCTCCGGCATGGCGAACACCAGGTCGCGCACCTGTTGGACGAAATCCTCTTCGCGCCGTTCGAATTGCCGCCGCAGCTTGCCCTTCGGATCTTGCGCACGCCGGGGCTTCAGGACATCCACCAGCCCGCGCGTCATGCGGGCATAATACGAGGCCTCTTTAAGCATGCATGGCCCGTTCCCGCATGGGGGTCAGACGCTGCAGCACGGCCCGCTTGATGGCCACGAATTCCGGACTGGTCAGGTCGCTCGCGTCCCGCGGCTGGCTGAGCGGGACATTCAGCTCCAGGTGGATCCGGCCGCCCGCCGGCGCCATCACCATCACCCGATTGCTCAACAGAATCGCTTCGTCCACGTCGTGCGTCACGAAGATCACCGACATGTGAGTAGGCTGCCACATTTCGAGCAGCACCTGTTGCAGTTCCAGCCGCGTCTGCGCGTCCAGCGAAGCGAACGGCTCATCCATCAGCAGCAGCGCCGGCTTGCACAAGAACGCGCGAATCAGCGCCACCCTCTGTCGCATGCCGGCCGACAACTCCGAAGGCCACGACCGCTCCCGTCCGTGCAGCCCGAACTGGTCGAGAAGCCGGATCGCCTTCGCCTCGCGTTCCTCGCGCGGGACGCCCCGCATGGCCAGCCCGAACGCAGCGTTCTCCAGCACGCGCATCCACGGAAACATGCTGCTTTCCTGGAACACCAGAAGCCGGTCGGAGTTATCGTCGGCGGAATGCGATTCGAGTTCCAGGGCGCCGCTTGCCGGCAGGATCAGGCCCGCCAACGCCCGCAGTAGGGTGGTCTTGCCGCACCCGCTCACCCCGGCAATCGATACAAACTCACCGTGTTCGGTGGCAAAGTCAACGCCATCCAGAACCCGCCTGTCGCCATCGGCGGACCGAAAAACTACCCTGAGATCGCTGCAAATCACCCGCATGAGTTCGTCCCAAAACGCGTCCAATAGCTCCCGCAAGTCTAACCGATTCTGCGGTATGAAAGCTACCGGCCTACCTGTTTGGGTGGGAGCCTCACTCCGCGAATTTCACGCCGATACTGTGGAGAAACCGGAGATCGTCGGGCGTCTCCTGCGGCGGACCGGCAGGCGCCTCAGGCGCCTCAGGCGCCCCAAAGCAATCGTTCCAGCATTCCGCCAGCGGCCGCACCGTACACACGCGCCGATGGCACTTGGGACACCGCCAGTGCACCACCATCTCCCGGTCGGCCGAGAACCCGACCGCCAGAATCTGTTTCGGCTCCCCGCCGCATTCACAGGACATCGGAAATCTGCGGTATTCCATCTTCGCTCCCCGGCGTCCGGCGATTCGGTGCGCCCACTCGATTCTCCAGGCGCCGCACCCGCCCGAACAAGCAGGAGTTGGTTAACCGTCGCGGCATAACTCCCGGCAACTGCCGATTGTCGTAGACTAGCCTTTGCTCCTTTTTCGACGCATCACGACGTCGGGCCGGTTCGTACCGGAAATCGATGGCCTGCGCTTCGTCGCCATCGCATCGGTGGTCTTCTACCACCTGTATAGCGCCCTGCCCGAAGGCGGTTCCCACTTGCCGCTGCACACCGTGTTCCTCCACGGATACCGCGGTGTGGGTCTGTTCTATGCCATCAGCGGATTCGTCCTCGCGCTTCCATTCGCGCTCCACTATCTGGCCGGCGCGCCGCCAGTTAGTCTGAAGGCTTACTACATTCGCCGCCTCACCCGCCTGGAGCCGCCCTATATTATCGATCTGCTGCTCTGTTCCGCCATTCTATTCGTGGGATACCGAATCAGTGCCCGGACCATCCTTCCGCACCTGGGCGCCAGTATCTTATATCTCCATAATCTGATATACGGCGCGCACAGCATCATCAATCCGGTGGCGTGGACCCTCGAAGTGGAAGTGCAATTCTATTGCCTGATGCCGCTGTTTGCGCTCTTTTTCGCGATCCCCGCCCGCACCACACGCCGCGCAGCCCTGCTATCCGTCATCCTTGTCGCCGCCCTCACCCAGTTTGTATTCTTGGACGCTCCGCCGCGCCTCAGGGTGTCGATTCTGTTCGCCATTCAGTTCTTCCTCACCGGACTCCTTCTCGCCGATATCTATGTCGTCGACTGGAAGCAGCGTCCGGCCGCGGACTGGCGCTGGGACCTGATTTCCTTCGTCGGCTGGCCAGTAGCCTTCCTGTTACCCGCGCGGGAGAGTTGGCCTTGCTTTCCCTTCCTGATTCTGCTGCTCTATATGGGCGCATTGCGTGGAGTTATCTTCAGCGCCATCTTCCGCAACTCGTTGATCAGTACCATCGGAGGGATGTGTTACACCATTTACCTGCTGCACTACCGCCTCATTCCGGTGGTAACCAAGCGCTTTACTTCCATCCCGGTAAAGATAGCGGTGTACTTAGTAGTCCTGGCGCTGGCCAGTAGCGCTTACTTCCTGCTGATTGAGCGCCCCTGTATGAGAAAGGACTGGCCCCGCCGCCTCTATCGGGCCGCGACCGGAAGATAACCATGCCCCGACCGCCCAGCCGCGACCTGTTGACCTACCTGGCCTCCTACGCCCCCCCTATCTCCGCCCTGACGCTGGCCCTCCGCGAAATCGTCCTCGCTGAAGCCCCCGCCGCCATCGAATCCCTTGCCAAAGGATATGCGGTCGCCATCGGCTTCTCTTTCACCGGCAAGCCCCTCAAGGACGGCTTTTGCCACATCGTCACCTATGCAGCCCACGTCAATTTAGGCTTCAATCGCGGCGCCCTCCTCCCCGACCCCAACCGCGTCCTCGCCGGTTCCGGCAAGCTGATCCGCCACATCCAAATGCGCGGCCAGGACGACCTCAATCGCCCGTTCCTCCGCCGCTACCTGCAAGCCGCCATCGACCAGGTAACCCACCTCGAGTAACTCCGGAACCCAAGGGAACCCCTGGAGATAGCCTCTCTTCACCTCGCGGAAATCCGGAGCATTTCACCCCTCTGCGCCCTACCGCGCCAGCGACACCGCCAACAGCAGAGCCCGCTCCGTCCCCTCCCACGAATTCTTCGTATTGAACGTCTCCCCCAGCGAGTGCGCGCCCGACCCCGATCCCCCGCCGCCGATCGTAATCGCCGGAATCCCCAGATTCATCGCCACATTCGCGTCCGTCGACCCCTCATGCAACGTCGCCGTGAACCCCATCGCGCGATTCACCGCCATCGCCGTCTGCACAATCGGATTGCTCTCGTCCGTCTGCCCGCCGGGACGCAGTCCTACCAACTCCGCCGACACCGACACCGGCCCGCGATTATTCCAGCGCTTGTTCTCCTCTTCCACCGCCTCCTGCAGCGCCTTCTTGAACTGCTCGTCCACCGCCTTCAATGACGCCGCGTCGGCCGACCGCATATCTACTTCCATCCAGCACTCGAACGGGATCGCGTTCACCGACGTTCCCCCGCCCACGCGCCCCACATTGAACGTCGTCTTGGGCTTGGCCGGCACCTGGATCTCGTCGATCTTCGCAATCGCCCGGCCCATCGCCTGAATCGGGTTCGCCATCCCGAACGCGCCGTAACTGTGCCCGCCCGGACCCTTGAACGTCACGCGATACCGGTTGCTGCCCACCCCCACGTTATCGATCGAGAGCCCGAGCCCGTCCACCGAGAAGAACTTGTCGATCTGACCCTTCAGCGTGGCGCCGAACAGTTCCTTCATGCCCCGCAGGTCGCCCAGCCCTTCCTCACCCACGTCGGCCACGAACGTAATGGTGCCGGGCGTCTCCACGTGCGCCTGGTTGAGCGCCCGAATCACTCCCAGCATCAGCGCCAGCCCGCGGCAATCGTCGCCAATGCCCGGCGCTTTCAGAATGTCCCCCTCCACTTTCACCTTCACGTCCGTGCCTTCCGGAAATACCGTGTCCAGATGCGCCGCGAACACCAGGTTGGGATGCGCCGCCTTCCCCGGCCGCACGCCGATCACATTGCCCACCCGGTCCACGCGCACGTCGTGCAGGCCGAGGCCTTCGAACAGCCGCTTCAATTCCTGGCCGCGCACGTCTTCATGGAATGGCGGCGCGGGAATTTCGCAAATCTTGATCTGCTGCTCGATCGAAGCAGGTTCGTTGCGTTTGATCGCGTCGAAGGCGGCGCGCACCGCCGGGTCGTTCATCAGCTCTGCGGGTGTCTGCGCCAGAGCGGCGCCCAGCACGGTCAGCACGAGCGCGGAGAGAGGGATCGCACGGTTCATCGCATCATTCTAATCGAATCGGCGGCGGCCCACAGCGCGCGAACTCATCCCCGCAGGATCGGCGGCGTTTTGCGATGCCATTCGGTGGCCTGTTGGAAGGCAAACGCCACCTGCAACACCGCCGGCTCTCCCAAGTACGGGCCCACGATCTCCAGCCCGATCGGCAGGCCCTCTTTCGAAAACCCGCA
Source organism: Bryobacteraceae bacterium (assembly GCA_036268475.1). GTDB lineage: Bacteria > Acidobacteriota > Terriglobia > Bryobacterales > Bryobacteraceae > PALSA-129. The sequence goes on along the minus strand of DATAUB010000041.1, from coordinate 313,169 downwards.
CGGTACCGTGATCGCGGGCGTCCCGAAATGATTGAATGACGACGTGTTCGAAGGCGGCCTGCGGTGGGTCTCGTTGACCGTTTCCGATATGAGCCCTGGCGGCTCCCGCATAGTGGGCAGCACCAGCACGTCCACCTCCCCGAATACCTTGCGGATATCGCGCCGGCACTCGCGAACGCGCTTCAGCGTCTCGATATACGGCACCGTCTCCACTTTTTTCATCTGATTCAAATGGCGCTGCGACCAGGGATGGTACAGCTCCGGCGACTGGTCGAAGTAGGGTTTCTGGTAATGGTAAAGCTCCACATCGTAATCGCCGTTATCCGCGCTGTGCATGCGCGGCAGAGTCACGTCGCGAACCTCTTTCACCTTCCCTTTGAGCACCCGGATCGCCTCTTCCACCGCGTCCGCCACATCGGGATGAAGCTGTTCGAAGAAATACGGGCGCGGCACGCCCACCCGCAGGCCTGCGATCCCCGGCCCCAGGAACATCACGTAATTCGGTACCGGCGCGCTCACCGTGATGGCGTCCAGCGGATCGCTGCCGGCCAGCACGTGCAGCAGCGCCGCCGCATCTTCCACGCTGCGCGCGATCGGCCCCACGGTGTCCATCGAATAGGCCGAAGGCACCACCCCGCGCGTGCTGACGCGCCCGTACGACGTTTTGAATCCCACCACCGCGCAATGCGCGCCCGGTATGCGGACCGAGCCGCCATCGTCGCTGCCCACCGATCCGAAACAAAGCCCCGCCGATACCGCCGCCGCCGAACCTGCCGACGAACCGCCGGTGATCCGGTCGAGATTCCACGGATTGTGTACCGGCCCGAAACAGCCCGTGGTCCCGGTGCCCGCGAACGCCATCTCGTCGAGATTGAGCTTGCCGAGCATCACCACCCCGGCGCGCTTCAACCGCCGCGCCACCTCCGCATCTTCCGCCGGCACGCGATCTTTGAACACCTGCGCGGCCGCAGTGGTCCGCATTCCCGCCGTGTCGATATTGTCTTTGAGAGCGATGGGGATGCCGTAGAGCAGCCCCGCACCGAAACTCGCCGGCCGCCGCCGATCGCACTCCCGCGCCTGCCGCAGCGCGCCTTCGGCATCGAGCGTGATGAACGCATTGAGCTGGCGATCGAGCTTGTCGATGCGCGCCAGGCATAGCTTGGTCAGTTCCTCCGAGGAGATGGTCCGCTTGGCAAGCGCCGTGGAGGCCTCGTGCAGCGTCCACGAAAGTGGATCGGGCGCCGCCTCGTTCGCGCTCGCCGCCCCCATTGCCGCCACCGCGCCCATCCAGGCCCGCCGCGTGAAACCATCGAAAGCCATCGGCATCTCCTCCTACGACTCCATTAGGATACCGATCCGCGGCCCGGCGCGCCGTAAAACCTAGTTTGGAATCAGCTTCCCGGCAGAGGTGACCACAACGAAAGGCATCGGCTTCTCAACCTGGCCGACCTCTAATCCGCACCTGGCAAGCGAGGCACGCCCGCCGCAAGCGTTCCATCGGCGTTGCCTCCTGAGGCCTCAATCGAGATCGAATATCTGCCGTCAATCCCCATCTCATTAATCATTTGAGTGCGAGCCCCACTAATCGCTCCCATCGCCGACTGCCAGATAATGTTCATGGGCGCCTCCACATAGGATGTGGTATCTTCGCTACGCTGGATCCTATGCTTGTTGATGTCCGCCGGGACAACCTGACACTTCGCAAGTAAGTCTTGTCTCTTCACAGACAAGCTATACAGCGTCGTTGCCCGACCCTCCGTACGCATGACGAGCGAGAAACGCCCGGCCAGGAGAGACTGAAGCATCTCCGGCCATTTGTTCCGTAACGCAGGATCGCTCCACTTGGCGTCGACGTCATACCAGAAAGGTTCCGGGATCGATGCGCGCCAATCTAACTGCCACATCTGGATGCGTACGCCTCTTGTAGCAGGTCCGGCAAAGTGGTGTGCCGAAGAGACAGGCTGGTGGGTTCGAAAAGAGGCCGCCCCAGTACGCCGCTGTCGAGCTTGATGGAAGCCACATCGAACTTCGGACGGGGCTGGGCGAGCACCAGAAGGGGTAATGCCAGGTAAAGAAGAAGCTTCATCGCAGAAGCTCCTCGACGGCGGACCGTTCTATCTGATTCCCGGTCAGACGGCATCTCCTTCTTACGATTCCAGTAGGATACGCGATCCTTAGCTGCCCCAGTCTTGCACTTACCGGTAATGATGCGCCTTCATAAACGCATTCAGGTCCTCGTACTGATCGCTGGCGATCAGGTCGACGCCCGCCTCCAGCGCAGCTAGCCACCGCGCTTCCACGCGTGGGAGGGAACCGAAGTTGTAGTCCGCGCCCCAACCGCGGTCGTCCTCGGGCGCAAAGCCATCCAGCGTATAGAACCGGATCCAATACCCCAAGTGGTGCGCATAGTTCACCAGCGCGTCCAATCGCGCGCGGGCCGTGGGAGTCCAATCCCCCGCTTTGGTTTGTCCACCCTCTTCCACCTCGCCCCAGGGATTGTTCCACCAGCGGCGGAAGTTGGTGGGCCGATCGATCAGGAGTTGCTCGGGCGGCAGAGTAGCGGCCAGATGCTGCTTCTCCAATTTCGTCTTGGCGTGAATCTCCGCAGTCTTGGCGGAACCGAAGAGGCGCAGGCGGGCATCCTTGGGAATCTCACGGAAGAACACCTGCTCCTGGATGTCGGCATCCTCGGTGAGGACCAGAAGCGGCTTGGGATCGAAGGGCGCCAGCTCATGCGGGTCGTCGGTCTGGGCGGCCGTGGTGATCCAGCTTTGATACTCGCCGAGAAGATTCCAGACACTGCGCAACAGCACCGGATCCAGGGATTTGAAATCGAAATGCAGGATGATGAGCGGCCAATGCGCGCGGTCATTTTCGGCGAGCGCATGCTCCACAATGGGGCGGACGCGCTCGAAAAAATAGTCCCGCAGCGATGGTTCGGCGCCGGTAGTCTTGGCGGAGTGCGTCACCACCGGGCGTCCTTTCCCGGTGGCCGGATCGACGTACCAGGCGATGTCCTGCTCGATCGCGACCGGGTATCCGCTGCGGAGCGCCCGGTCGATGCGGTCGGTCCACTTGCCGTCGTAGGGATAGCAATTGTGCGAATCCGGGACCGGCCGATGATGGTTCAGGAAATCGAGGGGGTCCGGCCGTGGCTGTGCCGGCGCCAGTGCCGCCGCCACAAGAATCAAAATCAAACACCGCATAGTAGAGATTTTAGTGTACGAACTGAGTGTCAAACATTCGTGACAATCCACGGTCATACCTGCATCGACGATCCCGGCGCGGCGAACCGGCCGCGCTGTTCGCCCCTGGCCTTTCCGATTGCGGGATTCTGAGCGAACCGGAATGCTCTTCAGAGCCCTTGATTCTATGACAAAATAAGGCCTGCCTTGGTTGGCGTGCAGGATCGAGGCGCAACGGACAAACGATCGCGGCGCTTCGCCGACCGCCTCTTCCGCGATTTCAGTGGCTCGCAGGAGCGTGCAGAATGTTCGATCTGATGCGTGATTTTCGATTCGCCTGGCGCACCATTCGTCAAAACAAAACCTTCACCGCGATTGCCGTCCTGGCGCTCGCCCTCGGAGTGGGGCCGAACACCGCGATCTTCAGCGTCATCTACGCCACCTTGCTGGCGCCCCTGCCCTACCCGCACGGCGACAGATTGGTGATCGTCTGGTCGAAGATCCGGGGGAATCGGGTCAACGTCGCGGCTGCCGATTTTCTGGATTGGCGGCGTGAGAGCCATTCCTTTGAGGGCCTTTGGGCGTCGACCGGATTCGATGCCAACCTGGGCGGTGCGCAAGGTCCCGAACGAATTCCCGCCGGCCAGGGCACCCCTGGCGCGTGGAGGGCCACCGGCGTCAAGGTCATGTTGGGCCGCGATTTCCTGCCGGACGAAGACCAGCCGGGAAAAGATCACGTGGTGATCATCGCCAATCGCTTGTGGAAGCGCCGCTTCGGCGCCGACCCTAAGATTGTCGGCCGGACCATTCGCATGAATGCCGAGCCTTACACGGTCGTCGGTGTCTTGGCGCCCGGACAACAGGACCGGATGCCCACTCAACTCGGCGTTCCGCTGGCGTTCAAACCCGAACAACTGAACCACGATTTTCACTGGCTCATGGTCATCGGAAAGCTGAAGGATGGCGTCTCGATCAAGCAGGCGCAAGCCGACATGGATGCCGTCACCACCCACATGGCCGAAGTCTATCCGCAAGACAAAGACTGGAGCGCCAGCGTCGAGCCATTGCGCAACGATTTCCTCCCGAAGGAAACATTCACCACCATGTATCTGCTGATGGGTGGCGTGGGATTCGTGCTGCTGATCGCCTGCGCCAACCTGACGAATATGTTACTTGCGAAGGCCACCGCGCGCGAGCGGGAGCTTGCCGTCCGCGCGTCGCTCGGCGCCAGCCGCGGCCGCCTGTTCCGTCAAATGCTGAGCGAAGCGTTGGTGCTCGCGCTCATCGGCGGCGCCGCCGGCGTGGCACTTGGCTGGGGCGTCCTCAAGTTGATGATGGCATACATGCCGGATCAAACTCTGCCCTCTGAGGCGAATGTCACCCTGAACATCCCCGTGCTCCTGTTTACGCTCGCGGCCACTGTTCTGGCGGGACTGTTAGCGGGCTGCGCACCGGCGTTTCAGGTAACTCGCTTGAATCTCAATGCCGTGCTCAAACAGTCTGGGCGTGCCATCGGCTTTGGGAAACACTTCGTGCGGCGCACCCTGGTAGTAGTGGAATTTGCGCTCGCCTTCACCCTGCTCGCCGGCGCCGGGCTTGCCGTCCACAGCTTACTGCGGCTGACCGATCTCGATCTCGGCGCGCGGACCGATCACATCTTGACGTTCTATTTGCCGGTACTGCAGGGCCGCCTCAACGACGCCGTCACCATCCGGAGTTTCTATCGCGACGTCCTCTCACACGTCGGCGCCGTGCCGGGAGTGCGCAAGGTGGCCGCCACTACCGGGATACCGGTGGAGGGCGTCGGTTTCGGCATGCCGTTCACCATCGCAGGAGAGCCCGTGAGCGACCCCTCGGCCCGTACGGCTGCCGGTTTTCAGATGGTGACGCCGGATTACTTCGACACGTTCGGAATCCGCACCGTCATGGGCCGACATATCGATGAGCGTGATGTGGACGGATCGCAGCGCGTGGCGATGGTGGACGAGACTTTCGTCCGCCGCTTCTTGAAAGGGCTCGATCCGCTGCGGCAGCGCGTGGTGGTCCAGGAACTCGTGCCGGGCGGGAAGATGCCGGGACCGCCGCTCGAATGGCAGATTGTCGGTGTGTTCCATACCGTGATGTACGGCGGCCGGCCCAACGACTGGCCGGTAATCTACGTTCCCTTCTGGCAGAGTCCCTGGCCCACCGCGCGAATGGCGGTGCGCACGGCGGGCGATCCCGCGGCCATCACCAATAGCGTGGCCGCTGCCATACGGTCCATCGATCCCGATCTGCCGCTCGCCGGCGCGGAAACCATGGAGCAGGTGGTGGCCGATTCGCACGCCGGAGACCGCTTCCGCACAGTGCTGTTCGCGGGCTTTGCCGGTGCGGCGCTTCTGCTGGCGATCCTGGGAATTTACGGCGTAATGGCGTTCCTGGTGACGCAGCGCACGCACGAGATCGGTCTGCGGATCGCTTTGGGGGCGGGACGCAGGCACGTGCTTCAGATGGTGCTGGGCGAAGGACTGAGGCTCGCGGCGATTGGCCTGGCTGTGGGAGCTCTAGGCGCCTGGGTGGTGGAACGTAGCATGCAGAGCCTGCTGTTTGGCGCACAGTCGATCGATCTTTCCACACTCAGTGCGGTTGCCGCCATTCTGGCAGCGTCGGCTCTTCTGGCTTGTTGCATTCCAGCCCGTCGCGCCGCCTGGGTCGATCCCGTCGTGGCGCTTCGTGAAGATTAATACAGCTCGGCCCGGACGCGGAAGTTACGATGCGCGCTGTACTCCGCTTCGATCTCCCCGCACCTGGCGCGAATACAGACTCAGCCGCGAATCGAAGATGAAGCGGAGAAGCAGTTTAGTCCAGGATGTATGGTAGACCAGGGAATCGTAAGCTTCCGGTGCGGTCTCCCGCACTCTCGGCAGCAGGTTCCAGGGGATCGACGGAAAATCGTGGTGCTCGTTGTGGTAACCCACGTTGCAGGCCGTCGCATTCAACGGTCCATAGTAACTATAAGTTTCCTGGGGCGCGGCCACTGTATAGTGTTCCTGAATCCAGCGCGCGCCCAGCGGATGCAGCCCCACTGAAAAGAAAAACGATGCCAGAAAATACAGCACGGCTCGCGGTCCGAGATACCAGTAAAGGGCAACGTCGAATGCGATCTGCACCATCACATTGAGCACCACCCAGAAATCGAACATCGGAATCGGCACGCGCGGAGTCCGGGCGAGCTGAAACACCGGGAATAGCAGTAGCCAGAGCGCCTTTGCAGGGGCAGAATTGCCCACCATGCGCGCCTCCCAATAGCTCGGCAAATCGGCGTCCAGAGCGTAGACGCCCTGATACGCATGGTGCTTCAAATGATAGCGTTGAAATGACACCGCGCTCGGGACAAGATGCGGTAGATTCGCGGCGATTCCCGCAAGCGTATTCCAGTAAGTCTTGCGGAACACCAGATTGTGCGAGCATTCGTGAATCAGTGCCCAGAGCGCATGGCTCACATAGGCGCCAAAAAAATACGCCACCAGCAGAATCATCCACCAGGGCGAGTTCCGCAGCGCGTACCCCCCGCCTACCTGAAGCGACAGGCAAGCCAGAATGATGGCGAAAGTGTACGGATTCTTGCCGATATACTGGCGGATTTCCGGATGGCTCCGGAGGAGTTCTTTGGTCCGGTCGCGGTGCGGCTCCGGCCCATTCGAAAAGGCGAACTGCCCCGCCTGTGGAGACAGTTCGTCTCCCGTTTGCATCTCTTTTAGCATGTAATCCCCAAACGCTACGCGTCCGAAAGGACGATGCTACACATTATCATGAACCAGGCGTCGTCTCAGGGCTGTTTTTTCTCACGCCCGATGGCATGCTCGCCGCTCACCCCACAATGCGCCATTTCCGCCCTTTCCGCGGGAGCAGCTTATAATTTGGACAACCGAATGCGACAGATCTGGATCACCCGCGTCGGCGGCCCCGAAGTCCTCGAAGTGCGCGAAGCGCCAGACCCTACTCCGGGGCCCGGTGAGCTCCGCATCCGCGTCCGCGCCGCCGGAATCAACTTCGCCGACACCATGGCGCGCATTGGCCTCTATCCCGACGCGCCCAAACTTCCCTTCGTTCCCGGGTATGAAGTCGCCGGCATCGTCGATCGGGTCGGGCCAGGCGTCGATGCGGGCCGGATCGGCCAGAAGGTGGTCGCGCTGACCAGATTCAAGGGATATGCCGACACCGTCTGCGCCCTCTCCGCCGCCACCGCTCGCATGCCTGAGAACATCGGCTTCGCACAGGCCGCCGCCGTCCCGGTAGTCTGGCTCACCGCGTGGCACATGCTGGTCAACTTAGGCAACCTGCGCAAAGGGCAGCGCGTCCTCATCCACGGCGCGGCCGGCGGCGTCGGCACCGCCGCTCTACAAATCTGCAGACATCTGGGCGCCGAGGTGCTAGGCACCGCGTCGCCCGCCAAGCACGCGCGCCTGAAAGCGATGGGGATTGACCATACCATTGACTCTCGCCTCCAGGATGTCGAAGCCGAAACGCTGCGCTTCACCAACGGGAAGGGCGTCGACATCGTGCTCGACCCGGTGGGTGGGAAATCGTTCAAAAAGAGCTTTCGCTCGCTCGCGCCCACTGGAAAATTAATGGTGTTCGGCGCCAGTTCGATGAGTACCGGTCTTGGCCGGAATCTATTCGCCGCCGTCCGGACTCTGATCGCCATGCCCATATTCTTGCCGGTCCCTTTGATGAACCAAAACCGCGGCGTCCTCGGCATCAACATGGGAAGGCTGTGGGGAGAGGTCGACCTGTTGGGTGGATATTTCGTCGAGATACTGAACCTGGTCGAACAGGGAGTGTTCCAGCCCATCGTCGACCTAGAGGTTCCCTTCGCCCAGGCAGGCAAGGGGCACCAGCGCCTCGCCGCCCGTGAAAACTTCGGCAAGGTAGTCATCGTCGTGTGACTTCCTGCCACACTCAACCCATTAAGTTTCTCCTCGCGATGCCGCTGCGCGGCGGCCACATCCCGGACCCGGCCGGGCCGCCCCTCCACCGCACACCTTGCGCTTCTACACATCTCGCGCTAGTATGTGTAGAAGCTGGAGGTGTTCACGTTGCCCCCGAAATTCGATCTGCCGCAAGGCACTCTCGACCTGCTGATTCTGAAAATCGCCGCGCTCGGCCCGGTGCATGGGTACGCCATCGCGCAGCGCCTCCAACAGGTGTCGCGCGACGTGGTGCAGGCGCCGCAGGGCTCGCTCTATCCGGCCCTCCATCGCCTGGAGAATCGCGGCTTTCTGGCCGCCGATTGGAAACAGACCGAGACCGGGCGCGACGCCAAGTTCTATCGCCTCACCCGCAAGGGCAAGGCGCAGCTCGAAGCCGAATCCGCCGGCTGGAAGAAGCTCACCGAGGCGGTCAGCCTGATTCTCGCCCTGTCTGAAGGGGGCATCGAATGACCTGGTGGCATCGCCTGACCCATCGCCGCAAAATGGAAGAGCAGCTCGACCGCGAGCTCTCCTTCCACCTCGACCAGCTCACTCGCGACCTGATGGCGCGCGGCCACAGCGCCGCCGAAGCGCGCCGCCTCGCGCGCATCGAAATCGGCGGGCCCGACCAGGTGAAAGAAGAATGCCGCGACGCCCGTGGCACGCGCTGGGTGGAGGATTTCGTGCAGGACGTCCGCTACGCCCTCCGCACTTTGCGCCAGCGTCCCGGGTTCGCGGCCGTCGCACTCCTCAGCCTGGCCCTCGGCACGGGCGCGACCACCGTGATATTTTCGCTCATCGACGGCGTCATGCTCCAGCCATTCCCCTATCGCGACCCGAGCCATCTGGTCCGCCTGTGGGAACAGACGGACTGGACCACGCAGTTCGGCAACCTCTGGGCGTTCACCTATCCCAACTATCTCGATTGCCGGCAGTCGGCGCACTCCCTCGACATGGCCGCCTGGAGCGTGAATCGCGGCACTTTGAGCGAGCCGGGCGGCGCCGAGTTTCTGGATGGCGTCGAAGCCTCGCACGATCTGTTTTCGCTGTTGGGAGTGCAGGTCGAATTGGGCCGCGTGTTCCTTCCCGAAGAAGACAAGCCCGGTGCCGCGCCCGTCGCCCTCATCAGCGACAGGGTCTGGCAGGGCCACTTCGGCGGAAACCGCGACGCCTTGGGCGCGAAGCTGATCTTCGACGGCCATCCTTATACCGTGATCGGTGTTTTGCCCGCGGCATTCCGATTGGAAGACGACCGGTACGACGTGTTCACGCCGGTCGGCCAGGATACTGCACCGGCAATGCAAAATCGCGCCGCGCACGCCTTCCGGGTATGGGCGCGGCGGCGGCCGGGGGCAAGCCTCGCGCAAGTGCAAACCGAACTCTCACTGGTGGGGCAAAGGCTTGCCAAACAATATCCCGATAGCAATAAGGGCCGCACGTTTATCTCGCAGGCCCTGAAACCGGACGTGGGCGACACCAGCCAGACCCTTTATCTGCTGCTCGCCGCCGTGGTTCTGGTGCTGCTGATTGCCTGCGCCAATATCGCCAGTCTGCTGCTGGCGCGCGCCGTTTCGCGCGGGCGCGAACTTGCCATGCGTGCCGCTCTCGGCGCCGGCCGCGGACGGCTGGCGCGCCAATGTCTCACCGAAAGCGGTGTGCTCGCAGTCATAGGAGGCACGCTTGGCGTCGTCCTGGCGGCCGTCGGCATCCGGCCCTTCACCCTCTACTGGCCCGGCGGATTGCCGCGCGTCCAGGAAGTGCAACTGAACTGGCGCGTGTTGCTATTTGCGCTCACCGTCTCCATGGTGAGCGGTCTGCTCTTCGGCCTCGCACCCGCCCTGCGCGCGCCGGCACGCCATCTGGAACAGACCTTGCGATCCGGCGGCCGGACCCTCGCCGGAAGCTCCCATCGCTTGCACGGTGCCTTCGTCGCAGCGGAAATCGCCATTGCCGTGGTTCTCCTGGTATCCGCGGGATTGCTCGGCCGGACCATGATGCGCCTCTCCGCGCTCGATCCCGGCCTCAACATTCACAACGTGCTGACCGCCCGCACGGCGCTTTCGCCTGCCACGCTGGCCGACCCCGACCGCACGCGAGCGGGCTGGGACTACCTGCTCGATCGGGCGCGCCGCGTTCCCGGCGTGGAAGCAGTCGCGATGGTCGATACCGTCCCCATGCGCAGTGGCAGCAATCCCATCGACTACTCCACCATCCGCACCAATTTCGAACGCGGTCATGAGTACCCCACCGTGCTGGCCAACAGCGTCACGCCCGACTACCTGACGGTCACCGGCATTCCGCTGCGCCGCGGGCGCTTTTTCACGGACAATGACCGCAAAGGCACCCAATCCGTCGCGGTCATCGACGATGTCATGGCGCAGCAGGCCTTCCCCGGCCAGGACCCCATCGGTAAGCCGCTCTGGATTGCCCTCGGGACCGATCCCGCCATTGTGGTCGGAGTGGTGGGCCATGTCCGCCAATGGGGACTGGCGTCTGACGATCAATCCAGGTGGCGGGCGCAATTGTACTATCCGTTCGCGCAACTGCCGGACCGGCTGGTGCATCGCTGGTCGGAGCTGATGTCGATCGCGGTGCGCACCGGCGTCGATCCGCTGATGCTGGTGCAGCCGCTGCGCAACACGATTCGGGGCGCGGCCGGCGATCAGGTGCTCTACGAAGTTCACACCCTGGAGGAGCTTGCCGACTCCTCCCTGGCCCGCCAGCGATTCCTGTTGCTGCTCTTCGGCATTTTCGCCGCGCTTGCGCTGCTGCTCGCCTGCATCGGAATTTATGGCGTGCTGGCGTATCTGACCAGCCGGCGCGTGCCCGAAATCGGAGTGCGCATGGCGCTCGGGGCCACGGCTCCAGATGTACTGTGGATGGTGCTGCGCCAGAGCGTAAAACTGATCTTCGTTGGCGTCATGGTTGGCGGCATCGCCTCTTGGTTCGCGACGCGTGCCCTGGTGCGGCTGGTGGACGGCGTGCGGCCGGCGGACGCTGTCACCGTCGCCGCCATGATCCTGCTCCTTACCTTGGCCGCGCTCTTCGCCAGCTTCTTCCCCGCCCGCCGCGCCAGCCGTCTCAGCCCCATCCGGGCTCTACGCCAGGAATAGTAGCAGGGTCGCCGGGTGATATCCTTGAACACTATGCGACCCTTGCTCCTTCTCTGTGCCGGCCTCATCCCCTTGCTCTCCGCGCAGGATTTCAGCCCTAAATATTATTCGGCGCTCGAGTGGCGCAGCATTGGACCGTACCGCGGCGGCCGCACCGTGGGAGCCGCGGGCATTGCCGATCAGCCCAACGTCTTCTTCATCGGCGTGAATAACGGCGGCGTCTGGAAGACTGACGACGCCGGCGGAACCTGGAACCCCATCTTCGATGCCGAACCCACCGGCTCCATCGGCGCTATCGCCGTGGCGCCGTCGAACCCCAACGTGCTCTACGTGGGCAGCGGCGAGGGATTGCAGCGCCCCGATCTTTCGGTGGGCGACGGCATGTACAAATCCACCGACGGCGGCAAGAGCTGGAGCCATTTGGGACTGCGCGATGGCCAGCAGATTCCCGCTATCGTGGTCGACCCCGGGAATCCCGACCGTCTCTTCGTCGCCGTACTCGGACACCCCTACGGACCCAACGCCGAGCGCGGCGTCTTCCGCTCCACCGATGGCGGCCGGAATTTTCAGAAGGTCTTATTCAAAGATAACCTCACCGGCGCCATCGACCTCGCCTTCGACCCCACCGACCCGCGCACCGTCTACGCCGTCCTCTGGCAGGCGCAGCAAGGCCCGTGGGAAAATGGCGCGTTCAGCGGTCCCAACAGCGGCCTTTATAAGTCGACCGACGGCGGCGATCATTGGAAGCAGCTCACCGGCGGACTTCCCACCTTCGCGCAAGGGCTCGGCCGCATCGGCATCGGGGTGGCGCCCAGCGATGGCAATCGCCTGTATGCGCTGGTGGAAGCCGGCGGCGGTGGTGGACGCGCACGCGGCGGCGCCGGCGCAGGAGCGGGCGGACTCTATCGTTCCGACGATGCGGGCACTACCTGGACGCGCATCAACAGCGAGAATCGCATCTATGGCCGCGGGTCTGACTTCGCCTGCGTGCGCGTGGACCCCAAAAATAAGGACGTCATCTACGTCACCAACACCTCCACCTATCGCTCCGACAATGCCGGCGTGAGTTTCACCGCCATCAAAGGCGCGCCCGGCGGCGACGACTATCACACCGTCTGGATCAATCCCAAAAATCCCGATATCATCCTGTTGGCGCTGGACCAGGGCGCTACCATCAGCGTGAATCACGGCCGCACCTGGAGTTCCTGGTACAACCAGCCCACCGCGCAGTTCTATCACGTGAGCACCGACAATCAGGTGCCGTATTGGGTTTACGGCGGGCAGCAGGAGAGCGGATCGGCGGGTGTCGCGAGCCGCGGCAACGATGGCGAGATCACCTTCCGCGACTGGCATCCCGTAGGCGCGGCGGAATATGCCTATGTGGCGCCCGACCCGCTCAATTCGCGCTACGTCTATGGCGGCGGCATGGGCGGCAATAGCGTCAGCCGCTGGGATCGCGTCACCGGCGAAGTGGAACATTTCGGACCGAAGGGCACGTTCCGCCACGTGCGCACCTTTCCCGTCATCTTCTCGCCCAAGGACCCGCATATTCTCTATGTCGGATTCCAGTCGGTGGTGAAGACCGAAGATGGCGGCAAGACGTGGGACACCATTAGCCCCGATCTTTCGCGCGAGTCCTACGATGTGCCGGCGAGCGTAGAGTCCTATCCCGATGCCGCCAAGGCGCAAGCTACGCGCCGCGGTGTGGTGTACTCGCTCGGCCCGTCGCCGCGCGACGTCAACGTTCTCTGGGCGGGCACCGACGATGGCCTGATTCAACTGACCAGCGACGGCGGCAAGAACTGGAAGAACGTCACGCCGCCCGCCATGAAGCCGTGGAGCAAAGTCTCCCAGCTCGACGCCTCTCATTTCGACGACGGCACGGTCTATGCCGCTATCAACAGCATCCGCCTCGACGACATGAAGCCGCACATCTTCCGCACCCACGATCACGGGGCCACCTGGACGGAGATCGTGCGCGGCCTTCCCGATGGGCCGATCAACGTCGTGCGCGAGGACCCGGTGCGCAAAGGACTGCTGTTCGCCGGCAGCGAACTGGCCGTCTTCGTCTCCTTCAACGATGGCGACGACTGGCATCCGTTGCGTCTCAACATGCCCGCGACGTCGATCCGCGATCTGGTAATTCACGATGAGGACCTGGTGGTGGGTACGCACGGACGCGGCTTCTGGATTCTCGACGATATCTCGCCCCTGCGGGAGATGTCGGAGGCCATCGCCTCTGCGAGTGCGCACCTGTTCGCGCCGCGTCCCACCATCCGCTTCCCGCGCGATACCAATTCCGACACGCCGCTGCCGCCGGAAGTGCCGGCCGGCAAGAATCCGCCCGATGGCGCCATCCTGTATTACTACCTGCAGTCCGCCGCCGCCGCTCCGGTGACGCTTGAAGTGCTCGACGCCGAATCGAAGGTAGTGGCGCATTTTTCAAGCGAGGATAAGGCGCCGCCCATCAATCCCGAACTCAACGTGCCGACTTATTGGCTGCGCCCCTTCCAGGCGCTCGCGCCGACTGCGGGAATGCATCGCTTCGTGTGGAATTTGCATGGCTCGCCGGCATCCAGCGGTCGTGGAGGGCGCGGCGGCGAACCAGCCATGGGGGCGATCTATATGGATACCCCGGTCGGCGAAGGTCCGTGGATGCCCGCGGGCAATTACACCATCCGCTTGACGGTCAACGGGCAGACTTACACACAGTCCCTGGCCGTGAAGCCCGACCCCCGGCACTAGAGATTAATGTGACAGCGCTACCGGTAGCGTCGCGGTAACCGGAGCCGCGCCGCCGCCCGATACCGTCACCGCGTCCATCAGGAACGCCTCCGCATTGGGGGCGATGCCCACGATCGCGTCGATCGGCGGAAAGCTGCTTCCCGCCGCCAGCCCATCGCCGCGCGTGCAGCTTCGTTCCGCCGCATTGCACGACCAGCCTGGCCCCGCCATGGCGAGCAGTGTCACTCCCGGCGGCAGCATTTCCTTTACGGATACCGTCCCGCTACTGGGCCCCGTCCCGGCATTACGCACCGCAATCAGATACATGCCGCTGTCCGATCCGCGCGCAAAGTTGCCATTCCGCGCCAGGGTCACCGCCAATCGCGGCACGCCGCTAAAGTTCGCCGTCACAGCTCGCACCGCCGACATCGTTAACGTCTGGGGATTCGCCGTGCCGCTCAGGTCGCCTGTGAAGCCCGTGAACGCGTGGCCCTCAGCCGGCGCCGCCGAAATCTGCACCTGCGTGCCCGAATTGTAATAGCCGTCCACCGAAGTGGGGCCGGCGCCGATGGTTCCGAAACCGGCAGGCGTCGACAGCCGTGTCAGCAGGTATTGCGTGGTGAAGCCTGCCGTATAAACCGCCGCCGAGGCCGGTACCGCGATAGCATGCGAAAGCGCGCCGCCATCGCTCCAGTTGCCGAACACATAGCGTGTCCCCGAGCCTTGTGCCGGGATAGTGCTCAAGGAGTGGCTCGAACCTTGTGTCCAGGTGAACCTCTGCGGGGTAACGAAGGTGCTCCCATCCACCGTGACTGAAAGCCCCGGCGGTATCGACGTAACCGTAATCGCAACCGGCGGCGGCGGATTGCCCTGAATCGTGACAATGAAAGGGATCACCGCGATCGAGAAGGATTGTACGTCCGAACTGTACCCAGTAGAGGTATCGGTCGCGGTCATTCCGAAGCTGAACGTTCCCGTGGCGGTCGGACTAAGCAGGCCGCTGATCGATCCCTGCGACGCGTTCAGCACCAGCCCGGCCGGCAATGCGCCCGACGACACCGTCCAGTTGATCGATTGCGGATTGCCCCCCACCGCTGAGAATGTGGCGTTGTAAAGATTACCCGCCGTGCCGCCCGCCAGGGTTGCCGGCGCCACATAGGGCTTCGTCTGCCCACTGATGTCGGATACCTGGAGCACCGAATTGTCCACCACTTCCAGGTCGGATAGGTGAAACTTCTTGATACACGCGAGGTCGTTGTCATCCCACCGGACATCCGGCACGCCCTGTATATAGCCGTTGCTGCCGTGGTCGCTCATGTAGGCGCCATACTGCTGAAGGGTCTGGAGCAGCGTAGCGGCCTGCGGATAGACTCCCACCGGACAGGTCGCCGCCCAGTTCACACTCGCCTTCAGCCGGTAGAGCAACCCCTGCGGCGGGCCGCTGCTCGAACAACAGCCGGTCGCCGGCCAGTCAAACCAGTTGGTGGAGCCCGCAAACGTGATGCGCAGCGGATGCTGCGCCAGCAGCGGAACGTCGCTGTACCGTAGCAGCAGCGGCATCACCGGGATGCCCGCCGAATCCTGCGCCCCCTGGTCCAGCGTCGATTCCGAAGTGGCCAGTTCATTGCTGTTCAGAACGTAATGCAAGCCCGCGCCCATACTCCACTTGTTGGTGCCGGCATCGAAAAGAGTGGGGACGGCATTGCTCTGATACGTCTCGTAAAGCGTGCAGGGACCGGTCTGCGGCCCCGTAATATTGTTGACGCTCGATTGCAGAATCAACGTATGGTGGTCGCTTTCGTCCGCGCCGTAGGATGTGCCTTCGATTAACAGATTCGTCCCGGCCGGAAACGGCCAGGGATAAGTTCCGGCGTCATCGATCTGGCCCCCGCCGATGTAGACATTGGTATCGGGTTGATTTGCCGGCACGCGCATCCAGGGAATGCCGCCCGGAAAAGGATAGAATCCATGGCCGAAATCGGGATGGAGCGGACTGCCCAGGGCCCCGGAGGAAATCTGGTGCGACGGGGTGGTGTCCACCGGCAGTCGGTCCACCCGCTGGTTGTAGATGGAATCCACGGGAAAGACCTGGCAGCCGCCCAAACTGGTGTCGCTATACACCCCGAAGTCGATGGCCGCAGTGGCTACGTTATGGCTGGGGGACGCGCTGTCCGTCACCTGAATGGTAACTTCGTATCCGCCCTGCCCGTTCACCTGTGAGGCGCTTACCACGCCCGTGGAAGCGTTCAATGTCATCCCTTCCGGCAGGCTCACATTGGTGGATTGCACCACAGACCAAAGATACGGTGGAGTTCCGCCGGTGGCCGACAAAGCGGTGGTATAGCTTTGGTACTGCGTCGCCGTCGGCACGCTGCTGGTGGTAATCGTAAGTTGCGCGCCGGACGCCGCCGCAGCAAGAGAAACAATCAGAAAGACCGGAAAGTACTTCTTTGCAACCATAAAGAGACTCGCTGGAAGCATCGGATGAAAGCACCCGGAACTTTAGTCAGGATGCGCTCCAGCGGTCTCAGTATACTTTCGGGTGGCAGAATTTCTAAGGCGTACTTTGGTGGGGGGAGAATTGAGAACGAAAGTAAATTGCGGGGGATAAATGTCGCTGCCTTGCGGCGGCGGCTCTGTAAGCGTCTGAACCTACAGAGCCGCGCGCGCAAGCTAACGTTCTAGTGCCCCCAGGCGGCCAACAAAGCGCCGACGTCGATACTGCCCAGGCCGGTCGCAAAGTTGTATCCGTTCGACGCGGCATAAGCCGGCGAAAACGTAGTGCTGGATGTGGAAAGAGCGCCATTGGCGGTCTGTCCGCCGCCGCCCCCGCCACCGCCCCGCCTGCCGCCGCCCCCGCCCGAAGACGTGGTCGCCCCGAAGCACTGCACCGAGCCGGAGCAATTGACCACATTATCGCCCGCAGTCACGCTGTGGAACACTCCCGGATTGGTAGTGGCCAGCCCGTAGTAGACCTTCGCGGGCAGGTTCCAATTCTGGTTGGTTTGCTGATTGACCAACGCCTGAATGCCCGCCAGAATGGGCGACGAGAAGGAAGTGCCGCCCGCGCCCGCCCAGGTGCTCGGCGCGCCCGTGCAGGAAGAGCCGCCGTTGCGCCGATCCGAATAGCAGAACACGTAGTAGTGTCCCCACAGGCCGTTACTCGCAAACAGGGAAACGTCCGGAATGTCGCGCACGCCGTCGCCCACCTTCTGCCACGAGGGCTTGGCGTAACCTTTGCAACTGCCGCCTACCACGCCGGTCGTCGACGGCGAACCGCTAAAGCACCCGCTCGGGCCACCGCTGCCGCCCGTCACCGTGAGCAAACCGTCGGTAGAAGCGGTGGAACTGCTGCACAGACTGCCCGTTCCGTACTGCGTGTAACCCAGGTATTTGGAAAGCACCGATCCGGCGCACGAATCGTTCCACGGAATCTCCGGAATGTAGCCGGTGGCAGACCCGAATGTCGCGCCGTTCGTCTTGCTCCAGTAAGTGCTGGCGGTGCCGGAAGAGGTATCGCTGAAATCCGTGCCGCCCGCCGCCAGATCGTACTGCGACACCGCAAACCCGCTCACTCCCACGCCGTGGGTGGCTCCCGTAGCGCCCGCGTCGCAGGATGCCGCGCCCTCGTCGCCGGCCGCTACGAATACCGAAATTCCCGCGGCCGTGGCGGCTTGAAAGGCACTGTCATAGGCCGCGTTGGCAGCCGCGCCGTTTTCGGCTTCGCACTCGCCGTAACTCATGCTGATAATCGTAGGCTTGCTGGTCGCCTTAATCAGGTTTAACACCGCGATCAGCCCGCCGAAAGTGGTGCGCGTATTGGCGCAGGTAGCCACCTGAATGGCGGCGCCGGGAGCCGCGGCACTAGCCCACTCGGCATCCAGTTCGGTCTCGATATCGTCGCTGTTTACCCCCGGGTCGATGCAGTTATTGCTGCCCGTTCCCGCCGGATGCACCGTCGTCAACGATCCGGTGGTGTACCCCGAAAGTCCGAACGTCTTGCGGAACGTCGTCCAGTCGGCCGCGCTGTACATGTCGCTGTCTTCCACCACCGCGATCGTCTGTCCCTTGCCGATCGTCCCGTTGGAGAAGCTGGTGTTCATGTTATAGATGGTGGCCAGGTCGGCGGGAACCACCGCATGATCGGTGGAACTGCCGGACGTAAACGTATAAGCGGCGTGCGGTTTGCTGTAAGCGTGCGGCATGAAATCGTGCAGCGAAACCACGCCTTGCACTACCGCCGCCAGCGCGTCCGGAATCATGGGATCGCTCATATTGGCGATGTGCGCGGTGCCGTTCACATTGAGGTTGTGAATCTCCGCATGGAACGCCGAGCGGACCTGTCCGGCCGTTCCCGAGAAGTCGATTGTCATCCCGGTAGGATGGACCGAGTGGACCGTGAAGCCGCGCGATTGCAGCCAGCCTGTAACCGCGGCGATATCGTCCGGCGACGGGCCAAAGTTGTCGCCAATCTCTTCCGCCGTCAGCCAACGGTGGTAGTTAGGCGAACTCGGCTCCTGCTGCGACGCGATGAATTCCTGCATCGCCTGTTCCTGCTCGGGCGGCCGCTTCAATTGCAGCACCATATGGTCCAGGTTGAGCCCGTCTTCCACCCGGCCGGCGTCGTTGCTCGCATTCGCCTGCGACCGAGTGTTGCCCGCCAGACGGTGCAGCAAGTTTTCATTGATCGGTTTAGTGATCATCGCCCGGGACCGGTTCTGCGCCCGAATGGCGAAGGGAAAAGCCAGCGCTACAGTTAGCGCCGCAGAAGATAAAATCCTACTTTGAAGGTGGGTACTACGCATTTCGCTCCTGTGAAACCGGCGCACCATCCCGTTATTGCTCTGGTGTGCCACTCTTTGAGACGAGCGTATCACAGACCCGGTTTACAACCATCTTCTCTTTCGCCGAAATCCGCAAAATAGGGTACTAGTGCCGCCGCCGTCGGCTTCCGGCCGCCACCCGCCGTCGGCCGCCCGGGAAGCGATTACCCGTTTCCCTGCGCGTTCGCGTAATATGCAGCAAAGGGGGGAAGATGATCGCAGCCCGCAGGAATGCCGATGCCGCCCAGGGTGGCGCCAATCCCCTCATCTCGATGTCTTTGGCTCCGGATGGATGCCACCA
Organism: Bryobacteraceae bacterium; assembly: GCA_036268475.1. GTDB lineage: Bacteria > Acidobacteriota > Terriglobia > Bryobacterales > Bryobacteraceae > PALSA-129. Next base: position 294,071 of record DATAUB010000041.1, on the reverse strand, counting down.
ACAATCTGTATACTCCACCCGCGGGCAGATTCGCGGCGAAGTGGCAGGAGATGTTCATGACTAACTATGGTAGACACGCCAAATCGACCAGAATCCTGGTTTACGCTCTCGTACTGTTCGCCGGTCCGTTTGGAGCAGTCTCAGGTTATGGCCAGTCCTGCGGGACCCCCGACGAAACGACAGAACTCCTGAACCCGGGGATTGAGGTCAGCTTTTCTTTGAAGGGCAAGCTTCCAGGTACCTGCGCTCCGGAGATTGATCTGGATTTCCGCACGAACGAAGTTCAGATGGTGGAATATTATCCTTGCAGCGGAACACATACCACCAAGATCGTACCGATCCTCTCCATCTTTTCCACCTTGAAGAGCATGTGCGGGGGCCCCTGGGTTACCCAATTTATAAATGGAAACGACTCCTCTCCCGAGTCATCGCGTGTGCTTTCCCGCGCTGTCGTTTCTTCGCCTGCCAGCGGCCAGGGCTCCCAACAAATCGTAATGGGCGATTTTAACGGCGACGGCAATCCTGACTCCGCCACCATCGCAGGCGCAGGTGTACTTGTGCAACTGCTGGCCGGCGATGGCTCCGTCTTATCCTCTCAGACCTATCCCGTGGGCTTTTCCACCGGGAATACGCTCGGCATCCATATGATTGCCGCCGATTTCAACGGCGACGGCGAGATCGATCTGGCCGTCAGCAACTCCGGCACTCCAGGCACGAATCCCGGCGGTATCGCCATCCTGTTGGGTGCCGGGAATGGTACGTTTGGGGCGCCGATCGCCGTCTCCGCCGGCGCCAACCCGCAAACCCTGGTGGCCGCCGACTTCAATGGCGATGGCAAGCTCGATATCGCCGTCGGCAATTATGCCTCCGGCTCGTCAAGCCAGGGCTTTCCGGGACCGGGCACCATCTCCGTGCTGTCCGGCAATGGCAATGGAACGTTCGGAGTCCCCGTTACCTATCCAACCGGTGAAGACCAATCCGGTCTTCCGAACTCCCTGATTGCGCTCGATCTGAACGGCGACGGGCTTCCCGATCTGGCGGCCGCCAACCGAAACGACAACAGCATTTCTACCTGGATCAATTCCAACGGCAAATTCGGATCTCCGCTGGTGACCCATCTCGCCACCATCGACGACAACTATCTGGCCTATGCCGATTTCGACCACGACGGCAAGCTCGATGTCATCGCCGCATCTCACCAGAACAGTGCCCTCGTCATGCTGCTGGGCAAAGGCGATGGAAGCTTTCAGACTCCGGCGTTCTATGCGATCGGCAATCAGCCCGCCTCCCTCGGAGTAGCGCCCCTGCAGGACGGAAACACCCTGATCGTCTCGGCCGACAGCCTCACTGGAGACGCATGGACCACCGTCGTTTCTCCGCAGGGCGTCGTAGGCGCTCCGCCGCTCATATTCCTCGGCGGATCTCTCACCGGAGTCGCCGCAGTCGATCTCAATGGCGACGGCACACCCGACGCCGTCGCGGTCGGCGGCTCCCAGGACGTCTCGGTCGTCCTCTCGAAGAGCGCGGCCTACCAGGCGCCCGTGAACTATTCGCTCGGCGGTACCTCCCCGGTAGCCGTCGCCCTCGGCGATTTGAATAAAGATGGCAAGCCCGACGTCGTGGTGGCGAATGGCGCCGGCTCGGTGAGCGTTTTGCTGGGCAATGGCGATGGCACTCTGCGGACTCCCCTGACCATGCCCCTCAATCTGAGCCCCACCAGCCTGACTCTTGGCGACTTCAATGGCGATGGCAAACTGGACGCCGCTGTTGCAAGTTATGGATCGAGCGCCGACCCCACCGCAGGCGGCGGCGTGGCTGTTCTGCCCGGCAATGGCGACGGAACCTTTCAAGCTCCGGCCATCCTGACCATGAACGGATTGCATCCCGAAGCAGTGGCGTCAGCCGATCTCAACGGCGATGGGATTCAAGATCTCGCGGTGATGGCCGTGGGAACGTCGGGACAGCCTGCCACTCTGACCATATTCCTGGGCCAGGCCGGAGGCAAGTTCCAGGCGGCCCGCACCTTTCCTCTGCAAACTGCCGGCGGCGTCATCGCCGGTATTGCGATCGGCGATCTCAATGGCGATGGCAAACCGGATATCGTAGCCTTCGGTTTCTATAACGCGAATATCGACGTCATGTTGGGAGACGGCACGGGAAGTTTTCACGAAGCCGCCGCCCTCCCGACTACCGCCGCCTCCAACAGCGCCGCATTGGCGCTGGCCGACGTGAATGGCGACGGCAAACTGGATATCGTAACCACCGGAGCGTTTCTGGCGGGTAACGGCGACGGAACGTTTCAGGCGGAGCAGCAGTTCCTGGCCGCCTCCTTCGCCACATCGGTGGCGCCCGCTACATTCGCGGGCAGGCCCGGCCTCTTCTCGGTAGGCCAGACCGGCACCCTGGTGGCTACCGCGCTGCTCACGCCCGCGGTCTCTCCGCTCAGCATCAGCGCCAATGTGTCGGCCGCCAGTTCCACCGTCACAAACCTGGCGCCCTCCTCCATTGCCACCGCGTACGGGTCGGATCTCGCCACCCAAACTGCCACCGCGGGCGCCGGTCCCCTCTCGACCACCTTGGGCCAGACCACTGTCACCATCACCGATTCGACCGGTGCGCAACTTCCGGCGCCTCTCTTCTATGTCTCGTCCACCCAGGTCAACTATGAAGTCCCCGCTGCGGCCGCTCTCGGCGCCGCCCAGGTGACCATCGCCAACGGCAATGGAGATGTGGGAAGCGCCGGCGTTCAGATCGCCAAAATCGCACCGGGTGTCTTTGTCCTGAACCCGGCCAGCCTGGTTGCAGCCGATGCCATCGTGGTGTCGAACGGTTCGCAACAACTGGAAAATGTATTTCAGGTCGCCGCCTCCGGTGCTATCGTGGCGGCGCCCATCAACGTGAATGGCGCCCCGGTGTACCTGGCGATCTTCGGTACGGGAATCGCTAATGCCAAGAATGTCACCGCGACCGTGGCGGGGCAGAGTGTGCCGGTCTTATTTTGGGGTGCGCAGGGAGAGTATGTCGGCCTCGATCAGGTGAATATCGGTCCCCTGCCCGCCGCTCTCCAAGGGCGCGGCCAGGTCGCGATCGTTCTCACGGCCGATGGTCTGGCAGCGAACACCGTGAACATCGCCATTCAATAACTCCGCGGCGTGTCGCCGGCAACCGCGACGCGCCATTTGTCCTCACAACTCACCGGAACTAGCTTCGAGCCGGGCCATCCTATGGTTAAATCGAGTGATGGAAGTGCCGGCTGCCGGAATGGGAGCGTCTGCGCCGGATCGAGCTGTGGGCAATCCGCCCGTGCCCGCCGCCAACGTACCGGCCGCTCGGCCCGCCACCGCCGCCGGCGATTCCGTCGCCGCGCTCTTAAGCGAACTCTCGCATTCCGACCTGACCAGCCTGCTGCAAATCGTCGACCGTCCCCTGCCCGCTCTCGACGAAGCCTCCGCGGGGGAATTGCTGCGCTCCGCTGCAGGTGCGGTCGCCGGCAATCATCCCAGCCGCGCCCTCGATCTGGTGCGGCAGTTCGCCGCTCTTGACCCCGTGCGCGCCGAAGGTCTCGCCTCCGCCCCTTCCTTCACACCGATACGCGCCGACGTGGAACAGTTGTTCGCACAGTTAAGCTCCACCGCCAGGCTGCACGCCGAAGGTAGATTGTCGGATGCTTCTCGCACCCTGGAGTCAGGAATACTCAAGAACCTGTCAGCCGACCTGAAGCCGGAGGTGCTGATTCAGGTGGCCTCCAGCCTGATGGCAATCGGAGGGCTCTCCAACTATATGCGCTCGGCTGCCGTTTCCACGGCGATCCTCGATCAGGCGCGATGGTTACCTTCTGCCGATACCGGGCCCGCGGCTCTTCCGCAGACGGACGATTCCGGGCGCCAGGGCCACTTGCCTCTGGTAGTTTGGCTGGCCGCTGGACTGGTGGGAATCGCTCTTTGCTGGTGGCTGAAGGAAGACGATTTAACACTTGTCTGCGGCGTGTGGGCAGGCCTCGGCATCCTGTTTATGTTCCGTCGCGGTCGTCGCCGTTAGACCATCTCGACTTCCCGAAATTTACGTTGCTTTACTCAGGGAGTCGAATAGGAAGCCCTGCAATTTCGGCTGGTGTACTGGGAGTTACAGGCAGGAAGCAGGTGATTTTAGTGCACTTTAGCGCTTGTCATCTGCTTCCCATGACGACTAAAGCGGCGTTTAAGGTGATTTTTGGCTCACTCGGAAACTGCATATGATACACTTAGCGCGATGAGCACAAATGACCATGCCCTCCTGGAAGCGGCATTAGTAGGGTACAGGCACCAGGCAGAGCAACTATCACAAAAAATCGCCGACATTCAGCGCCAACTCGGCGGCAAATCACCAGCCGCGGCGCCCAAAGCGGCAGCGGCAGTTCCCGGGAAACGACGCTCTATGAGCTCGGCCGCGCGCAAGCGCATCGCCGCCGCTCAGAAGAAGCGCTGGGCAGAGTATCATAAGCAAAAAGAAACTAAGTCCTAATTCTTTCCCGGCTGGAATCCCAAACCGGTCGGCGTGGCGCACATGGTGCGATACCTGCCGATGGTTGACGGACACTCCAAAGTAGCGTCAATGCCGTGAATAGTGAGCCAAAATCTCTCGTGCGGCATAACTGTATCTAAAGGTAGAGTTGGCGCGGAGCGGTCTTGCCGTCTGCTCCGCCGGACTCTTCCGGATTTGTTTTTGAATTTGATTTCCTCTTTACTACCAAGCTCCGATTCTCTCCCGTGAACGGTCGTCCGTCCGCGATCGCTCCGCCCCAAACGGATTTTATTCGAGATTCCGGAGCGCCCCTCGCGACAATTTGCATATCTTATTAGTTATTGACTCTGTACCGTTCGACCATACCCTGCATGTCTTCACTTGTCTTGAGCCGGGAAGAGGAACTCTATTGGCTGGCTCTCAAACTCGTTCCCGGCCTCGGAACCCGAACGTCCGTAAAGTTGCTGGAACGCTTTCGCACGCCGCAGTCCATCTTCCGCGCTTCCCGCACGGAACTCGAATCTGCCGGCGTGAGCGGCGCGGTGGCGCAGTCCATCGCCAGCGGCATCACGTTTGAAGATGCCGCCGGTCAGCACCAGAAGATGGCGGAATCCGGCGCCGTCCTCATTACCATGGGCGACCCGCGCTATCCGCAATTACTGCGCGAGATCTTCGATCCTCCCATCGTGTTGTTCGCCCGCGGACGCGTCGAACTGCTCCAGTCCCTCGCCGTGGCAGTGGTAGGCACTCGCCGTCCCACGCCGTACGGACTCGCTGTCGCCGAGCGGTTGTCGGCCGATCTGGCCCATGCCGGTCTCACCATCGCCAGCGGAATGGCGCGTGGAGTCGATACCGCCGCGCACAAGGGAACGCTCGCCGCCGGAGGCGATACGGTCGCCGTGCTGGGCTGCGGTGTGGATATCGTGTACCCGTCGGAGAACCGCAATCTGGCGGCTGAGCTGGCAGTGAAAGGGCTCATCGTTTCCGAATTCCCCATGGGCGCCACCGCGTTCCCGCAGAATTTTCCCATTCGGAACCGCATCATCAGCGGAATCAGTCTCGGCGTTCTGGTGGTGGAGGGCGCGCAGTACAGCGGATCGGCCATCACCGCCAAGCTGGCCATGGACCAGGGTCGGGAAGTTTTCGCCGTCCCCGGCAACATCACCAACAAGCTTGCGTGGGGCCCTAACCTCTTGATAAAACAGGGCGCCAAACTCATTCAGGACTGGAACGACGTGGTCGCCGAGCTCCCCGCTGAATCCCGCCGGCATCTAATCGATAGGGGCCGGCAGAAGATCCTCGGGGAACCGGGTGCATCCAGTGAGGCGGATGCCGCATCTTTATCGGTGGGTCCAGCCTCCGAACTCGGTATCGTGGCCCGCAACCTGCTCGCCGCCCTGCAAGTGGATGTCGCCGTACACCTAGACGATCTCCTTGAAAAAGTGGAAGATACATCTCCTTCGGAACTCATCGCCGCACTCTTCGAGCTGGAAATGCTAGGCTTGGTGAAACAGCTCCCGGGCAAGAACTTTGTGAAAGTGTGGTAACGTCACTGGGTATTCAGCAATCATTTAAGAGGATGCGGCAAAGGACGCCGCCAGTCGAAAGTATTTTTATATGGCAAAAGCTCTGGTAATCGTGGAATCGCCCGTAAAGGCGAAAACCATCAACAAATACCTGGGCAAGCAGTTTGTTGTCAAAGCTTCCCTCGGTCATATTAAAGATCTCCCCAAACGCGATCTCGCAGTGGATATCGAGAATGGCTTCGAACCCCACTACGAGACCATCGAAGGCAAAAAGAAACTCATCGCCGAACTGAAGGCCGCCGCCCGCAAGGTGGAAGAAATCTACCTCGCGGCTGACCCTGACCGCGAAGGCGAGGCCATCTGCTATCACTTGCAGGAAGAGCTGGGCGACCGCAAGAACGGGCCCAAGATCTACCGCGTGATGTTCAACGAAATCACCAAGAAGGCCGTCGATAAGGCCTTCGAGAAGCCCGGTCAGGTGAACGTGGCGCTAGTGGAAGCGCAGCAGGCGCGCCGCGTGCTGGACCGCCTGGTGGGGTACAAGATTTCTCCGCTCCTTTGGGATAAGGTGCGCCGCGGCCTCTCCGCCGGACGCGTGCAGACCGTCGCCCTCCGCCTGGTAGTGGAACGCGAACGCGAGATTCGCGCCTTCCAGAAAAAAGAGTACTGGACCATCGATGCCGACCTCTCCGCCAAGAAGCCGCCGCTCCTCAGCGCCCGCCTTCTCAGAGCCAATGAGGAAACCCCCGAAGTCGGGTCGCAGGCGGCAGCCGACGATATTGTCGCGCAGCTCGAAGCTGCCGATTACGTAGTCAAATCGGTGGGGACGCGCGAGAAGAAACGCAATCCCGTCGCGCCGTTCATCACCTCGACTTTGCAGCAGGAATCCTCGCGCAAACTTCGCTTCAGCGTCAAACGCACCATGATGCTGGCACAGCGCCTGTATGAAGGTATTGAGATCGGCAAGGAAGGCGCCGTCGGCCTGATCACCTATATGCGCACCGATTCCACGCGCATTTCCGACGATGCCATCGTTGAGGTACGGCAGTACATCACCGAAAAGTATGGCCGCGAATTTCTGCCGGACGCCGCCAATATTTATAAATCCAAAAAGGATGCGCAGGACGCGCATGAAGCCATCCGTCCCACCTCCTTGGCATTCTCTCCCGATGTAGTGGAGAAGTTCCTGGCGGAAGACGAGATGAAGCTCTATCGCCTCATCTGGAACCGCTTCGTGGCCAGTCAGATGGTGCCGGCGCTGTTCGACCAGACGACCATCGATGTTTCCGCCACCGGCAAGAACGGCGTGGCATATCTGTTCCGCGCCACCGGGTCGGTGAAGAAGTTCGATGGCTACCTCAAGGTGTATGAGGAAGGCAAGGACCAGATCGACGAAGATGACGAGGAGATGAAGCATCGCCTCCCCGCGGTCGTCGAGGGTGAGCAACTCAAATTCAAGGCGATCCGCCCGGAACAGCATTTCACCGAACCGCCTGCCCGTTACAACGAAGCCACGCTGGTGAAGCGCCTGGAATCGGATGGCGTCGGCCGGCCTTCGACTTACGCTTCCATTCTGTCCACCATTCAGGAGCGCGAATATGTAAAGAAGGATGGCGGCCGCTTCCAGCCCACCGAATTGGGCGAGGTGGTTACCGACCTCCTGCTCCAGAGCTTTGACGATATCTTCGATGTGAGCTACACCGCCCGCATGGAAGAAGAGCTCGACGATATCGAAGACGGCAAGCTCGATTGGCGCAAGGCCATGGCCGACTTCTACGAGCGCTTTGAGCACGATCTGAAGCACGCCGAAGAGCACATGACCGATATCAAGCGGATGGAAGAACCCACCGGCTTGTTATGCGAGAAGTGCGGCAAACCCCTGGTGATGAAGTGGGGCAAGCATGGCAAATTCATAGCCTGTACCGGATATCCGGAATGTACGTTCACGCGCGAGCCGGATAACCCCGCGATCGAAGTCTCCGAACAGGGCGAAGAGGAATACTGCGAGAATTGCGGGCGTCCCATGGTTCTCAAGAAGGGCCGCTTCGGAACGTTTTTCGCGTGCTCCGGCTATCCCGATTGCAAGACCACGAAGCAGATCGGCGGCACGCAGAAGAAGGCCGATGTCGCGCTCGAAGAGAAATGCCCGAGCTGCGGCAATCATCTGGTACTCAAAAGCGGACGCTTCGGCGAATTTACCGCTTGCAGCAATTACCCCACTTGCAAATACGTCAAGCAGAAAACCATCGGCGTAAAGTGCCCGGAATGCTCGGAAGGCGAAGTCATTGAGCGCCGTTCCAAGAAGGGCAAGACTTTCTACGGCTGCAACCGCTACCCCGATTGCAAATTCGTCGCCTGGGGGAAGCCGGTCGCCGAGAAATGTCCGGAGTGCGGCAATCCGTATATGATCGAAAAGTGGCTGAAGGCCGGACCGGTCTGGCAATGCCCGAACGCCGAGTGCAAACATAAGCAGGACGCACCGCAGGCCGTGCCGGCATAAGAAGGTACAGTCGCTCCCTTCTCCTCCCGCCTATTTCAACAGCGGGAGCGGATCGATCGCGGTACCTTCCCACCACTTCTTATCCGGCCCGAGCTTACTGACCGCGAAGTGCAGATGCGGCGCGTCCGGCGACGCATTGCCCGTGCTGCCTACATATCCCAGCACGTCGCCCTTCCGCAGCAGCGTATTCTCCGCCAGTCCCGGCGCATATCGGTCGAGGTGCGCGTAGTAAAAGCAGTAAGTCTGCGAGTCGTCGAACTGATAGACGGTGATGCCTCCCGGCTTACTCTTAAATAACTTGACTACATTTCCCTCCGCCACCGCCAATACCGGGGTACCGCGCGGAGCGGGAATGTCGAGCGCCTCGTGCTTCTGGCCGTCGTGGATTTCGGTGAACGTGTCGGTCAGCTTATCCGGGTCTACTCCGGCAATCGGCATCGCCAGATGGAGCGCCGCCGGCGCCGCGCTGCCTTCCGCCGGTGGCGTTGTGGATGCCGCAGGCGCCGGTTGGGGCGATGCCGGCGGCGGCGCGGGCGCGGGCGCGGGTGTCGGCGCCGTCGTTGCCGGCAGCGGCGCTTTATTCCCGGCGGCAACTGCCGGTACGCGCAGCCCGCCTGAAAGCCATAATGCCAGCGTCAGAAATAATAACCCGCACGCAAATCCCAGTGCGAAGATTCCCAGTTTCGTGGCTCGCATATCGTCACTCCTCCAAGATGGCCGGGGTGCCGGGCTTCACCATGTTCGCCAGCTCCGAAGCATCCCAGTTGGCGAGCCGGATGCATCCGTGCGATGTCGCATGCCCCACCAACGACGCGTCGGGCGTGCCATGGATGCCGTAATGTTCCTTCGAAAGGTCGATCCAGACTACGCCCACAGGATTGTTCGGACCCGGCTTGATATCCGCTTTTTGGTGCGGCTTCTTGGCGTCCCAGAACAAGGTCGAATCGTAGTGAAAATCCGGGTTGCGCTTGATCCACTGCACTTTCCAGTTGCCGATGGGAAGCGGATCGTGCTCACTGCCGATCGTCGCGACATAGAATGCCAGTAACTTGCCATCCTTGTCCACTGCTCGCACTGAACTCTCGGATTTCGAAACATAAACGGTAGCAGCCTGTCCCGGCGGCATCGTAATCGCATTAGGCACCGTAAGTTGCTGCCCCGCTTTGCTGAAATCCGCGCCCGGATTGAGTGCTCGCAGCAGTTCCGGACTGGCGTGGAAGCGCTCCGCCAACTCCTCCAACGGCGAGGTATAACCCATGGCCGGCAATTCCGCCTGCTTCATCATGTCTTCGGGTATCTGGACGAACGGACCCTTCTCGTCGTCCGCCGTGACTGTGTAAGTGATGAGCGGCGGCGCCTGATCCGCATTCAATGACGCCCAGGTAGCCGCGTCCACAGCTCCGCTCGCCGGAAGGTGACGATCGTTCTGATAAGCGGTCACGGTCTTTTCCAGATTCGACCCGAAGGTGCCATCGATTGCGCCACAGGAAAAATGAGACCGGTCGAGCAGAATCTGCGCGCGCACCACTGCCGCGCCCGTCGCCCCCGATGAGACCGGCTCTTGACTGGGGTTATTGATGGCTGCCGGATCGAGAACCGGGATTTGCGTGGAGTGCGCCTCCGCGCCGACCAGCAGGAACAGAAGCAGGAAACGAATCCACATCTCACTTCCTCATAAGCACGCCGACCGCCGACCCCAGGTTCGAATCGTGTGCCTCTGTACAGCTCCTGGAAAACCCTTGAGGTACGGGCCAGCAAACCGCTAGAGCTATGGTGACAAGCTGGCCAGGCCATCCTAGTACCCTTGTGACAGTCGCGGCGGTTGGAGCGATTTGTCCGGGCCTAAGCCCTTCTATTTCATCAAATCGATCAAAGGTCCTAGGATTGCCAATAGGGTTGCCTGGAGTACTGGAGTACCTGGATCAATGATAAAGAAATCTCAAGTTGGAGTGCTTCTGATAGTGGCCGCCGGCGTCGCGCTCGCGGCAGACAACAAAATTGCGCCCGATCTCGCACAGCGATCGGACGGCATGGTCGATGTGATCGTCCAGTTCTCCGGTCCACTTTCGGTCCGGCATCATGAAAAGGTCGCCGCTCGCGGCGGAGTCCTCAAAACCGATCTGAGCGGTATTCTGAAGGGCGCAGTTTACTCGATGCCCGCTGTGGCCCTGCGCGATCTGGCGAACGACCCCGAAGTTACCTACATCGCACCCGACCGCCACCTGCGCGGCATGCTCAACTACACCGCCGCCGCAGTCAATGCCGCGGTAGCCTGGACGCAGTACTCGCTCGATGGCACCGGTGTCGGCGTCGCCGTCATCGATAGCGGAATCTCCAACGTTGACGATCTGAATACCAACAACAAGCCGCGCGTCGTATATAGCCAGGACTTCGTCGGCAGCGGCGGCACCGATGACCATTATGGCCATGGCGGGCACGTCGCCGGAATCATCGCCGCCAACGGTGCGCGCTCCATCGGCTCGAACTACACCGTGACCTTCAAAGGCATCGCCCCCAACGCGAATCTGATCAACCTGCGCGTGCTGGATCAGAACGGCCAGGGCACCGATAGTGAAGTGATCGCCGCCATTCAGACCGCCATCCAGTTAAAGAGCAAGTACAACATCCGCGTAATCAACCTCTCGCTCGGCCGGCCGGTATTCGAAAGCTACACGGTCGATCCCCTGTGCCAGGCGGTAGAAGCCGCATGGCGCGCCGGCATCGTCGTAGTGACTGCCGCCGGTAATGACGGGCGCGACAATTCGGCCGGCACCGAGGGCTACGCTACCATCACTGCTCCCGGCAACGATCCGTATGCCATCACCGTAGGCGCCATGAAAACCATGGCGACGCTGACCCGCGCCGACGACCAGATTGCCAGCTACAGTTCCAAGGGTCCCACCCTCATAGACCACATTGTGAAACCCGACCTCGTGGCGCCCGGAAACCAGGTGGTATCGCTCCTCATGCCGGCAGCCTCGCTGGACAATACCTATCCGCAAAACAAGATTGCCATGACCTATTACGAGAACACCAACAGCGGTGGGAGCTCTAACGATTACTTCCGTCTGAGCGGCACCAGCATGGCCGCGCCGGTGGTAAGCGGCGCCGCCGCCCTGTTGCTGCAACGCAACCCGTCGCTGACGCCCGATCAGGTGAAGGCGATCCTGATGAAGACGGCCTACAAGTCGTTCCCGCAATACAGCGTGGCGGTGGACCCGGTCACCGGGCAAAGCTACATCAGCCAATACGACATCTTCACCGTCGGCGCCGGGTACCTGGACATTGCCGCCGCACTCGCGAGTACCGACCTTCCGCCGTCCGCGGCCGGCAGTGCGCTCTCTCCCATGGCGGCCGTCCGCACCGTCAACGGCGTCCCGGCGATTTGCATCGTGAACGACGGCCTCACAGCGGTCTGGGGCAGCACTGCGGTTTGGGGCTCGACGGCGGTGTGGGGTTCTTCCGTTTTCGTGAATAGCAGCACGGCAGTTTGGGGCTCGACGGCAGTTTGGGGCTCGACTGCGGTGTGGGGTTCGACCGCGGTGTGGGGTTCCACCGCTGTCTGGGGTTCCACCGCTGTCTGGGGTTCAACCGCCGTTTGGGGTTCCACCGCGGTATGGGGGAGTTCCAGCAAGGATGCCGCGGAGAGCATGTCGACGTTAATCTACGGCGAGAAATAATCGATCCGGCCCTCGATGTATTCCCGTGCGGGCGATCGGAGCCATCGGCTGCATTTCCCGTCGCCGTCGATGTCTCCTATCGCGATGCCGGCTTCTGCACCCACCGTGTGCGCACGCGCCATTCGGTCCAGCTCGACGACTGCATGAAACCTCCCTCAAAGCAGCACCTCCCCAATCGGTAGCCCTAAGACCACCGTGGCTCCCACGGATACCCCGTCGCAACAAAACACCAAGCCAAGACTGACATTCGTGGAAACCATCGCTGCATCGGCTGAGTGGGGTTCTACGGGTACCGGGACCCGTGCGACAGTCTGACCGCGGAAACTAGTACCCCAGTGACAAAGCAGCGGAATAGCCCTAGTTTCGACCACTTAACCGATTTGCAATCAACAAATTCACTAAAGGTACTGAAAGTGCCATATGGGGACTGATGAAAGTACTCCTTACGCTAGCCATTCCACTCACCGTACTGGCGGCACTTGCTATTACAACCGATCAAAGAAACCAGATCCGAACCGCCAAAATGGCCGTTTTAGGGCCGAGACGGGTCTGTTCCACTACGGTTTGGGGTTCGGCGTTCGACAACTCTGAAAAGAGAATTGCGATTACCACTTATGGCGATTAACAAGCTAGCTCTGCAAGGCATCAAACTGCGCGTGATTGCGGCCGGCGTCATCGGATTACTTGGCGCCGGCGCAGTCTTCGCGGCAAATCCGAAGCTGTCCCGGGAATTGGAAGGGTTGGACGGGAAACAACCGGTCAACGTCATTGTCATGTTTAAAAAGGCCCCCACTTTCGCCGACCACGCGAAGGTACTGATCCGCGGCGGCTCTGTTCTGCGTACCCTCGACGTCGTACACGGAGGCGCCTACCGGATGACCGCGGCCAAGGCGGCGGAACTGGCCGAAGATCCCGATGTCGAGTTCATCGCACCCGACCACGTGGTACAGGGGACCCTGCAATTCGCCAATCCCGCGATTAACGCGACCATCGCCCTCCAGAATGGATTTATCGGCACCGGAATCGGCGTCGCGGTGATCGATAGCGGCATCATGACCCACCCCGATACGTCGAATCGCATCGTCTATAACCAGAATTTCGTTCCCAATATCGGCAACGACTACTTCGACCGGTACGGGCACGGTACCCATGTGGCAGGCATCATCGGCGGTAGCGCGGCGGAATCCGCCGGTCCCACGTTCACTCACACTTTCCGTGGGATCGCCCCCAATGTGACCCTGATCAATCTACGCGTACTGGACAGCAACGGCCAGGGACAGGACAGCAGCGTGATCGCCGCCATCCAGACCGCGATCCAGCTCAAGGCCACCTACAACATCCGCATCATCAACCTTTCGCTCGGGCGGCCGGTGACCGAGAGCTACACCAAGGACCCCCTCTGCCAGGCGGTGGAACAGGCATGGAAGGCCGGTATCGTAGTGGTAGTGGCCGCCGGAAATGAAGGCCGTAACAACTCGGCCAACACCAACGGCTACGGCACCATCACCGCGCCGGGCAATGACCCGTACGTCATCACAGTCGGCGCCATGAAGGATATGGGGACTCCGGGCCGCTCTGACGATCTGATCGCCAGTTACAGTTCGAAAGGTCCGACCATGCTTGACCACATCGTAAAGCCGGACATCGTCGCGCCGGGAAATCTCATCGTCTCCAGCCTTCCCGCCGGGCTCGCGCTGACTAACTTGTATCCCCAGAACAAAGTAAGTGACAGCTACTACATGGTGAACGGACCGAACCAGGGCTCCGATTACTATTTCACGCTCAGCGGCACCAGCATGGCCGCGCCCATGGTGAGCGGGGCCGCCGCCCTGATGCTCCAGAAGGACCCCAGCCTGACCCCCGATACCATCAAGGCCCGCCTGATGAAGACGGCGACTAAGACGTTTCCGGTCTCCAGCACCGCCACCGATCCCATCACCGGAGCAGTCTATAAGAGCTATTACGATGTCTTTACCGTCGGCGCCGGGTACCTGGACGCCTGGGCCGCACTCAACAGCAACGACTCCGTGCTACCCACTGAGAGCGCGCAATCCCCCACGGTGCAAGTCACCAGCAGCGGAAGTGTGGGCCTGGTTGAGCCCTACAACGTGGTCTGGGGCAGCAATGTGGTTTGGGGCTCGAACGTAGTGTGGGGCTCGAGTGTCCTATCGGGCTCGAACGTCGTGTGGGGTTCAAACGTAGTGTGGGGAAGCACCACCATGGCCGGCTTCAACGTAGTGTGGGGTTCGAATGTGGTGTGGGGCAGCAGCGCCGCGCAAGGCGAACTTTCCACCGTCGCGATCTATGGCGAGAAATAGGAACAGCCGCTCCACTGATCCTTGGTTAACACTGAATTACTAACCAACGGATAACCGGTACCACTGCAATCGGTACGTTGCCGGTACTCTGCTATCTGGGAATCGCGCCACGCACCATTCACAATCAATAGCGATGATATCCCCGTCCGAGTCCGTCGCAGTGCCGCGCCAGGGGAATGAGCCCGGCACGGTGCGCTGCGAAACATTCCTGGGCATGCCCGCCGTGGTCGCGAGCCCGGAGATGCAGAGCCTGCTCGATATCGTGGTGAGGATCGCCGCGAGTAACGCCTCTGTCCTGATTACCGGAGAAACGGGAACCGGAAAGGAGCTGGTCGCCCGCTCCGTCCACCACTTCTCGCAGCGCTCGGATAAGCCCTGGGTGGATATCAATTGCGCCGCCCTGCCCCAAACGCTCCTGGAGAGTGAATTATTCGGCTACGAAAAAGGCGCCTTCAGTGGGGCCGATGGCGGCAAGCCCGGGCTCTTTGAAGTGGCCAACGGCGGCACGCTCTTCCTGGACGAGATCGGCGAACTGGATCTGGCCATGCAAGTCAAGCTGCTGCGCGCGCTCGACGGTGTGGCTTACTATCGCCTGGGCGGCACCAGAAAAGTCAAAGTCAATGTTCGCATCGTGGCGGCCACCAATGTAGACCTCGCGGCGGCGGTGGAGAAAGGCCTCTTCCGCCGGGATCTGTTCCATCGCCTGGAGCAGGTACGGCTGGAGATTCCGCCCTTGCGCCAACGGCGTGCCGATATCCTGCCGCTGGCCCACCACTTTCTTTCTCTTGAGGCCGCCCACCGGCACTTTTCGGAGGCATGCCTGGCGGCCTTGGAGCGCTACTCCTGGCCCGGCAACGTGCGCGAATTGCGGAACACCGTGGTGCGCGCGGCCTGCCTCGCACAGAGCGACGAGATCCAACTCGACGACCTTCCGGAAGGAGTGCGCTCCTCTCCCCAGGTCGCCAATCTGCCGGCGCAAACGATGGAAGCGTTAGAGCAGCAGGCGATCTTTCGCGCCCTCACGCAAAGCGGCTGCAATCAGGATAAAGCAGCGCGCCTGTTGGGAATCTCGCGAAGGACCCTCATTCGCAAACTGAAATCCTACCGCGAACGCTTCGATGCAGAGGTCTGTGTAGCCTACTAGGAATTTTCTCGCCGAACGCCGAGACCCCTAAGCAACAACTCCGCTTTCGCTGCAAATGGCCCAGGGTCGTGCCGCGGACACCTCAACACGTAAGAACCCGACATGGGTTACATCCCCCGGGGGCCCGATGCGCCGCGTGTCCGTCTTCACGTCGACCGGCGCGATCTCGCCGGTCGCAACTGCATGTTCGAGATCGTCCATGACAATCGAGACTCAGCTGGGTCCGCAAAAGCAGCACTTTCCCTCGGTCGGCCCGCTCACGCCGTCGCCGTCGCCGCCAGAATGTGTTCTTCGATTTCCGCCGCCCATGCCGCGCAAGCGACCGCAATCGCCACCCCATAAGCGCAGCCATTCGGAGCGTAGCCTGCATCCGGAACTGTACACGTAAGAAAGAAATTGACAGCTTCGCCCAATGACTCCCGGGCGTGCCAAGTCGTCATCAGACAGCCGAGATCCGTCTCCGGAGGGTTGTCGCCGATTACCTCTGCGTCCATGATGTCGTGGAGGCGCTCACAGTCCGGTCCCCAAGCGCAAAAGTACCCGCAACCAAGGCCGATCAGGCGCGCGCAAAACGTGGAGAGTTCTTCGGTCGGGACGCCAGACGCGTCCATCGCGCAAAAACAGGCGAACTTCTGCCCGCCGTTTTCCCTCCACCCAAACGAGGTCTGCATCCCGTCGAGAGTCAGTAGCGATATCTCACGCCCCGTCGTCACATCGTGGGCGATCCTGTTTGGTGTCGGGAGCATGTGATGCCATTCTAATCGTCTTCAAAACGGAAATCGCCAGTTACTCGGGACCGTAAATGTCCAACGCGAATTCGATTCCCCGTTGCCCAAGCGCCACCAACGATTCGGGGGAAATCGTCAGCCCTTCGTTCCCGGCTTCCATGAAAAGGCCGCAAAAGAGATCTATCCGGTAGGCGGTGCGCAAAGCGCGCCACGTATCCAGGTCCCCCGTTAGCTTGGCCAGAATCTCCTCGATCTGCCCATCCAGATTCTCGGGCTCCTGCTCCGCGACGCGCAGATGCCAGTGTCCGGTCCGCGCCACTCGTTTGGCGCCCGTCGTTCTTCCGATGATCGTCTCACCCTTTCTCTGCGACGTGGTCGGAGCGCAGCCCAGCAACTCCGAAACTTCCGCCGGGATAAGATCGTCCCCCTGTATTCGAAGCGATGCAACGGACCTGCGCATTTGGGCCATAGTTTAGAGGTAGCACTGGGCCACCGGCGTTGGGGACACAATGCTGCCCTCAGTTTCCACTAGCTCGCTCCGCATGCTCGATCGCCAGAACCTCAACGGGACTCTTTACGGCCACCAGCTTCAGGCCGAGCTGTGCTTCCACGGCAGCAAAAATGGACTGTTCGCCGTCGGTCGAAGAAGGGTCTCCCCCGGCGTCAGCGAGCTTCACATCCTGCGCCCATTCCAGTCTCAAGTCGTAAGTCCCAGTAAGTCCCGTATTGTCCACCACCGGCAAATTCAGTTGTGAGGACAGCCAGAACACCAGCATTGGCATGGTGGCGCCGCTCATTTCCAGAAGGCCTCTATCGACCCGCGTTCCCCACTTATGATCGGCGTCTTCGGGTCTAGCCGTGGCGAGCTTCGGGCCGTTCTTCGCGATCTCCAGCCGCAACGACGGTAATTGCCTCGTCTCACGACGGAATTGCAGATGAAACCGCTCCTCCAAAAGACTTCGCAGCATCTCTAGCTTCTCCGCGAAACTGGCCGGCCCGTCGCATTTTGCGTCGACATCCCATCTTTCCGAGTCGGTCCACCCCGCCGCTCCCGCCACTTGATAATCCGTCAACCCGTATGCCGTTTCTATCAGGCTCTTCAAGGAAATGTTGGTCCACCTCATGCTGTCGGGACCGAACTTGTTATTGATGGCGCCGTGAACCGACGTGTTCAGCTTGACCGATGCGACCGCAAAGGCCTTAGGATGCGCAGTCGTCTGCCCGAACCAGGCCGGCGCCGAAATCACTGCCAAGCCTACCGCTGCGATGAAACGCTGTAGCTCCATGCAGGCTCCTGCTGCCGAGGATAGCAATTCCCTCAGAGCCCGGCCAGGCGCCACTCTACTCTCTCCGGAACTTATTTCGCCATCCTGCGTCTTATCTCCCATGAAGACCATCCTACTCGCGTTATCTCTATGCTTTGCCGTACCATTCCTCGCCGCTGCTGCCGATGTCAGCGGAAAATGGAGCGGCTCCTTCACCCCCGAGACGGGCGACGGTGGCTCGGCCTACCTCGTTCTGACCCAGAGCGGCGCTAAACTCACCGGTTCCGGCGGACCCGATGCCTCCACTCAGTGGCCCGGACTCGAAGGCGCCATCGATGGCAACAAGGTCACCTTCCAGGTCAAGTCGGCCGATGACGGCACCGTTTACAAAGGCACCCTCGTCCTCGACGGCGATCACCTCAATGGCGACGTCCAGTTCACCACCCCAGACGGCCAGGCAATCAAAGCGAAAGTCGAACTCACACGCGTCACCCAGTAGCCCCCGTCCGCGCCGGCGCCATCCCCACGGCACCGGCGCGTGACAGCAATCTTGCATCTATCTTCCTCGTCTTTTCTATAACTTATCTCCGCCCGCCGCGCCCCGCCGTTGCCCTCGCCGCTATCCTCCCGGCGTGACATCCAAAAAACAGCTCGCCGCCAACCGCCTCAACGCGCAAAAATCCACCGGACCTCGCACCCATGAGGGCAAGGCCCGTTCCGCCATGAACGCCCTCCAAACCGGCATCGACGCCCGCTCCCAGACCATTCCCGGCGAATCCATCTCCCAACTCGAAGCCCTCGCCGCCGAATACTACAACCGCTTCGCTCCCTCCACTCCCGAGCAGCGCGTACTGGTCGACACCCTCGTCGATTGCGATTGGCTCCTTCGCCGCTTCCGCCGCGTCGAAGGCCAGATGTGGGAAGATCCCGTCTTCGAAATCACCTTCGCCAAAGCCTTCCGCCGTGACAGCGACCACTTCGCCCGCCTCCAGCGCCGCATCGATCGGGCCCACCGCCACTACCACAACGCCCTCCGCGAACTCCAGCGGCTCCAGGCCGAAGAGGATGCCCAAACTGTCGATACCCCACCTGCAACTGATTCCAAACAAACCGCCGAACCCGCAACTGGCTTCCTTCCGCAAGCCGCGCCCGAACCAGCCCCACCGTTCACCGTGCCAACACCGGAAGCACCGCCCTTGTGCGAAATGCCAAAAGATAAGTACGATTTATGACAATAATAACGAGAATGAAATTCGCCATCGTTTCATTGGTCCTCTGCGGTGCCGTCTTGCTCGCCCAACCCACCTCCTGCCAAATCCAAACCGTGGCCGGCGCTCCCAACACCTTTAGCCCCGACGGCACACCGGCCCTTCAGACCCGCCTCGCCACCGTCAACGGCGTAGCGGTCGATTCCAAGGGCGTGATCTACTTCTCCGACACCACCAATCATCGAGTCCGCAAGATCGCATCCGACGGAACCGTCGTCACTGTCGCCGGCACCGGCGTGCCCGGATTTTCAGGCGATGGTGCACCCGCCATCTCGGCGCAACTCCAAACGCCGGGCGCCCTGGTCTTCGACGCCAAGGGCAACCTATATATCGCCGACACCGCCAACTTCCGAGTGCGCGAGGTCACTCCCGATGGCCTCATCACGACGTTCGCAGGTAACGGCGGTAATGCCGATCTCGGCGACGGTGGTCTCGCGATCAATGCCAGTTTCCGCAGCCTCCTCGACATCACGTTTGGTCCCGACGGCAGCCTCTACATCCTCGATTCTTCCGCCAGGCGCGTCCGGAAAATCGCGCAGAACGTCATTTCAGCCTTCGCCGGCGGTGTAGCCGGGGCTCCGTTGGATCTCCAATCGCCCATATATCACGCCACCGGCATCGCTTTGGATCGCAATGGTAATCTCTACGTCGCTGCGGGCAAAATCACCCGGATCACCCCAGGCGGCGCCGTCACCGCCATTGCCGGCCTGGGATCGACCATCGGTGACGGCGGCGCCGCCCTCACCACTCTGATGAACGCCGCCAAACTGGCAATCGATTCGTCCGGCGATGTCTATTTCTATGACTCCGAAACCGGCATGCCGGACCCGAATTACTACCGCCTGACATACCTCTCCGCCGTCCGGATGATCGATACGGCCGGAACTGTCCATCACGTGGCCAACATCGTCAACGTCAGCCAATTGGCCATTACGGCAACGGGCGCCGTGGCCGCGGCCACTGGAACGGTTCAGTCGCTGGCCGCGACCGGTTCTGCCACCGTGCTCGCCGGCATGCCCGACTTCAGCTACAGCGGCGACAACGGGCCCGCCACCTCCGCCAGCCTGCATATCCCTGCGGGACTTGCATTCTCGCCCTCCGGCACACTGTACTTCTCCGATCCCGGCAACCACGCCGTACGCGCCATCGATAGCTATGGCGTCCTCACCACGGTAGTAGGCAACGGTGTGGGCGGCAGGGTCAGCGTGAAACCTGTGCCCGCCACCGGAGCCACTCTCGACGGCCCTCAAGGACTGGCCGTCGATAAGATGGGCAACCTCTACGTGGTCGACTTCATCGGCGTCATCTATAAAGTGACGCCGCAAGGAACCATCCAGTTGTACGCCGGCGGCGGCTCCGGCACGTTCATCGGTTATACCGTTCCCGCCACTTCCGTGTTCATGATCGAGCCTTCACAGGTCGCGGTCGATAGCGCCGGCAATCTTTATTACCTCGAGAATTCCCACGTCCTCATGAAAGTCTCCGCCGTCGATCAGACTGTATCGGAGGGGCCCGATCTCAGCCCGCACTTTCCCTCTCCGCCATATGCCTTCGTCGGAAGCGACTCCGCCTTCACCATCGACGCCCACGATAATATCTACCTCGTATATACCGACCTGTCCGGCAAACGGGTCGTTGGCAAGATCGCGCCCGACGGCACTTCCACCGTGATCAAATCGATCGCGTCAGTCCCATTCACCCAAGCCATCGCGGTGGATTCCGCCGGCAATATCTACCTCAGCAATGCCGCCGGTATTCACAAATATGCGCCGGATGGAACCCTGCTCACCGTCACCGGATCCTACACCGCGGTCGATATCCTGGCCGATGGCCCCGCGTCGCAAGCCGTTTCCTCTTCGGCTTACATGGCCATGGGTCCCGACGGCGATCTGTATTACGCCGACGGCTACTACAACCGCGTCCGCCGCCTCACTGTCGGAGGGTGCGTCACCGGCCCGCAGCCCATCCTCGAGTCCGTAGTCAATGCCGGCTCGTTCTCCTCGGACGGAACCGCCGCCCCTGGCGAGATCGTCTCCCTCTTCGGCTTGTCCCTCGGGCCTGCCGCCGGCCTCACCGGCCAGTTCGATTCCACCGGCGTCATCACCAGCTCGCTCGCCGGCGTCAGCGTGCTCTTCAACGGCCAACCCGCGCCACTCTTTTACGCCGGCGCCGACCAGATCAACGTACAGGTGCCGCTGGAGACCGCGATCGATTCGTACGCGCTCGTGCGCGTTCTCTACAATGGACTCTCCAGCGACCTCGCTGAGATCAACATCCAGAGCGCGAGCCCGGGAATCTTCGGATCCGTGGTCTCCGCCGGCCGCGTCGCCGCCATTCTGAACGCCGACGGGTCCGTCAACTCCGCGGCCAATCCGGCCGTGCGAGGCACCGTCGTGTCAATGTACGCCACCGGCGGCGGCCTCACCGATCCCGTCCAGGCCGATGGCGTCCCGCCGCCAGCCGCCGCCAATCTCCTGCTGCCTGCCGCCATTTCCATCCACGGCATCGCCGCGTCCGTCAGTTACGCTGGGGCCTCGCCCTGGCTTGTGGGGGCTACCCAGGTGAACTTTCAGGTGCCCGCCGACCCCCAGGTCGTCTCCGGCTACAACGTCCTGACCTTCAGCGTGGGTGGCCCCGCCAACTCCGACACCTCGGGCATTTTCGTCAAATGAGGGGGTGAGTACCCGTAGCGGCTTGACCTTCGCCTTGTTTTTGTCGTACCCTCACCTTGAGCTTTTCACCTTTGACATGAGTAAGAAGTGGTATAACCTCTTCGTCTCTGTGGACGATTCGTCCCATCACAACGAGGAAAGCGAGACGCCTCCCCCAGCCCCCACCGCTGCCCAAACGGTGGCCGAAATCGCCCGTGGCGTCAGCCCCGTTGGCCCTCCGCCTGCCTTTACCGCGCCCGTCTCCAACCCCACCTCGTTCGCCGAAATCTACACCGCCGCTGAAATCCATCCGCCGCCCCACGGCTTCACCATCGAAAAGGTCGGCGACATGCTCCGCAGCGAACACATCCGCAATCTGCCCCGCGACGTGAAAAGAAGCTCCGTTCTCGTCGCTCTGGAGGCCGTCGGCGCTCCCATTCAGGACGTCATCCAGGACGCCATGAAGCGTGACCAGGCGCTCGACACCTTCGAATCCGTCCAGGAGCGCTCCCTCAATCAGCTCGAGGCCCAGAAGACCAAGGAAAACCAAGAGTTACAAGCGGAACTCGACCGCCTCCTGCAGGAGCGTAAATCCCGCATTCAGGCCAATAACGACGAAGTCGCCAAGGAAAAAGAGCGCTTCTTCGCCTGGCGTCTCAAAAAGCAGGAAGAGGAACAAAAGATAGCGGATTCCGTATCTTATTTCGTGTCTGAAAATCCCATCTCCGGTGGCCACGCGGCGCCGCCGGCGTCGACCCCGAAACCAGAGTAACGCCGCGGAAATGGAGCCTCCTTTATGTGGAGACGACTGTCTCGTGTTTTCCGATCCTTTGTAGGTATGTTCATCTCCATGGGCGAAAATCCGGAGATCATCCTCGAACAGAACATTCGCGACATGAATGACCAGGTGCCGCGTATGAATGAGTCCATCGCCATGGTCAAGGCGAACCAGACCCTTCTGCAAAAGGAAGAAGCCCGCTATAAAAACGATGTCGCCGACCTCACTGCCAAGGTCAAAGCCTCCATCTCCGCCGGCCGTGACGATCTCGCCGGCAGCTTTGCCATGCAGCTGGAGCAGTTGAAAGGCGCCCTCGCCCGCACGCAGGGCCAGTTGGCCACCGCCAGTGCCGCCTTTGACAAGGCCCTCGCCGTCAAGAAGGCCTTCATGCTCGAAAAGGATCGCAAAACCCGCGAAGCCCTCGACGCCATCCGCGACTATCGCCGCGCCCAGTGGCAGAAGAAGGTCGCCGATTCCATGGAACAATTCGAAGTCGCCGGCATCAGCGCCACCCACGACGAAATGGTCCGCAAAATCGAAGAGATGACCGCCGTCAACGAAGCCCGCATGGACATGGCCCTCGGCAACGTCGATCAGCAGAAGATTCAGATCGAGGAAGAGGCCGGCAAGCTGCGCGCCAACGAACTCGTCAAGCAATTCAAGGCGGAAATGGGAATCCTGCCGCCGCAACCGTCCGCCGGACCGCCGCAAAAGACCATCGGGGGAACCGAAGCGCAGAAAACGTCGTAGCTTTGTTAGGAAGACACCATGGCCGTCAAAATTGAAAAAGGTGGTTGGTTCCTGATCTTTCTGCTGGGCGTCGGACTGACTGCCTACGCCCTCAACAAGTACGGGCTTCTCAACATCTCCAAGCTCACCTCCAAATCCAGCTCTTCTTCCACCGCCAAGGTGGACACCACCAAGCCCCTGGACACCGCTGCCTCCGGGGCATCGAACAAGGTGCGCGTGCGCCTGAATATCTGGGTCGGCTGCGTCGGCGGCCTCATCGCCAACGGCGGACTCGATACCGCCCCCGGCTCCATCTTCGACAAGGAAGGCCTCAACGTCACCTTCAAAATCATCGACGATTGGACCGAAGGCTCCACTGCACTCGCCACCAACAACGTCGACGTCATGCTCACCACAGACGACGTTTGGGGCAAGGATTTCGGCAAATTCCAGGACCAGGGCTTCCACGCCCACGCTTTCTATATGGTCGATTGGTCGCGCGGCGCCGATGGCATCATCGGCGCGCAGGGCATTCGCAGCATCGAAGACCTTGCCGGCAAAACCGTAGCCTTCGCGCCCTTCACGCCATCCCATTTCCTCCTCTGGAACGGTCTGCAGAGCTCCGGCCTCTCCACCGAGCAGCGCAATGAGATCTTCGCCAAGGCCGTCCACACCAAAGACGGCATCGAGCCCGCCACTCTCTTCGCGCAGCAAAAGGTGGACGCCGCCGTCGCCTGGGATCCCGATATGTCGGACGCCGTTGCCAAGCGTCCCGGCTCGCGCAAGATTTACGACACCCGCGTGGCCAATCACCTCATCGCCGACATCCTCGTAGTCAGCGATAAGTTCGCCGCCGCCAATCCCGGTGTCGTGCTCAAACTGGCGCAGGGCTGGCTCCAGGGCGTCAATTTCATCAAGCAGCAGCCCGATCGCGCCTACACCCTCATCGGCACCATCAAAGACTTCAACATTCCGGCCGACCTCGCCAAGACCATGCTCGACGGCGTTCATCTTTCCGACTACGCCGACAACCAGCAGTTCTTCGGCGCCGCAGGTTCCGATTCCGACTACAGCAATATCTTCAAAATGTCGCAGACCATGTATCGCGAACTGCGCGAAATCCGCAACACGTCCGATCCCGAAGATACCGTCGACCGCCGCTACATCCAGCAACTCGCCGCGCAGTTCCCTAACTCGCCCGCCGAACCTCCTACCGTCTACAAGGAGCCGGCCAAGAACGCCACCCCCATCGTCACCCAGCGCCGCAGTATTTACTTCGATCCCAACTCTGCCAACATGGGCGTCGATTCGCGCGCGGTGGTAGATGAGATCGGCGAATTCATGCGGGCGTACGAAAATACCGTGGTCGATATCGAGGGCAATACCGACGCCTCCGGTGCGCGCGACCTCAACATGGATCTTTCCAAGAAACGCGCCGACGCCGTGAAGAATTACCTCGTCGAGAAGTTCCACTTCCCGTCCAATCGCATGCGCACCATCGGCAACGGTCCCGACCGTCCCGTCGCCGACAACGACTCACCGGATGGCCGCGACAAGAATCGTCGCACCGATATCAAGGTCTATCCCAATCCGGCCAAACCGTGACGCCGCAACTGTTCGCAATCCGCCGTGACCTCTCGCGCAAGATGAAGGTCCTGTTCGCTTTTCTGAGCTGGAGCTTCGTCGTGCTCGTCTGGTATCTCATTACCAAATGGGATATTCTGCCGCCGTTCTCTCTGCCCAAACCGACCGGCGTGGTCACCGCTTTCGGACGCCTCTGGACGGAATACGATCTGCTCGGCAACGTCTTCGTGAGCTGGTGGCGCATCGGCCAGGCCTTCCTCTGGTCGGCCGCCATCGCCATCCCGCTGGGACTGCTGATGGGCAGTTTCCGCTGGCTCCACGCCATCGTCAATCCCATCGCCGAGCCCATGCGCTCCATGCCCATTACGGCATTTCTCCCGGCTTTCATCGGCCTGTTCGGCATGGAAGAGGGGATGAAGGTCGGTTTCCTCTTCTTCGGGATGTTTTTCTACCTCCTGGCCCTGGTGGTGGAAGAGGCCGACCGGGTAGACCAGGCGCTGCTCGAAACCGCCATGACCCTGGGAGCCAAAAAGTCGCAACTCCTCTGGCTGATGTTCCGCGCCTCCTTCCCGGCCATCTTCGGCTCCTTCCGCATCCTCTACGACATCGGCTGGACCTACGTCATCCTCGCCGAAATGGTCAACGCCCGCAAAGGCGTAGGCTACATGGTGGAAGCCGCCCGCAAGGTCCTGGACAACGACCGCGTCTACGCCGGCATCATCGCCATAGGCTTCGCCGCCTTCCTCTTCCGCTGGCTCCTGACCGTCATAGAAAAGCAACTCTTCCCCTGGCGCCACACCGCCGGCCAACTCTCCAACACCACCCCCGCCATCGCCAAAGTAGCGGCCAAGGCTCACACCCATGCCTAATCGAATGACGGCCCAGAGCAAAGGCGGGGATATTCACCGCAGAGATGCAGAGACGCAGAGAACACATAAAGTCAAGATCAACACCGGAGATCGCAGACGAAGCAGAGGTAACGGAGACAGCCTTCGATGGGCGATTGCCGAAAGCTCGCACCCTATCATGTCTCCGCGTCTCTGCGTCTCTGCGGTGAACCAGCCTTCCCAGCAGACGCCGAAAGCCCAAAGGCGCCAATTCAATCGAAAAAGCTCACCGAAGGCCGTCTCCGTTACCTCTGCCCCCTCTGCGTCCTCCGTGCTTGCCTTTGATTTTAGTTATTCTCCGCGTCTCTGCGTCTCTGCGGTGAACAAGTCTTACAAGGAGACACCGAGAACCCGACCCAACACCATCTCCGTGCTCTCCCCCACCTCCGTGCCCTCAGATCTTGACTTTCACTTTATGCCTTCTCCGTGTCTCCGTGTCTCCGTGGTGAATCCCAAAGTCGTGGTGAAACATGCCCGCTAAGTCCAAAGTCCTCATCCGCGACGTCTCCCGCAGCTTCGTCTCCCCCGCCGGCGAACTCATCCAGGCCATCCACGACATCAACTTAGACATCGAAGACAAGTTCGCCCCCGACGGCCGCGACATAGGCGAATTCAGCGTTCTCCTAGGACCCTCCGGTTGCGGCAAGTCCACCATCCTCCGCCTCATCGCCGGCCTCGACCGTCCCGACACCGGTCAGATCCTCGTCAATGGCGCTGCCGTCACCGCCCCCGGACGCGACCGCGGCATGGTCTTCCAGAAATACACCTCGTTTCCCTGGCTCACCGTCAACCAGAACGTCGAGTACGGACTTAAGATCAACGGATTCCCCGAAGCCGAACGCCGCCAGACCGTCCAGCGCCTCATCGAGGCCGTCGGCCTCTCCGGGTTCGAGAAGTCTTACCCCGATACCCTCTCCGGCGGCATGCAGCAACGCGTGGCCATCGCCCGCACGCTCGCGCTTCGCCCCTCCGTCATCCTCATGGACGAACCCTTCGGTGCGCTCGACGCGCAGACGCGCGAAGACATGCAGGAACTCCTGCTGAAAATCTGGGGCGAAACCGCCAGCACCGTTCTGTTCGTCACCCATGATGTCGACGAGGCCGTCTATCTGGCCGATCACATTTACATCCTGTGCGCCCGTCCCGGTACAATCATGGAAGATGTTCCGGTGCCGTTTGGACGTCCGCGCGATCGCTCCATCAAACAGACCGAGCCGTTCCACCAATTGCAGCAGCACGTGCTCGCGTGTCTGCGCCGCGCGCCCGGACAGGGCCAGGTGCGAGTGAGCGTGTGATGGGCGAGAAGGACGACGGTTCCCCTAACTACGTCAAAGCCGCGTTTCGCTGGCAATACAACCTGATCGCCCTTGCAGGCGCTGCGGGCTTCGCCATCGTGTCCGCCAGTGGATTGCCGCTGCTGCTCGCCGCCGGCGTCGAGCTCATCTACCTCAGCACCGTGCCGCAGAACAATCGCTTCCAGCGACTGGTGCGCTCCTGGCATTTTGCCGAGCAGAAGAAGCTCCAGCAGAAAGGACTCAGCGAGCTCTTTCGCGAACTGCCCCCCGAAATGCGCAGCCGCTTCGCCCGCCTCGGTGCCGTCTGCCAGGCGATCCGCGAAAATTATAAGCGCCTTTCCAGCACCTCACAGATGTTCGCCGAACAGATGGAGTCGAAGCTCGACGGCCTTTCGCAATCCTACGTGCGACTGCTGAATTCCGCCTTCCATCACCGTCAGTATCTGAACACCACCAACCCCGAGTTGATCCGCCGCGAAGCCGCCTCCCTGCAGGCCGATCTTGAAAAGGAGCCGGTGAAGGTGCAGGAGATCAACCGCAAACGCATCGAGATCCTCAGCAAGCGCATGGAGAAGTTCGACAAGATCAAGGAGAACTGCCAGATCGTAGACGCGCAATGCGCCGCCATCGAAGACGTCCTCCAGTTGATCCGCGACCAGTCCGTCACTATGCACGACCCGCAGGAAATCAGCGACCACCTCGACAACTTAGTCAAGGACGTCGAACAAACCGAAGAAACCGTCCGCGAAGTAGAGTCCATCTTCGACCTTTCCCCCCTGGCCTCGATAGACTTCGACCCCGGCAACTTAGGCAACCCCGGCAAAACCTACGGCGGAAGGGTAAGGAACTAAAAGGCAAGATGAGCCGCTCCGATCGCATCGTCCTTCCTGCGCGGTGTAAGTCTTATTTCCACCCCTCCAAGTCTTGCTCCCGCCTCCGCAGGGAATCTGTGCCATGCCCCTCGGTGCTCTCCGCCACCTCCGTGTTCTCAGATCTAGCTTTTGTTCCTCTCCGTGTCTCTGTGTCTCTGTGGTGTAAGTCTTCGTTCCGAGCCCGCAGTTTGCGCCCGACGCCCGGGGCGAAGCAGGTTCCCTCTGCCCCCTCGGCGTTCTCCGCTGTTTCTTGCCTTTCTCTTCCCTCTGCGTCTCCGCGTCTCTGCGGTGAATCAGCCTTTCCCCCAGCACGCAGTCACTCCGTGAGCACTCATGTCGACTAATCCCGCGCAAGCCACCCTCCCCGCCTGGGCCAACGAACTCTCCGAGAAATACTACTCGGGCGTGACGTCCATGTTCGTCCTCCACGGCAATGTCCGCGATCTTGCCGCGCGCACAGCCGACTTCGTCCCGCTCTCCCAGTTCCTCCGCGAGTCCCTCTTCGGCGGCCGCGACCTCGTCCTCTTCTACGACCGCGGCGGCGGATTGACCTTCCCGGATCCTGACATGAAGGCCGACTTCTCCCGCGCCCTCTCCGGCTACGACAGCTTCCACGGCAGCAACTTCTCCGCCGGCCTGCCGCGCAATCCCGACGGCGTCCTCAACATTCTCGATAACTATCTCCGCCTGCGCATCCTCGATCGCAAGAAGATCGCCCTCGTCATCGATTTCGCCGAGACCGTCGCGCCCGCCGGCGACACGTCCGGCATGCCCGCCGAAGATCGCAACTCGCTCGTCATCCTCAAGCGGTGGGCGCAGAGCGCCACCTTCCTGCAGGCGGACGTGACTTTCGTCCTCATCGCCGAGAACCGCATCGAGCTCAATCTCGGCCTGGTCCAAAACCCCGGCGTCGCCTCCATCGAAATCCCCCTGCCATCCCAAGAGGAGCGGCTCGCTTTCATCCGCGCGCAGTGCGCCGCCAAGGCCCTGCCCGCCGGGTCAGACGTCACACCCGAATCGCTCGCCTCCCTCACCGCCGGCCTCAAGCGCGTGCAGTTGCAGGCCATGATCTCCGACTCGGTGGAAAACCAGCGCCCCCTCACCAACAAGTTTCTCGTCAAGCGCAAGAAGGACATGATCGAGGCGGAAGCCGGCGGACTGCTGGAGTTTGTACAGAGCCGCTTCGATCTCTCCATGGTCGCCGGGCATGCGCCCGCCAAGAAGCGCCTGCACGATGCCGCGCTCGCCATCCGCGCCGGCCGCACCGACGTGGTGCCCATGGGCTACGTGATCTGCGGTCCGGTCGGCACCGGCAAGACGTTCCTCACCACGTGCTTCGCCGGCGAGATCGGCATCCCCGCCGTCACGCTGAAGAACTTCCGCAGCATGTGGCAGGGCGTCACCGAAGGCAATCTGGAACGCATCCTTACCCTGCTGAAGGCCATGAGCCCCATCGCCGTGATCGTCGATGAGGCCGACGCGCAACTCGGCAATCGCTCCAGCTCCGGCGATAGCGGCGTCTCCAGCCGCGTCTTCGCGCAGATCGCGCAGTTCATGGGCAACACCGAGCTTCGCGGCAAGGTGATCTGGTTCCTCCTCACTTCCCGCCCGGATCTGCTGCCCGTCGATCTCAAACGCCAGGGCCGCGCCGAAGAACACATCGCGCTCTTCTATCCGCACACCGATGAGGACCGCCTCGCCATGCTCCACGTCGCCATGAAGAAGTCCGGCACCACGCTCTCTTCTCCCGAAGCCGAGGCCGTCTTTCTCAAGCACGCCGACGGACTTTCCGGCGCCGATGTGGAGGCCATCCTGGCGCGCGCCCGCATGAAGAAGGCTCTCGAAAACCAGACCGGGCTGGACGCGCAGGACCTGGTCGCCGCGCTCGAAGATTTCATCCCGCCGTCGTACCCCACCGAGATCGAATTGCAAACCCTCGCCGCCGTGCTCGAATGCACCAGCAAGAGCCTGCTGCCCGAAGAGTACCGCGCCATGGATCGCGGCGAAATCATCCGGCGCACCAAGCAACTTGCCGCCCTTGCGAGGAACGAATGAAAGCGCTTCTCTGCCTGCTCGCCGCCGCTACCATCGCCCTGGCATTCAACGGCGACGATGCCAAAGACCTCCCCGACGGACCCGGCAAAGACGTGGTCGCCAAGGTCTGCATCGACTGCCATTCCTCCGCGTCTTTCCGCAAACAGCGCCTGACCGAGAACGAATGGTGGGACAAGGTCGGCGACATGGTGGACCGCGGCGCCAAAGCCGACGACAAGCAGCAGACCGCGATCGTCGCTTACCTGGTGAGTAACTTCGGGCCCGGCGCCAAGGTCCGCATCAACACCGCGCCGCAGAGTGAACTCATCGTGGTCCTCGGCTTCACCATCGATGAATCGAAGGCCCTCATCGCCTACCGTGCCGGCCACGACGCGTTCAAAGACTGGAGCGAAGTGGCGCAAGTCCCCGGCGTCGACGCAAAGAAGGTGGAAGCGCAGAAGGATAAGCTGTCGTTCTGAGGGGCGCTTATACAGACTCCCGCGGCAGCTTCACGGTGAACGTGCTCCCTGCCCCGGGAGCGCTCGCCACGTCCACCGATCCGCAATGCAACTCCGCGATCCACTTCACAATCGCCAGTCCCAATCCGAATCCGCCATCCTGCCGCGCGCGCGCCTTGTCGCCCCTGTAGAAGCGTTCGAACACATGCGGCGCGACATCCGCCGCGATGCCCGTTCCGGTGTCGGCCACATGGATCTCCACGTCTCCTGCCCGTCCATCGAGCGACACCGTCACATGCCCACCCTGGGGTGTGTAACGGATGGCGTTGTCCACCAGGTTGAGTACCATGCGGTGCACCAGCTCTTCATCCCCGTGGAAGGCCAGATCGTCATGTGGCGTGCATTCCAGTGTGACGCCGCGCGCTCCCGCCAGGGTATGCGCCGCGCGGCAACATTCCGCCAGCAGGTCGTTCAGGTAGAACTCCTCCACCCGCAACTTCACACGCCCGGCATCGGCCCGCGCCAGGTTCAACAGATCGTCCACCAGTCGCGAGAGGCGCCGCGATTCGTCCAGCACCAGCGTCAACGCCTCCTTGTACTCGGCCGTACTGCGCTCGTTGGCCAGGGCCACGTCGGCCTCGCCGCGGATGATCGCGATGGGCGTACGCAGTTCGTGGGAAGCATCGGCCACGAAGCGGCGCATGTTCTCGAACGATTGATCGAGGCGTGAGAGTAGTTCATTGAAGGACGCAGAGAGCGTGGCCAACTCTTCGGCGGCCGCGCCGGCGTCGAGCCGCGTCTCCAGGTTGCTGTGGGTGATCTGGCGCGCCTGCTGTGCCATAGAGGCGAGCGGCAGCAGATTGCGGCGCGTCAGCCAGTAGCCTCCAATGGCCGCGAGCCCGATAGCCAGCGGCAGCGCCAGCAGCATCACGCGCCGCAACAGCGCCAGGTCGGCGGCGATCTCATCCAGCGGCTGCATCGCGATCGTCACGTATTCCTGTCCGCCCAGCCGTTCACGCACCACCGCCGCATGCGCGCCGTTCGGTCCCCCTCCCGGCTCGAATACCACGTTGTGGCCGGGGCCACTGGCCTGCGCGCGCCGCGCGATGTCGGTCAATTCGTCCATGGCGGCCGGCGCACTAGACCCCAGCACGCGCGCGCCGTCCGTAAACGCTACCGTGCTGCCGCTCAACCGCAGGTCGGCCAGGACTTCCGATGCCGCTACCGACGCATTGCCTTTCATCTCCTGGAATTCGTCCGCCAGCAGGGCCGCACCGGTATTGGCCTCCACCGAAAGCGATTCGTCCAGGCGGCGCTCGAGAGCCTGCGCCACCAGGTGGTGCAGCAGCATGCTGAACAGCAGCAGCAGCAGCGAGAGGAACGCCACATACCAGACGGTGAGGCGCGCGCGCAGCGACCTAATCATCGGCAGCCTCGCCACTCGCCGTCAGGATGTAGCCCTCGCCGCGGCGGGTATGAATCAGGCGCTTGCGCCCCGCGCTCTCCAGCTTCACGCGCAGCCGCTTCACGTACACGTCGATCACGTTGGAGAAGGGGTCGAAACTCTCATCCCACACGTGCTGCGCAATCTGTTCGCGGCCCACCACGCGATTCTCGTTGAGCACCAGGAACTCAAGCAGCGCATACTCCTTGGCGGTCAACCCGATGGGCCGCCCGGCCCGTATCACGCCATGATTGGCGGTGTTCAAGATAAGGTCGGCCACATGGAGCACTGGCGGGCGCAGTCCGGTGGAACGACGCAGCAGCGCGCGCAGGCGGGCCAGCAGCTCTTTGAAGTCGAAAGGCTTGGCCAGGTAATCGTCGGCGCCGCAATCGAGCCCCGTCACACGATCGTCCACCGACCCGCGTGCCGTCAGCATCAGGATGGGCGTGCGAAAGCCGGCGGCGCGCAGTTCGCGGCACACCGTATGGCCGTCTTTCACGGGCAGCATCACGTCGAGGATCACCACGTCGTATTCGTTGACGTTGGCGTGATACACCGCCTGCTCGCCGTCCAGGGCGATGTCGACGGCATACGTCTGCTCGCGCAGTCCTCTGGCGATCAGATTGGCCATACGCGCCTCGTCTTCCACCAGCAGAATCCGCACGTCCCTATTCTCAGCTATCGGGCTGCGGTAGTGTAACCGGTATGGCCTTCGTCACAGCGCTGGCGGTCGGGCTGGTCGCGCTTGCCCTCGCGCCGGGGCGCGCATTCTATTTCGATGTGACGCCGAAACTTGCCGCGCTCCTCGCCGCCACGGCACTGCTGCTGATTCTGGCGGCGCGACGCCGTCGCTTGCCGGGCGCGCCGCCCCGGTTCACGGCGCTTCTCCTGTTGAACGCGGGCTCGCTTGCGCTTTCCACGGCCTTCTCCGCCAATCGAGGGCTCTCCCTCTATGGCGGCTCGTGGCGCGGCTGGGGCGCGCTCGCCGAATGCGCGGCGATGCTCTTCGCGTGGCTGGTAGCGCGGCAGCCCGATGCGCACGCCGTGCTGTGGAGCATTGCGATTGCCGGCGTTCCAGCGGCGATCTTCGGCACGCTCGGCGATCCCGGTTCGCTTGCCGTGTGGCTGGCCATGGGCGCATGTCTTGCCATGGCGCTGGCGCAGATGGAGCCCCGGCGCTTGTGGCGTACCGCGGCGTGGGCCGCGTCCGCAGCGGCACTGGCGGCGCTGATCGTAACGGGCGTGAAGTCCGCACCGTGGGCCGGCGCGCACGGCTCGCTGTGGCGCGACACGTTGTCGATGGCGGCAGACCGTCCGCTCGCAGGGTTTGGTTCCGAAACGTTCCTGGCGCAGTTCCCGCATTTCGAGTCGAAGGCGCTGGCACAGGTGTCGCCCGATTCCTTCTACGAATCGCCGCGCAACGCCTTGCTCGACACCTTGGTGGCGCAAGGCGTGCCGGGCCTGTTGCTGCTCTGCGGCCTGACCGTTCTGGGGATGGTGTCGGCATGGAAGCGCGGCGAGGGTTGGATCGCCGCGGCGCTCCTCGCCGGCATCGCCGGGCTGCAGTTCACCGCGTTCCGAATCCCCACCGCGATCCTCTTCTTCACCACGGTCGCGCTGGCGGTGCGCCCAACCGAGAGCCAGAGAGAACCGCGCCCCATGCCGGTGCTGGTGACGCTGGCGCCGTTCGCGGTGCTGGCGCTGCTCTACCTGGCGCTGCGGGTGACCGTGGCAGACCGTGAACTGGTAGTCACCCGCCGTCTGCTGGACGCACGCGACCTGCGGGCCGCCACTGCCGAATACGAAATCTACTGGTTCTGGCGGTTGCCGGGCGCCAATGCCGACATCTGGTACTCGCGGACCTGGCTCGCCATCGCGCGCAATGCCACGAATCCGGACGTGCGCGCGCAGGCCATGGCCATCGCCGTGGAAGCGGCGGCGCGCGCGACTGAAAATGCCGAAGAGCCGGGCCCAGCGTTCTACAACCTGGCGCAGGTATCGCTCGCGCAGCAGGATTACGACGAGGCGCGGCACGATCTTCGCCTGGCGATCGCATCGCATCCCAACTGGTATCTGCCCCGCCGCGCCCTCGCGCAGGAACTGCTGCGACAGTCGCGCATGGACGAAGAGCGGCAGCGATTGCGGTAGGCCGGATACCATCCGCGAGACAGCGTGTAGCGGCAGCCGGCCAATCGGACTCACGGGTTAGGACGGACGTGGCTCGATGCTAGCGGTCGTTGAGCGCACGTTCGGCTCGCAGCCAGTCGGAGACGGTGGTGTCCTCGCGCCGGCCGCCGGCCACCCAGTAGGAATACGCCAGGCTGGCAATCTCTTCATGGGTGGCTCCGCGACGTATCCTCACAGGCTCTTCGGGGCGTGCGACGGGCCGGTGTACGTGGTTGGGGAATGTCCTGCCAGCGGAATAAAACATAAAAGTGCGAGAACCATACTATACATCAATCGGAGCGTTCCGCACATCGTCTGCATGCAGAATTTCGTACCGTACCAGATTCACTCCCTCGTGTTGGAAGGTACTTTCGAAGCGTAGACCGATTTTCTCCATCACGCGCCGGGACGCGGTGTTCTCCACCTGCGCCACCGACCAGATGTGGGGCAACCCGCAGCGCTCGAAGATATCGCGCAAGGCGCAGCGCGCGGCTTCGGTGGCGAGTCCGCGGCCCCAATGGCCAGGCGCAAGCCACCAGCCGATTTCGGGCAGCAGGTTCTCACCCCAAAGGCCCACGCCGCAGAAGCCGATGAATTCGCCGTTCGCGCGATCGAGCAGCCGCCAGCGGCAGAATCCCCGCTCAGCGTACAAACTCACCTGCCGTTCCACGAAGTGGCGGATCTTTTCTTCGCTCCACGGCACGCCGCCTGTGATGTACCGCATTACGCGCGGGTCCTGCGCGAGGGGGCGGAACGCCGTCCAATGGGAGTTCTGCCAGGTGTCGAGGAGGAGCCGCGCGGTCTCGATCGGCATACTTCATGATCGCGCAGACATGCCGGCGCGGGTCTTTATGCAGTGCGGGGCTTGCTCGATCACGCACCGTTATTCTCCATCCACGGTTGACATCTGCGCGATACGGGTTATCATTTTGAATACCCCCCCGAATGCAAGAGTTGAAGCCATCGTGAGCCCTCAATCGTCCATTATTCTCGAAACCGATCTCCCCGGCGTGGAGCGCTACGCCCGCGGTAAAGTGCGCGACGTGTACAACGCCGGCGACCGCCTTGTGATCGTCGCGACGGACCGCATTTCCGCCTTCGACTACATTCTGCCCACCGGCATCCCCGACAAGGGCAAAGTGCTGACGCAGCTTTCCATCTTCTGGTTCGATTTCCTGCGCGATCTCACGCCCACGCATTTCCTGAGCGCGGATGTCGACCAGTATCCGCAGCCGCTTCCCGGCTTCCGCAGCCAGCTGGAAGGCCGCTCCATGCTGGTGAAGCGCGCCAAGATGGTGGAAATCGAATGCGTGGCGCGCGGCTACATTTCCGGCTCCGGC
Organism: Bryobacteraceae bacterium; assembly: GCA_036268475.1. GTDB lineage: Bacteria > Acidobacteriota > Terriglobia > Bryobacterales > Bryobacteraceae > PALSA-129. The sequence goes on along the minus strand of DATAUB010000041.1, from coordinate 258,904 downwards.
TGGAAGGAGTACAAGCAGCACGGCACGGTTTGCGGCATCCAGTTGCCACCCGGTTTGAAGGAAAGCGACAAGCTGCCGGAAGCGATTTTCACTCCCTCCACCAAGGCGCAGAGCGGGCACGACGAAAACATTTCGTTCGAGACCACGGCGTCGATGATCGGCCACGACCTGGCCGCGCGCCTGCGGGATCTCACACTCAACATCTACACGCGCGCCGCGCAATATGCCGAGACGCGCGGCATCATCATTGCCGACACAAAGTTCGAATTCGGCTTTGTGGGCGATGAGCTGGTGCTGGGAGATGAAGTGCTCACGCCCGATTCGTCGCGCTTCTGGCCGGCGGAGAGCTACAAACCCGGCGGCGCGCAATTCTCCTTCGATAAGCAATTCGTGCGCGATTACCTGGAATCCATTCACTGGAACAAGCAGCCTCCGGCGCCGCCGCTGCCGGAAGAAGTGGCTGCACGCACCAGCGAAAAGTATCGCCAGGCGTACAGCATTCTCACCGGCCGCGAACTATGAACTGGCTGGACGTGGTCCTGCTGCTGATTATCGTAGTGTCGGTGATGGGCAGCTTCAAGAAGGGCTTATCGCGACAGGTGATCCACCTGGCGGCGGTGGTGGCCGGCATCGTGCTGGGCGCCTGGTTTTACGGCCGGGTGGCGGAGTACATCGCACCGCACGTCAGTTCGCCCGCCACCGCCAAGCTGGCCGGTTTTCTGATCGTGTTTTTCGCCGTCCTTCTGCTGGGCGCCCTGATCAGTTGGACTGTGGGAAAATTTCTGCGCGTCACCGGCCTCTCCTTCGTCGATCATTTACTGGGCGCGGGATTCGGGCTGCTGCGCGGGGTTCTGGTATCGGTGGCGTTGCTGATCGGCGTGATGGCGTTCTCCAAGAACGGCACGCCGCCAAAGGCCATTGAGGAATCGCGCGTGGCGCCTTACATCACGCAGGCCGGCACTGTATTCGTGGCCATGGCGCCGCATGAGTTGAAGGAAGGATTTCGCAACTCGTACGGCCAGGCGAAGGAATTCTGGCGGAGCAATGTACGGAAGAGCACTCATCCCGCAACCGAAGCGGAAAGGAAATGATGAAACAGGAACTCGATGTTCTGGTGGGACATCTCTTGGACGGCACGATCTTCCTGGAACAGGCCATCGAACTGCTGGAACAGCGCATGATAGAAGGAGCGCTCGCCAAGACCGGCGGCAAGCAGACCGCCGCCAGCAAGCTGCTCGGAATCCACCGCAACACGCTGCAGAGGAAAATGGTGCAGTACGGGGTGGGCAACAGCCGCCCGCGCCGCAAACCGGTGACGCGCGCCACCCGCGCGCGCAAGCGCAAACCGCGCGTCGCATAGTCTCATGGACCTTCTGATCTTCGACCTGGACGGCACGCTGATCGATTCACGGCAGGATCTTGTGAGTGCCGTGAACGCCATGCGGACGCACTTCGGCATGGACGAACTCTCCAAGGAACGCGTCTCGTCCTATGTAGGGAACGGCGCGCCTGTACTGATCAAACGGTCGCTGGGCGGCGAGCCCGGCGAGGAGGAGTTCCAGCCGGCGCTGGCATTCTTCATGGAATATTACGCCGCCCACGACCTGGAGCAGACCACGCTCTACCCGGGTGTGCGCGAAATGCTCGACCGCTGTCAGGCGGCCGGCAAGCGGATGGCGGTGCTGACCAACAAGCCTATCGAAATGAGCCTGCACATCCTGGAAGGTCTGGGCGTGGGCGGCTATTTCTTCCGCGTCTTGGGCGGCAATAGCTTTGAGCAGAAGAAGCCGCACCCGATCGGAGTGGAAGCGCTGATGCGTGAGGCGGGCGTGGACCGTGCGCGCACCATGATGGTGGGCGACAGCGCGGTGGACGTGGCCACGGCGCGTAACGCCGGCATCGCCTGCTGTGGGGTGACGTACGGTTTCCAGCCCGAATCGCTGCGCGATCCGGCGCCCGAACTTCTGGTGGACCGCATAGAAGACTTCACCGCCTGGCTGTTCCGCCAATAATTCCGCACCGCTGTCCAAATCGCCGTTCGCCGTGCGTCATCATGGTGAAGGAGATTTCACGATGCAGTATTTATTGATGGGTTATGTCAACGAGAACGGCTGGAGTGCCCTTACCCAGGCCCAGCGGGAACAGGGAATGGCGGCCTACGGGGCGTATACGGACGCCCTCACCAAAGCGGGCGCGCTCAAGGGCAGCAATCGCCTGCGGCCCACCAGCGACGCCACTACGGTGCGCTTTACCGATGGCAAGCAACAGGTGCTCGACGGCCCTTATGCCGATTCCAAAGAGCAACTCGGCGGGTACTTCCTGATTGAGGCGCCGGATCTGGACGCCGCACTTTCCTGGGCGGCTCGCTGTCCGGCGGCTTCTCATGGCGTGGTGGAAGTGCGCCCCGTATGGCCGATGCAGCAGTAGCCGTAGCCATGGAAAGCGGCGAGCAAGCGCGTAGCACGGCGGACCAGGTGGCCCGCCGAAGCTACGGCAAACTGGTCGCTTATCTGGTGTCCCGCACTCACGACGTGGCGGCGGCGGAAGATGCTCTCTCAGAGGCATTCGCATCGGCGCTCCAGGATTGGCCGCGGAACGGCTGCCCGTCGAACCCCGAAGCGTGGCTGCTGACCGTGGCCCGCCGCCGGGCCATCGACGAGTTCCGCGGGCGGCTGCGAAACGAAGCGGCGGCGGAGAGCCTGCGGGCCATGTCGGACGGCCTGACGGCAGCGGAAACCGCCTCGCCGATTGCCGATCAGCGACTGGCGCTGATGTTCGCCTGCGTGCACCCGGCCATCGACGGCGGCATCCGCGCGCCCCTCGTGCTGCAGGTGGTGATGGGGCTGGATGCCCGCACCATCGCGTCGGCATTCCTGATGTCGCCGGCGGCCATGAGCAAGCGGCTGGTGCGCGCCAAGGAGAAGATTCGCGAGGCGGGCATTCCGTTTCGCATTCCCGAACGGGAGGAACTACCGGCGCGATTGGGCGCGGTGCTGGACGCCATTTACGCGGCGTTCACCGAGGGTTGGACGGACCCGGCAGGCGCCGATGTGGTCCGCCGCGATCTCACCGAAGAGGCGCTGTTTCTGGCGCGCCTGGTGAGCGAATTGATGCCCGCGGAGCCGGAGGCGCTCGGCCTGCTGGCGCTGATGCTGTATGCCGATGGCCGCCGCCACGCACGCCGCGAGGCGGAGGGCGAATACGTTCCCCTGGCGGAGCAGGATCCGGCGCTTTGGAACGTGTGGATGATGCAGCAGGCGGAGGCGCTGCTCGAGCGGGCCGCCGCCATGGGCTCGATCGGGCGGTATCAATTGGAGGCGGCGCTGCAATCGGCGCACGTGTTCCGCTGCCGGACGGGGCGCGCCAATTGGCGTGAAGTGGTGCAGCTCTACGACGCGCTGTACGCCTTGGCAGGATCGCCCGTGGTGGCGTTGAATCGTGCGCTGGCAGTGGGCGAGCTCGAGGGCGCCGAGGCAGGGTTGCACGCGCTGCCGGACATCGCCACAGATGCGCGGCTGGCGGAATACCAGCCGTATTGGGCGGCGCGGGCGGAATTGCTGGCGCGCGCGGGTGCTCACAGCGAAGCGCGTGGCGCGTACGCGATTGCGATCGGGCTGGAGCGCGATCCGGCGGTGCGCCGCTTCCTGGAACGGCGGCGGGACGTGCTGCCGGTGCAATCGCTGTGACGCTGGCGCGCGCGGGCGCGTATGCCATCGGGCTGGAGCGCGGTTCTCGAACGCCGGCGGGATGTGCTGCCGGTGCGATCGCCGTGACGCAATTGCTGGCGAGCCGATCGCGACTATAGAAATTCTTGGCCGGGCCCGAGTCCCGCCGCGCCGGGCCGGTGAGCGGAATGGAGGACGCGGGAGCCGCCGATTACTGCGGCTGCCCGGCGACGAGGGCCGCGAAGCGATCGAGATCGATATTGCCGCCGGAGACGATGGCCACCACTTTGCCTGTGCCCGCGCGGCCGGAAAGCGCCGCCGCCACTGCGCAAGCCGACGCACCTTCCATAATCACGCGATTGCGTTCCGCCACTAACTTCAGGGCCTGCGCCGCTTGGTCGAGCGTGACCACGATGGAACCATCGAGCAGCTTGCGCGCCCGCTCGAACATGGCGGGGAAGACCATTTTGGCGCCGATTCCGTCGACGAAAGACGGCGTGTACTCCACGTTGCGCGGTTCGCCGGCCGCCCACGAGGCGGCCAGCGGCGCGCCGGTCTCGATCTCGGCAGCGTAAATGCGAACATTGGGGGCCAGTTCGCGCAGTACGGCGGCGATGCCGCACGAGAGGCCGCCGCCGCCCCACGGAATTACCACCGCATCGAATGCCGGCAGGTCTTCGAGCAGTTCCATGGCGATGGTGCCGTTGCCGGCCATCACATCGGGGTCGTCGAAGGCGTGGATGAAAGTTGCGTCCACACCGGGGAAGGAGCGCGTCTCAAAGGTCTGCCACCACTGCGCGAAGGGCACCAGGATGGGCCGCCCGCCGAGGCGCTCTACGGCGCGAATCTTGGTTGCAGGCGCGGTTTCGGGAGCCACGATAGTGGCCGGCACGCCCAGGCGCCGCGCGCAATACGCCACTCCCTGCGCCATATTGCCGGCCGAGGCGGTGAGCAGGCCGCGCTCCAGGCGATGGCGCGGAGTGTGCGCCACCACGTTGGCGGCGCCGCGGATCTTGAAGGAGCCGATGGGCTGGAGGTTTTCGAGCTTGAGGTACAACTCGATGCCGTCGCCTTCGGGACCGGCTACCAGCGGGGTGCGCAACGCGATTGACGCGATGTTCTGGCGCGCGTCTTCCACCTGCTCCAGGATCGAGGACATCCCTTCATCTTATCCGGTGCGCACCGCCTGTGATACCCTCGAAAATATGCTGTTTGAGTCCGACAAGGTGATGTTCGAGATTTACCGCGAGACGGAGTATACGGGGCAATATCGCGTGTGCTACTTTACCGAATTGCAGGATCATAATAAGGAAACCGAGATTAACCACGCCCTGGCCGGCGAACATTTCTTCGACGGATTCATCAAGAATTTCGGCAAGGACGAAGCCAAGGAGATCATCACTACGCTGCTGGGGCGCTTGAACAGCGGCGAGCGCATGGATCCGCAGGAAATCGAGCGCGCGCTCGGCGAGCACATGGCGTAACCTTGCGAATCACCCGCTTCCCCGCCCTTTCCGAGGCGCAATTCTTTGGATGCACGGCCGCTTTTGTCGACTCGCTCTCGGGCGAGCTGAACGCCGCTTCGAGCGCGCTCCGTCGGCTCGAAAGTCTTTCCAAAGGCGCGGCATTCGCCTATGAGATGACGCTCGATACGCACCGCTACGGCGCGCTGATCGTGCTCGACCGCTGGTCCACGCTGCTGACCGCGTTCGGTCCGCATTTGCAGCTTTCGCGCCATCAGACGGTGGTGGCAGAAGGCGGCGCGCGGGTGCAGAGCGCGGAGGCGATTCTGGGGCACGCCAATCAGGTGATCGACGCGGCGGAACGGTATGCTCCGGAGGTGGTGGAGGCGTGCCTGCTGGCCTTCCAGACGCTGCAGACCACCTTCACGGAGGAGCGGCAGGAGGCCGAGCAATCGGCGAAGCTGGGTCCGATGCTGCCAGAGGATTACACCACGGCGCGGCGGATTTTCCTGGAAGATCTGGCGGCGCGATAGTCGCGGCTACCGTCCAATCATGATCCCGACGCCGGCCGGCGCGAGCTGCAGGCGATCGATGTGGAAACCCATGGCTACCGGCCGCCCCACCATGGCCTCCGGGTAGAACGGCACCACGAAATTCTGAATGAGGAAGTCGAGCGTCTTGCCATCAATCTCGATGCCGGAAATGGAGGCGCGCTCCACGTCCACGGTGACCACGCCGCCGCCCGAACGGATCCGCGCGGTGGCGCTCACCGGGTGCTCGCCATCGAGCAGTTTCGACAGCAGCCATCCGGGTTCATAGCCCTGGGCGCGGCGGAGCTTGCCGAAATCGACGAGCGCGCTGGCGGAAGCGCGATCCTGGCCCTGGAGCACGACTTTGGGATTGCGGACGCCGGCGGGCGCCTCTTTGGCGGCGAAAGCGTTGAGCTCGCCGAGGGTCAGATCGATACGCGCGCCGGCGCGCAGGCGGCCGCTCTCAATCAGGTCTACCTTCTGGCGGGCGGAGCTGTAGAAATCGAAGGCGGAAGCCATCCCCAGCGTCACGCACAATGCGATGAATACACTCCTCACAGTTCTAATATACGTTGGCGGGGAGGCGGCAGTTGCGTTTTGCCCGTCAGTGTACGGATTGGAACTACTGGCGAACGACGGCGCCCGGCTCTATACGTGCCCACGTGGTCGGGCGGCCTCCAGTCCGCTGGCGGAGACGACGAACACCGCAACGTTTGAGAAGCTTCGACGGCTATTGCTTCACTTCTGCTTCGATGGCCTCGAGTTCCTTCCCGGCCTCTGCCCATTTCCCCTGGGAGGCCAGTTCCTGATATTTGCGCAAGTGGTCGCGCACACGCGCGAGTTTCTGGTCTGACGATGACGCCGGAGTCCCTGGTGGAGCGGGAGCGGCCGGCGCGGCGGCCGCGCTGGTGGCCTGCTGAATCAACTGCTGCGCACCGTTCGAAAGCTGCGAGAGCGCGTCCTCGTAATTGTCGGCATAAATCAGCCGGCTTCCCACCGCCAGCACGATCTTCTTCAACTGCGGCATACTGCCCTGGGACGCCTGAATATAAATCGGGTCGACATAGAGAAACGTATTTCCCACCGGATAGATCATGATCTGCCCGCGCAGCACGTGCGAGCCCTGCTGGTTCCACAGCGTCAGGTCCTTGGAAATATTCTGGTCCTGGTTGATATATGCTTCCACATTCATCGGGCCTGGGATGAGTTGCTGTTTGGAGAGCAGCAGCACCACGGTCTCGCCCAGATGGGCGCCGTCACAGCGCGCCATCATGAGACCAATGAGGTTGTTCTTGCTCCGCGGGGTGAACGGCAGCAGGATGAGAAACTCGGGCTTGGTCTCCCCCGGCAGGGTGGCCATGACATAGGTGGGCGTGACGGGCGCAGAGTTCCCATCCGACCCGGAGTGTTGCGCCAACTCCCAGACGTCCTCCTTGTTATAGAAAGACTGCGGATCGAGCATGTGGTAAGTGCGGTAAATCTCCGCCTGGATGCTGAACAGCGTCTCGGGATACCGCGCGTGCCGGCGCAGATCGGCAGGCATTTTAGAGGCCGGCATGAATAAGTCGGGGAATAAGTCGGCATAGGCGCCGATGATCGGATCGTCGGGCGCGAAGACATAGAAATGCGTCTCGCCATCATAGGCGTCGATGGTCGCTTTCACGGCGTTGCGGATGTAATTGACGCTGCCCATATCGGCGACGTCCACCGAGCGCGAATAGGGATGCGCGTCGGAGGTGGTGTAGCCGTCGATCATCCACACCAGGCGGCCGGCGTCGGTAATCACCAGGTAAGGATCCTGGTCCCACGAGAGGAAGGGCGCCAGTTGCTGCACGCGGTCGCGCACCTTGCGGTGAATCATCATGCGGCTGCTGGGCGTGAAATAGCTGGTGAGCATGATGTTGGGCTCGCCCTCATTGAGGGCTGCCGCCAGACGCATTCCAAATGAGTCGATGGGCAGACCGCCGGTGCCCTCATAGCGGGCGGTGGCGTTACTCTCGCCGGAGGGGTAGTTGAACTCGGCCTCGGCGGTATTGACGAACACCGGCTCATGCGTCACTTCGCCATAATAGATCTCCGGCCGCGTCAATTTGAGACTGGGAGTTTCGATCTTCGGCGGCGCGTCCTGAATCATCAGGACCGGCAGGCCGTCCTGTGTCATCTTACTCACTTCCGCCAGGACTAAGCCGTAGCCGTGAGTATAAATGAAGGCCGGATTGATCCAGTTGTTACGGGCGTCGGGAAGGTTGGTGATATCGAGCTCGCGAGGCGCCAGCAGGACCTGTTTATACTGCCCGTCGATGGTATACCGGTCGACGTCGCTATCGTGGAACACATAGTAAGTGCGCAGCGCCTGGCGCTGGGTAATGGTGTCGTGGAACGGCTGGTAGTCCCAGAGACGCACATTATTGAGCAAGTCCTGATGCTGCGCCGGGTCTATGGTGCCGTTGGGGTCGGCATTGAAATCGATTTCCTTCACGCGCTGCTCCAGCCCGTACGCGCTGCGCGTAGCATGAATGTGCATATCGATGAAGGGGCGTTCGAGCGAGATTTCGTTGGGACGCACGTAGAGCGCCGATACCAGGCGCGGCGCCACGAACGCGATCACCAGCGCGACGGACATGCTTGCCGCCCAGACCCAGCGGCCCGCCAGCAGCAGCGCAGAGGCCGCGAAGCAGGCGACAATCAACAGCCACTGGAGCGGCAGAGCGATGTGGAGATCGACATAATCCACACCCACGAGGAACGAGCCGTGCTCGTTGTAGACCATCTCATAGCGGCCGAGAAAGAAGCGCACAGCCAGCGCCATCAGAAGGACCACGGCCGCGCCGCGAAGGAACTTCGATTCCAGGCCGCCTTCCAGACGGAAAATCGCCGGGTCGATCTCGCGCGTCTGTTGGAAATCGCCCAGGCGATAGCGCAATTGCCACGCGCGCGCCACCAGCCAATAGAGCAGAATGCTGACGATTACGAGCGCCAGCACGTAGCTGCGCAGCATATCGTAGAACGGCAGATCGAAGAGATAAAACGAGAGCGGCTTATTGAAAATGGCATCGTGCCAGGCGGTGGCGGCAGCCGAGAGATTGCGCGATCCGGCGAAGCGGACCACAGTCCAGGTATCGATGGCCGAGGCGGCAATGAGGTAGCCGAGCAGCAGCAGCACGAGCGCCGAGAGCCGCGCGTACAGTTTGTTATCGCGCAGGTTGGTATTCGCGAATTTGACGGCGCGGATGTGCGTGAGCCACAGGACGGCGAACGCAATAACAGTGGCCAGGGTAACCGGCGCCACGCTGTAGTACAGCATGCTCACCCAGGTACGGAACTGTCCGACTTCCTTCCACCACGCGATCTCGATCACGTAGGAGGCCAGGGAGCGGGCGCCGAGCAGGACGACGAGCAGCGTAACGACCAGGGCAATAGTTCCCGCACGACGCGAGCGCGGGGCGCGCCCGTGTTCAATTTGATAGGCCATGTCCTCAAGCGTATCACCGCACTCCATGGAACGGAGCGCACGCGGACATTCTGCGGCAGGCGGAGCGATGAAAACCGGGCGGCGGCATGCAACGGCAGGCAACGCGGAGGCTCTAATACGATCAGACTATTGTTTGGATGCGGCCCTTCCGCCTACTCTCTATAGAAGTTCAGCGCGATGCGGAGGGAAATCATGCGACTGGTTGCCATATCATCGGGAAAAATTGGGTTACTGGCCCTGCTGTCTATAGCCGGCCTCATGACGCCACGCGAAGCGGACGCCCAGGGGTGCATCATTTCGCGTTCCGGACTGGAGTCCGACGGCTCGGCGGGCGGTACGTACCTGCTGCCGGGCGACTGGACGTCGACGGTGGGCTTTCGCCACGTCTACTCCCATGTTCACTTCAGCGGTCCCACCGAGAATTTCTCGCGGGCGCAACTGGGCACGGAAGTTCAATCGAAAACCAATCTCGACGACGTCGTAGTGAACTACCAGCTCACCAATCGCTTCAGCCTGACGGGGACGCTTCCGTTTCTCTATGCCAGCCGCCGCCTGCAGTCGCAATATGCCACCTTGCACACGTCCGGGGTGAGCGATCTCAGCATCGGAGCGCAAAGCTGGATCCGCAGCCCGAAGAGCGAAAGGGCCGGCATCAACAACGCCCAGATCGGACTGAGCGTCCTGATACCCACCGGAAGCGACCACCAGAATAACGTGGTCGCAACATCCTATGGCGCCACTCCCACCACGCAGTATCCCGACTATTCGATCCAGCCGGGCGGGGGCGCGTGGGGCGCGATTCTCTCGTGGGAGGCCTTTCAAAACCTGGGCGGCGACACCGTCGCGTTCTTCGGAGGGAATTACGTGATGACGCAAGGCGGCTATCACGATTTCTGGACCTCTCACGGAGGAACCACGAACTCGGCTCCGGCTGCCACCCCGGGTATGACGCAATTCGATGCGATCCAGGATCAGTATTTGCTCGAGGTGGGCGCCTCGCATCCCGCGCCGAAGATTAAGGGACTGGGCCTGAGCCTGACCGTCCGCGATGAAGGCGTGCCCGCGCACAACTTGATCGGCAACAACCTGGGTTTCAAGCGGCCTGGCTTCGGCATCGCCCTGACTCCCGGTTTCACTTATACGCGAGGCAACAGCTCACTGCAATTCAGCCTGGGCAAGGTGATGATCCGCGACCGAACCAAGAGCGTCGCCGAGGAGATCAATGGCGTCCACGAAGGAGACGCCGCTTTCGCGAACTATGTATGGATGGCGGGCTATACGCTACGGATGCCGGGCAAAAAGAGCGAGAATGACGAGGCGGCGCAAGCCCGTGCTCACGCCGCCGCCATGGCGCCGCTGCCCCAGGCCCCCCTCAGCGGGTTCCGGCCATTCAATCTCAAGACCTTGGATGGGCAGACGAAGACGCTGCGCGATTTCTCCAACCAGTTGACGCTGGTCACATTCTTCTTCCCCCGTTGTCCCTACTGCAATGTCGAACTTCCCGAGATCCAGAAGATCTACGATCGCTACAAAGCGAAGGGGCTCTCCGCGGTGTGGATCAACGTGCTGCCGGAGGAAACCAAACTGATCCCCGGCTGGCTGGTGGCCAAGAATCTGACGGTTCCGGTTCTGGTGGGCGCCACGCAGGACTCCTTACAGCGAGACTACCGGATCGAATCGACCCCCGCGACTTACTTGTTGGATCGGGAGGGCCGGGTGGTATTCCATGCCGACGGCTATAAAGCCGGCGACGAAAAAACTCTGGAAGACAAGATCGATGCCGTGCTGGCCGCCGGTGCGCCTCTGCCCACGACCACTTCCGCTACGCGCTGTGAGCCGTCGCGTCCGTCCTTCCGGCTGCCGGTTGCCCCGCCTGCGGTGCCTGGTAGCGGGTTGCTGCAGTAAGAGCAGCCTGAAGCTAGGGCGAGACGCGCGCGCGAAAGGCGCGGCCCTTGGAATCTACCCAATTGCCGGCATCAATGGGCTTGGTGCCGGCTTGAAAAGTGGTCTTCCAAAGACCGAGCCTCCGATTGCGCAGAAACGAGCCCATCATGCGATCGGCAAGGCGTGTATGCGCGGTCAGCCAGGCGGTGAGATACTCCACCAGCGCCGGGCCGGCATCACGGTCGCCACTTTCGATGAGGGCGGCGAATTGCGCGATGCGGCGGCGCGCGCCCTCGTGCTGCTGCTTGTGCCAGCGCAGGGATTGGTAGCGCGCCGCGCGCATCAGGCGCTCTTCATGCGCAAAATGGTCCACAATGTACGACGTCAGGTGTTTCATGGACGCGACGGCGTCGCCATGCGCGGCCAGGACGCTCTTCAGATCGGCAACCGCCGCGAAGATTTCCTGATGTTCGTCGTCGATGTCCGGCACGAACACCGCATGCGAGACGCTCCACTTCAGATTAGGCACCTATCTATTGTAGCGATTTCAGATGCCGGCGTCTTCAATGCGGCGGCCCACCCGGATTTGTCGATTACCGCCCTCCAGGCCGGCGGCCGCGAACCAGACCGCCGCCTGGTAACGTTGTATGGGCAGAACCGCAGCCCGGGCGAACCTACTGCTTGGCCAGGATCTTGTCCAGTTCGGCCATCCGCGCATCCAGCTCTTTGCGCAGTTCCTTGAGGCGATCCACCGCGTCCTGTCCGATTTTCTGGTCGGTATTGTTGGTCATCTGGTACAGGTAGGTGATGTGCGTCACCAGTTCGGGCTTGCTGTAGCGAATAATGGGCGTGACTAAGTGCGAGCTCAGCTCATTCAGGCGCGGCAGAATGGAATCGTTGTTCTTGTATTCCACCTGTGCCGCCCGCAGGCGCGACACCGTCTTGTTCGCCTCACTCACCAGATCGCGGACCTGGATGTTGTGCTCGAACTGGCCCCGCAGGTCGGCCTCCGTCACACCATCGGCCGTTACCCGCGGATCTTCGATCACCTGCAGCGGGTGTGTCTGCGTGACCGACCCGACGGTGAGCCGCACACTGAAATCGCCGGGCGCGGCTTCCGGACCGTTCGGCCCTTCCGGCCGGCTGGCGCTCTGCCAGGGCCCGGGGTAGCGCAAATCCCAGGTAAAGCGATGCATGCCGGCGCTCTTATCGAGCCGCGTGACGCCGCCGCGTCCTCCGCGGCCGCCGCCTCCACCGCCGCCCGCCTCGCCCTCTTCAGTGGGAGCAGCCTCTTCAGCATTGAAGCGGCCGCCACGCTGGGGCGCGTCCGTGCCCGCGCTGGTAAACTTGCGCACCACGGCGCCCGACTTATCGAGCACCTCCATCACCACATCGCCGGACGGTGGGGCATCCAGGTAGTAATCGATCTCCGCGCCCGCCTGGGTATACTGCGGGCCGGCGCCGCCACGGCCGATACCGCCACCCGTGGCGCGGGTGGTGCGAATGGCCTCACGGGGCGCGAACAGCTTGGCCGTTTCGGCGGCGGTCTGCGGCTGGATCTGATGCAGCGGCGTCAAGTTATCGAGAATCCAGAAGCCGCGCCCCTGGGTGGATAGAATCAGGTCCTTGTGAGCGATCTTGATATCGGTCACGGGCGTCACCGGCAGGTTCATCTGGAACGGCTCCCAGTGGCCGCCGTTATCGAAGGAAACGTAGATGCCGAATTCGGTTCCGGCGTAGAGCAGGCCGGCGCGGTCGGGATCTTCGCGCACCACGCGCGTGGGTTCGTCCGCGGCGATCCCGTTCTTGCCGTCGGTCAGCTTCGTCCACGTCTTGCCGTAGTCGTCGGTGCGATAGATGTACGGGGCGAAATCGCCGAGCAGGAAGCGGTAGATGGCCACATAGGCCGTTCCCGGACGCAGCGGGCTGGGCTCTACGTTCTGCACGCGTCCACCGGGCGCCAGACCGGCCGGAGTGACGTTGGTCCACGTCTTACCATCGTCGCGCGTCACGTACACCAGGCCGTCGTTCGATCCCGTCCAGATCAGCCCTTTCTGCAGCGTCGATTCGCGAATGGAATACAGGGTGGAGTAGACTTCTTCGCCGGTGGAGTCGCGTGTGATGGGCTCGCCGCTCGCGCCCTGCGTGCCTTCCGGATGCGCGGTCAGGTCTGGACTGATGGTGTGCCACGTAGCGCCGCCATCGGGCGAACGATGCAGGTACTGCGAGCCGTAATAGACGGTATGCGGCGCGAAGGGCGACACTTCCATCGGCGAGACGCGCTGGAAGCGGTAAATCAGGGTATCGCCGCCGTTGCCGTAGAGCGATTCGGCACCCACCCAGTATTGCTGCTCATCGCTGGTGTTCATATTCTGGCGGCTGAACTGGCCCTTGCACCCGCCGTACACGATCTCAGGGTGGTCTTTGTCGGGCATGATCGGGCCGGTTTCGCAGCCCGGTCCCACGCGGAACTGCTGGCCGTTGCCCAGCGCCAGGCTGGGCGCGATCACGGTGGTGTTGTCCTGCTGCGCGCCGTACACACGATAGGGATACTGATTGTCGACGGCCACCTGGTAGATTTCCGCCGTGGGCTGATTGTCTTCCGTGCTCCAGGTGCGGCCGCCATCGAGGGAAACGGTCGCGCCGCCATCGTTGCCCTGGATCATGTACTCGGAGTTCTTGGGATTGATCCACACGTCGTGATTGTCGCCATGCGGCACCGGCGAGGTGCGGAAGCTCTTGCCGCCATCGGTGCTCTTAAACCAACCCTCGTTGCCGATCCACACCACGTCAGGATTGTTCGGGTCGACGCCCATGGTGTCGTAGTAGAACGGCCGCGTGATGATGTTGCCCGATTTGTTGACCAGTGTCCAGGAGGCGCCGGCGTCTTCGGAGCGGTACAGGCCCGAGCCCGGCTTCGCCTCAATGAGCGCGTAGATGCGATTCGGCATGGCGTTGGAGATGGCCACGTTGGAGCGGCCGAAGAGTTCGTCGGGCAAGCCGCCGGCGAGCTTGTTCCAGTTGTCGCCGCCATCGGTGCTCTTGTAGATACCGCCTTCCCTGGCGCCGCTGATGATGGTCCACGGCTTGCGCTGCGCATGCCAGAGGCAAGCGAAGACCACGTCGGGATGGCCGGGTTGCAGTTCCAGGTCGGCAGCGCCGGCGGTGTCGGAGATGTGCAGCACCAGCTTCCAGGTCTTGCCGCCGTCGTTGGTGCGATACACGCCGCGCTCTTTATCGGCGACGAACGGACTGCCCTGCGCCGCTACGAAGACGATGTCGGGATTGGTGGGGTTGACGCGGACGGTGGCGATTTGGCCGACGTCGCGCAGTCCCATAAAGCTCCACGTCTTGCCGGCATCGGTAGATTTATAAATGCCGCGGCCGATCGATACGTTGCTGCGAATTTTCGACGACCCCGTGCCTGCCCACACGATGTTGGGATCGCTGGGCGCCACTTCCACCGCGCCCATGGACGCGACCGCGAAGAAGCCGTCGGAAACGTTGCGCCAGGAGTGGCCGGCATCGGTGGTCTTCCAGACGCCGCCGCCTGTCGAACCCATGTAGAAGGTGTAGGGCTCCGATGCCACGCCGGTGACGGCTGTCACACGGCCGCCGCGAAATGGACCGATCTCGCGGTACTTCATTCCAGACCAGAGGGTAGAGGGATATGTCCCGGCCGGGGGGCTGGCCAGGGTGGAAACTGCAGCCATCGCGAGGACGGCAGCACAGAGGATTACAATTCGGTTGCGTGTCATATGATGTCTTGCCTACTAGGGCGGATCGGAATTCATGATATCGCAGCCTGCCCCGCTTTTGATATAAGAATGGAATGCTTCTTCGAATCGGGTTGGTCTGTGTGGCACTCAGTTTCGTTTCGTTCGCTCAGAGAGGCGGTGGCGCAGCCGCGCCCACCAATGGGCCGCAAGCCGGCGCAGCGGCGCCCGCTCCAGGTGGCGGGGGCGCGGCGGCAGGGCGCGATCAAGGCTCCGACGCCATACTGAAGGCGCTGGAAATTCAAAAATGGTACACGCAACTAGGCGACATCGCGGAGGTGAACGAGATCCGCTACACCAGCGCGCCGCCGCATCGCACGCCCAACCCTACGGGATTGGGAGCGCACAATCCGCTGATCATCCACGCGATGACTTTCATCCCCAAGAAACTGGACCGTTCGAAGAAGCAGCCGCTCATCGTGTTCGCGCACCAGGGCATTCACAGCGATTTCGGCCGCGACTACGAATACGGTGCGGTGAAGGAACTGGTAGAACAGGGATACTCGGTGATCGGTCCCGACTACCGCGGCAGCACCGGCTGGGGCACGGGCTTCTACAATCAGATCGACTACGGCGGGCTGGAAGTGGAAGACGTCTACGAGGCGCGCCAGTGGATGCTCGACAACTACGATTTTCTGGACGCCAAGCGCGTGGGCATCATCGGCTGGAGCCATGGCGGCTTCATCACGCTGATGAACATTCTGCTGCATCCCGGCGTTTACGCGGTGGCTTACGCCGGCGTGCCGGTCACCGACCTGGTGCTGCGCCTGGGCTATCACGATCCCTCCTACGGCGCGATCTTCTCCGCGCCGCAGCATATCGGCAAGACGGTGTCGGGCGACCTGCAGGAGTATTTGAAGCGCTCGCCCATTACATATGCCGATAAGCTCGACACGCCCCTGCTGATTCACGGCAACACCAACGACGAAGACGTGAACGTGCTCGAGGTGCAGCGCTTTGTCACTTCGCTGAAGGCGGCTGGCAAGAAATTCGAGTACAAGATTTACGAGAACGCGCCGGGCGGCCACGAATTCGGCCGGCTGGATACCAAGATCGGGCAGGAGTGCCGCCACGATGTGTATAAATTCCTGGCGCCTTATCTCCAACCCGAGCGTCCGGTGAAATAGGCCCCGATCAATTCGCGGACGGGTGTTGCACGCGGTCGATGACCAGCGTCGACACCGGCCCGCGCGTGGCTTCCAGTTTCAATCCGAGTTGCTGCTGCATGGCGGCGAACAGTCCGGGCTCGGTGGGATTGTCGATGCCTTTGCCCAGCGCGCCGCCGAAAATGGTTTCGTCGATGGCGAAGTCGAGATCGAAATCGTAGTGTCCCTTGAGGCCGGTGCGGTCGACCACCGGGCGCTCCAGCGTCGAACGCTGCAGCACTGAAGCGAGATCGTCCATGGTCGCGTAGCGCGCCGGCAGTTTCACATCCGGCGACGAGACTATGAAAATCAATGGCGACGGGCCTTCGGGCGTGGCATCGGGCAGCACCGTGCTTTCTTTTAATTTCGCTCCGCCTTTGGCGACGGTGAGCGCATACATCGACATCTCCTTCGGTTCGCGATGGACGGTGAGCTGGAAACGGTCGGCCAGCAGTGCGCGCAACATCGCCATCTGCTCATTCCAGGTGGGACGCACCTCGTTCGGAGTCTTGGCGATGATCTCGTAGCGTTCCGACTCCACCCAGGAAGGGCCGCCCGAAATGGCGAGCGGGCTAACGTCGTATGCTGCCGCGATCAGCGTTTTCAGGGCGTGATTATACGCCATGAATTGATGCGCGGTCTGCATGCGAATCCAGCGGCCGGTGGCCTCCGGATTGGCCGGCTTGATGCTGGCGACCTCGAACTCATGGAACTCGGGACGGCGCGCGGTGGCGCGCATCAGATCGGGCACGTCGTACTTTTTGAGCACGCCGGGGATCACGATCTCCGACACGTCGCGAGGCAGCGGTTCTTCGACGATGGAGCGGTAGGTGGGCAGACTGGCGTCGACCTCCAGGTGCGCGATGCGCGGATCGAGTACCGCGGCATGCAGCGCCACGATGCCCAAGGGGCCGGCGGCGTGGAGCGTGACGGTGGTGGGATGTTGGGTGGCGTAGAGCCAGTCGACGGCCTGGAGCACAGCGTCCGCGCGGATGCCGACAATCGTCTTGCCAAGCAGGAATGCGCGTAGCGAGAGCAGATTGAACGATCCAAGATACGGCGACTTGATGCTCTCCGTGCCGGGCGGCCATGGCGGCGCCACCATCGCCAGCACCAGGGACCGGTTGTTCACCGGGTTCGCGGTAACCGGAGTTTCACTGAGCCACACCACCGCGGGCCACGGCCCCGGGTCTTCGGGGCGGAACACCTGCGTGCCCTCAGGCAACACCGCCGCTGCACTCCCGCCGGGACGCCACGCAATGCCGGTAAGCGCGCGCACATCGGCACGGAGGTGGTCGAGATCCTGCACCTGCGGAGTGGGAATACGCTGCCGGTTGAGCGACCAGACCGTCTCGCCATCGATATGGCCGGTGGGTGTACAACGCAACTCATCGGGCGCAGCGGGCCGCGCCGGAATGAACTGCTGCGGAGTGTCGTCGCCCTTCAGATATTTGGCGAAGAAGCTCAGGATGGCGGGCGAGATCGGCCCCAAATTGCCATGCCCGCCGGGGCCGGTGATCCATTGCAGGCGATCTTCGGCGCCATAGAGCGCGTAGATACGCCTGGCTTCGGCGTACGACTGGCGCGCGCCTTCGAACGGGAACATGTCGGCGGTGGTGGAGATGATGGCGTAGGGGCGCGGCGCTGCCGCTTCCACCCAATCGGCCAGATCGAGCCCCGATTGGATGAAGCGCGGAATGCTCTGCTCGGCCTCCTGCACGCCGGTGGCGGAGGGCAGCAGTTCTTCGAACGAAGTGATGTAGCACGCCGTGCCCGCGGCCTTCACGCGATCGTCGAGCGCCGCGAGTACCGCCGTTTCGGTGCCGCCGCCGGAACAGCCGAGGGCGCCGATATGTGCGGCGTCGACGTCCTGGCGCTGGCTCAGATAGTCGATGGCGCGCATGCCGTCGTGCACCATGTAGCGCTCCAGGTCGTCGCCGACGAGCATGGTGGAGACGTTGGCCATGCCGTGTTCCGCGGTGGAGCCGCCCACCATTGACGCATTCTTTTCGGGGTCGTAATACTGAATGCGTTCGCCCTGCCCGATGGGGTCGAATGCCAGCGCGAGAATGCCGATGCGCGCGAAATTCACGCCGAAAGAATACTGGCCGGTCTTGCCGGCGGCTTCGTGTCCGGGAGTGAGGACCACCGCTGGGAACGGGCCGGGGCGATCGGTGGGCACGTAGACGTTGGCCGTTACCCAGAAATTCGGCAGGCTCTCGAACGCCAGTTTCTCGATGCGGAAACCATCGCCCGCGATCGCGCCGAACGTCCGCACCGCCGCCGGCAGCCTGCTCTCCGGCAGTCCGCCGATGAGCTCGACGACTTTGCGGCGGACGGTATCGCGCCGCTGCTCGGCTTCCACGCGTGTTTGAATGCGGTCGACGGTCTGGCGGCGGGCGTCCAACTGGGTGCGGGCCGTGGCATCGAGCGAATCGATGAGCTGCTGCCGGGCGCCGGGAGTTTGCGCGGGGAGCGGCAGGGCCGCCAGCGCGCCGAAAAGTGCAAGCCGCCGAATCGACATGGTTCCATGATAGAAGCAGTTCCGCTGGCGGACCAGCCGCACGAGGACCGCGCGGATAGTATTAACCGGTAATACTGCCGGCTATGAACTCTCCAAGGTAAATATATCGGCAATACCGGCCGTATGTGACACTAAAGTTCCAGCGGCGCACTCTCGCCGGGACCAATCCAAACTTTGTGGGGTACAATTGCTAGCGCCCATCGCCACACCCATCGAGCCCGAGACACTGGAAGAGACAGGTCTGCCGATCGCCATCATCGAGCAGACCATCCTGCGGGTGTTGTATTTCCGCGGGGAAATGTACGGCATGGACCTTTCGAACGCCATCGGTCTGCGCTTCAGCGTGATTGAAGGAATCGTGGAAGCGCTGAAACTCGCGCATCATGTGCAAGTGAAACGCTCCATGGGAATGGGCAATGTGGGATCGGCGCTGGCGCTCACGGAGTCGGGCCGCGATCTCACCCGCCAGTATCTCGAGAACAACCAGTACAGCGGACCGTTGCCGGTGCCGGCGGCGCAATATCACGCCATGGTGCGCAAGCAGCGGCAGCGCGACGGATGGCTGACGCGCGAAGGGCTGGCCCAGGCGTTCCGCGGGATGGTGCTCACCGAATCGATCCTCTCGCAGATGGGTCCGGCGGTCAGTGCGGGCGGTTCGCTCCTCTTATACGGCAAGCCGGGCGACGGCAAAACCTATCTCATCGAGTCGCTCGCCAATTTGGATACCGCGCCCATTTTCGTACCGTACGCGATCGAGTGCCAGGGCAATATCGTACAGGTGTTCGACCCTATCTACCATCACCCGGTGGCGGAAGAGGAGGCCGACGGTGAGGCCGACGCGCCGATCTTCGAAGACGAATCGACCTACGACCGCAGGTGGGTGATGTGCAAGCGGCCGTTCATTGTAAGCGGCGGCGAGTTATGCATGGAGATGCTCGACCTGCGCTTCAATCAGACGTCGAAAGTGTACGAAGCGCCGTTTCAATTGAAGGCCAATAACGGCATTTACCTCATCGACGACTTCGGCCGCCAGCGGGCCGCACCGGCGGAAGTCCTGAATCGCTGGATCGTACCGATGGAGCGCCGCCAGGATTATCTCAGCTTCCTTACCGGCGGCAAGATGAGTGTGCCGTTCGAGCTATTCCTGGTGTTCTCGACTAACTTGAATCCGGCCGATCTGGGCGACGAGGCGTTCCTGCGGCGCATCCAATACAAGATGCTGCTGCGCGGGCCGAACGAGCGGGAATTCATGCGCATCTTCGAGGAGTTCTGCGCCAGCCGCAGCCTGCCCTTGCCTGCCGGCATGCTGGAGCGATTCCTCAATAAAAACTACCGTTCCAGCGGCAAGACATTCCGGCGCTGCCAGCCGCGCGATGTTCTCACCCACGCGCTCAACCTGATGCACTTCGAGAAACTGCCGTTCGAACTGACCGACGAGATTCTCGATCGCGCCTTCCGCAGTTGTTTCCTGGAGGAGAGCGACGACCAGGTGGTTCAGGATGCGCCGATTCTGCCCATGGCTGCCCCTCCCACGATTTTGCCGCCGCCTCCGCCATCCGAAGACTGCCTGGAATACTGGACGAAGCGACTGGCGCACGTCGAGACGCTGTTCGGTTCGCTCGCGCTTTTGGGGCAGGCGCGGGAGGGAGGGGGCGAGCGCTATCGCGACACCGAGTCCGAACGGCAATTCGGGGCCGAGGAGACGGAGCGTGTACTCGCCGAACTGCACCGGCAGCGCTTCGCACTGTGGCGCAAGTCGGGCCGCGAACGCCAGGTGCGCGACCTCAATCGATACCTGGAGACGTCGACACTGTCCGCAGAGGCGTTGAAGGGCGGTCTCGACGAGTGGGTGGGGGCGCTCATGCCGCCGAGTCTGGGAGAAGCGGCGCGCTGCCTGCTGGCGCACGATCTGGCGATGCTGCTGGCCAAACTCGCTCCCGTAGAAACGATCGAACTCGCCGGGTAGCGCGGCACGGTGACTATCCAAACCCGCGAAAGACGATGCCGGCCTAGCGCGCTGACCCTACTCCGCCGGCCGGCGATATCTGAGCTCGTCCACATCGCCGAAAAGCGGGATATCGGTGCGCAGCGTGGCGAGCGTGCGGAACAACATCGCGCGCTCGCGTTCCGCTGCCAGAGTGCGCGCGAGTGAGGCCGCATTGGCGGCGTCCACGTGCCAATCGCGGACGTCGGGCGGAATCGTTTCCAGATGCCGGAATTTCGACAGCACTGCCGCCGACGATTTCGGCCCCCATCCGGGCAAGCCGGGAAAGCCATCGGCTGAATCGCCTACCAGCGCCAGGTAATCGGGAATCGATTCCGGCAGCACGCCGAACTTCTTCACGATTGCCGCTTCGTCGAAGGTGACTCGCGTACGGCGATTCAGTTGGACAATGCGAGTGCCGGTCACGCATTGCGACAGATCCTTGTCGGGGGTGCAGATCACTACCTGCTCGACGCGCGGATCGCGCGCGGCGGCGATCGCCCCCGACGCCAGCGCATCGTCCGCCTCGAATTCCACCATCGGCCAGACCACGATTCCGGCAGCGGCCAGCGCCTCTTCCAGCGGGTGGAACTGGGCCATCAGGTCGGGCGCGACGCCTTCGCCCGTCTTATACCCCGGCCAGAGTTCGTTGCGAAAAGACTCGATGACGTGATCGGTAGCGACGGCGACATGCGTGGCGCCGGCGCGAAGCATTCCCTGGACGGAACCCACAACGCCGCGCACCGCGGCCATTTCGAGCCCGCTCTCATCGGGCGACGAAGGCAGGGCAAAGTAGTGGCGAAAGAGTTCGTAGGTGCCGTCTACCAGATGGACAATCACGCAGGTCCGGCATCCACCGGAGGCGGTTCAGTCGCGCCATGGCCGTTGGTCACTTCGCGCTGTACGTCAGACACCACATCGGGCGCCAGCTCGGAGTGAAGTTCCTTGCTCATACGGCGCAATGCCACGCCGATGACATCGCGGTGGTGCAGTTTGGCGCCCATCTTGGCGCTCAGTTCCAGCCAGATGCGGTGTGCCAGTTCGATATCTTCCGGCCAGAGGCGCGGCGGGTGCGGGCCCAGATTGAGAAAGACCGCATCCTTGCTGTTATCGAGGACAATCTCGAGCGAGAGTGAAGGCCGCGGCTCCGGCAGTTGCTCCCAGAAATAGCCGACTTCAGCGCCCTGCTCAGACGGTGTGTACTTGGGCGAAAGCCCCATCACGATGCGCGAGGATTGCAGGCGCGCGGCGGTCTGCACCACCGCCTCGTAGGGATTCGAACCGGGCACCACCATCAGTTCCACGTGCTTGCCGGCCTTCTCCGCCAGCGTCACCACATGGGTGAATACGTTGGTCTCGTCTTCCGAGAAAATCTGGCCGGGTTCGAGCGAGTGCTCGCCCGAGGCCGCCTGATTGACGCCGCGCACCGAGAGCACCACGATATCCAGTTTGCGCGTGTCGGTCTTCTCCAGTACACGCTGCAGGTGTTGCAGGCGGTAGGGGTTGCGGACGGCCACCAGCACGCTGCCGGCGCGCACGCTCACGCCCTGGCAGGAAACTTCGTCGCGCGTCACCAGCCGGAACTTCTCAAGCTCGTGCGCGTGTCCGGCCTTGCGCTTGCGGTTGGCGATGTCCGAGAGCTCGAACATGATGAAGAATGCGATGGTGAAGATGAGGCCCGAAATCGTGGCCACCTTCTTAGTCAGCAGGTTGATGATGGCGAGCGAGAACAGCGAGGCTGTAATCAGGATCAACCCCACCGGCACTTCGGTCTTGCCGAAGTGAAAGTTCAAGGGAACCTTCCACTCGCGGTTGGCCGGCTGTTTATAGCGCAGCAGCAGCACCGAGAGCGCCTTCATGGAGAAGCTCCAGACCACGCCGAAAGCGTACGCTTCACCCAGCAGGTATACGTCGCCGCGGGTGATGATGATGGTGAGGATCTGCAAGGCCACCACCATGTTGATGAGACGATTGGTGGTGCCGAATTTCTTGTGCGGATGGCGGAACCAGTCGGGCAATACGCCATCTTCCGCCACGCGATTGAGCACGCCGTTCGAGCCGATGATCGCGGTATTCACCGCGCCGGCCAGAATCATGGTGCCCACCAGCACCACGAACGCGTGGAACAGCAGGCGCACCAGGATCGGCCCCACCAGATACATGGAGAGGCCGCCGATGAGGTTATCGAGGAAGCCCTGGCGGGGCTTATCCGGAATGATCATCACCGCGAAGAACGAGATGAGCGAGGTGAACAGCAAGCTATAGCCGAAGATCACGTAGCCCGCACGTTCCAAATTTTTGAGCTTGGGATGGGCGATCTCGCGATAGACCTGGGCGAGAGTTTCGAAGCCGCTCATGGCCAGCAGCGAGTGGC
Source organism: Bryobacteraceae bacterium (assembly GCA_036268475.1). GTDB lineage: Bacteria > Acidobacteriota > Terriglobia > Bryobacterales > Bryobacteraceae > PALSA-129. Next base: position 236,087 of record DATAUB010000041.1, on the reverse strand, counting down.
CCAGCCCGATCATGATGGCGATTACGGTAATCGACGGGGCCACCGTGCCTTTGAGCCAGCCGACGGCATCGGAACTGAATTTCAAATTCCTCGGAATGGGCAGCGGAACGGGTTGGTAGCCGTTCTTGAAGATGGTGATCAGGCACCAGGCGATCAGGATCACCACCATCACGCTGGTCACCTGCATGATGAGCAGCGCCTTCTCGCTCGATTCGTGGATGCCGATGATATTCTTCCGCCAGAAATACAGGGTGACGATGACGGCGAAGCCGGCGGCGAAATACGGCGGGTAAACATGCAGTCCGGCAATGCTGAGGTGCTCGCCCGTCTCATTGATGAGGCCGCCCAGATACAGGCCCGCGCTGACCGCGCTGATAGGGCCGGTGAGCACATAATCGAACATCAGCGCTGAAACGGAGAACTTCGCCAGCGTGCTGCCCATGGCCTCATGCACCACTTTGTACACGCCGCCGCGGACGAACATGGAGCAGCTTTCGATGTAAATGGCGCGCACCGAGTAGGAGAACAGCATGATCGCCAGGATGAACCACGGCGCTGATTTCCCGATGGCGTTCTCAGCGATGCCACCCACGTAATACGCGGAAGAGGCAAGATCGCTCAGAACAATGGCGGCGGCGCGCCAGAAGGAAATGAACGACAACATTACTGTGGTGGCGACCACCACTTTGACCGTTGCCGGCCGTTTTCCCGGTGTCACAAAAACAGACTCTCCAAATCCCCTACCCAAGCTGTTCGGCACACCATATTAGCATAGGGTAAGGAACTTCCATGGAAGCCGAGACGCTGGCACACCAGGCTATCGCCAGATTACGCCACGCCGGCCATCAGGCGTATCTGGTGGGCGGCTGCGTACGCGATTTATTGTTGGGCGGCAAGCCCAAGGATTTTGACGTGGCGACCGACGCGCGCCCCGATCGAATCATGAGTCTTTTCCCGAATTCCGGGTGCGTGGGCGCCCATTTCGGCGTGGTGCTGGTGCGCGATGCCTTCGCGCAAGTGGAGGTAGCCACCTTCCGCAGCGACAACGATTACACCGACGGCCGGCGCCCTGACAGCGTCCAATTCGAGCACGATGCGCGGCAGGACGTGCTGCGCCGCGACTTCACCATCAACGGACTGATGATGGATCCCGACACCGGCACGGTGCTCGACTACGTGGAGGGCCGCGCCGATCTCGACCGGCGGGTGGTTCGCGCCATCGGCGACCCCGCCCTGCGTTTTCGCGAAGATCATCTCCGCTTGCTGCGCGCCGTGCGCTTCGCCGCCCGCTTGGGGTTCGCGATCGATGCGGAAACATTCGCCGCCATGCAGCGCGACCATGCGCTGGTGCGCTCCGTGGCGGCCGAACGCGTGCGCGATGAACTGGCGCGCATCCTCACCGAAGGCGGAGCGCGCCGCGGCTTCGAACTGTTGGATGAGAGCGGGTTGCTGGAGGTAATCCTGCCCGAAGCTGCCGCCATGAAGGGCGTGGAGCAGCCGCCGCAGTATCACCCCGAAGGCGATGTCTGGGTCCACACCCTGCTGCTGCTGGAAGGAATGCATCATCCCACGCTTACCTTGGCGCTGGGCGCGCTGCTGCACGATATCGGCAAGCCGAACACCTTTCGCATGGCGGATCGCATTCGCTTCGACGGACACGTGGAGGAAGGCGTCCGGCTGGCACACCAGATTCTCACGCGCTTGCGATTCTCCAACGACGAGATCGCCCAGGTGGAGGCGCTGGTGGACAATCATATGAAGTTCAAGGATCTGTCCCATATGCGGCAGAGCACGCTCAAGCGTTTCCTGCGCATGCCCAATTTCCTGGAGCACCTGGAACTGCACCGCCTGGATTCCATGGCGAGCAATAAGCGGCTGGATAGTTACGAACTGGCGCGCCACAAACTCGACGAATTTCCCGACGAGCACCTGAAGCCCGCGCCGCTGGTGACCGGCGCCGACCTGATCGCCGCGGGGTACCGCCCGGGGCCGATTTTTTCCACCATCCTGACCGCGGTGGAAGATGCGCAGTTAGAAGGGCGTATCCATAGCGCGGGCGAAGGCCTCGCACTGGTGCGCGAAATGTTTCCAATTGCCGCGCCTCACGATTGACTCGCTGGCGCGTCCACTCGATGCAGGGGGATTGCTTCATGCTTCGACACAAACTCTTATACGCTTCCGCGGCGCTCGCCGCGTGCGGCGCGCTCAATGCGCAAACCATTCTGACATTGCCGGAAGTAAGCCAGCGCGCGGTAGCCGGCCAACGGGTGGGGCTGACCGACGTCACCATCGTTTACCATCGCCCGCTGGCCGGCGAGCGCAAAATCTGGGGCGGCATCGTGCCCTACGGGCAGGTATGGCGGGCAGGCGCCAACGAAAATACCACCATCGATTTTTCCAGTGCCGTAAGCGTGGAGGGCCAGCCGCTGGCCAAGGGTACTTACGGACTGCATATGATTCCCGGGACGGATTCCTGGACGGTGATTTTCTCCAAGAACTCCACCTCCTGGGGCAGCTTCACTTATCAGCAGGCGGAAGATGCGCTACGCGTCACCGTGAAGCCGCAGGCAAGCGAGATGCACACCGCCTTAACCTACGATTTCGACGATGTTAAGCCTGATTCCGCCGTGGTTAAGTTGGAATGGGAGAAAGTAGCGGTGCCGTTTACCGTCTCCGCCAACGAGGCCGATGTTACTCTAGCGAACCTGCGCGAGGAGATGCGGAGCGGCAAACAGTACGTCTGGGAAAGCGGCGCGGAGGCGGCTAATTACTGTCTTACTAAGAAGGTCGCGCTGGAAGAAGGGCTTGGCTGGGCCGACAAATCGATTGCCATCGAACCGCGCTTTGAGAACCAGATTCTGAAAGCCGATCTCTTGAAAGAGCTGCACCACGAATCGGAATCGGCGTCGATCCGCGAAAAGGCTATGAACTCCGCCACCGAGAACCAGATCTATTTTTATGGGCGCGGCTTGCAGGCGCAGAATCAGCCCGAACAGGCTATGGACGTCTTCCGCCTCACCGTGAAGCGGTTCCCCGACGGTTGGCTGGGACACATGGCGGCGGCGCGCCTGGCATCGGCATCGGGAGATTACCAGACTGCCGAGAAGGAAGTGAAGATCGTGCAGACGATGGGAGTGCCCGACAGTCAAAAGGCGAACCTGGAGAGCCTGGTGCGACGCTTGGAGAATAAAGAAGATATCAACCGGCCGTAGGAGTTCGGGTATCGAACGCCACACTGGCTTTGCACATGCAAGTGCTTGCAGTATGGCGAAAGCAATTGCTGGTTTTTTCCGTACCCGGACAGAAGGCGAGAAAGCAAAAGCCGCGCTCTATCAGGCCGGCTATACCGATAACGAAGTCGGGTTTGTCACTGGGGATGTTCGTGGTCACGAAACCCCGGCAGTTGGACCCGTACTGGAAGACGAGGGAAGTGAATCGGAAGCCGGCCGGGACGCCTTTATAGGCGCGGCGGTGGGCGTCGCTGCCGGACTGGTTGCGGTGCTGCTGCCGGGCTTTGGATGGCTGATAGCAGCCGGCCCGCTGGTGGGAGCCTTCGGCGGTATGACCACCGGAGTAGCGGTAGGCGGCCTCTATGGCATCCTCAAAGACCACAGCATCAGTGACGACGAGGCGCAGTTCTATGCCGAAGGCGTACGCCGCGGCGGATCGCTGATCACCGTGCACGGGGTCGATACGAAGCGCGAGGCGGCGGCGCGCAAGATTCTCGACGACAACGGCGCTATCGACGTCGAACAGCTCGCGGATGAGCAGCGCGCCACCCCCACGGGCGGAACTACTAAGACGCTGAAGGCCGGATAACATCCGCGAATCCGGCAATCCGTTTCACCGCCACGGCGGAGGCGGCCGCCCTGCGAGGCGCGGCCCGCCTCCGAACGGCAGCCGGGAGGAGTCGGGAGACCGACCGGTAGAAGTATGCCCATCTCAAATTTCCCGTAAGATTTAGTATCAATTCGGCGTGCGCTTCGTCATAATCCGGTACGAGGGAGCGCGCTCTATGAAGTCAACGATTCACGGGATCCTACTCCTCCTCTGTGCCGCCTGCCCGGCCTTCGGCCAGTCTGACGACGCCCCTGTAAAGTTCGAGGCCGCCGATGTCCGCGTGAGCCCGCAAACTCAGAACCAGTTCGTAAGGGCCCGCCCGGTACACGCCGGCCGTTACGATGTGGCGCAGGCGAGCATGCTGGACCTGATTCACATCGCCTACAATTTTAACTACGACAAAGTGCTGGGCGGGCCGAGCTGGCTTGAAATGGACCGCTACGACATCTCCGCCAAGGTGCCGCCGGAAAGCTCGCCGGACGCGCTAAAGACCATGCTCCAGAACCTGCTGGCAGATCGTTTCAAGCTGGTCGTTCATAAAGAGACCAAGCCCATGCCGGCCTACATGCTAACGGTCGGCAAGAAGCCGCAGCTCAAGCAGGCCGACGGCACCGAGGATAGCGGATGCAAGCCGGCGGCGCCCAACGGTCCTCGCGAGGGCACCATCCGGTTGATGGCGGCGGGCGGTGACGGCAACGGCGGTACCTCGTTTACCCTGGGCCCGGGTGGAACCGTGCAGTGGGAGTGCCGCAACATGACCATGGCGGCGTTTGCGATGGGCCTGCCCTCGATGTTCGGCTCACAGTTAGGATCGAACCCGGTCATCGACGATACCGGCCTAAAGGGCGGTTGGAACTTCGACGTTCGCTGGTCGATCGGTATGATGGGCCCGGGGATGGGGAACCAGGGCGAACACGTCACGGTGTTCGAAGCCCTCGATAAGCAAATCGGTCTTAAGCTGGAAGAGCGCCCGGTGCCGACGCCGGTTATCGTGGTCGATAGCGTCAATCGAAAGCCCAGCGACAATCCGCCGGGCACGGTCGAGATCCTGCCTCCCGTCACGCTCCCGACGGAGTTCGAAGTGGCCAGCGTGAAGCCCGCCGATCCAAACGAAAGATCGTCGTTCCGGCCGATGGCGGCCGGCCGCTACACAGGGAACGGCCTGCCCCTCCGCCGCCTAGTCATCCAGGCCCTCGGCGCCAACTTGCAGGATATCGTCGGGTTGCCCTCCTGGGTCGACACCGAACGCTTCGATATCGTCGCCAAAGCACCGGGCGATCCGGCCATGTATCCGCCCGGGATGGAAGCCATCGCGCCGATGCTGAAAGCGCTGCTGGTGGATCGTTTCAAGCTGGCCTACCATACCGAAGAGCGAACCTTGCCGGCTTTTACCCTCACGGCCGGCAAGCCCAAGATGAAAAAGGCGGATCCGGCCAGCCGGACCTTCTGCCACAACGGGCGGCCGCCGGCCGGATCGCCTCCCGGTTCCCAACTGCTGACCTGCCAGAACATCACCATGGAGCAATTCGTCGACCACCTTCGATACACGGCTCCGGAACTGAACGTTCCGGTGGCTGACGCAACCGGACTGGAGGGAGGCTGGGATTTCACTCTGCTCTTCTCGTTTAACGTCATGATGCCGTTCAACATGCGCGGCGGCGACGCGGCCGCCGGGGCGGCTACCGCGGCACCCGATCCCAACGGCGGGCTGACGATCTTCGAAGCGGTAGAAAAAGAGCTCGGGCTGAAGCTGGAGAAACAAAAGCGGCCGGTGACGGTAATCGTCATCGACCACATCGAGCAGAAGCCGACCGAGAATTAGATCGCGTTCATGCCAGCGGCAGAGTCGATGCCGCCTTCGTCTCGCGATCGTGATGCTCGATGAGCGCCGTGAAGCCGGGGTCTACCTCGCTGCCGACGGTCTTGATCAGCCGGCAGGTAGCGTAACCGGCGATTCCCCGGTTGTATTGCTCCTCCCAACGGCGGAATGCCGCTTCCACCGCGGGTCCTTCGAACGGAAACTTGGATGGCGGCTTCTGGGTGCCGGCCCTCCACGGTTTGGGAGTGAGGCGCGCACGGAAGGACTGCTGGGTGCGGCACAAACGCATGTACAACGGGTCCGACCCGAATTCCTGCAGGATGGACTCGGCCTCGTCGCCGCCGCCGCGCACGCGCCGGTTCGTCACCATCAGTCGATATCCCGCCGCGGTCTGGTAGGCACGTAACGAAAATCCATGCCGGCCGGCCACACGCTCCGCCTGATCGAGCGCTCCGTGGCGGCTGTCGGTATCGACATCGGCAAAGAGAAGCTCGTCGGTATTGAGAACCAGCGAGCCGTACGAATTCCGGGTCACCACGGCGGCAGCGCCCTCCGGACGGAAGTCGTGAACGATCGGCTCGGGCACCGGCGAGTCGCCATAGTCATATAGCTTGGCGGCGTTGCGATCGGTGGCGATCCGTTCGGCCAGCCTGCGGGCCCGCTCCCCGGCGCGGGCAGCGGCGTCTTCCAAACTCACGTCCGACCAGCCGCGCGACGAAACTTCGATGGTCTGCCTGTCGGAGTCGGTCGCTTCCCCCTGGCGTCTTGTCCAATACCGTGCGAATTTCATGGGTCGATTTTAGCGAGGTGCGAGAACTTAGGGACGGTCCGCCAGCCGGCGGGCCCGGCGGAAGACATCGGTCAGCATTTTCTCGGTGAGCTTGCCCGTGGACGTATTCTGCTGGCTGGGGTGGTAGGAACTGACCAGCACAGGATGTCCCGCGCCGGTTCGATATTGCAGATCGTGTCCGAACCGGAATGCCGCGCGGCTAGCGATGGCGCCGCGCGCTTTCAAGACGTCGAGGTAGGTATCGAAGGCGATTTTGCCAAGCGCGACGACCACTTTGAGATCGCTCAGCAGCGCCAGTTCGCGCTCGAAGAACGGCCGGCAGTTGCGGATCTCGATGGGCAACGGCTTATTCCCGGGCGGAGCGCAATGGCAGGCGGCGGTAATGTAGAGGCCCTGCAATTCCATGCCGTCGTCACGCGAAGAGCTGACGGGCTGCGATGCGAACCCCGTGCGGTACAGCACTCGATAGAGGATATCGCCCGAGCGGTCGCCGGTGAACATACGGCCGGTGCGGTTCGATCCGTGGGCGCCGGGCGCCAGCCCCAGAATCAGTACGCGGGCGTGCGGATCGCCGAACGACGGCACGGGCCTTCCCCAGTACTCCCAGTCGCGGTAGGCGCGCCGTTTGGCGATGGCGATGCCAGCGGTATATTCGCGCAGGCGGGGGCACAGGGTACAGGCCACGATTTCGCTTTGGAGGGGATCGAGAGAATTGGGCACTCAATGTTAGAATACGAAAAGGACTTGACGGAGGAGAACCATGTCGGTGAGAATCAATATTTGGCTGCTTCGGCCGGCAGCCGGTTTCCGCTCTGGCAAGTTTCAATTTCTTTCGCTCTCTCACGTGCCACAAGTTTCTTATGAATAGGGCACCTGTTTCGCTTCCTCGCTATCTAAGCCTCGCGGCGGTTTGCGGGCTGGCCGTTTGGAACGGCTGGGGCGCTAATCCGCGGCAACTTCATTCCTCCCATAGAGTTCCGACACTACATCACACCGTTGCGGTTAAAGCCGCGCTGGTCCGCAGTGCCACTCCGCTGAAGACGCTGGCGTCCATCCGGCCGGCGCGTAAGGCGCCGGCATTTGCGCCGGGTGTGGTGGCGGGCGGCCCGTGGACTTCCCCGACTTATGCCGATTCCACTGTCGGCGATCGCGTGGACGGCGAAGACCTGGCCGTGCGCCGCGCCGCCGCCGAAGCGCTCGGGACCTACAACGGCTCGGTGGTCGCAGTGGACCCCAACACCGGGCGCATTCTCGCCATGGTCAATCAGCGCCTGGTCACCAGCACCGGATTCCAGCCATGCTCTACGGTGAAGGTTTCGGTGGCGCTGGCAGGGTTGAGCTCCCATGTGATCGAGCCGGAGACCAAGTACCGCCTGCCCGGCATGCGCATGGACCTGACGTACGCCCTGGCGCACTCCAACAACTATTATTTCGCCACGCTGGGGCAGAAAGTGGGCTTCGAGCGGTATAGCTATTACGCGCACCTTCTGGGCTATGGCGAGCGCGCCGGCTTGAATATCGCGGGCGAGCAGCCGGGCCGTTTTCCCAGCGCCATCCCGCGCAATGGCGGGGTCGGGATGCTGACCAGCTTCGGTGAGGAGATCGAGCAGACGCCGCTGCAACTTGCTGCGTTGATGAGCGCCATCGCCAACGGCGGCACGCTGTACTACCTGCAATACCCCGAAAACCAGGAACAGGCACGCAATTTCGTGCCACGTGTGAAGCGCCATCTGGAAATCGCCAGCCTAATTCCGCAGATCGAGCCGGGTATGCGCGGAGCGGTGGAGTTCGGCACTGCGCGCCGCGCAGCCGACGATGGCGATATCGCCGGCAAGACCGGCACGTGCACTGAGAACCACTCCCACCTGGGCTGGTTCGGCTCCTTCAATGAATCGGGCGCCCGCAAGATCGTGGTGGTGGTGCTGCTGACCGGCGGCAAGCCTTCCATCGGTCCCATGGCGGCGGGCATCGCGGGCGACGTCTACCGGCGACTGAACGAAGTCAATTACTTCGCCAACGCCGCTGCGCCGCACGCGATTCCTTCGCTGATCGCCAGCCAGATCTGCTGCAAGAGGTAACTCCGGCGACCCACTCGACGGAGGTACTCGTAATCGGCGCCGGCGCCGCAGGCCTGATGTGTGCCATCCAGGCGGCGAAGCGCGGCCGCCGCGTGACGGTGATCGAGCACAACGCGCAGATCGGGCGCAAGATCCTGATTTCGGGCGGCGGGCGCTGCAACTTCACTAATCTGCATACCAACGCCGGCCATTTTTTGTCGGCCAATCCGCATTTCGCTAAGTCGGCCCTGGCGCGATACACACCGCACGATTTCGTCGCCACGGTGGAGCGGCACGCCGTCCGCTATCACGAAAAGGCGGCGGGGCAGCTCTTCTGCGACGGTTCGGCTCGCGAGATTGTGGCCATGCTACAGACTGAATGCGATGCCGCGGGAGTGCGCATCGAGACGGGGCGCCAGGTACGATCGGTGGCGCGGCCGGAGTCCTTCGAACTCGCCATCGATGACGATCTCTGGCGCGCCGAGTCCTTAGTAATCGCCAGCGGCGGGATTTCCGTGCCGAAGACGGGCGCGACACCCTTCGGGTATGAAGTGGCGGCGCAGTTTGGAGTGCGTCTGGTGGAACGCCGCCCGGCGCTGGTGCCGCTGACCTTCGGACGCGACGACCTGGCGAAATTCGGCATGCTGGCAGGCGTGTCCGCGGAGGCCGCGGTGCGCGCCGGCGGCCGGACGTTTCGCGAAAAGCTGCTGTTCACGCATCGCGGACTCAGCGGGCCGGCGGTGCTGCAGGCCTCGTCCTACTGGAAGCCCGCTGAAGCGGTGGAGATCGATCTGCTTCCTGGGGTGGACATAGAGCGGGCGATGGTGTCGCAGCGGACGCGGGGGGAGCGCTCGCAGGTACGGACTCTGGCGGCCGAATGGCTGCCGAAGCGCCTGGCCGACCGCTGGTTCGAGGTGCAGGGCGAATCGAAACCACTGGCGGTGACCGGCGACCGCGAGATCGCGCGCATCTCGGCGGCGCTGCACGGCTGGCGCGTTACGCCTGCCGGCACGGAGGGATACGACAAGGCGGAGGTGACGGCCGGCGGGGTCGATACCGCCGAATTGTCGTCGCAGACCATGGAATCGCGCCGCATGCCCGGGCTGTACTTCATCGGGGAAGTGGTGGATGTTACCGGCCAACTCGGCGGGCTCAACTTTCAGTGGGCGTGGGCGTCGGGATTCGCGGCGGGCCAATACGCGTAGAAAGCCGGGACTCTAATTCACCACGATGCCGCGTTGGTCGAGCAACTCGCCCGTCTGGGTGTAAAGATTCAAAATGCTGGTCCGTAAGTTGACCTGAGCGGTAACTACCGCCGACTGCGCGACCACCCAATTCTGCAGGGCGATCACGACGTTCTGGTTGTTATCCGTGCCGAGGGTATATTTCTCGACTTCCGCATCGTAGTTCTTGTGCTGCAGGTCTTCCTGCGTCTTGGCGAGCCCCAAAGACTCGATGGCGCCGTTGACATTGCTCACCGCGGTGAGAACGCTCAGGCGCGTGTTCTGCTCCACGTTGCGCAGGTTGAGGGCGTCGAGCTTCTTATTGACCAGCGCGTTGGCCAGGTTCATGGAGGCAGTGCGCGAGCGGATGGGCAAAGTGAGGTTCAGGCTGCCCATGTAAGTCGGGTTATTCAGGCCGAACATCTGTCCCAGTGCGTCGGCCAGTCCGCCGGGCACCACGATGGCGGGTCCGCCGCCCAGCAGCGCGGCGCCGCTTGAAGTATAGATGCCACCCTGGCCGGCGCCGCCATAGGAAGCGGTGAACGTCAGGTTCGGCAGCAGATTGTTGTGCGCGCCCTGGATTCCCAGGTCGTCAATATCCAGCGACTGGGTTGCCGCTTTCACGCTGGGATTGTTGGCCAGCGCCTTTTGGACTTCATTGTCGGCGTTGAAATCCATTCCCACGGTGGAGATGTCCACCGGTTCGGTCACCTCGACGCCGAGTTTGCGCAAGTCAGGGTCGAGATCGACGCCGATCTGGTGACGGAGGGCGTCCTCCGCCTGTTGGAGCGCGAACCGGGCCTGTGACAGAGCCAGTTCCTGGGCCGCCAATTGGCCTTGCGGATTGTAGATGTCGAGCGGAGAAACGGCTCCCAGGTCCAACTGCTTCTGCACGAAATCCAGGTTGGACTTGGCGGTATCGCGGGCTTTTTCCTGCACCCGCACGTTTTCGCGCGCGGAAACGACACGCCAATAGATGCTCTCAGCGTTATTCACCCAACCGAGCAGGTTGGAACGTAGCGTAAAGCCGGCGCGCTTATAGGTGCTCTGCGCTTCCATCAGCGGGATGCGATTGACGAACCGCCCGCGGTTGCGGATGAGGCTCTGGGTGACCGCAAACGACATATCGGAACTAATGCTGGGATTGTAAGAAGAGTAGCTGTTGTTAAACGAATACTTCGCGCCGCCGAAGGAAACCACATAACTCGTGCCGGTATCGAGCGTCTGGGCGTATGACAGCGAGAGCGGCTGGGAAAGGCTCTTACTCGTGGACCCGAGCGATGCATCCTGCGACTGGGAGGGGTTGGTGGCCACGGCGGTGCTGCGGGTGGTAGAGAAACTGGCGAGCGCAACCGGGTCCCACACGCCATAGGCAGACGTAATATTGTTGCGCGGCGTCTCCACGCTCAGGAAAGTCACCTGGATATCGGTATTATTAGCCATCACCAGTTCGAGATAGTTCTTCAGCGACAGCTCGATCTTCCCGTCGACCACGAAATCCTTGAGTTTGACGGGATCACGCAGGTCCACCTGAGTATGCGACTGCTCGAAGACCTGGCGAAAGTAATTCGCTTTGGGGAAAGACGAGGTCTGCGAGAAAACGGCCGGGGATAAAAGTAATGATAGCGCCAGCGCCGGCCAGGCTGCCGGGCGCCCGCTGCCCCGCAAGGAACGGAATAAGTTTCGCAACTCCATAGATCTACTCGTAACGAATGGCCTCAATAGGATCCAGTTTGGCGGCCTGCACAGCCGGGTAAATCCCGAATAACAACCCGATAAATACCGATACCCCGAAAGCGATTGCGATGGAAGACGTCGTCACCACGGTGGACCACCCGGCCGCTGTGGCGATGATCTGCGACAGCGCGAATCCGAAAGCGATGCCGATCAGTCCGCCGGCAATCGAGATCATGATGGCCTCCGTGAGGAATTGACGTACGATATCGGCCTGGCGTGCACCGATCGCGCGGCGAATTCCGATTTCGCGGGTCCGCTCCAGCACCGTGGCCAGCATGATGTTCATGATGCCGATGCCGCCCACCAGCAGCGAAATGCCGGCGATGCAGATCATCACGATGTTGAAGATGAACTGCGTCTGCTTGCGCTGCTCCAGCAAGCCGGCGGGCACGGTAACGGTGTAATCGCCGGCATCTTTGTGCGTGGCGGCCAGTAGCGCGTTGACCACGCCGGAGGTCTCGATGGAATCGACCGTCGGTTGCACCTTCATATAAATGCCGTCGATTTCATCTTTGAGATAGCTGGTCTGGTCCTCGAAACGCCGCATCACGGTATTGAAGGGCGCGATGATCATGTTGTTGCGGTCGAGTGTTTCCACGTCCCCGGCGTCGGTATCGCCGCCCGATTGCGGCCGCAGCACCCCCACCACCTCGAGCCAGGTATCGTTGGCCTTGACGTACTTGCCCACCGCATCGCCGTACCCGAACAGGCTCACCTTGGCGGCCTCCCCCAGGACGCACACAGCGGCGGAATCGCGGTCCTCGTCGGCCGTAAAGAAGCGGCCGCCGGCGGCAATTTGCAAGCTGTTGATTTCCTGGAAATTGGGGTACACCCCCACCAGCATGGGCGATTCGCTGGCGGTTTTCGGCAGCAGTTTCTGCAGCTTGAACTTCTTGCGTGGAGTGATAGCCACTAGGCCTTGGACGTTCTCCGAGATGGCTCGATAGTCTCGTAGGGTTAATCCCGGTGACAGCGCGCGAACCGTCTGCAACTCGTTGCGGTCCACCGACTCATGCGAGTCCACAATGATGTTATTGACGCCGAGCTGATCGATGAATTTCATCATCTGCTTCTGCGCGCCGGCCGTGATGGAAAGCATAGCCACCACCGCGCCCACTCCGAAGATCATGCCGAGCATGGTCAGCAGGCTGCGCAGTTTGTGCGCGAACAGGCTGGCCAGCCCCATTTTCAACTCGGGAAGAACGTGCCCGAACATGGCTATTTCCCTCCCGGCATGGAACTGATGGGGCCGCCCTTGGCGGGCTGCTTCTTATCGGACTTCGAGGGGCTCTTGCCGGCGGTAGGATCGCTCAGCGCCACCACTTCACCCGGTTCCACCCCGGCCGTCAGCACCATGGCCGACTCGCTTCGTCTGCCCAGTTCCACTTTGCGCGCCTGAAACTTGCCGTCGGGTTGCTGGACAAAGACCACATTCTCGCCATCCTTCTGGAAGATTGCCTGAGCAGGCACGTGGATCGCGTCGGGCAGCTTCTGGACGGTGATTTCGACGTCCGCCAGGAGTCCGGGGCGCAACAATTCCTGCACCTCTGAATCCTGATCGGGCGGAAGCGGCAGGCGGGCGTTCTTACGATCGGCGTCGGTGTACTTGGAGGCGCCGGATGCCATGATGGCCAGCAGGCCGGATGCATCGGCGCCGGGCGGCATTGCTCCCGTTGGGGGCATCGCACCGCCGGCCGGCATACCGGCAGGACCGCGTCCTCCCGGCATCGACGGCATCGCACCGCCCGCCGGCATCACGGCCGGGCCGCGCCCTCCGGGCATCGCCGCCGCCATCATGCCTCCGCGAGCACCCGGCGCACCATCCGGGGTGAGCGAGAAGTTGGCCAGCGGCGCGCCACCGGGAACGTTCTGATGGGAATTCTCCACCGCGGTGGCCATCACGCGATCCACGTCGCCCGATTTCATCCCCAGCCCGCTCAGCAGCGATCGCATATCCACCGAAAAGATGACGTCGAACTTCTTCGAGGGGTCGCCCGAAAAGACATCCGCCGTGGCGGTGCCGCTCAGCGCCTTCACCTTACCGTGGAAGTGCTTGTCCGGTATGGAATCGAGCTGCAACAGGGCGTCCTGCCCTTCCACCAGGTTGGCGCGATCGAGTTCGCCCACCTTGGCCCACACTTCCACCTCCGAAAGGTCCAGGACGTCGGCCACCTGCATGCCGGGCTGGAGAGTGTCTCCCTCCCGAATATCGGGCATCACCTGACCGAAGTTGAAATTGCCGGAGCGATTCTGGCGGATGGAGACGATGCCGGCGATATCGGCGAGCGCCTTGGTCTGTTCGATGCGGAGCTGATCGCGCTTGATGTCGAGCAGGTTGCGGTTACGCTGCTCGTTGAGTACTGCCAGCACGGAATCGTTCTGCGCTTTGCGCATGGCCACGTCCGTCTCCAACTGGCTGACGGCGCGCTTGGCCTGCTCAAGCGCCAGCAGGTTCTTCTTGCCGTCGATGGCGTCGGTGACGGGGTTCTTCTGCACCGCGAGTTCGGTGGCCCGCACGGCGTAGCGCTGTTTGAGCAAGCTGAGCGCGTCTTCGCTGTTGGTGACCCCCAGATTGGCTTTGGCGCCCTTGATCTCCTCGTCGGTCTGCTCGAGCGACATCTGATCTTCGTCGAGCGAGGCCTGCAATTCGGAATCGTCATACTCCACCACCAGGTCTTTGGGGTGGCTCAGCGCGCCCATGGGAGCCAGGCGGGTGACCTGCACCGTACCGTTAAGGTTGGGGGCGATCAGCGTGACCGAACGGACGGCGTGCAGTTCGCCGCGCGTATAGGCGCGGATGACGACATCGCCGCGCTGTACCCTGGCGGTGGCAATCTGCTCCTGCCGCGAAGGCAGTTGGCGATACCAGCGGTAGCCGTACCATCCGGCGGCCACCAGCACCGCGAGGGTGACAACGCGGAAAAGATATTTTCTCATGCCCTTCCCCGCGCCAGACCGGCTATCGCAGGAACGCGACTGACGCTCCGCTCCGCGGCCCGCGCCACATCTATGTTCACGCCTTTGATCACAGCTTTTTCTTGGCCCTCTTGGCAGCGTCGGCGGGCGATTCCAGCGTCACCAGGTCGCCTTCGTTCAAGCCCTTGGTCACCACCATCTCGTCGTCGTTATGGCGGCCCACCTCGATCGGCACCAGTTTGAAGGCGCCGCCGGTCTGCACATAGGCCGCCGGCCGGCCGTCCTTATCGAAGCTGGCGCGAATGGGAATCAGCAGCCTCTTGGGATCGCGTTCGATAATCACTTCGGCGCTGGCGCTCATGCCGGGACTCAATCGCGGGTCCAGATTCTTGAGCGTGGCGCGCGCCGGGAAGGTCTTCTGCGAACTGGGGCCGCCGCGGAAAACCAGCACCGCGATGGGACTGATGAAATCGAGCGTCGCCAGAAACTCCTTGTCGGGAATGGCATCGACGCGCACACGCACCTGCTGGCCGAGACGCAGTTTACCGCGCTCCACTTCATCCAGCTTGAGATCTACGAACAGTTCGCTCAAATCGGGAATCTCCGCGACGTCGGCGCCGCTCCATACGCTGTCGCCCTCGCGAAACGGCGGCGGCGACTGTCCAAAGGTTCCGCCGGCGCGGAAATTGGCCATCAGATTCACCACGCCATCGGTGGGAGCGCGCAACTGCATCATCCCCAGGTAGCCCTCGGCAGTGCCCAGATCGCGCACGGCCTTGTCCTTTTGCTGGGTGAGGCGGAAAGTGTCGGCGTCGTTGCCCACCAGGTGCGCATTGATGTTGGCCTTCACCTGCTGCAGGCTACCCTCCTGCACGCCTACTGCGATACGAAATTTCTCGCCGTCGATGGCGTCGATCACGTCGGCTTTACTGGCATCGAGCTTGGCGCTTTCCACGCCATATTCGGACGTCATCTTATTCATGGCGTCGGTATCGTCGTTGATGCGCTGGGTGGCGTGAAGCTGATCGAGAGAACCCTGAATCGACTGCACCTGCAGGGTCTGCTGGATGATGTTCTGTTCCTGTTGCACGTTATCGAACTGCACCACCACGTCGCCGCGGTGCACGAACGATCCTTGGGAAGCCAGTTTCACGATGTGCAGGTTGGGCGCCACAGGAGCCTTCAGAATGCTGGAACGGGTGCTGCGGATTTCGCCGCGCGTTCGCACGCTGATGACGAAATCGCCGCGCCGCACGGGCGCTACCGCCACGTCCACTTCGGTGGTGGTGGTGTAATGGTAAGCCGCGTAGAGGCCGCCGCCACCGGCCAACAGGCCGATCAACCATGCCGCCACTTTCACGCGGCGCGGGTCGGATTTTCCTAAGCGAATTTTCGGCCGCCGGTCTTTGGATGGCATGCTATGATTTCCCCGCCGGCCGTTCGAGCGCCACCACGTCGCCTTTTTGCAGGCCCGACCGGATAGCCACCTGAGTATAGTTCCGCATCCCCGGTTCCACCTGTTTCTTCACCCAGCCGTCCGGCCCCTGCGTGTAGACGAAGGAGCCGCCGTCTTCCTGGAACACCGCGGCGCGCGGCAGAATCAGCGTGCCGGTATCGGCGCCGAGAATGACGTCGGCGCTGCCGGTGAGATCGGGAATCACGCGCGCATCGGTGCGCTCAATGCGGAACCGCACTGGAATGGAGCTGACGTAGTTGGCGCGGAAGGTACTGGTCTTGGACATGGCGCCGATGCCTTCCAGCACGGCGGGCAGCGCAATATCGGGGTAGGCATCGAGATGTACGGTGGCTTTCATGCCGAGCCGGAGACTCTCGGCGTCCACCTGATTGACGGACGCGTCCAACACCATCGAACTCGGATCCACAACAGTGAGGAAGGGCTGGCCGGCATTGACCTGGTCGCCCTCGCGCACCTGCCCAAATTCCCCGTTGCGCACGATGCTGGCCATGACGGCGATGCCGTCCATGGGGCTATGCATTTCCATGCGCTTGACGTTGCCTTCGGCGCGCTGGAGTTCGATCGCCATCTGGTCTTTGGTCAGCTCAGAGACGCGAATGGTCGCGGCCTGCGATTGCACCACCAGCGAATCTTCGAAGACCAGCTGCTTGTAAGTGGCGGAATCCTGCTCGGCGGTCAGCTTGGCGTTCTCGGCATCGATGGCGGATTCCACGGGCGCCTTCCGCAGGTCAAGCGTCGCCTGGTCCCACGCCGCTTTGGCGCCGCGCACCGTCTGGTCGTGCGCTTCCTTGTTGGCGGCGAGGTTGGCGATGAGTTTGCGAATGCTGTTGTTGGTCTGGATGACGGCGTCTTTATAATCGTCCAGCCGGAGGAGTTGGTTGGTGGGGTCGAACTGGGCCACCACATCGTCTTTCTTAACGCGCGCGCCGGCCTTGACCAGGTGCAGCAGGACCAGGTTGAAGTCGTTCCCGCCACCGCCCGAAAGCGCGCCGCCCATGCCTCCGCGGTTGACGTTGGAGCGGCTGCCCAGGACGCGCGGCGCCAGCAGCGACGCAAAATTGCGTGCCGCCACGGTGCCGGTAACGCGCACCGTGCGCTGAATATCGCCGGCCACCACCGGGACGGTGGGCGTGGCGATGAACGCTCCGCCGGTCTGCATCGCCGGCCGGAATTTCCACCAGGCGAGCGCACCGAGAATCAGGATAAGCGCCAGCGGAAGGAGCCAGCGCATGGGACTGCCTTTTTGGGGCTCCGGGGGAGCGACAATCGATGGTCTGGGCGCCTCCGGCTGGGGAGCAGGCGCGGCCGCACTACTGGATAGTGATGACATGGTCGATCTCGGCGGGCTTCTACGGACTCCTGAACGGAAATGACGAGATTCCGGACGGGAGGGTTATCGCTCGCAGAGTAAAAGTTCCAAAAAATACTGTTTTGTTTTTCCAAGTTAACACGAATGAACGGTTGGCGGGTGTCGTCAGGGGCAAAATTCGGCGAAACGGCCGGCACCTAGCCATTTCGAGGCAGTCGTGTTGAGCCTCCCGCCATGGTGCACGCCATGGCGACACGATGGTGATCGCCCATGTGCATGAATCTCGCCTTCACTGCTGAGGACTCGGCGAGGAATCTATGAATTCAACACGAGCATTTATTCTGGGCGTACTAGTCGCCGGAGCGCTACCGGCACAGCACCTCCTACTCCACGGCGCGACCCATGCTCTGCTGTTCATACCGGGCACCGCCAGTCCGCAAACCATCGCCTTCGACGCGATTCCCACCCAGATATTCGGAGGCGCGCCGTTCGCGATCGCAGTGGAGGCCAGTTCCGGTCTGCCGGTGACAGTGGCTTCCACTACGCCCGCGGTGTGCAAGAACGCCACCAATCTGGTGATGTTGCTGAGCGCCGGCACGTGCTCTCTCACCGCCACCCAGGCGGGCGGCACCGGGTACGCGGCGGCTACTCCGGTGACGCGCAGCTTTACCGTGAGCCTGGCAGGTCCAGCCGGCACTCTGCTGCCGGGTAGCCCCTTGGCGGCGGTTGGGGTACAAGGGGTGGGAGTGGGCGACTTCAACGGCGACGGCTTTGCGGACATCGCCACGGCCAGCTCCAACAGCGGCAACGTCGCGGTGTTTCTGGGGAGCGCTTCGGGCACCTTCACGATGGCCAAGGGCAGCCCGTTCTTCGTGCAGCGCGGCATACAAGGAGTGGCGGCAGGCGACTTCAACGGCGACGGCCTGCAGGATCTGGCAGTCATGAATTCGGGCAATGACAACGTCACCATCTGGCTAGGAGACGGAAAGGGCGGCTTCACGGAGACGGACGCCGAAGCGATTCCGCTGCTCGAACCCAATTCCATCACGGTGGGCGATTTCAATGGAGACGGCATTCAGGATCTGGTTTTGCCGCTGGCGGCATCGAATCAGGTCGCCGTGCTGCTGGGGGACGGCGCCGGCGGCTTCGCGCCGTCGTCCGGCAGTCCTTTCGCTGTGGGCGCCACACCGTTGTCCGCCGCGGTGGGCGATTTCGACGGCGACGGCTTTCAGGATGTGGCGGTGGCGAACCTGACTGACAGCACGGTGACGGTGCTGCTGGGTAGCCGGTCGGGCGCCTTCACAGCGGCCCCCGGCAGCCCGTTCGCCACCGGTCTTCACCCCCGCGCGCTGGTGGTAGCAGACCTGAACGGCGACGGCATCGCCGATATCGCCACGGCCGATTCGGTGTATGGCAACGGCGGCGGCGACGTGTCGGTCCTTTTGGGCGATGGTTTGGGAGGTTTCGCGTTGGCCTCCAGCAGTCCCTTCCCCGCGGGGCTCTCCCCGGAGGCGCTCGCGGTGGCGGATTTTAACGGCGATGGTATTCCGGACATCGCGGTGGCGAATAAAGGAGACACCAACCTTACACTGCTGTTGGGGAATGGCTTGGGCGGCTTCTCGCAGCCCTTGGGCGGCCTGGTTCCGGTGGGCACAAGTCCGCTGGCTTTGGCAGTGGGCGATTTCAACGGCGACGGCACTCCGGATTTGGCGAGCGCCAACAGCGGCAGCGATACGGTCAGCGTGCTGTTCGCGAGCAAGTTTCCGACCACCGCTGCGTTGAGCTCGCCCTCGCCGCTCCTCATCCCGCTGGGGCAGGAGATTCCCCTCACTCTGGCGGTGACCGGCACGGCGTTTCCGTTCGTCAACCTGTCGGGAAGCGCGACGTTCCTCGACGGCGCCACTAGTCTGGGAACGGCGCCGCAGAGCGTCAGCCCCTATACGTTCAGCACATCGAGCCTGGGTGTCGGCAGCCATACCCTGAGCGCCAGTTTCGCCGGCGCCAGCCCCGGCATCGGAGGGTCCACGAGTAACGCCATCACGATAATGGTGAGCGGCACTTTGCAAATCCAGACCATTTCATTCGCGCCGATCGCCCAGCAGATACTGGCGGACTCGCCCCTCACGCTGACGGCGTCCTCCAGTTCCAGCCTCACGGTGAGCCTCACTTCCACTACCCCGGCAGTTTGCAGCTTGTCGGGTAACGTGCTGACCCTGCTGACCCTTGGCGCCTGCTCGATTATGGCATCGCAGGATGGAGATGCAACTTACGCGGCAGCGCTCCCGGTCATACGGACGGTCGCCGTGTCAGCGACGCAGATCATCGCGTTCGACGCCGTGCCCGACCAGCTTCTGGGAATCTCCCCCTTTCAACTGTCTGCCAAGGCGACATCCGGTTTGCCGATTACCTTCCTCTCCACTACACCCGCCATCTGCAGCAACGGCAACGGGCTGGTGATGCTGTTGACTGTGGGCACGTGCTCGATGGAGGCCATGCAGGCGGGCAATAGCGCGTACGCCGCGGCTCCCACGGCGACGCGGAACTTCACGGTGAGCCGGGCATATGGCTGGGCTACCCTGACGGCTGCCAACGGCAGTCCATTCGCCGCCGGCACAAATCCCAGCGCCATGGTGACCGGCGATTTCGATGGCGATGGCCTGCTCGATATTGCGGTGGCGAACCAGGGCAGCAATAACGTAACAGTATTGTTGGGGAGCCAGGCGGGCGGGTTCACGGCGGCCATCGGCAGTCCGTTCAGCGTGGGCGCGGCGCCCGATGCAATCGCAGTAGCCGATTTCAACGGCGATGGAGTTCTCGATCTCGCAGTGGCTAACTACAATGGCAACACGGTGACGGTGCTGATCGGCAACGGATCGGGCGGATTTACGGCGACTGCCAACCCGATTCCGGTGGGACGGCTCCCCGCCGGCATCGCGGTGGGCGATTTCAATGATGACGGCATCCCCGATCTGGTCACCGCCAATCTTAACTCCGGCACCGTCAGCGTCCTGCTCGGCGACGGATCCGGAGGGTTCACGGTCGGCAGCGGTAACCAGGTTCAGGCGGGCCTGGGCCCGAAAGCAATCGCCGTGGGCGACTTCAACGGCGATGGCGTCCAGGATATTGCGATCTCCAATGAAGAATACAATGAGGCGTCGGTAGCGATCCTGATTGGAGATGGCGCCGGCGGGTTTACCGCGACCGCCATGCAAACGGGAGGCTACCTTGGGTATGCGGCGGCGGTAGGAGATTTCAATCGCGACGGTTTCCCGGACTTGGCGGTGGCGAGTTATTTCGGCAGTGTAGCGGTACTGCTGGGCGGACCGGCAACAGCTTTCACCACGCCTTCCGACAGCCCGTTCCCGGTGGGAAGCACGCCCCTGGGCCTGGTGGTTGGGGACTTCAACGGCGATGGCATTCCCGATCTCGCCACCGCCAACAGCGGCGACGGCACCGTGACCGTGCTGTTGGGGGACGGCAAAGGAGGCTTCGCGCCGGCTCCCGGTAATCCGTTCCTGGCGGGCGGCCATCCGGCGGCCTTGGCGGTGGCGGATTTCAACCACGATGGCGTGGAGGACCTGGCCATCGCCAACAACCTCACCGGCATGCCCGGCACCGTCACCGTGCTGCTGGGAGGCCAGGTCGGTACCACCTCCGTCCTCACTACCAATGCCGCCTCCAAAGTGGCGGCCGAACAGGTGGTGACACTGACCCTGACGGTATCGAACAATGGGACGGCCTTCGGCGCCCCCACCGGCACGGCGACCTTCTTCGACGGGACGACGGCGATCGCCACAGCGACCCAGATCGGCAGTCCCTATACTTTCAGCGGCACGCTCGCGCCCGGTAGCCACCTTTTTAGCGCGACGTACGGCGGCGGCTCCGGCCGTATGCCTTCCAGCAGCAACAGCATCGCGATTCAGTCTGTCTCGCGGTGCGATGCCAATGGCGATCTGAAGACCGACATCGCCGACTTACAGTCGGTGATGAATCAGGCGATGGGGCTCAGCATGGCAATTAACGACCTGCATGCCGGTACGGCGGTGAATCTGGTGGATGTCCAGATTGTGATCAACGTGCTTCTCAATCTGGGATGTTCGGCAAGCTGATTTAGAAGAGGACGTCGAAATCGACCGTGAAGCGACGCCCGCGGTGGCCGAAGAAATAGCCGTAGGCAGGGTCGCCCAGGTTGGCGTGGACCGCTTCCGGATTGTAGTGATTGGTCAGATTGAAGCTCGCCAGCGAAAGGCGCACGGCGTACTTCGGGGTGACCTGAATATCCTTCGAAATGCGCGCGTCGATAGAAGCGAACACGGGGAAGCTGCGGGAATCGGGCACGCCCACGTATTGCCGCAGCGCATCGAAGGAAGAGTACGGAAAGCCGTTGCGAATCTCCATCACCGGCGCGATACGGAACTTCAGCGGCAGTTGCACCACGCCCCACGCCAGGAAGCGATTCGGCATGTTGGTGGGAAGGGTGGCGACCACGTCGGGCTGGATAATCGGAACGGGGAAGCTGCCCAGGAAGTTATTAAAATCGTTCAGGTCGCCGCGGGCGCGGCTATAGACATAGGATAAGAAGAGCTGCCGGCCCTCGCCCGGCAGGCGGACTCGCGCGGTGGCTTCTAACTGGCGGTACTTAGAAGACCCGGCGCCGGAGAGTAAGTAGCCGCCCGTCTTAGTGGCCAGGTCGGGACCCTCGGAAGTTACGATTACCAGGCCATTGGCGTCGTTCTGCGTATAACCCAGGCGCAGCTTGACGGCGCTGGTGACCGGCTGTTCGATGCGCACCGTCCAGATCTGGCTCTGGGGCGAGAAATTGCCGGGCTGCGGACCCTGAAAGATCAATTGCCGATGGCGGTACACCTGGCCGAGGGTGTTCTTGAAGAGGAACGGGCCGCCCACCACGGCGCCGCTTGCGGGGTCGTACTGCGTGATGACTTCATTGGGATAGTTGGCGAAGGCGAAAATATTCATCGGTACGCGATCGTAGAACCAGCCGAAGCCGGCGTTGACCGTGGTGCCCTCGGCCGGCCACAGGCTCCATGAGGCGCCGGCGCGCGGCGCCAGGCGGAACGAATCGGTCACTTCCTGCGATTCCGAGCGCAGCCCGAGATCGAACGCCAGCCTGCTGTTGACCTGCCAGTGGTCCTCTCCGAAGACGGAAATCCCTACGTCGGAAATCTCGAAAGGCGTTCCCTGCGTGAAAAAGATGCTCTCCACCAACTGCGATTGGGCGTTGAACAGGTCCACGGGATGCTTCTGCACCTGTCCGTCTTCATTACTGCCCGCCACGTCGGCACCCACCTTGAAGTTGTGCGTCCCCCAGTGCTTCCAAGGCGCGAAGGAGTAAGTGGTGGCGCCGCCGATGCGCAGCGCCTCGCGATTCTGAGTGGCGAAGTAACTGCCGGTATTACCCTGCGGCAGGAGATTGAGATTGGCATTTCCCTGCCCCCAGATATCGGCGTCGAACTTAGTCACCGAGAACGAAGTATCGAGCAGTCCGCCGAAGAGAGTGAGGTGATCGGCGAGCACGCCGGTGTAATTGCGGGTGCGCGCGTCGGGTGTGGTGGGTTCGGGATTGAAGTAGTCGAGATTGACGAAGTCGAGCCTTTCCGGCGCAACGTGGGCGGTGAGTGTCAGCAGGTGCTTGTCGGAGGCCACCCAGTCGATCTGGGCGAACGAATTGAGCCCCTCCTGCTTCTTCTGGTTATAGGGAAACGGCAGTTCGTAAACCTCAGTCTTGCGCACCACGTAGTCGATGCCTTCGGAAACATATAGCTTGCCGGCAATAAGAGGGCCCTCGAAATTGAAGCGCGGAGTGGCGTCTTTGAGGCCGCGCAGTCGCCAACTGCGGATGTAGAATTCGGGCAGCGGATCGTTCAACTCCCATTTCCACTTTTCGCCGCCGCGGCGGGTGTCGACCGAAACCAGCCCGGTGGTGAAGCGGCCGTACTCGGCGAGGAACGGCGTCTGATAGACATGGATGGCCTCGACTGTGTCGATGGGAACGGTGAGGCCGAACTGTCCGGTGGCCGGATCGGTGACATCGGTGGAATTCACCACCATGGCGGCGCGGTGTTCGGCGCCGCCGGAAATCGCGAGGGCGCCGCCGGGATCGCGGAGCACGCCGGGCACCAGCGGCAGCGCATCGGCCACGGTGGCCGGGCGGGTGGGAAGGTTGTTGGTGGCCTGCGGGGTGATGGTGGCCGCCGCCGCGGAGGCGCCCTGGTCCACGGGAGAGGCGGTGGCCGAGACGTCGATGCTATCGCTGTGGGTGGGTACCGGCACCATGGTCAGTTCGAGCGAGATGGTGCTGTCGATTTCGATTTTCAGGTTCGCCTGGCGGACCGGCTGGTAGCCGTCACGAGTGGCGACCACGGTGTAGAGTCCGGGACGCAGATCGGCGAAGATCGCCTGTCCGTGGGCATCGGAAAGGGAGGTAAGTGCGGCGGCGCTGCCCACGCGAAGCTGGAGTTGAACGCCCGCCAGCGGTTGATGGGTGGCGTCCACGGTGGAGACGTGCAGCACCGGCCCGGCTGGCGGCAGAAAGTCCGCCGCGGCCAGACGGACCATCAGCACCGTCAAGACAAACCAAGCCCGCGCCACCATTTACCGCCGCTTTTCCCGGTGTAACACAAATCACGGAAGGGCGAAAATCGCCTGGGCTGACCCCTGTATCCGGGAACGGGACTGCGGGGCGGCCCATGCTATCGTGGGAGATGGTGTCTGCGCCACTCAATTTCCATCTGGACCAATATGAGGGACCGCTCGATCTGCTCCTGGATCTGATCCGCAAGCAGCAGATCGACATCAAAGACATCCCGATTGCCACCATCACGTCGCAGTACCTGGCATACCTCGAAAAAGCGCGCGAAATGGACATCGACCTGGGGGCGGAATTCGTGTACATGGCCGCCACCCTGATCCATATCAAGTCGAAAATGCTGCTGCCGACCGACCCGGCGCTGCAAAAAGAAGGCGAAGAGTCGGAAGATCCGCGGCAGGAACTGGTGGAGCGGTTGCTGGAGCACGAACGCTTCAAAAATGCGGCGGAGATGCTGCAGCAGAAACGGCTGATCGAGGAAAACGTCTGGTCGAATCCGCAGCTCAAGTCGTTCCTCGCCGAGAGCGAGGATCCCGGCCTGGCGGTGACGATGTTCGACCTGGTAAAAGCGCTCGGGACGATGCTGGAACGGGCGAAAAACCGGCCGGTCTACGAGGTGGAAGCGGCCGACGTGACGGTGGCGGGCATGATCCGCTATCTGCGCGACGAGTTCGTGCAAGCGGGCGAAAAGCCGGTGTTTATCCTTCGCATTTTCGAAAAACAACGCACCCGCCGCTCCATCATCGCGCTGTTTCTGGCGGTACTGGAAATGGTGCGGATGCAGGCCGTGGTGTTGACCCAGCCGGACCTTTTCGGCGAGATCGCGCTCCAGCGGCACGACCGTTTCGAAGATGTCTTCAAGGCCGAACAGCCCATTGCCGCGATCGAGAATGAATACTTGTAGCCCTTCTCCGCGCGCCCCCTGGCGTCGATGAGGGGCGCGGAGCCGATAGCTTACACTTTAAGTGACACGAATGGAAGAACTGGAAACCCAACCTGAAGGCGCCCGCGAGCCGGAATCGCAGCCAGAATCGCAGCCGGAAGCCGCGCCCGCGCAGCCGCAAACCATCTCGATCGAAGAGTGGATGGCGGCGAGCGAACCCCTGGCGGACGACGCTCCCGCACCGGCGGCGCTGGAAGACGTGCAACTCCTGGCTGTGCTGGAAGCCTGTGTGTACGTGGCGGAAGAGCCGCTGCTGCCGGCGCAGATTGCCGCCGCGCTCAATCAGGATCCGGAGCGCATCCGGGCATTGATGCGGCAGTTGATGGCGGAGTTCGAGCGGCCGGAGCACGGGGTGAGCATTCGCGAAGTGGCCGGCGGCTACAAGATGGCGACCAAGCCCGAGCATCACGAGGCGGTACGCAGCTTCGTGAAGAGTTTGAAGGCGCCGCTCAAGCTATCGTTGCCCGCGCTGGAGACGTTGGCCGTGGTGGCGTATAAGCAGCCTGTCACGTCGCCTGAGATCCAGGATATCCGCGGCGTGCAAGGTACGGGCGTGCTGAAGACGCTGCTGGAACGAAAGCTGATTACGGAAGCGGGCCGCAAGAACGTGATTGGGAAGCCGATCTTATATAAGACGACTAAGGAGTTCCTGATTCAGTTCGGGTTGAAGGACTTGGCCGAGTTGCCCACGCTTAAAGAGTTCGAGGAAATTCGGCGCATGGCGATGCCGGAGGGCGAGGCGGTGCCGGAAGCGGGGGCGGCAGCAGCGGAGTCGGTGGCGGCCGGGGTCGAAGCGGAAGTGCCTGCCGCGCTTACGGAGGATGGCGCTCCCGCCGCGGATGCGGACGACGCTGCTTCCACTGCGGATGTGGCGCCGGCAGAGAGCGAAGGGGAAGCGCCTGCCGCGGATGCGGACGACGCTGCTTCCACTGCGGATGCGGCGCCGGCGGAGAGCGAAGCGGAAGCTTCCAACGCGCAGGCGGCCCACGAACAGACCGAAGCGCAAGCGTCCGCCCCCAACGCCGACGATGCCGCGCGCTCGGCGCACGCGGAAGCCTCCAGTCCGAACGTAGACCATGACGACCCGCCTGAAGTCGACGCCCACGCCTCCGCGCCGCCACCGGACGATGCCGCTCCATCAGCGCAAGCGGAGCCGGAAGCGGAGGCCGCCCCTCCCCATTCAGACACAGCGCCGCCAGCACCAGACGCGCCGCCCGCCGAAAGTCAGGAGTCATAATGCCCGAGGAGCGTCTTCAAAAAATTCTTTCCCAGGCCGGCGTTACCTCGCGCCGCCAGGCCGAGAAGTACATCGTGGATGGCCGCGTTACCGTCAACGGCCAGATCGTTACCGAACTTGGCTCCAAGGCCGACCTGGAAACCGACCATATCAAGGTGGACGGCCGCCTCATCCATGCGCCCAAGCACCAGGTCTACCTGGCGCTCCACAAGCCCAACAACACGGTCACCACGGTGAGCGATCCCCAGCACCGCGCGACCGTGATGGAGCTCATCCACGGCGTGAAGGAGCGAGTCTATCCCGTGGGCCGCCTCGATTATCACAGCGAAGGCCTGCTGCTTCTCACCAACGACGGCGACCTTGCAAACGCCATCACTTCGGCGTCCAGCCATTTGGCGAAGACTTATCTGGTGAAAGCCAACGGCGCGCTCTCCACCGATCAGGAGCAGAAATTCCGCGTGGGCGTGCCGCTCTCGGGCCGCCGCACCATGCCTGCCGGCCTCAAAATGATTCACGACGCCGAGAATCCGTGGTATGAAGTGCGTCTGTTCGAAGGCCGCAACAATCAGATTCGCCTCATGTTCAAACACTTCGGCCGGCTGGTGGAGAAACTGCGGCGGGTGCGCATCGGGCCCATCGAACTGGGCGCGCTCAAACCCGGCCAATTCCGCCATCTCTCGCCGCTGGAAGTGCAGAAACTGAAACGCGCGCTGCACACCGCTGCCCGCGAGCCGCACCCCCAAGAGGTGGTATGAACCAGATTGAAGCGATTCTCCGCGACTGCCACACCATCGCGGTAGTGGGCCTGTCCGGCAGGCGGTTTCGCCCGAGCTACGGTGTCGCCGAGTATATGCAACGCGCCGGCTACCGCATTATCCCGGTGAATCCGCTGACCGCCGAGGTGCTTGGCGAGAAGTGTTATCCCGATCTGGACGCGGTGCCGGAAGCGGTCGACCTGGTGAATATTTTCCGGCGCCCTGAGTTCGTGCCGGCGATCGTGGAAGCGGCCATTCGCAAGGGCGCCAAAGCGATCTGGATGCAGGAGGGCGTGGTGCATGAAGAGGCTGCGCAGCGCGCCCAGGAGGCAGGGCTCGCGGTGGTCATGGATCGCTGCATTTTGAAGGATCACCGCCGTCTGCGCCGTCAGTAAGAATGGCGGTGCGCCACGGGATTGCGCATTGTCCGCCGCCAAGCTAGTCTAGTGCGGAGGGGTCTGCCGTGATCTTGAAACAGTATTATCTCGCCTGCCTGGCTCACGCTTCGTATCTTCTGGGAGACGAAGCCTCCGGAACGGCGATCGTGGTCGATCCGCAGCGCGACATCGAACGTTACCTGGAGGACGCGGCCGCCGCCGGCCTGCAAATCCGCCACGTATTCCTCAGCCATTTCCATGCCGACTTCGTCGCCGGCCACCTGGAACTGCGCGACCGTTGCGGCGCCGCCATTTATCTGGGCGCGCGCGCCCGGGCGGAATACCCGTTCACCGCCATGAAAGACGGCGACACGCTCGATTTTCCGGGCATGCGCCTGCAGGTGCTGGAGACCCCGGGGCACACCATCGAATCCATCTCGATCCTGGTTTTCGATCTCGCCAAGGACACGGCGCATCCGTACGCGGTGCTGACCGGCGACACGCTCTTCATCGGCGACGTGGGCCGTCCCGATCTGCGCGCCTCGCTCGGCTGGACGGCCGCCGACCTCGGATCGCAGCTTTACGATTCGCTGCACGGGCGCCTGCTGCCGCTGGCCGACGATGTGCTGGTGTATCCGGCGCACGGGGCCGGCTCGCTGTGCGGCAAACAGCTTTCCAAGGAAACGGTCTCGCCGCTGGGCGAGCAGCGGCGTTCGAACTACGCGCTGCAGCCCATGGAGAAGGAAGAGTTCGTGCGGCTGGTGACGGCCGACCAGCCCGACGCCCCGCCCTACTTCACTTACGACGCGATTCTCAATACACGCGAGCGCGCCACGCTGGATCGGAACCTGGAGCAGGCGCTGCGCCCCATCGAACTGGAAGAAGTACTGCGGCTGGGTGACTCCGGTTCGCAAATCCTTGACGTGCGCGAGGCCGCCGAGTTCGCCAAGGGGCACATCGCGGGGAGCATCAATATCGGGCTGGGAGGGCAATACGCCACCTGGGCCGGCACCGTGCTCGACCGCGAGAAACCGATCGTGATTGTGTCCGAACCGGGACGGGAACTGGAAGCTGCCACGCGCCTCGGACGGATCGGCTTCGACCACGTCAAAGGGTTTCTGCGCGGAGGGATGGCCGCGCTGGCTGACAGGCCTGACCTGGTCTGGCCGACGGAACACGCCACTGCGGCCGTGGTGGCGGAGGAATTGGCGGGAGTAAATCCGCCGGTGTTGCTCGATGTGCGCAATCCGCGGGAATGGTCGACGCGGCATATCGGCGGTAGCGTGAATATTCCGCTCAATCATTTGCAGGAGCGCATGGGCGAGATCTCGCGCGAGCGGCGCGTCGCGGTGCACTGCGCGGGCGGCTATCGCTCGTCAATCGCCGCCAGCATTCTGCATCAGCACGGCATCACGAATCTGATCGAGATGACGGGCGGGCTCGCCGCGTGGGATGCCGCCAAGCTGCCGGTGCTTTCGCAGGCCTGAGGCAGCGCATGAAGAAGAGCGCGAGCGTCGCAATCGTGCTGCTGGCAATGGCCGGCGCCGGGCGCGCACAGGACGGCGCCTACCGGCCGCGCAATCAGCTCATCCCCGGACCCGATTGCCCCATGATGAAGGGCGCGTGTACGGAAGAGACTCACGCCAACTGGCTGCGAGACGTCGAGCACTGGCGGATGGAACGGCGGATTCGCGTCGGCTACAGTGCGGCGCGCTATGAACTGCCGGAGTCCCGGTGGATCCAATCGAGCTTCATCCAGCCGCAGATGATGGTGCACGATCGCTACCTCTACGACCCGGCCGCCGGCAAATATACCGTGGACCGCTATCTGGACGATCTTGAAAAGCGCTACGGCGGAATCGATTCCGTGCTGGTCTGGTCCACTTATCCCAATATGGGGATCGACAATCGCAACCAGCTCGACATGGTCCGCAGTATGCCGGGCGGAGTGGCGGGAGTGAAGCAGATGGTGGCGGATTTCCACCGGCGCGGCGTGCGCGTGCTGTTTCCCATGATGATGTGGGACCAAGGCACCCGCGAGCCGGACGGCGCGTGGCCAGACGCCATCGCCGCCCTGATGAAAGCCATCGACGCCGACGGAATTAATGGCGATACGCAGGACGGCGTACCGCTGGCCTTCTCTCTGGCCGCCGACCGCAGCGGCCACCGGCTGGTGTTCGAGCCGGAAAGCGGCCCTTCCGATGAAGCGCTGGCGTGGAATCTGATGACTTGGGGCCAGTATGGCGGCCAATACGATTTTTCGCCCGGCGTGGACCGGTATCGCTGGCTCGAGCCACGCCACATGGTTCACATTTCCGACCGTTGGAATCGCAGCAAGACCAATAATCTTCAATTCGCATTTTTCAATGGCGAGGGTTGGGAAGCCTGGGAAAACATTTGGGGCATCTGGAACGGCATCACACCGCGCGATGCCGAAGCGACGCGTCGCGTGGCGACCATCGAACGGGGAGTGGCGGCGTTCCTCACCAGTGCGGACTGGGAGCCGTTCTATCCGATGCAGCGCTACGGTGTGTTCGCCAGCCGCTGGCCGCTGGGCGGCGACACGGTCTGGACGATCGTGAATCGTAGCGAATATCCGGTGGCCGGACGCCAGATGACGGTGCCGCACCGCGACGGAGTCCGCTACTTCGACCTGTATCACGGAGAGGAAGTGCGGCCCGAGCGCGAGGGAGCGGACGACGCACTGGTCTTCGATTTGGAAGCGCTGGGGTATGGCGCCGTCCTGGCGGTGCATGGCGAACCGGGAGAGGCGCAGCGCCAATTGATGGACAAGATGCGCGGGCTGACGGCGAGGCCGTTGACGGACTACGCGGCAGAATGGAAAGTATTACCGCAGCGGCAGGTGGAGATCCGGCCCACGGCGCCGGCAGCGTCCGCGCCCGACGGGATGGTGCCGATTCCAGCGGCCGAATTTCTGTTCGAAGTGAAGGGTATCGAAATCGAAGGCTCCAACGATACCGGGGTCGACGTGCAATATCCCTGGGAGGCCGCGCCGCATCGCTTCCATGAGCATCGCATGCGGATCGCGGCCTTCTATATGGATCGGTATCCCGTCACCAACGCGCAATTCCAGAAGTTCCTGGAGACTTCGCACTACCGTCCCAAAGACGACCTGAACTTTCTGCGCGATTGGAAGAACGGGTCGTTCCCATCCGGCTGGGCCAACAAACCCGTGACATGGGTGTCGCAGGAAGATGCGCGCGCGTACGCTACCTGGGCCGGCAAACGCCTGCCTCACGAATGGGAGTGGCAATATGCCGCGCAAGGCAGCGACCGGCGCACCTATCCGTGGGGCAATGACTGGCGGCCGGCAGCCGTTCCCGTTCCGCAGAAGGGCAGGACCATGACGGGCCCGGACGATGTGGATGCTCATCCGGCGGGAGCGAGTCCGTTCGGGGCGATCGACATGGTGGGGAATGTGTGGCAGTGGACTGACGAATACCAGGACGACCACACGCGCGGCGCCATTCTGCGCGGGGGGAGTTACTACCAGCCGCAGGGTTCGATGTGGTATTTTCCGCAGGCGTATCGCAACGACCAACACGGCAAGCTGCTGCTGATGGCGCCGGGCTACGACCGCTCGGCTACGGTGGGGTTTCGCTGCGTGAAGGACGCCCAGTAAGTCAGCAAGCACGTCCGATGGTCACATCATGCCGATCAACATCATCATAATCCCTGGATCGGCAGCATCTGCCTCATTTTGCCTCCTTGCCAGCGTTACGACTGTCTGCTGGTTACCGGCGATGGTGACCAGGCCCCGCCCAGATCCTTTGAGCGGGATGTGCCAGCGGACGTGTCCGGTGGCGGGGTCCAGGCAGAAGAGCTCGCCGTGCGTCGCAGCGACCAGTTCGCCATCCTCCAACACCACGTTCACGAAATCGCGGCCTATCAACGGCGATCGCCAGACCTCCTGCCCGTTGGCGCCATCGAAGGCGATAACCGCTCCTTTGATGCCAATGAAAATCGGATGCCCCGGGGCCGCGGAAGTGGCTGGGGTTTGGTTCTGGCCGGGGCCACCGGCATGGGCCGCGACCACGATGGAAGCGATCCCGATCAGTGCAGCGATTAGTTTGACCATGACTCCTCCGTGAAAGCCAGCCGGACTTGCAATTCACTCTTGCAGTCGATTATGAACGCCGGTGGAGACGTCGTCTATCGAGTTTCTAACGATTGGAAGGGAAATATCATAGGAGCGCCCTGCCACAGGAGCGCGTAGGCGCTATCATTCGGACACGGAGGGTGCATGAGACTGATGGTGGTCCTGCTCCTGGTATGGGGCAGCCTCTTTCCGGTGGCCGCACGAAACAGAAAGGTCTGGCTTCCGGCCACGGTGGGTTTCGTCAATGCGGACCAGTGGTGTAAGCAGGCCGGGAGTTGCGGTGTGATGCGCGGCTTTGGACCATCCGGACGGCGCACTCCGGTGGGTCCCGAGGTAAGCGCGGCGGCGGTGGTTGGACCGGAAGTGGGGCCGGCCCCGGTTCCACCGCCGGTGACGGAAATCATCCAGATCAACAGTGCGAAAACATCCTACCTCGTGAAGTGCGAGTTTCTCGGCAGCGGGCCGAAGTTTGGTTTGGGCACAGCGATAGAGTTCGTGATCGAAGGCAAGTACCTGTACCTTCGGCAATCGGGAAACGAATATAAGACGAATATCCTCGCGGTTGCGAATAGGCAGTGAGCTAAGCTCCCTCGCTCGTGCCTTATGCGCTGGTGTTTTCGCCGCGTGGACCGGAATCTCCCAGCGATGCTTCCATCCCGCCTTCCGGCCGAGCGGTTCGAGAGCGGACGCGATTCATCGAATCATTTCCAGCGCCGGTCAGCGCAGCCGCTTCACGTCAGCCTGCACGCGGTCGAATTCCCCGCTGGAATGGTAGTCCCCCGCGGGTAGATTTTGGATCTCGGTCCGGATAGAGGCTAGGCGCCGGTTGCGCGGCGGCAGCGCGCTCGTCGCATCGTTCCTGCCGGGCGCGGGCTGGACCCGTTCCAGGTAAGCGGCCAGGCCGGCGGGGTCGTACCCGGCCGCCGCCATGGTTTGAATCGCCAGGTAATCCGCTTCCGATTCCATTCCACGCCGGTATGCGAGCAAGCCCGCTGGGCTCGCCGTCCCGGGGGTCGAAAAAGAGAGAGAGGCCGTGTGGATGGCCCCCAAATCCTCCTTGGTTGCCTGTCGCGTGTAATGGCGCGCCACCACGTGCGCCATCGCGTGCGCCAGCATGCCGGCAAACTCCGCTTCGGTCTGGGCGGTGACGAACAGGTCGGCCGGGACGAAAATCGGACCTCCCGGAAGGGCGACCGGCTCGTCAGTCGCGCCACCCTGATGTTCCCGAACTGTCTCGAACGTGAATGTCCATCCGCCTGGTAACTGCGCTGCAAGGTTGGCGCCGACCCGCCGCACGTAATCGTTGACCGCCGCGCCATCCAATGGCGTAGTCGCCTGCCGGAACTCCTGCGCCAAGCGCTGTCCGAGGGCGATCCCTTTATCCCTACTGTAAAAGTTGACGCCCTGTCCGGAGCGGTATTGCTGCGCTTGCGCTACCCCGAGCGCGACAAGCACGACACACCATATAGGTCTCACGTTCGCCCTCCGCCGTTTGGACGCGCGCCTGGGCCGGCGGGTTTCGGCAGGGCCCTATTCCTCCTGAATAACACCACCCCGCAATCGCTCTTCGGCGTTATGAAGAGCGATTACAAAATACACCCGCGTAAAGATATAGCCGCCGATAAAGCCCTCTACCGAGAAATAAATCAGAAGCGCCGCCGCGACAGACGTCAGTTTTGCTCCGACCACTTCTCCGTTCGCCGCGATGGCCGGGGCGATATAGCGGGCCGCTGAGTCAATCGCATGCGGCAGTTCCTTGAGCTCGACCAGACCCGCTCCCACCAGCAGTTTCGTGAGCCAGTCGGAAATCTGCTCCATGTTGGTGTTCGCCAGAAGGTCCGGCGCCGCGTGATCGGTGTCCGGCTTCTGACTGGCGCTACGCGGAATGCCGAACACGATGCCGAGCAGCGACCCTGCACCCAAGCAGGCCAGTGCCCACAGGTAGCCCGCAACGGCAATTCGGAACCAGAACAGGGCGGCAAACCCTGCCAGGATGCTCACCGAAATCGCGATGAGGGGCGCACGCGTACCGCCGTAAGTCTTCGACCGGAACAAGCCGGAGAACCATCCCCAAAAGCCTTCGGTATGCATAACGGTACAGCACTCGAAAAGGGCCGCGCACTTACACTAGGTGCGCGGACCTTAAGATTCACTACTTATAGGTTCGCGAGCCACGTCTGCTTGGCATCTTTCTTACTGATGCTGACGTGTTCCGTCACCTTGCTACCCTTCTTATCCACCTTGCGATAGAAACCCCTGTTCTTGTCGCCTATCATCTGCCTCGACAGGGTGTCCATCAAGTTCTGCGGATTTAGTTTGGCATTGGCTGAACTCGGCTTGCCGAGCGTCTTAGTAAGTTCGGACACCATCGCCTTGTGCTTGCTCTTGTCGATCTCGACCGCTACATACTCCTCATCGTCACGAGCCCCCTGCATCCAGGCGAGAGTCTCGGCGCGAATGATGGTCGCTTCGGCCAACGCCTGATCGCTGATTGGAGCTTGTTCCTTTATACAATGTTCCACATAGCTCACTTTGGAGTCGCGCGCCCAGGTAGTGACGCGTCCCTCCACCGCCTTAGCGAGGTCCTTCAGCGGCTTGCCTTTCTTCATCTCCTGGCCCAGTTCCAGTGCCAGGCTGCGCATGGCGTCGGCCGATAGCCGCGGCGGCATACCTTCCTGTTTCAGCGCCTTGCGCAGCGCCTTTTCCACCTTCTGCATCTGTAGCAGGAACTGAATCTCCTCCCCGGTATCGAGCTCGTACTGCTCTACCAGGTAGGGCGTCGTCACACCGTTCGGCAGATTCTTCGGTTTGCCGTGCATCGCCCTATAGCTGGCTTTCAGCATGTCGATGGCTGCGCCGGCGGTGTCTCTCCCGCTCGGTACCCAGTTCGCTTTTTTGGGTACCCGCGGCCTGGCAGTATTGGCCAGATTGGTATTGTCGATCTTGGCGTTGATCTGAGTGTACTTGGGGCCGTTGCCCGCCGTCTTGCAAGCCTGCGCGAAGGTGCCGCGATAGTACTTCATCAACCCCGGCGCCAACTTCCCGACCTCTTCGCTCCCGTATTGCGCGATGAGCTGCGGTATGCTCACGGCGAATTCCTGCATGAGCTTGTTTTCGGCGTCGTCCGGATAGTCCCGGACGGTTGTCGCCATGCGCTCGCTGATGATCTCCTTGATGTCACGCTCGACGGCGTTTCCAGGCATGATCAGGGACATCAACTTGACGTCCTCCTGGATCGCCCTCACGAACTCCTTCTTCTCGTTGTCGTCCTGGAACGGAACGTCGGCTTTATCGTCGAAGGCGACTCGCGTCGCCGCGTGCGTCAGTTCGTGGCACAGTTCGCCCGCCAGATCGCGCGCCCCATCGCCGGCCACGTGGACCACGTGAGCGTTTTCGTCATAGGCGCCGCACGGTCCCTTGCCGGTCTTGGAGTTGTAGAGCATGCCGACATTGTCTTTGTCGGCGATGAAAATCTTGATGCCGCCACCGCCGTCGGCATCGCGCGGGAGCAGCGAATTCTTGGCCAGCAGGTCGAGCGCGGGCCGAAGGTCCGGATTGCCGTACAACTCCTTCAGCGCATCTTCGATCTGCTGCTGGTGCTTTCCCGGGTTCTCGCACTTGATCGATTTCATCAGCGCCTGGACGGTGTCCATGGGCTGCGTATTGGGATCGACACCGAGCGGATTGGTCTTGCCTTTGGTGTAGAACCATTTTTCCGCCTCCACCTTGGTGGAACCCACCGCGGTGTCGTGGGCCGTCCAGCCGCGCGCGTCCGGGATATCCATGCGCGCATTGTTGCCCAGGTTGGGCAACGCGGACGTGTTGTTGTTGAGTGCCGCCCAGTGCATGGCGGTGCGGCCGCCCTCGCCCTTGAAGTTCACGTCGGCATTGTTCCGCACGAGTGCACCGACCGCGTCGCCTTGCATGCCGACCCGAGGATCCGGCAGGTCCCGCCGGCGTTTCACTGCCGCCTGCAACGGTTGATTGCCGGAACTATCGAGGAGGTCTACGCGACCGCCTCTCCCGGCAAGATTGTCGATCATGTCGCCGTGGCCCAGCATCGCCGCCCAGTGCATCAGGCTGCGGCCGTCCCCATCCTGCTTATTCAGTGTGGTGGGATGGTCGGTGAGAACCTTGTCGAGGCGGCCAGGCGAGCCCGCACGGATGGCGGCGCGCGCTACTCCGTCCGGATTCGTCCCCTTGTTCGGCCACATCTGGACGAGTTCGGCATAGTCGTCGCGTTGCGTGGCGATCATTTCATGAGGATGGTTCTGCAACTCATGAACCGGCTTGGCGATGTTCTCCAATAGGTCCTTGACGCTCTGCGCGTCCGTAATGGTGCCGTCCGCCTCCAGTCTCTGCGCCAGCTTCTTGGCGTTCTGGTAGATGTCTAATTTGAACGCTTCCTTATCCGGGGTGCTGAGG
This sequence comes from Bryobacteraceae bacterium, assembly GCA_036268475.1. Classification (GTDB taxonomy): domain Bacteria; phylum Acidobacteriota; class Terriglobia; order Bryobacterales; family Bryobacteraceae; genus PALSA-129. The sequence goes on along the minus strand of DATAUB010000041.1, from coordinate 200,455 downwards.
GCATCGCGCATCGAACCGGTAATCTTGGCTTCCATCTGCTCGATGTAGCCGTCGATAAATGCCTGCGCCGCCCGGGAGGGCATGCCGCGCTTAGTCGGATCGTCCGGCACCGGCACCATTTTGCCGTTAGGATCGGTGGTGACGCCCGGCACGCCCATGATCTGCGCGATTCCGGGAATGCCCCCCTCGTGATGATTCATGTGGGCTTCGCCCACGGAGGCAATCATCGGCAGGTTCGGGTACCGGTTCCTGGCGTTGTCGATCACTTTCTTCGCCAGGGCGTTCATCTTCACATCGCGCCGTTCCGGCTGGCCGGCGGAAGCGTTGTCGACGCCACCGGCGCCGTCGCCGCCGTCGATGCCGAAGACGCGAATGCCCCTTTCCTTGGCCTTTAGCAGCAGGTTCTTGAAGGGAGTCTTCGGAGTGCCATCCTGTTCGAACCCGCAACGCACGTCTTGCTGCGCCAGGGCGGCCGCCAGCGGTTCCGGCATCGTCGCGTTCTGATCGTCGAGCCAGGTGTCGACCATTTCCTGTAGCGCCGAGGGCAATTCCTCGATGAACAGTAGTCCGCCGCCGTTCAGCAACGACCCGTCATCGATACCCTTCGTGAGAGCGTTGAGCGGCCCCTCCTGGCCATGGTCGCGCCCCTGGCAGAAGCCTCCGCTCTGCTGCATGATCGAGCGGTTGGCGGTGGGCGCATCCATTTGCGGCGTGATGCCGGTGTTGTTCGCCGGATCGTTCGGTCCGGTAGGCGGCAACCGAATGCCGCGAAGGTCGTCGCGCGCATTCTCCAGCGTGAGTCTGCGGCGGATCTTCAAGGCCTCCGTTCCGTAATCCTGCTCGTACATCGGCGCGCTGAGGGAACTGGTCCCTTTCATGCGCGCAAAAGCGGCCAGGCCCGGATATCTGGCCGCAAAGTCCTGCCACTCGATGAAGATCTGAAGCTCGCCGGACTGGGCGTTATATACGCCGTCGGCGGGCTTCCGTGCCAGGCTCTGGATATATGGTGCGGCCTGCGGCATAAAGAGCTGCCGCGCTTGCTCGTTCTTCGTCAGGGTGCTTTTATAAAGCGATGTCGGCATGATTGCGGTCTCCGTTCCTTACCTGATCGTCCCTAGCGCCGTGCTAATCGCCGAGAGCGACGGCAGCAGATGGCCGGAAATCCGGGTTTCCGTGAAGGGATTATCTTCGACGTACTCGATCAGCTCGTCGTCGACGATGTGGTCCATGTAATGCTCCGCCGTCTTCTGCGCCTTGTCGGCGGCGGCATGGCGCTTTTCGGGCGTGTCGGCATTGGCAAGACTATCCAGGGCGTCCGACAAGCCTTCATTGAACGTTTTCAGGACCCGCTCGAGATGCTGCAGATTGCCGATCATGGGATCGTCCGCCATCTCACCGCGCACCATTTTTTCGAGTTGCGCCAGTTCGGCGGCCACCGATTGCTTGGCCTTCTGCCAATCCAGGCGCATTTTGGCGAACTCCACCAGGCTGACTTCTTCGGGCCTCTCGGATTCCTCCTGCTGCTGCTCCGGCTGCTCCGACTCGGTCTGCGGAGGGGGCGGCGTGGAAGCACCGGCGCCCAAAGCCTCCTCCAGTTTCTGGAGGGCTTTCAGCGCGGAATCGAAATCGCCTGCATTGGCCTTCTCGACGATGAAGGCGTCCATGGCGCGCAGGCGGCTGGCGTCCTGCTCCGGATCCTTCAAAGCTTCCGCCAATTTGCCTCCGATGGCACGATAGCGGGCGCGGTACGCGATCTCCTGCGGGTTCCCGCGGAGCGCCGTGTCGGCTGTGTCCATCAGTTTGCTGGCCAGATCGAACTTGCCCACGCGGATCATCTCCGCGATTCCCGCGCTCGCCCGGACGAGTTCGGCCTTCCTTTCGGGGTGGGCGGCAACAGCGGCTTGCAACTGCTTTGCCAGCGCGCTCCAACGTACAGTGGCTTGCGCTCCGGTGGCCTGAGGAGAAGGGATTGGAGGCGCCGTTGGCGGCGCGTCCAGAATGCTCTGCACGTGGTCCATCTTCGGTTTCGCTTCCGGGCCTTTGTTCGTTTTGAGCAGCTCCGAAATGGCCGACATCTCCTTGAAGAGCGCCTCTTTGCTCTCGGGGTGGGCGGCAACGTGCGCCTGCACGTCCTTTACGAGCTTGGCCCAGACCGCCGATAAATTGGCGGTTGGTGACGGGCCTTTGGGCGGCGGGGGCGGGGGCGGAGGGGGCGGGGGCGGAACCTGCGGCTGGACGCCGGAAGTTACGGGCGCCGTACCGTCCGTGCCGGTCTCGCTCTCATCTTCGATACTGGCATCTTCGTCGCCGGCGTCATCCTCCATGCCGGTAGGAATCCAAACCGCCTTACCGAGCAGAAGCGGGATGCTGACCTTTAACTGCTTGTACGGAACCTTACCTTTCTGCGGCTCAAAGGCGATCCGCTCTTCTCTCAGGCCGCAAATTCCTTTGCAGATCAGCTTCTTGCCTACCATCACTTTGCGGACGACCTTGTCGTCCACCAGGGCGAGAAAAGCGGGGTGCTTCTGTTTCTTACCTGAGGCGTTGGGTAGCTCGACGTCTTTATAAATGAAGAATTTCGCGTTGCCCGCCGCGATCTTGGGCAGATCCAGACGGCTGGCTTTTTTATAGGTATCGGTGTTCTTTAAATCGGGTTCCTTCAACGGCACAGATGTCCCCTCCGGTTAGGAGTTCATTATATTTCCTTTAGGGGCCTCGGTGTCAGGAGTAGGATCCCCTACGTGTGAAGTGTGGAACCGAACACCGGTTTCACATGCCGTAAAAAGATCCAATGATGGTCTCAAAGAGACGGCCCGGAAGAATGCGTTTCAGGAATGCCGACAAGCGCTGTAGGGCGGCTCCACAGGTGTAGCGCGGGCCTTTCGCGCTGCCTTCCACGATGCTGCAGACCAGTTTGGCGATAGACTCCGGCGCCACTCCCTTCTGCTCCTCTTTTTCGACGATACCCATGCACTTCGAGAAGCGCTCGTGATACCCGGAGGAGCCGGTGGCGCGGGCTGCACGTACGCGGCTGCCGGTGAAGCCCGTCTTCACGTCGCCAGGCTCGATCAGTACCACGCGAATGCCGAAGGGGCTCACCTCGAAGCGCAGGCTTTCGGTCCAGCCTTCGAGCGCGAACTTGCTGGCGGAGTAGAAGCTCTGGAACGGCAGTCCGAACAAGCCACCGAGCGAGCTCACGTTCACGATGGTTCCCGACCGGCGTTGGCGCATGCCAGGCAACACCGCGCGCGCCACACGGAAGGGTCCCATGAAGTTGACATCCATCTGGTGGAGCGCCTCGGCGGATGCGGTGTCTTCCGCCGCGCCGGCCAGTCCACAACCGGCGTTGTTGACCAGCGCATCGATGGAGCCGGCCTCGCGGATCACCTCCGCCACCGCCTTATCGACCGACTGGTCGTCGGTGACGTCCATCTGGAGTGCCTGATAGCCGGACGGTTTGAAATTGGGATTGCGGCTGCAGCCGTAAACGCGAAAACCGCGCTTGGCGAGCATCTCGGCGCAGGCCGATCCGATACCCGAGGACGCGCCGGTAACCAACACAACTTTGCTTGACATGATGTTTGCCTGAATCTTTCGCCCATGCCCGCAAACCGCGGGGGCATTCAGCCAGAATAGCCGATTTTGTGGGCTCACAATGGCAGCCTGACATTGGTACACTGATCGAATTCTCATGTCTGCACTCGAGGGACGGCCGAATACCCGCTCGATCTATGTCTACTTCGGAGCGCTCAGCCTGTTGGTGTACATGGTGGCGCCCGAGTATCTGCTCGACATCCCCACTTCGTACATGTTGAAGAACCGCCTGCACGCGGGCGCGCCTGAAGTTTCGCTGTTCCGCCTGCTCACCGGGATTCCCATTTACTTCGCGTTCGTGTTCGGCCTGTTGCGGGACTGGTGGAACCCGCTGGGACTGCGCGATCGCGGCTACTTCCTGATCTTCGCCCCGCTCACCGCCGCGGTGTTTGTGCTGATGGCGACCTCGCGACTCACGTACGCGCTGCTGACGGCCGGCATGATTCTGGCAATGGCTTCGTTCCGCTTTATTCTGGCGGCGTTTCAGGGACTGCTCGCCCTGGTGGGACAAGAGGCGCTGATGTCCGGCCGCCTGAGCACGCTGCAGAGCATGTTTTATCAACTTGCCATGATTCTGGCGGCGTTCGCATCGGGAGTCATCAGCGAAAGCCTGACGCCCGCGCAGACGTTTTACCTGATGGCGGCGGTGACGGTCGCGATCGCAGCGTTCGGAATGTTCAAGCCGAGTTCGGTCTTCAACCACGTCTACGAGCGGCCGGAAGCCAGCGGCGCGGATTTCCGCGGCGACGTCCGCCGACTGCTTCATCATCGGGCGATTTACCCCGCGGTGCTGATCAATTTCCTGTGGTGGTTCAACCCCGGGCTCTATACGCCGGTGCAATTCTTCCTCACCAACCAACTGCACGCGCCCGATTCCAGTTATGCCAACTTCTTAGGCGTGTTCGCGATTTCATTTATCCCGACTTACTTACTGTACGGCTGGCTTTGCACGCGCATCGCCGCCAGCAAACTGCTGTGGTGGGGAACCATCGTGGCGGTGCCGCAGATGGTACCGCTGGCCTTCGTGCATTCCGGCGGCGGGGTGCTGCTGCTGGCGGTGCCGATGGGGTTGATGGGAGGCGTGGCGACAGCGGCTTACTACGATCTGGCCATGCGATCCTGCCCACCGGGACTGCAAGGCACGCTGATGATGTTGGTCTCCGCCGGGATCATGCTCGCCTCGCGGGGCAGCGATTTGCTGGGCGCGAAGCTATATGCCAGCAGCCCCACCAGCGGGTTCCTCTATTGCGTGATCGCCACCTGCGCAGTCTACACCTTGATTCTGGCGGTGATTCCGTGGATTCCCAAGCATTTGATTGCCACGGCCGACGGCGAAAGGAATGCGGCGGTGGATGCGGAAATCGCGGCCGAAATCGGCGGCGCTCCGGCTGCCCTACCGCCCCACTCTTAATTTCATAGTTGACATCGCCAGGGCTTTCGGGGCACAATGCTCTTAATTCCATAGTTGAAGGAGCGTTGCCCTTGGCGCGAAAGAAATCGCAGACCCTGACCGATGCCGAATTGCGGCTGATGGACGTGATCTGGGACAAAGGTTCGGCCACCGTGTCGGAAGTGGCGGAGGCGCTGCCCAAAGATCTCGGCCTGGCGTACAATACCGTCCTCACTACCCTGCGCATTCTCGAAGAAAAGGGTTATCTCCACCACACCAAACGCGACGATGCGCGGGCTTTCGTCTATCGCGCCGTGGTGGGACGGAACGAAGCGGGCCGAAATGCCGTACGGTATCTGGTGAGCCGATTTTTCCGCAATTCGCCGGAATTGCTGGTGCTCAATTTACTGGAGGACGAAGACCTCAGCGACAAGGAACTGGCGCGCATTCGCAAGATGGTCGCCGGGGAGGCAAAATGATGGCAGTCCGCATTCTTCCCGCCGCGTTGGCCGGCGCCCTGGATACTCTCTGGATCGCACTGGCGATCGCCGGTACGGCATGGGCGCTCGGCCGCTTCCTGCCGCGCACCAATGCGGCCACGCGGCACCTTGTCTGGTGGGCGGTCCTGGCGCTGGTGCTCATTTTGCCGTTGGCCGCCATACGGCCCGCACCGCCGGCCGCCGCCACTCCTGCTCCAGTAAAGGTTGCTAGCTTGCCGGCCGCCGCTCCAGCCGCCGCTGCCGTGGCGCCGCCAAGTGCGCCGGCACACGCCGTCTTCCCCTTGGAACTCCGGCCGGGCGAATGGATGTTGCTGGTGCTCGCTCTTTGGTTTCCCTTCGCCCTGGTACAGTTGTTGCGCATCGCCGGGAGCTTCGCCTATATACGCAAGGTGAAGCGCACGTCGCTCGCCGCGCCGCCCGAAGTCGCCAAGCGATTCCACCATTGGCTGGCCGCCTGCGGTATTCAACGGCCCGTCCGTCTTTTGATTTCGAACCGCGTCGTCTCGCCCATGGCCACCGGATTCCGCCGGCCCGCGGTGATTCTGCCACAGGGCCTGCCCGCACAATTTCAGGATGGCGAACTGGACCACGTACTGCTTCACGAACTGGCGCACATTGCTCGACGCGACGATTGGACCAATCTGCTGGCGCGGGCCATTGGTGTGGCCGCCGGACTACATCCCGTGGCGGCGTGGACGCTGCGGCAAATCGCACGCGAACGCGAACTGGCGTGCGACGACTGGGTGGTGGCGCGTACCGGAGAAGCGCGGCCGTACGCCGCCAGCCTGGCGCGCCTGTTCGAGGTGTGCCGCCCGCGGCGCGGCGCGGTGCTGGCCACAGGCATGGCGGAAAACGCGTCCCGGCTGGGCGAACGAATCGAATCTCTGCTGGCCGGGGGCCGGCAATTCACGGCGCGCTCTTCCCTGCTCCGCGTGGGGCTGGCTTCCATGGCGCTGGTGGCGCTGGTAGCCATGGGCGCGCAGGCGCCGCATTGGGTGGTGCTGGCGCAATCCTCCAGCAACACCGCCGCCCCGGCCCGCCCGGTCAACCCGCATGGATCCTTTCTCGCGGCGCTGGTTGCCGCGGGATATGGCGATCTCACGGTGGACGACATCATTGCCCTGAAGGACCACGGGATCGATGCGCGCTTCCTGGCCGACCTCAGCCAATCCGGCTGGGACAAGCTGAGCGCGCGCGACATGATCGACATGCACGACCACGGGGTACAGGCCGATCTTCTTCACGCGCTCCACGACGCCGGTTTCCAGCACGTAGAAATGCGCGCCGTCATCAACGCTCATGAACAGGGCGTGCGCCCCGCCACATTAAAAGATGCCGCGCAGTATGGCACGCATCTTACGCTCGCCCAAATCGTCAAACTGAAACAGGCAGGAGTGATCCAATGAAGGAATTTGGATGGTTCGCCGTCATCGCCGGCGCCGTGATTCTGGAAGCGGTCACCGCACCCGGCACGGGGCTCTCAGGGCGTGGATGGAAATTGTCGCACGCCGGCGACGCCGGGATGGTTCGGCTCACACTGGAACGTTCGCGTCCTGGAAATCGCATGGTGACTTCGAACGATGTCTCCCTGAAAAACTTCCAGGGATTCACGCCCGAGATGCTCAACCATAGCGGTCCCGCGAAATTCCAATATGTGCAGGACGCCGCCACGCTCGAATGCGAGGGTAAGTTCGGTTGGGGCCGCGGAAGCGGCAGTTTCACCGTTACGCCGAATCCGCAATTCGCCGCCGAACTGGTCCGTCTGGGGTTCGCCCCGCCCAACCAGGACGACCTGTACCAGTTCGTGATCACCGGCACGACGCTCGACTTTATCCGCGAGGTCCGCGGCGCAGGCATCGTCGCAACCTTGCAGGACGTGCTCGACCTGAGTGCGCACGGCGTCACCAGCCAGTACATTCACGATGTCGCACGCACCGGATATCGTGACCTGAAGGCCGACGACTTGATCGCGCTGCACGACCACGGAGTGGAGGCGCATTTCCTGGAGAAGTTGAAAGATGCGGGGTATCAACTCGACTCTGGCCAGGTGATCCAGCTCAAAGATCACGGCGTGGACTCCAGCTTCATCGGCGACCTGGCTGCCAATGGATTGCAGCCCGACTCAGCCGACCTGGTGGCCATGCGCGACCACGGAGTGACGGCCGATTATCTTCGTGCCGTTCGCGACGCCGGCGATGGCGCTTTCCGCGCGGATGAGACCATCACCATGCGCGATCACGGCGTTTCGCGCGAATTCGTCCTGGAAACGCACGATCTGGGGTATCGCTTCACGCCCAACGAACTGGTGGAACTGCACGATCATGGTGTGGACGAAAAATACCTGCGCACCATCCACGATTCCGGCATGCGGAATCTGAACGCCGATCAACTGGTGCAGCTTCACGATCACGGCGTGGAATAAGTCCTTGGGAGAGCGCGAGGCAAGTCCAGCGGCGACGAATACGGCCGCCGGGCGGTATGATCTGAATTAGCATGCGTTCCGGGGTCCTGTTGGCATTGTCCGCGGTAGCGGCCGCGCCGGCGGCCACTTTCTCGCACGATATCGCACCCATCGTCTATCGGAACTGCGCGCCGTGCCATCGGCCCGGCGGGTCGGCGCCGTTCTCGCTGCTCACCTATCAGGATGTCCACAAGCGCGCCGCCCTCATCGCCACGGTGACGCACAGCGGCTTCATGCCGCCGTGGCTGCCCGAGCAGGGCTACGGCGATTTCGAGGGCACCCGCCGCCTCACGCCCGAGCAGATCGCGACGATTGAGGCGTGGGCAAAGGATGGCGCTCCGCAAGGTGCGCCCGAGGAGGCGCCGCCGCCCCCGCAGTTCGATAGCGATTGGCAACTCGGCCAACCCGATCTGATCGTCGACGCCCCCACCGCCGTGCACGTGCCCGCGTCGGGTCCCGACTTCTACTGGAACGTCATCTTCACGCCCGCCCTCACCGCGCGCCGCTGGGTGCGCGCCATCGAGATCCGCCCCGGCGACCGCCGGCTGGTCCATCACGCCAACCTGATGGTGGACCGCATCGGGACTGCGCGCGCCGAGGAAACCGCGACCGGCAAGGGATTCCCGGGCATGGACCTGGTCCTCATGAACAGCCCGTTCGACCCGCCGGGCCATCTGCTTTTCTGGAAGCCGGGCAGCGCGCCGCACACCGAGCCCGATGGGTTCGCGCTACGGCTGGACCCCGGCAACAATCTGGTGCTCAACATGCACCTGCAGCCTTCCGGCAAGCCGGAGGAAGTGCGGCCGGCTATCGGGCTGTACTTCACCGATCGGCCCGAAACCAAATTCCCGCTGGTCTTCGAACTGGAGAACGACAACGCGCTCGACATTCCTGCCGGCGACCGCGACTTCGTGGTGTCGGACGAATTCAAGCTGCCGCTGGCGGTGGATGTACTGGCCGTTTATCCGCACGCGCACTATCTGGGGAAGCTGCTGGAAGCGTGGGCCACGCTGCCCGGCGGACAGAAGAAATGGCTGGTGCGCATTCCCGATTGGGACCCGAACTGGCAAGCCGTCTATTATTACCGTACGCCGCTGGAACTGCCGAAAGACGCGGTGATCCACATGCGCTACCGGTATGACAACTCCGCCGCCAATGTGCGCAATCGCAACCGTCCTCCGAAGCGCGTGCGCGCCGGCAATCTGGCGAGCGACGAAATGGCGCACCTATGGCTGCAGGTGCTGCCGCTCGGCCCGGGCGACCGGCGGCGCGAACTGCAGGAGGCCGTGATTCGCCACCGCCTGGCGCAGAATCCCGACGATTTCGAGGCGCACATGAATCTTGGCGCCATCGAGATGACGCGCCTGAATGTGCAAACCGCGGTCTCCGAATTGCGCGAAGCGGTGCGCCTCAATCCTATCCGGCCGGAGCCGCACAACATGCTGGGCCTCGCCCTGGCGGCCACCGGGCGCAATAGCGACGCTATCGCGGAATACGCCCGGGCATTGTTGCTGCGTCCCGGTTATGCCAGTGCGCGCTACAATCTGGCCGTTGCGCTGGCGAAGGCCGGCAAAGTGGACGATGCCATCCATGAGCTGCGCCTGATTCTGGCGGACAATCCCGAAGACCCGGCCGCCCGCCGGCAACTTGCGGTTACGCTCACGCTGCGCGGCGAACTGCTCCTGCGGGCCGGCCAACGCGCCGATGCGATGGCGCAATTCGAGGAGGCGCTGCAGTCCGATCCTGCGAATGAGCAGGCTCGCAAAGATCGCCGGCAGGCGACTGGGAAATAGCGCCCGGCCGCGTTAGAGTAGACACTGACATGTCCGCATCTCACTCTTACGTAATGGGCCATACCGGCCATGAGCGCCGGCGCCTATCCTTGCAGGCATCGATCATCAATCCGGTGACCGACACCTTTCTGCGCAGCGCCGGGGTTTGCGCCGGCATGCACGTGCTGGAGTTAGGTTGCGGGGTGGGAGAAGTTTCGCTCATCGCCGCCAGGCTGGTGGGTCCTCGCGGAAGCGTGCACAGTATCGACATCGATTCCGGTGCGCTGGAGATTGCGCAAGGGCGTGCGCAATCTGCCGGGCACCGCCACGTGCGCTTTGAGTGCGTCAGCATCCAGAATCTGCAACCGGAGCGGCCCTACGACGCGATTGTGGGCCGGCATATCCTGATCCACGTGCCCGATGCGCTGGCGGTTTTACAGAAGGCAGCCACCCTGCTTCACACCGGAGGCGTGGTGGCCTTCCAGGAGTTCGATGTCACCTTCAGCCTGCACGGCTACCCCGAAATGCCGTTGATGTTCCGCATGTCGGATCTCATCACCCAATTCCTCAGCCGCGTAGTGGCGCGGCCCCGCATCGGCGCGCAACTACCTCGCCTGATGATGGAAGCGGGATTCTCTACGCCGGAGTGCCGCGCCGAATGTTCCGTGGACGGCGGACCTCACACCCAGATGGCGGCCTGGGTGGCGGAGACCGTCCGCAGCCTGCTGCCGGGTATGGTGGCATCCGGACTGGCGACTGCCGCCGAGGTCGATATCGAAACTCTGGAAGCACGCCTCAGCGCGGAGGCGCTGGAGACGGGCGGCTTTGCGATCTCGCCGATGACGTACGGCGCTTTCGCCCGCAAGCCGTAAGTCATTTTGGCGGGGCGCCCGGAGAGACACAGTTATCCCGGCCGGCGTCCCGGCATTGCTTGTATGCCCGCGATCGCGAATCGTAAGCGGCCTTGGCTTTCGCGGTCTCCTGGTTGGCATACTCCTGATGGACGAACGCCAGGCGTTCGGAAAGATGGTGGAACGTAGTTCCGAACGGGGCGATGAAGGGAACCGTGCGGCCCATCAGCGAACCCAGCATGGCGCGCTCCTGGTCATCGCGCGTGCTGCCGTCCATGCCATGGTTATCGCGCAGATATTTGGCGAAGTAAGCGGCCTGGCTGTCGCCTTGCGCGGACGCCTTGTCGTACCACGAAATCGCCATCTGCTGATCGAGGGGCACGCCGATTCCATATTGATAGGCGCGGCCCAGGCTGAATTCGCCCTTTGCATAGCCTTGCGCGGCGCTCGCCTGCCAGAGTTTCGCCGCCTCGTCCCAGTCATCGCCGATGGCGTAGAAGCCTGTGGAGCGGCCGTATTCATAGATGGTGCCGAGCAGGTCCTGCGCCATCGGTTCGCCCTGCGCGGCCGCGGCCCGCATCCATCGGAATGCCGCGGCGGCATCTTTCGGAACGCCATCGCCCTTGGGATAGAGCAGCGCGACGCGCAATTGCGCTTCGGGATTGCCGGCGGCGGCCGCTTGCAGCGCGACACGCGCGGCGCCGGCATGGTCGCCCGATTGGAAGAGACGGCCCGCCTCATCGTACAGGTTCCAGGCAGGAAGTTGCCGGCAATACGACATGGTCGCCGGAGAGGGAGTCACGGGGCCGTGCAGTTCCCTGCCCGGGGTGAGACCGAGGCAGCGCTGCAGCAGGGTCTGCGCACTCGCCACCGGAGTGAGCGGCGGCAGGAACGTAATCAGCATCGCGATCCTCAGAGTGGGCCATTGTATGAGAGCCATGATTCTCTTTCCTCCTCTCCTTCCCTTACGTTCGCGCGCGGCGAAAAGGGTAAGCACACAGACTCACCGCGACTGCCCGGAGCGCGCCTTGAGCAGGGTATCGCAATTGACGATGGCAGCGGCGATTTCCTTCCGCTCGGCGGCGCCCTCCTCGTCGAGCGCGCCCCACTTCTGCAGTTCGCCCAACGTATCCAGCCCGCGCTGGTACCACGCGCGCGCCGCCAGCACAAACCCGCCGCCGCCATTCTTCTTCGCCAGCGCGATATCGATATCGCCGAGCTGTTTATAGTTCGATGCCAGATCGGCGCGCACATCGGCGTTCTTTTCGTCTTTGTGAGCCACCCATTCGCGCAATTCGCGCGCCTGATTCTGGCTGGCGAGCGCTCCTGCCAGGTCGCCCGAGCGCAGCAACAGACCGCCGACTTCTTCGTGATCGCCGGCGCAATCCAATCGCGACTGCGCATTGTCGGGGTCGGCATCGAGCAGCCGGGAATCGATCGCCAGCGAGTGCCTGTACTGCGCCAACGCGCCGGCCGCGTCCCCCGAGCGCACCAGAATGTTGCCGATCTTCTCGTGACTGATCGAGAGGTCGCGCTCCACTTCGGCATTCTTCGGGTCTGATGCGGCCAGGCTTTCGCGCAAGTGGAGGGCGGTGCGATAATTTTCCAGCGAGCCGGCGGAATCTTTGTTGGCGGCAAGCAGGTTGCCAATTTTATCGTGGACGCTGGCGACTTCACGGCGCGCTTTCGTCGGGTCGTCGGCGATTCGTTCCACCGCCTGGGAGATGGGAAGAGCCCGTTGGTAGTATTGCAATCCAGCGGCCTTGTCGCCGCCCGCGGCCAGCAGATCGCCCTCTTTGATGTAGGCGATAAACAGGTCGCGCTGCGCCACCGCATCGCCGGGCCGATTTTCGGCGAGGCTTTGGAACATCGCCAGCGCGCGATTTTCCTTCTCTTTCGCTTCCGGCACCCGGCCGGATTGCAGCAGCGCCTGCGCCTCACGCTGGCAACTGGTGGCGAAACCGCGGCGTATGTCGCGATCGTTCGGATCGGCCGACAGCAGGGCTTCGCGCAGTGCATAGCCCTGCCGGTAATTGTCTAGAGCATTGGCGGTTTGTCCGGTGGTGAGCAGCGTGTCGGCGATGCGGTCGTAATTTGTGGCGAGATCGCGCCGCAGAGCGGCATCCGCGGGACCGGCCTTCGCCAGGGCCTGACGAATCGCGAGCGCGTGGCCGTAACTCGCCAGGGCGCCGGTGCGATCACCCAGATTGGCGAACCCCGGGCGTCCCTGCGCGTCGCCGACCTTTTGGTACGCGGTGGCCAGTTCGAGCTGCAGGTCGCGGTCGGAACTGGCTTCTTTCGACAGGCTATCGAGATACTCCAGGGCTCGCCGGACCACCAGCGCGCGCGCCGCCGTGGTGCCGGGGATTTTCGCGATGGCGTCGTGGAATTCGAACAGGTAGGTGCTGGCGAGCTTGCGCACGTCGTTGAAGCGGCGTTCCGCTCTGGCACGCGCGGCCTGCGCGCGCCGCGCCTCCCAGGTGGTGGCGAAGAGTCCCGCACCCAGCGAAAGGAATACCAGCGCGGCGGCGGCGACGGCAGCCTGATGGCGCTTCACGAACTTGCGCGCGCGATAGCCATAGGTATCGGCGCGGGCAGCCACCGGCAAGCCTTCCAGGTAGCGGCGCAGGTCTTCCGAGAACTGGTCCACCGAAGCGTAGCGCCGCTGCGCCTCCTTGCGAAGCGCCATGAGCACGATGGTGTCGAGGTCTCCCACAAGCTGGCGGCGCACACGCTCACGGTTCTTGCTTGCGGGCGCCTCCGCATCTCGCGCCAGAGCTTTGCTGGGAGGCTCAGGCAGCGCCGTGCAAACGATCTGCTCCATGGGTTCCGCATTCCGGCGGGCCAGATCGTAAGGGTCGGTCCCGGTCAGCAATTCGTAGAGCACCACCGCGAGCGAATAAATGTCGGTAGCGGTATCGACCGATTCGCGCCGCGCCTGCTCCGGGCTGAAATACCGTTCGGTGCCCATCAATACGCGCGTACTTTGCGCCGCCAGAGGGTTGCCACGGCGGGCGGGGTCGAGAATCTTGGCGATCCCGAAATCGAGCAGGCGGGGCGTGCCGTCGGGGGCGATGAGGATGTTCGCCGGCTTGAGATCGCGGTGCACCACCAGTTTGCGATGCGCGTACGATATCGCTTCGCATACCTTGCGGAAGAGCGCCAGACGATCTTTGACGGAGAGCGCTTTCTGCCGGCAGTACACGTCGATGGGTAGGCCATCCTGCACGTACTCCATCACAAAATAGGGTTGGCCTTGATTGACGTCGGCATCGATGAGGCGCACGATCCACGGATGGTTGAGGTCAGCCAGGATTTGCCGCTCATCCAGAAAGCGCAGTTCCAGATCCCGGCTGTGAACCGTGCCCTTAAGAAACTTCATCGCGCCCAATTGGCGCACCTGGCCGTCGTTGCGCTCGGCGAGGTACACCACCCCGAATCCACCCTCTCCGAGAGCTCGCAGAAGTTTCCAGGGGCCGATCTGCCGGTTGTCGAGAGGCATGGTGGGCCGCTCGCGAATCACCGGGTCCAGCGGAATAGTGTCGGCGCCGCGCACATACTCCATCACCGAGGCGCGCAGCGCCATGTCATCGCCGCACGTCCGGTCGATGAACGCACCGCGATCGAAAGCGGAGTCGAAGTCGAGTGCGCTATCGCCGATCTCTTCTGCCCGCTGCCTGAATGCGTCCCGTGCCATCTCTTCCATTACGTGCCGCCGCCGCGAAACGGGTAACTAGTTCCGATCTCCTTCTCGGCGAACCAGGCTGGCCAGTTTGGCCTTGGCCTTGCGAAATTCCTTGGTGATGGTTTCCGAGCTGCAGCCCAACACTTCCGCCACTTCATCCTCGCTCAGGCCCAGAAAGACGCGGAGCCGTACGATTTCGGCCTGTCTTTCGGCGATCCTGGACTTCCCTTCGGCGGCAGCGTCGTCCACCAGGCGGTCCAGCAGTTCCTTGACGAAGACCGCCTGTTCCACATTTTCCTGCGAGAGGTTCCGGCCCTGCGGGACAGCATTGGCGGAGTCCGCAGGCTGGAAGCCTTCAGCGGCGAGGGCATCCAGCGAGTTGGTGCGATCGCGGCCGCGGCTCTTGAACTGGCGGGCGTAATCGATGAGTAATTGTTCCATTGCCAGCGCCATGGTATTGAAGAAGTGGCGCGCCGAGTCCCATTCGAAATCGGCCGATTCCCTGCCGAAAAGGCGCAGATAGAGATCGCTCATCAGGCGCGACGCGTGCATGCTCGCGCCCGGCGGACGGCGGCCGATTTTCTGGCGGGCGAGTTGTTTCAGGTCGCCGTACAGGGTGACAAAGATGTCTTCACTCGACCTGCCGGAGGCGCGTAACTCTTCGAAAACCTGGGTTGCCCGGGCAACCCTCTCATCGCTCGACGATGCCGCCATGTTCGGTGCCGACTGGAGGTGATTCTATCCCCGCGGACGGCAGTCAGGCAAGGAGGGCCATGCGCGAGCTACTTCTGTTTGGCGATGACGCGATCCTTGATCTTGTCGTAAGTCGCCTGGGGGATAATCTTGCGGGAGACTAATTGCGACTTATTGGCGTACGGCCGGCCGGCTATAATCTTCGCCGAATAGGCATCGCCGATTCCGGGGAGCGCCTTGAGCTGGTCCGCGGTCGCGGAGTTGACGTCCACCTGAGCAGCGGTCGCACTGGCTGCGGGGGGCTTCTTGGTCGCCTTACCGGCTTGCGGCGCCGCCGCCAAGAGCGATACCGCCAACAAGAGCATGGTCAGGCACTTCACGATTTTCATGCGATTCCTCCCGTTACGGAGCGCTCACCCTGTGCGGCGCGCCGGGAGATAGGATAGCATGCCCGTTCCGCGCGTCAGCAGGCCTTTGCGGTACCCAAACAGCCGTCGGCAGGCGATTCCCTGAGGCCCGTACCCTCCACAAAGGCAAACTCGTATAGTACTTCCAGAACTATATTGGCTCATTGGTATGGCACATACTGCCTTTTGGATTCACGCAGCATGACTCTCACACTGGCTACATTTCTGCTTGTACTGGCGCCGGGAGTGGCAATCAGCGCCGCATATTTCCTGGCACGAACCCAACTGGGCGCGCGCCGACGACTTTCAACCCCGCTGGACTGGACCCCCGAGCTGTCCCTCGACCGCTACCGGCCCATGTTCCGCCTGCTGGAGGAAGACGACATCCGCTTCCTGCGCTCCCAACCGGGGGCTACTCTCGCCCTGGTGAACCGCCTCCGCCGGCAGCGCTATCTGGTCTTCCGCGGGTATCTTCGCACCCTGCAGGGCGATTTCGAACGCGCGTGCGAGATTCTGACGCTGTTAGCCGTGCAATCGGAATCCGACCGTCAGGATATTTTGCGGGATTTAGTGGTGAGCCGGGTGAAGTTCACCGCCGGCCTGGTGCGTGTGCACTGGCGGCTGCTGCTGTATCGCTGGAACGTCGCGCAGGTGCCGGTGGGCCATCTGGTGGGACTGTTCGAAAGCCTGCAACTCGAACTCCTGGTGCTCAGGCCCGCTCCGGAATCCAGCCGCGCCTGACGTTCGACGAGCGCCTTAGGGCGCTTCCACGCCCGCCGCGCGCAACGCTTCGCGCAGTGCGCCTTCGGCCGGGTCGCGCAGCGGAGCATGGCAGCGATTCCCCGCCTCGAACTCCACCAGCATGCGGAAGCGTTCCAGCAAGCGCCGGCTGGCGAACACGCCGCCGATGTATGCCATGTCCACGGGATCGCCGGTACGCCACAACGATAAGCGGACCGATGCCGCCAGCAGCGCCAGTTCCTGCGCGGCGTTTTCCAGAATGCGCAACGCTACCCCGTCGCCTTCGCCGGCGGCCGTATCCACCAACGCCGCCAGCGCCGCCACGCGCGAGCGTGGCCAATCGGGCGTGTAGAAGAGATGCAGCACCTGGTTGGCGCTTTCACTGGCCGTCGCCTCAATCAGCGCCTGCCGCAGCGCGGTCGACGGTCCCCAGCCCTCCTCCATGCGGAGCGCGGCGCGCAGTGCGTGGCGCACGATGTCGAACGCGCCGCCTTCGTCGCCGAACACGTAGCCCCATCCGCCGGCACGCGCCGTCCGGCCGGCCGTATCGCGCGCGAACGCGATCGATCCCGTTCCGGCGATCACCACGACTCCCTGGCCGCTGGCGGTGGCGCCGGATAACGCAATGGCGGCGTCGTGAGTCACGATCAGGTGGCCGGTGCGGATGATGCCGGCGAGGATGGCCTGCTTATCGTCCGGGCCGCCGCTCATGCCGAAGCAGGCCGCCTCGAAGACGGCGGTGGCGCAATCGACATTGGCCCGGGCACAGGCCGCGGCCAGACTTTCGGAAACGGCGCGTTGCAATTTAGCGCGGCCTTCGGCGGCCGTCGCGTGATTGCAGGGTCCGCCCACGCCCCGTCCCAGAATGCGGCCCTGTTCATCGCCAATCAGAGCGGTGGTGCTGGATTGTCCGCCGTCCACGCCGAGGAAGAGCTTCATTCTACTTGCGGACCAACACTACCGCGCCGCCCTGGCTGCGGCCGGCTTTATCGAAGAATGCCACCACCTCAGCATAATCCTTGGCGGGCACGATGGCATCGTGCACTTCCGTGGATTGTTCGAAGACCAGCTCACCGCCGTCACCCTTCCAACTTGCCTGGTACGTTCCGTAGGGGCTCTCGAGGTGGACCGGCGGGGGAATCTCGTCGATGGAGTAGCCGGCCGGCAGCTTGATGCGCACGTTGTCGCGGTAGATTTCGTCCACCAGCTTCACGGGAAGTTTGCGATCCCCCGGTTTAAAAAGATACTCGGCGCCCAGCGCCAGATAGCCGGGCTTGACCACCATCATGCCCGGCATGGTCTGCGAAAAGTGATCGGCCTGGTAGTCGAGGCTGAGCTGCATGTGCCCCTCGGCGATGGCGCCCGAGATCTGCGCCTGCTTCACGGCAATCGCACCGACGCTTTCGCCCAGGCTGCGCTCATAGCCTTTCTTCAGCTCGTCGTTGCTCTGGTGGACCACGCGAGCGTGAGCCCGCGCCGCCGCCTGCCCGAAGTAGCGGCGATCCAGGTGAACTGCCAGCCTTCCGGCGTCATCCATACCGCCCTGCGCCACCGATTCGATGCGGTTGGCGGAAGCGGGCAGCAGCGGCAGACTCACCAGTTCGCCCTGCGCGCCGGCGGCCACCAGGGCGTGGCTGCCCTGCTCGGGCTGCGGCAGATCGCCCAGCGGAGTGTCGGAATCGGTGGGATCGAAAATCAGCAGTCGGCCCAGTTGCGGGTCGGTCAGCACGGTGGGCAACGCCGTCTCGGGAGAGACGCGCACCGCCACAATGGCGTGGTCGAACTGCTCGGGCGAAGGCCATTCGGGCCGCACGTAATAGCGGTCTTCGGCATCCACTAAGGTGAGGTAGGAGGAGATGCCGGCAGACCGCAGCAGGGCGCGCATGAGCGTGCTCTTGTCTTTGCAATCGCCATAATTGTGGGCCAGCACCTGGTCGGCGCGATGCGGCGTGTACCCTCCGCCACGGGTCACGTTCAGTTGCACCGAAACGTAATTCACCTGCTGGGAGAAGCGCGCGATGGCGCGGATCTTATCGGCCTCAGTGGTAAGCCCGGCGGTAAGTTCGGCCGCCTTGGCGCGAACCGCGTCGTTGGGCTCGGCGGAAGGGTCGGCCAGTTCCGACATCCAGGCGGAGACGGCCGCCCAGTCTTTCAGGGTATGCAGGCCGGCCTTGTTTTCGCCCGGCAGAATCGTCACTCCCAGGCGGGGCGCGAGCGAGCGGATGTCGGGACTGTAGCGCTCGTCTTCGATCCACGGCAGGTCACGCAGTTCCCACGTGTAGGCGCCGTTGGCAACGGTGGGCTCGACAGCAGCGTGATTCAGAATGGCGCCGCGGACTTCCCAACCGGCGGGCGGCGTAATGGAAAAGCGCGAGAGCAGCGCCGGCATGCTGTTCTGGAACTCGTACTCATCCTGGGTGAAGACGCTCTTTTCTTCTTCGGTCACCTCGTACGCGAAGACCGAACCCGGGGGCAGGCCGGAGCCGGGAGTCATCACGCGCGCGCGCCCTTCGTCATAGGTGTTGTCGCTGCTCAGCGCGACGTCGGCGATGGCATCTTTGCCGAGCGGCGCGACCGCTCCCGAAGGCGAGAGCAGCCAGCCGCGGAAATCGCGAATCCGTCCGCTCCGGGTGTCGTAGGGGCGGTAGGCACGCAGGGCCGCGGTACTGCGCTGCAGCACTTTGATGACGCCGCGTTCGCGGGTGGTGCGATGGCCGTCGAGATCCATGGTGACGCTCTCTTCATGCAGGAGCGCGATGGATGAGACTTTCGGCGAATAGGTGGGTACGGTCTGTGCGGCTGCCTGGCGAACCCATTCGGGAAGATCGGCGGCGGCGCAAAGGACCGCGGAGAACAGTGCCGCGACCGCCAACGTTCTCACTGCGCGGTCCCCGTGAAGGTCAGCGAAACGGCGTGGGTGTCATGGCCGTAGATTTCGTCGAAGAGGCTCTTCAGCATGGGATAGTTTTTCTTCGACAGGTAGAGGCCGCCGTTGGTGCCGAAATCCAGCTCGCGCGTCACGCCGAGTTCGTTGGCGCCGGTCTTATCCACCGAAAAGCTGTAAGAGCCCGAGCCGAAGGGCATGGGCGCGGGCGCTTCCGGCTGCTCCAGCACGAAGTCCGGCGGCAACTTGATCGAGATCTTGTCCAGTTCCTTCCAGGCGTAGGGGAAGGCGACGTCGTAATTGCGCGTAGTGGCGGTGAACATGGGCACGCTGCCGCGCTGGAAATAAAGCGGCTGCAGCAGGATGCGCTTGGCGGTGCGGGCGGCATAACCATCCAGCTTGATGTGGTAGCGAATCTCCAGCGGCTTGGTGGCATCGTCCACGCCAACCACTGCCATGTTGGCGACCTCCGCCTTGGCGAACACCGCAACCACACCCTCTTTGACGATCTCCAACTGGCGGGCTTCCGATTCGCCCTGGAAATCCGAGCGGCGATCGCCGGCGGAGTGGCCGGTGAACACTTCGGTGACGTCGCCTTCCAGCGCGCCGTCGGTCGACAGAGTGAAATTGGCGGTGCGCCGGGTAAGCGACGAGTCCGGCTGGGAGTAAGGTACGTCGAGGAAAACGGGCTTCTTGGGATCGCTCAACAGCGCTTTCACGCCTTCTTCGGTCCACGAGAGCATACCGGGCGGCAGCCGGCGGGCGGAGACGTCGTACAGCTTCCACGCATCCCCGATCTTCACCGCCATATCGACGCTGTCCAGAAAGTACTCATCGGTCATCTTGGGGTCGAAAAGGATATCCAGGCGGCTGGGCATGAGCACCGGGCGCGCTTCGAGCCCGGCATTAGCCGCCATAGCCGCGAACAGGATGTTGAGTTCGTCCGCTCCTCCCAGTCCGGAGCTGAGGATCTCCGGAGCGGTACGCCAGCGGTCCTTGGGCATCTTCACCTTGGCACGGTCGGCATCGGTCACCCCTGGATCGTTAAACCCGCGGGTGTGCGTCCAGACATAGTTGAGCAGCGCCGAAACGGTCGCCTCGCCCGTGGTGCCGGCGGTAACTTCCGCCACCACCTGCTTGAGCTGGGTATTGGCTTTGAGCGCCTGTTTCAGTTCGTCATAATGCTTCCGGCCGACTTCCGACCAGTACTTATCCGGGTCGCGCTTATCGTCCTGGCGGTAGAACAGCAGCGCCCAGGGGCGCACGCTGGCTTCGCTGAACATCTTGGGCTCTTCATGGAAGGCGGGAACGTTCTCCAGACTAACGGACTGGTAACCGTCGCGCTCCAGCTTCGGGGCTCCCGGCTGGCAATGAAACGGCCAGATCGACATATGGTAAGACGTGAACTCGGCCGGCAGCGGCTTCATGTAGTAAGTCACGCGCTCCACCGGATACTCGCGCTGGAACTGCAGTCGCTGGTAAAGAAAGTCCGGCTTGTCGTGGGACTCGGTATAGCGATATTCCACAATCGCTCCGGGCTCCACCGCCGGCACGGCGAACGAAGTCACCTTGATTTTGCGGCCTCCGGCGCGCACCAGATCGCGCTGGAAGACGGCGTCGTGCTTCATTTCCACAATTGTGCCGTCCGCCTTGATGGTCCGCGCCGACACGCTGAAGATGTTGGTGTGGTTGGGCGTTTCGATATCGATGGTAGCGGCGGTTTCCTTGCCTTTTTCGTCGAAGATCTTGAGGCGCACATAATGCTTCAGGAGGCGGCGCGGGTCTTGGCCCCGGTACTCGTCCTCCACGTGGACCTTCCAGAAAATGGCTTCCACGCCGGCGTCTTTATCCACCAGAGGCGCGTGCAATTGCCGATCGGCGTCGGTAATGGGTTCCCAAAAGCCATTGGAGGAGTCTTGTGCGGAAACGCTGCAGGCTGCCAGCAGAAATGCTGCCAGTAAACATCCGCGAAATTGCGGGTTCATGTCCCGCTTATTATAAGAGCGGGCAGGCGGGATGTATATAGAACTTTTATGAAAAATTTGATTTCAGCGCAATGAATTGCGGTTTTGTCGGGAGGAACAGCCAAAGTTTCGGGCCGATACCAGGCAATTAGTTTTGCGTGCCGCGTCGAAATCAATTCTTATGTTGTCTTGCAACTATTTGATGGAGTAGAACTGCCCCGACGACTCACCGGCGCCCGGTGAAAGAAAAAAGGCGGCCGCCCGATCCCTCGGCAGCCGCCCTCAAATTACGCAATCAGGCCCTGGAGCCTAGCTCTTCTTCGATGGGTTTTCCACCTGTAGATTGTTGACTACCTTGCCGAAGCTCATGGCTCGATCGGCGCGAAGGCCGGCGATCTGCTTGTCATAACTGGTCGCCACCATGCCGTCCAGGGTCACATGCCCGTTCTCCACAATAATGTGGATCGGCTTAATCGCCTGGATTGCATATTTGGTCATCGACGGATCGGAATAAATCAGATGCGCCACCTGCAAACGCAGGCGCGCGTCGTTGGGCGAAAGCGGCAGCACCCGGATATCGTCCTGCACGCGGTCTGCGCCGACCGCATGGCGGACGTTGGCCGCGATATCCGACTTCTTAAACGGCTGCGTCACTTCACCGACCAACCGCACCGTTCCATTGTCAACCTGGAAGTTGACATCGTCGAACATCGAGTACCGCGGGTACATCAGGATAGCGTGCCGAACTGCCTTGACCATGTCGGCCTCGCTATGAAATGTCGGGGGCGCTTTCCTGTCGGCCGCGCCGGCTATACCCGCGCCTCCCAAGAGCGCGGCGACCATCAGGAAACGGCCGAAAACACTGGCTTTCATTGTTTTCTCCTCCTATACCTATAAACGTGCGCGGGGGGGCTGCGGTGTACAGAAATCATCGTACGCGCCGCTCGGAAATGGCAAATCAGGCGGTCTTGTCTTTGGCGTAGCAGAGGGGATTCACGGCACATTCGGCGCACTTCGGGTTGCGCGCCACGCACAACGCACGCCCGTGCAAGATCATGCGGTGGGCGAACACGATCCATTGCTCCTGCGGGATGATCTTGATGAGGTCCTGCTCGATCTTCACGGGATCGGCTTCTCTGGTGAAATCGAGGCGCGCGGAAATGCGCTGCACGTGCGTGTCGACCACCACACCGGTCGCGATATTGTACGCCGTCCCCAGCACCACATTGGCGGTTTTGCGCGCCGCCCCCGGGATGGTGAGCAGTTCCTCCATGGTGCGCGGCACCTGCCCTCCGAATTCGGTCACCACTTTCTTCGCCGCTCCCACAATCGACTTCGCCTTATTATTAAAAAATCCGGTGGAGCGGATATCCTGCGCCAGCACCTCGGGCGCGACCGCGGCGAAATCGCGCGGCGTAGGATATTTGGCAAACAGCCCCGGAGTGACTTCGTTGACGCGCTTATCGGTGCACTGCGCCGAGAGGATGGTGGCTACCAGCAGTTCCCAGGGGTTCGCATGGTGCAGCGCGCAGGTGGCGTCGGGATACATTTTCGCCAGCAGCGCCAGGATGTCGGCAATGCGCTGCTTGCGTTCGGCAGCCGTCTTGGGCCGCTTCACGGCAGTCGGCACGGGAATCGCTTTGCGGGTGGTCTTCTGCGGACGGCGCGCAGCAGGTGGCTCGATCTTGGCTTTCACCCTGACGATTATGCCACGCTCACGGCCGCTCTCCGGGGACCTTTGTCAGGCGCCCGAGGGCGCGGTGATCTGCACCTTGACCGAAGTGTTCTCCCAGTCAGGCATCTGCACCAGCTTCAATTTGGTATCCAGCGGCAGGCCCAACTCCTGGGACGCTTGCGCTGCCAGACTGGTTTGAAAATGGACCGTACCCACCTCTTTTTCCTGTCCCGCTTCCGTCTTGGCGAAAACGGTGGCAATGCCGGTCAGCCCCACCACATCGCTATCGGAGTGGTTTACGACGATGAGCTTCACCTCGACGCCCTTGGAGTCGGGGGCGAAACGTACAGCCGTCACTTCGATGTATTTCTGTAGAGGATTTTCGCCCGCCGGCGCAGCGGTAGCAGCAGCCGCGGGCGGCGTGTCGATCACCGCCGAGGTGGTCTGCGACCGGCCGAAGAACCAGTAGATTCCGCCGCCCACAATCACCACGATCACCGCCACCGCTATGCCGAGCAGCCACTTGGGCGGTCCGGCGGGCTGCGGCACGGCATATCGCGGAGCTTGCGGCGGCGCCGCGAACAATGGCGACGTCACCGGCTTCGGCGGCCGCGCATCGGCCGGCGGTTCCTGCACCATGGCAGCCACCGCGGGCGGTGGCGCCTGGGGCGGAGGCGATGGAGGTGGCATGTAGGAGGGTGGCACACCGGCGGGCTCTTGCGGACCGGTGGCCCACAACGGCCGACGCTGTGTGCGCGTACCGGAACCCGGCGGCGGGACGGATGGCGGCGGTGCTGCTACCGCTCCCGGCGCGGCTTCCCCTGCCGCTTTTCCCGCACAATCCGGGCACTCATCGTAAGCCGGAGGAACCTCGCGCCCGCATTTCGGACAAATCCACGTGAACATTTTTCGCCCCCCAAATTCTACTGTACCGCTCGAAATTCATTCGTCGAGCGCTCGAATCCCGACGAAAGAGTACAGGCGGCCCGACGCTTCGCGATCGCGTCGGAACGAGTGAAATTCGCCGGCCAGGCACATGGTGCACAGGTTCGACGTGTAGATTCGTTGGCGCGTTACGCCCGCTTCGAGCAATTGCGTATGATTGGCATCGCTCAGCGAGATATGCGCCCGCCCCTCGCGCCCGAACTGTACCGCCACTTCCGGCCCCACCTCATAGCAGCACTCGCCGATGCCGGGGCCGATGGCGGCGTGCAGATCCGCCGGCTCCGTGCCGAACCGGCCGTGCATGGACTCTATTGCGCCGGCCACGATGCGAGCAACTGTGCCGCGCCACCCGGCATGCACGGCGGCCACGGCGCGGTGCCGCTCATCCACCAGTAGTACGGGCATGCAGTCGGCAGTCTTCACGGCAACCACGGCGCCCGGCCGGTCTTCCAGCAGCGCATCGGCCTCTCCCAGCACGCCGCAACGCCCGTCGGCGGCCACGATGCGGGCAGAGTGAATCTGCTTGACGGTACCAAGGTTGGCGAACCAGGCTGGGATATCGCTGTCGCGCGTCCCGAATCCGTGGATGAGCCACGGGAGGGCGTCCAGTTCGCTCGCTCGGTAAACCTGGCGGGAGTCCTTATAAAACACGGCTACGCGGGATTCTGTACTTGCGCGATGCGGATCTGGCTCTTGAACTCTGCCAGCATCGATTCGTCGAGCCGGACTTCGGTGGGCCGCTTCACCAGCGTGGTCATGCGGTCGATCTTGTCCTGCAGTTTGAGCAATCCGTAGAAGAGATTTTCGGGGCGCGGCGGGCAGCCCGTAATATACACATCCACCGGCACGATCTTATCGACGCCCTGCAGCACACCGTAAGTATTGAACGGTCCGCCCACGCTCGAGCACGCGCCCATGGAGATGCACCACTTGGGATCGGGCATCTGGTCCCAGATGCGCTTCAGTACCGGGGCCATCTTCAAGGTGACGGTGCCGGCCACGATCATGAGATCGGACTGCCGCGGGCTGGGACGAAACACTTCCGCACCGAAGCGGGCGATATCGAAGCGCGAGGTGCTGGCGGCGATCATCTCGATGGCGCAACACGCCAGCCCGAAGGTGAGGGGCCAGATGGACGAGAGGCGCGCCCAGTTGAACACATGATCGACCGAGGTAGTCACAATATTCTGCTCAAACTGGTTCTGTATAAAAGAAGCCACCGGACGACTCTCCTTATTGTTTAAGAGGCATTCTATCACCATGGCGCGGCGGCAATAATAGCGTTTCCGCGTGCCCGCCCCGGCCGCCTGACTCTATAATTGGCTGAATCCAGCCTTTTCTACTTCTGTATCGGCATCCTACGATGCCCCGCCGGCCAGATGCAGCGCCCAGAATGACAGCCACGCGATGATGGCCGCCATCGGAATGGTGAGCACCCATGCGCCCACGATATTGGTGGCGATTCCCCAGCGCACCGCCTTCAGCCGATTGATGCTGCCCACCCCCACCACCGCGCCGGCGATAGCGTGCGTAGTCGACACCGGCAGCCCCAGATGGGTGGCCAGCAGGACCGCGCCGGCCGCGCCGGTTTCCGCGCAGAATCCGCTGCGCGGCTTGAGCCGCGTGAGCCGCGCGCCCATGGTTCGCACGATGCGCCATCCGCCGCTCAGCGTCCCCATGGCAATAGCAGTATAAGAGGCCAGCAGCACCCACTTGGGCACATCGAACGTGGGAATCAGGTGTGACGTAAAGAGGACTCCGGTAATCAGCCCCGCGGTCTTCTGGGCATCGTTCGAGCCGTGCGAGAGGCTGAAGGACGCGGCCGAAACCAACTGCAGTTTCCGAAAGTAGACGTCCATCTTGGCGGGGCTGGTTCCCTGGAAAATCCAATAGACCAGGACCATCAAAATGTATGCCGCCACCATCCCGATGAGCGGCGCCAGGAAAATAAATGCGATGGTGAGCGGCCATTCGCCGCCGCCGGGCACGCGCAAAGCATCGAAGCTATGCATCCATCCATGCACCACGCCGGCGCGTGCCACCGCGGCGCCGGCATATCCGCCGATTAAGGCGTGCGAGGAACTGGTCGGCAGGCCGACCCACCAGGTGAGCAGGTCCCAAAAAATTGCGCCCGCGATGCCGCAGAGAATCACCTGCGGGGTGACCAGGCTGAGGTCGACGAAGCCTCTGCCCACCGTGCGTGCCACCGCCGTGCCGAAAATAAACGCCGCCGCGAAATTGAAGAACGCCGCCCACAGCACTGCCTGGAGCGGCGTAAGCACACGCGTGGCCACGATAGTGGCGATGGAATTGGCCGCATCGTGAAAGCCGTTGATGTAATCGAACACCAGCGCGGTCGCGATGATCAGTACGGCCAGCTCGAAGACCGACATCCGCTAGCTGTTCTTGACGGCGACGTTTTGTAACACGTCGGCGACATCCTCAAAGCGGTCGATGGTGTTTTCCAGAAACTCGTAGACTTCCTTGAGCTTGATGAGCGTGATGGGATCCTTTTGCTTCCGAAAAAGATCGGCGACGGCGGCGCGGCTAATGAGGTCGGCCTCGTTTTCCAGACGGTTGATTTCGATGCAATGCTCCAGAATAGGCCCCTTCTTTTCGAGAGCTTCGATGGCGAGCTTGGCAGCCAGCGCGCAGTCCTTCACAATGATCGCCAGTTCCACCATGTCGCGCGGAATGGGCTCAATCTCATAGGACACCAGGCGGTGCGCCGTGTCCTCGATACCGTCGAGCACGTTATCGAGCGCGCTCGAAATATTGTGGATGTCTTCGGGATCGATGGGAGTGATAAAGGTCTGGTTGAGGCGCTGAAAAATATTGTGAATCACTTCGTCGCCGCGATTTTCCAGGACGCTGATTTCGGTGGCGGCTCCCGCCATCCGCGAGTTGCCTACGCGTATACCCTCCAGCAGCACACGGGCGGCCTGCGAGATGATTTCCACCTGCTTCAGAAAGAAGGCGTAGAACTTTTCATCGTGGGGAAGTAAATTCATAAGGGTGTCGATAGCCCGTCCGGGAGAAGAACTCCATCGTAATCGGTTTGTAATAATTCGGCAACGGGAGCGAACCCCCGACTGAGCGGCGCGAAAGCCTGCGGCTCGCAAAATGCGCACGAATGGAGGAACTCCTGGCCAAGAACATGGAACTGACGGGCGTCGATCGGTCGGAAGACGATCTGGCGATCACGGCCCTGACACTGGCGTTCCGCATTATCCTGTACGCCGGAATAAAACGACAGCATCTCCGCCGGTCTCGTAGTCAACGAAATAGCTAAGCTCGGAAGTCCAACGCAGTCCATTCGGACGGGACGCTCCCGGCCGAACCTGTCACGCCGCCGGAAAGATCATGGTGAAAACCGAACCCTTGCCGGGCACGCTCTCCACCGTCACCGAACCGCCGGCGCGCTCCACCGTGTTGCGCACGATCGACAATCCGAGTCCCGTGCCGCCGGTCTGCCGCGAGCGGGCACGGTCCACGCGGTAAAAGCGCTCGAAGATGCGCGGAATGTCCGTCCACGCGATCCCGATCCCATCGTCCTTGACGCGAATGTGGACCGCGCCATCGACGTGCCGCACGTCCACCGTCACTTCGCCGCCCGGATAGTTGTAGTTAATGCCGTTGAGCAGCAGATTGGCCAGCGCCCGTTCCAGGCGGCTCTTCTGTCCCGAGATATAGACATCCGCGGACTCGCCCAGGTAGGCGCGCACGTGCCGCTCGCGGGCGTGGCGCTCCACCATTTGCAGCGCGCCACGCGCCAGGTCCACCGCCGCGATTCGTTCGGGCTGAACGGGGATGCGCTCGGCTTCGATCTCCGAAAGGGTGAGCAGATCGGAAGCGAGGTTGGTGAGACGCACGGTGTGGGCGGCGATAATCTCCAGGAACTTGCGATTGTTCTCGGGGTCTTCGAGAGCGCCATCGAGCAGCGTTTCAGCATACCCCTGAATAGCCGCCAGCGGCGTCCGCAGCTCATGCGAGATGTTGGCCACGAAATCTTTGCGCACGCGCTCCAGCCGTTCGAGCTCGGTGACATCGTGAAAGGTGGCGATGGCGCCGATACTGCCCTGCTCGTTCAAGGGCGCGGCCAGTACTTCGAAAACGTGGCCGTCGGCCTGCAGCGGCGACATGCGCTCGCGCGCGGCGGTCTGCGTCTCTACCACTCCGGCGAGTAGTTTACGCAACTCGGGATCGCGCACCACCTGCAGGACGGAAGCGCCTTCCGAAGATTGTGGGCGGGCATGAACGGCGCGCGCAAACGCTTCGTTAAAGAAGGTCACACGCAAGTTGTGATCCACCGCGATCACGCCTTCCACCATGCCGCTCAGAATCGCCTCGCGCCGCACCGACTCCTGCGCAAGCTCGGCCAGCATGC
The DNA here is from genome assembly GCA_036268475.1 of Bryobacteraceae bacterium. Taxonomy (GTDB): domain Bacteria; phylum Acidobacteriota; class Terriglobia; order Bryobacterales; family Bryobacteraceae; genus PALSA-129. The sequence goes on along the minus strand of DATAUB010000041.1, from coordinate 172,506 downwards.
GGCGGAAATGCTCCGCCATCACGCGCAGGGATCGCGCTACCGAGCCCAGTTCATCGTCGCCTTCCACCGCCAGCGTGCCGGCGTACTCGGCATTTACCAGTTCCGTAGCATAGGCTTCGATGCGGCGAATCCGCCCGGTGACATTCTGCGCGATGACGTAAGCGAAGACCAGCGCGAGCAGGAACGCGAAGCCCGAGGTCTTCAGAATGAGGGCGCGCACCGCGGCGATTGAGGCGCCCACCTGTTCGAGCGGCACGGCCAGGCGGAGCACGGCGCCGGGATGGCCGGGCAGATCGACAGGCGCGGCATAGTAGAGGAAGTCGATGTCGAGGGTCGCGCTGCGCCGGACGGCCGAACCGGTCTGCCGCGATAGCGCTGCCCGCACTTCCGGCCGCTCACGATGGTTCTCCATGGTTTCCGGATCGTGGCGTGAATCGGCCAGCACGACACCGTTACTATCGATGAGCGTGACGCGGGCACGCGCCGTGGTGTCGGTATCGTCTGCCCAGTGCTGAAGGTTCGGCGGTGCGAGTTCCGTGACTTCGGGTACGATCAGGCGGAGCGATTGCGCCAATTGTTGCCCGGCGAGGGAGCGCTCGCGCTCAGCGGTATAGCGAGTGAGCAGGAAGTCGGCCGTTCCCAGGGCGATTGCGATCAACAACGCCATGGCCAGCAGGAGTTTGCGGAAAACGGGACTGCGGACAGTCAAGAGTCCAGTGTAGCGTGGGGTCGGGAGCCGGTGCCTCCATCCACGTCCATCCGTTGCCATCCGTGGCCAAGCCTGTTTGGGGGTTCTCGAGCGTCAATGCTCGTTTCCGGTTCGGGAGGGTCCAAATGGTATAGAATACCCGTATCCGGAGAGAACTCTATGGCCTTTAAACTCAACGTGAACGGACATACCAGCACGGTCGATGCGCCGGCCGATATGCCCCTGCTCTGGGCACTGCGAGATATCCTCGATCTCCGCGGGACCAAGTATGGCTGCGGAATCGGCCAATGCGGAGCCTGCACCGTCCACCTGGGCGGGCAGGCAGTGCGGTCCTGCATCACCACTCTGTCGATGGTGAAAGATCAACCCATCACTACCCTCGAAGGGCTTTCTGCGGACGGCACCCATCCGGTGCAGGTAGCCTGGGAAGACATCGACGTGCCGCAATGCGGCTACTGCCAGGCGGGACAGATGATGACCGCTGCGGCGCTGCTGGCCAAGAACCCCAAGCCCACCGACCATGACATCGACACCGCTATGAACGGCAACCTGTGCCGCTGCGGAACTTATTTGCGCATTCGCGCGGCCGTCCACAAGGCGGCCGAACTGACGGGCACGGGCGCCGGTACCAGGAGCGCGGGCGCGGGCGGACAGCACAATCGGGAATAAAGGAGGCCGACTATGAAACGCACTGAAGAAAAAGCAAGGCTCGAACGCCGTTCGTTTCTGAAAATCAGTTTGTTGGCTGGTGGCGGTGTGATGCTCGGCCTCACCACCGAACATAAAGCTGCCGCGCAGGGACGCGGCACGCCCGGTCCGCCCCCCGATCCGCATAATTACATCAAGGTCGCGCCCGATGGCACGGTCACCATCATAGCCAAGAATCCCGAACTCGGCCAGGGCGTAAAGACCATGCTGCCCATGCTGATCGCCGAAGAACTCGACGTCGATTGGAAGCAGTGCAAGATCGAGCAGGCCGATTTCGACGATCGCAAATACGCCGCGCAAAGCGCGGGCGGCAGCACGGCGACGCCGGTGAATTTCAATCCCATGCGGCAGGTGGGCGCCGCCGGCCGCGCACTCTTCGTCACCGCCGCGGCGAAAACGTGGGGCGTGCCGGAATCGGAGTGCACCACCGGCTCGGGCCGCGTCACCCATCAGGGCCAATCGCTCAGCTATGGCGAACTGACCGCCAAAGTGGCCGACCTGCCCGCGCCGGATTTATCGACGCTGAAACTGAAGGACCCTACCGATTATAAGATCGTCGGGCACGCGCAAACGCAGATCGACCTGCATAGCATCGTCACCGGCAAGCCGCTGTTCGCCATCGACGTGAAGCTGCCCGGGATGCTGCACGCCTCTTTTGAACGCTGCCCCGTACTGGGCGGGCGCGTGGTGAGCGCCAATCTCGACGACATCAAGAAAATGCCCGGCATCAAACAGGCATTCATCGTCAAGGGTCCCGACTTCGAAGGCATGCCGCTGCGGTATCCCGACTTAGTGGACGGCGTCGCCATCCTCGCCGACAATTGGTGGCAGGCGCAGCAGGCCCGCCGGGCGCTAAAAGTACAGTGGAACGAAGGCGCGGCTGCTGCCGGAAGCAGCACCGCGTTCGCGCAGCACGCCGCCGAACTCGCCAAGCAGCCTCCGCAGCGCACCATCCGTCAGGATGGCGACCCCGACGCGGCCTTCAAGAGCGCCCACAAGGTAGTGGAGGCGGCATACTCCTATCCGTTCATTTCGCACGCGCCGCTCGAACCGCAGGGCGCCACGGCGCATTTCAATAACGGCAAAATGGAGATCTGGACCAACAGCCAGCAGCCCGGCTCGGGCCGGCGGCAGGTGTCGCAGATCCTCGGAATTCCGCAGGACGATGTCGTGCTGCATATGGTTCGCGGCGGCGGTGGCTTCGGACGCCGCCTCACCAACGATTACATGATTGAGGCCGCCGCCATCGCCAAGCAGGCCGGCGTGCCGGTGAAGCTGCTCTGGTCGCGTGAAGACGACATGGAGCACGATTACTATCGGCCGGGCGGCTTCCAGTACTTGAAGGCCGGGCTCGATTCCTCCGGCAATGTGGTTGCGTGGCAGGACCACTTCATCAGCTACGGCGAGGGCAAGGATTTCGTGTCGTCGGGCGCCATCGGGGCGTTCGAATTTCCGCAGCGTTTCGTGCCTAATTACGCGCTTCAGTCGTCGGTGCAGCCGCTCGGGCTGCGCACCGGCGCGTTGCGCGCGCCCACCAGCAACGCCATCGCGTTTGTGATCCACTCATTTATCGAGGAACTGGCGCAGGCGGCGGGTAAGGACTCGCTGGAGTTCCGCATGACACTGCTCAATCAGGCGCCGGCGGTTGCGGAAGGCGCTTCGGCGCCGCCCGGAGTGAATGCCGAACGCATGAAGGGCGTGCTGCAACTGGTGGCGGAGAAGTCCGGCTGGGGCAAGAAGACCTTCCCCAAAGGCACCGCCCTGGGCATCGGATTCCATTTCAGCCACCAGGGATATTTCGCCGAAGTGGCGGAGGTGACGGTGACCTCGCCGAGCGCCAATGCGCACAAAGTCAAGGTCAACAAGATCTGGATTGCGGCCGATGTCGGCCACCAGATCGTCAATCCCAGCGGAGCGGAAAATATCTGCCAAGGCGGCGTGATCGACGGCATGAGCGAGTTGATGAGTCAGAAGATCACCATCGAAAAGGGCCGCGTGCAGCAGACCAATTTCCACCAGCACGGCATGATGCGGATGGCGCAGGCGCCGCCCCAGATCGAAGTGCACTATCTCAAGACGACGTACGGGCCCACCGGTCTGGGCGAGCCTGCACTGCCACCGATCTTGCCCGCCGTGGCCAACGCCATCTACAACGCCTCGGGCAAGAGGGTCCGCTCGCTTCCCTTCTCCGATTCCGGCTTTAGCTGGGCGTAGAATGCGGGTTGCCGAATCGCTGCTGTGCCTGCTCCCGTTACTGGCGGGAGCGGCGCACGCGCAGGACGATCGGAAAATCATCTCGCCGGATGGCCGGCTGGAGTTCCGCCTCTTCACCACCCTGCCCGCGGGCGCGCAGCTCAATAGCCTGGCGTACCAGGTGCGCCGCGACGGCAAGTTGCTGATCGATACCTCCTGCATGGGGCTCGACATCCATTTTCAGGAGCCGCTGTTAGGCGAAAACCTGGGCCTCAGCGACAGCAAACCACTCACCGGCGACCGATACCGCGGCCTGTTCGCCGACTATCTGCAGAACAGCACCACCGGGCGCCGCATCAGTATCGAGGTCCGCGCCTATAACGACGGTGCGGCGTTCCGCTACGTGCTGCCGAAGCAGTTTCCTCTACTCGATCTGCTGATTGAAGATGAGGCGACGGAGTTTCGCTTCGCGGGGGCCGGTGTCCGCCCCGCGCAAGCCGCGCTGCCGTATAGCGAGCAGGTGCCGGGCGTGGGATGGGTCGGGATCTTCGAGAGCCGCTTGCCTGGATTTCCCGCCGTGACGCTGGTGCGGAACGAAGCCAATGTCCTGACCTCCCATCTGCCGGATAAGCCCAGCGACCCGGGCGTGGCGTACGCTGGGGTCACACCGTGGACGGGGCCGTGGAGGATTGTCGCCGTAAGCGCCACGCGCGAAGGGCTTGCGGCCTCGACGGCGGTGCGGGCGCTGCAGTGAAAAAAACCGGTGACCGACTTGCCCTTTTGAGGCCGCAGTCACCGGTGGGGACAAGAATTATTGCAATATGCAATGATAATATTGCAATCAGCGATGGATGTCAAGAGGGAAAATAAGGTTCCTCCACACGCCCATGGATCCGCTCACCCACACCGCCACCGGCCTGTTTCTCAGCCGCATCGGACTCAAACGCTGGACGCCGCTGGCCACCCCTATCCTGCTGCTGGCGGCCAACGCTCCCGACATCGACATCCTCAGCATCGCCGCCGGGCCGCTGAGCTACCTGCACTACCATCGCAACCTCACCCACGCCATCGCCTTCGCCCCGGTGATGGCCATCGGCACGGTGGCGCTGGTCTGGGCCTGCGCGCGTAAGCGCCAGATCCGCTGGCTGCCGGCGTTTTTCGCCGCGCTCATCGGGGTGGGCAGCCATCTGCTGCTCGACTTCACCAACGACTACGGCATCCGCCTCTTTCTGCCCTTTTCGGCACGCTGGGTCCGCCTCAACTTCACCAATGTGTACGATCTCTGGATCTGGGCCGTTTTTCTCATCTGCGTGGCCGCGCCGTTTCTGGGAAAACTAGTCGGCTCGGAAATCGCGTCGCGCAATACGCAACAGCCGCTGCACGGCCGCGGCTTCGCCTGGGTGGGCCTCCTCTTTCTGCTGTTCTACGACTGCGGCCGCGGCGTGCTGCATGCGCGCGCGGTCAACGAACTCGAGTCGCGAATTTACGATGGCGCCGCGCCGTTGCGGGTCACGGCGACGCCCGGTCCGGCCAATCCCTGGCGCTGGAACGGAGTGGTGGATACTGCCGATTTCTACGCAGTGGATGGCGTCGATCTGTTGGGCGAGTTCGACCCCGCGCACGCCGCGGTGTTCCATAAGCCCGCGCCGAGCCCGGCGATCGACGCTGCCACGCCGCTGCCGGCCTTTCGCGAGTTGCTGCGGTTCGCGCAGTTTCCGCTGTGGCGCGTGTCGCCGGCGCCCGACGTGGAGAACGGCACCCTGGTGGAACTGATCGATGTGCGCCTGGGGACGCCCGAATCGACGTTGTTCACCGCCACTGCGACTCTCGATTCGAACCTCCGCCCGCTGCGGAGTTCGCTGGAATTCGGCCCCTTCCAGCGGAAATAAGGTGCAATTCCCGCCGGCTTGCGGCCGATTGCCGATACCCCATCGCCTCCTGGTTGGCCACACTGAGAGTGTGGGGACAAGCGAAAAGAATCCGGTGCTCGACCGGGGTCAACTGAGCGAAGTCACGCTCGAAGATGAAGCGCTGATGCGCGAACTGGTAGCCGCGCTGATTGCCGACACGCAGCAGCAGTTGCCGCTGCTCGATCTGGCGATTCGCAGCACGGACTTAAAACAATGCGCCAGCCTCGCGCATTACTGCAAGGGCGCCTGCGCGAATGTCGGCGCCAAGGCGGCCGCCACGGTGCTGGCGGATCTCGAACGAAGCGCCAAGTCGGGCGCCGCCGAGGAGTGCAGCCGTCAACTCGCCACGCTGTCATTCGAAGTGGAACGCCTGCGCGCCGAGCACACTATCGCTATCGATCGCCCCCGGGGCTTCTGTCCGGTCCTAGCAATCGTCAATGATACAAAGCTATGAACTCAGTTGGAATTGCGCCCAGGCGGAGGGCAAACATTCTTAAAAGCTTTCTATTGACATCCGCATGGTGGAGGGGCACCATAGACCTTGTTGGCGCAGGTCCGGCGTAGGTTTCCGCGTACAAGTATTCGGGTTGCGTCGCCGGAACACTTTCCGTGCTATCTAATAAGGCTGGCTTCCGATGCCTGCCCGTACTGCCGCTTGGACCGCAGCAGATATGAACAACTGCGTGCCCAGGCGCAGAAAGTTGGTTGCCGCAGCATTTTGCTGGCTCCAAAGGCGGGACAGATTGCGCCAAAAGAAGACACGGACCGGAAAACGCTGTTACAGTTTGTTGATCTTAACTTTGGGCGTACCTTGAACCCTTATATGACGCCTCAAACATTGCTGCTTGACGGACTAGGTGAGATCATTTGGGAACAAGAAGGCTCGATCGATGAGAGTGCCCTCTCAGCCGGCATTCGTCGACTTAGGAATAGCTTCTAAGTGCCATGCATTCACGTTGGCCGATCGATGACATTATCGCGGCGGGTCGCCGCTGTTGGCGGCGCAAATGGCATGTTGCCCACATAGTTTTGGTCTTAGGGATTGGAATTGGGTGTGTCACAGGGCTTTGGGATGTTGCGCGTGGAGCGATCTTTCGCCCCCTGCCCTACCGAGAGGCCGATAGAATCGCGGTTGCGGCTACCTCCAGCACGAGAGAACTCCTCTTTTCCTATCATGAACCCAGCCCGCGTCTCGATGCGATATTCGAGTCCGCAGCCGAGTACCAATGCCTGGAGGCGAATCTCGACTCGGGTCGGGTCCCGCGACGTATACAGGTTACCATGGTCTCGCCGCAATTCTTTGCGACGTTAGGCGTACGACCGGAATTAGGGCGCGACTTTACGTCCCTTGACTTCTTTCCCGTTCCGGGATCGGAACCGCAATGGCTTCCAATAATCCTTGATGCTGCTCTTTGGCATTCGTACTTCGGCTCCCGCGCCGACGTACTCAATCGATCGATCAGTCTTAACATTCCGCCATATCATTTTCAGGTTATCGGCGTTGCTCCCCCGAATGTTAACTTCCCCTTCGGGACCGATGCCTGGGTGCCAATCCACCTCACCTCCTTTTCAATGATTCAAACGGCAGGCCTCCCTCCTTCCGCAACAGGTGCCTTCGGCCTCTTGAAAGTCGGACTCTCGATTTCCGCGGCTGAGGTCCAAATACGTACATGGACGACGCAGCGCACGTTTGAAAAGTCCAACACCGCAGTTGTGCATTTCGTCTCGCTGCGGCGTTTTTGGGCAGGTGCAATCTATCCTCTCAGTCTCACGCTATTGATGATTTCACTTCTGTTTTTGGCTTTAATTATTGCTGCCACGGTAACCATGTTTAGAGTGGATATCGAGACTCGCCAAGCGGAGTTTGCTTTACGGACAGCGCTCGGGGCTAACTCGCGCAGATTACTTTCGTTGCTGTTTTTTGAAACGGCCATCATAGTATTAGCCGGCGTTACGGTAAGTCTCTCTCTGAGTTCTCTCCTGATCCACTTAACCGTCGGATACCTTTCACTGACACCCGGGCTTTACGGGACCCTACACGGTTTAGATATCGCGGTGGCTTTGGGCGCGTCACTCGCTACGGTTATTATAGCAGTCGCCATCCAACGAGTGGCTTTATCCCAGAGCTTTCGGCATCAGTCTGTCGGCTACGGGTCGGTTGCGTCGTCGGCAAATGTTCTAAGCACGGCGACAAAGACGATAGTTTGGCCGCGGCTCCCCATCCAACCCATGCTAGTGACTGTTATCGTCGTGATCGCCATGCTGCTTGTTCGTAGTGCTTATAGGATACGTCATCTCAGCCTAGGTGTCCGGACGGACGATACCTTTGTCTGTGAAATCAGTATGTTCACCGACTTGGACCAGTTCGTCGCGAAACGAATTAGAGCAGATGCATCCACGGCCGAACGCGAGATGATGTTCACGGAGAGTTCTCGATCTTATCACGAAATGATGAATTCATCTCTTACCGAAGTACTGGCTGAACTGGCGAAGAGCCCGAGCGTCAGGAGCGCTGGCGTAATAAGTACGGCGCCATACCGCAATCACCAACCTTGGGCGACGGACGCCCACGTCTCTAACGGTCGTAACGTAGCTGACCGTTCAATGGTGGTCCACAATGTGGCCTTCCGAAGCATAACACCGGATGTGATACCAGCTTTAGGAATGACGTTGGTTTATGGACGAGGTTTCACAGGCAGGGCGGCACAGGACCGCGATACGGTCATCATAAACAGAGCCATGGCGGACAAACTCGGTTCTTGGTCCGACGCTATGGCCCAGTACATAGAACTAGCTACCTTACGAAGGGCACGAGTTGTTGGAATTGTGAACAATGTGTATGAACAGAGCGTGCAGGAAGAGGTATGGCCTACGGTATATTTTCCATTTTCCGAATACGGAGTTTCGGACGTGGATCTAGTCGTAAGGACCCGTCACGACGCGACGGGTTCCGAAGTCGCTCGGTTAATTGACAGATCCCTTCACTCGGTTGATGAAAGGGCAATCGCCTCGCACTTTGCTCGCCTTAGCGATATGGTGGAGTCCGCCGGGACTTTGACGCGATATACCGCAGCGTACCTCTTCGCGCTTGCAATTGTCTCCGTTTTCCTCGCCGGTTTCTGCACATCGGCAGCGATACTTGCCGATTTCCACGGGCGGCGGCGCGAGGTCGGGATTCGCTTGGCGCTCGGCGCCACTGCATTCAACATCGTCATCTCCTTTGTACTTGGTAGTCTACTGCGGAATGGAATATCGATGGTTCTGGGTGTTTTTCTGGCATGGTCGCTCAGCCGCCTGTTAAGTCACTTAGTTCTTGACGTCGGTGGCAACTTCGATCTCGGCGGTTATATCATAGCGGTAAGTGCATTGGCGGGTTATATCCTAACCATACAAGTCGTTGTTATGGGCAGTGCTTTGCAAAGAACTCCCCGGGACTTATTGTCATGATTGAGGGGCAGACGCAGCGAAAGGGGAGGGGAGGAGTAGTAGGTGGTACAACGCCTATTTGCTGACAGAGCGCTAATCGTTTTGCTCGCCGCCGCCATACTGTGCACGGCGTGCTCTATGTTCACTGATGCGTCGAGCGGGGGAGGAAGATGCGCTAGTAAGGCGTGTACCTATTTTGATGCGAATGGCCAGTCGATCCCCGGAACTTGCGGAGCCATAAAGACCGACCAGGCAAAGTGCTACTGTATTGTGAATCGGAATAAGAAGCTCGCCCAGACTCAGCTTGGATGCTCTGCATCACCTGGGAAGTAAGAACTCGTTGAGTCCGTCGACCTGCTGGGCGAGTTCGACCCGGCGCACGCCACGGTGTTCCATAAGCCCGCGCCTAATACGGCGATCGATGCCGCGACGCCGCTGCCGGCCTTTCGCGAGTTGCTGCAGTTCGCGCAGTTTCCGCTGTGGCGCGTGTCGCCGGCGCCGGATGTGGAAAACGGCACCCTGGTGGAACTGGTCGTCCTGGGCCTGGGTTCGCCCCAATCCCCGCTATTTACCGCTACGGCGACTCTCGATTCGAACCTCCGGCCGCTACGAAGTTCCCTGAAATTCGGCCCGTTCCAGCGGAAATAAGGCGCAATTCCAGCCGGCTTGCGGCTGACCGCCGATTCCCAATCGGAGCGTGATTGAGCAGACTGGAATTGTGGGGACAAGCGAAGAGAATCCAGTGCTCGACAGAGGGCAACTGAGCGAAGTCACGCTCGAAGATGAAGGGCTGATGCGGGAACTGGTGGCGGCGCTGATTGCCGACACGCAGCAGCAATTGCCGCTGCTCGATCTGGCGATTCGCCGCACCGATCTAAAGCAATGCGCCAGCCTGGCGCACTATTGCAAGGGCGCCTGCGCCAATGTCGGCGCCAAGGCGGCGGCCACCGTGCTGGCCGATCTCGAACGAAGCGCCAAATCGGGCGCCGCCGAAGAATGCAGCCGTCAACTGGCCGCACTGGCGTTCGAAGTGGACCGCCTGCGCTCCGAACCGATCTAATCGGCAGGCAATCCGGGCGAGCCGTGAAGCGCCCTGGCGTTCCGTTGTGCCCTCCACGCCTAGGAAAAAGGTAATCACGCGAGGGCGCCTAGCCGCAAAGAACGACGGGACACCATGCAGTCGGAGCGCAAGAGCACTTGATTTCGGGCCGAACGTTCGTCCTCCCGTTCCCTTGCGTCTTCGCGTCGTGGCAGAAAACGGGGAGCGCTGGGAGCCCATTCGCAGATGGCCTGTTCTCCGAATCGATCTAATCAGCGCGCAACAGCGCTTGGATTCCATCGAGCGAAAGACCGGCCGGATGTTCCTTCGCGTCTTGGCGGGAAAAATGGACCGATGACCTAGCCGGCACGCAACAGAGCTTTGATTCCGTCGGCGCACAGTGACGCTGCGTGCTTCGACGCGGTCGGCAGTCCGCCCACTGCGTCATCCACGATGGCGGGCGCGAATCCTGCCAACTCGGCGCGCGTTTTGCCGGCGATCCATTCCGTGAGGGCCGACCCTGCTGCGATGCTCGCCGTGCACCCGCGTACTTTATAGCGAACCTCGTGCACCACCCCATCCTCGAAGCGCACCGAGAGCCGCAGGATATCGCCGCAAGCCGGATTGGAGACTTCCACGGTGACGGCCGGCGCGGCCAGTTCGCCAACGTTGCGTGGATTTTGAAAATGATCGAGTAGCGCCGCGGGATACATCTCGCTTCATTCTACCCACGGCGCGCCGCGGCTATACCTGAAACTTCGCTACCGCCTGCCGGAGATGTTCCGCCACAGAGGAGAGTTCGGACGCGCTGCTGCGCACCGCTCCACTGCCTTCCGCCATGCGGGCCGCGGCGTGATCCACCGACACGATCTCTTTTGCAATCTCCTGCGTGGCGATGGAATTTTCAGCCACGCGCGAATTGGCGTCGCGTACGCCGGTGGAGGCTTCCGCAATGTTGTGGGAGATCCCTTTGGTTACCGTCGCCTGCTCTTCGATGGCCGCCGCGATGGAACCGACAATATCGCTCACCTCGCGAATGACGCCGGAGATTTTCTCGATTCCGGCGATCCCGCCGACGCTCGAACTTTGCACGCTTTCCACCCGTGCCTTGATGTCTTCAGTCGCGGTTGCGGTCTGCTGGGCGAGGGCTTTGATTTCGTTCGCTACTACAGCGAACCCTTTGCCGGCCGCCCCGGCGCGCGCCGCTTCGATGGTCGCATTCAAAGCCAGCAGATTGGTCTGCGAGGAGATTTCGCTGATGGTCTCCGAAACTTTACCGATCTCGCGCGCGGCCAGCCCCAATTGCTGGATCTGCGCGGTGATTCCCGCGGCCTGTTCCATCGCTCCTTCGGTAATCCGGCGGGCCTGCTCCGAATTGCCGGCAATCTCCCCGATAGTGGCGGTCATCTGCTCAGTATGCGACGCGACGTGGCCGAGGTTGGTGGTGGTCTGTTCCATTCCCGCCGCCACCGAAGAGACGTTCATGCTCATCTGTTCCGCTGCCGCCGCCACCGAGTGGGCCTTATCGGATGCCTCGCGCGAGTCGTTGGCGATCTCACCCGAATTGCCTTCGAGCCCGGCCGACGTTTTGGAGAGCGTCTTCACGCTGGTGGCAATTTCACCGACGATGCCGCGCAGGCTACTGCACATGGTCTGCATGGCCGCGGCCATATCGCCAACCTCGTCGTCGCTGGTGTGCTTCAGTTCCTGCGTCAGGTCTCCCTGCGCGATCTTTCGCAGCACTACCACGGCCTGCGCCAGGGGAGCGCGAATGGTACGGGTCGCAAGAAACGCGCAGAATCCTAACGCCAGGGCGACCGGTGACAGCCACAGTGCCGCCTTCCGCATACCGGCACGTACCTGGGAGTCCACTCCGCTCATGCTGCCGCGGAGCAAAAAAGCTCCATGGAGTTCGCCCGGGTGCCAGCCTTCCATGCGGAATCCCAGAACGTCCTTTCCGTCCTTATTGCCGGCTTTCGGTAAGCCGTGGCACATCATGCACTCTTCGCCCAGCCGGATGGGCCGCGCATAAACCATTTCGTTGGCAGCGGAATCCACAGCGAAGTATTCCTCCACGGTGCCGGAGGCGAGAGCGTCGAGAATTTTCTTTTCCTCGGGCGACGGCGTATTCTTCGGGTTGCGCGGATCGACGGACGGGATTCTGAATTGATACTCTTGTTTCGCGGCCACCTTTTCGATGGTCTGCCACGCCGACACTACCGGGATGGTGCCATACAGGCGGGAGCGCCGGAAATCCGAATTTTTATGCAAATCGGCAAGTAAGGATTTGCGGTCGAATGAGCCGTTGGTGTTCATTTCGGCCACTGTTTCCCGGGCGTTCTCGGCGGACAAAATAATCCCCCGCATCGCCTGGTGCGCCAAGGCGAGGCCCTGTTCGCGAATCAGCGACCGTTGTATCAGCAAGCCGGCCAACGCCGTAACGAGCAAAGCCGCCCACGCGATCGCCATGGTGCGGATTGAAATTGTCCATCTGAATTTCAGAGCCCTTTTCATCCACGTTCTTATCGGCAAAAGGCGTGAAATACATGAGGGAGGGCGATCGCCGGGCGGCGAGAACGCTATTTGCCGGGCAGCGGAGTAAGTTGATACATGCCCGCCAGGCCGTTCAATTCGGCGCGCAAAACGTCCCAATCGTCGTGTAGCTTATCGGTGAAACGGTGCTCCACCATGACGTGATTGAGATCGGCCGCGGCAGATAGGGTGCGGTCCACCTGATCGCGCACCGCTGGGTTGTTTTTATCTTTCTTATCGTGGAAGACGTTGCCCAGCTTCGCGGCCGAGTCGTGCAGGTCGTCGGCCCGTTGCTTCGCCTTGTCCTCCAGGCGCGTGCCGTCCATCAGGCTGTGCGAAACAGCGCGGTCGAATTCTTCCTTAAAGGATCGCGATTGGCGTTCCACGCGGTCCACCACACTGCCCACGTCGGTGGGGGTCATGATGGTATCGCGGTTGGCGTCCTGGGCGGCGCAGGGTGTCGGCACTCCCACGAATGGGAGCAGGGCGGCGGACAAGACAGCGGTGCGGATGAATGTGAGCTTCATAGACTCCTCCGGGATTTCCTGAGGCAATCGGGCCGCCAGTGTGCGATTTCAGAGTGCCGGCCTATGGCGAACAAAAGGCGAACATGCTACCCTGTTGACTGTGAAACGCTGCCGCGTCTCGTTCGTGGATGCCGATGGGCTCGAACACGCGGTCCAACTCGATGCGCGCAGTCTTTACGAAGCGGTGGGATTGGCGATCGAGCGTTTTCGTAAGTGCGACTACGTGAGTTACGACCCGCAAGGCCGCCACGAATTTACCGTCCTGTCGCGCGAGCCGGCCACCGAACATCGTCTGACGCGCAACATGTTCGATGCGTGGCTGCGGCGGCCGGGCGGATCGCCGGCGGACGTCTCACGCAAGCATCGCCTGAAGCAGTTGCTGGGGTTCGTGGAATGACGGAAGGGCCATTGCCGCCGGATTACCGCCTGTGGACGGCAACCGCTCCACGCGATCGATTATCAATACGGGACGGGATGCTTCTGCTGTTCCAGTCTTAATCCGAGTTGCTTGTCGAGTCGCGAGAGTTGCCCCTTCGGGGCCCACGAGGTTCTCCAATTGCGGCCTTCAGAATGCCGTATAATCACAAAAAATGTGGCGCCGGGTCGCGACTGTCGCTTTGTTCCTTCAGGCGGTTCTGTCCGCCGTCCCTCAACCCCCCGACGCAGCCCAGGCGCCGATGGTTCTGCAATCGACCTCCCGAGCGGTGCAACTGGATGTCTTCGTCACCGACTCCTCGGGACGCCCCGTCCACGGCCTGCGGAAAAGCGATTTTCTCCTGACCGACAATACCCGTCCACGCGATATCCGGATCTTCTCCGGCGAGATCGATTCCAGCGAGGGGCAGTCCTCTGCGGTAACCATTGTGCCGCCGGCGGTATATTCGAATCGCTTCGGACTGCGCGATTCGCCGATCGTGACGGCCATCGTGATCGACGCGGTCCCCCGGCCTGAGGGCGTGCAGAAGCACGCCGGTCTGTTGGCGAATGCTCCAGCAGGGTACTGGTTTTCTTCGGTCCGCCGGTGGGTCATCGGCGCGATCTATCGGATGGCGCCCGGGCAGACGATTGCGATCTACGCCGCCTGTCCCGAACTGCAGGTGGTGCAAGACTACACCTCGGACCCCGGCCGCCTGGTCGCCAGCCTTGAGGCATTTGCCGAACCGCCCGCGCCGCAAGCCACCGGCAGGAAGCAGCCGGAGAGCATCGACGCGCTCGTTCCTCCTACGCTCGCGGTATTGCGCGCTGTCGTCGGCCGCATGTCCGCCGCGCCCGGGCGGAAGAGTGTCGTCTGGATTTCGCAGGCGTATGGGCCGGACCTGAATCTGTCCGCCATCGATACCGTGACGGACGCGACCGCCGATGCCTTCAACGACGCCAACGTACCGCTCTACGCGGTGGATGCGCGCCGGAGCCCCACTTGCCAAGCGCCCGCAAATCTCCGCCCGGCTATTCCCGGATTTCAACCGGCCGATCGCGACTACATGGTCATCTTAGACTGCTCCCAACCACCCGATATCAGCGACCGGTGGATGCAATACCTCGCCCAGGCTACCGGCGGACGGATATTCCGAGATGGCAAGTTTTTTGGCACGGAGACGTACGACGCCCAGGCTGGAACGACCCGGCGCGAAGTACAGATGAGCTCTCCAGACGGCGGCCTGGTGACCGACGCGCTCCGTTTCGCGTCCGACGCATCGCGGTACGCCTACGAAATGGGATTCTATCTGCCGGAATCGGAACTGGATGGCAAGTTCCATACTCTGGGCGCGTCGGTGCCAGCAAGCCCGAATTTCGCGCTCCGTTACCGCAACGGCTATACCGCGTCCGCCGGCATGAGCGCACCGCCCGATCTACGGGCGCTCCCCGGAGCCGATCCACGCCCACAACCCGCCGCACCGCGGCATCCGGATGAGGTGGGGATCGATGCCAGGGTCGAGCTTCCCGTCAAACCCAGGAACGAGTTGCAACTCTCCTTGATGCTAGCCCCGGAGACGGTCACCAGAACCCCGGACGGCGTCATCGCACTGGACGCCACGTTCACGCAAACCGACGCCTTGGGAAAGGAACTGGGGCGCACCGAGGATGCGTTGCGGGCGCCGACGCCCGGAACGCCAGGCGAAATGGTCCGCTATGCGCGCAACTTGAAACGGATCAACGGGGCGGTCCTGCTTCACATCACGATTCGCGATCCGGCAACGAATCGCGCTGGATCCCTCGCGGTTCCGATCGGAAAGCAGTGATCGGATCGGGGCGGCACTCTACCGGCAGGAGCCGGACTCAGCGGCGAGAGAGGCGTTCGAAGCGTGGTACGAACTGCGCACCAGCGGACCCGATTCCACGTGCGCGAAGCCCATTTCGTATCCCAGGCGTTTGAATTCGTCGAACTCTTCGGGCGTCACGTAGCGCACGATCGGTAGATGTTTGGGCGAAGGCCGCAGGTACTGCCCCAGCGTCAGAATATCCACCTGGTGCGCGCGCAGATCGCGCATCGTGTCGACTACTTCCTCGGGACGCTCGCCCAACCCCAGCATCACGCCGGATTTTGTAGGGATGGCGCGCGCGATTTTCTTAGCGTGCTGCAGCACGTCGAGCGAACGCTCATACCGCGCGCCCAGCCGCACCTGGCGATAGAGCCGCGGCACCGTCTCGGTATTGTGATTGAAGACGTCGGGCGCGGCCTCCATCACCGTCTCGACGGCTGCGTGGCTGCCCTGAAAATCGGGCACCAGCACTTCCACACCGCAGCCCGGTATGCGCCCGCGGATGGCGCGGATCACCATGGCGAATATTTCGGCGCCGCCATCTTCGCGGTCGTCGCGATTAACGCTGGTGATCACGGCAAAGTTCAGCCCCAAGGCGGCAACGGCCTCCGCCACCCGATTGGGCTCGTCGTAATCCACCGGCAGCGGCGCGCCTTTCTGGACGGCGCAGAATCCGCAGCGGCGGGTGCACACGTTACCCAACATCATGAAGGTCGCGGCGCGCTGATTCCAGCACTCGCCCACGTTGGGACAGGCCGCACTTTCGCACACGGTATGGAGGCGCAGACGGGCCACCAGGGCCTTCAGATCGTGATAATTTGCGCCTCCCGGAGCGGGCGCGCGCAGCCATGCGGGGCGCTCCGGTTTGGTGGCTATCGAAACCAGCATCTCTATCGTCTATTGTACTGAACATCGCTTCCCGGCGATCCTGCTTCCACCCCCAAAGGAGCAGGGTCGTCGGGGTTTCCAGCGATTACGCTAGCGCCGGCGGAGCCACTTGCAAACGCTCCGCCGTTTTCACCAGCAGATCCCAGTTACCCGGCTCGATGGGGATACCGTTGCGCAGCCGCTCGGCTTCGGTGCGCCATTCGGGATCGCCCGCCACCATCACTTCGTCGTACCCGGGCGCGGCGGCGGTACTCTTCATGAGTGCTACCAGTTGTTCCACCCGCGCAGTGAATTCCTCCACCGGCATAAAGTGCGCCACGTCGATAGCGATGAAGCACTGGCTGCAGCGATTGTGCCGGCCGCGAATGCGGATGCCGCCCACCTCGTTGGCCATGGCGCCGCCGCTCAGCACGGAGCACAGAATCTCCACCATCAGGCCGAGGCCGCTTCCTTTGTATCCGCCCAGCGGCATCAGCATACCTTTGTTATAGGCTGCCTGAGTGTCGGTGGTGGGGACGCCTTGCGAATCGAAGGCCCAGCCGTCGGGAATCTCCGGCTTGCCGTTGATGAACGCCTTGAAGATCTTCCCCGCGGCGACGGTGGTGGTCGCCATATCGAGCAGCCAGGGGCCCGGCACCGACATGCAAATCGGGTTCGTTCCGATGCGCCCTTCCCTGCCCTGCCACGGCGGCACGATGGGAGAGGCG
Source organism: Bryobacteraceae bacterium (assembly GCA_036268475.1). Classification (GTDB taxonomy): domain Bacteria; phylum Acidobacteriota; class Terriglobia; order Bryobacterales; family Bryobacteraceae; genus PALSA-129. The sequence continues at coordinate 155,606 of DATAUB010000041.1, read as the reverse complement.
TTGCAGAATACCAGCCCGATCTGTCCAGAGGCGCGCATCTTTTGCGCCCACCAGGCGGCGGCGCCGAAATGGTTGGATTCGCGCGCCACCACCACGCCCGCTCCATGGGACGCTGCCAGGCGAATGGCATGGCCGCAGCAGGTCTCGCCCACCCACTGGCCAAGGGCATTCTGCGCGTCGAAGACCAGGCACGAACCGCTTTCGGAAACCACCTGTCCGCTGGACCTCGGGTCCATCTCGCCGGCCAGAATCTGCTCGATATAGAACGGCAGCAACTGTAGTCCATGGGAATCCACGCCGCGTAAATTGGAGGCGATGAGGGACGCGGCGGCGGCGTCCGCGCGGGCGGCGGGCACACCGGCGGCGGCGAAAATATCGGCGGCAAACCGGGTCAGGACGGGGGCTGAAAAAGTGGGCATGAAACTTCTAGGTTACCAATGCCAACCGTTGGATGCGGCCGGGCTGGAACTTTCCCCGGACTACCGGTGTCTATACCTTTGCAAGGCCGTGATTTTCCTGATAGTTTGATATCAGGCTGAATTTGTGAGGCCGCCGGTGGCAACTTCGATTCTCGACTTGAGCACGCAAAAGGCTCTGGAAGGCGCCGACAGCGACGATCTGCGGCTGATAGAAGGCTTGCGTTCGGGCGCGGCGCAGGCGTACGAAGAACTGCTGGCCCGGTTTCAGCAACCGGTCTACGCTCTGGCCTTACGGCTTCTGGACGATCCTTCGGAATCGGCCGATGTGGTCCAGGAAGTCTTCCTGAAAGTTTTCCGTAGCATTGGGGCGTTTCGCGGGCAAAGCAGTCTGAAGACGTGGATTTACCGGATTACGGTAAACGAAGCCCACAACTCCCGCCGGTGGTTCTTCCGCCATCGCCGCAAAGAAGTAGAACTGGATTCCGAACCGCAAGAGGCGCGCAATTGGAAAGAGCTGATTCCCGACGGTCGGCTCTCGCCTTTCGACGCAGCATTTGAACGCGAGCAACACGTAATGATCGAGACGGCACTCGCGAAGTTGAGCCCGATTTTCCGCGAAGCGGTGGTCTTACGGGATATCACCGATATGAGTTATGAAGAGATAGCGGAAGTGTTGGGTGTATCTCTGGGAACGGTAAAATCCAGAATCCTGCGGGGGCGTGAAGCCCTGCGGGCCGAACTCGCGGGGACGTTGCAAGACAGACCTGCCCCGCGATTGGTGCCGAAAACGGCAGAGTAGAAACGGTATGAGTTGCGAGAACGAGCAAGAACGGATCTCTTTACTCGTCGACGGCAAGTTGCCGGACGATGAGCGGGAGAACGTGTTGGCGCACACCGGCATGTGCCGGGAGTGCGGCACCCAATTGGCATCGTTGCAAATGCAACGCGCGATTCTGCGCAAGATGGCGCAGACTGCCGTGCCCGACGTTGTGGCGGCCCGCCTGATCGTTCTGGCCTCGCATGAACGGGAGCGGCAACTGGCCCGCGCCAGCGTTCGCGAGCGCATGCGCCGCCTGGTAGCGAAGGTGGAGCTGAGTTTCCAGAACATGATGCGCCCGGTGGCGCTGCCCGTGACGGGCGGCGTATTCTCCACGCTTCTGCTGTTCGGCATGATGATGCCGAGTCTGAATTTCGCCCATCAAACCGGCGGGTACGATTTCTCCACCGCTCCGCAGGGCAGCATCGTCGTGAGCCCCTGGAATCTGGGCGCCGACGACGATACCGCCGATGTTCCGGTGTTCGCTTCCCGCATCGATACCAAGTCCGACTATGTCAACATCGTGAACCTCACCATCGACGAGTCCGGCCGGGTGGCCGATTGGTCGGTTGTGCGCGGCCAACTCACCGATGAAATGAAGGACATCATCATGTTCAGCCGGTTTGAGCCGGCCACCACGTTCGGACTGCCGACCTCGGGCATCATTCAGGTGCGCCAGGGTCTTCCGCCCTGCAAGTACACCAGTTGCAGCGCTACGGTTCGCGGATAGCGGCTGAGTGTCCCGCCAGAAACTCGGGCAGCACTTCCTGATTCGGGGTTCCATTTTGGAGCGCATCGCTGCGGCGGTGTGCCCCGCGCCGTGCGAACTGGTGATCGAGATCGGCCCCGGCCGCGGCGCTCTTACTGAAAAGCTACTGCAGCGCGCCGCCCGCGTGGTGGCCATCGAGCTCGATCCCTTCCTGGTGGATCACCTCCGCGGGAAGTTCGCCAACGAACCGCGCCTGGAAGTGATCCACGCCGATGTGCTCGCCACCGACCTGGCGCAATGGGGACGCGCGCCGGTAGCCGGCAACCTTCCTTACTACATCACCTCGCCGATTCTCCAGCAGACGGCGCACAGCGGCGCACCGCGCGCAGTGTTCCTCATCCAGAAGGAAGTGGCGGAGCGTCTGGTGGCGCGTCCCGGCACCCGCGACTATGGCTTCCTCACCGTGCAGACGGCGCTCTTCGCCACCGCGCGGATGCTGTTCGGAGTAGCGCCCGGCGCCTTCCATCCGCCGCCCAAAGTGGACTCTGCGGTGGTGCTGCTGGAGCCGCACCATCGCGATTGGGGCGTGGATATCGCCGGACTGGTGCAGTTCGCCGGCCGCTGCTTCGCCCACAAGCGCAAGACGCTCCGTAATAATTTGGCGGAATTCTACGGTAGGGATGTCGTCGACACCTGGCCGGAAGCGGGCCGCCGCGCCGAGCAGCTATCCATCGAGGAGTTCGCCGCAATGTATGCGAGAATAGCGGCTTCCGGAGGCGGCGTCCAATGACCACCGAGCAGCATCTCGATTTCGCCGAAGCGCGCAGAGCCATCGACGCCATTGTGGCGGAAGTGAACCGGCGCGGAAAGGCCGCGGTAATCGCGGTGGCCGATGCGCGCGGCGAGTTGATTGCGCTTGCCCGCATGGATCGCGCGCCGGTCTCGTCGATCGCCGTCGCAACCAATAAAGCCTTCACGGCGGCGCGCGCCGGCAAGCCGAGCTTCGACGTGGGCGCCAAGGTGCGGCATCCTGACCAGGGCTTCGACATTGCGTACTACGGCGATGTGCGCTATTGCGGCTGGGGCGGCGGCGTACCGGTAAAGCGCGACGGGCGTGTGGTGGGGTCGGTTGCGGTCAGCGGCTTGCCGCAGGAAGAAGACATGGAAGTGGTGCAGTTGGGGATCGCGGCGATTGGCGAAAGCGCTCCGCCTACGCCTGCATCGTTTGCTCCGCCAGTTCCCGGAGCACCGCTTTAACGTCGGCGCCCGCCCGCAAGGTTCCGCGCACTTTGATGGAGTGGACCGCGGCACGCACCAGGTCGGGCGTTACGTCTCTCGTGAACAGGCAGAGGCCCACCACGTTGATGTCCAGTTGTTTGCCTTTCGCCACCAGCTTCTCCAGCATTTTGCGGCCGTAGACGGTCGCGCCTACCACCGGCGACTGGCGCACGATAAGCTCCTGCACGGTCTCGGTGTGGGTGAGTAACTGCGTGCGCACCGCCGCCACCAGGAAATCGGTGCGGCTGGCGTAATGGCCCTGCTCCACGAGCAGGTCGATTTTTCCCAGATCGACCACGCTGATGTTGAAGGATACTTTGTCGGTGTCAGCCATATATTCCCATCATACTCCAATTGGAATACCCATGGAATATTTCTGGAGCGATGAGGAACGCGGTGCTTTTCGACTGCAGTCCATATAGGCGGTACCGCCGGAGCATGGCCGTGCGGCTGGTTGTGCGGCTTGCTATCCTGTCTTAAATCGCGATGCAAAGGCGGATTTTATCCCTGATACACCATTCAAGGCGCCCCAGCCTTCTGGCGGCGCTGTATTTAGTCCTGGCGCTGCGTCCCGCGGCTGCCGAAATGGTGATCTACCGGGGAAAGGTGGTCATGGAAGACGGCTCTCCGCCCGGCCGCTCCGTCGTCATCCAGCGTACTTGCCAGGGCATGGATCAGCGATTGGTGGAAGGCACGGTATCTCCGAAAACCGGCGATTACTTCGTGCGGCTGGAGGTGAGCGACTTCGGCGAAGTTTTCTCTAACGGGTTCGCCGGCGCCGGCCTGCTTCCCTGCGTCCTGGAAGCAGTGGCGCCCGGCTATGTCTCCACCAAAATCGACCTCACCGACCGGCGCCTGACCATGAACCCGCGGTTCCCGAACATCGTACTGTCGCAAGCTGCCGCGGGCGCGATCCCGGTGCTGGTGACCGATACGAATGTGCCGCACGCCGCGTCCAAAGCTTGGGCGCTGGCCATCAAACATATCGATGCGAACGATTGGGCCGGCGCCGAAGCCCCACTGCGCGCCGCGGTGGAGGCCGCTCCAAAGTTCCCGGCGGCGTGGGTCGCGCTGGGCACCGTCTGCGAGAATCAACATCAGGGTGCGGAGGCGCGACAGGCCTTCGAACGCGCCATTGCGCTCGACCCCAAACCGTTGCCGCCCTATCTGGGATTGGCCGGCGCAGAATCGGAACTCAAGGATTGGGACGCCGCATCCAAGACGACCGAGACCATCATCCGCAACGATTCCAAACATGCTTTTCTGGAAGCCTACCTGATGAGTGCGGTGGCGCGCTACCAGCTTCGGGATTTCGACGGAGCCCTGGCACGCCTCAACGATCTGAGCCGGTTGGATAAGCGCCAGGACTTTCCGCGCGCCGAGTACGTCGAAGGTCTGGTCTATGAGGCGCGGAATGAATTGGACGCGGCCGCCGCCCACATGAAGACCTATCTCGACCAGCATCCGCACGCCAAAGATTTCAGCGAGGTGTCGGCGCGCCTGTCCCATCTCGGCAAACAGGCTTTGCCGGATATGACCGACGTGGTGAGTGCCGCGGACTTACGCCCACCGGCGGTAGGCGAAGCAGCGGTGCCGGGGGGAATGAAGGCCTTCGCGGCGGTAGCAGGTCTGCGGGAGACGCCATCGTACCGGGATTTTTTTCTGCAATATTGCCGCGCCATCTCCTTCAGTGAACCCGGCACCGAAAACCAGACGCGCGAGGCTGCCGAGAGCATCAAAACCTTCATCGCGACGGTGAGCGATCTGGAACAGTTGGGCGAACGTAGTTCCGACCGAACCATCTTGCGAATCGCGGTAGACACCGAGGGGCACCGGAACGCCGCGCAGAAAATCCTGAACTTACTCGGCTGGAAGCTCATCGCGAATGGCGACACTTACACGGCGGAGCCCGGCGATCAGGCGATCGACGGTATTCGCCAGCGCTTCCCGGCAGCTTTCGGGATCGACGAGCTCGAAATGAGATCGGCGATTGATGCGCGGCGCCCTTTCCAGTTCGAGATTCCCACGGAGACTGCCCGGCTGGTGGGCGGCACTGCTTGGAGCGCCCTGCTGAAAGGCATTCCCGAATTTACCGGCGGCCCGGCCGAGGTATTCATTCACGATACGCGCTATGCGGGCGTATATGCCGGCCTGGCCGCGATGGACGGCGATACCGCCGGCACGGTAGTGTCCTCCGTCGGTCTGGCCAATCTGATCGTCAAGTATTCCACCCTCATGGCGGAGTTCGGGAGCGCCCTCGATCTAGCCGACAATCGGGTCGCCGTACCGGGCGGTGTCAGAGCGGCGGCTGCCTGGGCCGGTCTGGTAGGGGCCAGTCCGGATAAGCCGGCGGCATTCTTCCGCGCGTTGTTCGATAAGGATCAGGGACGCCTGCTGAATTTTTATTACGATCTGGCACATGCCGACGCCGCACACCAACAATTCTTCACCGGTCCCACCTCCCGGTTAGACGCGATTTACAGGTGGTATCGCGACTCGCTGACGCACACCTATCTCTACGGCAGGCAGGGTCGCTGGCAGGCCGCGATTCTGCAGGAAGTTCGCCTGGATTCCGCCGGGAAGCTGGCCTTGCCGGGCGGGCGCGAGGCGTGGGGAGCGGCAAATGGCGCCGACGCCGATGCCCTGGTACAGGTCCCCTCACTACAGGCACTGGCGGCCGTGGTGCAGTTGGAGAACCGCCGCGGTTCTCTCCTCGACCCGGCATCGGTCGCGATCCTGATTCGCCATCGCGACGACTGGCGAAACGTGTTGCCGTATCTGGAAAAGCTTCCCGGCCTTTCCGCGCCCGACTTTCAGGCGCTGGCGTCTTTCGAAGAGGCCGCCGGCAAGCTCTCAGGCGAGACCCAGGCCATCCGGCTGGGCGACTGGCATTCGCTGGTGGAACTGATCGTTCTGGCCAGCCAGTCGAAGGGCCTGAACGCGGCGCAGGCAGCCCAGGCCTTCCGGCAGGCTTGCGAAATCGTCAACTCTGACAATCCGTCCACGGCATCGATCGCCGTGCTACACGCCATGGCAGGCGGCGCCGCTGACCTCGACGAGGCGCTCCCTGCGCGTTTACTGCGCCTGAGCGGCGCGCGCCGCGCGGCTTTCGATCAGATCAAAGATCTGCAGCATGTCCCCCCGTTGAGTTCTTTGGATAATCCCCCGGATGCCCGAAAAACGCTGGCCGCGATCAGCGGACTGGTCTATGCCGCGGAGCTCGATCCCGATTACCTGCTGGTGGCGGAAGATCCGCTCCTGGAGACCAAGCACCGATTTCTGCCGGTGGCCGCCGACAAGGGTTCGGCCCTGTTCGCCGATTCCTCCCTGGTCAGATCGGACCTTACGCCGGGCAGCAGATTTGTGGGCGGCTTCGCGCATTTTCGCGAGGCAAGCCAGGTGCTAGGCCGTCAGAAGGTACATGGATTGGTGGAGGATACGGCGGTGGCGGTGGAAACGCCCGCGGCCGCGCCTTTGTCCCGGTCCGGACCGGAAGTGGCACCGACGGTTCCCGATACCGGGGGAACTCTATTCCGCGTCAGCGGCCGGCTGGTGGAGGTGCCTGCCACCGTGACCGACAGTCACGGCCGTTACGTGGACAACCTCACGGCACAAGACTTTTCCATTGTGGAAGGCCAGCACTCAGAGGCCATCACCGCGTTCGAAAACCACACCGCCAGTGTTTCCGTGGCGCTGCTCTTCGATACCACCGGCAGTATGCAAGCCAGCCTGCCTTCGCTCAAGTCGGCGGCGCTCCGCCTGCTGGACGAACTGCGGCCCGATGACTCGGTGGCGGTGTACGGTTTCACCGACGTGGTGGCCGAATTACAGGGCTTCACCACCGACAAGGCCGCCGCTAAGCGCGCGGTCCTGCGGACGCATGCCGCCGGCTCCACCGCGCTCTACGATGCCCTTTTGCGCGTGAACCACGATCTGACTGAACGGGCTGGCAAGAAAGTCATCGTGGTATTCACGGACGGCGACGACAATTCCAGCATGTTGACCTCGGAAGACGTGATCCAGCGTGCCAAGACCCGCGGCGTCCCTATCTACACGATCGCTGAGGGAGAGGCGTTGGACAGCTTGAAGTTACTCGGGCAGCTCGACGACATGTCGCGATCGACCGGAGGAATACCCTTCGTGATCCATCGCGTAAGCGACATCGCCGGCGTGTTCCAAAAGATATCGGACGAGCTGATGCACGGCTACCTGCTGGCGTTCCAGCCGAGCGGGAACGACGACCACGCCTGGCGCCCCATCAAGGTAGTCGTGGCCAAGCATAAAGGCCATCAGGTGCGGGCGCGCGCCGGTTACTACCCGGACTAAGCGCGCGCTATGCCGGTCTCGCGCCGCTGACGATGAGGACCTGGGCCGGCAAATCCAGCCCGCTGCCGTTGGAGTAAGCGTGAAGAGCAGCGAGCGCGTCACGCCGCGCTTCGGCCAACCGGTCGGGCGAGAGCATAGCGACCTTCTCGCGGAGCGTTTGGGACATCTGGCATCGCATGGTCCAGAACTCCTCCGCCGAGACCCGCGCATGGATGGTGAACGACAGGCGCCGCTCCGCCGGCGCAAGCGCTCCGGCCTCGCCGAGGATGTCTCGTAGTTTTCCGAAATCGGAAAAGCGGAAGGTATCCTGCACGTCCGGCGTCGAATCGAAGTAGCGGTCGACCGCCTGTTGCAGCACGTGAAAGAAGGGATTGTCTTCAGCCGAGCGCCAGACCGCCAACGCGAGTTTTCCACCGGGTTTGAGCACCCGCAACATTTCGCCCACGGCGCCCACGGGAGAGGGGAAGAACATCGCGCCGAAGCGGCTGACCACGGCGTCGAAGGTAGCGGCGTCAAACGGCAGGCGATCCGCGGAGGCGACTTCAAAGCGGGCGTTGGTGTACCCTTGGGCCTCTGCCGCCCGGCGAGCGGACGCCACCATCTCAGGGGCGTGATCGATGCCCGCCACCTTGCCTTCCGGTCCGACCAGAGCGGCGATGCTCAAGGCCGGCTCTCCGGGACCGGTCGCAACATCGAGGACGGCAGCGGAATGGCGTACCTGTGCGTCGTCGACGAGAGCTTGCGTGACGGGCGCGAACATCTCGCGGATGATTGCCCGGTGTTGGTCCCAATAGGGAGCGGCGGTGCTCCATCGTGCGGTGAGTGCCGGGTCGGAAGGCATAAAGCTCAGCATAACGAGATCGGGGATGGGGACGCCACTCCTTTCGGTCGGTGTAAGTCAGCGGCTAATCTACGTGAGAGGGGGTCACAGGAGAAGCGCGATGAGAAGCTGAGCGGCGGCGGGATCGACCGCTGCTAAAGCCACCTCGTCGGGAAGCTTACGCTTGGGGGTCATGAGGCGGAAGTAGTAGACCTTACCGGCTTCGGCAGTCAGACTGAAGATCGGCCACAACTACGCCCGGTCACAACACCTTCAGAGCCACCCGGCGGACTCCCTCCAGCGTGATGCCATAGAGGACATGCGCCGCCAGCGTTTGCACTTGTTCGGATACCGGTGTCTCCGTCGGACCCCGTCCTAGCCCGAGAGCTGGCACCGCGACTTCATCCCCCAGCGCCCAGACTGCCGCGCCGTAAGCGGTGCCGAACCCGGACGTCAGCTTGTCGCTTCTTTGCGCCAGCCCGCCGTATAGGATGCCGAGGCCGGCGCCGTAACCATAGTGCACCAACGGTCCGGCCACCTTCTTCTCTTCCGGCGAGAGTTCATGATGCAGCACGCCGGCGGAGATTTTTTGGGCCGTATTGACGGTCGCATCCTCTTCCTGCCCTCCATGCGGATCGGAGAGCCCTAAAGCGTGCGCCAGAAGCACCTGGAAGCGTGTCATAATCCACGCCGCTGCCAAGCCGCCAAGAGCCCCGGCAGCCAGACCCTTATAAACGTTGTTTGTTCTCGAACGAAGTTGCATGCCGTTACGATTCGCAATCGAGTTACCACTGTGAAGCATGTAGACTTCGCTTCCCTTGATGATCGAGTGGAAGAAATCGAAACTGCGATCGCAAACCTGACGCCGTCAGAATACCGGTGTTTGGTTGACTGGTTTCGTGGGCGCGAGCAAAGCCGTTGGGAAGAGCAGATCGATGCCGACCCAGTGGCCGGCACTCGACTTCCTTTTCAGTGAAGGCGAAAACGAATCCAGGCAAGGCCTTACCGCGCTCGTGCTCGCCGGCGTCGCCTTGGGCGCCTGCTTCATCCCAGCCGCCCCACTCCACCTCCTGAGCGCACTGCGGGCAGAATGACGCCTCGAAAATATTTTGCTAACCTGCGCCCGCCGCGGCAGTAGTACTGATTGATGGGCACTTTTCTGCAAGACGTGCGATACGGCATCCGCAACCTGGGCCGAAGCCGCAGCTTTGTAATAGTCGCGATGCTGACGCTGGCGCTTGGCATCGGCGCCAACACCACCATCTTCAGCGTCATGAACGGCACGCTTCTAAAGCCGATCCCGTTTGCCAACGCCGACCGCCTGGTGCTGGTGTGGGAGACCTTCGGCAAAGGACCGGACAACACAAACATTGTCTCCGCCCCCAATTTCTGGGACTTTCAGAAGCGCGCCCGCTCGTTCGACGCAATGGCCATCTTCGATTCCGCCGGCCGCGGGTATAACCTCTCCGCCACCAACAGCGCGCAGGACGCCGTGCGTGTTTCAGGCCTGCGCGTGTCCGCCGGCTTCTTCGATGTCCTCGGCGCCAAGCCGATGCTCGGGCGCACGTTTCTGCCCGAAGAGGAGACGCTCGGCCGCGACAAAGAGGTCGTGCTCACTTACGGCCTGTGGAAGTCGCGCTACAACGGCGATCCTGCGCTGGTCGGCCGCACCATTCGCCTCGACGGCGCCGAATTCACGGTGATCGGCGTGATGCCGCGGGAGTTTCAGTGGCAGTTCTGGAGCGGCGCGCGCAAGCTCTTCGTCCCCGTGGGCTACACCAAGACCGATTATGGCCGGGAAAACAACAGCTTTCTCTCCATCGCCCGCTTGAAGCCCGGCGTGAGCCTCGCCCAGGCGCAGGCTGAGATGGCGGCCGTCGCCAACGGTGTCCGACAGGAACATCCCGACGTGGACACCGATATGGGTGGGACGGTTACCTCCCTCGCGGAATTCGGATTGCAAGGTGTGCGCTCCGGCCTGTACACCCTGTTCGGAGCCGTGGCCTTCGTGCTGCTCATCGCCTGTGTGAATGTGGCCAACCTGCTGCTGGCGCGCGGCGCGGCGCGGCAGAGAGAATTCGCTATCCGGCTGGCCATCGGTGCGCCGGCGGGCCGCATCGCGCGGCAATTGATCACTGAGAACTCGCTACTGGCAGTAGCGGGCGGCGCCGCAGGTCTGCTGGTGGCCGCCATCGGCACCAAGCTCTTGTTCTACGGCATGCGCCTGGGTGATCTGAATCTCGCACTGCGTCCGGTGGACTCCATTTCGATGGACGGGCGGGTCTTCGCTTTCGCGCTGATCGTCTCCTGCATCACCGGACTGCTCTTCGGCGTGGTGCCGGCGGTAGCGGTGCTGCGCACCAATCTGAACGATCCTCTGAAAGAAGGGGGACGCACCCCTGGCAGCGCCGGCCACAATCGGTTGCGCCAGATCCTGGTGGCATCGGAAGTCGCACTCGCGCTCATGGTGCTCACCGGCGCCGGCCTGATGATCAAGAGCATGTCGCGCCTCCTGAGTGTCGACCCCGGACTCAATCCGAAGAACGTGCTCCTCATGGGCGTCTCCGTTCCGCAGGAGGAGATCTATGTCGGACCACCCGGACTGCCGCGCTTCTGCCAGGAACTCGACCAGCACGTGGGCTCCATCCCGGGCATCATTTCGGTGGGCGCCATCGCGCACCTGCCGCTCGAAGGGAATGCCGGCCGGGGCTTTCAGATCGAAGGACGGCCGCCGGCCGATCCCGGCCACCTGCCGGGCGCCAGTTACTCGGTGGCGTGCCCGAATTACTTCCGCACCATGGGGATTCCGGTGCTCAAGGGCCGCGAGTTCACTGCGCAGGATACCCTCAACGCGCCCGACGTGATCGTGATCAATGAAGCTATGGCGCACGACTATTGGCCCAACGAAGATCCGGTGGGCCATGCCATCCGGCTGGGCGGTTCGAACGGGCCGCGGCTGACCGTCGTCGGGGTGGTCGGCAACGTTCACTTTCAGGGTCTTGATGAAAAGCCGCGGCGCCAGTTCATGCGGCCGTACATGCAAGCCGGCTGGCCGGTGATGACCATTGTGGCCCACACCATGGCCGCGCCGGGCACTTACTCGACTCCCGTAAAGAAAGAACTCGCCAACGTGTTTCCCGATCTCCCGGTATCGAACGTCGATACCATGGAGAATGTAGTGCACAATTCCACCGGCGGCCGGCGATTCCCCATGCTGCTGCTGAGCGTGTTCTCGGTACTGGCGCTGGTGCTGGCGGCGGTGGGAATTGTGGGCGTGGTGGGCCACTCCGTGACCCAGCGTACGCAGGAGATCGGCATTCGCATGGCGCTGGGAGCCAACAGCGTAGACGTGTTGCGCCTGATGATCGGCGGCAGCATGCTGTGGGTTCTTGCGGGGCTGGCGGTGGGGGTGGCCGCTTCCGCCGCGCTCACGCGACTGCTCTCCGGCCTGCTCTATGACGTGCGCCCGCTGGACCCCGAAGTTCTCGGGAGCGTCGCCGGGCTGCTGGCGCTTGTGGCATTGCTGGCCAGCTATGTGCCGGCCCGGCGCGCCGCCCGCATCGATCCCCTGGCAGCGCTACGCTGCGACTAATCAGCGCCTACTGAATCTTCACGGTGAGCGACGACTGCGCCGCCCCATCGGCGGTCGACGCTTGTAATTGGTATGACCCCGGCGCGAAGGGCTGATTGGGCGCCGAGTAAAGCGGCACCTGCAGGTAGGTGACGCTATCGGCGGTGGAATCCATCGCCAGTGTCGACGCGAACGCCAGAGTGCCGCCCGGCGCCACCAGCTGCAACGTCACCGACCGGCTCTGTCCCGCCGGCCAATTCTTCAGCGCGACGCGCGCGCGGGCGCACGGTTTATAGGTATTCGGCGGGTCGGCGCCCGGGGCCAATCCACAAGCCGCGAAGTAGCACGGTACGGCACAATTCGTCACCTTCTTATTGCCGACATCGAGCAGCGTGCTCTCTATGCTCAGGTCGAGCGAAGATTCCGTAGCCGGGAAATCGATGCCGCCCGCCAGGTGCGCTTCCACCAGCGTGCGAATCAACTCCGGGCCGCCCGAAGAGCCGGCCTCCACCGTCTCAGTGCTCGTCAGCAAGCCGATGCCCCGCGCCAGAATGCCGGTTTCGTAATCCAGGATATCGATTTGATTCACGTAGTGTACCGCGTCAGGAAAGGTGCCGAAGCCCGCGAACGAGACGGGTGAGCCCGGTCCTGTCAACTGGAGTTCAGCGGCGTTGGGCCGCAGGGCAGCGGGATCGAAAAACAGCACGTCGCCCATGCCCGTCAGCAGGTAGATCTTGCCGCTGTCATCGGTACGGAACCAGGATTCCCAATAGAACGTGCCCGGCCCCTCGATGGCCATTACCGCATACGTGTTGCCGTTGCTGGCCGCGGTGCGGTCCACTCGCCAGGTCTGATACGTGGCGGTGCTGAAGCGCGTGTCTTCGCGGTATACCCAGCGGTCGCCCACATCAAGCGGGAAGTACGTTCCGGTAGCCAGCGCGGCCTGGACCGCAGTGGACTGCGCCGGCAGTGTGGAGACCAGAGCCAGAAAGAGTGCCGACAGCTTCATGCCGCCGCTCATGCATGTCACACACCATCGCAGTGCGATCCAAGTGGCTGAAAACGCGCGCGCGTGGATTGCGGCTTGTGTCGCAATTCCCGCGGCTGTGGCGAACTGCCTGCCGAAGGCTCCGGGTGTGGTTGACAAACCGCCCGACAGCCGTTGTATGTTGGGTGAAATGCTGAAACCCCTGCTCCTGGCTTTTGTCGCGTTGGCTCCGGCCTACGCCGCAACGCCCTGCCTCACCGCCACCGCCGAATGCACCGAGTGGGTGACCCTTGGAGGCGGCCCCTCGCGATCCATGATCTACCGCTCCTATTCGCTCGATGTCCGCAATGAGCACATTACGCGCGCGCTGGTAATGGTCCACGGCACCAATCGCGATGCCGATAACTACTATCGCAACGCGCTGGCTTCCGCCTTCCTGGCCAACGCCCTGGAAGACTCGGTGGTGATCGCGCCGCGCATCGCCTCAAACGACCGCGGCTGCCGCGATAAGTTGGCGCCCAACGAAGTCAGCTACAGTTGCACCGGCGACAGTTGGCGCTCCGGCGGCACCGCGGCCAGTAATCCCAAGCTGACCTCTTTCGACTTTATCGACGAAGTACTGCGCAAACTGGCGAACAAAGCTTTATTCCCGAACCTGAAACACATCGTGGTGGCGGGCCACTCGGCGGGCGGCCAGTTCGTCAACCGCTATGAGATGGCCAATCAGGTTCATGAAACGCTGGGCGTGGCGGTGAGTTACGTGGTGGCCAATCCTTCCAGCTACGCCTATCCCGAAAGCGTGCGTCCCACTGCCGCCGATTGGCCGGTGACAGCCGGACCTCCCGGCTACACTCCCGAGCCCGCCACTGACGGCCGCGGCCGCGCCGCCGCCACTCCCGGAGCCATCTTCCGGCCCTTTGGCGACGGGCGCAATTGCACCACTTACGATGAGTGGCCCTACGGCTTCGAACATCGCAGCGGCTACACCGCCAAGCTGAGCGACGACCAACTGAAGAAGCAGCTCGCCTCGCGCCCCACCACTTACCTGCTGGGCGAACTGGATATCCTGCCGCTCGGCGGCTTCGACAGTTCCTGTCCCGCGATGGCGCAGGGACCGACTCGTCTGGCGCGCGGCCTCGCCTTCAGCAAATTCGTTATCGAGAAGCTCGGCGGACATCCGGACGTTACCATCGTCCCGGAGTGCGCTCACAATGCGCGATGTATGTTCACCGACGAGAAGGCATTACCGATCGTGTTCCCGAAGGACTGACTGCAACCACTGACGGAGCCGGATCGCAAGGAAGCAGTCCGGCTATCGAATGGCGACGGCGGCGCGCTATCGGATCGCCGCCAGCGCCTGCTCGAAATCGGCCAGCAGATCGCGCCAGTCTTCGATGCCCGCGGAGATGCGTACCAGCCCGTCGGTGACGCCCGATTCCGCCAGTTCCTCGCTGCTCATGCCGGAGTGCGTGGTGCTGCGGGGATGGCAGGTGAGCGTCTCCACTCCGCCCAGCGACACCGCGCTCTTTGCGATCCGCAGATTGCGCAGGAAATCGAATGCCGCCGGCTTGCCGCCCTTAAACTCCACCGAAAAGATTCCGCCGGGGTAAGCGCACTGCTTTTCGAAGATGCGCTTCTGCTCGGGGTCGCGGAAGAGCGTCGGGTAGATCACGTTGCTCAGTAGTGGATTGCCATGGAGCGCTTCGGCCAGCCGCTGCGCGTTCTTGCTCTGGCGCGTCATACGCAGCCCCACGGTGGGCAGGCGGCTATTCAGCGTCCAGCACTCGTCGGGCTGCAGAATGTTGCCGAACATGTTGCGGCGGCTGCGGATTTTCTGGATCAGGTCGGAACTGCGGGTGAGCGCCACACCGGCCAGCATGTCGCTGAATCCCGAAAGATATTTAGTGCCGGAGTAGAGGGACACGTCGGCGCCCCACATCAGGGGATGCTGAAACGCCGGGCCGAGAAAAGTGTTGTCGACCATCACCACCGGTTTATCGGGATGGCGCGCGGCCGATTCCGCGGCGCGCTCAATGTCGGTCATGATCAGCGTGGGGTTGGCCGGGGTTTCGAGCAGCACCAGGCTGCAATTGCGCGCACCGCGAATGGCGGCGTCAAGCGCGTCGGCATCGCCCGAAGGCGCGGCGATCCCATCCACGCCCAGCGGCTTGAGAAAGTGAATCAGGCCGGTGGTGCCGCCGTATAGCGGCGTGGTGTAGACAATGGAAGTCGCCGGCCGCACCACCGCGAAGAACGCCGTCATGATGGCGGCCATCCCGGTATTGAAGACAGCGGCGTCGGTGGCGCCCGATTCCAGCGGCACGATCTGGTCTTCCAGAATTTCCGCATTCGGGTGAGAGAAGCGCGAGTAGATAAGGTCGGCGCGTTCGCCGGGCGCCGGTTTCACCTTGCCGGTGGTGATGGCGAAAGCCTGCTCCGCCGCTTCCGGGCTGGCGAAAACATAGGTGGAACTGCGAAACACCGCGGGTCTCGCCGACCCGAAAGAGAGACTGGGATCGAAGCCCCGTGTCAGCACCGCGGTCCGCGGCCGCACGTCTCCATGACTATTATTACGATCTGCCATAGCGCCTCCACCCCGAGTGTAGCGCGTAGTGCCGCCGCGCAAACCCCGAATGACGCAGCACGGTCCGCGAATCGTACAGAAGAGAAACGCGGCGTACCGATCGGTGTCCCAGCCGGCTGATGCTCGCCGGTGGCTGTTTCGTGATTCTTGTGCGATTTCATCGGCATCGCCGCGATGACATCCCTGGCGAACGGTATGAAGCGACTCGCACACTGGTTCCGTCAGTTGTCGAAGGACAGTAGTCCGCCGGAAACCGGCGCCCGGGTGGTCGGCTTCGTCCCGATGCCGGCCTGCGTGGTGAGGCGCCGCATCGAATGGGTTAGCGCCGCCGAGATCCGTGCGGATCTAAAGTGCTGCGCCACCAGTCCGGTGGCAGATGCGCATGGCTGCCCTTGCTTTGTCGTCCGCGGCGCCTTGAGAGCTGTTCCGCCGGGCAATCAGTTCCCGACGGGAACCTTCGCGGCGCGGTCCACCACCAATGTGTCGACCGGCATCTTCACCTCCACCACCTCCAGGCCCAGTTCGCGCATGGCATCGATGCGCGCCGCCGACAAAGCGTTCAGGCGGTGGTCGGCGTCGGATTCTTGTATATAGGGCCGGTAATCGAGCGTAAAATCGTAGCGCCCGGTCAGCCCCGTCCGGTCGTAGATCGGCCCGCCCACACCGGTCCTGGCAAGAAAGAACAGGAACTCGGCGATGGTGGCGCCCGTGCACACGATGCGCGCATTGGCGCCGTCGCTCCTCACCTTAGGTGTGCGTTCGACGGCCGGTGCGGCGTCCTTCAATTGAGGGCCTCCCTTCGCCACCCGGAGTACCCGATGGACGCCCACTCTCATCTCGCGATGCGCCGCGAACTGGAAGCGCTCGGCCAGCAATCTTTGCAGCATGAGTTTCACCTGCGGCTCCGGCACCGGACTTTCCGCCTCCGCGTCAATGTCGTAGAGAGGCTGGCCTGGGGCCTCGGCGGCCCACCCCGGGACGACGATGTCCCAAGGCAACCGGTCAAAAGCCCACGAAATGAGGTCCATCATGCTGACGTTGTGCATCGTCAGCCGGCCGTTCTCGCACTTTCGCAGGATGGGTTGACGGCTTCCCGGCGCGGCAGGCACAGGTTTCACGGAAGCCACATCGAAGGCCGGCAGCGGGTCGCTTTGTGAAAGACCTGTCTGCGCTCCCACCGTCAAACACCACGCCGAGAGACACAAGACCGCTCCCATCGCTTGCCGGCCTTTCGTAGAGAATATTTGCTCGCTCATGTGGCACTCGACAGGTGGGTGACCGCTAGAATCGTTATCGATTCTAGCACCGCAACGGCGCGCCCCCGGCGAACATCCATCCTCGAATTCGGCCCCAATGCGATAGAATCGCTCAATACCCATGAAGCCAATCCTTCTCTTTGTAGCGGCCCTGGCCGCGGCGCAGGCTGCCGACTATAAACTCACGTCGTCGCCTTCCACCGTGGTTTGGGGCAATTACTGGGCCGGCGCGAAACCTGTACTGCGCATCAAATCGGGCGACCGCGTCGAGATCCTCACCATGAGCACCAGCAGTCCCGCCGCGTTGGCGCGCGTGGGCGTGAAGGACGAGGATATTCAGCCGGAGTGGAAAGATATTTACGCGCACCAGCCGCCGCGCGAAGAGCGAGGCCCCGGCGGTCACGTCCTTACCGGTCCGATTTACATCGAAGGCGCCGAGCCCGGCGACACCCTTGAGGTTCGCATCCAAAAGATCAAGCTGGCCACGCCCTACGCCTACAACGGCTTCGGCCCCACTCGCGGCGTGCTCATCAATGGCGAGTTCGAAAAGGGCAAGAGCCGCCTCATCCCGCTCGACCTCAAGCGCAACGTCGCCGAATTCGCCCCTGGAATCGAGATCCCGCTGCATCCGTTTTTCGGCAGCATGGGGGTGGCGCCCGAGGCTTCCAAAGGAAAGGTGGACAGCGCGCCGCCGGGGCAACACGCGGGCAATCTCGATAATAAGGATCTGGTGGAAGGCACCACGCTTTACATTCCCGTCTTTGCCCCCGGAGCGTTGTTCGAGGTGGGCGACGGCCACGCCGGACAGGGCAACGGCGAAGTGGACATCACGGCCATGGAGACCTCGCTCATCGGTACCTTCCAATTCATCGTCCGGAAGGACATGAAGCTGACCTGGCCGCGCGCTGAAACGCCGACTCACTGGATCGCCATGGGGACGGACCGCGATCTCAATCAAGCGCTGGTAATCGCCGTGAAAGAGGCCATCGACTTCCTGGTGACCGAGAAGCACATGACCCGCGAAGACGCCTACGCCCTCTGCAGCGTGGCGGTGGACTTCAACATCACGCAGGCGGTGGACGGCACCAAGGGCGTCCACGCCATGATTCCCAAGAGCATCTTCAAGTAGGGAGTATTCGAAGGGCTGACTCCGATCGGGCGGCCGCGCTCGTATACAGAACGAGCGCCCGACGAGAGCGCCTGCCTATGCGCATGATGATCAAACAGACCCTGCCCACCGAAGCCGCGAACGCGCGCATTATCAGGTCAGGCCGGAAGCGGCTTATTTTGTGGCGGAGAACGGCTGCCGCACGGCCTACCTGTTCGTTCATATGACGGAGAGTTCACAATTGCCGGCCTTCAGCGAACCGCCATTCCTGGCCTACGGCGCCAAAGTGAAAGCGACGCCGGCCATGAATCTCGAAGACCTCACCGCCGCCATGCCGGCAATCGACGCCGCCGTTCAGAACTACGTTAAGCATTGAGTCCCGGGCGGATCGCTGTATAATCTCTGCGTGCTCGAATTCAGGAAGCTCGTCGCCAGACTCAAGAAAGCTCACGGCGAACCTGCGCTTCCGCCGGCGCGCGGACCGTTCGAACTGGTGATGTGGGAGAACGCCTGCTATCTGCTGCCGGATACACGCCGCGCGGTCGTCTTCGAAGGCCTCCGGCAGCAGGTGGGCATGGACGCGCAATCCATCTGGAAGGCCCCACAGGAAGTCCTGCTGCCACTCGCCAAAATGGGCGGGATGCGTCCGGAAACGCGTGTCTTCCGCTGGCGTGAAATCGCGCGCATCACGAACTCGCAATTCGACGGCAATCTCGATTCGATTCTGGGGCTGCCGTACGACAAGGCCAAACGCGCGCTGCATCAGTTCCCGAATATCGGCCAGCCCGGCGCCGAAAAAATCCTCATGTTGTGCGGCATGGCGGAAGGGCTGCCGCTCGAATCGAACGGACTCCGCGTGCTGGAACGAATCGGCTACGGGCGCGCGCAGAAGAATTACGGCGCCACCTACCGGTCGGTTCAGGAAGCCATCGCAGACCTTATTCCACGGGATTCGGTCGACCTCACGCGCGCGCACCTGTTGCTGCGCTATCATGGAAAGGCTGTTTGCCGCAACAACCGGCCGCTATGCGACGAGTGTACGCTGGCCCCCGACTGCTCCTTCGCGGCGAAACAGTTGTAACCCTTGCGTAAACCGGGCCGTCGAGTAATTCAAGTGGGTAAATTCTCGTTTCCTGCGTCCAAAACAATATACTGTTCAGTACGATACCTCAGCATTTTGGCGATCCTTTTCACGGCCCAAGCGGCTTGGTGCGCCCAACCCGACACCGAGGCAGCGCTCAAGCAAGCCTACCATCACCTGTATAATTTCGATTTCAACGGCGCGCAGGAAATTCTCGATCACCAGCGGCAACTCGACCCCCAGCAGCCTCTCCTACCGGCCACCAAGGCCGCGGCGTATTTGTTTTCCGAGCTGGACCGGCTTCGAATCCTCGAACTCGACTTTTTCACCAACGACGATAAAGTCGTCGACCGCCACAAACTGATTCCCGACCCAAACGTTCGCAACAAGTTCTTCCAGACCGTCGCCGAATCCGACAAGTTGGCGAACGCCCGCCTTGCCGTAAATGCCGACGATCCGGACGCCTTGCTGGCGCTCTGCATGACCACCGGTCTGGTGACTGACTATGCTGCATTAATCGAGAAGCGCCGCTTCGGCAGCTTTGCTCTCGCGAAGAAGAGCCATATCTGGGCCAAGAAGCTGCTCGATCTGAAGCCGCCGGTAGTCGACGCCTATATGACCTTCGGCACTGCCGAATATATCGTGGGGAGCCTGCCTTTCTTTCTCCGCTGGTTTGTGCACATGGACAACGTGGAGGGCAGTAAGACGAAGGGCATCGACGAATTGCAACTGGTCGCAAAAGAGGGGAAGTATTACGGTCCGTTCGCGCGCATGCTGCTCGCCGTCATCGCCATGCGCGAGAAGCGCCCCGGGGATGCCGAGTCTCTGCTGGCGGGCCTTGCCAGCGAATATCCGCAGAATCCTCTCATCCGTGAGGAACTGGCGCGCGCCCGCAAACAGGCCTATCCCGTAATTACCGGCCCCGGCTCAAAGAAGTAGCAACACTTTGCCCCTGGCGGCCATCCAAGTGAATAAGGATCATGAAACACAGTGTCCGCATTTCGGCCGCAGTGCTGGCGGTGGCAGCCCTCGCCACGGCGGCCGACCAGCGTCTCGCCGAAGCGCATAAGCTGTATAATGCCACCGACTTCCAGCAATCATTGAAAGTATTACAGTCGATCCAGCCGAAGGACGGCGCGGTCTATGAACTCATGGGCCGCGATTACTACATGGAGGCGGATTACAGGCACGCCACCGAGTCGCTGGAGAAAGCCGTCGCGCTGGAGCCGGCAAACGCCGTTTTCGCACTCTGGCTAGGCCGGGCGTGGGGACGGCGTGCCGAAACTTCCGGTCCTTTCACGGCCCCGGTGTATGCTTCCAAAGCTCGTCAGTTTCTAGAGAAGTCGGTACAGCTAAACCCTGCCGACATAGACGCTCAGGGCGATCTCTTCGAGTATTACCTGGAGGCCCCCGGCTTCCTCGGCGGAGGCCTGGATAAAGCTCAGGATCTGGCCGAACGCATCAGCCGGATCAGTCCTGCGGACGGGCAAGGCGCAGAGGCGAAGCTGGCCGAGAAGCGTAAGGAATCGCGAACCGCCGAAGCCCACTTGCGGCGCGCCGTGGAACTGGCGCCACAGCAGGCCGGCAAGATCATAGAACTGGCGCGCTTTCTCAGCAAGCAGGGCCGGTATCAGGAAGCCGAGCAGAATTTTCAGCGGGCTGAGCAGGTGGCGCCTAACAGTCCCAGGTTGGTATTCGAGCGCGCTTCGATCTACATTGAATCTCATCACAATCTGGAACTTGCGCAGGAATTATTAAAGCGTTACATGAATATGAATCTGGATCCCGAAGATCCGCCCAAGTCGCAAGCTGCCAAGCTGCTCCGTCAGGCACAGGGCGGATAGCCGGCGCATGTTCCTCAGCGAGTCACTACGCTTCAGTGCGGAGGCGTTGCGCGCCAATCCGGTTCGTTCCCTGCTCACCGGCCTCGGCATGGTGATCGGCACCGCGTCGGTCATCCTGGTGGTGACCATCTCCCTCACCAGCCGCGATTACATCCTGGAACAGGTGGAGGGAGTGGGTTCGAATATCATCTTCGCCTATTACGCCACCGGCGGACCCTCGCGCGCCACCGCCGACGCCGATTACGTCAAGCTGGCCGATGTCGCCGCAGTCCGCAGCGAACTCAGCGCCGAGATTACGGCGGCCACCGCGGTGATGTCGAATTACGACCAGATTCTGATCGGCGGCAAGCTTCAGGACGTCAAGATCAACGGCACTGACGAGTATTACGCGTCGGTCCGCAATCTGGTGATCGGCACCGGCCGCTTCCTCGACGCGGGCGACGTCAGCCGCCGCGAAAAGGTCGCCCTGATGACGGACCACCTGGCGGAGCGGATGTATGGCAGTTCAGCGGCCGCCCTTGGGCAGATGACCCGGCTCTACGGCCTGCAATTTACCGTCATCGGAACGTTCCATGAGCGCGTGGAAACGTTCGGGCAATCGGAAGTGGACCGCGACACTGTAGTCATTCCCATCACCGTGCTGCGATATTTCACGCCGGTGGAGCGCATCGATCCGCTTTATGTGCAGGTACGTTCGGCGCCCGAGGTGGAGCGGACCGCCACGCGTGTGCAGGAGATTCTGTCGGCGCGCCATCGTCCCGGAGCGACCTACCGGGTCGACACGCTTACCGCCATTCTCAATGCGGCGAAAAATATCTCGCTGATTCTTTCGATGGTTCTGGTACTGGTTTCGGGCATCACGCTGGTGATTTCAGGTATCGGCATCATGAATATCATGCTGGTAACCGTGACCGAACGGACGCGCGAGATCGGCGTACGGCTGGCGGTGGGCGCTTCCGCCAAATTCATCCTGCTCCAGTTCCTCACGGAGGCGATGATGGTGAGCCTCTCAGGCGGCCTGATCGGAATTCTGGTGGGCCTGGCGATCCCGTTGAGCGTGGGCATATTTACCGATATCCGCATTCCCATTAGTTGGGTGGCGGTGGGCGTGGCCTTCGGCGTGTCGTGCCTGGTTGGGCTGGTGTTCGGGATTCTGCCGGCCAACCGCGCGGCGCATCTCAATCCCACCGAAGCGCTGCGCTACGAATAGCCGGTCTACGTGTCAGCCGCGCGGCGCCATCACCAGGCCGGCGGCGCTGACAATGCCCGACCGGTCCGGCACTTCCTGCTCCAGAATCGGCACCTCGCGCCCCAGTAGATTGCGCGATCGTGCCCAAATCTCCTCAGTCAGAGGACTGAGCAAGTCGGCCCCCGCGTCCACAACCTGGCCTCCCAGAATGATCACCTCAGGGTCGAAAATGTGCAGCAGCCCGGCGATGCCCGCCGCCAGCACGTGGATGGCTTTGCCCACGATGGATTGCGCCAGGTCGTCGCCTTCGCTTGCCGCCTGAAAGATAGTGCGGCAGGTGGCCAGTTGCGGCTGTTCGCGGAACAGGCGGGTAAGAGCCGAAGGGCAGCCGCGATGCACCGCCGACCAGACTTCGCCCTCGATGGCGCGCGCCGAAAAGATGGTTTCCAGGCAGCCTCGATTGCCGCAGGAACAGGGTGCGCCATCCGGATCCACGGTAAGATGGCCCAGGTTTCCCGCCATGCCGGTGTGGCCCCGCAGGAGTTGTCCGTTGGAGATCACGGCCCCGCCCACCCCTGCCCCCAGCGTGAGCATCACCACGTTCTCGCAGCCTTTCGCGGCGCCCCACACCATTTCGCCGGCGAGGGCGACGCGCGCGTCGTTATCGGCGAATACCGGCACTTCGATCGGCAGCCCAACCAGGTCGCTCAGGCGCAGACCTTCCAGGTAGTGCAGTGAGCCGTGCAGCGCTTCCACCAGCGTGCTATCCGGATTGATGATGCCTTTACAGCCAACGCCCACGCCCGCGGGCAAACTGGTGGCTTCCAGTAGCCAGCGAATAGCGCCGTGCAGCGAGGGCACGAAACCTTCCAAATCCGGCGGAGTCTCGACTGTGCGGGACGCTAGAATCGCACCCAGTTCATCGACCATGCCCGCTTTAATCTGCGTACCGCCGATATCGATCCCAAGTACTACCAAGCTTCTCCTCCGCCAAGCCGCGGCGGCGCCATGTCTATCGGGCGAAGCGGCCTGCTCCAACCTTACCACCCGGGTAATGTACCGTACCTCTGCCGTGCGCTTAGGCGACCGCTTTTTCCTTCAGAAACGGCGCGTATTTATGGTCCGACTCGGCGATGTGATGGCGGAGCCAGTCCTTTAGGAACTGTAACACCTGAACGGTCATGAGAGCTTTGCCGCTCTCGAATTCCTGTTGAAACGCCATCACCTGTTTGGTGAGGGCGCGATGTTGGGACACGTGCGCAGCCAGGTCCGGATAGCCATGGATACTCATGAGGCGTTCTTCATGGGCAAAATGCACCTTGGTATATTGCACCAGGCGATCCAGAATCTTGGCCAGGACAGCCTTTCCCTGGCCGGAACACATGGCGGAATGCAACTCCTCCGCCGTGCGAAAGAGATTCTGGTGCTGGCCGTCGATGCTGGCAATCTTCACGCTATATTCGGGATTCCATTCGAACATGCCCTACTAATCGGCACTTTGCTCCGGCGTCTTTAGGCTGGGGAGTAGAATCGAATTGTGCGCATCCTGCTTTTCAGCGGTAAAGGAGGCGTAGGAAAGACCAGCCTGGCGGCCGCCACCGGCCTGCAGCTTTCCCGTCTGGGCTACCGCACCCTGGTCATGAGTGTCGACCCCGCCCACAGCCTGGGCGACTCCTTCGACCTGGAAACCGCTCTCTTCCACGGGAAGACCAGCGACCCTTACTCCGTGAACGACCGGCTGGCGATCCATGAGGTCAACATCCAGCAGGAAATCAAGCGCCACTGGCGGGAGATTTCCTCCTACGTGGTCTCCGTGCTGCGCACTACCGGCGTGAGCGACGTAGAGGCCGAGGAACTCGCCATCCTGCCCGGCATGGAAGAACTGAGCGCCATGATGTATGTCAATCAGTTCCGCCGCGAAGGGCGGTATGACGTCATCGTGCTGGATTGCGCGCCTACCGCGGAATCCATGCGATTCGTCAGCATGCCGGCCACGCTCGATTGGTACATGAAGCACATCTTTCCGTTCCAGCGCGGCTTCCTGAAAGCGGTGCGGCCCATCGCCAATCGTGTGTCGCCGTTGGAACTGCCGGGCGACAATTACTTCGCCAACATTCAGGAACTGTTCGGCAAACTGGCGGGCATCGATACCCTGCTGGAAGATCCGCGCATTACCAGCGTGCGCCTGGTGACCAATCCGGAACGCATGGTCCTGCGCGAGACGCAGCGCGCCTTCGTGTACTTCACCCTGCATGGCCTGGCGGTGGATACCGTGATCGTCAACCGCATTCTGCCATCCACCGTGACGGACGCCTATTTCGCGGCGTGGCATGCGTCGCAGGCGCACATCCTGGAAGAGATCGATGCCTACTTCACGCCCGTGCCGGTAAAGCGGGTGCCGCTGTTTACGCATGAGGTGTTAGGGCGCGAACGGCTGGAAGAACTGGCCCGCACACTGTATGCCGGCGACGAGGATCCCGCGGCGGTGACGCTCACCGAGGCGCCCTACACGTTCACGAAACGGGACGGACACTATGAAGTCCGCCTGCGACTGCCCTTCGCCCAAAAGGGCGAGGTGGGACTCTTCAAGAAGGGCGACGAACTGGTGGTGGAAATTGGAACGCTGCGGCGGCACGTCGGTCTGCCGGCTTCCATGACGAGTCTGTCGCCGGTGCGCGCGAAACTGGACAACAAAGTTCTGACCGTGGAAATGAAGGAGGTCTGATATGGACGAGAAACCCGAGGGAAACACCGCCGAAAAGGCTCAGGGTTGTTTCCTGTGCGAGACCGCGATACCGCTGCTCGAACGCTGCCTGGGAGGCGATACGATGGAGCACTTCCGCAATTCGCGCATCGAATTTTTGAAGGGGATGCGCAGCCTGCTCGACGAACGCATCGCGCACCTTTCCAAGCAGACAGAGCATAAAGGAACGCACGTCACGGTGGAGTAGGGCGACCGTGCTGTTCCTGGAATAAATCGCAACTTCACCGGCTTCTGAGACCCGCTTCGCGAAATGCGGTACTGCCCGCCGTGTTTCTCTCTTGCGTACAGACTCCGATTTCCGTATTCTACTTGCGACACGTGCCGATGTAGCAGCCCGCCATCGGCACCGAAAGGCGAGGGTATGCTGTCACTCAAATCCAACGACGTGGCCACACATGAGGCGTATAAGAAAGCCTGCAGGGCTATGGCCCCCATGATTAAGGAGAAAACTCCCTTCTGTGCGTTCGCGGACGTCCATTTGCCGGAATCGTCAGGTAAAGAGCATCCCCATAAGCTCTTTCTGGCAGTGGGACCGAAAAATGTAATCACGCCCTTGTTACAGCATCTGAAAGGGGCCAAGAAGCTGCTGGCAAGCGGTTTCTGTTCGCTCGAAAAGGGAAAGATCGAACTGGTTGTTCACGAGCGTAAGTTGGAACCGGCGCTGGTCAAGTCGCACGCGGCCATCTTCAAGGACATATTCGGCAGAGAAGTTTTGCTCTCCGCCGGGGGCGATGACAATGAGCATCAGCCTGGCGCGGCGCACGCCGCCGAACCGGCGCATCCTGCGCCTCCCGTCGCCCCGCACCCCGCCGCCGCGGCCCCCGCGGCAAACATCCCGCAGCATCCGAAACTGACGCAGGCGGCGCTGCACTGGGATGGCACCAAGACTATGGTGGATGGCCGCGTGAAGGAACTGGTGCGCGCCGTGAAGTCGCATTATTCGGCCCACGGTCCGGATCTGCTCAAAGAGATCGACAAGTCGATGCTGAAGATCGACGCAACGCTTGCCAAACTCGATCACCGCCTCACTAACTCCCTGAAGGCCGCTGCCAGCGTCAGTGGACCGGCTCACGAAGCTGAAATCAAGAAGACCAGGGCCATCGTAGAGGAATTCAAGCACATTGTAAAATCGGAGCGATTGATTGCGCACATCGATCAAAATCCCTTCGGTGTGAAAACCAATCTCCAGGCGAGCCTCATGGAGAGTCTGACCAAAGCCGAACAGTTAATGGTCTGACCTTCGGGCAACGGGGTCTGCCGTCCGAATTCTAAGCGCCGCCGAATCCGAATTGGCAACGGCGGGTGCGAACCGACAGCATCCGACGGTGGAAACACCGGAAGACGGAAGGAGGACTTGTGTCTAGCAGGGCTGAGATGGACCAGTGGCTGATCGGGGTGGATCCCGCGATCAAACTTGCGTTGGATGCCGTATACGACGGCGATGAAGCGGCGAAAAAGGGCGCCAGTCCCGAACAGGTAGCCCGTCTTCAGCAAGCCCAGGATCAACTGCTGGAGGCAGCCAAGAAAACGGGAGCGAATAATGCGCCCGCGCCCGCTAAGGACGACGGCGCGCCGTTTCGGGCAGGCTACGAAATCGAGGTCAAGACCAAAGAGTTTCCGGCCGTCCAAACGAAATATGGGGAGCTCAAAATCTCGGTCAGCGTCAAGGTTTCCCCATCGGTCGGCGGATCTTCAGCTCTTCCTGGCCGGATGAGTGCGCAATACACTTCCAAAGACAAGTCGGGCGGCAGGGAGGGGGGCGTCAAGGCGGGGCTTTCTTACACCGACATTAAGGATCGCGATCTGTTCGATGGCGCCAAGATTTCCCAAATGTCCGCCACCCTGGAATGGGCAGCTTCGGGAGCGGAGTTTACAGTCGCAGCCGCTTTTGGATTTACAATCGAAACTTCCCACTTCAAGGCCCCGGGAACGGGGAAGCTGATTTTCTGCAAAATAAGCGAGGATGCAGCCCCGAAGCTTCTGAACCTGGAGTTTAAGATCGCTCCGCTTTCCATCCCCATCAAGACGGGTCCGATTACCACCACCGGCCAGATCGAGTTCAAAGTAACCTTCGCGCCCGACCTCAAGAAAGTCGGCGCCGAAATCGCTTTCAAAAAGATTCTGCTGAAGCTGGCGAAGAAAAAGATGGAAGAGTTGGCCGAAAAGCAAGGCGCTAAGTTCGTGGCCGAAGAGGCCGGCGAGGAAGTGCTGGCGGACTTGGGTCCGGTGGGCGAGGCGTTCGGAGTGGGGCTGATGATCGGGGATGTACTGAACACGTTTACGATCGCTCCCAAGGTGGCCCAAACCGTGGACGAAGTCATTCTGGGAGACCTGAATGAGCGGTACCAGCGCGCCTCCACATTGGGGAAAATGTATTTGATCAGTTCCAATGCCGACAGAATCGCGGTCGCCCTGGTGGCATCCGGAGTCAGCGGAGCGGTGGCGGGGATCGGAGATGGCGCGGTCAAACTCTTCAAACTGATGGAACTCGATTCCTTGCCGGGTTATTCCAGTGCGCTTGCAGCCTATCTCTCGGCTCCTGAGGAAGAGGTGCCGATCGTGATCGATTTGAAGCCGGAACCCGAAGAGATCACAACTCGAACCTCATGGGTGGCGCATGACGATCCCCCGCCGCCACCCCCGCCCAAGGGCTCGGCGGCCGGAAAGAAGTAAGTGCGGAGGAAGGCCACGCTATGGCTTTGGCCAGAGCGCGAACAGAACGATTCACGCTGCCACTGTGAGAAGCACGCCGGCGACTTGCCGATGAGCAAGCCGGATCAATCCCGTGAGTCCGGTCAGCCACGCGAGGATTCCCATGCCGCTGGCGACCGCTGAAACTTTCAAAGTTCTCATGACGGCCTTGTGGCCTGTCGTCCCGCCGATGAGGTAGCCTGAGTTTTGTGAAGACACCGGACGCGCTCGAAATCCTGACGGTCGACGGGCGAGAGATCCGCATTACCCACCCGGATAAGCTCTACTTCTCCCGGGAGGCCAAGGTCTCAAAACTCGACCTGGTGCGTTATTACCTGTCGGTCGCGCCCGGAGCTCTGGCCGGCATCGCCGATCGCCCGGTGGTGCTCAAGCGTTTCGTCGACGGCGCCGAAGGGGAAGCGTTCTATCAGAAACGCGCGCCGAAAGAGCGCCCCGACTGGCTCCGTACTGTGACCCTGTCGTTCCCCTCAGGCCGTACGGCGGAAGAGGTGGTGGTGGACGATGCCGCCGGCCTCGCCTGGATCGCGAACCTGGGCTGCATCGAACTCCATCCGCACCCCGTCCGTTCGCGCGACCTCGATCACCCCGACGAACTCCGCGTCGATCTCGACCCCGGTCCGGGCGTGCCCTGGGAACACGTCCGCGCGGTGGCGCTCGAAGTCAAAGCGCTGCTTGCCGACCTGGGTCTGCGCGGCTGGCCAAAGACCAGCGGCTCGCGCGGCATGCATATCAACGTCCGCATCGAGCCGCGGTGGACCTTTGCCGAAGTGCGCCGCGCCGCAGTCGCCCTCTCGCGCGCCATCGAACGCCGCCGGCCCGACATCGCCAGTTCCAAGTGGTGGAAAGAGGAGCGGCACGGCGTGTTCCTCGACTACAACCAGAACGCCAAGGACCGCACCACCTGCTCGGCCTACTCCGTCCGCCCCCTGCCCGACGCTCGCGTTTCCACGCCGCTCGATTGGCAGGAAGTCCCCGATTGCGACCCCGCCGACTTTACCATCTTCACCGTCCCCAAGCGTTTCGAGACGAGCGGCAATCCGCATGCCGCCATGGACCAACACCCTGGTTCGCTCGAAGCGCTCCTCGATCTCGCCGACAAGGATGAAGCCGAGGGTCTCGCCGATGCCCCCTGGCCGCCACACTTTCGCCGCACCGAAGGAGAAGCGCCGCGAGTGGCGCCCTCGCGCGCCCGGTCGGCTGCCAAGCCGCGCGTCAAGATGCCTCTCCTCACCATCGCCAACTCACCCGATCGCGAAGCTGCCCTCGCCGGCCTGGAACGCTGGAAGGCCAGGTACCCGGCCGCCGCCACGCATCTCGCGGTGGACGATGTTCTCGTCGATTCGATGCGCGGCCGCTCCTCCACCTGGACACGTATTCGCGTGAACCTGCGCCACGTGCCCGAAGACACCCGGCCCGCCCAGGAAACGCCCGATCCCGATGACGATCCCACCCGGCAGTGGCGCGAACTACGCGCCGCGCGCGGCTCCCGCAAGGCCACCTGACAGCCGCCTACCGGGCCGCCGCGAAGATGATGGCCAGTTCGTGCGGCGCCACTACTTCCAGGTGTTCATTCGTGCTGTCGCGCGAACTGCGCGCCGCACAAGGTTGCCGCAAGGCCACCTGACAGCCGCCTACCGGGCCGCCGCGAAGGTGGTGGCCAGTTCGTGCGGCGCCACTACTTCCAGGTGTTCGTTCGTGCAGTCGCGCGAACTACGCGCCGCAGCGCGGCTCCTGCAAGGCCACCCGACAGCCGCCTACCGGGCCACCGCGAAAATGGTGGCCAGTTCGTGCGGAGGCACCACTTCCAACTGTTCGTAGGTGCAGTCTTGCGGCCGCTTATCGGTTCGCCACCGGCGGAAATGCGCCATGTGGCGAAAGCGCGAGCCCTGCATGTGCTCGTAGGTCACTTCCACCACCAGTTCCGGTTTCAGCGGCTCCCAGGAAAGATCCTTGCCGCGGCTCCAGCGGCTCTGCCCGCCGGGTACGCGGCCTCCCGTATCTCCGTCTGCTGTCAGATGGTCCACCCACTCCTTCCACGGATGATCGGTCAGAGCGTTCGCGCGATAAGGCTCCAGCAGCTGAAGCAGTTCCTTGCGCTTCTCCGCCGTAAAACTAGCGCACACGCCCACGTGCTGCAGCCGGCCGGTATGGTCATAAAGCCCGAGCAGCAACGACCCGAGCGCCTGATTCTCCGCCCCCTTGTACCAGCGAAACCCCGCCACGACGCAGTCGCACTCACGCTCGTGCTTCACTTTGAACATCACGCGCTTGTCCGGCTCATAGGTTCCCATCGCCGGTTTGGCCATCACGCCGTCCAGTCCTGCGCCTTCGAATCGCTGGAACCAGTCGGAGGCCGTGGCGCGATCCTGGGTGGCCGGTGTAATGTAAACCGGCGGCGCGGCGTTCCGCAGGATGTCTTCGAGCATCGCCCGGCGGCGTGCGAAAGGCTCACTGCGCAAATCCCGTTCGCCGTCCGAAAGCAGATCGAAGAACACGATCGACGCCGGCGTCTGCTTGGCCAGCAGTTTGACGCGCGATGCCGCCGGATGGAGCCGGAGTTGCAACGCGTCGAAATCGAGCACGCTCCCGCGCGCAATCACGATCTCTCCATCCAGCACGGCGCGTGGCGGCAATTGCGCCTGGAGCGCCTCTACCACGTCGGGGAAATACCGGTTCAGCGGCTTCTCATCGCGGCTTTGGATTTCCAGTTCGCTGCCGTCGCGGAAAACCAGCGCACGAAAGCCGTCCCATTTCGGTTCGAAGATCCACTGGCCTTCGGCCGGCAATCCAGCCACGCGCTTGGCCAGCATGGGCAACACCGGCGGGTTCACAGGAAGATTCACGCCCTCATCTTATCCTTCCGGCAACGGGCCCCGCTGCCGCCGGCCTCCACCCTGCGCGACAATAGCGCAAGGACTAAATCGTGATCTCCTACCGCACGGGCAATAACCTCGATGTCGATGCCGTCATCGAACTGTACAAATCGTGTAGTCTGGGCGCGCGCCGTCCATCGGACAACCGTCAACGCATGGCCGCCATGCTGGCCAATGCGAACCTGGTGATCAGCGCCTGGGACGGCGAGCTGATGGTGGGTATATCGCGCTCGCTCAGCGATTTCGCGTACGCCACCTACTTGTCCGATCTCGCCGTGCGCGATTCTTATCAGAAGACCGGCATCGGGCGCGAATTGATCCGTCTCACGCAAGAGGCGGGCGGCCCCAGCACCACCGTGATTTTGCTGGCCGCGCCCGCCGCGGTGGAGTATTATCCGCGCGTGGGCTTCACCAAACATCAATCGGCGTGGATGATCAAAGGAAGCGAGCCACTCCGGTGACCGCCGTCAAACCGCCATCGAGCGAGCCTATTGACGCGGTCTACACCTGGGACGGCAAGAGCGACCTACGCTATCCGCTGCGTTCGCTCGCACGATACGCGCCGTGGATCCGCAAAGTGTACGTGGTGAGCGGCGAGCGGTCCCCGAAGTGGTTGGCGCGCACGCATTCGCGGCTGACGCCGATCAAGCCCGCGGACCTGACGCACAACACCGCCGCACCGGCCGACCTTCTCCCCTGGCAGATCTTCCGCATCCCGGGCCTCTCGCGGCAGTTCCTGCTGCTGGATGGCGAAGATTTCCTGGGCAGGCCGCTGGCTGCCGGCGAGTTCTTCACCGCGAAGGGCGGGTACCGCTTTCTGGTGGAGGCGGCGGACATTCCGGCCGGCGGCAAGGCCGAGGCGCTGCTGAATTCGCGCTTCAGCAATCGATCGCCGCGCGAGCAGGTGGCTCCCACGCCGCGACTCCTCGACCGCAATTTCCTGGAGGAGGTGCACCGCCTGTGGGAAAAGGAAATCAAGCAGGGCGGCGTTTCGCTTGAGACGCTGTACTTCTACTTCCTGTTGGAGAACCCCATGCAGCGCGGCGCGCATGAGAAAGCCGCTATGCCTCCCGACACCTACGATCGCGCTCCTTTTGCCGACTCCAAACGGGTGGCGGCGCTGCTCTCGAACGGCCCGCAGTTTTTCTCGCTTAAAGGCAAGCGGTCGTTGATGGCGCGCCTCACCCTGCTGCGCCATTACTGGCGGCGGTCGGTCTTCGAAAAATAGAAGAAATCAAGGACATCGAAACGGATTCGCCCCGGCTGGAGGCTCCATCGTGCGGCGATTCGGCCTCCATGTCGGCCGCAACGCGATACGCGATTGCCGGAAGGCGGCCCCGGCCTGGGAAGCCTCCGCAAACAATCTTACGGCCGCGATGCCGTTTCCGGCGCCACGCCCAACTCCTTCAGCAGCGCCGCCGTCTTATAAACTTTGCGCAGCGCTTCCACCATGCCCTGCGTGGAAACGTGCACGGCGCGCGCTACCTCATCGGTGTACATATACGTCGAGGGGAGCGCCTCCAGGTTGGCGTCGAACACCATGCCCACCAGTTCGCCCTTGCGATTTACGGTAGGGCTGCCGGAACTGCCCGCCGAGGTATCGCAGGTGCTCACGAAATCGTAGGGCACAACCATGTCGAGATCGGGCTTGGCCGCCATCCATCGCTCGGGCAGTTTGTAAGCCGCCCCGTCGCCGGCCAGATGGAACAGCCCGCCGAAAGTGGTGGCCGACAATACCGCCGCTTCGGTGCGATCGCGATACGGCTTGATCGCCCCGTAGCTCACCCGCGGCGTGGAAGTGGCGTCGGGATAATCGGCCGGGCCGAAGAGGCGGAAGCGATACTGCGCGATGCGCTCGGCGGCGCTCGCCGCTAGTGAGTCGATCGTCTCCTGGCGTTTCTTGAGCAGCTTGCGCGCAGGCTCGTCGAGCAGGCGCGCGAGGCGAATCATGCCGTCGGTGGATGCCTCCACCGCCGCATGGCTCTGTGCCAGACGCTTGCGCTCCGCAATGTCGGCCAGCTTGCTGGAGCGCACGTACTCTTCGGCCGCCTGCTTCGGCGGCTTCGAGCCGAGCACGGCCTTGACCGGCGCCTCGCCGCCTAGCCCCTTGAGTTCGCCGAGATAAGTCGCGAGGAGATCGATCTCCACCGCTTCATCGATTTGCCCTGGCGCATACAGCGCCGCTTCCGCCGCGGCCATCTCGGAATCGCGATATTCCGGCAGACGCTGCTCGCTCGGTTTGGCGCGCTCCTCGCTCAGCCGGACCACCTGTCTCGCGATGCGAAACAGCGCCGACCCCTGCGCCGCGGGATCCTCCAGAATCTGGTATTGCCTCTCGAACGGCGTCCAGTTCTTATACGCTGCCGCCACGTCGTCCCACATTTTGGCGGCTTCCGCTCCCAGTTTCGGGTCGTGCTCCACGGCGTTGCGCAGGCGCTTTTCGAAGCTCGCCTTGCGAATCAGCAGACGCTCATCACTGAGCCCGATGAGCAGGCCGGAATCGTACTTATACGCCATGCCGAGCGAGGAGAAGACCTGTTCGGCTATGCGGCGCTGCGGCTCGCCTTTGGGAACCAGGGCGCTCAGGCTTTTGATGCGGTCGGCCAGGCGCTTATCGGCGAGCGGCAGCAAGGTGTCGCGATAGAAGATGAGCTGCGCACTGGTATCCAGGCGCGCGGTGGGAGCGGGACTGCCGGAGACGAAGAGCAATTCGGAATCGGCCACCGGATCGGAGCTCCATTTCAGGTAGTGCGGGGTGGCGGCCGGCTTGCCCTCGCGGTAGGCGCGCAGGAACGCCATATCGAGTTGGTAGCGCTGGAAGGTGAAGATCGCCTTGTCGCCGCCGAAGTTGGCGAGCGCGAGTTCCGGCGCGAACACCAGGCGCAAATCCGTGAAGGTCTGGTAGCGATAGAGGTCGTAGCGTTCACCGGAGGAGAGCTTCACCACCGTGCAGGTATCGCCCGTCTTTCGGACGCAGTCCTGTTCCAGACGCGCCATGGCGGCGTTGCGTTTCTGCATGGCCTCATTGGTCTTTTCGGCGGCGGCCTTCAGGTTCTTCGCGGGCTCCCTGGCCGGCGCCGCCTCTTTCACCTGCGAAGTGACGTCTTCCATTCCCACCAGCACGCTCGCTTCAATCCCCGGGCACCGCAATTCTTCGGTTTGCGACGCTGCATAAAATCCCTCGGCGGCGAATTTGGCGGCGCAATCTGCCACCGTCGAACGGTCGGTGAGAATCAGGCCGTTCGGCGAGACCAGCGCGCCACCGTTCGAACCGATCTTCAAAGAGGCCAGCCGCAGATTGGCGAGAAACTGGTCCGTGACATCGAAGTTGTAGCTTTTCTTTACCTGCTCTTTGGGGAACTGATTGAAGAGCCACATGCCCTCATCCGCCGCCAGGGGCAGCGCGAGGCCACAGAGCAGCAACACACCGGGGATTCTCATCGCGATTCCAAGGATATATGAGATTCCCGCAGCCGCCTAAATAGTTCCCCAAGGTGAAAACGCAATCCGCTTGACAACTCTAACGAATTAGTACTAAATGCTCATATGCTTCGAATTCTTGGGATCGCGCTTCTAGCCGCCGGCTGTTGCCTGGCGCAGGACGACAAACCGGCGCCCACCATTCCAGACCTTGAAAAAACGTCGCAGGGCCTCTACCTGCACGCCGACTACGAAGGCGCGCGCCAAGCGCTGCTGCAGGCCTGGGACTTGGCACAGCAACTGCCGCGCGAAGATCCGCAACGCTACGACGTGCTCAAACGCCTCACCACGGTACGCGCGGCCGTGGGCGAATATGCCGACGCCGAGAATTTCCTGCAGCTTGCCATCTCCTGGCGTGAACAGGTGCTCGGCCCGGACGATCCTAAAATACCCGACGACGTGCTGCTCTCCGTGGGCTTCGCCCGCAGCCTGAAGGACTACGACCGCGCGTTGTGGACCATGAACCGTGTGGTCCGCCTGCATATGGACCCCAGAATCAAAGCCGGCGCGTCTCCCCAGGAAGCCATGAACTGCGTTCCGGTGGCCGACGACTTCAGCCGGATCGCCCAAATCCAGATGGAGCTGAAAAAGCCCGTGGACGCCATCACGTCGATCCAAACCGCGCTGGAGATCCGCACCAAACTGTTCGGGCCGCTCGATCCCTCGCTGCTGTACGATCTCGATCGCCTGGGCGGCATCCAGGTGTCGCTGCGGCAATACCAGAGTGCGGAAGAAATATACCGGCACGCGCTGGTGGTCCGCGAAACCATGTACGGCAAGATGGACGCCGACCTGATCGCTACGCTCGACGGCCTCGCCTACGCGCTCTTCGGCCAGAAAAAATACGACGAGGCCGAACCGGTTTACCAACGTCTTCTGGAAACGTGGATCGCGACCTTGGGCACCGACAAGCATTCCATGGTGGCTGCCACGCTCGACAAACTGGCAGTCTTCTACGTGGAACAAAAGAAGTGGGAGCAGTCCCGCCAGGCCTCCACGCGCGCCAACGCCATCCGCGCGTATCTGCTGGCCGAAGGGCTCTCGGTGGAGGCGTCGCAGCGCATTGACGAAGGCGTGATGGCCGAGGCCATTCCCATCTACAAGCGCGCCATCAAGATCCTCGACCCTCCTAATGAGATCTACGAGGAGGAACGCGCTTCGCTCACGGGTATGGAGAAGGAACTGGAGAAGGTGATCGCCAAGCCGCTGCCGAAGCTGACTCCGATCAAGAAATAATTCCGGCGAGGTACAATAGCGCAAGAACTGCCGGGCGTGCGGAGCTGCACAACAATCCGCCGCAGGCGGGCCGGAGGAGAGATCATGGACGTCGATACGAAGCCCTGCCCGGTTTGTGGAGAGACCATCAAAGCGGTGGCGTTGAAGTGCCGCTTCTGCAATACCGATCTCTCGACCTATATAGCTACCAAACAGGCCGAAACCGAAACGGATCTGTTCGCCGGCCATCCGGCGATGATGTATAGTGTGGGCCAGGTGCTGCCGTTTGCGGTGCTGGTAGTGGCGGCCGTAGCGGCGATCTACCTGGGCGCCGGTATTCCTTACGTGGCCCTGGGATTCGTCGCGCTGTGCGGCATCGTGTGCCTGCGGTATTACGCCAAGAGCCACAGCATCCATTTCGAAATCACCACACAGCGCATCAAACTGGAGAGCGGCCTGCTCTCCAAAGTCCAGGAGAGCCTGGAGCTTTTCCGCATCGACCATTTCGAATACCGCAAACCGCTGGGTATGCGGCTGTTGGGACAATCGGCGCTGCACGTCTACTCGTCGGACGCCGAACTTTCCAAGTTTTACATCTACGGAATTCCCAACCTGCAAGCGATTTCCGAAGAACTGCGCAACTGCCAGCTTCGCGAACGCGCGCGCCGCGGCCTGACGACGTTCGTGAAGGCGTAAGGGGACGGGCCGGCCGGCATAATCAGCCACAGCGTCACGTTATAATCAGTCCATGTTGACGCCTACCGAAAAAATCTGGCACAACGGCCAGTTCATCCGCTGGGAGGACGCCAAAGTTCATGTCCTTTCTCATGTCGTCAGTTACGGCAGCGCCGTGTTCGAGGGGATTCGCTGCTACGAAACCGCTGCCGGGCCGGCACTTTTCCGCGTAAAGGAACATCTTCGCCGCCTGCACGATTCAGCCAAGATTTATCGCATGGACCTTCCTTACTCGGGCGAGCAGTTGGCGGATGCGGCGGTTGAGCTTCTGCGCCTCAATAAGATGGGCGCTTGCTACGTGAAGCCGATGGTGCTTCGCGGCTACGGCGACGTGGGCGTCAATGGCCAGAAGAACCCCATCGAGGTCTACATTGCCTGCTGGGAATGGGGCAAGTACCTGGGAGAAGAAGCGCTCGCCGAGGGTGTGGATGTGTGCGTTTCCAGTTGGACCCGCATGGCGCCCAATACCCTGCCCGCCATGTCGAAGGCCGCCGCCAATTACATGAACTCGCAGTTGATCAAAATGGAGGCCGTCGCCAACGGCTACGTGGAAGGCATCGCGCTCGATACCGCGGGCTACGTAAGCGAAGGCTCGGGCGAAAACATCTTCTTGGTCCGCGACGGCAAGATCCACACCCCGCCGTTGGGCGCGTCGGTGCTTCCCGGCATCACCCGCGACGCCATCCTGGCGCTTGCGAAAGAGATCGGAATTCCGGTGATCGAAACCATTGTGCCGCGCGAGATGCTCTACATCGCCGACGAAGTTTTCTTCTCTGGCACCGCTGCTGAGATCACGCCCATCCGCTCCATCGACCGCATCACCATCGGCAAGGGACATCGCGGGCCGGTCACCGAGAAGTTGCAAACGGAATTTTTCGGAGTGATCAACGGAACGCGGCCCGACCGGCACGGCTGGCTCTCGCCAGTATACGCTGCCGCGGCCGTGAAGTAGCGGCATCCCGCAGGCCTGCGCAACCGGGTCGGTTACCTCCCCCGAGATTTACCGGCCCGGCTGCGCAGCTCGCCTAAAGGACTATCCCTTTGTAGCGCGCCCCCGCCCCGATAGCCAGCAGGAATTCCCCACTCACCGCTCTTTTCAACAGGAAACTAATCGTGTGAGCCCATGCATTTAGCGTCCTCGCGATGTGGCAAAGCTGTGCATAAAACAGGCTGGTTGTGAATTGTCGGGTTGTCCCGCCGCCGTATTCGAACATCGCGCCATGGACCCAAAACTGCCGCCTGTGTCACGACGGAATAATGCGATTTCGAGTCCCTCCATTGATCGCCACGACGGCCACATTGTATGCGGCCGCACAAATGCGAAATGGAGGGTTGCAGTTTTTGACTTCGACAATCCTCCCGCCCCCGCCGTGACCTCCAGGAACCCATGGGCGGCCGGCATCGGCGCTGGCGACGTCGGCCAGACCATTGCCGACCTTCCGATCACCAAATTGGTTCGCGATGGCAATTGCACCGTCATCGAACGCAAGGAACTGAAGCGGCTTCTCGACGAACAGAACTTCAGCAACGGCGACCGGGTAGACCCCACCACGGCCGCCCTCGTAGGCCGGATTCTGGGGGTCGACGCCATCCTTGTCGGCAGCGCGATACGCGACGACCACGCCGATCGCACCGCAGGACGCGCCCACTCTTTCGGTGGATTTCGGGTGGGCGATTCGAGTAAGACTACCCACGAAATCACCGCCGATGTCGAACTCACCGCTCGCATCGTGAGTCCCGTGACGGCCGAGATTCTGGCGGTAGCGGATGGCTCGGGAGTGGCCAACCGCAAAGGCGTGAAAGAGGGCATCAGGGACACGGTGGATGGCGCGGTTGCCGACGTCACTGCTTCCCGCATCGTCATCAACGTGGGCTCCGCCGGCGGCATGAAGACCGG
The DNA here is from genome assembly GCA_036268475.1 of Bryobacteraceae bacterium. Taxonomy (GTDB): domain Bacteria; phylum Acidobacteriota; class Terriglobia; order Bryobacterales; family Bryobacteraceae; genus PALSA-129. The sequence continues at coordinate 117,940 of DATAUB010000041.1, read as the reverse complement.
CGATCATCGGAAGTCTGGCGGCCCGGCAGACCGATCCGCGACCCCGACTCGGGCCGGATACTGCGATGGGGCGACGAAAAGCTGGGGGATGCCGTTGTCACCGATGTCGACAGCGGCTCCGCGGCAGCCACCTACACCAGTTCCACTCCCGTGAAGATCGGCGACCGTGTGCGCAGCACGACGAAGTAGCGACTCAGAATAGCTGATGCCATTTGGGCCCGCGTCGCGTAAACTGAAACATCATGCGACCCCTGTTTTGTACCCTGCTGTTTGCCGCCCTGTTAGCGGCCCAGCCGAGAGGCCCACGCCCCGAAGCTTTCTCTTCAGAACTCACCCGCCTGGAAGCCATGACTTCCCTGCCCCTGACGCAGTGGCGATCCCATGCCGATATGCCGCATGGCGAAGACCCGGCGCTCGACGATTCCACCTGGACGGCGGTGACACTGGCAGGCGGCCGCGGCGGCCGCGGTGCGCGCGGTGCCGGCGGCGGCGAATCTGACATCGCCTGGTATCGCACCGTGCTCGTGATCCCCGAAAAAGCCGGCGGGCACGATCTGCGCGGTGCGCGCGTTCGCCTGCAAGTCCGCTTCTCCAACGATGGCCGCGTCTTCCTCAATGGCGGCCTGGTGGCGCAGGGCGAAGGACGCGCGCTCGATCCGATACCCGTCACCGAACGGGCCACTCCCGGAGAGAAGTATCTGATCGCCGTCAAGGTCCCCTTCCACGCTGAGAGCGGCCGTTTTCAGGGCGGCCAGTTGCTGGTCGATTATCCCGGCCAGCCCGACCCCGGCGTGCTGCACGACGAAATCCTCTCCGCCGCCAATGTGCTCTCTGGATTCCCGAACGCCGAGGCCGAACATCGCGGACAGCTCGATAACGCTGTCCATGCGCTCGATTTCGCCGCGCTCGATCGCGGCGATACCGCGGCGTTCTCACACTCGATGGAGACCGCGCGCCACGACCTGGAACCCATTAACGACTGGATGAAGCAGTTCACCGTTCGCGCCGTGGGCAACGCGCACATCGATATGGCATGGCTCTGGCCGTGGACCGAAACCGTCGAAGTAGTGCGCGACACCTTCACCACCGCGCTGCAATTGATGAAGGAATATCCCGACTTCACTTACACGCAATCCAGCGTGCAGGATTTCGAATGGATGCAGCAGAAGTACCCCGCGCTGTTCCGCGAAATTCAGGAACGCGTGAAGGAGGGCCGTTGGGAACTGGTAGGCGGCATGTGGGTCGAGCCCGATCTGAACATGCCCGATGGCGAAAGCATGGTGCGCCAGTTGCTCGTCGGCAAGCGCTGGTTCAAGAAATATTTCGATAAGGACGTCACCATCGGCTGGAATCCCGATTCGTTCGGCTACACCTGGCAGCTCCCGCAGATCTATAAGCGGTCGGGCATCGACACCTTCGTCACTCAGAAGATGGAGTGGAACTCGCACGAATCGACGTGGCGCCCCACGTTCACCTTCCCCTACAAATTGTTCTGGTGGCAATCGCCCGATGGCAGCCGCGTGCTCACCTATTTCCCGCACGGTTATAGCGGCGGCATCAGCCCGGGCAGCCTCTCGCAGGACGTGGCCGACTACGTTCCGCTCGACGGCGGCTTTCCGGAGATCATGCACCTCTATGGAGTGGGCGATCACGGCGGCGGCCCTACACGCGTGATGGTGGATGAGGCCGAGCGCCTGAAGCAATCATCTTCGGTCTTCCCCAAGCTGCAGTTCAGCTCCGCGCGGTCTTTCTTCGATGACGCCGAAAAGGCCATCAGCGCCGGCAGCCTGAAGCCGCCGGTCTGGGACAACGAGCTCTACCTCGCCTACCATCGCGGCTGCTACACCTCGCAGTCGGAAACCAAGAAGCTCATTCGCGAGAACGAGGAACTGCTGCAAAATACCGAGAAGTTCGCGTCGCTGGCGTACCTCGCCGCCGGGCGTCCCTATTCCAATAGCGATTTCGAAGAGATCTGGAAGCGCGTGCTCTTCGATCAGTTCCACGACATCATGCCCGGCTCCGGCATCCTGGTGAATTACGAGGATGCCGAGCGCAATCTCGATGACGCGTCGCTGCGCAGCCACAAAATTCTCTCCGGCTCGCTCGATTCCCTCGACCATCTCATCGATACCCGCGGCGAAGGCACGCCGTTCGTGATCTACAATCCGCTCTCCTGGGACCGCTCCGGCGCGGTCAGCATCGAAGTTCCGGCGCCGGCCGCCGGGCAGCAACTCGAAGTGCGCGATGCCGCCGGACACGCGCTGCTTTCGCAGGTGCTGGCCCACGATAGCGCTGCACGCACGGTGACCGTGGAGGCGCTGGCGAAATCGGTACCGGCGATGGGCTATCAGGTAGTGCATGTGGTCGCGCTGGCCAGCCCGCACGCCGCGGCATCGCCAATCAAAGTGGATGGCACCACCATCGAAAACGAATTCCTGCGCATGAAAGTGGATCCGAAGACGGGATGCGTCACCAGCCTGCTTGACAAGGCCGGCAACCACGAAGCAGTGGCGGCCGGCGGATGCGGCAACCTGATCCAGGCGTTCAAAGATGTGCCCCGCACGCAGGATGCGTGGGAGATCCGCTTCGACGAAGATGAATGGGACCTCAACCAGCCGAAGTCGGTGACGGTGGTGGAACGTGGGCCTGAACGCGCGGTGGTGCGAATCGAACATGCGTTCCGCAATTCCACCGTCCAGCAGGACCTCACGGTATACGCCGGCGTGCCGCATGTCGACGTGAAGACGCGCATCGATTGGCATGAGGCGCATGTGCTGCTGAAGGCCGCCTTCCCGGTCAACGTGACCACCGATAAGGCGACGTTCGAAATTCCGTACGGCACTATCCAGCGCCCCACCACGCGCAATACGCCGGAAGAGCAGGGCATGTTCGAAGTGCCCGCACTGCGCTGGGGCGACCTCTCGAATGCCTCGCAGGGCTTCAGTCTGCTCAACGCCAGCAAGTACGGGTACGACGCCAAAGGCAACGTGATTCGCCTCTCGCTGCTGCGCTCGCCGCAGATGCCCGCGCCCGACAATCGCATTGCCGACCAGGGTCTGCACGAATTCACTTACTCGCTCTTCGCCCACTCCGGCGGCTGGCAGGCGGCCAATACTATGCGGCAAGGTTATGAGCTGAACTTCCCGCTGATGGCGTCGATTGCGGAGACGCATGCCGGTCCGTGGCCGTCGAGCCGCAGCCTGTCGCGCATCGACGCCTCGAACGCCATCCTCACGGTGACCAAGAAGGCGGAAGACAACGACAACCTGATCTTCCGCTTCTACGAGTTCGAAGGCAAGCGCTCCGACGTTCGCCTGCAATTGCCGCAAAAGGCGGCAAGCGCGGTGGAAACGGACCTCATGGAAAAACGCGGCACGCCGCTCACACTGAGTTCGGACGGGCGCGAAGTGATGGTGCCCACCGGCCCATACGAAATCAAAACGGTCGAAGTGACTTTCGCCAAGTAGGGCTGGATGCCTTCCTGCTGCCCCACGGGGGTAGAGCGCTGACGGGCGCGGAGTCGTAGGTGTCCACCGGTCCGTACGAAATCAAAACAGTCGAAGCCACCTTCGCCAAGTGCGAAAAGACGACGCGCCCCTATCCCCCGTAGGGCATTACCGGAGTCTTTCCCAAGGCGCGCGAGTACACCGTGAGCGCGCCGCGGTGATGCGCGGTGTGTTCCACCATGCCCCACGCAATCGCGCTCAGCGGCTGGCCGCCCATCACCGGGCCGGCGGGCAAAGGCTTGGCCATATCCTCCGCACTCTGCGAGCGCAGAAACGCCACTGCTTCGGCGTACGCCTTGTCGAGCCACGCCCTCGCCGCGGCCAGCGAAATCACCGCTGCCACCTCTTTGCCGTGCGCGGCGAAATCGAGATCGAAGCCCTCCGGGCGGGTCGCGCCATGGATAAACCAATCCAGCGTCTGCGCCGCATGCGCCACCTGCTGTGCCACCGTCATCATTCCAGCGCTCGGAGCGAATTGTGAGTCGGTTTCCTCCAGGACTCGCGTAGAGCGGTTAAAGTAGTCCTGGCTGGCCAGGAGCTGAGCGGCATAATCGTAAGTTTGCGGTTTTGGACTCATGCAGGAATTATCGCGCTTTACCACGCTCCCTGCTTGCCACCGAACCACCACACGATGCCCAGAGTGGCGGTGTTCTGTTCTCTCTTGAGGATGCCCTGCGTGCTCGTCAGGAAATACGGTTGGTTGGACGCGTCACGACGCCATTCGGCGCGCAGCAGCAGCCCATCCGCCACCACCTCCTCAGCCGTGAAGGTCTGCTCTTTGACCGCCTGCGTGACGCCGGTAAACAGGCCGCCGCGATCCGAGATATACTCCGTGCGCGCCCCGAAGGCGAACTTGGCAGTCAACTGATAGCGCGCGTAGCCCGCCGTCGCGGTAACATGCTGCGGGGCGGAATTCTCGTACAATCGCTCCACCACATAGTCGCCTTCCCAGGCGAAGCTTAGCCTTTTTGACGCCTGCCATTGCAGGTAGGTGTCGAATATGTGCAGCTTGCCCTGCGGCGGATTGGGGATGGTTTCGAACGGCGTGCCCTGCAACGAGGGAAGGCCGGTCCCGCCATAACCGGGCAGGTAGAGTACATCGGGGTGCTCCTGCCCCAGGTAATAATTCACAGTCCAGGTAAGCGACTTATTCGGTGTCAGGACAAAGCCGAATAACTGGTCTTTGAATCCGTTAAAAGGCTCCGTCTGTTCGGTACCGTTGACAAGCCAGTAGTTCAGCGCCAGCGTTTGATTCACCTTATAATTGGCGCGCGCGCCCATGTGATAGAACGGCAGGTAATCGAACAGCAGCGAGCGCGAGTAATTGATCTGGTCCTTGGTATAGTTACCCTCCATTCCCAGGGAACTCGCCCACTTTCCGAAATCCACCGTCAAACCGCCGCCCACCGCAAATACATAGGTGCCGTACGCCTGAAAGACGTTGCGATAGATATCGGGCCGTGGCTCGCTGGAGGCGCTGCCTTGCAACGTAGCGGTGGCCTGGCCGAACTGCAGGTCGACCCGGAGACCGTAGCGCTTGCCGTGATCGGGGTCGGCCGCGTTCTCCAGCACTACGTCCGCCTGGTTCAAGCTGAACGCGTTGCTCGAAACGTCGTATGCCCGCAGCAGGTTCACGCGCCCCACCGGATTGTTGAAGTTAAACCCGTAGTATCCATCGAGTACGAAGTTGACGGTGGTGCCTCCCAGCAATCCGCTCAATGGTGAGCCCGGCGCGGCTGGCGCGGCGGCGGTCTGGGGCGGTGCCAGCGGGGGCGGCGCGGATGGAGCCGTGGTCGCCGGTGCCGGCACGGGAACAGAGTTGCCCAGTTTCGCTTCGAGTTCATCCACGCGCGCCTGGAGTCTTTCGACCATCGCCGCCAAGTCTCCCACTTGCTTGGCCAGTTCCGCGTTGGTCTGCGGCGGCTTGTCCTGGGCGAACGCCGCCGGCGCCCACGCCATCCAGATTGCTATCGCAAGGGTCCCCGTTCGAGCAGCGAACATGTGTGCAGTCTCCTGAACCGTAATGATTCAGGATAACGGCATCACTCCTGCCGTAGCGCGGCCATCGGCGCGACTCTCGATGCGCGGCGCGCCGGCAGATATACGGCCCCGAACGCTACCGCCAGAAGAAGCGCCACCGAAACCGCCCCCACCATCGGGTCTTGCGGACTGATTCCGTAAAGCTGCTCGGCAATCCAGCGGGAAGCGGCATAAGCCAGTCCGCCGCCCAACAACAAGCCGGCAGCCACCAACACCCCCGTCTCGCGCAGAATCATGCGCACCACACTGACTGGTTGCGCCCCCAGTGCGATGCGGAGGGCGATTTCCCCGCGGCGGCGCGCGATATTGTGCGAAAGCACGCCATAAAGACCGATGGCCGCCAGCGCCAGTGCGATGAATCCAAAAACTTCCGCCACTTGCGCCGTGGCGCGCACCGACTCGGTGGATGGCGCCAACTGTTCGCTCATCGTTTTCGCAGAATCGACCGGCAGCGCAGCATCTACCTGCCGGATCGCCTGCCGTATGCCGGCCAGCATTCCGGGATTCTCGGCGGACGTGCGCACCAGGAAGGTGGCGCGCTTCACCTCGTCGCCCGGGGGCTGCGCGAGCGGCATATACAGGTACGATCGGACGTTTTCACGCAGGCTCCTGGTGCGGTAGTTGCGCACCACCCCCACTACTTCATAAGTCGTTACCCGCCCGCCGACTTCATCCGCTACGCTAACATGCAGGCCTAGCGGATTGCGTCCCGCGAAGAACTGTTTGGCGAAAGCCTGGTTGATCGCGCAAACCTTCGACGCAGCGCCCTGGTCGCTTTCCAGAATATCCCGCCCCGCCAGAATCGGAACACCCAGACTCGAAAAATATCGCGGCCCCACCATATCCCACGCGGAACTCTGGTCCTTGTCGGTCTTGGGCACGAAGCCCTCCACCTGCACGCGGTCGCTCGATTGCGCTCCCGTAAAGAGGCCATCTGAAGAAAGTGAAGCGGCGGTCACACCCGGCATCCGCCGGACGCGATCGAGCAACCCGGAAAACAGCGCGATGCTGCGGGCTGTATCGTAACCGGCTACCCGGGAACTAATGCTCGCGGTAAGCAGGCGATCCGTGGGATACCCCAGGTCGACATGCTGCAAGTTGGTAAGAGTCCGCGCCAAGAGTCCTGCGCAAACCAATAAGGGCAACGAAAGAGCAATCTGGAGACTCACCAGAGATCGGCCCCAGCCGGTCCTGCCCATCGATCCCAGCGCGCCGCGGCTTTTCTCTTTCAGGGCAGCTCCGGCCTCGGTTCGGGTAACCTGCCATGCCGGTAGCAGCCCGAACAGCAAACCGGCAGCCAGTGTTACCGCCACCGTGAACGCCAATACCACCGGATCGAGCGAAAAACTCATTCGGAAACTGGCGTCCGAGAGCGAGATCATGCGCTCCAAAGCGCCGAACACCAGCCAGGCGGCAATCATCCCGCTGGCGCCCCCCATCGCAGCCAATACCAGGCTTTCGGTCACCAACTGGCGGATGAGCCGCCCGCGGCTCGCGCCCAGCGAGAGCCGCAGAGCCATCTCCGGAGTCCGTGCGGCGCCGCGCGCCAACAGCAGATTCGCCAGATTGGCGCACGCAATCAACAGGAGTAATCCCACCGCCGCCATTAGGGCCGACAATGAGGTCGCGAAATCGCCGCGCGTCTCGGAAGCTCCGCGTCCCGCCGGTCTGACTTTCAGAGATTGATCCAGTAACTGGTGCTGCCGTTCGGGGGAAGACACCCCGCCGTAGAATTGCTGCAGGCCGCGCTTGAAAATCGCGTTGGCTTCCGATTCCGCGCGCGCGGCGCTCACTCCTGGCTTTAACCGGCCGAACACCTGGAGCCACATCGCCTTTTCCGGCGGCTTCTCGTGCAGCAGATCCTCGCCGGGCATGATCGACGGCTGCAGCCGCAAAGGCAGCCAGAAGTCCGGCTCCTGTCCGGCGGTCTCTCCGACAAAGCCGCGAGGCGCGACCCCGATAATGGTGAGCACCGCATTGTGCACCGTGAAGGTTTGACCCAGCACGGCGCGGCCGCCGAAGCGGCGCTGCCAGTATCCATAGCCGATCACGGCGTTGGAGGAATTCGTGTGGTCGTCCGCCGCGGTGAATAACCGGCCCACCGCCGGCGCAATCCCCAGCGTCTCGAAATACCCTCCCGACACCATCCGTCCGTACGCTTCCTCCCAATCGTGGCCGGCATAGCGCACCTGCCACTGTTCGAGCGAACTCTGCGACGCCATGATCGCCGAGAAACTGCCGGCTTGGTCGCGCAGTTGCTCGAACTCAGGATAGTTCAGCCAGGTTCGAGCGCCTTCTTCGTTGCCATGCCACATCCCTGAGGCTTGCGGATCGGTGAGCATCACCAGTTGCTCGGGATGCTTCACCAGCGGGAGCGACGAGTGGATCAAACCATTCCACAAGCTGAAAATGGCAGTGTTCGCGCCGATACCGAGCGCCAGCGACAACACCGCTACCGCGGCAAAGCCCGGGCGCGCGGCCAGCGAGCGTACTGAGAAACGTATGTCCTGAAAAATCACGTGAGCATGCTCCCTGGGGGCCACCGTCAAAGCGTCCCAGGCGGCGCGTCCCCACAACGCTGCTGTTTCCACCGGACGGCCCGTGCGCCTCGCTTCGCCCAACTGCTCGTTGAACATAAGAACCATCTGGTTCCCATACTCGTCGCGAAAAGCCGCCGGATAGCAGCGCAACAGCGCCTTATAGAACGATTGCCCACCCATTACGCACCCGGAACCAGCCCACTTTGGTGGGCCTGCTGCACCAGAGTGTTGATCCGCTGCACTTCCGCTGCCGCCGCGCGGCGTCCAAAACGCGTCAGCCGGTAGTAGCGCCGCCGCTCATCCGTGCTGGAAGGGTCGGGACTCTCGGCGAGCTCTTCGATCAGGCCCTGTTCAAGCATCCGCCGGATGGAACTGTACAGCGTCCCGGCGCTCAGCCGGACCTTGCCGTCAGTCCGCGCAGCGACATCCTGCAGGATGGAATATCCGTGCCGGTCGCTCTCCGCCAATGCGATGAGGATGTGAAACACTGCCGCCGGCAACGGCAACAGAGATTCCGGTTTCGCTTCCCGCATATCTATACCGCAGTCAACTATAACGTAGGCAAGTATAGTTGTCAACGACACAGAACGGCAGGTCAACTATTCCACCGTCACCGGTTGAAGACTCACCTGCGCGGCAGCACTGGGTGAAACCCGCACTTCCGTGAAGCGGTTGCGCGAGCGCCACAGCTTATCGATGCTTTCCGGAGAAGCGTCGAATGTCTGGCTGGTGGCAAACGCCAGATACTTCCCGGGAGCCAGTGTGTGCGACGTATAAAGGTCGAGCTGATTCGTCAGCCCCGTAAACATGGTATTCGCCAGCATCGCTTCGCTAGCGATTTCGGCCGGCATCACCACGATCTGCGCGTGTTAAGTGATCTCCTTGACGTAGAGTCCGTCGGCGTTCAGCATCGGCTGCACATGGTAGGTGTCCGCCAGCAGGTTGGCGATCGCGAAGGTGCCCGGAATATCCGTCCGCGCGGACGAGCTCTCGCCCTGGAAACCGGCGCGAAAAAGAGGTTGCAGCCAGATCGTCAGCTTTGCGGTGACTGGGTTATTCGGCGGGGAGGCGTCCCAAACCACCTCGCCTTCGAGCGCTTGTCCCGGCATCACGGCGAGTTTCAACATTCTCTACGTCCCGATCGGAAATCGTGATGCCAGTCACCCCGAAAAGTTGGATGCCGTGCGGATCCGGTTCATCCGCACTCAAGCGGTACGCGGCCGGCGCCAGATCGCAGGTGCGGAACTTTCCGTCTGCGCCGGTGGTTCCGTACGGCTTTGCCATGAACATTTCGCCGCCACTCGAGATGCCACTCGAAGGCTGCTCCGCTTCGATCGTGAAGAGCAGCGCGGCAGGACCGGTAGGTGTCTTCAGTGCCGGGAAAGCCCGGAGTTCCGTTGAAAGTAGCGACTCCCAGGTAACCATCACTTTACGACGCGTTTTTCCTTTTGACAACCGCAGCTTTGGACGGGCTTAACGTCTTTAACTTCTCCATGAGGATCGGAATCAGTTTGTAACCCGTGATACGGCGAAACTGGTTCTCTGCGACTAAGAGCCCGGATCCCCATGCGACCCTGAATCCATGGCGCGGTGCCGCCCGTCCCGTGTGCGAAGGCGAGCGGCAGAAATGAAATTACGTCCGCCCTCGCGGTCCGCGCCGCGAGATCCGAAAGCGCCGCCGGCCGTCATCCGGAACGCCCGAATCGCCGCGACCGCCGGTCGAACTCCGGTCCCCAATCGGGCGCCGCGATCCAGATGGCCGCTTCGTCGTCGGGGTTGCCGCCTAACGTAGATTAGCAATATAGATATTCGCCGATTGATCGTAGCGCTCGAATACGATCTGATCTCCGCGCGGCGACCATGCCGGATCTCCAACCGAGGCCGATGGCGTCGCGAAGTGGGTCAGTTGCCGTACCTCTCGCGTTCCTCGATTCACCCAATAAACATTCCAAACGCCCCCCTGCATGCTCGCGAAACTGATTCTCCTGCTGTCCGGAGACCAATCGTAGGCGAGCGATTGCGCCGGCTCTTTCACCAGGGTCTGAATCTCTCCTCCAGTGGCCGGAAAGACGACTAGCGCCGCGTGCCCGTCCACCACCTCCCGGGCCGCGATCCAGCGGCCGTCCGGAGACCAGCACGGGAATTCAATGTTCCGCGATGCCGGCGTCAGAACGCGCGCTCCGGCGCCCGCGAGATCGCTAACCACCACCACATGCCGGCCATCGGCGCCTTCCACGTTAGCAACTACCTTTGTCCCATGCAGGCGCACATTGTCAGACTTGGCCCAATCGAGTCTCAAATCAGTGGGCCGCGGGGAGCCATCCAGCGGCTTGAGCCAGTAAGTTGCCGCTTCCTTTTTCGTGACCTCGTACCCTACTATATTCGAGTCAACCCACTCCGGATTGAACGCCTGCCGATCTTCCGGCGAGATCGCGGTGGCGCCTGTGCCGTCTGCATTCGCAACGTAGACTATCATCTTCAACCATTCGGAATCGCCTTGAATCCAGGTATAGGCGATCCTCGAACCATCCGGTGAAAACGCTGGTCTGACGAATCGGCGCACGTGTTCTCGAATCAGCGGCCTTGGTTCACCGGCGGCGTCCCCGGTTGCGCTCAAAGGTACGGACCAGAGAGCGCTTTCATCGTTCGAGTGGCTGAAGGCAAGCCGCGTCCCCGAGGTATTGAATTGCAAATCGCGTATCAGCGCTCCATTTGCGGGCATCACTGCCTCAGGCGGCTGCGCTCGATAGCCCGCATCCATGCGCGCGCGCCAGAGGCCTGGTTGCGCGCCGAAACGCACCTCGAAATAAAGATATTTCAGATCGGGCGAAACAATCGGATTTCTCGCGCGCAGCGATCCGAATGGGATCGACTTCCAGGTTCCGTTGCGAACGTCTACGATTGCAGGGTTGAAGTCCGGCCGCGGCGTTGTCGGCGGGATAAGCACCGCGGTTTCAAAAATCACATGCTCCCCGTCCGACAGCCAATGCGGACTCTCGTGGCCTCCGGGCGGGCTGCCGCGACTCGTCAAGCGAACCGGGTCGCCATCTGCCGTGTCCACCAGCCAAAGCGTTGCGTCCGGTATATCGATCGGATCCTGGGCCGGGTTGAAGCGCATTCCGGGGTCGCGGAACACCAACCTGCGGCCGTCCGGCGACCACTGGGGCGAATCTCCGAAATTCGTGCGGTATCGTACCGTGCCTCCGGAAGCGGGAATGATGTTAATCCCGCCCCGCTTCAAACAGGCGTATGCAATGTAGTCGCCCTTCGGACTCCAGGCGGGCTGGATATTGTCGAGATCGTCGAACGTAATCTGCTGGTCGCTGCTGCCCGGCACAATGGACCGGACGAATATCTGGTAGCGGCCCGTGCGGTCTGAGGTGAACGCAATGTGGCTGCCGTCCGGAGAAAATGCCGGCCAGCGATCCAGCGCCACCGAAGTAGTGATCTGCTCCAGCGCGGTGATATGGGGCGCCTGGACGGGCATCCGGCGAATCGCCCAGATCGCAGCCGCCATGAGGATCGCGCCAGCCATACTCAAGCGCAGCCACCGCCGGCGCGGTTGCCTGGCGATCCCTTCCTGCGGTACTGGGGAAACCTCCGGTCCTGCCGGCGGTGTCTCGAGTTCGGCGATGAATCGATACCCAGCGCTGGAAGCCGTCTGGATATAGCGGGGTGAACGGGCGTCGTCGCCAAGCTGCTTTCGGATCTGGGCGATCACGCGTGTCAACGCGTTGTCCGTGACCGCGGTTCCTGCCCAGACTTCCCGAATCAACTCCTCTTTCGAAACCACCCGTCCGCGATGATCGATGAGATAGAAAAGGACCCGGAGTGCTTTCGGTTCCAGTTCGGCAACCTGCCCCTGACGTCTCACCTCCAACCGGTTCGGGTCGGCGACGATATCCCCGAAGCACCAGTTTTCGGAACTTTCCGGCCGGATCACAAAAACCTCAGCGCCATCATAGCGATCATCACTCGATCATCACGACTTCACGCGGCCGGACCGGTAAATTGTCCCTCAGGAGACCTTATGAACAGCTTCAATATACCATCGCAATTCGAGGCCTGGGACGACTTGTTTCACCAGTTGACCGGCCCATTCGTGGGAACGCCGCATTCTCACCTCACGCGCTGGCGCACGCATCTGGGGCCCGGAAGCGCCGTTCTAACCGGACACTCACAAGGGCCGCAACCCGCGGAACCGTTTCCAAGCCCCACCGTACACTACCTCACCATGCTCGTCAGTATGCAGGAAGTTGCCGAGACCATGGACAACCACGAGGCAGCCGCGGAGTTTGCGGCCAACATCGAGTCGTCGATGGCACGGTTCATCGACGATTACTGCGGCACACCGTGGCCTTTGCCAGGCGGTCCTCCCTGGGCTGCCATCCTCGCCGCCGAATTGGTGAATGCCGCCAATCAATATGTAGGATCGTTGCGGACCGGCTTGCTCAGGTTGGCTGGACGTGTCGCCGAAAGGGCACAACGCACGGAGCCGACTGCGGCGGCCCGCTCTTAGAGGGGCTCCGAGGGGACGAAGAAGATGAAGCGAATTTACAAGCTGGTCATTCCGGGCGTTTTCGTCGTCACGGTTCTCTCGTTGGGCCAGTCCCGCCCGCAAGCTGGCCCCGGCGACCCGTTGGCTGCCAAACTCGAGGGCACCTGGCGCGTTGCCGTATCTCTGCGCAATTGCGACTCGATGAGTAAGACGTTGCCACCATTCCAGTCACTGCTCACCTTCGCGCGTGGCGGCACCCTCACGGGCACTACCTCCAGCCCGAACTTTCTGCCCGGACAGCGGAGCCCCGACTACGGCGTCTGGAGTTCGGCTGGGGGGCATGCCTTCCGCGCGGTGCAGGAGGCCTTCATTCTCTTCGACTCCCCATCTCGAACGAATCGGCCGGCTTTCCGAAGCGGCACGCAGCGCATCAGCCAGACCATCGAGCTGAAGAACGACGATGAGTTCACCAGCACTGCTACCACCGTCTACTTTGACGCGAACGGCACGATGCTCACCACGGGTTGCGCCGACGCCGTGGGCCGCCGGCTCAAATAGGGGATTCAAATGAAGACACTAATTTGCACGCTGTTCGCTTTCGTCATGGTATGGGAATCGGGATGCGCCAAGCCCACCGCGGCTTCACAGACTGCGGTCATCGACCCGGGGCGATACTACGCCGTCCTGCTCGATAACAACTCCGTCTACTTCGGAAAGCTGGATTCCCTCACCACCGATTACGCTGTGCTCCACGACGTCTTTTATGTACAAAGCAATGTGGATCAGCAAACCAAAGCCGTGAGCAATGTCCTGATCAGGCGCGGGAAAGAATGGCATGGGCCGGACCGCATGATCGTCAATCAGAAAGCCATCGTCTTTATTGAGCCTGTCGGGACCGATTCCCGCGTCGCCCAACTCATCGCGGCGTCCGCCAGATAGGATTCGAAATGCGGATCAAGACGACGTTTCTTATATTCCTGCTGGTCGCAGCGCCTCTTCCGGCGGGCACGATCACATCGTTCTGGATCGGCGGAACCGGAGACTGGACCAATCCCGCACAGTGGTCGCCGGCCGGCGTGCCGAACAACGGCGCGCAAACTTTTCTGGCGTCGATCAATTCCGGCGGTGTCGATGTGGCCAATATTCTCACCCAGAATATCTTTCTCAATGGAATTACCATCGGGCCGCAAGGCACGGTCCACGCAAATGACCAGGGCCTGGTGCTGGGCTCTCCCGCGTCGCCCTCCACCTTGCTCACGAATGCCGGGGCCATCAATCTTACCAATGCCGCAAACCTGACACTCGATTACTCGGCAGGCGCCCCCGCTTTCAATTCGGGAACCATATCGGTGGGCGACGAATCGGCGATTTACATCACTGCGCCAACCGCCGGCGCCGGCACCCTCAACAACACCGGAACCATCGCTCTACAGGCGAACCCCAACGGATCTCAAATCTACCTGTATGGCGATGGCGCCGCATTTACCCTCAACGGCGGCGGAAATCTGACGCTGAGCGACAACCCCGCAAATTTGATTACCGGTTCATTCGGCACAGAAACCCTGGTGAGCGACAACAAAATCTCCGGCGCTGGGACCATCGCCATGCTGGCCAACTTCACCAACAACGGAACTGTGATAGCCAATGGGACCAACCCCCTGGTATTCAACATGGATACCGGCACGGCCGGAGTAACCGGCACCATCGTGAACAACGGTTCCATTCAGGCGGCTTCCGGTGGCTCGCTCATACTCCAGGGTTCCGCCGACCTGCAAGTCACCAACAACGGCGCCATTACCCTTAACGCCCAGGGCGGTCAAGTCAGCGGGCTGCTCTATAACGACAACAACACGGGTTCAGCCCTCAATCTCTCCGGCTCCGGCGGGCTCACCCTCTCCGACAACGGGAACAACCTCGTGGCCGGCGTGAACGGAGACGAGACTCTCGTCAACGGGCTCGGGCATACCATCTCCGGCGCCGGAACCATCAGTAACTTCCAGGCGATCGAAAACGCGGGAACCATAGCCGCCAGCGGGACCAATCCGCTGATCCTGTCTCTCAATAACGGTCCAACACCGCACGGCGATCTGGTCAATTCCGGAACTCTCCAGGTGAACGACGGAAGCACCCTGGTGGTGCGGGCAGCGGGCGCGCTGATCAACAATTCGGGCACGATCGCACTCAATGCGAGCAATGGCTTGAGCACCCTCCTGCTGGATGACGGGGGACTCGGCGGCCAGTTCACCATTTCCAGTGCAGCCGGCAGTTCCGGCGCCATTCTTCTTACCGACAATCCCGGCAACCGCATCCTCGGAACCGGCGGCTCCGAAAGCCTCCTCCTCGGCAACGGACAGCAGCTCTCGGGCGCCGGGACCATCGCCAACTTCAACCTCTTGAGCAACCAGGGGGCGATCGTCGCCAGCGGAACCAATCCACTCATTCTCAGCCTCGGTGGCCAGGCTGGCGGAGGCTCACTCATTAATACCGGCAGTCTTCAGGTAAATGACGGCAGCACCATGCAGTTTCGGTCTTCAGGCGTCGACATCGATAATGAGGGCGTAATTGCACTCAATGCCGCCAAGGGGACGAGCACACTGAGCTTCGACGATTCGAAAACGGGCGCCCAGTTCAGCATTACCAACACCGTCGCGGGCGGCGGAAAGATTACGCTCTCCGACAATTCCGGCAATCGTATCGTGGGCGTCAACGGCACCGAGTCCCTCTTCCTCGGCAACGGCCAACAAGTTTCCGGCGCCGGAACCATCGGCAATTTCAGCTTCCTCGACAACCATGGCACCATCACCGCCAATGGCGCGAATCCGCTGATATTCGGCCTCAGTAACACCGCCAACCCATTCGGAAACATGGAGAATGCCGGCACCATCAACGTGAACGACGGCAGCACCATCCGGATCGACTCGGGCGCCTGGGTCAACAATGTCGGCACCATCAACCTGAACGCCGGCGCCCATACCAGCACGCTCGCATTCAACAATAACCAGCCCATCCTCCTCGGTTCTGCAACCGCCGCCGGTCAGTTGATCATGTCGGACAATTCCGGGAACCGCATCGTCGGTGTCACCGGCGCGGAAACTCTCGTGAACAACACCGCCCACACCATTCAGGGTGCCGGGACCATCGCTAATTTTGGCGGCGGTTTCGTGAACAACGGAGTGATGATGGCCAACGGTGTAAATCCCCTGATCGTCGATATCGGTGCCGCCACCGCGCGCGGCAATGCCGGCTTGACCAGCGGTGGAATTATCGAGATCGCCAACGGCAGCACGCTCCAGATTCTTTCGGCATCGGGCGGCACGGTGCTGACCACCGGAACGGGTGAAGTCTTTTTGGGCGCCACGCCAGCGGGAACCAGCACGCTCAGCTTCAACGACCAGGGAAAGGGCCAGACCTTCACGCTGAACAGCACCGGCGGAAACGCCACCGTCGTCATGTCGATCGGCGGGAACCGGATCACCGGCGTCAACGGGGACGAGACCTTGATCAACGGCGCGAACAGCACCATCCTAGGCCAGGGCACGATCTCCAACTTCGCTCAGTTCGTAAACAATGGAACGCTCGCGACCGGAGGCGGCGTTCTGGAAGTGCAGGCGCCGCTGGCAAACTGGAACGGCGCCACCGGGACCCTGACCGGTGGAACCTATGTCGCAGATGGCGGCGTCCTCAAATTGAACAGCCTGGGCGCGCAGACCATAACCAACTTGGCTGGCGCTAGTGTCTCGATCCAGGGTGCCGGTACGATCGCGGGAAGTGGCGCCGCGAACGCGCTGGCCGGATTGGCTACCGTGACCAATTCCAGTATCTTGATGAACTCCGGCAGCGCCCTCGCAGTTACACCCACCGGGGGCTCGCTGACCTTGACCAATTCCAATGTCACCTCGCTCGGCGCCAGTCTGGCGATTAACGGGAGCGTTTCGGTAGATGCCCAATCCACCCTGTCGTCGCTGAGCGGCGGCAGCATCTCCATTGGCGGATCCCTCTTCACCGATGCCTCGTCGCAGATCGTCGTCGGCAACTCCACCAGCCTGGCCGCTTCCGATTTCGTCAATGCCGGCTCTTTGGTTATCAACGCGGCCGGCACGGCGGCATTTAAGGGAACGGTCTCCAACTCCGGCACGGTGATCGTAACGGCCGGCGCCGACCTCAGCGTTCTCAAGAGCCCGTTTCTCGCCTTCGGCACCAATATCTATACCCAAACGGACGGCAACACGAAGGTGCTCGCGGGCGGCGTCCTGAATGCCGCCACCGTCGACCTCGATGGCGGAACTATGGGCGGCGGGGGAACCATTGCCGCCAATGTCGTGGTGAACGGCGGAACCCTGGTGCCCGGCGACCCCACCACTACCCACATCGACGGCGATCTGACGGTCGATGCCAACGGCGAAATTGTCCTGGATATCGACGGAATCCTCGCAGGCGCTTACGATTCGCTCGATATCGATGGCGACCTCCATCTCGACGGCGGCACGCTCGACATCGTCTTCCAAAATGGCTTCCTGCCACAGCTTGGCGATTCGTGGGATCTGCTTTCGTTTACCGGAGCGGAAGATGGCTTGGGATTCGATCGGATCCTGTTCGAGAACGCCGGCGATGTACAGTTTGCCTCGGCACTTAATGACGGGAATTTCGTGTTGGAAGCCGCGTCCGGCACCACGGGGGTCCCGGAGCCATCCATGCTCCCCATCCTCCTCATACTGCTGGTAGCGTTTGCGCTCCGCCGGGTGTGCAGAGCAGATGCAAAGACCACGTGCCGGAGATGAGCGCTGACACCTTACAAAAGGAACGCTCAGCTTCGGGGGGCAGGTTGTGATCCCAGGTTGGTAAGACAATCATTACGAATGAAGACCTCCGCACCAACGCGAGGGCATACTTCGCCAAGAAGGACCCCGGATCTCAGCGGCTGGCATTTACAGCTAGACTACCCGATGTTCGACGCAGTCACGGCAATGGGCTCGCATCTTGAGCGGGGAAAGGGGCCGGTCGAATTCGTTGTGGTGGACCACGTCTTAAAACGACCAACTGATGGGGACTGAGGACAGAACGGCGCCCCCGAAGAAAATGCATCCATCGGGTCCATTTTCCCGATGCGAACACTGTAGTGCATTAAACGCTGGTGAGTAAATTATGGTTTTAAATCTAGAGTATCTGGAAGCTGCCGCTTACATCGCCGTAATCAGCACATGTGCAACGCTTGTCTGGCACAGGGATGCTGCGCCACCGACGAGAGCGTTGGCGCAGAGCGTGGCCGGGAAGCCATTAAAGCTCAGGGGCGTTCAATGGAGCAATACCCGCATCAATGTGGTCGTGGCAATGCGATCCGACTGTCATTTTTGCCAGGAGAGCCTACCGTACTTTCGTGAGCTTACTAAACTCTCTGCTGGCAAACCCGTGTCTATTATCATGGTCTCACCGGAGAACAAATCTGTATTCGCCAAATTCTTGAATGATGCCGGCTTGTGGCCGAACGTTGTCATCGCCGACACGCCACTCTCAAGTTTCGGCGTATCGGGAACACCTGCTATGTTTTTAGTCGACGGTAAGGGAACAGTTAGACGGGCATTGGTCGGCAAACTCGGCGCCGACGGTCAGGACTATCTTACGAAGGTGGTCGAATCTGGGCCGATCGTTTGATCACAAAATGAAGAGAGTTTTCAGTAGGCTGACTTCAGCAATTCGTCGCCGCCCGGTTCGGTCTTGATGTCTAATATCACTTTGATTTGATGCGTCTGCTGCCCATGGCGCCCTCATCGTATCGCACTTCAAGTCTGCGGCCTCGATCCGGCTGGCGGCCACGGATCCAGGCCAGACTCCTATCGAATTGCCTGGATCGCAGCGAATCAAATCCGCGTGCCGCCATGGACCGCCACGCTCGATCCCTCGGCCACCAGCGCCGAATCGGGCTCGCGTGCCAGGCAAGCCGCCAGCGGCGCCCCGTAAAGCTCAGACACATCCCCTTCGAAGCTCGCGCGCGACACCGGCCAAGTCCGCCAGCGATCATGCTCCACGCGATATTCGACTGTCCCGCCCTTACCGTCCGTCGCATACCCCCAATAGTGTTCGATGAAGAACGCTTCGCGCGAATCGGCCGGCGGCACCGCTGAACGACCGCCGGATTCCGCGCGAATCGCATTCCACCTGCCGCGATGCCGCCAGCGATACTCCGTCTGAATGCGTCCCCCTTCGGATGTCGGCTCGATCACCTTATGCGCCATGGGCAGCGCCACATACTTCTCCCCGAAACAGATCCGCGCCACACTGGCAATTGCCCATCGCGGCACGATTTCCTTCACGAAGACCACGCCGCGCCGCACTTCGCCGGCGACCGCGCGCCGCACATAGAATCGCAAGTTCACCTCGTCGAAATCGGAGTGAAATGGAATCCAGACGCCGCGCACGCGCGTTCGCTCGAAGCGGAAACCCACCAGACTGACGAACGTCTTGCCTTCGAACTCATCGAGCTCCGTTCCGCCCGGTACGAGCGGAGCCAGCAGCGCCCGGTCGACGGCATAATGCAGCATCGTGAGGTATCGCCATTCAGCCGTGAGGAAGACGGGCATGCGTGGGACTCGAACCCAGTGTGATACATTCTTAGAAACCATGAAAGCCCAACGTTTGTTTGCCTGTGCCGCGGTCTACGGCATGATTGCCGCTTCCGCGCTCGCGCAATCCGCCCAACCGCAGGACGAGGATTACGCCAAGCTCGTCAAAGAGTGGACCACCATGCCGGAATTCATGAGCCCGCTGGTGGACCATCTGCCCAAAGCGGCCGGCATCCCCAGCCCCAAAGACGTGCTGGGCTATTACCCAGGCATGCCCAAGAAGCTCACCCGTGTGGCCGACCTGAATCGTTACTACCACGCGCTGGCGGCAGCTTCCAAACGAGTGAAAGTCTTCGATATCGGCACCACCGATGAAGGCCGCGAGTGCCTGGTCACCGCCATCGCCGACGAAGACACTATCCGCGATCTCGATACCTACAAGGGCTATCTGGCGCGCCTCGCCGACCCGCGCGGCCTTAGCGATGCCGAAGCACATCGCATTATTGGGCTGGCCAAGCCGATCTACATGTTCACCGGCGGCCTGCACAGCGCCGAGACCGGACCGCCGGAGATGATGATGGAACTGGCGTACCGGCTGGCGACCGACGAAACGCCGCTCTATCAAGGCATCCGCAAGAACGTCATCGTCATGGTGGTGAACGCCCTCGAACCCGATGGCCGCGACCGCTACGTCGACTGGTATTACCGCTATAAGATCAGCGAAGAGACCGAGGCCGACCGCGTCGCCGGGCCGCCTTACTGGGGCAAGTACATCTATCACGACAACAATCGCGACATCAATTACTCGCAGGTGACCATGCGCAACTGGCTGAAGTTCTACCTGCAATGGCATCCGCCCATCATGCATGACCTGCATGAATCGGAGCCCTTCATGTACACCTTCAGCGGCCAGGCCCCGCAGAATCCTACGCTCGATCCCATCCTCTACGGCGAACTGCCTTGGTTCTCCAATTTCGAGATGACCAAGATGATCAGTTATGGCATGCCGGGAGTGTGGACACACGCTTTCGTCGATATGTGGTCGCCGGGATATCTCGGGTTCATGTCGTCGAACCACAACGGCATGCTGCGCATGTACGAGACTTTCGGCAACGGCGGCGCCAATACGATGAAGCGCACGGTCGACGCTGCGCCGGGTGGCGGCGAGGCCGGTGGCCGCGGCGGCGGGATGACGTCGCGCGAGTGGTACCGGCCGGTGCCTCCTTATAAAACGGTCATCTGGTCGCAGCGCGACAACACCAATTTCGAGGAGACCGGCGCGCTCAGCGCGCTCGAGCTGACCTCGGGTTTCGCCAAGACGGTGCTCGAAAACTTCTACGATAAGAGCCGCAACTCGGTGGTATCGGGCGCCAAGGACGCACCCTTCGGGTACGTGCTCCCCGCGGGTCAGAAAGATATGACGCGCGTCGCTTTCATCGTGAATATTCTGCGCCTCCAGGGCATCGAAGTAGGCCGCGCCAAGGGCGAAGTGAAGCTCAGCGACGCCACCTATCCGGCCGGCTCGCTGATCGTGAAGCGCAATCAGCCCTACGGCCGCCTGGCCAAAATCCTGCTCGAAAAACAGGTCTTCCCCGACCCCAATCTCCGCACCTATGACGACACCGCCTGGACCATGGGGCTGATGAGCCATGCCGACGTCAAGGAGATCGACGACAAGGCGCTGCTCGACGTGCCGGTAGACCCGGTCGACACCATGGACGTGAAGGGCGAAGTGAAAGGCTCGGGCGATTGGACGGCCGTCATCGACAACGGCTCGAATTTCCTGCCCACCCTGCGCTACCGCCTCAAGGACGAGAATTTCGAAGTCATGACCGCGGCCTCTAAGGCCGGCGACGTCGATCTGCCGGCGGGCTCCCTGCTGCTGCATTCGAGCGCGCGTGTGAAGAACGAGATCGAAAAGCTCGGCTTGCAAGCCGTGGCGATGAGCGCCGCCCCCGACGTGCAAAAGCGGCCGGCGAAATTGCCGCGCCTCGCTGTTTATACCACCTGGGGAAGCACGCAGGACGTGGGCTGGGTGCGCTACGCCTTCGACCATTTCGAACTGGCGTACGACCTCATCTATAAAGAGCGCGTACGCAAGGGCAATCTGCGCGCCTCTTACGATGTGATCGTGATTCCCAATCAGGCGCGCTCATCGAAGGCGCTGGTCTTCGATATCGAGTCGAAGGGCAAGCCTCTTGCCTATGACAAAACGCCCGAATTCCCCACTATGGGGATGTACGGCGAAACCGAAGACATCAGTGGCGGCATGGGACTCGAAGGCGTGGTCGAGCTCGACAAGTTCGTGAAGGAAGGCGGCACGCTGATCACCCTGGGAACGTCGAGTTTCTTCCCGGCCGATTTCGGCATCACGCAGACGGTGGAAGCCACGCGCACTTCGGGACAGTTCTACGCTCCCGGACCCATCGTGGAGATGACGCTTCAGCAGCAGTCCAACCCGATCTTCTACGGCTATACCGATCGTACGGTGCCGGTGCGCTACGCCAACGGTCCGCTGCTGCGGGTGCCGACGGAGGATCGCAAGTGGGTGCTGGCGCAGTTCCCGGGGACCGAAAAGTCGGTGCTCAGCGGACTGATGAAAGGCGCGGGGGAGACGCGCAATCGCCCGGCGATCGTCAGCGTGCCGGTGGGACAGGGGCAGGTGATTCTGTTCGCCACCAATCCGGCCTACCGCTGGCAGAATCTGGGCGAGTTCAACATGCTAGCCAACGCGATCCTGTATTCGAAGTAAGCGCTGGTGCTTCCGGGGCGGCGATCACTGCCCCGGAAGCACACCGCATTCTACGATGAAGCGGCCGGCCGGGTTTCGCCCGGTGGCTCGCACTTCGAGGCCGGCGCTCGCCGCCAGGGCGCGGAATTCGTCCACCGTACGATCTTTACCGCCCACCAGCACCATCATCATTAATTCCGGATCGGGCGGGTCGCGGTCGGTGACGCCACTGGTCACCAGCACGCGCCCGTGGGGACGGGCCGCTTCCGCGCACCGCGTCAGAATCGCCGCCGCCTCACGATCGGGCCAGTTTCCCAGCACCTTATTCAGGATGTAAACATCGCCGCCGGCCGGCAGCGCGTCGAAGAAGCTCTGCCCCACGACGGTGACCCGCGCGGCGACCCCGGCACTCTCCAGTATCCCGGTCGACCGTTCCACTGTCGCGGGAAAATCGACCAGCGTTCCGTCGATCGCCGGGTGCGCCTTCAGGATTTCGGCCAGCAGCGCGCCCGTGCCGCCGCCCACGTCAACCACGGTGCGAATGGCGTCCCATCCGCCGGTCAGCGGAAAATCGGCCGTCGGAGCACCATGGCCTTCCGGCCCCATCAGTGCGTCGAACGTTTCGGAAATGCGCGGATGGGCGGCGAGGTCGTCCCAAAAAGGACGGCCGAAGACTTCATCGTAGGCTGGGGATCCGGTTTCCACCGCAGTCAACAGGCTGGACCAGGCGCGCGCCATGCGGCCGCCGATGCCGTCGAGATCGAAGCCCAGACGGACTGCGGGATCGAGCAGCGCTCGCGCAGCTTCGTTGAGTGCGAATTCACGCGGCTTGGGTTCGGCGAACAGACCTTTGGCGATCAGGTGCCGAAGCAGCCGTGCGAGGGAATCGGAATGGGCGCAGGCGACGGTGGCGAGTTCGTCAATTTGCGTGATGCCGGAGTCCAGATGCTCCGCGATACGCAAGGTGACCGCCACATGAACGCACCAGGGGGTGCATAGGTCGCTGAGCGCCCAAAGGTCCACGTTAAAATTGGTCCGTTTTTATCCGGCTGCCGCAGTCGACAAGCCGGAGGCCTTCCTGCTAAGGAAGCACTCGCGGCAGTAAACCGGGCGACCCTGAGTGGGTTTGAAGGGAACCGTGGTCTCCCGCCCGCATTGCGAGCAGGTCGTCATGGTTTCGGTTTTTGCGAACCCGCCGCCGCCACTACCTTGGCGCTTGGTCTTGCAAGTCTTGCAGCGTTTGGGTTCGTTTTTAAAGTTTTTGTCATGGAAGAAGTGTTGTTCTCCCGCCGTAAATACAAAATCTGAACCACAATCTACACACTTAAGAACTCGGTCCTGAAACTCCGCCATAACCTGTGCCCCGTTGCATACCAGTACTGGTGGTTAAAGCGGCGGGACTTGGGTCCCGCCGTTGGTTTATTCGATCTCCCGGCGATTCTTCTTCCGGTTGCGTTTGCGAGCAAGCGCTTGCTTAGCTCTCAGCTTCTCACCCGGCTTCAAGTAGAAAGAGTGTCTTTTGACCTCTTTAATAATGTCCTCTTGCTGGACTTTTCGCTTGAAGCGCCTGAGGGCGTTTTCTAACGTTTCGCCCTCCTGAAGCTTTACCTCAGCCAAAACTCAAACACCTCCCTGCTCGACCATAAAATCCCCGTGCTCGGTTCCGGAAGTGTTTGTGAAGAGCCGATCACCTGAAGTGAGCCCGATCCCAAAATTCCTACCCTTCGCACAGAAGGTACTGATATCATAAGTGGTTGATAGATAAAGTCAAGCCTAAAGTTAAGGCCGCATTACAGACAATCCGGCCCGCTATCCCCAACTCCTTTTATTTTCAAAGGGTTAACTAAAGATGGAAAATGTTCTAGCCATCCTATTGGCCGGGGGAGCCGGAGAACGTCTGTACCCGTTAACACGAGAAACCGCTAAACCAGCGGTCCCATTCGGCGGAGCTTATCGCATTATTGACTTCACCCTCTCCAATTGTATCAATTCCGACGTCCGCCGCATTCTGGTCCTCACGCAGTACAAATCTCTCGATCTGATCCGCCACCTGCGCGATGGCTGGAATATTCTATCCTCGGAATTAGGCGAGTACATCGAAGTTCTGCCGCCCATGAAGCGCGTCAGCGAAGATTGGTACCAGGGAACGGCCGACGCCGTCTTCCAGAATTTCCAGAGTATCGAAGCGGAAGCTCCCAGTCACGTCCTGCTGTTGGCCGGCGACCATATTTACAAAATGAATTACCGGGAGATGCTGGACTGGCACCGAATTCACAATGCCGACATCACCATCGCCACCATTCAGATGCCTCCCGGCGAGGCGTTCCGCTTCGGCATCGCCGAAGTAGCCGAAGATTACCGCATCGTAGGGTTCGACGAAAAGCCCAAGCATGGCAACCCCGCCCGCAGCCGCTTCGATCCCAATATGGTCAGCGCCTCCATGGGGATTTACGTCTTCAAGACCCAGGTCCTGCTGGACGCGCTGCACGAAGATTCCCAGAATCCCGATTCGGCCCACGATTTCGGTAAAGACGTGATTCCGCGCATGATCGGCAAGGCGCGCGTGGTAGCTTACGACTTCCGGGACCTGAATGCGAAACAAAGCCGTTACTGGCGCGACGTGGGAACGCTCGACGCGTATTACGAAGCCAACATGGATTTGGTGGACGTGGTGCCGGAGTTTAATCTTTACGACCACAGTTGGCCCATCCGCACCAACGTGACGCAGCAGCCGCCGGCCAAATTCGTCTTCGCGCAGGAAGGCCGGCGCATGGGGCTGGCCGTCGATTCGGTGGTGAGTGCGGGATGCATCATCTCCGGCGGACGGGTGATGCACAGCGTGCTTTCGCCGGGCGTCCGCGTCAACAGCTATTGCGAAGTGGAATACTCAATTTTGATGCCGGCGTGTGAAATCGGCCGCTATAGCCGCATCCGCCGCGCGATTGTGAATACTGGTGTGAAGGTTCCCGATTCCAGTGTGATCGGTTTTGACCTGGAAGAGGATCGCGCCAAGGGATACCATGTCACCGAAGGCGGCATCGTTGTGGTGGCGTGATCGTCCGGATCTATACTACTGAACCGCGCCCGCCAGGGAGCGGCTCGCAACCCCGAACAGGTTCTGATACGAAACAGGAGCCATACTTTGACGAATATCGTAAGAATCATAGGACGTGAAATTCTCGATTCCCGCGGGAATCCCACCGTAGAGGCGGATGTCTATCTCGCCAATGGAAGCATGGGCAGGGCCGCGGTGCCCTCCGGCGCTTCCACCGGCGAACAGGAAGCGGTGGAACTGCGCGATGGCGATAAGAGCCGCTATCTCGGGAAAGGCACGCAGCAGGCTGCCAAACATATTAATACCGAAATCGCCGAGGCCCTGATTGGCAAGGACGCCTGGCAGCAGGCCCATATCGATCGCATCATGATCGACCTCGACGGCTCAGCCAATAAGGGCCGGCTGGGCGCCAATGCCATCCTGGCCGTTTCGATGGCGGCCGCGCGCGCGGCCGCTGCGGCGCAGCATACCCCGCTCTACCGCTATCTGGGCGGCGCCGGCGCGGTGATTCTCCCCGTGCCCATGATGAATATCATCAATGGCGGCGCGCATGCCGATAACTCGGTGGACGTGCAGGAGTTCATGATCGCCCCGTACGGCGCTACCAGGTTTTCCGAAGCATTGCGCATGGGCGTGGAGACTTTCCACACACTGAAGGGCGTGCTCAAGAAGAAGGGTTATTCCACCGCGGTCGGCGATGAGGGCGGTTTCGCGCCCAACCTGAAGTCCAACGAAGAGGCCATCGAATCGGTGCTGGAAGCGATTGCGCAGGCCGGCTATAAGCCGGGCGTCGACATCGGCGTGTGCCTGGATCCGGCCGCCAGCGAGTTCTTCCTCGACGGTAAGTACGTGTTCAAGAAATCCGACAAGAGCGCCCGCACTTCCGAACAGATGGTGGAGTATTGGGCCAACTGGGTGCGCCAGTATCCCGCCATCGTGTCGATTGAAGACGGGATGTCGGAAGAGGACTGGGGCGGCTGGAAGCTACTCACCGACACGCTCGGCCGGAAGATCCAGCTGGTGGGCGACGACATCTTCGTCACCAATCCGGCCATCTTCGCCCGCGGCATCGACCAGGGCATCGCCAACTCCATCCTCATCAAGGTGAATCAGATCGGGACACTCAGCGAGACGCTGGAAGCCATGCAGATGGCGACGCGCGCCAATTACACATCGGTGGTATCGCACCGTTCGGGCGAGACCGAAGATCCCTTCATCGCCGACCTGGTGGTGGCCACGGGCGCGGGCCAGATCAAGACCGGCTCGGCCAGCCGCACCGACCGCATCGCCAAATACAACCAGTTGCTGCGCATCGAAGAGCAACTCGGCGGCGCCGCTCAGTTCCTGGGCAGAAAGGCGTTCCGGCAGTGACGAAACTGGTGTTGATCCGCCACGGCGAAAGTACGTGGAACAAAGAAAACCGTTTTACCGGGTGGACCGACGTGGAGCTTTCGGCCAAGGGCCGGGAAGAAGCGCTGGAAGGCGGCCGCGTGCTGAAGGCCGAAGGCTATACCTTCGATGTGGCCTACACGTCGGTGCTGCGGCGCGCCATCCATACCCTGTGGACGGTGCTCGACGAGATGGAGCTGATGTGGATCCCGGTGCATCGCTCGTGGCGCTTGAACGAGCGCCACTACGGCGCGCTCCAGGGGCTCAACAAGGCGGAAACGGCGGCCAAATTCGGCGAGGACCAGGTGAAAATCTGGCGTCGGAGTTACGATATTCCGCCGCCCGCACTCACGCCCGATGACGAGCGGTATCCCGGCCACGATCCACGCTATCGCGGATTGACGGCGGCGGAACTGCCGCTTACCGAGTGCCTCAAGGACACGGTGGCGCGCTTCCTGCCGCTGTGGCATGAGACCATCGCGCCCGCGATTCACGGTGGGCAGAAGGTGCTGATCGCGGCGCACGGAAATAGCTTGCGCGCTCTCGTGAAGTACCTCGATAACGTTCCCGAAAAAGATATCGTCGAACTCAATATTCCCACCGGCATGCCGCTGGTGTATGAACTGGACGACGATCTCAAGCCGCTCAATCGCTATTATCTGGGAGATCCCGAGAAGGTGAAGGCCGCCATGGACGCGGTGGCCAACCAGGGCAAAAAGAAGTAACCCGGCCGGCGCCGCCCGAGCCTCTTCTGGCGGCGCCGTCCCAGATTCTCCCCGCCTTCCACAGCAACAATTCGCTCCTCCTGGTGTTCCCATGGTAGGAAGCTCGCAGACGCGGGCAGGCAGGGGAAAATCAATGCGTTCGCTTACGACACTTCGAGGGATTATTCTGTCTGCGGGCCTGGCGCTGTCCGCCACCATGCTGCCGGTGGCACAAGCCCAGGTCGGCATCGGCATTGGCATCGCCGTTCATATAGGGCCTCCGGCGCTACCTGTCTATGTACAGCCCCCGCTACCTGCCCCGGGTTATCTCTGGACACCCGGCTACTGGGCTTGGGGCGATGCCGGATACTATTGGGTCCCCGGAGTATGGGTGTTGCCTCCCCGGGTGGGCTTTCTTTGGACTCCCGGTTATTGGGGCTTCGGTGGCGGCGCCTACGCGTGGCACGCCGGTTATTGGGGACCGCACGTCGGCTTTTACGGCGGCGTGAACTACGGGTTCGGATACGGCGGTATCGGATTCGCGGGCGGCGAGTGGCGCGGCGGCGCATTTGCTTATAACAGCGCAGTGGCGAATTTCGGCCCGGTCCACGTGACCAATGTGTATGTCAACCGCACGATAGTCCAGCAGAACACAATCGTGAACAATAACCGCGTGGCGTTCAACGGCGGGCCGGGCGGCATCGCCCGCGCTCCCAGCGCCGAAGAGCAGCGATTCGGGGGCGAGAGCCATATCCAGCCGACCTCCAACCAGATGCAGCACCAAAACTCCGCCGCCATGGACCGCTCGCAGTTGGCCTCGGTCAACCAGGGCCGTCCGGCCACCGCCGCGATGTCGAATCCCGGCGCCTACCGGCAGATCGCGCAGCAGCACGCCACGTCGCAGCCTATCTCTTCGGCGGACCGTACCTCCGGGCGCAATTACAGCCCGAATACCCGCGAGGGCAACCAGGACCAGCGGATCGCCAATGGTCTCCGTTCCGGCCAGATGACTTCGGGCGAAGCCGGGCGCGCCGAAAAGTCGCAATCGCGCATCGACCAGCAGGTGCACAACGATCGCGCCGCCAACGGCGGAAGGCTGACCAATCAGGAACGGCAGCAGGTCAATCGCGAGCAGAACGCCAACAGCCGGCAGATCTACAACGAGAAGCACAACGGCAATACCGTAAGGCCGAACGCGGTCGACAGTCGCGAAGCCAACCAGCAGCAGCGGCTGGCGAACGGATTGCGCAGTGGCCAGGAAACCTCGGGGGAAGCGGGCCGCTCCAACCGGACTCAGTCGGGCGTGGCGCAGCAGGTGCACAACGAACGCGTGGGGAATGGCGGCGCACTCAATCCACAGCAGCGGCGCCAGGTGAATCAGGAGCAGAACGCCAACAGCCGGCAGATTCACCAGCAGAAGCACAATGACGCCAAAGTGCCGCCTCCCGGCAAGCACGAAAAGTAATTCGCCGGATCGCGGGCCGTGCCCAATAGGGAGGCCCCGGCCTCCCGGCTTCCCCCGTCTGCCATACTGTCAGTAAGCATGCAAGGCAAACTCCGGGTATTCGTCTGGGGGACGGTGCTCGCCGCGGCCGGCGGCGCAAGCTGGTTCCTGTCCGGACAGAGTTCCAACGATCCACGCCTCTGGCAGGACCGCAATCTCGGCAAGGCTTTTTACGAGAATCCGACCACTCACGCCGAGGCCGTTACCGAGCTGAAAAAGGCCCTCGACCTGGCGCCCGATTCCCCGCGCGACCAGCTCAACTATGGGCTCGCTCTCCTCCGGCAGGGCGACAATGACGCTGCCATGGCCGAGCTGCTGAAAGTCCAAAAGGAAGACCCCAAGCTGCCGCATACCTGGTTCAATCTCGGCATCCTATATAAGAAGAATAACGATCCAGACAAGGCCCTGGCGCAATTCCAGGAGATGGTGCGGCTGGTCCCCAACGAGCCGGTATCGCATTACCAGTTGGGTGTCCTTTATAAGATGAAGGAGGACTACCCCGACGCCATCAAGCAATTCGAGATCGCGCGCGACCTGAGTCCGCGCCTGGGCGCGCCGCATTATCAGCTCTACGGTTTGTACCGCCAGGCAGGCCGCCCCGACCGCGCCGACGCCGAGTTGAAGATTTTCCAGCAGCTCAAGAAAGATCAGGAAGGCGCCGCTATTCCGGAAGATATGGAATGGTGCGCGTACGCCGAACTCTACGATCCGATCGATGTGGCGCCCGGCGCCCCACCGCCCGCCCCCACCTATCGCGATGAGAAGATTGCCGATGGGTTTACGGGCGCGGACGCGGGCGTCGCCTCTATGGCAGGCCCCGACGGCCATCCCGATCTGATCGCCTGGTCGGCCAACCGCGTCGCCTGGTTCAGTGCCGGCCGGACGCTTGTGCCTGAGTCCGGACTGGAATCTCTGCGCGGTGTGCAATTCATCGCACCCGGCGATTTCAATAACGACGGATTGCCCGATCTCTGCATCGTCACCGCCAAAGGCGCGGCGCTCTATCGCAATACCGGCAAGGCCTTCGTCAAGCAGGCCGACCTCGCAATGGGTTCGTTCCGCAAGGCGGTCTGGCTGGATTTCGACCACGATTACGACGAAGACATCGTCTTGATCGGCGACGATTCGCGCCTGGTGCGCAACAACGGCGAAGCCGGCTTTAGCGATGAGACCAAGCGCTTCCCCTTCGTGGCGGGCAAAGCGCTCGACGCCGTGCGCTTCGATCTGGAACCCGACACGCCGGGCTTCGACCTCGTGGTGTCCTATGCCGATCGCCCCGGCGAACTCTATCGCGACCAACTCGGCGGCAATTATCGGGCGGTCGCCCTGGACGTCCTCAAGGCGGGGACGAAGGGGCTGGTCGGCGACGACTTCAATCACGACGGCTTTACCGACCTGATCGCCGATGGCGCCACTCTGGTGAACCGCCAGGGCAAGCTGGAAACCGCGCCGGTGCGCACCGCGCCTTCACCCGATGGCGCCGCCGATTTCACCGGCAACGGCCGCCTGGACTACGCCCACATCGACTCCCACGGCGACCTGCTGATGGCGCGCGACGATACCAAAGATTACGGCAACTGGATCGAAGTCGGGCTCATTGGCGTGAAGAACAACAAGCTCTCGGTCAACGCCAAAGTCGAAGTGAAGGCCGGCGCGACTTATCGCAAAATGACTTACGCCGGCGTCCCGCTGGTCTTCCGCCTGGGCAATGCCGCGAGCGTCGATACGGTCCGCATCACCTGGGCGAACGGCCTGATCCAGAACGAGATGAAGCAGCCGGTGAACAAGGTGGACACCATCACCGAAGCGCCGCGCCTGGCGGGATCGTGCCCCATGATTTTCACCTGGAACGGCGGCCGCTTCCAGTTCCTCACAGACGTGCTGGGCGTGGCGCCGCTGGGTGCCAGCTCCGGCGACGGCCAGTTCTTCCCCGTCGACCATCAGGAGTGGGTGTCGATCCCGGCGGAAGCACTGCAGGCGCGTGACGGTGCGTACCAATTGCGCATGACGGAGGAACTGCGCGAGGTCTCCTACATCGACCAGATCGAACTGCTGGCGCTCGATCATCCGGCCGGTACCGAGATCGTGACCAACGAGAAGTTCAAGTCGCCGCCCTTCCCCGAGTTTCGCCTGTACGGCGGCACGCATCGCGTCTATCCGACGGCGGCGCACGACAGCCACGGCAAGGACGTGCGCGCGGCGCTGCTGGCGCGCGACCAACGCTACCCCGACGATTTCCAGCGCGACCACGCCGGAGTCGCCGAACTGCACACGCTCGATCTCGATTTCGCCGGCGCCGCGCGCGACGGCAAAGCGACGCTCGTCCTGCAGGGCTGGGTCGATTGGGCCGATGGCAGCACGTTCCTCGCCGCCACCCAGGCGCATCGCGACCTGGTGTTCCCGTATCTCCAGATGAAGGACGCGCAGGGTAAGTGGAAGACCGTGATCGACGATATGGGGATGCCCTCGGGCAAGCCCAAACCGATGGCTGTCGATCTCACCGGCAAGTGGCTGAGCGCGTCGCGCGAGGTCCGCATCGTCACCAGCCTGTGCGTGTATTGGGATGAGATTTACCTGTACGAAAACGACACGCCGCCGCAAACGCGGCTCACCGCCATTCCGATGAGTACGGCCGATCTGCATTTCCGCGGCTTCTCACATGCCACCATCGATCGCGATCGCAAGCAGCCCGAGTCGTTCGACTACCAGGCGGTGAGCCCGACCACCATGTGGAACCCGACGCCCGGCAATTACACCCGCTACGGCGCGGTCGCCGATCTGCTGCGCCAGCCCGACGATCGCATGGTCGTGATGGGTTCGGGCGACGAGATCCGCATGCAGTTCCCCGCCTCCGGCCTGCCTGCCCTGCCCTCCGGCTGGCGTCGCGATTTCTTGCTGTTGGTGGGCGGATGGGCCAAGGATGCGGACGCCAACACGGCCTTCTCGCAATCCGTGATGCCGCTGCCGTTCCACGCCATGAGCCGCTATCCGTATCCCGCCAATGAGCACTTTCCGGACGACGCGGCGCATCGCGAGTACGTCCGTGACTATCTCACACGCCCCGCCCTGCGTTTGCTGCGCCCATTGTTGGACGGCACGCGGTAAGCGCGATCAATTCTCGATCGGCGTCTTCTCCGCGTGATCCACCACGATCACCTCCACCTGCACCTTCTTCTCCTCCACTTTGAGCCCGAGCTCCTTTTGCATGGCCACGGCAATAATATTGTTGGCATCCGGCGGCTTGCCGTCCGCGCCGGCCAGGCTCCGGCTCGCCTCCGTGTAATATGGGTCAATGTCGAAGAAGTAGTTGAATCGCCCGGTCAGCCCGGTCTGGTTCACCACCGGCACGTGCAGTTCGTTGGCGATGAAATCGAACAACTGGCCCAGCTCCGCGCCACGGCCGGTGAGGCTCAGCTTGTCTTGCGTGAAACTGGGCGAGCCCTCCTGCTCCACCGGCTCGAGCTTATGTCCGCTCTTCGCCACGACGATGACCAGCGCGCCCATTTCCTGCTGCTCGCGGTGTATCGCCAGCTTGAAACGGTCGGCCAGCAGGGTGCGCAGCATCTCGCGCAACTGCCCCACCGTCACCGCCTGCGAAGCCTTGGCGAAAATGTCGAACCACACGTCGTTGAGCCACGCCGGCCCCGACAACTGCACCTCCTGCACCCCATATGCCCAGCGGATGGAGCCCTTGAGACGGATGTGCTGCATGGTGAGACTGGCCGGGCCGGTCTCGATCGACTCGCGGCCGGGCTGCCCGGCGCGCACGGAGGCGACTTCAAATGCGGGAGCGGCGGGAGCTTGCGCCAAGGCCGCCGCCACGGTACTGAGCAAGAGAATGGCAATGCGCATGAGGTCACCTACGACATCGCCGGCCCGATAGTTCCGCGAATCCCACTCCCCCGGGGCAGCATCCGGTAACCATGTCACTTACGCACTATTTAACCTTGGGGCGCAGCGGTCTGCGCGTCAGCCCGCTCTGTCTCGGCACCATGACATTCGGCACCGAATGGGGCTGGGGCGCCGATGAGGCCACCTGCGGCCAGGTACTCGATGCCTATATGCAGGCCGGAGGCAACTTTCTGGATACAGCAGATCTTTATACCGCCGGCAAGAGCGAAGAAATCTGCGGCCGCCTGATCCGCGCCGGCAACCTGCGCGACCGCCTGGTGGTAGCCACTAAGTACACGTTCAACGCTGAGCCCGGCAATGCCAATGCCGGCGGCAACGGCCGCAAGAATCTCTACCGCGCCATCGAAGGCTCGCTCCGCCGCCTGCAGACCGACTATATCGACCTCTACTGGATGCACATCTGGGACGGCGTCACGCCAGTGGAAGAAGTCATGGCGAGCATGAACGATCTGGTCCGCTCCGGCAAGATCCGCTATTTCGGATTCTCGGACGTGCCGGCGTGGTACGCGGCGCGCGCGCAGTCCATCGCGCAATTCGCGCACAGCGAACCGGCCATCGCGCTGCAATTGGAATACTCGCTGGCGGAGCGCAATATCGAGCGCGAGCATATCCCCGCGGCATTGGAATTCGGCATGGGAATCTGCCCGTGGAGTCCGCTGGCCAGCGGCTTTCTGACCGGCAAGTACAAGCGCGGCGAGACTGGCGAAGGCCGCCTCCAAGAGCTGAGTTCCTCCGGTAACCCGGTATTCGAAAAGCGTACGGAGCGCAATTGGGGCATCCTCGATGCGTTACTGGAAGCGTCGCGGCAGATCGGGCGCCCGCCCGCGGAAGTGGCGCTGAACTGGGTGGCGACACAGCGGGGCGTATCGTCGACGATCATCGGCGTGACCAAGATGAGTCAGCTCGAATCCAATCTGCGGGCGCTCGATTTCGCGATCCCGACGGAGATCCGGGCGCGTCTCGATCAGGCGAGCGCCCTGGAGCGCGCGCACCCCTATCTCATGTTCGATACCGCACCGTTTTCCGACATGTTAAATGGCGGCGTAAAAGTGCGCGGGTGGAGATAGACGAAAACAGACATGCGGCCATTGGCGCGTTTGTTATGCTAGCGAACGAGCCCATGGCCGGATGAAGAGTCCCGTGGCGAGAGGCGGTGCCGTACTGGTCGCGCTAGTGTTCCTCGCACTGGCATTCCGCCTTTTTCGGTTGACCGCGGAATACGCCGTCAATATCTTCTTTTGGGACCAGTGGGATTTCAATGACGCCACGGTCTTCTCTCCGCATTCCCTGTGGCAGATTTTCCGCTTCCAGCACGGCCCGCATCGTCAGGGCCTGGGTGGTCTCCTGGCGGCGCTGGTGGACCCCATCTTCCGCTGGAACACGCGCAGCGAAGCGTTCGTCGCCACCGCACTGGTGGTAGTGGCCGGCCTCTTCATGCTGTATCTCAAATGCCGGCTGCTCGGCCCTCTCACCTGGACCGATGTGGCGATCCCCATGCTCGTCTTCACCCCCGCGCAATGGGAGCCGGTCTGGACCACCGTCAATTTCGCGCACGGCACGCTGCCGGTGCTGCTGATCGTGCTCTACTGCCTCACCTGGACGTGGACCGACGAACGCGCGCGATATGCGCTCATGACCGCGCTCAATTTCGGCATCCTTTATACCGGGCTGGGCCTGATCGTCGGGCTTTTGACGCCGGTACTGCTGCTGGCGCAGTATCGCGGCGGCAAATCGCCGGGCATGAAGAAGTACCTGCTGACCTGCACCGCGCTGTCGATCGCCTCCCTGGCGTCTTTCTTCGTCAGCTACAAGAATCAGGACGCCTCGGGGTGCACGTCGATCTTTTCGTCTGCGCCGCTTGAGTATGGCCGCTTCTTCTTCCTGCTGTTCGCCACACCTTTCGGTATCCGCGGCACCGGTTGGATGGCCACCCTGGCGGGCGGTCTGGTGCTGCTGGCAGTGGCGGCGATCGCCGCGGTCAGTTGGAAGACGGTCCTCAGCCGCGCAGAAGTCCGGGCGCTGCCCATCGTACAGGCCACGCTGAGCGCCTACATGCTGATCTTTTGCGCGGCCGCAGCGATCGGCCGGACGTGCACTTCCTTGCAGGACGCCCATACCTCGCGCTATGGCAATTACAGACAACTGCTGGTGCTGTGCCTGTTTTTCGGCGCGCTCGCACTGCCGCGTCCGCGATGGCGCGCGGTAGCGCCGCTGCTGGTCCTGCTGCTGATTCCCTCCCTCTTCCTGACGCAGGCGGATGCCGGCGAGATGATCGAAGACTATCAGCTCAAGAGCGGCTGGCGAGATTGCTATCTCGGCGGCAAATCGATCGCGGAATGCGACGACACCGAGGGTCTCATCTATCCCGACCCGCAATTGACCCATTTACAGCAGAAACTGGACTACCTGCGGGCCAAACGCCTCAATCTGTTTGACCACGCCCCGGAAGTGAGAAGATAACAGCATGAACGGATCCCCGCGTTTCGCCGGTGTGGAACTCTATTTCTACGATCTGGAACGAGCGCGCACTTTTTATCGTGAAGTGCTCGGCCTGACGGTCGCCGACGAGGAAACCGGCCAGTACACACGCTTCGACAGCGGTTCGGGCTTCGTCTGCCTGGAACGGAAGGGTTCGGAACAGTACCGCTCGCGCGACAAAGCGGTGCTGTTCTTCGAGGTGGAGGATCTGGCCGCCGCGCGCGCCGCTATCGGCGAAGATCGCTTCGTGCACAACGCGGAAGGCTGGGCGGTGCTGCACGACCCTGAAGGCCACAACGTGCTGCTGCTCGAACGGAAGACCACGGATGCCGGGGAGTGACAGCCGCCGCGCGTTCGGGCGCTTCGCCTGGTTCGTGCTGGCGTACAACATCGCGGTAATTCTGTGGGGAGCGTACGTGCGCGCCACCGGGTCTGGCGCCGGATGCGGGAATCACTGGCCGCTCTGCGACGGCGCGGTGATGCTGGTCTCCGCCAACACCCACAAGTTCATCGAATACACGCATCGCGCCATGACGGGGATCGACACGCCGCTGGTATTGCTGCTGGTGGTGTGGGCCTGGCGCGCCTTTCCGCCGTTTGACGCGGCGCGGCGGGCGGCGCTGCTTTCGGGTGTCTTCCTGCTCACCGAAGCGCTCCTGGGCGCACTGCTGGTGAAGATGCAGCACGTGGCGCAGAATGCCGACGCCTTTACCGAATCGGCGCACCTGGTGAACACGCTCACGCTGGTAGCCTGCCTCACCCTGACCGCCTGGTTCGGCTCCGGCCACCTTCCGCCCAAACTGCGCGGCCGGACTGCCTGGACAGCGGCCATCAGTCTGGGCGCGGTGATGGCGCTGAGCGTCACCGGTGTCATCGCGGCGCTGGGCGATACGCTCTTTCCGGCGACGTCGCTGGCCGCCGGAATGGCACAGGACTTCAACGCTTCATCGAGCCTTCTGTTGCGGCTCCGCGGACTCCATCCGCTCTTCGCTGCGGCGGTGGCCGGGTGGCTCACGCTCTATGCCGTAGGCCGGCTGCGCGCTACCCGGACTGCAGCCTTGCGCGTGGTGGTCATTGTGTGGGTCCAACTGCTCGCGGGCATGGTGAACCTTCTTTTGCAGGCGCCGGTGTGGATGCAAATCGTGCACCTGCTGATTGCCGATCTGCTCTGGATCTCGCTGGTGCTGCTGTGCGCCGCCCCGTAACATTTGCGAACCGCCCTTTCTGTAAAGCAAGCTTTTCACGGCCTCTTTCGTACCTTCGATACCTAAAGGCGGTCTGCCTAAAGAGTGTGCGGCGGATCACACTTATTGCCGGGGGTTTCCCTGGCATTGTGCTATAGTCGCTAGACGTTAAAATGTTGAAGGTAAGCCCTCAAGTGAATGCGCCGGGCAGTGGCAGGGTGCACCGGAACGCCTCGGTCCGATAGATTCCAAAAGCTGCGCAAACTCGTTCTATGCCATTTCCCAAGTCGGGAATTCGACGGTGGGCATGGGCGGCCCTACTCTGTCTCCCGCCCGCGGTGAGAGCCAATCAGGTACCTCCACCCTCCAGCGGCCCGGGCGCACTGAAAAACCTCTCGCTGGAACAGCTTTCGCAAATCGAAGTCACCTCGCCATCCAAAGAGCCGACCCCGGCCCTCCGTTCGCCGGTGGCGATCTATGTCCTCACCGGTGACGATATCCACCGCTCGGGCGCTACCACCATCCCCGACGCTTTGCGCCTTGTACCCGGCGTAGAGGTGGCGCAGATCGATTCCAGTAAGTGGTCCATCGGTATTCGGGGTTTTGGAACGCGTCTTTCACGCGACGTTCTGGTGCTGATCGATGGCCGCACGGTCTACACCGAACTTCATGCCGGAACTTACTGGGAGGTGCAGGACACGCTGCTCGACGATGTCGATCGCATCGAGGTGATTCGCGGGCCCGGGGGCACCATCTGGGGGCCGAACGCAGTGGATGGCGTGATCAACATCATTACCAAGAGTGCCCACGACACGCAGGGTGCGCTGGTGACCGCCGGCGGAGGCAACCAGGAGCAGGGTTTCCTGAATTCGCGCTATGGCGGGTCCACCAGCGGAGGTCTGAGTTACCGCTTTTACGAAAAGCAATTCACGCGCGGACCGGAATATCACCCCAACGGCGACAACTTCGACGACTGGCGCGGCATTCAGGGCGGCTTCCGCGCGGACTGGGGCCGCGGGCGCGACGCTTTCACCGTGGAAGGCGATATCTACACGCAAAAAGATGGCGAGCAGGTCTCGCTCTCCACCTATTCGCCACCCATGAATGTCCTCAGCCAGGACGGATTCGAAGACGCGTCGGGCGGAAACCTGCTGTTCAAGTGGAATCGCACGCAGAGCGACGGCACCGGTACGCAGCTTCAGGTGTACTACGACCGCACCGATCGCACGGAGCCGAACCTGGGTGAAGACCGCGACACCTTCGACGTCGATTTCCTGCAGCGGAAGAAATGGGGTTCCCGCCAGCAATTCATCTATGGCGCAGGCGCAAGAATCACGCAGGGACGCTTCGATGAAGTGATTACCGGACTGGTGTTCTATCCCTTTCACCAGACCGATTATCTGCTGAGCGGGTTCTTCGAAGACGATATCACCCTGGTGAACAAGAAACTCCTGCTGACCGCGGGCAGCAAGATCCTGCACACCAATTACAGCCACGGAATTCTGTTCCAGCCGAGCATCCGTCTGATGTGGACCCCCACCGAAAAGCAAACCGTGTGGACATCCTTCACCCACGCCCTGCGCACGCCGTCGGACGCGGAAGAGGACTTCTATCTATCCAGCGAGATCGGCGTCGCACCAGACGGGACACCGATCTTTGCCCGTTTCGATCCCAATCACCGCTTCTCCCCCGAGCAACTCAACGCCTATGAGATGGGATTCCGTCAAATTGCGGCCAAGAACGTGTACATCGACGTGGCCGGATTTTACAATCACTACCACGACGTGTTCAGCGAAGATGTCACCGGCGGCTACTCATTGCAGAATTCACTTCCGTTTCCCGGAGCGGCGCCGCCCACTTACCTGCTGTTGCCGGCGCAATTCCAGAACGATCTGCATGGGGCGACCTACGGCGGCGAAATCGCTCCCGAATGGCGACCCACCGCTTACTGGCGGCTGCGCGGATCGTATTCCCTGCTGCGCACGTCTCTGCAATCCTCACCCAGCCCGACGTCGCTGGCTCTGGGTGCGGGGCAGGACGAAGGATCTAGCCCGGAACATGAGATCAGCCTCGATTCGGGATTCAACATCGGCCGCAAGTTCGAGATCGACCTGATCTATCGCTATGTGAGCCGCCTGCCCTACGCCGGTCAAAATATCCCCAGCTACTCCACCGGCGATATCCGCGTCGCGTATCATGCCGGCCGGCATCTGGAGCTTGCTCTCGCGGGCCAGAACTTGTTTCAGCCTTACCACTTCGAATATGACGGCGATCCCGGTGGGCTGGTCGGCATCCGGCGGAGCGCCTACGCCAGCCTGGTTTGGGTGACAAAATAGCAGCATGGACGCGAACCAAGGACGTCTGGTTCGATTCTGGCGGTTCCGGGTGTGCTGGATTGCCTGCGCGGTATGCTTCGCCTTTACGGCAAGCCTCTCTGCCGAAGCCCCGCTGGAATACGACGTCAAAGCTGCGTTCCTGCTCAATTTCGCTAAATTCACCGCCTGGCCGCCCACTGCATTTCCGGCGCCGGATTCGCCCATCGCCATCTGCATCCTGGGGAAAGATCCGTTCGGCCATGCCCTCGACGAACTGGTGCAGGATGAGGTGGTGGACGGGCGGAAAGTGGTGGTACGCCGCATCGCGCAGGCACCGGCGGCCCACAGTTGCCAGATCGTCTTCACGCAACAGACCGGCAAGGAGGCAGCAACCATCCTGAACGGCCTTGGCCCAGGCGTTCTTACGGTGGGCGAGGGAGAAAGCTTCGTGCACCAGGGCGGCATCATCGCTTTTCTGCTGGAAAGCCGCCATGTACGCTTCGATATCGATCAGAAGGCGGCCACGCTGGCCGAACTGAAACTCAGTTCCAAGCTGCTGGCGGTGGCGCGGGCGGTGCAGAAGTGAAGCGCTCCTTCCGAGACCTGCCGATCCGCCAGAAGCTGGTGGTCAGCATGATGACCACCACGGTCATCGCGCTGCTGCTGGCGGCCTTCGGCATCGTGGCCATCGATTCCCTGCTCTTCCGCGGCTACCTGCGGCGCGATCTTTCGGCACTCTCGCGCATCATCGCCGATAACTCCACCGCATCGCTGGCGTTCGACGACCCGAAATCGGCCGCCGAAACGCTCGCCACTCTACGTGCCCGGTCGCACGTGGTCGACGCCTGCGTGTTCCAGCCGGATGGCGCGATTTTTGCGAGCTACTCGCGCCCCGAGAGCACCGGATGCCCGCCCATGAGCCGCAACACCGGGATCACCTTCACCGCGCGCGGCCTGGTGGTAGCGCAGCCCATCATGCTCAGCGGGCGCCAGATCGGCACCCTCATGCTGCTCTACGATCTAGGCGAAATCTGGGAGCGGATCCGCCTCTACGGCAGTACCGTGTTCGGCCTGCTGCTGGTTTCGAGCCTCCTCGCCTTTCTGCTCTCGTCGAAGCTCCGCACGATTATCGCCAAGCCCGTGTCGGATCTGGTGCGCGCCACCACATCGGTATCCCAGACCGGCGACTACAGCACGCGCGCCGAAAAACTCACGGGCGACGAACTGGGCGTGCTGGTGGACCGCTTCAACGACATGCTCGCCGGCATCCAATCGCGCGACGACGCCCTGCGGAACGAGCGCGAACGGTTCCGCTTCATGGCCGAATCGATGCCGCAAAAGATCTTCACATCGCGGCCCGACGGCTTCACCGATTATATGAACCGCCAATGGATGGAATTCACCGGCCTGCCCATCGAGCAGATGCTGGGAAACGGTTGGCAGCAGTTCGTGCATCCCGCCGATATCGGAGAAAATCAGGCCGCCTGGCAACACTCGCTGGATGCCGGCGAAGCGCTCCATTTCGAGCATCGCTTCCGCCGCGCCGACGGTAAGTATCGCTGGCATCTGACGCGCGCCAATGCCATGCGCGACAGTGACGGCCGGATCTCCATGTGGATCGGTTCCAGCACCGATATTCACGAACAGAAGGAAAAGGAACAGGCGCTGCGCCGGGCCAATGACGACCTGCAGCAGTTCGCCTACTCCGCCAGCCACGACCTGCAGGAGCCCATCCGCAATGTAGCGGTGTATAGCGAGATCGTGGCCAATCGCTATCGTGACATCCTGGACGAAGAAGGACGGATGTTCCTGGGGTTCCTGACGGAAGGCGGACGCCGCCTGGCCATGCTGGTCAACGATCTGCTGGCCTACACCAGCGCGGGCACCGCGGAAATTACCGAGAGCCGCGTGGACGCCACCGCGGTGCTGAAGCACTCGCTCGCCAGTCTGGCGGAAGCCATCCGCGAGAGCGGCGCGGAGGTGACCTACGATCCGTTGCCGGAAGTATACGTGGGCGAAGCGCACCTCCAGCAGGTGCTCCAGAATCTCATCGCCAACGCCCTGAAATACCGCGACCACCATCCGCCGCGGATTCACGTCTCGGCCGTCCGTCAAGCGGCCGACTGGTGCTTCGCGGTCAAAGACAACGGGATCGGCATCGACCCACAGTACAAGGACAAGATCTTCGGCGTCTTCAAGCGGCTCCATCACGATCGCACGTACGGCGGCACCGGCATCGGGCTGGCCATCTGCAAACGTGTGGTGGAGCGCTACGGAGGCCGCATCTGGGTGGAATCGGAGGCGGGCAAGGGGTCGACGTTCTATTTCACGGTCCCGCGGCGCGCCCAGGCACGTTCGGCCCAGACGGACTACTGAGGTTCGCGGAATTGAGTGTCTACCGCGGTCCAGCATGGCCATAATCAGCGAGACTCAATGGATCGGCGTCTATTCCTCCCGCGCCGCCACCGTCATGATCGATGCCAGAAGGGCAGGAATGCCGCTGTAGACTCGCGAGTCGAACGCCGCGATTCCGAAGACCGACGAATTCGATCAGGCGCGAGACCAGCAGACACACGGGAAGCCCAGCCAGCAGACCGCCGGCCACCGAACGCCAAGCCTCGCGGAGCACCTGGCGCACGATCTTGCCGGGTGAACCTAAATCCGGCGGTTCGCTCGCACTGTTCCCACCTTGGGCTTTGAGGCCGATAGATCAAACTGCGGCGTAGATCACCTTCCGGGTGACAACCGCCTCGACAGCAGCCGGTTGCAGCCATGCGAGGTAGCGGTTCTGGCCCTGGGCAACTACCCGATCTAGGATGAAGCACCCAATGCGAGGTGGATGCCGATCTCCCGTCGTCGACCGGCATGGAATAGCTGGTCACGCTGTACAGACCGAGTTCCTCGACGGCCTAGCGCTGGAGCCAGCGGATGGTCTTCATCATCTGTCAAGGAGTGTAGATGCAGCGATCGTTTTCGCAGACGCGCCGGGTGGTGGCAGGCGATTGCAGCGGCTACTTCACTGCTGTGCCGGATTCGCTCTTGGTCTCGGTCTTGGGTGCGGACGTGCTTTCGGTCTTCGATTCGGACGACGATTCGCTCTTGCTCTCGCTCTTCGCTTCCGATTTGCTTTCCGAGGGCGCGCTGGATGAAGACTTGCCGTTCTTCTTGGCGTAGTCGGTGACGTACCAACCCGTACCTTTGAAATGCAGGGCGGGCGCCGAAATCAACTGCTCCACTTCGCCGCCGCAGTCCGGGTGAATCGTCAGATGATCTTCCGAAATCCGCTGCCGCACTTCGAACGTCTTACCGCATTTGTGGCATTTATATTCGTAAATCGGCATAACTTACCGGGGAAAATTCAGCGACTTCAACTACCTGTATTGTAACGTGGAGGGAAACTGAATGCCAATGGGGGAAATTGGCGGAGGCGAGGGGTGAGCCCTTCGGCCCACCCCTCGAGATGCACGATACGCGATTACTCGCCCTTCTTCTTGGGAGCCGGCGCACGGCCGACAGGCGCACGGCCCGCCGCGCACGGGGTGAGCGTGAGGCCGTCGATCTTGTCCTTGGAGGTGTCCATGGTCAGCATGAAAGGATCTTTGCTGAAGGCCGAGGGCACGCCGTTGAAGAAGATTTCCCCGCCCGGCTCCACTTTGCCGGTCAATGGCGGCTCGATCTTCAAAGTGATTTCCGCTACCGGAGTACCGGTGGCGTCGGGCATGGGGACGGCAACCAGCAATTCCTTGGGCCGGCAGGAGGAAGGCTTACCTTCCACAATCACGCCGCGCAACAGCTTGTCGCCGTTGGCCCCGGACATGTCGTGCTCTTTTAACTGGTCGTCAAAGTACTGCTGGCCGTTGGTATCGGCGAGCTGGCCCTTGATGCTCATCCACATCGCCAGGCGCGGATTCTTGGTGCGGAACTCCTCTTCCTTCGCGGCGGCCACTTCGCTGGCCGTCTTCACCTTGAAATCGGCCGGCGGCGTGGGCGATTTCCCCGCCAGGGTCTTCAGATCGGCCAGACCTTCATCGCTGCCGTGGATGGTGGTATAAACGCGCTTCAGATAATCGTCCAGGGTCTTCTGGCCGGCGGTATCCAACTCGCCGACGCCGCCCACCGGATCCACCGTGGCGCGCGCCCAGTAGTAGAGCGCCTGTTGCACCTTGGTCGGATCCTTAGTCTGCTGGCAGCGCGAGATCGCGGCCAACTGGTTGGAGATGATACCGGAATCCGGGTAGTGATTGAGCACACTGAGGAACATGGGTTCGGCCGCGGCGCAGGTCGCCGGGTCGTTGGGATTAGCTTTGAGAGCCGCAGCGGCGGGCGCGACACTGATCTGGAACTGCGTCGCTTTCGCCAGATCCTCCACCTGCTTCAAGCCAGCCGCCCACTGGTCGGCCGTCATATTGCCCGGCTTCTTGTCCGGAGCGAAATACGTCTTGCCGAATTCCGCCAGCAGCTCCGATGCCTTCATGCCGGTGGCGATTTCGTCGGGAGTCGGACTCCCGGTGGCGGCCAGCGCGGCCGCAGCGCGCGCCGTCTGGAACAGCGCCTGCAACACTATCTGATCCTCGTCGAGCCCGGCCTTCATTCCGTCGAGGCCTTCGTCAATCAGCGGCTTGGCTGCGTCCACGGCTTTCCCCGCCTGATTGTCAGCGGAATAAGCGAGCACGTAATACATGATGCGG
Organism: Bryobacteraceae bacterium; assembly: GCA_036268475.1. Lineage (GTDB taxonomy): Bacteria > Acidobacteriota > Terriglobia > Bryobacterales > Bryobacteraceae > PALSA-129. The sequence goes on along the minus strand of DATAUB010000041.1, from coordinate 74,839 downwards.
CGATCTTTGAACTCCGTATTGGGGTACTTTTGAGTCCAGGTGTCCAGGTCCGCCAGAAACTTCTTGCCGTTGGGCGGGTTAGCCTGGCTATCTTTTACAACGTCGTTAAAAATGTCATATTCGCCGGTATCCTTCACCTGCTTGGCTTTCTTGCCAGCCGGCGCCTGCGCGGGGGGAGTTGCCGCGGCCTGCGCGCAAGCCTCGTGCGCCGTGGTCGTCAGCACCACCAAGCCGAGCGCCGCGACTGCCACCGTTCCGAAAATCGTCTTCATGTATTTGTGCACCTTCAAGCCTCCTGCCTGTCCGCCTCTTCCAGTAATGGTTGTTTCACTTCAAAACCCCCGCCGGTGTCCGGCTCAAGCGTCCGAGGATTATTGCGGAGTATAGCCGAACCACACTAGTGGCGCAACTTCAATTGACTCCGGTACCGGCAAGGAAGTTCCGAATCCCAAATCATATCAGATCAACGCTATGCTGGAAGACGTCCCGATCCAAAAATGCGCTACGTCGACCTCGTAATCATACTGGCATACCTGGCTGGCATCACCTGGTTCGGGGCACGCTTCCGTAGCGGTCAAAAAAACCTTCGCGATTACTTCCTGGGCGGCCGCACCGCACCGTGGTGGGCCATCAGTCTTTCGATTGTCTCCGCCGAAACCAGCACCCTCACTATCGTCGGCACCCCGGCGCTGGCCTTTGGGGGCAATCTGGGCTTTTTACAGATCGTTCTGGGTTATCTCCTGGCGCGAATCGCGATCTCCGTCCTGCTACTACCGCAGTACTTTCGGGGAGAAATGTTTACGGCGTACGAGCTCATGCGGCGCAGGTTCGGCGAGCGCATTCGCAAACTCACCGCCTCTATATTCCTTTTGACGCGCGTCCTGGCGGAAGGTGTACGGGTGGCCGGCGTGGCTCTGGTCATCGCTGTCGTCCTGCACACCGGCGAACTGGCCTCGGTCGCGCTCATCGTGGTCCTCACCCTCTTTTACACCTTCGAGGGCGGCATGACGGCGGTGATCTGGACCGACGTGGTGCAGATGACCCTTTACGTGGTGGGCGCGGTGGTGAGCTTCTTCGTGATCCTGGGACAGATTCACGGCGGATGGGCGCACGTGGTGGCGGTGGCCGCCGTCTCCCATAAGCTGACCATTTTCGATTTCCGCTTCTCCCCCACCCTGGAATTCTTCAGCCGCAAGTACAGCTTTTGGGCAGGTGTTCTGGGCGGATGTTTCCTCACCACCGCCAGCCACGGCACCGATCAGCTCATGGTGCAGCGCCTGCTCAGCGCGCGCGACGAACGCCAGAGCCGCGCCGCCCTGCTGTCCAGTTGGGTGGTGATCGCCATACAGTTCACACTTTTCCTGCTGATCGGCCTGCTGCTCTATGTCTACGACCTCGACCGGCACCTGGCGCCGCCGGCACAACTCGACCGTCTCTATCCCGAATTCATCTGGACCAGTCTGCCGGTGGGTGTGGCCGGGCTTGCGATCGCTGCTGTCCTGGCCGCCGCCATGGCCAATCTGAGCGCCGCGCTCAATTCGCTCGCCTCCACCACCGTGGTCGATTTCATCCGCACCCGCGCGCGCAATCTCAGTGAAGAGCGATCGCTGCAACTGGCGCGCCTGGCGACCGTGGCCTGGGGCGCCGTTATGCTGCCCATCGCCATCCGCGCCAGCCAGTCGCGCTCGGTGCTTGAGGCTGGCCTGTCGATCGCGTCCATCCCTTCGGGCGTCCTGCTGGGCGTTTTTCTGCTGGGCGTGCTGACCAAGAGGCCGCAGGAGGGCGCCGCCATGGTCGGGGTAGTCGCCGGACTGGCGGCGATCCTGTACGTCTGGCTGGCAACTCCCATCGCCTTCACCTGGTACGTCCTGATCGGCACGACGGCGACGTTTACCGCCGGCGTGGCAGCATGGCTGGTGGGCCGCGCCTTCCGGTCCGAACGCCCGCCGCGGACCCCCTAACCTCACGCGCCCCACTTCTGCGACACTCAAATCTTCATGCCAACCGTCACCGAGTTGAAGCGCGACCTGGGAACCTGGCCGGCGATGTCGATTGTGGTCGGCACCGTCATCGGCAGCGGCATTTTCCTGGTGCCCAAGACCATGATCCAGCGAGTGGGATCGGTGGAATGGGTGTTCGCCATCTGGGTGGTGGGCGGACTGCTCTCGCTCGCCGGCGCGCTCAGCTATGCCGAACTGGCGGCTGCCATGCCGGAGGCGGGCGGCGAATACGTATTCCTGCGCGAGGCGTACGGCCCGTTATGGGGATTTATTTACAGTTGGACCCAAATGTGGGTGGCGAAAAGCGGCTCGATCGCCACTTTGGCCACCGGCTTTTTCGTGTATTTATCCAATTTCTTCGCTCCGCTCGACTCTGTTTTCTACACCCTTCCCCTGCCCCTGGGCCCGCATGGCGGACCGCTCGAACTGCGCTGGGGTCAATTATTCGCCATCGGGCTGATCGCGTTCCTCGGCTGGCTGAACTATTTCGGCGTGAAAATCGGCGGCGACGTGCAGGTGGCGGTCACCGTGATCAAAGTAGCCCTGATCGCCGTGGTCATTGTCGCCGGCCTGATGCTGGGCCATGCCCACGCCGCCGCGCCATCGGTAATCGGACCCGCCACCTTCAGCGGCTTCATCGCCGCCCTGGTGGCCGCGCTTTGGGCGTACGACGGCTGGAACAACGTCAGCATGGTGTCGTCGGAAATTCGCAATCCGCAGAAGAACCTGCCGCTGGCGCTGATCGGCGGCACCCTCGCCGTGATCGTCATCTATATGCTGGCGAATGCCGCGTACTTCCGCATATTAGCGCCGCACGAAGTGGCGGGCGCCGACCGCGTAGCCGCCGACATGATGCGCAAAGTCTGGCAGGCCCCGGGAGCGAACGCCGTCTCCATCGCCGCCATGATCAGTATTTTCGCCGCGCTCAACGGTTCGATTCTCACCGGGGCACGCGTGCCCTACGCAGCGGCGCGTGAAGGCCTCTTTTTTTCGGCGGTCGCCCGCGTCAATCCGCAATACCGCACGCCGGGAGTCTCCATCGGCGCGCTGAGCGCCTGGGCGGCCGTGCTGGTGCTCACAGGGAAATACGACGATCTATTTAATTTGGTAATTTTCGCCAGTTGGATACTTTATGGCATGACCGCGGCGGCCGTAATCGTCTTGCGCATTCGCCGTCCGGACATGGCGCGGCCCTATCGCACCTTGGGATATCCCCTCGTTCCGCTCCTTTTCGTTGCCGCAGCGTCTGTTTTATTACTTTCTACGGCGATCGACCGCCCGCGCGAGTCTCTTATGGGTATCGGATTGATTTTAATAGGCTTACCGTTTTACTTCTATTGGCGTAAAAAGGCCTCCAGAAAATAAATCCTTTGGATTGGGCGTACTAGCTGATACTCACGGTACATTTCCGATTTAAATATGGGTCGAATTTCACGTCCGCTGTATTGATAATTGGGGGTGATTCGAGTGAAAATCAAAGTGTAGGCCAAGAGTTAATTCGCCGATTGGCCATTGGAGAGTGTTTCCATGATCGATGTAGCCAAATTTCTGGAAGAATTGCGGCAGGAAAAAGAACAGCTCGAGCAGGCGATAATCACCTTGGAGCGGCTGGTGCAAGGCCGCGGTCCGCGCCGTGGAAGGCCGCCGGGCTGGATGACCACCGAGGGAGCCACGCCCAAACGCCGCGGACGCCCGCCTGGAAGCAAGAATAAGACCTCTGCCGCCACCAGTTCCGCCGCCCCCAAAGATAGCGCAGTCGCCTAAACCCGGTCGCGGCTCTGCCACGAAGAATCGCCAGAGCCGTGCCAGCGTCCTCCTGCTAAATCACCTGCGGCGCTTCCGCCAGCTTCACTTTCAGCGTGATCGATTTGCCGCCCCGAAGCACCGTGATCGTCAAAATGTCGCCGCCGCGTTTCTTGGCGATCGCGCGCTGCAGCGTTTCGTTCCCCGTCACCGTCTGCCCTTCCACCGTGGTAATCAAGTCGCCGCCGATATCGATCTGATACCTGCCGGCAACGATTGCGCGATCCGTCGGCCCGCGTAAACCTGCTTCATCGGCGGCCGACCCGCTCTGCACGCTCTGCACCAGCAGTCCGCCGCTCGAAGGCAGCCGCAGCGCGTCCGCCAGGTCGCCGCCCACAAATACCGTGGTGATTCCCAGCGGCGCCGGCAGTGAAATCTTCCCGTTCTTCTGAATTTCTCCCAGCATCGTCTTGGCGCGATCGATCGGCATAGCGAACCCGATCCCGCTATAGCTCTGCCCGTAAATCGCCGTATTGATGCCGATCACGTCGCCGTGCGAATCGAGCAGCGGACCGCCGCTATTGCCCGGATTGATTGCCGCATCGGTCTGAATCATGCCTTCCAGCGGAACCTGGCTGTCCTCGGTCTGAATGCTGCGGTCGAGCGAGCTCACAATGCCGGTAGTGAGCGTTCCCTGAAATCCGAACGGATTGCCGATGGCGAGCACTTTCTGTCCCACCACGATGTTGTCCGATTCTCCCAGCCGCAACGACGGCAACTTGCGGTTGGCGTCGATACGGATGAGCGCCAGGTCGCTGCGCGGATCGCGCGCCAGCACGCGTGCCTTGTACTCTTTCTGATCGGCCAGCTTCACCGATAGTGTCTGTGCGCCCTGCACCACATGATTATTCGTCAGGATCTGTCCATCTTGCGTGATGATGAAGCCCGACCCGGTGCCCTTCTGCGGAAATTCCTGCATGAACCAGTTCTGCACCATGGTGGTGGACGTGATGTTTACGGTGGCGTCGCGTGCCGCCTTATAGATATCGATGTTATTCTGCTCGTCGGGCGAAAACGGCGCGGCGGCCGACGCCGGCTCGCTCCAGCCGCGCCCCATCGAGCGGACCCGCGAGAAATCCCAGTGGGTAACGGATGTGATGTAAATAAATCCAGCCACCAGGATCATGGCCCAAGCGAACGGTCGCAGCAGTCTCATGCTTCAATTCTCCGTAATTCCTGGAAAACGGCGCACGTCTGGCGGACCGTTTCCTCTTTCTCGCCCGATGTATCAATGACGAAATCGGCAAACTTTCGTTTCTCTTCGAACGGCATCTGCCGCCCCAGCCGCGCCCGTACATCGCCCTCGGTGGCACCCTCGCGCCGCAACGCCCGCTCCACCTGCTGCTCTTCCCGGCAGGTCACCAGCACCATGCGATCGTAGCGGCGATAGCTGCCGGTCTCGATCAGGATCGCCGCTTCCACCACAGCGATGCCGCGCGGATTGTGCGCCGCGAATTCGGCGATCAATTCGTCCTCCCGGCGGAACACCGGCGGGTGCACCAGCCGATTGAGCGCCGCCAGCCGCTCCGGCGCGCCGAATACCTGCGCCGCCAGCGCCCGCCGGTCAATCTGGCCGCCATCGTCCAGCACTCCGCTTCCGAACTCCCGCACCACGCTGTCATATGCTTCGCCACCCGGCGCGAGAACCGCGTGCCCCAGGTCGTCGGCCTGAATCAACAGGCAACCGTAACCCCGCAGAGTCTCGCCCACGAACGACTTTCCGCAAGCCAATCCGCCGGTGAGCCCTACTTTCAACATATACCAGCACGGCGCTCCGCGGAGGCCACCGTATTCACCATCAGCATGGCAATGGTCAGCGGACCCACACCGCCCGGCACGGGAGTGTACGCCGACGCCTTATCCGCCACGTCCAGCGGATGGACGTCGCCCACCAATACGCTGCCTTTCTTATCGAAAGCCGCCAGCCTTTCCGGTGAATTACGGAAAATGCGCGCCACTTCCTCGCGGCTATCCAGACGATTGGTACCTACATCGATCACCGTGGCGCCTTCTTTTATATAATCGCCGGTGAGCATCGCCGGGCGACCCATGGCAGCCACCAGAATATCGGCCTCGCGGCAGACCGCCGGAAGGTCCACCGTTCGGGAATGACAGACCGTCACGGTGGCATTTTCGTGCAGCAGCAGCATGGCCACCGGCTTGCCGACAATGTCGCTGCGCCCCACCACGACAGCGCGTTTGCCGGCAATCGGGATGCGGTACCGCTTCAACAACTCTAAGATGCCGGCGGGCGTGCAGGCGCGCGGGCCGGGCAGCCCCACCACCAGGTTGCCGACATTGCAGGGATGAAAGCCGTCGACATCCTTGGCCGGCGACACCGCCAGCAGGATGCGCTTGCTCTCGACCTGCGGCGGCAGGGGAAGCTGCACCAGGATGCCGTCGATCTCCGGGCGCGCGTTGAGACTGTTCACGATCTCTAATAATTCGCCGGTGGAAATGGTGCCGGGCGGAGTAATGCTTTCCGAATAAATTCCTAAATCGTGACAAGATTTTATTTTGTTGCGGACATAGATTTCCGAGGCGGGATTATTTCCCACCAGCACCACCGCCAGCCCCGGCGTCGTGCCCAGCGCGGCCACCGCTTCCACGCGCGGTTTCAGCTCACTCTTGATCTCATCGCGAACCCGGTTTCCGTCCAGAATCTGAGGCATCTACGACGAAATATAACAGGAGTGCGAGCCCGACCGCACTTGCCAACTGCTCCCGCAAGCCTTATACCGGGAGAAGATGAGCACTACAGAACTCGTTCTGATGGGCGGTTTCGCGCTCCTGCTGATGGCAACCTCGGCATTCTGGCTCTGGATGCTGGTGGATTGCCTGACCAAGGAGCCGGACAGCGGCAACACGAAAATCTGCTGGACGCTGATCATCGTATTCACGCACTTTGTGGGCGCGCTAATTTATTTTTTCGCGCGCCGCCAACGGCGCCTCGCCGAAGTGGGGCGCTGAAAGCCTTGCGCCGGCGGATGGGCAGGCCGCATTACCACCAGGCCGATGGAAGGCGCGGCCGTGCTGGCGGCGCAGATCGCCAAGGGCAAGGATTTCGCGCGGCCGGAACGGTTGATGGCATCCTTCGACGCCCGGGTGCAGAGACTGTGCGGTACGCCGGTGTTGGCCGGCTGCTGCGTCGGCAGGCCGGCACAGCATTTGACGGCATTCTCCCCGTCGACCTTGCCGTCAACGCCCAGCGCCCGGCGAATCGTAGTCTGACCGAAAAGGCTCGCGCCCGAAAAGAGCAGGGCGCCGGCAAATACAGCAATGGAAGTTCTACCCAGCAGCTTCATCGGAAGGATTGTGGCCGCGCCTTCCGTGCCGCCGGACCGTCAACACTGCCAGTGCTCGGGGCGGGCTGGGAAATCCCGCCCCGAGCCGGTTCGGCTACCCCTTCTTCTTGTTGGCTGCGTTGGCTGACAGCGCCGCGGCCTTCAGAGCGGTACTCGCCTGCTCCAACAGGCCTTTGGCCTTCTGGGCATGCCCCTGCATATCGAACTCATTGGCCTCCTGTGCGGCGACTACCTTCTGGTACGCCTCATCGCACAGTTTTTGCGCCGCCGCCAGATTGGGATGGCGTGCGCCGGAAACGTTCTGCTTCGGTTGTGCCGATGCCAACGCCGCGGTCACCCCCGCTATACCGAGTACCTGTAGTGGAAAAGCTCGTCTCGTTTTGAGTGTCTTCATCGAATCCGCCTCTTTTTACCGGAATTTCCGAGGAAACTAAGCAATTGTATAGGGCTCCGCGTACCGGGAACCCGTCAACATTACCAGTTGCTCCCCGAATTCTATAACAGGACTTCGCACTTTGAACGAATTTATTTCACCAGGCGCTGCCGCAGTGCCTTGGCCACCGCCTCAGACTTGGAATGCACCTGCAATTTCCCGTAGATGTTCTGCATGTGGAAATTGATGGTGCTGAACGTGACCCCTAATTCCGCAGCGGCGCTCTGGTAGTTGTGGCCCTCTACCAAAAGCCTCAGCAGCCGCAATTCGTGCGGGGTCAAGTCGTAATCTACTTTCTCCGGCGGCCGGATTTCGCGAAACAGGCTTACCACCCGGCGCGCCACCTCCGGGGACATAGGCGCTCCGCCGCGCAGCACCTCGCCGAGGTACTCCAGGATCTTTTCGGGAGGCGTCTTTTTCAGCAGGTACCCGCTGGCACCTGCGCACAGCGCCTGGAAAATCCGCTCGTCGTCCTCATACACGCTGAGCATCAGCAGCGCCATCTTCGGATATCGTTCGCGCAGCCGACCCAGCCCCTCGATGCCCGACATTCCAGGCAACCCGATGTCTACCAGCGCCACGTCCGGAACGGCATTCCACGGGCGCGCCAGCGCATCCTCCATCGAGCGGAACGCCAGCTCGCAGCGATAACCGGGGGTGGCGTCGATCAGGCTGGCCAGACCGTCGCGGATGCGCCGGTCGTCCTCCACAAGAGCCACGCGGATTGGTACTGGTTCGGCCAAAGTACAAGACTAACGGAAACTACCCGTCCTTCCACCCCTCAATAATGCTAGCGGCGGCTCCAGGCGCACCCGCATGCGCACCTCCGTCCCTCTCCCGGCCGCCGGCTGCCATTCCACCTGCGCTCCCAGGCTGGCTGCCCGGCGCCGCATGCTGGCCAACCCATGTCCCTCGCTCACCGCTGCTGTGTCGAAGCCGCACCCATCGTCCGCCAGCCGTAGTACCAGCCAATCGCCCTCGCGATCGAGCCCGATCGCCACCCGCCGCGCCCCCGAATGGCGCGCCGCGTTGTGCACCGCCTCCTTGAAGATCAGGTAAATTTGCCGCCGCGTGTGGGCGCCAATACGCAGGTCGCCATCCGCCAGGGACGAGCGGAACTGCAGCGCGATTCCCTGCCCGCCCAGCAGATCTGTGGCGAACCGGCGCATGCGATAGATCAGGTTGCTAAGGTGGTCATGGTCGGGATTGATGGCCCACACGATGTCGCTCATGGAATCTATCAGTTCGCGCGAAATCCCCGCGATCTCCGCCAGGCGCGCGCCGTTCTGTCCATTGCCCGCGCCCCGCCGGGCCACTTCGCTCAATACCGCGATCTGCGACAGACTGGCGCCGATATCGTCATGCAAGTCTGTGGCGATGCGCGTGCGCACGTTCGCCAGCGCCACCGCCTGCGCCACGCGATAGCGATGCAGTCCGTAGACCAAAGACCCGGCGCAGGCGCCGCACAGCAGCACGAACCACCAGGAGCGCCATACCGGCGGCAGAACGCGAAACTCTACCGCCGCCGGCTGCGTGCTCAACGCCCCATCGGCAGCCACGGCGCGCACGCGGAAGCGGTAGCCGCCCGGGGCAAGCGCGGCGTAGATCACGCTCCGCTGATCGGTGGGCGCGCTCCATTCGCGGTCCGCGCCCTCCAGCATGTACTGGTAGCGCAGCGCCCCGCCCGGTTGAAATCCCAGCCCCACGTAATCCACCCGCAAGGGCCGCTCCGGAAATCGCAGTCCGGTCACCGTAGACTGTCCCAGGTCCGAAAGAGCCTGCGCCACTCCTCCCACGCTCAGCCCCGTAACCAGCACCGGCGGCGGAGGGCGCGGCGCATCTTGCGCGGGAACCAACCGCGAAAGCCCCAGCTGCCCGCTGAACCACAAGTTACCCCGCCCATCGCGAAACGCCTGATCGAGCGCACCGCCGGTCACGCCATCCGCGGTCGTGAATCGCTGGACCCGCCCCAGTCCGCCCGCCTGCGGTGTGAAGCGGTCGATACCGCGGCCATTGGCAGCGTAGATTCGGCCCCAGCGGTCTTCGGTAAAGTCGATGACATCGCTGCTCGACAGACCCTGCGCGATGCCGTACTGGGCGAAGCGCGGCCGCTCAGCCGCCGGGTCGTCCACGCGTAACAATCCCTTCGCCGACGTCCCCACCCAGAGCCGCCCCGCCGAATCGACGAAGAGCGTCTGGATGAATCCCGCCACTCCCTCGCGCTCCCCGTATACCGTGAAGCGCCCATCGCGGTAACGCGCCAGGCCACCATGGTAAAGCGCCGCCCAGATGTCGCCGCCACGGTCCTCCGCGAATACCGAGGGCACGGGCTTGACCGGCAGGCCGTCGGCCTCCGAAAAGACGCGCAACTTGCCGGTGGCGCGGTCCCACATCGCCATCCCGTCCTTCTTTTCGAGCCCGATGGTGCCGATCCAGATGCGGTCGCGCGAATCGCCGAAGACCGTAAAGATTTCATCGCCGGGCAACCCATCGCGCTGCGTGTAGACGGCCTTCGGCACCGCGCCCGCCAATCCCGTGACACTCTCCGTGGATGCGAAGCGGTACAACCCCTGGCCGGTAGCGAGCCACCACTCCCCGGTTCTGTCCTGGACGATCTGGTCGCCGCGGCCCCAGCCCAAATAAGTAAGGTCGTGCGGCCACGCGGGGCGGACATCCTGGAAGCGCGTGCCGTCGAAGCGGCCGATGTGCTCGCCATCTTTCTGGCGGAATAGCGCGCACACCTCGCCCTTCTTACTCAGCATCAGCGCCTGCACCCAGCTCACTCCATCGGCCTCGGTGTAGGTGGTAAATCCATTGCGCGCCAGCTTCATGGCGCCCGTGCCGGCCATCCACAAATTGCCGTCGCGGTCCTCCTCGGTGGCGCCTACCCCTTTTGTCGTCAAGCCCTGCGCCGTCGAAAATCCCCGGAATTCCGGGCCTGTGAGAGGGGCGGGCGTGGACTGCGCCAGTCCATCCGCGGTCCCCACCCACAAAGTTCCGTCGGACGCTTCGAGCAGCGATTCGATGCGCGCGCTCGGCAGCCCATCGGCCGTATCGTACCGGCGCGACGGCGTCAGCCCATCGTTCATGCGGACCAGGCCGGTGCGCGAGCCCACCCACAATCGTCCAGCCCGATCCTCCAGGATGGCCATGATATCCGCATGCTGTAATCCGGGCGCATCGTTATACGAATGGACCGATCCATCGGGATCGCGGCGGTAGAGTCCGTCTGCGGTTCCCATCCAGACCGCGCCGCGCCGGTCGATAAGGAGCGCGCTCACGATGGGATTGACCGCCGGCAGTTCCACGTGATGAAACGCGCTATCGCGCGGGCCGAGATAGAAGATGCCCTGGCTATTGGTACTGCTGCACCAGATGCCCCCCTCGCGATCTTCGCGCACGGCGCTGGGGCCGGCGTGGCCGTCGCCGATCGCGTACTTGCGGAATCTCGCCGTCCCCGTGCCGCGCGGGTCGAAGCGCGCTACGCCGTCAGTCGTGACGATCCAATACATGCCGGTGCGCCCCTCAATGAGGTTGCGCACCACGTTGCCCGGCAGCCCGTCTCCGGTGTGGTAATTGGTAAAGGAGTAGCCATCGAAGCGCGACAGCCCCTCGGCCGTGCAGAACCAGAGAAAGCCATGCGCGTCCTGATGGATGCAGAAAATCCGGTCGCTCGCCAGACCGTCCGCGGTAGTGTACGTACGAATGGGAAGGCGGCTGGCGCAAAGAGAGCCGGCAAAGACTGCCAGCAGCAGGCTATCGCGAAACTTTACCACCGCCCGGCTATACTAGCAGGTCCTTCACTACCTCGCCATACACGTCGGTAAGCCGGAAATCGCGGCCGGCATAGCGATAAGTCAGCCTGGTGTGATCCACCCCAAGCTGATTCAGCAGGGTAGCGTGCAAATCGTGGATCGACACCGGATTCTCCGCCGCCTTGAAGCCGAATTCGTCGGTGGACCCGTATGCCAGCCCGCCCTTAAATCCGCCGCCCGCCACCCACATCGTGTAGCCGTAGGGATTGTGATCGCGCCCGTCGCCGGATTCCGATACCGGCGTGCGCCCGAATTCCCCGCCCCACACCACCAGCGTCGAATCCAGCAATCCACGGCGCTTCAGGTCGCGCACCAGAGCCGCAGCCGCCTGGTCCATATCGGGACACCGCGCCGTCAGCTCCTTATTGATGCCCTTATGGTCGTCCCACGGCTGGCCCTGCCCGTAATAGACGTGGATGAAGCGCACGCCTGCCTCGACCAGCCGTCGCGCCATCAGGCAGCCGTTGGCGAACGGAGTCTTTCCGTACTCCTGGCGGATGGCTTCCGGCTCCTTGCGGATGTCATATACCTGCAGCGCCTCGGACTGCATCCGGTACGCCGCTTCCATCGACTTGATGCGGCCTTCGAGATACGGATCGACGCCGAACTGTGCGCTGAAATTGCGATTGAGCGCCTGCAGCGCGTCCAACTGATGGCGCTGCTCCTTGGCGTCCAGCCACTGATTGCGCAGGTTGGCGATCATTTTCTCCGGCTCGATCTCGGCATCGTTGAACGGCACACCCTGGTGTTCCGCCGGCAGGAATCCCGCGCGCCACATGCCTTCCCCGCCGCCGCCCGGCGTCAGCACCACGAAGCTCGGCAGATTCTCGTTTACCGACCCGAGCCCGTACGATACCCACGCGCCGAACGACGGCCGGTTCGCCAGAATCGTGCCCGAGTGAATCAAACTACGCGCCGGTACGTGGGTGGGATTATACGTGTACATCGAGCGGATGACGCAGACATCGTCGATCACGCTGGCGGTCTGCGGCAACAGTTCGCTCACCTCGATACCGCTGCGGCCCGCCTTCTTGAACTGGAACGGCGAAGGCAGCAGGCCGCCCGTCTGGCGCTCGGTACGCAGGTCGACCGAGTTCGGCCGCTGGCCTTCGTACTTCGCCAGAATCGGTTTGGGGTCGAACATATCGAGCTGCGACGGTCCGCCGGCCATGAAGAGGAAGATCACGTTCTTGGCCTTCGCCGGAAGCTGCGGGCCGGCATAGTGTCCGGGCGTGGCCGCGTCCGCTGTGCCTTCGCCCAGCAGCGCGGAAAGTCCCACCGCGCCCAACCCGCCGCACAACTGCTGAATCATCCCGCGACGCGAAAGATCGTATTTCATTGCCAGAAAATCTCCTCGTTGGTAGAGAGCAGCACCTGCGCGTACTCATCCACGCTCGACCCATTCAGAAACGCCACTGCAAGTTCCAGCTCTTTGGCGCTGGGGTCTCGCGACAATATTTTGCGGTACAGCGCGCGCACCTTTGCCGGCACATCGCTCTCGCCCGCTACACTCTTCGCCAGCGTGCCCGACAGATTGTGCAGGAAGGGGCTGTTCATCAGAAAGAGCTGCTGCAGGGAAGTGATGGTGAGGTCGCGGCCCCCGGAGGTCTGCATGGGATCGGGGAAATCGTACTGCCGCAACAGGTTGTTGAGGCGCGAGCGGCTGACTTTTCCATACACCGTGCGCCGCAGGTCGGTTGGGCTGTCGAGGTCTGCCGACGGGCCGTACATCTCCTCGCTCAATTGCCCCGCCGACCGCAATAGAGTATCGCGGAAGGCCTCGATATCGAGCCGCCGCGGATTCATCCGCCACAGCAGCGTGTTCCCCGGATTGCCGGCCTCCGCATCGGGCCGCGGCTGGCTCGCCTGCCGGTAGGTGGCCGACAGCATGATCTCGCGATGCAGCCATTTGAGCGACCACCCGTGAGCGATGAACCGCGCCGCCAGATCGTCCAGCAGTTCGGGATGCGTGGGCTTCTCGCCCTGCACTCCGAAATCGCTGGGGGTGGCCACCAGCGGCTTGCCGAAATGCCAGCCCCACACGCGATTGACAATCACGCGCGCGGCCAGCGGAGCGCCGTCCGTAAAGAGATCGTCGGCGAATTCCCGCCGGCCCGATCCTTGATGGAACGTGGTGTCGCCGTTCGAAAGCACGGTCAGGAAGTGGCGCGGCGCAATCTCTCCCGGCGATGCGACATTGCCGTGCATCATCACCGGCAGATCGCGCGCCTCGCCAGCTTTGTACACGATCATGGTGTAGTTCTTGTCGGTGCCGTCGACGTACTGGGCGCAGTCGTAGACCGTGTTCATGAACGGGTCGGTAGGGGAAGCACGACGGCGCCGAGGAGCCGCGGCCGCAGCGGGCGGAGGATTAGCCGGCTTGGGAGGCGGAAAGGTCCAGAATCGCTCCAGGTGATCCACAAGCTGCGGGTAACGGTCGTGCCAGCCTTCTACTTCGGTTCGCAAGCTTTCGATTTCGGCCTTCCATTTCACCACCCGCGCCTCCGAACCTACTACCGTACTGGCCTCGTTGGTAAGTAAGTCGGCTGAATAACGCAGGTCCTGCAGACGTCGCTGCACCCACAGGAAGCGCTGTTCGATTTCCGGCGGCACGTCGAAAGTGGGCCGCTCCGCCCGCATGGTGGAGGCGAACATGCCAGCCATCCCGTAGTAATCCTTAGTAGGGATGGGGTCGAACTTATGATCGTGACAGCGCGCGCATGCCACCGTCATGCCGAGCAGACCGCGCGAGACGGCATCGATGCGCTCATCCCAGTCGTCGGTCAGGAACCCGTAGACTACGTCGTGGGAGAGGCGCTGATCTTTGTGATAGACCTGCGCCGCGCCCAGATAGCCGAGCGCCCGCTCATCGGCGCGCGTGGCGCCGGGCATCAGGTCGGCGGCCAGTTGCAGCTTGACGAAGCGATCGAACGGGACATCGCGGTTGAGCGACTCGATGATCCAGTCGCGATACCGCCAGGCGTACGGGTATGGCGTATTAGTCGCCTCGCCGGTGCTGTTGTCCTCGCCATAGCGCGCCACGTCCATCCAATGGCGGCCCCACGCCTCGCCATAGTGCGGGGATGCGAGCAAGCGCTCGATCAGGTTCTCATAAGCTTTGGGCGAAGAATCTTTCACAAACGCCTGCACTTCGGCATAAGTCGGCTTATAACCGAGTAAGTCGACATAGGCGCGGGTTACTAAGACGGCCGCATCGGCCGGAGGCGACGGCTTCAGGCTCTTCTCCGCCAGCTTCGCCAGGATGAAGGAATCGATTTTGGTCTTCGCCCACTGTGGGTCCGCGGCTGCCGGTGCGGGCCATTCGTGCACCGGCTGGAACGCCCACCATTTGCGCCCATCGGCGATCGACATGCCCTTGAGGGGCGCCGGCCCTTTAGCGGCGGTGGACGGACCGGTGCGCGGATCGGGCGCGCCCGACGCGATCCAGGTTTCAAAATCGCCGATGGTGGAATCGGACAGTTTGCCGTTGGGCGGCATCTGCAGATCGGCATCGTTATAGCGGATGGCGCTCAGCAGGCGGCTCTCGGCGGGCTTGCCGGGGACGATCACCGTCCCGCCATCGCCGCCCTTCAGCACGCCGGCCCTGGTGTCCAGCGAGAGTCCACTGGCCGGCGTCGCCAGGGTGGAGGCATGGCAGGCGTAGCATTTCGCCACCAGCACGGGACGAATTCGGGCCTCGAAGAACGCCGTGTCGGGCGCCTGCGCGAACAACAGTCCCCCGAGTAGAAATACCGCTAGCGCGCACCGCCCCATGGTCCCTCCGAGCATCCTTTTCAAGATGCTATCACGGGTGAGTCGGCCGAATGGATGCCGATTTCGAGCTGTAAACGCCGCGCCGTTTCTCGCCAGCGATTTGGGCGTCGGGCGTCAAGCTTCACACGGAGTAAGTCCTGCAACGGGTCGATTGGGGAAACCGGTCGTACTCGACCCCGAACGAAGCGCGAAGCCCGCTCATAGCCGCGAAGCCGACACAAAGATCGATGGCTTTATGACGGTCCCACGCTCGATCCCAGCGCGGCGAGAAACTGGTCCAGTTGATTGAACTGCTCGCATGCCCCACTTGTACTCCCAGAGGCGATGGCATCGTCGAGAGCTTTTTTGGAGGGATAGAGGTCGTGCATTACGACGAGCGTCTCGCCACCTCTTTCTTCGAAAGTCACCGTGGTGACGGCCCCACCCTCATCGCCTTCGTCATTCGTCCAGACCAGGCGCGAGTGCGGAGTCACTTCGACATACCTGCCAAAGAATGAAAAAGGCTGGTCCGAGCAGGCGTGACTAAACACGAAACGGTACGTGCCCCCCGTACGAACATCGGCCTCGCAGGAAAGGAAGGATATTCCAAACGACGTCGGTGCCCACCACCGCTTGAGCAGTTCGGGTTTGGTCCACGCCTCGAAGACGATATGCGCCGGACCGTTAAAGGTTCGAGTCACCACGAGCTCACGCTCGGACTTCCGTTCCGTGGTCGTACTGTACTTTGTGGGGTTGCTTTCACTATCTTGTTTTCCGTCCATTGGCTTTCTCCTTCTGTTTCAATTCCTCGACCAGCTTGTCCAACTCGTCAAAACGTGCGGCCCAGCGCTGGCGGTATCTCTCGATCCATGCCGCCTCTTCCTCCAGTCCGCGTAGGCCGAGCTTGCACGTCCGCACGCGCCCGACCTTCTTGGTGGTGATGAGCCCCGCCTGCTCCAGGACGCCGACGTGCTTTTTCATACCCGTTAGGGTCATGTGAAACTTTCCGGCAAGGTCCGTGATCGACGCGTCCGCGTGTTCGAGTTGTTCCATAACGCCGCGGCGGGTGGCATCCGAGAGCGCGCCGAACGAAGCATCGAGAACCGCTCCCGCATACTGAACCATTTGGTTCAGTATACATCCGGGAACGGCGGCATGCAAGGGGCTGAGCGTGCGGAAGCGCCGATTTGCGCAGCCCGAAGCCGGGAGCTAGACCGCCGCACAGTCACAATGTCAGCGTGGGCTTCTGCTGGTTTTTGAAAGGCGGGGGTACAGCCGCATTTACGCCGAAGCAGCTAGTAAAGCCAAGCACTGGATCAATAGGGACGCCATCAGCAGCGCAGTACGGATCGCCAATGATCGATCCCACGACGCCTGCAACTCTCGAGCATTGTCGAGCCTTCCTCCCGTTTTTGCCGCTTCCGTTTGAAGCCGATTGATTGGCTTTGACAAGAGATTGTAAATGACGACGAACAGGATCAGCATGGCAAGCGAGGCGCAATAGCATCCACGGCGTTCGCTCCCGCCGACCAGGGCAAGAAACAAGTTCGACAGGATCGACACGATGCCCCAGATCGGCATCCGTGCGTCACCGAAGCTATGGATCAATCCCATCACTTCGGTTGCGGCCGGCGGCGAAGCCAACCTCAGAGCGGGACGGCCGACAGTCAGGAAGAACATGTCGGTGCCATAAACCACTGCCGTGCTCAGGATGCCGACCAGAGACAGCAGCGCTATCGGATGGTTCATGGTTCTTCCGGCTTTCTCACGGTCGCCGCGCCGATTTCCTGAAAAACCTCCAGAAGATTTAGTTCGTCCCAGTGCTCGGCAAGCTTGCCGTCAGCCACACGCCAGATGTCGATGCTACGCATCCGGGTCGCCGCACCGTTGGGCCGATAGCCCATGAACGGATTGCTGAAGGTGCCGTTGTAGGTAAAGCGGGCGCTGATGCGATCGCCTTCTTCGATCACGTCTTCCAATACGACTTTCGTGTCGGGAAATGCGTCGAGGTAGTGCCGGAAGAATGCCTGAACGCCCGCCGGACCCGGCGCTACGTACGGGTTGTGGTTGTTGTAGTTCGGGTGGATGAACTCGTCGAAGAGTTCGACCCGTTTTTCGTTAAGCGCCTGCGCGAAGAGCCGCGGGAGATGTTTGTTGCTCATTGAATCCTCCATGACTCAAGTGTATGATGAGTACTGACAGGATTCAATATACTGTCATATTTGTCAGTATAGGAGCCACGTATGCCGGTCTCGAAGAAGGAAGAGGGGGAGTGCCCCGTAGACGCGATGATGCGAGTCATGGACGGCCGCTGGAAAGGCACCATTCTGTGGCGTCTATTGGAAGGCCCGAGGCGCACCAGCGAACTGAGACGTAGCATTCCCGGCATCACCGAGCGTATGCTGATTCGGCATCTTCAGGAACTTGTGGCCGATGGCATCGTCGAAAGAGACGATAAGAAAACGCTTCCACCCTGCGTTTACTATTCGCTTTCGGCGTATGGACGAACCCTCGCCCCAGTCGTCGAACTGATGTGTAAGTGGGGGCGCACCCACCTGAAGCGTCTGTCGCGAAAGTAAGAAGCGCCGGGTTCGCGCTCGGCAATCTCAAGACGGGTACGCCCCTACGGCACAATCACTGCCGACCCATCCACCGCATCGCCCCGGATCGCCGCCAGCGCATCGTTCGCCCTCTCCAGCGGGAACGTCGTCACCCGCGGCCTGACGCCGATCTTCCCCGCCAGTTCCAGAAAGTCCCGGGCGTCGGCGCGCGTCATGTTCGCCACGCTGCGGATCTGCCGCTCGCCCCACAGAAGGCTGTCGTAATCGAACTGCGGCATGCGATCGAGATGGATCGCGTTGATGGCCACCACGCCGCCCTTCCGCAGGCTCCCCAAAGCTGCCACCACCACATCGCCGCTCGGTGCGAACGTCACCGCCCGGTCCAACGCCACCGGCGGCTTCTCATTCTCGCTGCCCACCCACTCGGCGCCTAGCGACTCCGCCAGCCGCCGGTGCGATTCCCCCCGCGTCGCCACGTAAACCTTGCACTTCCACGCCTGTAGCACGGCAATCGTCAACGACGCCGAGGAGCCGAAGCCGAACAGCCCCACGTTGTCTCCCTGCTCCACCCCCGCCACGCGCAAGCTGCGGAATCCGATGATGCCCGCGCACAGCAGCGGCGCGGCGTGCAGGTCGTCGAGACTCTGCGGCAGCGGGAAAACGAAATCGGCGCGCGCCGCGGCGTACTCAGCGTATCCGCCATCCACCGTGTAACCCGTGAACGTGGGGGAGTCGCATAAATTTTCGAGATCGCGCCGGCAGTACGGGCAACTGCCGTCCACCCCGCCCACCCACGAGACGCCCACCCGCGTGCCGGCCGGCAATTCCGCCGTGGCGCCATCCACGATCTCGCCGACAATCTGATGGCCGGGAATCAGCGGACTGCGGCGCTCAGGCAGTTCGCCGTCCACAATGTGGAGATCGGTGCGGCACACTCCGCAGGCTCGCACGCGCAGCAGCACCTGCCCCGGCGCGGCACGCGGCCGCTCCACTTCGGCGATCTCCAAGGCCTGCGATCTTGGCTTCGTTTCGCCGCCGGCCGGTCGACGCAGAATGGCAGCCTTCATCCTTCTATGATGCCAGTCCCTAAAAGTACAAACTTCTTTCGCTTTGTTATCAAGTGTTTGGCTCCAGCGCGCCAATGCATTGCGGGACCCGCGGCGTAAACTGTCGATTCTTATGGCGCCATCCCCAACCGCAGTTGCCGGCCTTTCGTGGAAAGAACTCGACATCGATACCTCGCTCGCCGGCCTCCGCCTCTACGTGGAGAGTGAGGCGCAGAAGCAGATCGCCTGGTATCACACCAAGCGGCAGCGCAAGGCTGCGATCTCTACCGCCCTGCGCTTCACCACTATCCTGCTATTCGTGCTCGGCGGCCTGGTGCCGGTCGTGAAAGCCATGCTCGCACCCGCCATGCTGGCGCGCCTGCCCTTCGATTTCGGACAGACCGGCTATCTGTTGCTCGCCATCGCCGCCGGCTGCGTCGCCATGGACCGCTTCTTCGGATACTCCACCGGCTGGATCCGCTACATCACCACTGCGCTGGCGCTCGAGAAGTCGCTCGACGAATTCCGCCTCGAATGGGCGCGCCACATCGCCAGGCTCGGCGGCGCGCTACCCATCGGTGTCGAACTCGATCGGCTCATTCTGACTTGCCAGACGTTCAGCCTGGCCGTCCGCAGCCTGGTGGAGCAGGAGACGCACGCCTGGGTCGCGGAGTTCGAGAGCAATCTGGCGCAATTGGAGCGCGACCTACAATCCCGCGTGGACGAGGTTAAAAAGGAGAAGGCCGCCGGGTAGAATGGACCCATGACGCGCACCGAAATGTACCGCCGCTTACACGCCCACACCGGCGCGTGGGACATGATCGTGGTGGGCGGCGGCGCTACCGGCGTGGGCGTGGCCATTGATGCCGCGGCGCGCGGTTACGATGTCCTGCTGCTGGAACGGCACGATTTCGGCAAAGGCACTTCCAGCCGCAGCACCAAGCTGGTGCACGGCGGGGTGCGCTACCTGGAACAGGGCAACGTCTCGCTGGTGATGGAGGCTCTCAAAGAGCGCGGGCTGCTGCTCCGCAACGCCCCCCACCTGGTGCGCAATCTTGGCTTCGTTGTCCCGAATTACGATTGGTGGGAGGCGCCGTTCTATGGCATCGGTCTCAAGCTTTACAATCTGCTTGCCGGTAAATACGGGTTCGGGGCGTCGCGTATTCTGTCGCGCGAAGAGACGCTCGAGCGGCTGCCCACCATCAAGCCCGAAGGCCTGCGCGGCGGCGTCATCTATTTCGACGGCCAGTTCGACGATGCGCGCCTTCTCATCAATCTCGCTGCCACTGCCTTCGAGCAAGGCGCCACGCTCCTCAATTACGCGCCCGTCGCCGAACTCACCAAGGACGCCGATGGCTTCGTCGACGGCGTGCGTTTCCGCGATCTCGAGACGGGCGAAGAGTTCGAGGCGCGCGCCAAAGTGGTGATCAACGCCACCGGCCCGTTCGCCGACGCACTCCGCCGGCAGGCCGACCCCACGGTACAGCCGATGATCGCGCCCAGCCAGGGCGTACACCTGGTCTTCGACCGCTCCTTCCTCGCCGGCGAAAGCGCCATCATGGTGCCGCACACCAGCGACGGGCGCGTCATGTTCGCCATCCCGTGGCACGGCCATACGGTGGTCGGCACCACCGATACGCCGCTCAATGAGCCCTCGCTCGAACCGGCGGCTCTCGATCAGGAGATCGAGTTCATCTTGCAGACATCGGCGCTGTATCTTTCGCGGACGCCGACCCGCGCCGATATTTTGAGCGTCTTCGCCGGTATCCGCCCGCTGGTAAAATCCGGCGAAGGCGGCAGCACCGCGGCGCTGTCGCGCGACCACACCATCCGCATCGAAAACTCCGGCATGATCACCATCTGCGGCGGCAAGTGGACCACCTACCGCCATATGGCGGAGGACTGCGTCAACCACGCCGCCACCCTGGCGCGCCTCGCCGACCGGCCGTGCGTCACCGAACATCTCAACGTCCACGGCTTCCATCCCTCGCCCGAAAAATTCGGGCCGTTGTGGATGTACGGGTCGGACGCGCCGCTCATCGGGCAACTGCCGGAAAGCGGTGAGGCGCTCGACGGTGAGTTGCCGTATACCGCCGCCGAAGTGCTGTGGGCGGTCCGCGAAGAGATGGCGCGCAGCGTGGAGGATGTGCTGGCGCGGCGCACCAGGGCGCTGTTTCTCAACGCGTCGGCCGCCCTGCGGATGGCGCCGCGGGTAGCACACCTGATGGCCGTCGAACTCCATCGCGACGAAGCGTGGGAGGCCGAACAGCTCGCCGAGTTCCGCCGGACGGCCGCGAACTACGTCGTGCAGCACTGAATCAAGCTGCGGGCGGGCGATCGATCTTCGCAGCTGACGCGCGCGCTGGTGGAAACGGGCATCGACGGCCCGGCATCGGAAGCCCAGGAGCGCCGTGCCGAGCAGGCCGACCTGGCCGTCTATTATTTCCAACTGCGCGGGCAGGACGCATTGCAGGACCTTTACGATCGCGCAGACCTTCCGAAGACAACAAAGTCCCGCGGCAGGCTGCAAGCCGCGCCGGGAGCGACGCTTGGCGCGCCCCCTGGAGCTTCACGAGACAAGTTGGAACTTCGCCGCGAATGCCGGCCCGCCCGCTTACGAAAACTTGGTGCGCCGCCACAGCATCCAGCCGCTGATCGCGAGGCATACGAACGTCAGCACCAGCAGCACCGCCATCCATGCGAAATTCACCGCGATCTCCTGGTGCGCGGCGCCCATTGCCAACCACACGAACAGCGCCACCGCCGCCGCCGCGATTACTAACTCCCACCAGCGCCGGCCGGGCCGCTCGCGCGCCAGCGGATCTTCGCCTAACAGGCTCGACTCCACCCGCGCCGGGTCCATCCCATAGCGCGCGCACTCCCGCTCCATCGCCGTTTTCCACGACGCCTGTTCCGATTCCGACGCCTTCGCCGTGCAGATCGCGGCCGCTCCCACAATCATCAAAAGGGAACCGCCCATCACGAGTAAATGGGCCATGCCCGTTTGCCCTGCGAGCTCGCCGAACACCAGCACACCCCACGCCAGCCCCCAAAGCTGATTGGTGTTGGAGAGCGGAATGCCGCGCGAAATGCCCACGTACTTGGTGGCGTAATTCTGGAAGAGGTCGCCGATCACCCAGCAGAATCCGCCCAGAAACAGCCAGAAGAGCGCCGGACGCGCACGCGTAAGTTCCGCCATCACGCCCTGCACGCCGCCGTCGAATACTACCGCCAGTGCCCACACCGTGGTCAGTTCGCCTACCGTAAACACGGTGACGAACGAGAGTGGGTTCATTCCGCTGATGTACGCCTTGCGATACGGAATGTACATCGTGCCCCAGAGCAATCCGGCGGTGAGCGCCGCGACAATTCCCAGCGCCGCGCCTCCGGGAGCCGCGATGCTGCCTTGCGAGGTGGCGTAGGCCAGCAGGCAGGCGCCGGCCACAATCGCGACCGCCCCCACCACCACGCGCCCCCATCCCGCGCCGCGCAATTCGTTGAACAGCAGCCAGCCCCACAGCAGCCCCACCAGGCTGTTGATGTTCCAAAGCGGAAAAGCAATCGAGAGCCCGACGTTGCGGATGGCGAACACCGTGAGGGTGTTGGCCACCGCCCAGAGCATCCCTGCCACCACCGCCCAGATCATCAGGTGCGGCTTCTCGCGCAGGTCGGCGAACACGTAGCCCGTGCCCTTGAGCGCCACCGGCACCGTCCAGCGCGCCACGAAAACGCCCGCCACCATGCCGAGCGAGATGACGAACGGCGAGAATCCCGCGGTCACCAGTTTGGTGGGCGCCTCCGCCGCGGCCAGCCACGACGCGGCTGCCAATCCGCAGACCACGCCCAGCGCGTGCAAAGAGACGCGCGTCACTTCACCAGCGCCAGCACGCCGATGCCGATCGCCAGCACCACCAGGGGCAGCCACAACTGCGGGTCGGTAAGAATCGCCCGCGCCGTGAAATTCTTGGATGTCGCCATAGTCTCTGCCATTCTAAACGACCCCGGCCTGATAAGCTGGGTAGTCCCCATGTGAGGGAGCCATGGCAGACTATATCGGCGCCATCGATCAAGGCACAACCAGCACCCGTTTTCTGATCTTCGACCGCGCCGGCCGCATCGTGGCCAGTGCCCAGAAGGAACACCAGCAGATCTATCCGCAGCCCGGATGGGTGGAGCACGATCCGGAAGAGATCTGGCTGCGCACCCGTGAAGTCATCGCCGGGGCGATGGAACAGCGCGGCCTGAAGCCGGCCGATCTCGCCGCCATCGGGATCACCAATCAGCGCGAGACCACCGTACTGTGGAATCGCCATACCGGCCGGCCCGTAGCCAATGCGCTGGTGTGGCAGGATATGCGCGTGGCCGACGCCGTCTCCGAATTCTCCCGCGAAGGCGGCGCCGACCGCTTCCGCGCCCAGACCGGCCTCCCGCTCGCCACTTATTTCAGCGCGCTCAAGATCCGCTGGCTGCTCGATCATGTGCCCAACGCGCGGCAGCAGGCCGATGCGGGCGACCTGCTCTTCGGCAACATCGACACCTTTCTCACCTGGCACCTCACCGGCCTGCACATCACCGATTGCACCAACGCCAGCCGCACCCAATTAATGAATCTGCGGACGCTCGATTGGGACGGCGACCTGCTCAGCACCTTCGGCATCCCGCGTCACATCCTGCCGCAGATTCGTTCCAGCAGCGAAATCTACGGGGCAGCCACGCTCCACTCGGTGGCCGGCGTGCCGTTGGCCGGCATTCTGGGCGATCAGCAGGCCGCGCTGGTGGGACAGACCTGCTTTCAGCCCGGCGAAGCCAAAAACACTTACGGCACGGGATGTTTTCTGCTCATGAACACGGGGCGCGACATCGTGCACTCCAAGCACGGCCTGCTGACCACGGTGGCGTTCCAACTCGGCGGACAGCCGGCGTATTATGCGCTCGAAGGCAGCGTGGCCATCACCGGCGCGCTAGTGCAGTGGATTCGCGATAATTTCGGGCTGATCGCGTCCAGCCCGGAGATTGAAGCGCTGGCCGGCCTGGCCGCCGACAATGGCGGCGTGTACTTCGTACCGGCGTTTTCGGGATTGTACGCGCCCTATTGGAAGCACAACGCGCGCGGCGTCATCGCCGGGCTCACCCGCTATTCCAACAAGAGCCACCTGGCGCGCGCGGTGCTGGAAGCGACGGCATTCCAAACGCGCGAGGTAGTGGAAGCCATGGAGAAAGATTCGGGCGTAGCGCTCAGCGTGCTGCGCACCGACGGAGGCATGGTGGGGAATGAACTGCTGATGCAGTTTCAGGCCGATATCCTGGCCCGCACGGTGGTGCGGCCGGCGGTACGCGAGACCACCGCACTCGGCGCCGCCTATGCCGCGGGCCTCGCCACCGGATTTTACGCCAATGTAGACGACCTGCGCGCGCAATGGTCCGTCGACCATACCTGGACGCCGCAGATGGACGAGGCCCGGCGCGAGAAGATGTACGGCTTCTGGAAAAAAGCGGTCACCCGCTCATTCGACTGGCTGGAGGAATAAATGCCGCACGGAGTATTGGGAGAATTTCTGGGGACCATGGTCCTGATCTTGTTAGGCAACGGCGTGGTGGCGAACGTTCTGCTGCCCCGTTCCAAGGCCTTCAACGGGGGCTGGGGCGTCATCACCGCGGGATGGGCCTTCGCGGTCATGTGCGGCGTGTTTACGGCGACAGCTTGCGGCAGCGAGGGCCATCTCAACCCCGCGGTGACCCTCGGCGCGGCCGTCGTCTCGGGAGATTACAGCAAGGTGGGATGGTATTTCGGCGCGCAGATGGCCGGCGCATTCGTGGGCGCCTGCCTGGTGTGGCTCCACTACCTGCCGCACTGGCGCGAAACCGCCGATGCCGATGTGAAGCGTGCCTGCTTCTGCACCTCGCCGGCCATTCGCGCGCTGCTCCCCAATATTTTCAGCGAGGCAGTCGGCACGTTCGTGCTGGTGCTGGTGGCCGACGCCATCTTTTCGAAGGCAGTCGCCACCACCGGGCCGGCCGCCGGATTGGGACCGTACCTCGTAGGCAGCGTCGTCTGGGGCATTGGACTGGGTCTCGGCGGCACCACCGGATACGCCATCAATCCGGCACGCGATTTCGGTCCCCGCATCGCCCACGCGCTGCTGCCGATTGCCAAGAAAGAGGGTTCGGACTGGGGCTACGCCGCGGTTCCGATCATAGGTCCGATGATCGGCGGCGCGCTCGCCGGCCTGCTGGTTAAGGCCATCGGGTTTTGATGGCAGGGCTTCGGCCTCAGGGGCGCTATCGGATTGCGGCACAGCGCGTTCTCCTGCCGGAAGCTGAAAGCTGCTTACCCGATCTTCCACCGCAAAGCGCGCCCCGGGCCGCCGGCGCCTTCCAGTCTCACCACGCCGTCGGCACCCACGGTAGTCCGCGATTTCTTGCCGTTCACTTCGATGGCGGCGATGTGTGACGCTTCCTTCGGGTCGAGGGAAAGCGATATGGTCCACGTTCCTTCGCGCGCCGGCTCGTACCAACCCTGATACTTTCCGACGGCCTCCTTCACCACGCCCACCAGCGGCGATTCGAAGCGGAAAGCCTCCACCGGCAATCGCAGATTCACCCCAAATCCGCGCGCGTTGAATTCCAACGCGAGCAGCTTGGCCGCCGAGTAGAGCGGGCAGGCGTGCGAATGCAGGTTCAATACCGGGAAATCGGTGTAATGAAGATAGGTCGAAGTCACCGTCTCGCCGGGCGCTTTGCTGTGCGGCGAATTGTAGGTGTCGGAACCGCTCCACACGCCGTACCAGATGTCGGGATACGTCTCGGCGTGGCGCGCGAACGAATTTCGCTTCCACTCATCCCACGCCATCGCCGGATCGACGCGCGCCAGCGCCCAGATCAGCGTCTGGTTGAGCGACGGCCAGATCCCGCCGTTGACCGACGTGCCCGGATCGGTCCCCACGGCGCCTTGCGCGTCCGGTCCCGGCCCCATCTGGACAGCGCCCGCCACCGCGCCTTTCCGTAAGTTTTCGTCGATGGCGCGGACCAGTTCGCCGGTCTGCGCGCTGTCCAACGCTCCGCTCAGGATTGCCCACGGCTGCGGTTCCAGCCACAAACTCTTCTCGCCCACCCAGCCCAGCGTGGGACCGAGCCACGCGCGCCGCAGCCACTGGCCATTCCATTGATCCGCCACGGCCTTGCGATGCTGCTTCGCGCTGGCGTCCACTTCATCGGCTAGGGCGGCGCCGCCGCCGGTGAAGCGCAGCATTTCGGCATAGCAAGAGAACACCCAGGCAGCCATGGCCGAATTGAGGACGCTCTCGCCCTGCTCCACACATTCCTTCATGGCCTTCTGCGCCCAGAACGCCACCAGCGCGTCGTTCCAATCGTCGTTCAGCATGCGCATGACGCCGTGCTGCCCCACCCCCACATCGCGCACCAGATGGCGGTAGCAGCGCGCCAGCAGGTTGGCGACGGAATCGCTCGACGCCTTGCTTTCCTCGCGCGCCGGAATCTGTTCGGCCAGAAACGCCTGGTCGCGTGTCGCCAGAATATATTCGCTCGCTACCCAGAGCAGCCACAACGGCATGTCGCTCGAATTGTCGGTGGTCAGGGGGGCCACCACTCCATGGCCCACAATGGCGTATGGCACTGAGCCATCGGCGCGCACTTCCTTGAGCGTGTAGCGCAGCACGCTCTTCATGATTTCGGGTTCGCTGAAGATAAACGGCAGGGCATGCTGGAGCGGATCGCGCGCCGCCCCCTGAAATCCCATGACGTATTGGTAAATGCCTCCCTGCGAGAGGATGCGCTCGCCGAAATAATCGTCGTAGGTGAGGCTGCTGCGGACGCAGTAGTGGTTCCACGCCGATTCGCGCGCCACCCACGGCTCGCCCGCCACGCTGAAGGTCAGTCCGCGCTTCTTCCACTCGGCGCTCGATTCGCGCAGTAGCGTGGCCGCGCGGCCGCGATACTTCGCGGCGAGCGCGCCGGCATCGAAGCCCGCGGGCAGATAGCCATAGAGAAACGAGAGCGTCTTCCGCTCCCCCGGATTCAGCGAGAGCGTTCTCTCCAGCAGCAGGCCGGAGTTTTCGGCGCCCTCCAGTTTTCCGTCGAGCCGCGTATGGAGTCCGGCCGGCTGCTCCGCTCCCCCCGCGCCGAAGAAGGCGCCGGCGTTAGCGCTCATGCCGGCGGGCGGCGCGTCGAGCGACACGAGGAACGTTGCCGGCGGATTGGGGTCCTCGAACCAGGCCCCTTCGCCGGGCTCATGCACCGCGCCGAGAAACGCGTTGGGGTTGGCGGCGAGCATCGTTTTGAGTCGCGTCCACGTCGCGATCTCGGCCGGCGTATCGCCGGGATACCGCTTGCTTTCCCCGATTCCGGCGCCGCCCGCCAGGGCCTCGAACGTGTGGACGAAGCGACGGCCCGAACGGCGGCGCAGTTCCGCGGGATTCGCCCCCATGAAAGCTTCCATGAACGGGCGGAACGAAAACTGATGCGGCTGGCAGCCCCAGTACTCGATCCATCGCAAGTCGGCGCGCTGCTTGCCGTGGTTCACGACGGTCACTTGCGAGAGCAGCACCGGATCGTCGCCGAAGGGCGCGGCAATCGTCTGGTCCACCTGGTAATGCGCGCCTGAGACCGTCTTGCGGAAGTACCCCACGCCGAAGATGCGTTCGAAGCCCGCGCCGCCGCGATAAAGCGTGCTCAACGTTTCGTCCGGCCCGACGAGATATCCGATTCCGCCGGCGAACTGCCCCGATTTCGGGTCGTAATCGTTGAGGAATTTGGGTGCGCCTTCATCCTGGCGCACGCGCACCGTGCCGTAGTTGGAAACGATGGCCGCCAGCCGGTCGTTGCCCACCTGATGGACGTGCTCGGTGGGCTGGAGAATGCCGCCCGGAGTGAGGCGGGTAACAGCCTTCGGGTCGGTAGTCTGATCGCAGGTGTAGCGGAAAGCGGGCAGGCCGAATTCGTCTTCCGTCCATTCGCCGAAATGGCCCGATCCGTATGAGTTGCCGGTGCCGCGCGACTGGGCCTCCAGGCCTCCGAACTGCGAACTGGCGGCCATCGCCCAAATCGGCGTCTGGCCCAGAAAACTTCGTCGATTCATCCCATTCGATTCTGACAGATCGCCGTTGGGAGCGCGACAAAACTCCAACGCCCCGAACCGATCGGGGCGCTGGTGTCACATCGAGTTTGGGCCTTCCGGCTATCTTCCGTGACCGCGATGTTCTTCGTGCGGCGCGGCGCGGCCTTCGCGGGCGGCGTTCCGCTCTTCCACGGAACGATGCTCGAGGGAATGCATTTCGGCGGGACGCGCATAACCCGGCGCCGGACGGCGGATGCCGGCATAAGGGTGAACGTACACCGCGCGATTGCCCCACGTTCTGCCCCAGCGGGCATTATTGAAAAACACCCCATGGCCGCCCCAATCGAAGCGGATACCACCGCCGCCCCAGCCCCAGGGCGAGAAGAATCCGCCGAGAGAGACGCCGTAGCCGAAGCGGATGGCGCCGCCCAATACGAAGCCCGGACGGGGCGCGTAGAAGACCACCGCGGGATCGTAGTAAGGCACCACCAGATACCCGGGATTGACCGGCATGATGGTGATATACGGACCGCCGCTCACCACCACCTGCCCGTTGCTTCTCAGGTAGCCATAGCGATAGGCCATGGAACGCTGCCGTTGCACCGCGTCCATCACCTCCTGCTGCCCGGCCAGAAAGGCGTTGCCGATCTGCGAAGTCCAATTCATATCGGATGCCATCATGCCGAGCACGGAGGGAAACGGCAGCAACGCCTGCACGCTCGGGTCCCAGGGAAGTTGGTCGCCGGTAATGGCATTGGCGAGCGCCTGCCCAGTCAGGTAGTGGTGCTCGTCTGCCCACGCCGCCGCCGGTTGGATGTCATTGGGATACGTGGCCGCGGCCAGAATCTGCGCGAGCAGCGAATCGGGATACAAGGCAACGCGGGCGGTGAGCTGATCGAGTTGCCCCGGCGAAAAAGATGGGGGCGCCTGCGCCAGAAGCGGCGTTGCCAGTGTCCCGCTCAGGATCGCAATCGTCGAGAGTGTAAGTTTGATGTTTCGCATTTTCCGTCCTCCATGATAATCCGTCAGAGCCTTCATGGTCGCGACTATTGCAATCGCGATTCCAATTTTTGCGCTTGCGCCGTGAGCCATGCAATCAGGAATATACGGGCTTGCAGGTCGACCGCCTGGAGATTTCGCCGGGACGGCGGCCCAAATGCACCACCAGAGGGATGGAAATCCATCAGGCATGCGGTAATCTCGAAGGACGGACAGGGTGGCGCGGCGGTGAGAAGACGGAGGCGACCGATGGCCAAGATTACGAACATATTCGTTCTCATGCTGGAGAACCACTCTTTCGATAACATCTTTGCCCTGTCGGGAATCGACGGCATCGCCGCCGCTACTACTGCCGACACCAACACTTATCACAACCAACCCTACGCCGTGCAGAGCGGCGCCCCGGTCACCATGCCCACCGACCCGGGGCACGAATTCCTCGACGTGTTCGAGCAACTGGCCGGTGCGGACGCGGTCTTCAATCCCACCCAACCGTATCCCGCCATCGTCAATTCCGGCTTCGCCAGCAATTACGCCACCTCGCGATCGGAAGGCGTACCGCCGGCAGCCGCGGATATCGGCAAAATCATGGCCTGCTTCGATACCGCCACGCAGTTGCCGGTGATTCACCAGTTGGCCACTCAATTCGCAATTTGCGACCACTGGTTTTCCTCGCTGCCCGGCCCCACCTGGCCGAATCGATTCTTCGCGCACGGCGCATCGTCGAACGGCCTCGACCACAGTCCAACCGACACCGAAATGGCGCAATGGGATTCGATTGAGGGCTTCCAGTTTCCCAACGGCTCCATTTACGACGCACTGACTCAGAAAAAGCTGGCGTGGCGCATCTACAACGACAACCGGGACGCCGATTCCGACGATCCGCAGAACCGCCTGGGCGCGATCGCGCAGGTCGCCGCACTGAAAGGAATTCATCTCACCGATGTGCGGTCGCTCTCCGATCTTGCGGCGGATCTGCAGGGCAACTACCCGTTCGTCTATACCTTTCTGGAACCGAATTACGGAAATGTATTGAATAATACCTACGAGGGCGGCTCTTCGCAGCATCCGCGGGACTACGTTCATGGCGGCGAGTCGCTTCTGAAACGGGTCTACGAGGCGATCCGCAATTCCCCACTGTGGGAATCCAGCCTCCTGATCGTCACCTATGACGAACATGGTGGCTTCTACGATTCGGTCCCGCCCGGGCCCGCAGTCGCGCCCGGAGAC
Source organism: Bryobacteraceae bacterium (assembly GCA_036268475.1). Taxonomy (GTDB): domain Bacteria; phylum Acidobacteriota; class Terriglobia; order Bryobacterales; family Bryobacteraceae; genus PALSA-129. Next base: position 44,821 of record DATAUB010000041.1, on the reverse strand, counting down.
ACCCAGGGGAAGAGCCCGTATAACAAGTACAGCTTCAACTTCGAGCAGCTCGGCGTGCGCGTGCCGGCGGTAGTTATCTCGCCCCTGATCCCGGCCGGCACCGTGGACCCGACGGTCTACGATCACTCCTCTATCCTGGCGACAATCGAACGGCAATTCGGGTTGGGCGCGCTCACCGCCCGGGATCGCAGCGCCAACGATCTGCTCCACCTTCTCACCCTCCCGGCGGCGCGCGGCGATTGTCCGGCGCAGCTCGTGGAACCGGCGCTGGCGGCGCCGAAAGCCGCGGCGGTACCGGCCGATATCGAGGAGCAGCCGCTACCCGCCTCCGGCACCGCGCGCGGGCTGCTGGCGATCGCTGCCAAAACGGATTTCGAGCTCTCCACCGGAAGCGACAACGAGAAAGCCGCCATCGTGCAAACTCACCACAAGATTCACACCCGGGGGCAGGCGCGCGATTACAGCAACGAGGTCATGAAGAAAGTCGACGCGGCGCGGGCCGGCCGCCGCTGACTGCTGCTCATTTCCGGTGCGCCAGAACTTCGTCCACTTTGGCCAGCAGAATATCCGAACTGATCGGCTTGTCCAACACGGCGTCGGCGCCGATCAATCGCGCCAGGGTCAGGAACTGGCCGCCGAACGCTCCCGAAATGGCAATGATGGGGAGATTCGGCGCCAGACGGCCCAGGGCCTGAATGGTCTCGAGCCCTTCCTGTTCCGGCATCACAATATCGGAGATCACCAGGTCAGGCACTTCCGCCGACACCAGGCGGACGGCCTCCTTGCCGTTGGCGGCCTCGATCACCTGGTGCCCGCGGTTCTCCAGAATCTCGCGCAGCAAGGCGCGCACACCGTCCTCATCGTCCACCACCAGAATGCGCGCCGACTGCGGAAGGCCTAAGACGTCGCGGACTTTGCCGGCCAGGCCTTCCGGATGAAACGGCTTTTGAATAAAGTAGAAGCCCTGGCTCACCGCTCCGCGGGCGGCGGCCATGTCGGTATGGCCCGACATGAAGACCACCTTGATTCCCGGCCGCAACTTCGAGAGGCGCTCTCCCAGTTCGTGCCCGCTCATGCGCGGCATGGTGACGTCGGTCAATAGCAGGTGGATGGGCTGCGTGTCCCGTTCGCAAATTGTGAGCGCCTCGCCGGCGTTGGCCGCGGCGATCACGGTGTATCCATAGGAGCGGAGCGCCTCGGCGGCGAAATCGAGCACTTCCGCCTGGTCCTCCACAATCAGGATGGTTTCCGACCCACGAAGATCCGGCAGCACGCGGTTCGCCTCCGCCGCGGGAGTCGTGCCGGCCAGCAATGGCAGACAGATCTGCAACGTCGTCCCGCGTCCCGGTTCGCTCGCAACAGTGATATGGCCGCCGCTCTGCGCCACGATTCCCTGCACCGTCGACAACCCCAGCCCGGTGCCCTGCCCCACCTCTTTCGTAGTGAAGAACGGCTCGAAGATGCGTTGCCGCGTGCCCTCGTCCATGCCAGTGCCGGTATCGGCCACCGCCAGCATGGCGTAACGGCCGGGGCGAACTTCCGGATGAGAGAGCGCGTAATTGTCGTCGCGTCGTACCACGCCGGTTTCGATGAGCAACTCGCCGCCACCCGGCATTGCGTCGCGGGCGTTCACCGCCAGGTTCATGATCACCTGTTCCAGTTGATGCGGATCGGCGTTGACGATCGGGCTTTCCTCGCGCAGCGCCAGCCGCACCTCCACATCTTCGCCCACCAGCCGCTGCAGCAAGCCCTGCAGACCGCTTACCACGGCATTGAGATCGAGTACGCGCGGCTGCAAAATCTGCTTGCGGCTGAAGGCCAGCAATTGGCGCGTGAGGGCGGCGGCGCGCTCGCCCGCCTTCTGAATTTCTTCCAGTTGCTTGCCCAGCGGATCGTTCTGCTTGAGGCCGCGCAGCGCCATACGGCTGTAGCCGATGATCACCGTCAACAGATTGTTGAAGTCATGCGCCACCCCGCCCGCCAACTGCCCGATGGCCTGTATTTTTTGCGATTGCCGGAGTTGCTCCTCCAGCAGGAACTGTTCCGTCAGGTCGATGCCGACACCCCACCGCGCCCAACCCGGAACCGGCAGACGGTTATGCACGCGCACCCAGCGCACCATGCGCTCGGCGCCGTCTTTGCGCGTAATGCGCCAGGGTTCCGGCGGAGCCGGTTCCAGCGATCGCGCCGCCAACGCCCGCCGGCGGTTCTCCTCATCCGGAAACAGCAACTGAAAGGCCTTGGGATTGCCGATCATCTCGGCGGCGCTGTAGCCGGTCGCCCGCTCGCATTCCTGATTCCAGGAGATCGGCCGGGCGGCATCGTCGAAGGCCGCGATCATCACGGGCAACGCCTCCATGATGCGCAGCATGCGGGCTTCATTCTCGCGCATGGCGTCCTGCGCGTCGCGCCGCTCGGTGAGGTCATTGAACACCACCAGGGAGTAGTCTCCCTGCCGGCACAAATGCACTTCCACGTACCGTACCCGGCCGTCGCTACAGGTGATGAGGGCGTCGATTTTCAGAGTGGCCGCACCGGCGCGGTCCGCTGCCTCCACCGCACTTTGCCAGCGCGCGCGAACTTCCTGCCGGTAGGCCGGATCGGGATAGGCTTTCGCCTCCCAGGAAGGCATGTCCCATACATCCTCAATGCTGTAACCGAAAGTCTCGGTGAAGCACTGGTTCATCGTGAGAATGCGTTCCCTGCCGGCGGCTACCAGCATGGGAACAGGAGAGCTCCTGACCAGGTCCCGGAACCGTTCCTCGCTTTCGCGCAGCGCGTCTTCGGTCCGTTTGCGCGCCGTGACGTCCGACACGCTGATGACCACCCCTACGATCTCTCCTTTCGAATCGCGTAGCGGCCCCACCGTCTGCGAGGTCCATCCATTACGCCCGCTTCCCGGGATCTCGAAGGGGAAATCCGGCGAGGTAACGGTCTCTCCCTCCAGCGCCCGCCGCCAGGAATCCTCGGTGCCGGCCTTTTTGAGGAATGGGAACAGTTCGAATGGATGCTTGCCCAGCACCTCTTCGGCGCGCAGCCCGCTGATCTCTTCCATCTTCGGATTCCAGGCCACGTAACGCCGGTCGCGGTCCAGGACAATCAGCCCCACCTGCATGCTCTTGAAGACTTCCTGGTTGAGCTGGTTGGCGTCCAGGAGCGCCTGTTCGGATACCCGGATCTCAGGCGCTGCGCGCACCACCGTCAGAGTGGCGCCATCGGGAAGCGGCCGGGTAGAAATCTCCGCCCGAAAAATCGAACCGTCCTGCCGCCGGCAGACCCCGGGCTGGGTGAGAGCGGGAAGCAGATCGCTCAGGGGACGCCCAGCCATCTCTTCGCGAGAAAACCCGAACAGGGTCTGGGCCTGTGCGTTGGCGGCGCGAATGCGCCCCTCGCTGCCGATCAGAAGGGCGTCGGGATGCAGCTCAAAACTGGCTTCATAGAAGCTCGGATCGGGCACTTTTGATAACTCTAGCAGAAAACCCGCGCGCCTCCGCCGGCAATTTCTCAACCGGCGCGCCACTTGGAAGTGGAGGGTCGCCGGTGTTCCGGGTAAAACGCCGCCAATCTTAGCGTCTACTTCAGACGTGCCATACACCGCCCGGACCCACCCGAACCTGCCTGCCGATAGTTGTAAGAATCGCGCCCCGTTTGTCACCCCGACGCCGGCCGGTCGAGCAGTTCGCGAACTTTCGCCACGATCGCTTCCGGCAGATACGGCTTGGGCAAGAACGCCGCCCCGCGGTCGGAGATCATGCGCAGCGCCGCGGCTTCGCGCGTATATCCCGAGGTGAAGAGCACGCGTATGCCGGGGCGGGCCGCCATCAGGCGCTCGGCTAACTCGCGACTGCTCATGCCGGGCAGCACCACATCGGTGAGCAGCAGATGGATGGTCTCGCTAAATGTGTCGGCCAGTTGCAAGGCCGTATCCGCGCGGGCGGCGGAGAGAACCCGATAGCCTTCCTCCTCCAGAATGCTGGTGGCCAGGCCGCGCACTTCGTCCTGATCTTCCACCAGAAGAACGGTCTCCGTGCACCGGCTGGCGGCCCTTGCCGGCTCGACAGAATCCGGTGCGGAACCGGCCGACTGCAGGCGCGGCAGGTAGACCTTGAAGATGCTTCCGTTTCCCACCTGAGTGCCGACGTCGATCCAACCCTGGCTCTGCTTCACGATGCCGAAAACGGTGGCCAGTCCGAGCCCGCTTCCCTCTCCCACCGGCTTGGTGGTGAAAAACGGTTCGAAAATCCGCAGCCGCGTCTCTTCGTCCATTCCGACCCCGGTATCGGAGACCGCCAGCAGGACGTGCGGACCTTCCGCGGCTTCCCGATTGGAGGCCACATAAGACGAGTCGATTTCGAGGTTGGAGGTTTCGATCAGGAGGGTGCCGCCTTGCGGCATGGCGTCGCGCGCATTGACTACCAGATTCATCAGCACCTGATGGATCTGGCCATCGTCTGCCATCACCTGATGCAGGGCAGGATGCAAGCGGATGATGAGCTCGATCTCCTCGCTGAGGAGCCTCCCCCACATGCCCTGCGATTCCGACACCACGGCGTTCAGGTCGAGAGGCCGGGGCCGCGACACATGTTTGCGGCTGAAGGTGAGTAACTGCCTGGTGAGATCGGCCGCGCGCGCACCGGCCTTCCGGATCTGGTCGGCATTGCCGCGCAGCGGGTCGGCTTCCTGTAGTTTGCGGAAGATAATCTCGCTGTAACCGTTGATAACCGTGAGCAGATTATTAAAATCGTGCGCTACTCCTCCTGCCAGGCGGCCGAGCCCTTCCATTTTTTGCGCCTGTAAATACTGTTCCTGCAGGGCGCGCTGTTCGGTGACGTCGGCGCCGATGTTGGCCATGCCCACGGGCTTGCCAAGACCGTCGCGCAGCACCAGCGTGGAGGCACGGAATTGTACGAGTTTGCCGCTCTTGGCGACAATCGCCGCGTCGGCAGTCCAGTAAGCCGGCGATTTTTCTTCCTTCACGGACTGAATCAATCCCGTTACGCGCACGCGGTCCTGCGCCGGCATGAAATCGGTCACCTGATGGCCCACTAATTCCTCGCGGCTATACCCCGTGGCCGCCATCACATAGTCGTTGACGAAGGTGAGAGTGCCATCGAGGTCGACCATGATCGCCGATAAATGGACACTTTCGAGCAGACCGCGGAAGCGCCGCTCGGACTCCCGCAGAGCTTCTTCCGCCACCTTACGTTCAGAGATATCGCGCTCCGTGCCCTGCACCCCCACCTGCCGGCCAGCCTCGTCGCGGATGGGACCCCAAGTGGCGCTGATCCATTTGACTGCGCCGCCCTTGGTCACCATGCGGTATTCCTCGTTTTGATACGACTCTCCCCGAAACAGGCCGTCCCATCGGCCCAACATGCGGAATCGGTCGTCCGGGTGAATCCAATCGATGAAGCCGCGCTCGGTATACTCCGCGACGGCGTAACCGGTCAGCGTCTCCATCGCCGGGTTGGCGTAACTCAGCTTTCGATCCAGGCTGAATGCCACCACCATTTCCTTCAGGTTGTTGGTCATGAGGCGCAGCTTCCGGTCGGCCTCCCGCAGCGCTTGCTGGGTCCGCCTGGTGCGATTACGTTCGCGCACCGCGCGAATGGTCTGCCAGCAGGCCAAGGCGGTGAGCAGCGCAAACAGGATGGTGAGGGCGATCAGGCGCTCCACCCGGCGCCTCGCGTCCACCAGCGCCTCCATGGAGATCAAGTTCAGGGACGGAGTGAAACCCCACTTGCCGATAATCGGCGCCAGCGCGCCGTCGCGGGCCATATTGCCGATCTCATCGCGGAGTTCGTCGGCGGCAGCGCGGCCCGCCGGCGTGGCGCCGATGCCGAGCTGCGTTTTGGCGGACGGAACCGCAATCCAGCGCAGCGGCGCGCCATCGCAATTGCGTTCGTCGAGGAGCGTTGCAATCGCGGTATAGACATCCATGAACGCCGCGTCGGCGCGATCCAGGCAGACGTCTTCGATGGCCGCGCGCGGCGTGTTCCGCGAGATGACATGGGCGGCCGGCAATAGCCTCCCCAGAAGCATGCCGTCGATGGAAATGTTGGTGAGCGAAATGTTGCCGGCCGCCAATTGCTCAAGACTCTGGAAGGAACTATTGGCCCGCACCAGTAGAGAATACTCGGTCTCCACATACGGTTCGGTGATGTGGAATTTTTTCAGGCGCTGCGGCGTAATGGTGATGAGCGGCCAAAGATCGACGCGCTTGGTCTGCAGCGCGGATTCCGAGCTGTTCATCCAGCGAACCCAGTGCAGTTTGATCCGGCGGCGCCGCGCTGCCTCGCGGACTACTTCCACCGCCATGCCCGTGGGCTCACTCCCGCCGGCCAGTTGGTAGGGCGCAGAAATTTGCCAGCCTATCGAGTACGTTCGCCCATCGGCGGCGGACCAACGGAAGAAAATCGCCGCCAGCAGGGCGAGCGCCACGCATAGGACGGCAAAACCCCAAACGGCCGTCCGCGGAACCCTGGATTGCACAATTGTCTCAGTCTAGCATCGCGCCGGAATGCGAAACCCCTCAGATACCGAGTGCGCGCGGCGCAAAGCCGGCGGCCCGGTGTAAGCTGGCTTTCATGCGAACCTTGCGACTCGGCGTGCTGCTGGCGATCGTGCTGGTGGTGCACGGACAGGCAATCGATCCGCGCGACCGCGATTTCTGGAATTCCAAGTTCAACGATCCCAAAACGCAGTTCGATCGCGAGCCGAGCCGCTTGCTCGTCGATGCCATTCGCGGCCGCACGCCCGGTAAGTCGCTCGATTTGGGTATGGGCGAGGGCCGCAATACCATCTACCTGGCTCAACAAGGCTGGCAGGCGACGGGCGTGGACCTTTCCGACGTCGCGGTGGCACAGGCGAAAGCGCGCGCGGCCACGCTGCATGTGGGGCTGACGGCGATCGTGAACGATCTCGATCGCTACGACATGGGAAAGGCCCAGTGGGACCTGATCGGCCTGTTTTACCTGCACGCGTGGTACCGCGGTTCCAAGCCGGCGAGCGCGCAGAGGATCCTGGCGGCTCTCAAACCTGGCGGCATAGTGGTGATTGAGGGTTTCGCGGGTTCGGAACAGTTCATGTTCCAGCCCAATGAGTTATTGCGCGATTTCGCCGATCTGCGAATCCTGCGCTATGAGGACACGCAAGACGAAGCCGAATGGGCGCCGGGACGCAAGAGCCACGTCATCCGGCTGGTCGCCGAAAAACCCAAATAGCCTACCGGCTTACCGGCTTGCGGTATCCCGGCCCACGCAGCGCCACTCCCGGCGTCGCTCCCGTGACCTTGCCATCCTTCACCACGGCTACGCCGTTGACGAATACGTCCTGAACTCCGGTGGAGAGCTGATTGGGATCCTCGAAGGTCGCATGGTCGATGACGGTGTCGGGGTTGAAGACCGCGATGTCGGCGAAGAGGCCCTCCTGCAGCAGTCCGCGGTCGCGGATGCCCAGCCGGTGGGTGGCCGCCGACGTCATTTTGCGAACTGCATCCTCCAGCGGCAGCACCTTCTCTTCGCGTACATAGAGGCCGAGCACGCGCGGGAACGTGCCGTACACGCGCGGATGGGTCAGCCTGCCCTTCATCTGCTCCGGATCGACGCCCGGTCCGTCGATCCCGAACTTGATCCACGGCTGGCGAAGCTGCAGCTTGATATTGTCCTCGCTCATCAGAAAGTAGATGGTGTCCACGCGCGTGCGCTCGGTCAGGATCAGATCCATGGCGGCATCGCGCCAATCCTTATTCATCAGTGTGGCGATTTCGTTCAGGCGCTTGCCAGCGTACTGCAGGTTGTCGGGCTGCTTCAGTCCCACCACCAGAATGTTTTCCGGTCCGGCGAGCTGTCCCATGTTTTCCCAGTCGGTTTTCTCCTGCGCCATCTCGGTCTTAATGCGCTCACGGATAGCAGGGTCGGCCAGATTGTCGAGCAGTTTGCCGTCCTGCGCGGTCCACGGAGGCAGCACGGAAGTGAGCCCGGTAGCGCCGGCGGTGTAGGGGTACATGCAGGCGCTCACGTCTTGCCCCGCCTTGCGCGCGTCGTCGATCTTCTGGATGGCGGCGGCCTCCTTCACCCAATTGCGCTTGCCCGCGGCCTTCAAATGATAGATCTCAACCGGCGTGCCCGCGCGGCGGCCGATCTCGATGGCCTCGTCGAGCGCTTCCAGAAACTGGTCGGCCTCGGACCGGATGTGCGAGATATAGAGGCCGTGATATTTGCCCACCGGCTTGGTAATCTCCGCGAGTTCGGCGGTATCGACATAGGTGGCCGGCGGGTAGATGAGCGCCGAGCCGATCCCGAACGCGCCATCCTCCATGGCCAGTTCCACCAGGTCCTGCATCTTGTGGATCTCATCGGGCGTCGACTTGCCGGCGGCCATGCCCTTGACGTACTGGCGCACCGTGGTGGCGCCCACATACGAGCCGAAATTGAGTGCCGACCCGCGCTTCTCCGCCGCCTGCAGCATTTCATCGAAGCCGTGCGGACCGTCAAAGGTCTGGTCCGCCCCGCGGCGGCCGGTGCTGACGGTGCCGGCGCGCGTGAGATCGTTCGAAGGCGCCGCCGTCCAACCCTCACCGGCGATTTCGGTGGTGACGCCCTGCGTGATCTTACTGATGGCCGGCCCGCCGAGGCCGCCCTGGATATCGACGAAACCCGGCGCCACCACCAGGCCATGCACGTCGATGCGCTCCTTGGCCTGGGCGCCATCGAGCAGGCCGGCGCCGGTAATCTTCGCGATCCGGTTGCCGGTGATGGCGATATCGCCGAGGAACCACGCGTTACCCGTCCCGTCGACAATCTTGCCGCCGGAGAGAATCACGTCGTAAGTCTCTTGCGCGCAGGCGGCGGAAGCGAGCAGCAGGAGTGCGAGAATCGGTCTCATGATCGCATGAGGATATCACGCTCGGGGCGGGGATTTTCCGCCCGCCTCCGCTCACGAGGAGAGGAGCTAATGGGCGCCGCTGCGGTCGTTGCGGTAGACCGCGCCGTCTTTCATCACGAAGAGCACCTGCTGAGTGGTCTTGATATCGTCCACCGGATTGCCGGGGACCGCGACCACATCGGCGATCATCCCAGGCTTGAGCGCGCCAATCTTATTCGCCAGCCCGAGCAGTTCCGCGCTCCCGCTGGTGCCGGCGATGAGCGATTTCGCGTTGCCCATTCCGTCGGCCGCCATGTAGGCGAACTCGTTGGCGTTCTCACCATGCGGGTACACCGCGGCGTCTGTGCCCAACGCGATCCTTACGCCCATGGCGACCGCCCGTTTCACCATGGCGTCCTGCTGCTTGATGGCGGCATCGGCCTTGGCCTGCACCGCGGGCGGGAACTTCGATTCGGCGATGCCGATGCGCACGGTCAGCGTGGGCACCAGGAACGTGCCGCGATCATGCATCATGCGGAGCGCTTCGTCGTCTAGAAAGGTGCCGTGTTCGATGGAGTCGATACCCGCGCGGATAGCGCGCTTGGCGGCTTCCGCCCCGTGCGCGTGAGCGGCGGTCTTCTTGCGCAGGGTGTGGGCTTCGTCCACCAGGGCATTGAGTTCCGCCTGGCTCAACTGCGGCACGTCGACTTCATCGGTGGGCGAGAGCACGCCGCCGCTGGCGCAAGTCTTGATCACGTCGGCGCCGTATTTGATGTTGAAGCGCACCGCGCGGCGCGCATCGTCGGGCGTATTGATCACACCCTCCTCGACGCCGGACTCATGGCCGAACAGATTGAAGGTGAAGGAATCCTGATCGTCGCAGTGGCCGCCGGTAGAACCCAGCGCGTGTACCGACACCAGCATGCGCGGTCCGGCCGTGATGCCGGTGTTGATGGCATTGCGCAGGCCGACGTCCACGAAATCGCTCGAGCCCACGTCGCGTACGGTGGTGAATCCCGCCATCAGGGTCTTGCGCGCATTCACGGTCGACCGAATCGCCCGCTCCGCCACGGTCGTCTGCAATCCTTTCAACATGGCGCCGTTGTAATCGGGATTGAAGTCCATGGTGAGGTGCGTGTGTGCGTCGATGAAGCCCGGCATGAGAGTGGCATCGCCCAGATCGATCACCTTCGCGCCGGCCGGAACGTCGCCGCCGACAGCTTGAATTTTGCCGTTCGCCACCACCACCAGCCCGGGGGAACTGACCGCGCCCGTAGCGCTATCGAAGATGTGCGCCGCACGCAATGCGTAGGTTTGCGCTGGAGCGGTTAGGGCAAGGCTTAAGCCCAAGAATAGCGATTTCGCGGAAGTCATATTGGTCTATTATGCGCTGAAAGCGGCGAGGTCAGGATGCCCCGCGGAGCATCGACCCGGGTGGCGCGGGCATTCTTGCCCGCGGTTTTACGAATTACTCTGATTGGAGATCGTCACCGTAGAGCCGTCGAACTTAGTCAGAGTGGCGCTGAAGGGCTCGTTGTAAGTGCGCGCCTTGTTGCGCAGAAAGCTGAGCGCGACGGCCTCGCCGAATAATAATGACGCGTCCGAATCGCTGCGCCAGTGGATGCTGGCATGGATGCCATGCCCGAAGGTGACGTTGTGGCCGAGCTTATTGAGCTCGCCGTTTACGGTTAGCTGCCCCGCATCGGGGCCGGCGTAATCGGCCAGCGCCAGCCCGTCGCCCGTGGGCGTCACGGGATGCGGAATCACGAAGGAACCGTCGAAGAAGAATTTAATCACCGTGATGCACGCGCCGGCGACGGTGCCGTGGCCGGTGGGATACGACGGATGGGTCGGCGAACCTTCGGGAAAAGCTTGCGGCAGCAGGTAGGTGCCGTACTTGTTGAAACTCTGCTGCAACGCCTGGGAATTCAGGATCACCGGGCTCAGGCGCACGTCAGTGAACGCTTCCTGACCGGTCTTCAACAGATGCACGATGCCGCCGGCGGCTTCCGGACGCGGCCGCAAATGCACGAACCACTTCTGATACCAGACGGCGTTGAGCGCCTTCAACGCAACTTCCTCAATGGCAGCGGCCATATCGGGTCCGCCGAATGTGCCGAAGCCGCATTGTGTGAGCGACTTGTTGTATGGGTTCCCGGGATTGTAGGGCGCGCCGCCGGTGGTGAAACTGCCCGGCGCGGTAGCGTTGATGCCCGCCAGGATCAGAAACGCTATGAGGTACTCCTGGAACAGCACGTCCATGTGCGTCTGCGCCGCAAGATCGCGGCCGTTGCGCCGATAGCGGAACTGCGAATCCATCTGGTTGCGCAGTCCCGTGTCGACGCCGTTCTGGATGTTGAGCCAGGATGCGAAATCGGTTCCGTAATCGAGATTCGGCAGGTACGTCCACTGCTGCTGCTGGATCAACTGCGAGCCCATGAAAGCAGGCTGTAGTAGAAACTGCGAGACGTACGGCCCCACGGTTTCACCCGGAAATCCTCCGCGGAACAACAGATTGGGGGTCACCTTCCCGGTATTGTCTCGCGGGCCGGCATATGCAGGTTGCGCGCCGATTTCAGCGGCGGCCTGCGCGGCCAGCGGGTCGCTGTCGAACTCGGTGTAAGGCACATCGCGGAGTAATGCCGCCCAGTAATGCTCCACTAACTCGGTAGCGGCGTGGTCGCTCGCCAGGGCCGGTGCGGGAGTCACCTGCGGCTGCCCGAACTGCACCGCGTCCATCACCTCCAGGTCGAATGCCAAACCACTTTGCGGACCGGTAAGGGTGCGCGTCCCGCCCATGACGATGTTTTCGAAGTCGGAAAACTTGCCACTCTGCAGCGCCCTCTGAAAGGTGGCGAAGGCGGCCGGATTCACGCGCCCGTAGGCGTCATGCGGCAGCGCTTTGCTGTAGATGCCGCCCTTGTCGGGATAAAGGTCGGCATCCCCGTTATTGACATTCACGGCAGGCCCGAGCAGCGTGTCCTTCATCGCCATGGAGATGCGCAATTCATGCGCCCGCTGCAGGCGATGGTTGTCGATCGCCATGGGACTACGCGCCGCATTGCCGGTGACATCGGTCGCGGAGAGCCGCGGCGCGGCGAGGGCGGCAGCAGCGGCGCCGACGCCGGTCAGGAAGGTGCGTCGCCGCGGAGGTTCGGCGGCGTTACGAGGGTTGTCGAGCTTCATAACGGTACGGTCGGAGCCGGAACGTATAAGGGCTAGTATAAACCGGGTGACGGCAGATCGTTCCGTAAAAACTTAGTCCCCCGAGGCGGCGCGTACTGCCCAGGAGCCGAGGGCATCCCACAGGTCTTCCAGACGGATCGGTTTGGAAATGTAATCGTCCATCCCGCAGGCCAGGCAGGCTTCGCCGGCGCCCGCCATGGCTTCCGCCGTCATGGCGATAATCGCCGGCCGCCGGCCGCGCGTCTCCATGTGGCGGATGCGCCGCGTGGCCTCATATCCGTCCATTTCCGGCATCTGGCAATCCATGAAGATGACGTCATGCTGCTTGGCTTCGTAGATCAGCACGGCTTCGCGCCCGTTGTTGGCGACATCGGGCGTCAGGCCCAGGCGGCAGAGCATGCGCACCGCCACTTTCTGGTTGATGAGATTATCTTCCACCACCATGACGCGCAGCGGCGACCCACTCAGCGTGGACAGTACGGTATCCGCCGTGGGTTCTTTGGGTTTAGGCTTGGGCTTGGCCGTTTCGGCGGCGTGACTCTGGCGTTTCTTGGCCAACAGCATGGTGAGCGTATTCAGGAGGTGCGATTGCCGCACGGGCTTGGTGAGGCACGCATCGTAAGGCGGCCGGGTGCGCTGCACTTCCTTCCAGCAACCGGCCGACGTCAACAGCACCACTGCCACACCGCGGCATTCGGGATCGGCTTTGACCGCAGCCGCCACCGTCATGCCGTCGATATCGGGCATCTGGTAATCGAGCAGCAGAAAATCGTAAGAGTCGTTGGCGGCATGCGCCTCACGCAACGTGGCGAGCACTTCCTCGCCCGAAGGCAGGCTGTCGTTGCGCATTCCCCAACTCTGGATCTGCTCATGGAGAATGCGGCGGTTCACGGCGTTATCGTCCACCACCAGCGCGCGCAGGCCGCGCAGATCGCCGGCGTCCATCACGATGCTGACGGGGTGCTGATCGATGCGCATCGGCAGCGTGAAGGAGAATGTCGATCCTTCGCCCACCTTGCTTTCTACTCCGATGCTGCCGCCCATGAGTTCCACCAGCTGCCGGCAGATCGCCAGACCAAGCCCGGCGCCGGTGTGGCGGCGGGTGGTGGAACCGTCTATCTGGCTGAATTTCTGAAACAGCACGGTCAACTTATCGGCAGGAATCCCGGGACCGGTGTCCTGCACCGAAATGCGCACTTCCGAGCTGTCCTCGTCCAGCGAACGGGCTTCCACGGTGGTGAGGATATGGCCGCTTTCGGTGAATTTGAGCGCGTTGCCCACCAGGTTGGTGAGGATCTGGCGGATGCGGCTGCCATCGCCGATGAAGTGCCGCGGCAGGCCGGAGGGATAGTTGAGCACCAGGTCGAGCTTGCGCCCGTCGGTTTTATTGGAGAGCAGTTCCTGCACTTCCTCGCAGATCTGGCGCAAATCGAACGGAAACGATTCGGTCTGCAGCTTGCCCGCTTCTATCTTGGAGAAATCCAGAATGTCATTGATCACCGAAAGCAGCGCTTCGGCCGAAGTCCGCACCGTCTCCGCGCAGTCGCGTTGGCCCGCATTGAGTTCGGTCACCATGAGCAATCCGATCATTCCGATGACACCGTTCATGGGTGTGCGGATTTCATGGCTCATGTTCGCCAGAAATTCGCTCTTGGCGCGATTGGCCGATTCCGCCTGCTCTTTCGCGGCGCGCAGTTCCTGCTCCACGCGTTTCCGCTCAGTGATGTCGTGCGAAATGCCGAAGGTGCCGACAATCTGCCCGTTTGAATCGCGCAGCGGCGCTTTGGCAGTGATGACCCAGGTTTCACGGCCGTCGGGCCATGTCTCCTTCTCCTCCTTCGAGGACATCGGCAAGCGTCCGTCCATCAGCGCCTGCTCGTCGGCGAACGCCGGTTCAGCATGCTCGCGCGTGAAGAAATCGAAATCGCTCTTGCCAACCAACTGCGCGGGGTCTTCGAGCCCGAACAGGTGCGTCAAGGCGTGGTTCACGCGGATGAAACGGCCGTCGCGGTCCTTGAAATAAATATGCTCGGGCAGAGAGCTCATCAGCACATCGAACAGGTGCTTCTCCTGCCGGAGGGCGGCTTCGGTATGCGTCTGTGCGGTGATATCGCGGAAGGTCCAGACGCGTCCGCCGCCGGTGCGCGCTTCGGAGTGGCACTGAATACTCCGGCCATCCGGGCGTTGCAGCACGTCTTCGGTGGCCGCCTCGGGGCTGCAACTTATTTTATACAGTATCCGATCCAATAATTCGGGGCTGGCGATCTGTTCGCCGATGGTGCGGCGCAGAACCTCCCAATTGAGGCCGGACGATGCCGGCGGCATAGTCCACACTTCTTGCAACTTCGGGTTGGAGGCTTCGATCTCGCCGGATGCGTCGAGCACGAGAATTCCGTCCGGGAGAGAGGCAAGAATCTCCCCTAAAATGGCGTCAGGTCGCGGCATAGTCCCACACAGAATCCACGTTGCGCTGAAAGTCCAGTGTTGTCAATATCTCGCGAGCGATACGCGAAACGTTATGAAAAGTAAACTCGGCAGCCTGGCGCCTGTAACCGGAGGCCCGCCGGCAGCATCGTATAACCAGGATGACGATCTCGGCCGAGTTCGTGAATTGCGATGGGTTGCCGCCCGGTTCTGTCCTGGAAGTGGAGACCAAAAACCGGCAGTACCACATCGAATGCCTCGGCGGAGGCGCCATCCGTGTCTCCGGACACCCCGAGTATTGCCCGCAACCGGTAGACGGCCGGGTAGTGGAATCGGGCCTGATCGAACGTGGAAGGCACCTTCATCTGATGTTGGAAAACAATCGCCCCCTTACCACCTCGCGCATCATGCGAGTGCGCGTCATGAGGGCGTCGTCGACCGTTCACTAAACGCCGTCATCGGTCGGCACACGAGGGCGCGGCCGTGCCGGAGAGTTTCCCTTTGACGAAGTCCGCCACCGCGGCGGTGACATAGACCGGCGGCTTCACCAGAAATTGCGGCTTATCGTCCCACATGCCGCGCGCCACATCTTCCCACAGCGGCGCATTGATCCCGCGGTCAATCACCACAAACGCATCGGCGCGATCGAGGAAGCGCAGGCTCGAAGGCTTGAAGTCCTCGCACGAAAAATCGAGCACCATCAGGAAAACGTCGGGCTGCACCACTTCCAGGATGCTGTTCGATTCCACGATCACATTGCCGGAAGACGCCACCATTTTATGAATGGTGCCGGCGGCACGCGCGATTTCCCCCGCCGGCGCGCGCAGCCAGAAACTGCGCTCCGCGCCCGCTGCCAGAAATCGGCCGGTGTCCGTTGCGTTGGGCTCGTATTCCTCGCTCAATTCGAAAGCTTCGCCGGAGGCGGGCTCGCAGCCGCAGGCGCCGCCATCGTGCGCGCACACGCCGTTGCCGTAGAGAGTAATCTTGGCCGCCGTCCAGTGGCGCGTGCGCAACTTGCGGATCAAGCCGGCCACCACCGAAGTCTTGCCGATATCGCGCGAGTGGCCGCCTACGACGACCAGCATCAGCGCTTGCCCTCAAGGTCGGCCAGGCGGCGTTTGATGTCGGCCATCTCGCGGCGCATCTCCGGCAAGCGGGTGAGATTCGCGAGTTGCTCCAGGTGCTGTTTGAGGGGGCGCGCCGGCGTGCCCCATACAGTCTCTCCGGAGTGCACAATCTTCGACGTGAGCACGCCCGAGCCGGAACCCAGCACGGCGCGCGATTCGATGCGCGCCTTGTCTCCGATTCCGACCTGCCCCCCGATCACCGCATAATCCTCGACAATCACGCCGCCCGAAAAGCCGGTTTGCGCGGCCACCACCACGTGTTTGCCGATGCGGCAATTGTGCCCCACGTGCACCATGTTGTCGAGCTTAGTGCCTTCGCCGATGGAAGTGACGCCCATGGCGGCGCGGTCCACGCAGGAGTTGGCGCCGATCTCCACGAAGTCGCCGATCTCCACGCGGCCCACCTGCGGGAACTTCTGCCAGCGGTCCTCTTCCATGACGTAACCGAAGCCATCGGCGCCGATCACCACGCCCGCATGCAGCGTGGTGCGGCGTCCGATATCGACGTTGTCGTAGATGGTGACATTGGGATACAGCACGCAGCCCTCGCCCAGGGAGACGCGCTTGCCGATCACCGATCCGGCGCCGATGCTGGAGGAAACGCCGATGCGCGTGCCATCGCCAATTACGGCGTAAGGGCCCACGTATACCATGGCGCCAACGTCCACATCTTTACCGATGACGGCTGTCGGATGAATTCCAGGTTTAAGCTCAGCGGTGGGATAGAAGCGGTTGAGGGCGCGGGCGAATGCCGTGCGGGGCTGCGCCACGCGAATGATGGTACGGAAGTTGGCGCCGGGCCATTCGGACGGCACCAGAAGACAACCGGCGGCCGAATGTTCGGCTTGTGCCGCGGCTTTGCGGGTGGCAACGAAAGCGACATCGGAAGCTCCGGCGCTTTCGAGCGGAGCGACGCCGAGCAGCTCCTTTTCGCCGTCGCCTTCAAACGTCGCGCCCAGCCAGTCCGCTAATTCGCGCACGCGCATGCCCCATCATAACGTGGGGCACGCGCGCATGGCGTTGCGGATTTCGAAGCTTATTGCGCCGCCGGGACGGTATCGGGCTCGGTCTTCCCGCGGTGGCAGGTGTAGCAGGTAACGAATTCCTTGGCCGTGCCACCGGAAGCGGCGGCGACCTTGGCGTTGATATCTTTTACCATCACGATCATCATGCGCGCGGTATTCTTTTCCGGCTTCTCATCACTGGCGCGGTCGCCCTGCACGTGGCAGAAATTGCAGCCGCCGGACTGTTGAACGCCTAACGCGGCGACGTACTTTCCCATCACGCCGGAGTGCAGTTCTGCCGGGGTGAGCACTTTCAGATTCTTGGGCTCACCGCCGCCCCCTTTTTTCTGGGGAGGAGCATCCTGAGCACACAGCGGGACCACCACAAGCAGCATCGTCACTAAAAATCGCATGGCACTAGCATACACGAAAAGGCAAGGCTTCATACACTCGCAAGTGCAAAATTTCTCATCTCACGAAGCCGATTCGCGCACCCCCGGCCGGCACTCCATCAGCACCTCGCGGCCGGGACGATTTGGGCTCGCGATGCGGCTCAACATGGTCTCCATGAACGCGATCGCCGGCCGCCGGCGCGCGGCAGTCCGATTGTCAGGTCGTGCCGCGTGCAGTGCGGACTATACAGGACATTTCGGAAGTGGAAACACCGGTAGAATCAAGACGATGGGTAACGACCGCCTGAAATTTGAAATAGATTGCCCGAACAACCACAATCAAACTGTTTCCTTCACGGAAGCGGAGTTTGAGGACTGGCTGAAATCCGGCAACATGGTGTTCCACTGCAACACCTGCGATACCGATTTTCCGCCTTCCAAAGAGGATATCGCCAAGTTCCGCCGGGAATTCGCCAAGCTGTCGACCTGAGCCGCGCGCGATCGCGTCCTAGCCGCCTCGCCCTGGCCGCCCAGGATGATCGGCTTCAACCTCGCCCCGATCTTTCTCACCTGCGGTAGAACCTTGTCCGCCTCGGAGTTCGCCTGCACCGCCACGACCGTCGAAATGGGCGTGTAGGTCATCTCGACGGTAGTGAGGTTCTGCTCCTTGTCGTTGATATAGAGGCGAATCTGGTCGGACGTCAGACCGTTCCCGTAATTGTGCTTCCAGTCATATACCAGCAGTTGTCAGGTCACTCTAGAATTGGTGAGGTCGTTCGGGCCTGGCTGGAGATTGCTGTGTAGTGGAAAGATCAGCGATCCGCGGAGAACGGTGGACAGTAGGAGTGTTCGGCTCATTGTGGAAGTTGAGCGGCACGCAGGGTGGCGGAGGGGGGTAGGAAGAGCTTTCGTGGGAAGATTGCGGAACGAAGCCAGTTTCGGGTTTGGACGTTTCGCTGGTAGGAGTTACGGGCTCGGCGGCGGCAGTTTCGGAACCGGCGGCGGCTTGGAGGCGCTCCAGATCGCGGAGGGCGTGACGATAATTGCGATGGGTGGCGTCAATGCGGCGCTGGAGGCGGGCAAAGGTTTCGTCCATGCGGTTGAAAGACTCGCCCAGGATCGTCTGGTGGACCTGATTGCGCATGCCTTCCACCCAGATTTCGGCCTCGACGCGGCGGAAGCGGCGGAGGAGCCATTCGCAATCGATCAGGGTATCGACGAGCGTGCGCTGCTCGGGGGTGTCGGGGAGGAAGCGGTCGTGGTATTCGAACTTGAGGTGCTCGAGTTCGGCGGGGGTTTCGTGGCGGATGATCTGGGCATGGGAGTCGATGCCGGATTTGAGTGCGTTTTGAGAGGAGCGGGCCTTGCCCTCGGGGGTGCGAGGTCCGGTGGATTTGAGAGCGTTGCGGCGGTTGGCGGCGATCTGTTTTTGGGTTGCCATACGGGGGGAGGATAGCTTGGGGGCACGGGGGTGGGTCTGAGGGCGGAGGGTAAGTGGGTGAAAAAGCGGGGGAAATAAATTTCAGGTCGGTGCGAACGGGAAAGGTTTCCTCACAGGGAAAGGTTGAGAGGTCCATCGGTGTCTATGAGCGGCAGCGGGAACGGCATGTCGGGGGAGCGCGTCGGTGCGACTGTTCCGGCTCTGGCGAAATACAGGCCAGAAAAAGAACTCGGCTCTGGCGCCACCGGAAACGAAGGCAAGACTGGAACCCGTACGGTATTGCTACCACTAGCATTTTTTCGGCCTCGGTTTGGCCTCCAGGCGAGCGCGTCTACCAATTCCGCCAAGCGTGCAACTCATTGATTATTATACCAATCTTCCGCGCCGCTCAGGTCTGGGAGCCGCGCCGGCTCGACCGCACAGCCCGGCTTAGGCTTAGCGGCCGTGATAGATGGTATATATACCATCTGCCATCTACACGACTCTTTGTCGAGTTGCTCTAGAAACATAAGGGTTTAGACCAGTGCAGGGGGACCTTTAAGTGTTGCCACAGCTGGTATATATACCAGCTGTGGTATAAGGCCCTATCTGTGGGGCTTTCAAATGCGTACTTCAAATCGCTTGGACTTCCGTCATTGTTCGAGGAATGTTAGCGTAACCGACTCGAACCGCCGTGTACGGACCCGTACGCATGGTGGTGTGGCAGGGGTCGGCGGGTGACCGCCGCCCCTATGCCGATCAATGTATTTTATCGTGTTTAAAAGCAAGGGCTGAGTAGATGGCAACAATTGACAGATTGTGCCATATATGTTACGATGCGAGCGTCAGGAGTTCGTGCCATGCAGACCATGAATATCTCTCTGCCCGATCCGCTGAAAGAGTTCGTCGATCATCAGATCGCCGGCGGACGCTACAGCAGCGTGAGCGAGTACATCCGCGAGCTGATCCGCGATGACGAGAAGCGCAAGGCCGAAGAGCGGCTCGAAGCGCTGTTGTTTGAAGGGCTGGAAGGCGAAGAGACCGAGCTGACGCGGCAGGATTTCGACCACATCCGCAAGGAGGCCCTGGCCGATCTCAAGCGCCGCAAAAAGAAAGTCTGATGGCGGCGACGGTTTACAAACGAGCCAGCGCCCTTCGAGACCTGGTGGAAGACTACATTTACCTCGCCGAACACGCCGGCATCGAGACGGCCGAGCGCTTCCTTGCGAGCGCCGACAAGAGTTTCGGCGATCTCTCCCGGCACCCGGAAATGGGAACGGCTCTGCCCTTGCGCGAGCCGAGGCTGGCCGGGTTGCGCAAATGGCGGGTCGACGGATTTGAGAAATTCCTGATCTTCTATCTGCCGCGCCCGGACGGGGTTTCGATCGTGCGCGTGTTGCATGCCGCGCAGGATTGGTGGGGCCTTCTTGGAATCCTATGAGCACTGTTCCGTTCCCCCCGGCGAGTGTTCCGTACTTCCGTTCTTAGATTAGACACCAGACCCGCGCTGGACAGCCCCGGGAGCACGATGAACGCTCCGAATCGCAGTTGACTCGATTGATCAACACTGCGCCGTTTATCGCCGCGAACTCTTGTCACCGGGCATTCGAGCTGAAACAGCCAGCCTTCATCGGGGGCTCACCTCACGAAACGGAATATAATGCGCCATATCGTTTACTCGCGCCTGGGCCGGTCTAGCCGCGATGCACTCAATACTCTCCGATCAGATGTCGGCCACTCGGACATTAGCCAGAAATGGCGTTGGGAGGATCGTCGTTTTGAAATCCGGCAACATGGTGTTCCCTGCAACACCTGCGATACCGATTTCCCGCCTTCCAAAGAGGATATCGCCAAGTTCCGCCGGGAATTCGCCAAGCTGTCGACCTGAGGCGCGCGCGATCGCGTACTAGTGGAAGATCGGCGACATGAAGTAGCCGGGCTTCGTCTCGCACTTATACTGGCGTCCGATAACTTCCACCTGAATCTTGTGGAAGCCGCCTTCGCCGGTATTATTGGGCGTGTACGTGATCAGATACTGACTGTGCAGCTCATCGCCGATGGCGGAGATGGCCTGTTCCAACCCGTGCGAGGTGGCGAATGGAAACTGTTCGCCGCCGGTCCCTTTGGTGAACAACGTGGCGGTGGAGACCTTGAAGATATTCTTTACGTCGTGATAGATCTCCATCATCAACGGAATGGCGTCGGCGCTATACCCGTCGGTGCCGAAAGTCTGGTCGTAGGTGGTCGGGGTGGACGGGTGTCCGCCGCCCAAATTCCCCGCGGCCGCCGGTGGCATCGCGGTGGGACGCGGATCGGGCGGGGGCGCGGTCAGCTTGCCGATGATGTGCGACATATCGACCCAATAAACCGCCACGTTGGCGAGTTGCAGCTTCTCCAACGTTTCACGAGCGTGCGCTTCGCTGCCGGCATCGCGGCCTTCGCCGATCACCAGCAAGATGCGGCGGCGGGTCTTGTCGCGGTGAGCAAGCAGGAAAACCGACTGCTCCACGGCGTCGATCAGACGAGAACTGGTGCTGCCGGCGTGGATGCCTTTGATAGCCTTAGTGATATCGTCGGCATCGCTGGTGAACGGTTGCAGCAGACGAACACGGTGGTCGTAAGCGATCACCGCCGCCTCGCCCTGGTCCCCCAGAATGATCGGCTTCAACATCGCCCCGATCCTATTCACCTGCGGTAGAATCTTGTCCGCCTCGGAGTTCGCCTGCACCGCCACGACCATCGAAATGGGCGTGTAGGTCACATCGACGGAAGTGAGGTTCTGCTCCTTGTCGTTATCATAGAGGCGAAACTGGTCGGACGTCAGACCGTTCACGTAATTGTGCTTCCGGTCGTATACCAACACGGGAGCGAGCACCTGTTGCAAGGTCACTCTAAAATTGGTGAGGTCGTTAGTCTGCTCCAGATCGGGCGGTGGCGTCGGCCTGGCTGGAGGTTGCTGCGCCAGTAGTGGAAAGATCAGCGATCCGCAGAGAACGGTGGACAGTAGGAGTGTTCGGCTCATTTTAGTTCCCTTGAAGAGACACGTGTTCCGTTTGCCCTCTGAGCAACTCTAGCACGTGAGGCACCAGTTCCACGATAGCATTCAGGGATTCCACGGCCGCCTTCGGCGAGCCCGGAAGGTTGACGATCAGTACGGTTCCGCGCGTGCCGGCAAGCGAGCGCGAAAGCGCCGCCAAAGGTGTGGATTCGCGCCCCCGCGCGCGCATTACTTCGCCGAACCCGGGGATTTCGCGATCCACCACGGCACGCGTCGCTTCCGGTGTGACATCGCGAGGCGCCAGTCCGGTACCCCCGGTAGTAAAAATCGCCGACACCTGCCCACCGTCGGCAAGTGTCGCCAGACGGGCACTGATTTCGGCGCTTTCGTCGGGAACGATCTCCACCACTGAGACGCTCCAGCCCAGTTGTTCCAAACGTTCACGCACCGCCGGACCCGAACGGTCGGCGCGCTTGCCCGTGCTGGCGGAATCGCTGATGGTCAAAACAGCCGCATTGGTCATGATTTTCTGTGGTAATCGCCACTCTTGCCGCCGGTCTTGGCGAGCAGGTACAGGTCCTGGATTTCGATCGACTTGTCGAGCGCCTTCACCATGTCGTAAACCGTGAGCGCGGCTACAGAAGCGGCGGTGAGCGCTTCCATCTCGACGCCGGTCTGCCCGGTAGTGGCCGCGCTGGCCACAATGCGCACACCTTTCTTCTCCACCGTGACCTCGACATCGGCGTGCGAGAGCATCAGCGGATGACAGAGGGGAATGATGTCGGACGTGCGCTTGGCGGCGGCGATGCCGGCGATACGGGCGATCTCCAGCGGATTGCCTTTGGGATTCGCCGGCAACTTATGTAGGACTTTGGGCGCAATTTTCACGAAGGCGTGGGCACGCGCTTCGCGGCGCGTGGCCTGTTTGGCGCTGACGTCCACCATGCGCGGACTACCGGCGGAATCGAAGTGCGAAAGTTTTTTCATTTGAGGAGCACGGGAATGAGTTCGCCTCGCGGGTATTCGGCGCGGAAAGGGTCGGCCACCAGGTAGGCGTTGGCGCGCGTGAGCGCCGGCACGTCGCCCGAGCCGTGCCACTCCACGGGCGTCACTTCGGCCCCGTCGAGGCTCAGATGCGCGGGCAGGAAGCGGGTCAATCCGGGGCGGTGGCGGAAATCGCGGGTCAGGCGGGCGAACGGCATGAACAGGCACGATTCGCTCTGGCCGCCGAGAAGTTCGACGGCGGCGCGCGCGAAAATCTCGAAGGTCACCATGGTCGACGAGGGATTGCCGGGCAGGCCGAAGAAGAACTTGCCGTACCATTTCTGCCCGGTGGCGGCGGTGCCGATGGTCTGACCGAAGACTAGCGGTTGACCGGGCTGAATCAGCACACGGTCGAAATAGAACTCGGCGCCGATTTCGGCAAGCACCTGCTCCACCACATCGTACTTGCCGGCGGAGACGCCGCCGGAGAGCAGCAGCAGGTCGGAGGTCAGCCCGCGCTCCACCATCTCACGGGTGTGAGCCACGGTGTCGCGCGCCACCGGCAGAATGCGCGGCACACCGCCGGCGCGCGCCACCTGTGCCGCCAGCGAGTAGGCATTGGAATTGCGAATCTGAAAGTCGCTCGGGGTATCGGAGACTTCTACGATCTCATCGCCGGTGGCGATAATGGCCACCTCGGGCTGGCGAAAAACCGGCACGTGCGCGCGGCCGAAGGCAGCCAGCATGGCGACGTCGGCGTAATCCAGGCGTTTGCCTGCACGCAATACCGTCTGGTGAGCGGCGGCTTCGCAGCCCTGCGGATTGATGAACTGCGAAGGTTCGGCAGCGGCCTCGATCCACACCCGGCCATCGACGCGTCGCGTATGTTCCACCATCACCACGGCGTCGGCACCGGCGGGAATGGGCGCGCCGGTCATGATCTCGACGGCCTGCCCCGCCCCCACTTCGCCCGTGTACCGCTCGCCTGCCCGCACCTCGCCGATTACGGTGAGTTCGCCCGGCAGATCGGCAGCGCGCACGGCGTAGCCATCGCGGACGGAGCGCGCGAGAGCCGGGGAATCGCGGTCGGCCGCAACGTCCTCGGCGAGCACGCGGCCGGCCGCGGCATCGAGCGCGACTTTCTCCTGCGCGGGCTGCGGCCTGGCGCCCGCTACCTTATTGAGCACCGTTTCGCGCGCCACATGGAACGTCAGGGCCACCTTTCTATTATGGCTACAATGAACGGGTATATGGAACTCAAGCTGGTGCCTCTCGAAATCCCCGAGAACGGCAATCTCATCCTCGGACAGACGCATTTCATCAAGTCGGTGGAGGATATTTACGAGGCGATCGTGAATACCGTGCCGCAGATGAAGTTCGGGGTGGCGTTCAATGAGGCATCGGGCCCGTGCCTGACGCGCGTGGACGGCAATGACGAGGGGCTCAAGACACTGGCGGCGCGCAATGCTACGGCGCTGGCGGCCGGCCATATCTTCGTGGTGGCGATGCGCGACGGCTATCCCATCAACGTGCTGGGGCGCATTAAGGACGTGCCGGAAGTCTGCTCTATCTTCTGCGCCACGGCCAACCCCGTGCAGGCAGTGGTGGCGGAGAGCGAACAGGGCCGCGGAGTGCTGGGCGTGATCGACGGATTTTCTCCCAAGGGCGTGGAAACGGCAGAAGACGCCGAGAAGCGGCGCGGCTTTTTGCGGATGATCGGATATAAGAGGTAGATCGGGCCGGATGGCGGCCTGCCCAGGGGGGCTGCCAACCTCGGCTCAGATTCCGGCTCGCGTTACCGCGAGTGCAGTTCGATGCCCAGCTTCTTGAGCTCTTCGGAATAATAGCGCTGGTGCAGCAGGTCCCACTCCTCGGTGCCTTCGGCGATTTCGCGCTTCTGCGTGCGGATCTTGTCGCGCGCCGCGCGGTCCACCTTGTCCTCAGTGGTGAGGAACTCGGTCATTACGCGCACAATCTCCAGCCGGACGTTGTTGGTGTTCTTGTCCTTCATGCGCAGATCGCGATTTTTGCGCAGCATTTCCACCAGCTTGTGGGAAATGTCGGTGACCTTGTCGCGGGAAAGCTTCATGGCGTCGCCGGTATCGCGGCCGGCGGCGCGGATTACTTTTCGCTGCGAGATCATCGTATTCTTGATGCGCCGGAACATCTCCGAATAGCTGACGCCTTCGCGCCGCATATATTCGGCGTACTGGCTCAGCAAATCGCGCACTTCGTCGTTCAGGCGGTCTTCGATTGCGAGCTCATCGGTGATGACGGCGGCGATCTTCTCCACCACGGCGTCAGGGGACGAGGTCTCGATAATTCCGGCCTGCAGTCTCTTCACGACTTGTTTGGAGACGTAAGTAATAACTTCTTTGGCGAGCAGCATGCTTTAAAAGCGAACACGTAGTTTATCACGTGTGGGATACAGCTTGAGGCTGAACGCCCCACGATATCTTGCGGCCACTCCCGCCGAACGGGGCGATATAATTGCTCGCATGCTTCGCACGCCCGCTCTTCTTTTCGCCTTCGCCATCCTCGCGCCCGCGCAAACGCCCACCATCGATCAGTCCCTGAGCATGAAATCGGTGGGCGGCGCGCAGATTTCTCCCGACGGAAAGTATGTCGCCTACACCATACAGGAGGCGAATTGGGACGAGAACGAGTTCGTCACGCAGATCTGGATCGCGGTGCCCGCCACCGGGGAACATTACGCGCTGACTCGCGGCAAGAAGAGCAGCAGCGGCCCGCAATGGTCGCCCGATTCGCACCGCCTGGCGTTCACCAGCGATCGCGACGGCAAGCGGCAGATCTACGTCATCTCGCCGGCAGGCGGGGAGGCCGCGCAGCTCACCGGCGAAGAAAACGGCGTGAGGGCGATCGAATGGGCGCCTTCCGGCGACGCCATCGCGTACACCGCCACCGGTCCGGACTCGAAGGAGCGCAAGGATCGCAAGGAGAAGTACGGCGATTTCGAGATTGTGGGCGGCGATTACGTGATGAATCATTTGTGGCGCGTGGCGGCACCGGCGGAGATCCCGCTGGATATCAAGAAGCTGCCCAAGCCGGAAGCGCTGACCACGGGCGACAGCTTCAACGTGACGGGATTCTCGTGGTCGCCCGATGGCAAGCGCATCGCCTTCAGCGCCACGCGCGACCCCGACCTGGGCTCCCAGGACACCTCGCAGATTGAACTGCTCGATCTCTCCGACCTCAAGGTGAGCAAGCTTACCGATGGCGCGGGGCCGAACACTAACCCCAAATGGTCGCCGGACGGGAAGCAGATCGCGTTCGACACCGCCAACGGCGACGCGTCTTATTTTTACAGCAATCGCTTCATCGCCACCGTCCCGGTGGAGGGCGGCAAGCCCAAGCTGCTGACCCAGCAGTTCGATGAAGACGCCAATCTGGTGGACTGGGGGCCGGATGGAATCTATTTCACCGCCTTGCAGCGCACCGACGCCCACATCTTCCGCGTGGATCCGGCCACCGCCGCCGTGCATCGCATCAGCGGGCCCGACCGTTTCCATGCCGGCGATGCCAGTTTCAGCGCCGACCACAAAATGCTCGCCGGCACGGGCGCCGCTCCGAATCGTTTCGGCGAAATTTACATTTCGCAGGTGGGCGATTTCGCTCCGCGCTATCTCACCAACGTGGGCGACCAGTGGAAGAACTTCAAGCGCACCACGCGCGAAGTGGTGGAGTGGAAATCCACCGACGGGGCCGCGGTGGAAGGCATTCTGATGAAGCCCGCGGACTACGATCCTGCGCGCAAATATCCGCTGCTGGTGGTGATTCATGGAGGACCGACCGGCGTCGATACGGCGGTGGCGTCGGCCGACCGCTACTATCCGATTGAGCGGTTCGCGGCCAAGGGAGCGCTCGTACTGAAGCCCAACTATCGCGGTTCGGCGGGCTACGGGGCGAGATTCCGCGCGCTCAATGTGCGCAATCTGGGGCTGGGCGATTACGCCGACGTCATCTCGGGCGTCGATTCGCTGATTGCCAAAGGCATGGTGGACAAGGATCGCGTGGCCGCCATGGGCTGGAGCGAAGGCGGGTACATCTCGGCGTTCATCACCACCTATAGCGACCGCTTCAAAGCGGTATCGGTGGGCGCGGGGATCTCGGACTGGGTCACCTACTACGTGAACACCGACATCCATCCGTTCACGCGCCAATATCTCAAAGCGACGCCCTGGGACGATCCCGACATCTATCGCAAGACGTCGCCCATCACCTACGTGAAGAACGCCAAAACGCCGACCCTGATTCAGCAGGGCGACCAGGACAAGCGCGTTCCGCCGCCCGATTCGTATGAGCTCTACCAGGCGCTGAAAGATCGCGGCGTGCCGGTGAAGCTGGTTTTCTACAAAGGCTTCGGCCACCCCGTCAACAAGCCCAAACAGCAGCGCGCCGTGATGGAAGAGAATTACAACTGGTTCAGCAAGTACATCTGGGGCGAATGAGCGCCGCTCAATCGTAAACGAAGTGGAGGACTTTCTTGAGGTCCTCCCAGGCTTCGCGCTTGCCTTCCTGGTTGTAACCGCGCAGCAGGAATGACGGGTGGTACGTCACCATCACCGGAATATCCCGCCACTGGAACCACTTGCCGCGCATCTTGGTGACGCCTTCCTTGTGGCCGGTAATCGCCTTGGCGGCGGTGCCACCTAACACGCAGATGGCCTTCGGGCGGATGGCGAGAAGCTGGCGGTAGAGGAACTGGCCGCAGATCTCCATTTCGTCCGCTTCCGGTGTGCGATTGTCGGGCGGCCGGCACTTCACCACGTTACAGATGTAAATATCTTCGCGGCGGATGGGGATGCCTTCTTTGCGCGCCGTACCTTCGATCATCTGCGTGAGCAACTGGCCGGCCTTGCCTACGAACGGGATGCCCTGCGCATCTTCATCGGCGCCCGGACCTTCGCCAACGAAGACCAGCGGCGAGTGCTCGTTGCCCACGCCGAAGACGATCTTGTTGCGGCCCTCGCTGAGGCGGCAGCGGTGGCAATCGCCGATATCCTCCAGGATCTGGAAGAGCGATTCGGATGCCGTGGGAGGGGCGGCGGAAGCAGGCGGCGGCGCGACGGCAGGTTCGCGGGCAACGGCCGGTTCGCGAGCGGGCACAACGTCGGCAGCCTGCGTCACTGGCGCGGCGGGCGGCGCATCGCGGCGATACACCGTCTTGACTCCCAGGTCTTTATAAAACTCCAGGTATTGGCGAAGTTGATCAGCGTCCATCGGCGGCATGAATTTCCAGTCGCAGGCGCAGCACGCGGTCGAAAATGCGGTCGGCGATTTCGCGTTTAGAAGCGCGCTCCAGCGCGATAGTTTCGCCGGTGCGCGTCACCAGCGTCACTTCATTTGCGTCGCTCTCGAACCCGCTATCGGCGCCTCCCACCAGGTTGGCGACGATCATATCGCAATTCTTCGATTCCAGTTTGCGCCTGGCTTCCTGCACTAGATTCTGGGTTTCCGCGGCGAACCCTACAAGCAGCCGGTCGCCCTTCTTGCGGCCCAGTTCGGCCAGAATGTCAGGCGTGGGATCGAGCTCCAGGGAAACACGCGCGGCAGTTTTCTTGACCTTCTGGTCAGGAACTTTGCTCAAATGAAAATCGGCGACCGCGGCGGCTTTGATGACGATGCTCGCGGGCGCGAGCCGCTCCATCACGCGATCGTGCATTTCCACGGCGGTGCGCACCTGCACGATTTCGACACCGCGCGGGGGCTGCAGATGCACGGGACCCGAGACCAGCACTACGTGCGCGCCGCGTGCCGCCGCGGCTTCCGCCAGCGCGTACCCCATCTTGCCGCTCGAACGGTTGGTGATGTAGCGGACCGGGTCGAGCGGTTCCTGCGTGGGGCCGGCGGTGAGCAGCACGTGCTCTCCGTCCAGGTCGTGGCGCCGCGGAAGTTCGTTCTCGATGGCGGCGGCGATCGCTTCAGGATCGGCGAGGCGGCCGGGGCCGGTCATGCCGCATGCCAGATAGCCGCTATCGGGCTCGACGATGCGATGGCCGCGACGGCGTAAGATTTCGAGGTTCGCCTGGGTCGCCGGGTGGCGCCACATGTTGACGTTCATCGCCGGCGCAATGACCACCGGCCCGGTGAAGGCCAGGTACAGCGTGGTGAGGAAATCGCCGGCCAGCCCGTGCGCCATCTTCGCGATGAGATCGGCGGTGGCCGGGGCGATGGCGAGCACGTCGTTTTCCTGCGCGACGGAGATGTGCTCGATGGCGCTTTCGATGGCGAACAGGTCGGTGAGAACTTTGCGGTTGGTGAGCGCCGCGAAGGTGAGGGGGCGCACGAACTCTTCGGCGGCGGGCGTCATCACGGCCTGGATATCGTGGCCGGCCTGCATCAGCAGTCGTGCTAACTCGGCGGACTTATAAGCGGCGATGCCGCCGCCCACACCGAGGATCACACGCATAGAACACGCTCCGTCCGGTATGGCGATGGCCGCCCCAAATGGGGCAGATTGGAAAGCTGTGGCGGATTGGCGATCCGCCGCGTGCGGCCGACGACTCGCACCCCCAGTCGACCGCAATTGCGACCAGCGAGTGGAAGGCCGTGACGGAAGGCGTGAAGCACCGGGGCGTCCTAGAGTTCGGGTTCGACCGGAACCGATTCCGGCGCGTGCCCGGTAAGGCTATACTTCACCAGACCGCGGCGGACTTCTTCGGTGGCCATGATAGTAGACTTCTTCGATGAGGTAGGCAGCACGGGACGAGCGCCGCCCTGTAACTGCCGCGCGCGCTTCGCCGATACGATGATGAAACGGTAGGTGCTCTGTTCAGCATCGTCCGGAAGCGTGCAGTGAGCATTATTACGGGGCGCTTTGTCAGCCATTTTCTTTCCTCTTTAACTCCTGAATGTCTCCAGGATCGGTTCGATGTGACCTTCCATCCGGTCTCGCCGGATTCGTTCGGCGCGCACAATCGAACTCAAAACCGCGTCCGATTCTACCAGCTCCCGGTTGATCAGAACGTAATCGTAATCTTTGTACTTCTGGATTTCCACGGCCGCTTCCCGTAGCCGTCTCTCGATTACGTCTTCCCGATCCTCACCGCGGGCGCGCAGCCTGTCCTCCAGAACCTTTCGCGAGGGAGGCAGAATAAATATGGTGACGGCTTCGGGAATTCGATCCCTCAATTGTCTCGCACCTTGCACATCGATGTCGAGTACCAGGTCGCAGGCGCGGTGCCGCGCGAGCTCCAGGTTGCCTTGGTGTGTGCCGTAATAATGCTTGCCAAAAACTTGAGCCCATTCGAGAAACTCGCCGCGGGCCACCATCGCCTGGAAGGCTTCCAGGGCCACGAAATGATAATTCTCTCCGTCCTTTTCATGTCCGCGCGGCGCCCGCGTGGTATAGGAGACGGAGAACATGAGGTTCGGCACGGTGGTCAACAAGCGCTCCACCAGCGTGGATTTCCCCGATCCGGACGGGGCGGAAATGATGAAGACGGTGCTCATTCTAAATTTAGCGACTGCTCGCGAATCTTGTCGATTTCCGATTTCGCCGCCAGCGCCAGTTCCGTAATGGTCAGGCCGAGATCGCCCAGGCCGCCCGTTTTGGAAAGTACGGTGTTCGCTTCGCGGTTCATCTCTTGTAACAGAAAATCGAGGCGCTTGCCTACTTCGCCCTGCCCGGCGAGCATTTCTTCCAGCTGGGCGGCGTGCGTGCGCAGGCGGACCAGTTCCTCGGCGATATCGCTGCGGTCGGCCAGAATCGCGGCCTCCTGCGCCAGCCTCTGGGGCTCGACACTGGCGCCGTGGAGCAGGTCGGCGAGCTTTTCGCGCAGGCGCTTGAGGAAGGCCGGCACGGCGCCCGCGCGGATCTCGTCCATGCGGGCCACTAGGTCGCCAATATTGTGGCAGCGCTGGCGCATTTCCTGCGCCGTCGCCGCGCCTTCGCGCTCGCGAAACGTGTTCAGCACGGCCACCGCCTCGTGCACGGTGTCGAGTATGGCCTTCGCCAGCGCCTCGCCGATTTCCCCGTCTTCGCCGCCGATTCCGAGCATGCCGGGGATACGCAGCGCGGCATTGAGGTCTGGCTGCTGGCCTTCCAGATCATGCAGCGCCGCAGCTTCCCGAAACGCGTTCCAGTAGAGCGCCAGCAGCGGCCGATTCAAGCCGGCGGCGCCGCCGCCCAACCGCCCCAGCGTCAGATTGATCTGCACATGCCCGCGCGCCACGCCGCCCTTGACGATTCCGCGGATGTCATTTTCCAACGGATCGAGCGCGGACGGCAGGTGGAAATGCAGATCGAGCCCGCGATGGTTGACGCTTTTGAGGCTGACGACAATCTCCGTGTCCTCGGTGATTTTTCGGACCCGGGCAAACCCGGTCATACTTCGCAGACTCATGAGTTCACCATTTGAACACAGAGACGGGCGCCACACTTCATAGATCCACCACCGATGCGTCCTCGAACTGCAGATCGTGCAGCCGATGGTAGATGCCCGCCATCCCGATCAGTTCCTCGTGCGTACCCTGTTCCAGAATGCGGCCCTTCTGCAGCACCACAATCTTATCGGCGCGCCGTATAGTGGACAGCCGGTGCGCGATCACGATCACGGTGCGATGTTCCATCAAATTGGCCAGCGCCTTCTGCACCAGCATTTCCGATTCGGTATCGAGATGCGACGTCGCTTCGTCCAGTATCAAAATCGGCGCGTTCTTCAGGAGCGCGCGCGCAATGGCCAACCGCTGCCGCTGGCCGCCGCTCAATTTCGTGCCGCGGTCGCCGATGACGGTCTGGTACCCCTCCGGCAGCCGCTCGATGAATTCGTGCGCCAGCGCCGTCTCGGCAGCGCGGCGAATGTCGGCCGGCGCCACATCCGGGCGTCCGTAGGCAATATTGCGCTCCACCGTATCGTTGAACAGGAAGGTATCCTGCGCCACCAGCCCGATCGCTTCGCGCAGCGATACCACGTCGAGCTCGCGAACATCGCGGCCGTCGATCTTCACGGCACCGCCGGTGACGTCGTAAAAGCGCGGCACCAGATTTGCAATCGTAGTCTTGCCGCCACCGCTCGCACCCACCAGCGCCACCACCTGCCCCGCCTTCACTTCGAGATCGAGCCCCTGCATGCGGAACCCCTGCGGCGCGGCCGGATAGTGGAAAGCGACGCCTTCGAAACGGATGTCATTGGAGAATTTCTGTAGCTTCGCCGCGCCCGGATTTTGCACAATCTCCTCGGGGTAATCGAGGTATTCGAAAATCTTATGCGATGCGCCAATGCCCTGCTGGAAGATGTTGTAGATGCCCACCAGCCGCTTCACCGGCTCCAGCAGCAGGATGAGCGCGATCACGAACGTGCTGAATCCGCCGGCCGTCAGCGAGTGCGCCTGTTTCGCATAGGTCAACAGGCCGACGATGGTGGCGGCGGCCAGCATGTCGATCATCGGCGACGAGAGGCCTTGCAACAAGATGTACCGCACGTTAGTTTTCAGCAGCCGCCGCGCGGCCGCGCGGAAGCGGCCCGATTCGTAGCCTTCGGCAGCGAAGGCGCGCACCACCATGTGACCGCTGAGCGTCTCCTGCAGAATCTGATTCAGTTCCGCCTGCCGTTCCTGCGTGCGCTTGCTGGTGCGGCGAATGCGTTTTCCCACCCGCGTGGTAGGCAGCATAATCGCGGGCAGCACGATCAGGCTGGCCAGCGTCAATTTGGGATCCAGGCTTACCAGCACGAACACCGAGGCGGCGGCCGCAAAGATCTGGCGCAGGAAATCGGCCAGGATCTGCGAAGTCGCCACCTGCACTTTGTCCACGTCGTTCATCACACCCGACATCAACTGGCCGATGGAGTGCGCTTCGAAAAACGAAGCGCCGTGTTTCAGAATCTTGTCGAAGACGGCGTTGCGCAGGTCGGTGACTGAAGAGAAGCCGGCATAACTGATGAGGTAGTTGCCGCAATAATCGAACAGTCCTTTGATCAGAAAAACGGCGACGATCGCCACCGCCACCATCACCCATACGTCCTGGCGATGAAACGGAACCAGACTCTCGAGATAGATCTGGTGGCCGAATAAAGGGCGCGGCAGGAGCGGAGTCGGGCCAGGCGGCGGGTGGTCCACCAGGACGCGGTCGAATACCTGGCGCACCAGCAGCAGCATGGCCGCCTGCGCCGCGCCGGCCACCGCCATCATGACCACTGAGCTCACCAGGTGCAGCCAGTACCGGCGGCCGTAAGAGAGCAGGCGCGCAACCGTCCTCATGCAGGCACCCGCAGACGCTCGATAGCCTCCATCACGCGATCGATCTCCACAGCGCCGATGCCGCCGGGCGCCGTCACCACTTCCGAAGGCGTGCGCCACGGACCCCAGATGGCCGGATTCGACGGGCCGAAGATCACCACCACCGGCAATCCGAAAGCCGCCGCCATGTGCGCCGGTCCGGAATCGTTGCCGATAAAGAAGGACGCGCCGGCGAGCAGCGTCTTAACCACGGAAAGCGGCGCGCCTTGCACCGTGAAGTAATCGTGGAAGGGTGAAAGGTCGTCGGCATCGCCTCCGATGACAAGCGGTTCCAGGCCGAGTGCGCTGAACCTTTTTGCGGCGGCCACGAAGCCGTCCGCGCGCCATGCTTTTTCAGGCGCGGACGCCACCGGGTGAATCACCGCCACGGGGCGTTTCACGGCATTGCGGGCCACCAATTTGGCT
This sequence comes from Bryobacteraceae bacterium, assembly GCA_036268475.1. Taxonomy (GTDB): domain Bacteria; phylum Acidobacteriota; class Terriglobia; order Bryobacterales; family Bryobacteraceae; genus PALSA-129. The sequence continues at coordinate 11,756 of DATAUB010000041.1, read as the reverse complement.
CGCGGAATCTCGCCCGAAGGCGCGCCCAGCCAAAACATGGCGCTCGCCAGATGTTCCGCCGTGTGCACCGTCCGTTCCTGGCCGAGAATTTCCTGCGCGCGCGGAATTTGACAATTGTACGCCCAGCGATTTCGATAGTGTCCGAATCCGGCACGGTGTTCGGCGCCGGACAGTGCGGACATCCACGCGCTGCGCGTTCCTCCGTGAAAATTCAGGCAGAGGCGTGGACGCGATTGCCGGAGCGCGCCGATGGACGGCGGCAGGATTGCATCGATATCCGGATTATCTTCAAACAAAGGGCGGAAGCGGTCCTCAACTACCACCGAGATGTGTAAGTCGGGCCGCGAGCGGCGCAGAATGTCGAGCGCGGGAGTAGTCAATACGCAATCGCCCAGTGACCGGATCCGGACAATCGCCACGCGGCTCCCGTGCGGTAAACATTCCAGAACGCTTGCCACAGCATCTATTCTTCGATCTTAGCTTCGTCCACCAGCATCACGGGAATGTCGTCGCGAATGGGATACACGCGGTGGCATTCCACACACTTCAATCCGCTCTGGTCGGGCTTCAGTTCCACCACCGCCTTACAGGCCGGACATACCAGGATCTCGAGAAGATCTTTGCTGATAGCCATAGAAGCATACAGTGTAACAAGAGCCGGTGACATGCGTTCGTCACCAAAAAGTTTCATCGGTATCCAGCAAAGTAACGGAACAATCCGCCCTCTGCTTCGTCTTATTTATTTCGCAGACCCCGGAGGGAGGGAAACCATTGTGCCGGACATCGGGCTTCAGGATTCCGTAAACGCTCAGTTGGAGAGGATGCTTTCGCGGCCGCCGTTCGCGTCGTCACCCAGTTTAAGCCGCCTGCTGCGATACCTGGTGGAAGAAACCGTGGCGGGCCGTAGCGCGGAAATTAGCGAACACACTTTGGGCCTGCGCATTTTCAATCGCAGCGCGGACTTCAATCCGCGGGTGGATCCGATTGTGCGCGTGCAGACGCATTATCTTCGCGCCAAACTGACGCAATACTACGCCGCCGCGGGCGCGCAGGATCCCATTGTCATCGAACTACCCGCGCGTACTTATGTTCCGCGCATTCCACAACCCGAACCGGTGGCCGCCGCCCCTGTGCCGGATCCCGTGGCGCCAACCCACACATCGCGTCCCGCGGTGGCCGTCGGCCTGGGCACCGCGGTCGTGGCGCTGGCCGCATTCGCCTTTCTGGGAGGCGCGTGGCATGCGCGAGGAGCGAATCCCGGCCCCGACGCAGCGGCACAGGATCTCTACAGTCGCGGGCGTTATCTGCTCGACCGCCAGACGGAATCGTCACTGCGCGAGAGCGCCGACTGTTTCCGGCAGGCCATCGCCCGCGATCCCAAGTTCGCCGCCGCCTATGCCGGCTTGGCCGATTCGCTCGACGACCTGGTGCAGTACGGCTTCATGCCGCCGCATGAAGGAATGGATCAGGCGCGCACCGCGGCGGAGCATGCTCTGTCGCTCGATTCGCACCTGGCGGAAGGCTACGTCGCGCTGGCCGCTATCTCAGAAGCCTACGACTGGAATTTCAAGCGCGCCGAGACGCAATACCGGCGGGCGCTGGAGCTGAACCCGCAATTGCCGGCGGCACATTTATGGTACGGAATGTTTTTGCGCGATCAGGGCCGACTGCAGGAAGCCATGCCCGAACTGCGCCGCGCCGAAGAGATGGAACCGATGTCGGTACTGGCCAGCATGAACCTGGCGTACGCGCTCCACATGGCGAAACAAACCGACGCCGCCATCGACATGGCGAAGCGCACCGCGGAGTTGAACCCCGAGCTGCCCATGGCCGACCTTCTGCTGGCCAGTATCGACCGGGCGCAGTCCAACCCTGAAGATGCGGACGCCCGGCTGGTGCATGCGCTCGCGCTTTCCACCGGCAACGCGCATGCCCTTTCGGTGCTGGCCTGCACGTATGCCCGCCTGGGTCGCCGCGAGGATAGCGAACGATTGCTCGCCGAGATCCAACAGATCGCCACCGCGCGGTACGTTTCGCCTTACGATCTGGGCAACGTCGCGCTGAGTCTGGGCGATACCGACCGCGCCGCCAACTGGCTGGAAGAGGCTTACCGCGAACGTTCCACCGGCATGGTCTTCCTGTGCCGCGAAAAGTCCGACAGCATTATGAGTTCGCTCCGCCTGCGATCGCTGGTACAAAAGATCGGCCGCGGCTGAATTGGCGGGAAGCCGTGAGCCGGCAAGCGCGCCCTACCCAGCCCAACAGCCGGAGCCGAGGGCGGCCTTGATCACAACTCCGACGTCCAGCACGTTAACCACCCCATCCCGGTTGACATCGGTACCGGCGGGCACCGCGCCAAGGGATTCATTCATGGTCTGTTGGACGTCAGACACGCTCGGAATACCTGTCTTCTTGGGATTGCAGGGATTGTTGGTGCCGATCGTAGTCAGATCGGCGGTGTTGGCCGCGGCCGAACCGCCTCCCGAAACGCTTGCCTGATTGTTCAGCGACGCCGGCGCGCTATTGGCCACCTGGACTATCACTTCGATCGCCGGATAGCTTGCGCCCGGCACAAGGACATCGGAGCGCGTGCAGTTATTGGCCGCGGTACCGGGGCATATCCACCCCGTGCCCGACATGGAGGTCAGCGTCAAGCCCGCCGGCAGATTCTCGGTCACCGTCACCAGACCGCCGGTCGAGGCGCCAGGCGCATTGCTCACCGTCAAGATGTAAATGGCGCCACCCTGTCCCTGGAAGAAATTGCCTGTGTGAGTCTTGGCGATGCTCAACGCGGAAGGCAGCGGCAGGGCAGCCCGATCCGCGGTTCTATCCGACGCCAGTACCCTGCCGGTTCCCCAGGATTGGTATGTATACGAGAAGGTTCCCTGGCCGTCGCTGATCCCCGTGTACGCAGTCCCGGTCGCGCTGTTGTAGAGGACTAGATCCGTTTTTTCGTCGCCATTTGCGTCTTCTGGAACGACCCAGTCGTAACCCGGGCTCCAGAACATCGACTGGAGGTCGAAGGTGCCATCGCCATTTCCGGTTCCGAAGTAGGCAGCGGCGTTCTCACTGTTGTACACGGTCAGGTCCGCTTTGCCATCGCCGGTGTAGTCGGCCAGGCGAACCGATGTGAAGCCCGTCGAGAAGAGCAGTGGCGTAAACCTGAACCCGCCCAGGCCATCGCTGATCCCGGTGGCGGCAGTGCCATTTAGGGGCTGATACAGGATCACGTCCGCCTTGCCGTCGCCGTCCAGATCGCCGATGTCGAGTTTTGAATAACCAGGGGCCAAACTCAGCGGATGGAAGGCGAAATTCGCCGCTCCGTCGCCCACTCCGGAAAACGCGAGTCCGGTATCGGCGCGGTACAGGAGTAGGTCGGACTTGCCGTCGCCGGTGAAATCGGCCAAACGGATGGCGGTAAATCCCGGAGAAACCGAGGCGTATTGGTAGGTGAAGGTTCCGTCGCCTTTGCTGATGCCGGTGTAGAGGGTTCCAGTCGTGCTGTTATAGAGCGCCACATCGGTCTTGCCGTCGCCATCGATGTCGCCGGTTACAACCGTATCGTACCCTTGGCTCCAGAGCAGCGGCTGAAAGCTGAAGGTGCCGTCGCCCACTCCCATTCCAATAGAGGCGAGAGCTGTCTGCGAGTTGTACACGATGAGATCGGCTTTGCCGTCGCCATTGAAATCGCCCGTGATCAGTATGTCGTAGTTCGGAGCAATAAGATTGGGGACATATCGGTACGTGCCGTCGCCGTTGCTGAGGGCCGTGTAGGACTGCCCGTTGGAGGGCTCGTACAGTAAAGCGCCTGACCGGCCGCTGCCTGCAAAGTCGAATGGGCCAGCCGGAAAAGGGACACTGCCTAAAACCAGGACCGCAGCATCTTGGGAAGCCGTACCACCGCCATTCGCGCTTTGCAACGCGTTGACCACCGGGAAATCCGCGGAAGTAGTCTGACCCGCGACATGAATGTTCCCCAGGCGGTCCACGGCAATGCCTTGCCCCGACTCGCTGCCGTTGCCGCCGACAAAGGTCGAAAACAACAGGACGGATCCGGAAGGGTCCAGCTCGGTTACGAACATGTCGAATGCGAACCTGGTGGGCTGAATCGCGTTCGCGAGAGGAAAGTCGCTGGAATTGGTGCGTCCCGTGACATAGGCGTCGCCTGTCTGGTCAATTGCCAGGGCATAGGCCTCGTCTTCGCTGGCGCCGCCTAGATAGGTGGAATAGATAAGAGCCGAGCCTGCGGGATTGAATTTAGCCACGAAAGCGTCATCCACCGCGTGACTGCCAAGTTTTGCCTGGATTGGGTTGACGAGAGGAAAGTCCGGCGAACGCACGGCGCCGGTAACATACGCGCTGCCTGAGGAGTCCACCGCGATGGCCGTTCCGTAATCCTGATCCGAACCGCCCAAATAGGTGGAATATACGAGCGCGGAGCCCGCCGGATTCAGCTTGGTGACGAATGCGTCGACTGTAGCGAGGTTCGACGACTGGAAAGGGGACTGCAAGGGAAAATCAGTGGATGCCGTGTAACCCGTTATATACGCATTTCCGGCCGCGTCCGCCGCGATCCCATAACCCTCATCTACTTGGTTACCGCCCAAGTAAGTGGAATAAACCCACGCCGTTCCAGCTGGATTGATTTTCGCCACGAAGGCATCCTGCTGAAGGCCTTTGGCGGCTTGGAACGGGTGTACCGTGGGAAAATTAGCAGAAAACGTGACACCCGTGACATAGGCATTGCCGGCAGGATCTAGCGCTATGGCCCTGCCGGAGTCAATTGCGCTGCCGCCTATATAAGTGGAGTACACCAGCGAACCGCTAGGACTAAGTTTCGATACGAAGGCGTCTCCCGACCCGCCCCAGGTGCTTTGTATCGCGCCGGCCGTCGGAAAGTCAAAGGACCCCGCGTCACCCGTCACGTAGGCGTTCCCTTGCGTATCCACCGCTATCCCATTGCCCTGGTCCGGGCCGCCCCCGCCCAAAAAGGTAGTGTAGATACGCGCCGTGCCATTCGCGTTGATCTTCGTCACAAAAGCGTCTGTGACTCCGTGCAGGGCACTTTGAAGCGCGTTCGCAACCGGGAAGTCCGCCGAGCCGGTGTTGCCAGTGATATAAGTATTGCCGTGTAAGTCAACCGCCGTGGCATAGGCATAGTCAAGGTTGGACCCGCCCAGATAGGTTGAAAACATCAGCACCGGATCGATGACCAGCGCCTGTTCCCGGTCGTAGCTGCCAAGGCGGAAGCTGGCTTCCTCACCTCGCACCATCCAGGTACCGGCAACCGCGACACGTTTGCCGGCGACTTCCTGATAGATGGACGGTTTTCGATGCCGGTATTCCATCTTGCCCTGCTTAACGACCATGTCTCCTTGTTTGTCGACGCGCAATCGGTCGGCGCCCTCGAAGGTCAGGCGGATTCTTTGCGGATCCGCGCCCGGAGAGACGATCCAGTCGTATTCCAAGTCCTCATCGTGGCCGTAATAGACGAGGTCGATTCCGGGATAAACGTCCGCGTAGCGGACTCTTCCGTAGTTCGGAATCGCGGTGCGCCAGCGGCCCGGATCGTTGCCGATGAAATAATTACTGGTCGAGGACTGCAGGACTTCCCCCACGACACGGGCCGAAGGGTTGGCGCCCTTCAGCTTCATCCGCAGCGGCGCCCGGTTCCGTCCTGTGAGCACGTTCTCGCTGCCGGCCAGGTAGAAGGTGTAACTGCCCGCTCTCGCCAGGTAATGCACCCCAGCGGGTGCCTGCCCGGTATTGGGTTCAAAGCTCAAGGGAATATTGCTGCATAGAACGGCAGGCGCTGCCGCTACCGCGCATGCAGTTACAAGGAACAGTTGGCGCATCTTCGTCTCCTCTGTGCAATGCCATTTGGCACACCCTGGGTGACTTTTGATGCATTATAGCCGGGATCGGCCGATTCGCAGCAGTTAGATTTCGCGAACCTGGTTCGCGCCGTTAACAAATCGGTCAACGATAGAGGCTTATCGTACAGTAGGCAGGCTGGCGGACCGAAGTGAACTGCGCCCCGCACCAACCCTTATTACCGCTGCCTGTACCGCTGACCCGCCAGTTAGCCGATGGTCGCGAGCACTTCCCCGGCCGTCACCGTGGCGCCTTCCTTTACGGCGAGGCTGAGAATGCGCCCGGCACGCGCCGCCTTCATCTCGTTCTGCATCTTCATGGCTTCCACCACCAGCAGTCCCTGCCCGGCTTCCACCGCATCGCCCGGCGACACCAGCACGCGCACTATTTTCCCCGGCATCGGAGCCGCCACCGTCTGCACGCCATCGGCGCCCCGGGCGGCGTCCTTGCGGCTCCACTTGCGCGGGTCGCGTACTTCGATCTCGAAGCGGTAGCCGTCGATCACGATGACCAGCAGCCCGGAGGCCGTCTCTTCCACCCGCGCGTCGTAACTGCGGCCGTCGAGCAGGACGGAATAAACCGATGGCTCGGCCATCTCCACATTGGCGGTACGCTCGGGTGCATCGCCCAATCGGAAGCGATACCCCCGCGCCTCACCGGCGAGTTCGATGGCTTGTTCGCCGGCATCGTTATGCAGCGTGAGCTTCATCGCAGCATCCCGTCTCTGCCCGTCGTCTTCCAGGCGCTTTCCACCGGCGCGTTCTTCCGCGAAGCGCCGCCGTTGCCGTTGCGTTGTAAGGTGTGCAGCGCGGCCACCAGCGCGGCCACCGCTGCCAGCTCGTCCGGCGCCTGCGGAGGGCCGGTGCGCGCGAAGAACTCGTCGATGAAGCCGGTGTGTAGATTGCCGCGGCGGAACTCCTCGTCTTCCAGAATCTGGCGAAAGAATCCGATATTGGTGTGGATGCCGCCCACGTCATACTCGCGCAGCGCGCGGATCATGCGCGCCGTGGCATTCTCGCGCGTGTCCGCCCACACCGCCAGTTTGGCCAGCAGAGGATCGTATTCCATCGGCACCACCCAACCCTCGTAGACGCAGCCGTCAATGCGAATGCCGGGACCGAGCGGGCGCGTCAGGCGCGTCAGCTTACCGGGGTACGGCAGAAACTGATTGTACGGATCCTCCGCATAGACGCGACACTCCATGGCCCATCCGCGCAGCGTCACATCCTCCTGCGTGAAAGGCAGGCGGGCGCCGGCGGCGATCTCGATCTGCAGGCGCACCAGATCGAGCCCGGTGGCCAGTTCGGTGATGGGATGCTCCACCTGCAGCCGCGTATTCATCTCCAGGAAATAAAAACGGCGGTCGCGGTCCACCAGGAACTCCACCGTGCCGGCGTTATAGTAATCGGCCGCGCGCGCCGCGCGAATCGCGGCTTCGCCCATCGCCTGGCGCATCTCGGGATACTCTGCGATCAAGGGCGACGGGCATTCCTCCATCACTTTCTGATGGCGCCGCTGCAGCGAACATTCGCGCTCGCCGAGGTAAACCATATTGCCGTGGCGATCGCCCAGCACCTGGATCTCGATGTGGCGCCCGTGCTCGATGAGGCGCTCCACGTAGATCTCGGGATTGCGAAACGCGCGGCCGGCCTCACTCGCGGCATCGCGGAGGGCGGCAGCAAGGTCGCCCTCACGGTCCACGCGGCGCATGCCCTTTCCTCCGCCGCCCGCCACTGCCTTCAGCAGAATCGGATAGCCATTCTCCGCGCCGAACGCGCGCGCTTCATCCAAGTTCACACCATGACTGGTGCCCGGCACCACCGGCGCTCCGGCGGCGACGGCCGTCTGGCGGGCCGCCGTCTTCGAGCCCATGCGGCGGATGGAATCGGACGATGGCCCGATGAATGCCAGCCCCGCAGCTTCGCAGGCGGCGGCGAATTCGGCATTTTCGCTCAGAAATCCGTAGCCCGGATGGATGGCATCGGCGCCGTGTTTCCGCGCTGCGTCGAGCACCTTCTCAATCACGAGATAGCTCTCCGCCGATGCCGCCGGCCCGATATGTTCGGCTTCATCGGCCATGCGCACGTGGGTCGAAAGACGGTCGGCATCGGAGAATACGGCCAGGCTGGCGATGCCCATCTCGCGCAGCGTGCGGATCACGCGCACCGCAATCTCTCCGCGATTCGCAATCAGGACCTTGCGGAACATGCACGAATTGTAACAGGGCGCCGCCGCCTATTTCGTCAGCACTTCGCGCAGCTTCTTCGAAAGATTTTCGCGGCTGAAAGGCTTCGGCAGGAAGTCCACGCCCGCGTCCAGCACGCCGTGGTGCACTACCGTGTTTTCGGTGTAGCCCGAGAGGAAGAGCACCTTGGTCTGCGGACGGCTCACTTGCAGATGGTCGGCCAGTTGCCTGCCGCTCATGTTCGGCATCACCACATCGGTGAGCAGCAGGTCGATGTGCCCGGTGTGCGCCTGGCAAATCTCCAGCGCCTCCGCTCCGCTCGCGGCCGTCAGGATGGCATACCCGAGCTGCTGCAGGATTCGCACCGTCAGGTCGCGCACCGCCTGCTCGTCCTCCACTACCAGAATGGTCTCGCCGCCGCTCCGTTTGGTGGACGAAGAATCGCCGCTGGAAGATTCCGCCAGCGGCTCGAAGACGCGTGGGAAATATAATTTGAACGTAGTTCCCTGCCCCGGCTCGCTATACACCCAAATGTCGCCGCCGGCCTGCTTAATCATCCCGTAAACCGTGGCCAGTCCGAGACCGGTGCCCTTACCTTTCTCCTTGGTGGTAAAGAACGGCTCGAAAATATGGCGGCGCGTCTCCACGTCCATACCGTGGCCGTCGTCGCTCACCGCGATCATGGTGAAGTCGCCCGGCTTGACGCCCATATGGGTGCGCGCGTAATGCTCGTCGAGCAGGACATCGGAAGTCTCGATGGTCAGGTGCCCGCCCATCGGCATGGCGTCGCGCGCGTTCACGGCCAGGTTGACGATGGCCTGCTCCACGTGGCCGGGGTCCGCCTTAATATTTCCGACCTTGACCCCGAGATTCAGGATCAGTTCGACATCTTCGCCGATCAGGCGTTGCAGCATCTTCTGCGTCTGGATGATGACGGCGTTGACGTTGATCACGCGCGGCTGCATGATCTGGCGGCGGCTGAAGGCCAGCAACTGATTGGTGAGAGCACCCGCGCGGTCGGCCGCTTTCAGGATCTCCTCGGCGTAGCCGCGCAGCGGGTCCATGGTGGAAAGCTCGTCCAGGATCATGCGGTTGTAGCCCGAAATCACGGTGAGCATGTTGTTGAAATCGTGCGCTACGCCACCCGCCAACCGGCCCACCGCCTCCATTTTCTGGGCGTGGAGTAACTGCTCTTCCAGATGCTTTCTCTGGCTGATGTCGCTCACGAACGCGATGGCGAAGGTGCCCTCTTCCACCTCCACATAGCTGAGACTCACTTCCACCGGAATTTCGCTGCCATCCTTGCGCCGGCCGGCAAGGTCCATGCCGATCCCCATGGGGCGGGTGCGCGGATGCGAGAAGAAATGATCGCGCTCGTGAGTGTGGCCGGCCCGCTTTCCGTCGGGCAGGAGCATTTCAATGCGCGCGCCCAACAGCTCATCGCCGCTATATCCGAAGATCTCTTCCGTCCTGCGGTTCGCCAGGACGATTCTGCCTCCGCGGTCGATACTGACGATCGCCTGCGAGGACGATTCCAGCAGTGCGGTAACCAACTGTCCGCTCTTCTGAAAAGTAGTAATCAGGTCATTTCTGACCCGGGGCGTGCTTCCGCTTGTACCCTGCTGGACATCATCCATTAAGAGATCCCTCTGATACTGGTATTCATTCTCCGAAAAAAAACCGCCGGGTGCAAGAAGCTAACGCCCGCAGTAGGATAAATAAATAGAGGAGGAATAGCAAGATGCTGCGCCGTTTTCTGGTACTTGCGTTTTTGGCGTCCCCCGCCTTGTATGGTGCCGATAAGACGGCCGAAACCATGCTCGAGGTGCTTCGCGATCTGGATGGCATGCAGCAGCAGATGAAGGCCATGCAGGCGTCGCTCGAGAGCAAGCTCGCCGGGCTGGCCCAGAGCGGGGCGGAACAGACCCACGCCGCTGCCGATCAGGCCGCGAAGTCCCTGTCGGCGCTCGGCGATCACCTGCAGAACAGCCTGCAAACCCAACAAAACCAGCAGTCTAAGACGCTCGACGCGGTCGCCGCCATGGGCACGCAAATACAGGCGATTTCCGACCAGTTGAGCACCGTACGCCAGGCGATCGGCGACCTGAACGCGTCCGTCAGCCGGATCTCCACCCAGCTTCAGGATCTGCAAACCTCCTTGAAGTCCAATCCGCCTAGTACCAGCGGCCCAGCCCAACCAGAGCTATCGGCTACTGACCTGTTCGCCAACGCGGAAGGCGATCGCCTGGGCGGCAAGTTACCCCTCGCGCTGCAGGAATACACAGACTACGTAAGTAAGTTTGGGGATACTCCTCAGGCTTCCGACGCGCAATACTATGTCGGAAGTATTCATTATTCCAGCCAGGAATGGGGCGATGCCGTAAAGGCATTCGACACGCTATTGCAAAAGTATCCGGATAGCAAACGCACACCGGAGACTCTCTACTATAAAGCCGATTCTCTGGCCAGATTGGGCCGCTGGCAGGAAGCCAACGATGCCCTGAAGGACCTGCGCCGCCGGTTTCCCGACAGTCCCCTGGCGCAACAGGCGCTCACGGTAACGCCGCCGAAGTGAGACTGTTGCCCAGGTCTTAAGCGATTATGCGAACTGAGCCACGACCGCCAGGGAGACCGCCGGTTTAATTCACGCCGGCGGGCTCGTGCTGGTCGATGATGCTGGATTGCATCAGTTCGAGCGCTTCTACTACGCGCTCCACCAGATCGTCGGTTTGCGCCATCGCGGTGCGGGCCGATTCGATCGCCACACCCTGCGCCTTGAGCGACTTCTCAAAGTCGTGCAGATCGCCGGCCACGTTCGATTGCAGGGTGGCGAAGTGCTTGCGGATCTCTTCCATATTGGCCTCAGCGGCCGCCATGCGCTCGTTCACGGCCGAAACCGTGGCCGATGCCTGCTCGGCGCCGGCAGCGATGCTTTCCTGCACCCGCGCGCTATGCTGCTGGGCTGACGCGGCGAGAGTTTCCTGCACCTGCGCGGCGTGCTGCGCCAACGAGCTCTCCACCGTGTGTTTGACCTGCTCGGCGATTTCCTGCTTCACCGAACCGAGAGTCTCCTGTATCTGCGAGGCGTGCTGTTCCTGGGCGCTCTCCACCGTCTGCTTCACCTGCTCGGCGATTTCCTGCCTCAGCGTGCCGACCGTCTCCTGCACGTGCGCCGCCTGCTGCGAATGTCCGGCCTGCACTTGCTCCGCGATTTCCTGCCACAACGCGCCGATGGTCTCCTGCACGTGCGCCGCCTGCTGCGAATGTGTGCCATCCAGTTGCTCCGCAATCTCTTGCCGAAGCGCACCGACGGTCTCCTGAACGTGCGCCGCCTGTTGCGAATGCGTGCCATTCAGTTGCTCCGCAATCTCCTGCCGAAGCGCACCGACGGTCTCGTGAACGTGCGCCGACTGCTCCGAATGCGCGGCGTCCACCGACTGCTTCACCTGCTCCGCAATCTCCTGCCGGAGGGCACCAACGGCCTCCTGAACGTGCGCCGCCTGCTCCGAATGCGCGGCGTCCACCGACTGTTTCACCTGCTCCGCAATCTCCTGCCGAAGCGCGCCGATGGTCTCCTGAACATGCGCCGCCTGCTCCGAATGCGCGGCGTCCACCGACTGCTTCACCTGCTCCGCAATCTCCTGCCGGAGGGCACCAACGGCCTCCTGAACGTGCGCCGCCTGCTCCGAATGCGCGG
>DATAUB010000040.1:0-440864 GCA_036268475.1 Bryobacteraceae bacterium | reverse complement strand
TTATCGCTGTTCCTGACGAAGCGATCCATGGAATCTCTACGGTGGAGGGCATAACATGGCCGCCAACTGGATGAAAGCAAGACAGACCAAATATTGGAGCTACACCGCCGTTTATATCCTGGTGATTGTGGCGGTGCTGGTGGGCGTAAACTTCCTCGCCAACCGCTACGACAAATCGTACGACGCAACTGCCAACAAGCAGTTCAGCCTCTCCGACCAGACCATCAAAGTGGTCCACGATCTGAAGCACGATGTGAAGGCGTATTACTTCGGCGGCAAAGACACCTTCCCCAACGCGCGCGACCTTCTGGATCGCTACGCGGCACTCTCCCCCAAGTTCTCCGCGCAATACATCGATCCCGATCGCGACCCTACCAAGGCGAAAGCCATCGGCTTCCGCGCCGACGCGCCCGTGCTGATCGATAGCGGCGGCCGCAAGGAAGGCGCCAAGAGTCTTTCCGAAGAGGAAGTCACCGGCGCGCTGATCCGCTCGCTCAAGACCGGCACGCGCAACGTGTGCGTCCTCAACGCCGCCCACGAACACAGCCTTGAAGACGACGGCAACGGCGGTTATTCCTACCTCAAGCAGGTGCTGGAGCGCGACAATTACACCGTCAAGACCATCGACCTCAAGCCCGCCACGCCGGTCGAGCCCGGTAAAACGGTGGCCGTAGGCCAGGTGCCCGCCGCGCCGGCTTCCGTGGAGATCCCCAAGGATTGCACAGTGCTGGTGGTCGGCGGTCCGCAGCTCGATTACCCCGCTCCCGACGTCGCCGCCATCAAGAGTTTCGAAGAGAACGGCGGCCGCGAACTCATCATGCTCGATAGCCCCGTACAGATCGGCAAGCAGGAGCCGCCGGCAGAAAACGCCGCGCTCGTGAGTGTACTGGAAGGCTGGGGCGTCACCGCCAACAAGGACCTGGTCCTCGACCTCAGCGGGTTCGGCCAGATCTTCGGCCTGGATATCGACGTGCCCGTGGTGGCGTCGTATGAAACTCATCCCATCACGCAGCCGCTTACGCGCGCTCTGACGGCATTCCCGATCGTCCGGTCCCTGACAGTGAAATCCGGGGATAAGACCACCGTATCGAAATTGCTCGGCACTACCGAGGACAGCGTCGCCGTCACCACTATCCCTGCCGATGGCAAGGTCGATCCGTCCAAGGGCACTAAGGGTCCCCTTACCCTGGCCGCTGCCGGCACTTACAACGGCGCCACCCCGGGACGCTTCGTGATTGTCGGCACTTCCATGTGGGCGCAGAACAGCCTCATCGGATCGCGCCAGTTAGCCAATCGCGACCTGCTCGCCAATATGGTGAACTGGCTGTCATCGGATGAAGATCTGATCTCCATCCGTCCCAAGGCTCCGGAAGACCGCCCCATCAATATCACCGCCCGCAGCCTGACCTCGGTCTTCTGGCTCAGTTTCGTGATCTTCCCGCTAGGCGTCGTGGCCTTCGGAATGGCCACGTGGTGGAAGAGGAGATAAGCCATGAAGCCGACGGGTCTCCTTATTGCCGTCGCTTTTCTGGCCCTGGTCGGGGGCGGCATCTGGTTATCGAACAAGCGGCAGGCCGCCGCTCCCGAGAAGTCGCCCACCGATACTTCGGTGAAGCTGCTGACCATTCCGGCCGACCAGTTCCAGGAAATTCGCATACAGAAGCCTACTGAGACGCAGGATCTCAAACTGGTGGACGGCAAGTGGCGCATCCTCGAACCGAAGCCGCTGGCGGCCGATCAGGATGCCGTCACTTCCATGGTCACCACGCTGGCCGCGCTCTCGGCCGATAAGACCATCGAGGATAACGCCAACGATCTATCGGGATTCGGCCTGGCCACTCCCACGCTCAATATCACCATCACCAAAAAGGATGGCAAGACGGCGGGCTTGCTGGTGGGCGACGCTACCCCCACCAACTCCGGCAACTACGCCAAGCTGCCCGGCAATCCCAAGATCTACACGATCGCCAGCTACGTGAAGACCGGCCTCGATAAGACGGTGAACGATCTGCGCGATAAGCGTCTGTTGACCTTCAATCCCGACAAGATCACGCGCGTGGTCCTCACCGCCAAGGGCGGCCCCATCGAGTTCGGCAAGAACGCGCAGAACGAATGGCAGATCCTCAAGCCGAGCCCTCTGCGCGCCGACGCCACCCAGGTGGACGGCCTGGTCAATAAGCTCAAAGACGCCAAGATGGACACCACCATCTCGGATGAAGACGCCAAAAAGGCCGCCGAAGGATTCGCCTCCGGGGCGCGCATCGCTACCGTGACGGTGAGCGATTCGAGCGGCGACCAGACGCTCGAAGTCCACAAGGACAAAGACAAGAACTACTACGCCAAGAGCTCCGCGGTGGAAGGCATTTATAAGATCGCCTCCGACACCGGTGACTCCCTCGACAAGAGCCTCGACGATTTCCGCAGCAAAAAGCTGTTCGATTTCGGCTTCAGCGACCCGACCAAAATCGAGTTGAAGAACGCCACTTACACAAAGAGCGGCGACAAGTGGATGTCCGGAGCGAAGACCATGGACAACGCTTCGGTGCAGGCGCTGATCGACAAATTACGCGATCTGACGGCCTCCAAATTCGCTACCACGGCCGGCGGCGACGACGTCTTCGAGGCCACTGTGACCTCGAATGAAGGCAAGAAAGTCGAAAAGGTGACGGTCCGCAAGCTGGGGACCGACTATTTCGCGCAACGTCAGGGCGAGCCGAGCATCTACCAATTAGACGCAAAGGCCGTAGACGACCTGCAAGCCGCGGCAGCCGCGGTAAAAGAGGCCGCTCCCGAGCCCGTCAAGAAGAAGTAGGCAGGCGATCGCGCCGGCCGATCGCGGCTTCATGAACGCGCTGCTGACCGATCTCTACGAGCTTACGATGGCTGCCGGCTATTTCCAGGCCGGCAAAACAGCCGAACGCGCCGTCTTCGAACTGGCCGTCCGCCGCTTGCCGCCGCGCCGCAACTTCGTACTGGCCGCCGGGCTCCCGCAGGTAGTCGATTACCTGCTCAATCTCTCGTTTACCGCCGAGGAAATCGACTACCTTCGGCAACTGCCGCAATTCCAGAACGTCGCTCCCGCGTTCTTCGATTACCTCCGCGATTTCCGCTTCACAGGCGACCTGTTTGCCGTCCCCGAAGGCACGCCGCTCTTCGCCGGCGAGCCGATGCTGACGTTGCGCGCGCCCATCGTCGAGGCGCAGATTCCGGAGACGTACCTCCTCTCGGCACTGTCGTTCCAGTCGCTGGTGGCCACCAAGGCGGCGCGCTGCGTGGAGGCTGCCGGCGGCCGTTCCGTCGTAGAATTCGGCACGCGCCGAGCCCACACGCCGGAGGCCGGAGTATTCGCCGCGCGCGCCGCATACCTGGGCGGCTGCGCCGGCACCAGTAACACCCTGGCCGGATTTCGTTACGCTGTGCCCGTCATGGGCACGGTGGCGCACTCCTGGGTGATGGCCTTCTGCGGCGAAGCGCAAGCCTTCCGTCACATCCAGCGCCTGCTGGGCGATTCCGCCGTGCAACTGATCGACACCTACGATACGCTCAAGGGCGCCCGGCAGGCCGCGCAGAGCGAAGGCCCGTTCTGGGGCGTGCGCCTGGATAGCGGCGATTTTGTCGCCCTTTCCAAACAGGTGCGCGCCATTCTGGACGATGCCGGCCATGCCGAAGCCAAGATCATGGTCAGCGGCGACCTCGACGAGTATCGCATTCGCGAACTGCTGGCCGCGGGAGCGCCTATCGATGCCTTCGGAGTGGGCACCCAGCTCTCCGTCTCTGCCGACGCGCCCTCGCTCAGCACCGTCTACAAGCTGGTGGAGATCGAAATCTGCGGCATCCAGCGCTTCACCGCCAAGTTTAGCGACGACAAACCGTCCTACCCCGGCTCCAAACAGATCTTTCGCGACGTCCATCGCGACGTGATCGCGCGTTCCGGCGAATGCGGGCGCGGCGAGGCGCTCCTGCGGCCCATCATTCTGGGCGGACGGCTGCTGGAGCCGCTTCCCACGCTCGAACAGGCGCGCCGGCGCGCCGCCGAATCGGTCGCCAACCTGTCGGCCCCGCTGCGCGAACTGGAGGAGACGGAGCCCTGGCCGGTGATCCACAGCCGCGAACTGCGCGATCTGATCGACCGTACGCGCCGTAACATATTGGGATGAGCACCGTCTTCCTCGACATCGATACCCAGCTCGATTTCCTCTATCCTGCCGGCGCTCTCTACGTTCCCGGCGCCGAGCAACTCATCCCCACGCTGGCGCGCCTTACGAATTATGCCGAAGCCCACGGCATCCCGCTGGTCTCGACCGTAGATGCGCACGCCGAAAACGATCGCGAGTTTCAATCCTGGCCCAAGCACTGCGTGGCCGGAGCCACCGGCCAGCACAAGGCGGCAGCCACACTTCTGGGGTCGAATGCGGTGATTCCGAATCGCCCGGAAGGCTTCGCGGTTCCGAACGCCCACCAGTTCATAATCGAGAAGCAGACCGTCGATGCCTTTCAGACCCACACTATTGTGCACCTGCTGCAGGCTTTAAATCCCGATCGCTTCGTGGTCTATGGTGTGGTCACCGAGATCTGCGTCCTGCACGCCGTGCGCGGGCTTTTTCAATTCTGCAAGCCGATCGCGGTGGTGACGGACGCTATCCGCGAACTCACCGGCAGCGCGTGCCACCAGGCGTTCGGCGAAATGCGCGCCGGCGGCGCATCGCTCACCACATCGAGCGAGGTGCTGCCGTAATGCTTTCCCATTAATGCCGTGCACGCCCGGCGCGCGGTAGAATCTTCCCATGCCAGAAGACGACATCCGGCGCGGCCCCGGCATGAAGCCCATGTACCTCCCGGACGTGGAGCGCAACGAATCCCCTTCGCCTTACACCGCCATGGTCCGCACCATGCGCGAGAGTGGCTCCGAATATCCGCAGATCTGGCATATGTTCGCCTATCTCCCCAAGGCCACCGATCATCTGGCGCGCTTCACGCAGGAGATCCTCCGCGGGCCGGCCCCGCTGAGCCCGGGCATGCGCGAATTGATCGCGGCGCGCACTTCCTACCGCAACGATTGCCCGTTTTGACTGAGCTCCCACGCCGCAGTTGCGGCGGAACTGCTAGGCGATAAGGAACTGGTGTGGGCCGTGCTGCACGATCTGGAGAATTCGCCGCTCGATGAGAAGCACAAGGCGCTTTTCCGCTTCGTCGACAAGGTAAATCACGACTCGCCGCGTATCGGCGCGGACGATATGGTGCCCTTGCATGAGGCCGGGTGGACCGACGAAGCCATCTACTTCGCCATCACCGTCTGCGCGCTCTTCAATTTCTACAATCGGTGGATCGACGCCAGCGGGGTCCACGCGCTGTCTGAGGAAGCGCACGCCGAAGGCGGCCGGCGCACCGCCAAACATGGGTATACGCGCAGTTGATCGACAACTATGCCCTCCCACGCCGATCGTATTCTCGATCAGTTCACACGGCAGGCCGTTCCCTTCAGCGCAGCGGCGGCCATCCGCAATGAGGATGCGCTGGCCCGCATCGTGCGCCTGGCGGAGGCCGGCGCGGACGACACGGTGCTGGATGTGGCCTGCGGGCCAGGCCTGCTCGCCTGCGCCTTCGCGCCCGTAGTCCGTCACGTCACCGGCATCGATGTAACCCCCGCGATGCTCGATCAGGCGCGCGCACTGGAGCGTGCCAAAGGGCTCGGCAACATCACCTGGGACATCGCCGAAGTGCCGCCGCTCCCCTATCCCGGCGGCCGCTTCTCCATTGTCACCTGCCGCTTCAGCTTCCATCACATGATCGATCCGCTGGCGGTGCTGCAAGAGATGCGGCGCGTCTGTGCGCCCGGCGGCCGCGTGGTAGTGGCCGATCTGACGCCCCACGCCGCGAAGGCCGCCGACTTCAACGCCGCCGAGAAAGTGCGCGACCCGTCGCATACGCGCGCCATGCCCCTGGAAGAACTGGGCGAGCTGTTCCAGCGCGCGGGCCTGCACATCCTGCGTACCGAATCGTATCGCCTGGCGGGAGAGATGGAAGACCTGTTGAGCCGCTCATTCCCCGAGCCCGGTGGGGCCGACCGGCTCCGCCGGCTCTATGCCGAGTCTATCGAGGGGGACGTTCTCGGTATGGAAATGCGCCGCGACGGCGAGCAATTGAGGTTCGGCATGCCGGTGAGTGCGATCGCCGGCCAGGCATAAACCTACTTCGACGCGGCCGGATGGCATCCGGACTCGCCGCAATCGCGCGTGGCGGTTGCCTCCGAAACAGCGGTCATTTCATGCCGGCGGTGCGCTCCGCCACGATTTCGAAATTGCTGCCCAGCCGGCGCACCGTGCCGAACCGTAGCAGCCAGTCGTCGATCTCGCGCGCGAAGCCGTAGCCCCAACCCCAGCCCGGGAACAACCCCGCCAGCGGCGTCGACCCGAAATCGTACATCTCCACGCGCGCCTCGAACCCCGCGGCCGCAAAACTCCGGCAGGTCGCCTCCGGCTCGAGTTCGCGCTCGTCGGGCGTCTGAAAGCGCTTCATCATCCAGGGGACCAGCAGCCGCCCGAGCGCGCCCGAGAGCCGCCGGCGGCTGGGATCGAGCGAATAGAAGATGCCGCCCGGCGCCAGCCGGTCCGCCACCTGCCCCGGCAGCGCCGCCAGGTCGGCATCGGCCAGATGGTGCAGAAAAAAGATCGCGATCACTACATCGAAACGGCCGTCCACATCGCTGCCCTGCTCGAAGCGCACATTGCGGATGGAGAGCCTTTCGGCATCGGCCCGCGCCTGCCGGATCGCGGCGGGTGACAGGTCGACGCCCACCACTTCCGCCACGTAGGGAGCGAGCAGCAGTTCGGTATCGCCGATCCCGCACCCCAAACTGAGCACCCGCGATTGTTTTCCGGCGCCTGTCAAATGAAGAATGCGCGCCACCGTATGGCAGCGCAGCAGGCGCACCGCGGGGCGGGCGAAGTGCCGCTGCGCAAATCCCGAATAGAGCTTCTCGTGATATGCGAGTTCGCGCCGCAGAACTTCCGGGTCGGGCATCAAGACTTCTTGGGGGAGCGGCGGAAAGCCTGCCAGGTAACGAACAGCGAGGCCGCCAGCAGCGCTCCGTCGCGCAGCAGCGTCCACTTGGAGATCGGGTCGCCTGTTCCGAAGCAGCCGCAGTCGATCTTCTGGCCGGCGAGTTCAGCGTGCACCATCGCGCTGAAGAATACCAGTAGCAGCAGCGACACTACGGTCGCCGGAATGCGCGGCCAGACTCCGATCAGCAGCCAGATGCCGATGGCCACTTCCGCGGCGGGCAGAGTGCGCGCCGTCAATACCACCAGATTGTACGGCAGGATGTGGTATGAATCGATGCCCATGGCGAACAGTGCCCAGGGCTGGCGCAGCTTCACGTAGCCGGCGTAGGCGAAGACGGCGCCCACAATCACGCGCAGCACCAGCGCCGTCCAATACAAGACCCTACTTTGGGAGGAGTCCATCGATCATCGATTTTAGCAACCGGTAGTCCGGCGCCGGAGGAAGAGGATAGGTGCGGCCGCCCACCGTCACCACCAGAGTGGGCGTCTGATTGATACCGTCGCTCGCGCCTTCGTGCGACTCGGCATCGATTTCGGCCAGCACGCCGGGATCTTTGGAAAGCTCCTGCACTTTCTTCTGGTCGGCTGCCGAGGGCAAGGCCCCCGCCACCACGCTCCAGATGTTGCCGTTGGTGTACCAGTTCTCCTGCTTGGCATAAAGCGCGTCCGCCACCGGCTGATACTTGCCGATGCGCGCCGCCGCGATGGCGAATGCGAAAGCTTCGCGCGAAAATTCGTGCGGCAACTGGAAGGCGCGGTCGATAATGTAGACCTTGCCCGGCACCACGTAATCCTTCATCAACAGCGGCAGCATTTCCTCATGGAAGTGCTTGCAGTGGGGGCAGGTGAAGTCGCTGAAAACTTCGATCTTCACGGGAGCCATGGGGTTGCCCTGGGCCTTGTTCTTGTCGATCTGCGTCATGGCCGCCAGGCAGGGCAGCAGCGACACCGTCAATATAGCCGCGTAGCGCTTCATATGCTTATCCTATCTTTCCTTACTTCAGCAGAGCATCCAGATACTGCTTGAAGAGATCGTAATTGATGGGTCCCTTGATGACTTCGCTTCGGCCATGGGCAGTCACCCACAGAGTGGGCGTAGAAGGCACCGGAATGGCCTTCCCCTCGTTGAGGTCGGTATCGATTTCCCCTTGCACGGATGGCGAATTCACCAGCGCCTTGACGGCTTTCTGTTCGCTAGGGGTGAGCGCGCTGTTGGCGACGGCCTCCGCATTGCCGGTCACCTCGATGGCCTGCTGTGCCGCGAAAAGCGCGTCGGCCACTTTCTGATAGCGGCCCACGTGCGCGGCGGCGCAAGCCCATTGCGCGCACAGCCGGCCGTAGGGATGCATCTGCAGGGGGAAATAACGATAGATCACGTAAACCTTGCCGGGCACCACGAAGTCGGACATGATGCGCTGGAATTCGTTATCGTGAAAATATTTGCAGCCGGGGCACTGGAAATCGCTAAAAACTTCGATCATCACCGGTGCTTTGGGATTGCCGAAAGTGTTGTTGTCGACGTTGGCCGTGGAGCCCGCCAACAGCGCCACTGCGCTCGCCAGAACTACGCCAATCGTTTTCACAGCATCCATTCGTTGTATCCTTTTTTCCAATATAACAACACCGGCCACCGCCGTTGTGTGACAGGCGGAGTGGACAGCCGCCGCCAGGTGCCCTGAAAATCGCGATCCTTTCGTGTGGAATCAATTGCTTAGCGGGAGAAGTTCCGGACCAGATGTTCTGGCGGCACGGCGCGCCCCTCGCCAACTCTGAGGGTTGGTTTCCATAGACAATTGCCGGCTACTCCTCACCCCCGGCAATTGCCCGATGATATCAGGCAAACTTCCCCCTGGCACTGCGCGGCAAAAGCCCGTACACTAGCTCTAATCGAAAGACCTGTCCGGTCTTCGGAGAGGAGTGCCTCTGACCTCGATCGTTGCCCTGTTCCTGTCACTGCCGGTGCTTGCATCCTCGCAGGCAGCCCTCACTTCCTGGACTCGCAGTTCCGATCCCGGAAGCGGGATGGTGGCGCGCGACATCGCGGTGGCCCAAAGCGAGAACATGCGCGACGCGGCCGGCGCCCTTCACGCCATTGTGAAAACTCAGAAAATCTCTCCCGATGAGGCGGCGCGATCCATCACGGTGGAAGGAAACGGAAGAGAGGCCGGTCTGGCGGAGTGGCTCATCGGGGAACTGGACAGTTCTACCGCGGCTCCCACCGGGCATGGCTACATCATGCCTCACGATAAGGATGACGTAACGGTGGTGATTGGCGGCTTCCGACTGGGTGCGGTGTCGGCTGGAGCCTCACGAGTGGCCACTGCCGCCGATCTTCAGGAGGTCGCCAACGCGATCCGCGTGTTGGGCGATATCCCGCGCACCACGGTGTACGCCCCAAGCAGCGTTCTGGTATGGCGGGGGAAGGTCTGGCAGAGCGATTTCGCCACGTGGCTGCTAGGGGAACTGGCCAACCCTCCGGCCGCGAACTGGACAGCGCCCGTTTCCCACCGGTTGAATCAGGTGAGTCCCAACGTGCGGATTTTCTACTTCCCTCCCGAGCCAACCGCCGCGGAGCTGGGGCCGATCGTGAACTCGATTCGCCAGAAGGCGTCCGCGCCCAAGGTCGTCGCCATCAACGCGGATCGCGCAATCGTGGTGCGCGGCAGCGACATTGAGACCACCGCTGCCGAGCAGATTGTGGCAGCCGCGCGGCGCTAGCAGGAACGCGCTAACCGAGCCACCACCGCCAGAAAGTGCCGTATGAGTGCCGGCGGCCGCTAGCGGCGCTTCCCAGACAAGCTCTTCAAATACGCGACGATCGCGGCCCGTTCTTCCGCATCTTTCACCTGGAAATCCATGCCGGTGCCGGGCGCCACGGAATCGGGATCGCTAAGCCAGCGCTCCAGGCCCGCCTCATCCCAGCGGAAGTGCGCATTCCGCAATGCATCGGAGTAAGAAAACCCGGGCGCTCCGGCCGCATTTCGGCCATAAACGCCGCGTAGCGCCGGCCCTTCTTTATTGCGGTCCGCATCGTGGCAACCGCCGCAGCGGCGGGCGAATAGATCCTTCCCGCGGTCCTCCGGCGGCTGGAAAGCCGGCAGAAGAATCGCGCCCGCAGCCATCGCGAGCCACGGTAGTTTACTCCAACGTGGCATCCACTACCGCCAAATGCTGCCGTCCGGCGACGAATTCCACCTCGGAAATGCCAAGCACGCTGCGCAGTCTCTCGGCCGCCACCTTCATCGGACCGGCAGATGGCGCGGTGCCGGGCGCTGGCTGCGGAAAGGCCGTCGACATGGCAGTGTGGAAACGAATGTTCCCCTCCACCTTCTGCATAGTCTGATGGATGTGTCCGTTCAACACCGTGACCGAGCCGAAGCGCTTTACATAGGCGAGCGCTTCCTCGCTATCGGAGGTGCCCCAGCCCCAATCGGGGTACACGGTCCATAGGGGCAGGTGCGCGAACAGGACGATCGGCGTACTGGCGGAGCGGCCGCTCAGGTCGTCCTTCAGCCATGCCAGTTGATCGGCGCCCAGCTTGCCCATGCCCTCCAGCGCCGCCGAATTCACCAGCCCAGCGAAGTGCACGCCGCCATGGTCGAAGCTATGCCATCCCGTGCCCCTGGTACCCTTGCCGAAGCGTGCCAGGTATTCCTTGCCGTCGTCGGCGGCATTGTCGTGTTCTCCCGGAACGTAATGAACCTGTTTCGTTCTGCCGTTCCGCAGAAGCTGTTCGAGTGTGTCGAACTCTGCAGGCTTTGCCATGTGGGTCAGGTCGCCGGTGTGGATCAGGAAATCCGGGAGTCGAGGAAGGGCGTCGATCTTGTCGATGGCGACCTGTAAGGTAGCGTTCACGTCGGCATTGGCCGGTTTGTTGAATCCGATGTGGCTGTCGCTGATCTGCACGAACTGGAAGCCGTCGCCCCCGCCGGTCTGCCCTAGCAGTTGCGAAGTCGGCACGCCGCCCGCGACGGTCCAGACCACGCCGGCGCCGGCCCACGCCATGCAGCGCAGAAATCCCCGCCGGTCGACGCCATCGGCGGACAGTTCGTTCTTCGGTAATTCACTCATAGTGCCTCCGCCTGCTACGACCGCGCCGCCGGCGATTTTATTCCCCAGGGAATAAAATGGCGGCGCCGAGAGTCTAGTCACATGGACCTTCCGCATGGGCCATGTGACAATAGCTGCGTCCCCGCTCTTCGCCTTGCCGGCAGGCAGTCACGCCGAAAGTATCGCCATGGACACGACCAGGAAACAGGCGCTCTTTGAGCAGGCCGTCATGCCGCATCTCAACGCGGCTTACAACCTGGCGCGCTGGCTGACGCGCAACGGCGACCAGGCCGAAGACCTGGTGCAGGAAGCGTACCTGCGCGCGTTCCGATCCTTCAATACATTCCAGGGCGGGGACTCGCGCGCATGGCTGCTGGCGGTGGTCCGCAATACCTGTTTCACTTTCTTGCGCCAGAAAGGCGATCGGCCGGCAGCGGAATTCGACGAGCAGATTCACAGCGTGGCAGATCCGGCGCCTGACGCCGAAGCGGTCCTGCTCAATCGGGCCGCGCTGGCCTCGCTGCAGGGCTGCCTGGAAGCTCTGCCCTTGGAGTTCCGCGAGGCCATCGTCCTGCGCGAGCTGGAAGAAATGTCGTACAAAGAGATATCCAGTGTCGCGGGCGTGCCGGTGGGCACCGTGATGTCGCGCATCGCACGGGGTCGCAAACGATTGCAGGAATGTTTGGCGGGGGCGCTACGATGAACTGTGAAATCGCCCGGCGCCTGATGGAGGCCAACGATCCGGCGCTCGCCGAGCATGTGCTCTCCTGCCCGTCCTGCATCGTCGGAACGCACGCACGCTACTACGAAGCTCCGCCCGGCCTCGAGCAGAGAATTCGCCAAAGCTTGCCGCCGGAACAGTCCACCCGGCCGCTGTGGCGGTGGCTGGCGATTGCCGCGTCCCTGTTGTTGGTCCTGTCGATGGCATGGAACGTGGCCCAGCTTCGATCGCGCCAACAGTACGTGGTGGACGCCGTCCTCTCCGCGCATGTTCGCTCGCTTGCCGGTACTCACCTGCTCGACGTGCCGTCGTCCGACCAGCACACCGTTAAGCCTTGGTTCAACGGCAAGCTGGATTTCTCGCCGCCGGTGAATGAGGTGGAAGGATTCCCGCTGCTGGGAGGACGCCTGGAGTATTTCGACGGCCACGCCGCGGCGGCGCTGATTTACGGCCGCCACAATCACATCGTCAATCTGTTCATCTGGCCGTCGGCGACGACGGGCGAGGCCGCCTCGCAAACTCACAACGGCTACCATCTGCTACACTGGTCGGCCAACGGGATGAAGTTCTGGGCAGTCTCCGACCTCAACGAGGCCGAGCTTCGTCAATTCGTGTCGCTGTATCGGGGCCGGTAGCGATCCGTTCCTCCGGCAATCCCTCGATCGCCACTCGCTCCACCGCGTCATTTCCAAACGTGGTCCGCAGACGATCGAGCGTAATCGCGATCGCTTCCGAGGCGGAATCGATCCCCACCCATCTCCGCCCGGCGCGCTCGGCGGCGACAAGCGTCGTGCCCGATCCGCAATACGCATCGAGCACCGTATCGCCGGGGCGTGAGCAGGCCGCTATAATGCGGGCGAGCAATGCTTCCGGCTTCTGCGTGGGATATCCCGTGCGTTCGGCGGCGGACGCCTGCAGGGAGTTGATGTCGGTCCACCAATCCTCGGGCAGCTTGCCTTCGTCCAGGTAGTATTTGTAATAGCGCACCACTCCATGAGAGTTGCGCGTACCGTAGACCAGACGATACTTGCGGCCATCCTCGCCGGTGATCAGGCGGCCGCCGAAGCTGTGCGTCCCGCTGCGCATGGCCGTGCGAACTGCGCGCGGATCGAAATAGGAGGCGGCCGATTTGGCGTAGAAAAAAATCGTGTCGTGCTTGCGGCCGAACCATTTGCGGCTGCGCCCGCCATGGCTGTAGCACCATACGATCTCATTGCGGAAGCCGCCGCCCTCATCCTGAAAAATCGCGTCGAGCACCAGCTTCAGATAATGTCCGGCCGTGGGGTCGCAGTGCAGGAACAGACTGCCGGTAGGGCGCAGCACGCGATGGATGGCGGAGGCGCGCTGTGCTACGCTCACCAGGTAAGCCAGCAGGCCGCTCTGCCCGATCACCGGCTCCATCGCCGCCAGCATCTGGCCCGCCTTGCTAGCCTGCGCGCGCAGCGTGGCGAGGCCCGTCTGCGCATCCACGTCCCAGCTCCAGGTATCGCGAAATCCCTGCCGGCTGCCGCGGCTTTGGTAGTTGCGGCGCGAGTGGAAGGGAGGGTCGATATAGCAGAGATCGATGGATTCCCCGGCGATATCGTTCTGCAGCACTGCGAGGTTGTCGCCGCAAAACAGCCGGTTCAAATCCGCCATGGTCCTTCAGCGTAACAGTCTCGCGCGTCGATTGTGAATCGTGATTTAATAGTGCCGAATGGTGGGAGGAGTGTAATGCTCGCAAAGGTTTTGATCACAGGTTTTGCAATGGCGGCTCTGGCTGTGGCGCAGGGCCGCGGTGGTGGTGGCGGCGGCATGGGCGGCGGAGGCGGATCGCCCGAAGGCGATTTGGGCGGCTCGGGCCACGCGCACGCGACGCCCAAAGAATCGAAGGCCGAACAGGTCGCCGACCGGCTCAAGTTGAACAGCGAACAGAAGGTCACCTTCAATTCGCTGATCGAGGAGACTCAGAAGGACGCCGCGCCTGTCATCCAACAGGTGCAGAAGAGCCGTAACGATCTGGCGAACGCCATGCTCAACGGGAAGACCGAGGCGGAAATCGCGCCCCTCAAGCAGGCGCTGAGCGACGCGCAATTCCAGATGATGGGTGTGGAAGTGAAGACATTTCAGAAAATCGTGGCGCTGCTGAAACCGAATCAGGTATCCAGGGCTCCCGAAGCGTTCGAGCTGATGGCGGACATTTTCCTGCAACCGGCCAGAGGACGAGGAGGATGGGGAAGATAACATGTTGAAAAAACTTTGCATGGCCGGTTTGTTGTGCGCCAGTCTGGCATTGGCCCAGGGAGGTTACGGCGGGGGCAGGAGCAAGCAGGGGGCTGGAGATCTGGATCCAACTACCGGCCGCGGCGGCGGAGCGAGGCCTTCCAACCGGTTCGATTACATCGCCCAGGTTCTCAACCTGAATAAGGACCAGAAGAGGGACGTGCACACCATCCTCGAAGATGGCGCTAAGGAAGCCGCGCCCATTCGCGATCAGATGGACAAGAGCCGCGTGGTGGTGGGTGAGGCCATCGTATCGAAAAAGGGCGAGGATGAGCTCAAGCAGCTCGCTAAGAGCAGCAGTGACCTGGATGCGCAGCTATCGGAACTGGAAGTCCAGGCATTCTTCAAGACGGTGGGCACGCTCGATGAGACGCAAAAGAAAAACATGCAGGGTCTGGGACGAGCACTGTTCCTGATGAATGGCATGTACCACATCAAGAACTGGACAGAAGAGTAAGCCGGCCGGTTATTTGTAGATTAGATATTGCGCCCGCATCTCGAGAAACGCCGCCACGCCATCCTGCATGCCCTGCTGGATGGATCGCGGGTCGTCGCCCGCCTGCAGGCGGCGAACCACTTCGTCATTGCCGATGAGTGGCTTGTCGGCCGACCAGTCTAACTTGCCGGGATAGAGCTTTTGAATCGCTCCCGCCACTTCCAAGCCCAGGCGTGTAGCGTCGAGCATTTCACGATTGACGATTTCGAAGCGCACGCCTTGGATACGGATGCCTTTGAAGTTCGACGAGGTGGGAGTGAAGCTCGTGGGGTAGACGCGCACGCCGGGGATTTGCCGCATGTCGAGATAGGCGGCGAGCGCGCGGCCGTCGATGAAGTCGGCGCCGATTTGTTCAAAAGGCGAATCGGTGCCGCGGCCCACCGAGAGCTTGGCGTATTCCAACATGCCGAGGCCGGGATAAATCGCCGCGGCTTTCATGCTGCGCATGTTGGGCGAAGGATCTACCCACGGCAGATTGGTGGCCTCGAACCAGTCGCCGCGCTCCCAGTCTTCCATGGGGACCACGATGAGGTTCGCGCCGATCTTATTCTCGGCGTTAAAGAGCTTGGCGAGCTCCCCCATCGTCATGCCGTGGCGTACCGGCATCCCGGCGAAATAGCCCACGAACGACTCGTTGGCGGCGTCGAGCACCGGGCCTTCCACCTGCACGCCGCTGACGGGGTTCGGCCGGTCCAGCACATAGAACGGAATGCCGGCCTTGGCTGCGGCTTCCATGGCGAACGCCATGGTGGTTTCGTAGGTGTAGAAGTGAACGCCCATATCCTGGATGTCGAAGACCAGCGCGTCGATGCCGCGCAGCGTCTCCGGGGTGGGCCGCCTGGTGTTGCCATACAGACTGAAGATTTTGATGCCGGTGGCCGGGTCGACAGCGTTAGTGATTCCTTCGCGATCTTCCACGCCGGCGATACCGTGTTCGGGCGAGAAGAGCGCGGCGACGTCGATACCGGCGGCCTTCATGAGATCGACATTCCGCCGGCCTTTGCGGTCGATGCCGGTCTGGTTGGTAATGAGCGCGATATGCTTGCCGGCGAACGGCTGAAATTTCTGCTCTTCGAGAACATCGAGCCCCGTTTTGGTCTCGCCGTTCCGCTCCACTTCGCGATGAATACCGGCGCCGCTGAGAGTCTCGTTGTACCCGGTGAGCGTGACGCCGCGTTCCTTGATTCCCACCGACGCCGCTACAATGGTCGCGACCTTGGCGCGCAAAGGCACGAGCGACGGCCGCGCGTCGGGGTGGACGCTATTCGCGAGCAGGATCACGTATGTCCTGGTGGAAGGGTCGATCCAGATGGACGTGCCGGTGAAGCCGGTGTGGCCAAAGGAGCCGATCGGAAACAGCTCGCCGCGATTGCTCGAATAGGGCGAATCGATGTCCCAGCCGAGCCCGCGCAATACCGGCTGATCGGGCGGCGTCTGCGGTTCGGTGAACTTGGCGACCGTGAGCGAATTGAAAATGCGAACGCCGTCGAGCTCGCCGCCGTTGAGCATCATTTGCGCGAAGCGGGAGAGATCGTCCGCAGTGGAAAAGAGGCCCGCATGGCCCGCGACTCCTCCCATGTAGCGCGCCGTGGGGTCGTGAACCACGCCGCGTAGAGGCAGCGAATTCTTGTCGGGACGCTCGGTAGGCGCGATGCGTGGGATCCACGACGCGGGTGGCAGGAAGCGCGTCTCCTTCATTCCCAGCGGCTCGAACACACGCTGCTCCGAGTATTCATTGAGCGGCAGGCCGCTCAGGCGATGCACCAGTTCGCCCAGCAGGATGAAATTGATATCGCTATAGACCATGTGCACACCGGGAGGCCCGGCCGGTTTAGTGGTGAAGGCAAGTTGCAATCCGGTCTCGTTGCCGTGCCATACCGGCTTGAGCGCCACATCGGGCTGCAGGCCGGAGAAGTGCGTGAAGAGATTGCGCAGCGTGATATCGCTTTTGCCTCCCTGAAACTCGGGGATGTATTGCGTGACCTTATCGTTGAGGCGAAAGCGGCCCTCTTCGAACAGCTTCATCAGCGACGAAGTGGTTGCAATCACTTTGGTGAGCGAAGCGAGATCGAAGATGGTGTCGACCGTCATCGTTTCGGTGTGAGGCACCACTGCGCGGTCTCCGTAAGCCTTGCGATAAACGACCTGTCCATCGTGCCCCACCAGCAGGACGGCGCCCGGCAGGCGATTCTGCTGAATGGCCTCTTCGATGGCGCGATCGACGGCGGGCCCCCCCGAAAAGGTTTGGGCTGCGAGAACGGCGGTGGAGACCGCGAGGCAGAGGAGCAACTTCATGTATCTATGATAGCGGCAGAATTGTGTGCTGCTTAACGCAAACGCGGCGGGAGGCAGTAAACTAAAAAGGTATTCCAAATGGCGTTCCGCACGGTCCTCTGGGTAGGCGCAGCCTTGGCGTTTGTGGGCACGCTTTATGGCTTTCAGCGCACCTTTCGAGAGTACTCTGGCGTGGAATATCGAATCGGCAGCATCCCTCTACCGTCTGACTGGCAGGACCCCGCCGAGTGGACGTTTGCCCGCCTGATGTATCCGCAGGCTCCCGGAGGCCGCTACCGGTTCTACTCGCGCGGCAATTGGCGCCAGGGCGGCACCATCTGGACGCAGGACTATCCGCGCGCCGACCGGCATTTCTCACAGGCGGTGCGCCGCCTGACGCGCCTGAGTGCGCGATCGGTGGAGCAACCGGTGAATCTCGACGATGGCGAAGTGTACGACTGGCCGTGGCTGTACGCAGTGCAGCCGGGCCATTGGCAGCTCACCGATTCACAGGCGCAAACGCTGCGCGAATATCTGCTGCGCGGCGGATTTTTCATGTGCGACGATTTTTGGAATGCGGACGAGTGGGAAACGTTTATGGCGAGTATGAATAAGGTGCTGCCCGGCCGCGAGGTGGTGGATCTGGATAATCAGGCGAGCATTTTCCATTCGGTGTACGATCTGGACGACCGCTATCAGGTGGCCAGTATGGGATCGGTGAACGCCGGGAGGAGTTCTAAATGCGAAAATTGCCCGGCGCAGTGGCGAGGCATTTTTGACGAGCAGGGACGGGTGATGGTGGCGATCACGTTTCAATCGGATGTGGGCGATTCGTGGGAGTGGGCGGACTCGCCGGAATATCCACAGGAATACGCGACGCTGGGAATTCGGATTGGCGTGAATTACATTGTTTACGCGATGACGCACTAAAAAATGTGACGACAAAATAAGAAGACCGCGGGGTGGTTCCCCGCGGTCTTCTTATAATTCGGGTTGACCTGGGTTCAGGCGCGAGCGCGCTTGCGGGCCTTCCAGCCGATGAGAGCAACGCCGCCTGCCATAAACAGGACGGAGGCCGGCTCGGGCGTGCTGGTTACAGTGCCGTTGCCATTATTGAATTGACTGGTGCCGATGACGAAGTAATCCGGCGTGCCGCCGGTCACCGATTGAGTGGTCGTGAGCGTGATGCTATTGATCGAGGCCGTACCGCTCTGATCCATAACGCCGATAAAGAACGCATTTCCGTTAGCGCCCGACGATTCCGACGGCGAAACCGGGCTGCCATTAGCGCTGATCGTCACTGTAAAGGGATCGGTCTGATCGAAATTCTGGATATAGGTGCCGAATTCCGAAACAGGAGTGGCGAAGGTCAGCGTCATGGTATCGCCGACGACATTATTCGGATTGCTCGATGTGTTGTTATTCGTGCCCAAGAGCGAGGTGCCGGAGGTGAAGATTGCACCGATCGTCCAGCCGAAAGCGCCCGAGCCGCCGGCGACCCCTACAATCCCGTCTCCCTGCATCGGGTTCGCGGGATTGCTAAAGCTGACCGTGACGGTGTTCGCGCCCGACGCGAAGGCAAAGCTGGACCGCGTGGGTGACGCCCCGGGATCCAGGTAATCCTGCGTGCCCCAGCTCACGCTGTCATTGCCGCTAAAAGGCGTCGTGGTTACGACAATTGTTCCAGCCTGAGCAATGGCCGCAGAGAGCATTATCGCCGCACCACAGCCCAGATATTGCCAGGTTTTACCGAATTTTTTCATCCAAAAGCCTCCGAGATGGGCCTCACGCGTGTGAAGCTCCAGGCACCAATTATGCGACAGGGTACTCGAAAACACAAGAAAAGTTATGGCATTTTTATCGGAGAGCAGTACCATTCACTTCGATAAGGTGAATGACTGACTACCAATGGGGTAAGATCCGCCTGTTTTGATTGAAAAATAGGGGGGATTCCCGAGCGCTACACGCACATCTATTTAGGGTAAACGCGGAAATCGTCGAAATACACGGTGGAGGAATTCATCGCCCACAGACCGACCCTGCCGGCGTTGGAGAACGTGTTATCACGGCCTTGCAGCACGCGGCGATGATCTACGAAAACCTGAAATCGCGGGCCGCGCGCCGAGACCTTCAAGATACTCCAGGAATTCGCCGGAATGGGGTGTTTTACATCGGTAAAAAGCGAAATCCTGCGTCCGTTTTCTACTTTGAAAACCGAGACGGTATTCTCGGTGGCGTTGGCTCGCGCAACGTAGTAATTATTCTCATCGCGGTAGCGCCACACCACGCCGCCAGCCAGACCATCGCGCCCGGAAATGGGTTTGATCCGCACGCTGATGTCGCCATCGCGAGTACTAAGGTCGTTGAGAATCGCGAGCGGGGGGCGGGAATTCCCCCGATCGACCGGGGTCTCGGCCAAAACGAAGGGCGGAGTGGGAGCTGTCCGGTCTTTGCGGATCTCCCAGCCGGTCGCTCCGGATTCGCTACCGGTCGACCATCCAGGCGGCGTCTGCCCAAGCTGACACGTGTCGAAATTGAAGACTTTTCCTACCGGGGAAAGAAGGCTGAAGACTGAGAGCCACGCCAGTGCCTTCATAAACTGACACCTGCGTGCATTGGCGCCGGAAACTGCATCACCCTTTCCTTCCTTTGTAACACACCGGCATTCTCCGCAGGCGAAGGGCCTAAGGAACGGACGGCCGGAGCGCTACCGCAACGGAACTCACGCTCAGCGCAGCCGACAGCAATCCTGGCGAAGTAGCCTCTACACGGATCTCATCGGCGGTTTTCAGGGTTTGCACCATAGCCATACATAAACCGTTGAAAGCACGGCGACTATCAGACTTGTCCGATTCATGGCAGCTCGGGTCGCCATTGCCGAGGCCGATCAGTTTTCCGCCGCCGGCCACCCGAAACGTCAGCGGATGATCGGCGGTAGCTACTTCGCGCCCCTGGGCGTCCTGGATGACGGCGGTAATCATCGCTACATCCTCGCCGTTCGCCAGGACACGAGGGCGGTCGGCGCGGAGTACGATTTTCGCTGCCGGCCCGGTGGTCTCACGTTTGACGGTGAGGACCTGTTTGCCGCCCCGAAACCCGCGCGCTTCGATGGCGCCGGGGGCGTACTTCACCTGCCACTCCAGGTGGGTGTTCCGCTTGACATCCTGCGCGCCCTGGCTGGCGCCGTTGAGGAACAGTTCCACGCGATCGAGGTTGCTGTGCACCCACACCTCAATTTCCTGTCCTTCCTTCCCCTCCCAGTTCCAATGCGGGAAGAGATGCAGCACTGGCTTCGTTCCCCACCAGGCCTGGTAGTAATAAAAGTTGTCCTTGGGGAAGCCGCACATATCCATGATGCCGAAGTGGGAATTGATGCAGGGCCAGCCGTAAGGGGTCGGCTCGCCGCGATAATCGAAGCCAGTCCAGGCGAAGCCTCCCGCCAGGAACGGGCGGGCATCGTAGAATTTCCACCAGACTTCGGCCAGTGCCGCCCATGGGGGGCGCTCCAAATCGTACGCGCGAACGTATCCTTTTTCTTTATCGTTAAAGTAAATGCCGCGCGTGGATACCGTGCTGGCTGTCTCGGTCCCCACCATAGGGAGGGCAGGCCAATCTTTGTGAAAGCGGTCGATCTGGCCTTCGTTGTAATTGAAACCCTGCACGTCCTGAACTTTGGTGGCTCCCTTGCCGCCCCAGCCGTAATTCATCGCCTGGGTGATGAGGCGCGAATCGTCATGGGCCTGAACGGTGCGCTTCATGGTGGCTTCGATGCGCGCGCCGCGTTCAGTTCCCTGCTCCGGCTCCTCATTGCCCACCGACCAGATCACGATTGAGGGATGATTGCGATGGCAGCGCACCATGCGCTCGAGTTGGCTCAAGCCCTCGGGTGTGGAATCCATCATGCGCGTTTCGCACATGACCATCATGCCGAGCTGATCGCAGGCGTCCATGAGTTCCGGGGTCGGCGGATTGTGCGAAGTGCGGAGCGCATTCGACTGCATGTCCTTGAGCCGCTCGATACGGTAATACTGGATGCGGTCGGGCAGCGCGGCGCCCACACCGGCGTGGTCCTGATGGTTGCAGGTGCCTTTCAGCTTGACGGGCTTTT
The DNA here is from genome assembly GCA_036268475.1 of Bryobacteraceae bacterium. Lineage (GTDB taxonomy): Bacteria > Acidobacteriota > Terriglobia > Bryobacterales > Bryobacteraceae > PALSA-129. The sequence goes on along the minus strand of DATAUB010000040.1, from coordinate 419,892 downwards.
CGTTGAGGAAGAAGCCGTTGTTGACGTCGAAGCGCACCGAGCGAATGCCGAAGGGCGTGATATAAGTGTCGACCGTTGCGCCGGCCGATTCCACCGTGGTTTCCAGGCGATACAGCTTGGGGTCCTCTACCGACCAGAGGGCGGGCGAGCGTACGTCGGCGCTCTGGTCGAAGGCGTGGCGCCCCCAGGCGGAAATCGCGACCGGGGTGGCGGTGAGCGTGGCGATCCCCCTGCCGGCCGGGTCGAGCACCCGCGTGGTGACGCTGCAATTTTTAGGCGCCGCGGTTTCGTTGTCCACTTCGACGGTGACGCGCAAGGTCGCGGGTCCTCCGGGCCGGACGGTGGAGCGCACGAAGGTTCCCCATTGCGGCACATGCACGGCATTCGTTTTGGTGAGCCAGACGTGGCGATAGATGCCGGCGCCTTCGTAGAACCAGCCATCGCCGAGCGTGGCATCGACGCGCACCAAGATGACGTTCCGGGCGCCGTAATTGGCCTGGTCGCTGATGTCGTAGCGGAAGGGCGCGTACCCGCTGAAGTTGCGGCCGATGTAGTGACCGTTGACGATGACGACGGAGTCGCGATAGACGCCATCGAATTCGAGGGCGATGCGGCGGCCCAGATCGGAAGCAGGCAGGTCGAAGACGCGGCGATACCATCCGATGCTGGTGGCGGGGAACTGACGGCCGAGCGGGTGCGAGCCGTGATCGGTGATGGACTTGTCGTTGACGAAGGGCAACTCGACAGCCCAATCGTGGGGGAGATCGAGTGCGCGCCAGCTACTATCGTCAAAATTCGGTTTGGCGGCGGGCACGGTGGTGCCGGACTTGGCGAAGGTGCCGCCGCCCGCCCCCCAATCGAAATCCTGGGTGGAATCGTCGGCGTTCCCCAGATGGAATCGCCATCCGGAATCGAAGAGCAGCCGCTCGCGCGCGGGCGGAGCAGGCTGCTGGGATTGCGCGGGCGCGCTGGTCTGTTCCGCCACAACGGCCGAGGCGGCGATCCCGGTTTTGAAGAGTTCTCTGCGACTCAAATTGCTCATTTCAGGCCTGTGCGTCCACAATATCATGCTGCAAATTGAGGTGGAGCAGGACTGCCCCGCGAATATAGCCATTACAAATATAGCCAGTGTGGGTATAATTGGCCCATGGACCCGCAACCGTTACTGCCTCTGCCGGCGGCGACCTTTCATATTCTGATGGCCGTCGCCAGTGAAGATCGCCATGGGTATGCCATCATCCAGGACGTCGAACAACGTACCGGAGGCGCGCTCCGTCTGAGTGCGGGAACGCTGTATCGCTCCATCCAGCGCATGTTGGAGCAGGGCCTGTTGGTGGAAACCAGCGAGCGGCCCTCCCCCGAACTGGACGACGAGCGGCGGCGGTATTATCGCATCACGCCGTTCGGAACCAAGGCCGCACGGGCGGAGGCGGCGCGCCTGCACGATCTGGTGCGCATGGCCCGCGCCAGCGGATTCGCTCCGGGGAGGGCGTGATGGGACTGTATCGCTTGCTGCTGCATCTCTACCCGGCGTCCTTCCGTAATGAGTATGGCGGCGAAATGTGCGCGGTCTTTGCGGGCCGCCTGCGCGACACCTCCGCATTGGCGAGGCCGGCACTCTGGATGGGCGTGCTGGCCGAAATTGGGTGGAATGCTCTTGCGGTGCATGGCGACGTGCTGCGGCAGGATCTGCGCTACACCGCGCGGGCGCTGCGGCGCACTCCCGGGTTCGCTTTAACGGCGGTGCTGGTGGTGGCGCTGGGAGTGGGCGCGAACACGGCGGCGTTCTCGCTGGCCGACCAGGTACTGCTGCGTCCGCTGCCGTTTCCGGATTCCGGCCGCCTGGTGAAATTGATGGAAGCCGTGCCGGGATATTCCCACATGGAGCTTTCGCCCGCGAACTATCGCGACTGGAAAGCCATGAGCCATTCCTTTTCCTCGATGGGCATGTATACGCAGGCGGCCATCAACCTGGTGGGACGGGGAGAGCCCCTGCGGCTCAACACCGCCATGGTGGACAAGGATCTGCTGCCTACCCTGGCAATACAGCCGTTGATCGGAAGGCTGTTCTCGCCGGCCGACGATCGCGAAGGGGCGCCGGGGACAGCGCTGCTGAGCTACGGTCTGTGGCAGCGCCGCTTCGGCGGCGATGGCAATATTCTGGGGCGCGCAATCCTGCTCAACGACGAGCGCTACACGGTGATCGGAGTGATGCCGCGCAGCTTTAGTTTTCCGGGCACCGACACGGAACTGTGGACCACATTCCGCTTCAAGCCCGAGGCCTTCGAGGATCGCAACGATAACTGGGTGTACCCAGTCGGCAGGCTACGGCCGGGCGTGACGCTGGCGCAGGCGCAATCGGAGATGGCGGTGGTAACGGCGCAACTGGAGCGGCAATTTCCCAAAGAGAACGAGAAGACGCGCGCCAACGTGTACCTGCTTCGCGATGACGTATCGGTGCAATCGAAGTTGCTGCTCTACGCGCTGGTGGGCGCGGCGATTTGCGTTCTGCTGATTGCCTGCACCAATCTGGCGAACCTGCTGCTGGTGCGCGCGCTGGTGCGGGAGAAGGAACTGGCGGTACGGACAGCGATTGGGGCGGGGCGTGAGCGCCTGGTGCGGCAGTTGACCACCGAGAGCCTGGTGCTGGCGGCGGCCGGCGGCGCGCTCGGATTGGTGGCCGCGGGGTTGACGGTTCCGCTGCTGGCGCGCTTGATTCCCACCACGCTGCCCATGGAGCAGGCATCGGCATTCGACTGGCGCGTGCTGCTGTTCGCCGCGGCGCTGACCGCGTTGACCGGGATTTTCTTCGGTGTGGCGCCGGCGTGGCGGGTTTGCCGGACCGCCGATTTGACGGCGCTTCGCGAAGGCGCGCGCGCCGGCAGCGGCAAGAAGGAGCGGCTGCGGTCGGCGCTGGTGATGGCGGAGGTGATGGCTTCGGTAGTGCTGCTGGTGTCCACGGGCCTGCTGCTGCGCGCGCTCTGGAAACTGCAGGGCGTCGATCCGGGCTTCCGCACGGAGGGGGTGCTGACGCTGCGCACGGCGCTGCCCTCGCCGAAGTACGACGCGACGGCGCTTCGGGCGAACTTCTACAATCGCGTCCTCGGCGATGTCCGCCAGCTTCCCGGCGTTCGGTCGGCGGCTTATATTACGGGGATTCCGATGGTGATGGGCGGCGGCATCTGGCCGGTGGAAGTGGGGGAGCACGTGGTGGGGCGCACAGAGGCGCACACCGCCAGCATGCGTTTCGTAACGCCGGGATATTTCGCGGCCATGCAAATCCCGCTAAAGGCCGGGCGAGACGTTTCCGACAACGACATTCTGACGCGCCCCTACGCGGCGGTGGTGAGCGAGTCTTTTGCGCAGCGGTATTGGCCGCACCAGGATCCGCTGGGCCGCCATTTCAAGATGGCGTTTCAGGATCGGACGGTGGTGGGAGTGGCGGGCGATACGCGGGTGCGCGGCCTGGAGGGGGAGAGCGAGCCACAGGTCTATTTCCCGTACCGCCAGGTGGAAGACGGATCTTTCCAAGGGTACACGCCGAAGGACCTGGTAGTGCGGGCGGAAGGAAACGCCGCCGCGCTGCTGCCGCAGATCCAGCGCATTGTGCGCGCGGCTGATTCCGAGCAGCCGGTTTCGAATGCGCGCATGCTGGCCGACATCGTGGAGGCGAGCACGGCGTCGCGCGCGGTGGAGGTGCGGGTGCTCGGTGCGTTCGCCGCCATCGCTTTCCTGCTGGCTGCCATCGGGATTCATGGCGTGCTGGCGTTTGCGGTGTCGAGCCGTGGGCGCGAGATCGGCGTACGCATGGCGCTGGGGGCGGGGCGAGGCGACATCGTCAGGATGGTACTGCTGCGCGGTGCGCTGTTGGCGGTGCTCGGCGTGATTCCCGGCGTTGCGCTTGCCTGGTACGCGGGGCGGACGATGGAAGCTCTGCTCGATGGCGTGAAGCCTTACGATGCGGCGACCTTCCTGGCGGCGGCGGGCCTGTGCGTGACCATGACGCTGCTCGGCTGTCTGCTGCCGGCATGGCGCGCCGCGCGCGTGGACCCGATGACCGCCATGCGAATCGAGTAAATTGTAAGCGGTGACACACAGATTCGGACGCGGACGGCGTGATAATCATCAACAAATGAGTTCGCGATTACTGGCGGCCGGCGCCCTGCTGGCGATGGCGGTGTCCTTACAGGCGCAGAGCGCCGGCATCACGGTCAATTCGGTTTCCCTCGCCATCAGTCCTGCGGGAACCGACAGCTATTCGATCCAGGGCACGTTCAGTGGACTGACGGCCGGCGATACGTCCTACCTCACGTTTGCAGTGGGGAATTTTACCGCCAGCCTTCCGCTGAGCTCGTTTAGCGGCGTCCCGGGAAGCACCTGGACTTACCGGGATTCGACAGGCCAGGCGCCGGGATGGGTGTCGAGCCTCACCATCGACTGGAGCGCCGGCACGTTCAGCGCGCAGGCGAAAGGCATTGTGCTGGCGGGGCTGACGAATCCCTTCGCCGTGCGCCTCGCGGCGGAACGGAGTTCGCTCTGCACCATGGTCCGGGTGCAGCAGACCGGCGCGGGGAACTATCAGCTTACGTCGAGCGATCCCGCGGGCATGACGTGCGAACTGGCGGGGATCCCGCTGGCGACCCCGAAGGTGGCGATAGCCGGAACTGCAACCGCTGTGACGGTAGACGTGAGCCCGCTGGCGCTTACCGCCAACGATACGCCGAAGAACGTGCAGCTCTTTCAGGCGGACGACAATGGCCAGCCGATGGGCTCCGCGCTGTGCACGCTTACGGCACAGGCGGACGGCGATTATGCCTGCACCGTTACGGTGAACCAGGCGGCTTCCGGCGCGATCCCGCTGCTGGTGGAGGCGACAGTGGGCGGCAATGCGGTGCTCTCGCCGGGGTTTGCGGTGGAGGTAGCCGAGCCGGCAACGGCCGCCGATCTCAGTCAGCTTTCGGCCATCGAGACGGTGGCCTTACAGGCTTGGCAGAATATCTCGCAGAACGGCGACACGGCTTACGCGCGCACCCTGACTCTGATGTCCCTCCGCAAACTGCTGGCGCCACCCGTGGAACTGACGGCGCTGCCGTTCGGGTTGGCGGCCGACGGATCGTCGATTTATGTGCGCACCGCCTGGGGGGTGCCGGTGAACATACCGCTGGCCAACGCCGCGGACTTGAATAGCAGCGCCAGCCTCCAGCCGGCGGTGAGCGCCCGCGGTTCGATGGCCACGGCCCAGGCCGTTCCAGCGCCAATGCCCGCGCCACCGGCCGAACCGGCCGAACCGGGCCGCGAGGCCGAACCCGCCGAGGAACCGATGTGTCCCAGCGCGACACGCGACATCGTGTGGAGCGACCAGGTGCTGGTGTGGGCGCCGAGCACGCTCTGGGGCTTCACTCACCAGAACGACCTGGCCAATGTGCTGGCGAGCTCGACGTGCCCTTTCTTTTCAGGGACTATCGCGCAACTCGATGGCAGCGCCGCCACCGTGGCGTCGTTGAAGACGTTCGTCAATTACGGGACGGTCGTGGTGGAGACGCAGGGCGGAGAGGACGATCAGGGTTACTACTTCGTGAGCGGCGACACGTGCCCCTCCTGTTCGCAGAGCGCGCTCTCATCGATGGCCGGAGTGGCAGGCATCGCCTGCATCAATGCCTGTTACATCGCGGTCTATCCGAATAACCGGAATCTTCAGCCGCTCACCTCCAGCTCGATCCTCTATGCGGGCTTCCATTACAGCCTGCAGGGAAAATCGGGATTCCGGAAGGCGTTCGTGCCTGACGGCTCTACGAACGCGTACTTCGGCTATTACTATACGAAAGCCTCCACCGACGACGCTCGCTTCGGAGTGCCCCTGATGGTGCTGCTGGTGCAGCAATACAAGGACGCGGGCGACAGCTACCTCAAAGTCAAGCGGATCGCGCCCGCTTTGTCTTTCAGCGTATGCAGCGGCAGTAAGCCGGTGTTAGGAAACTGCGCGGCTAAGACGCAGGCCGCGCTGAAGAAGGAGCCCTACTTCCAGTTCCAGGGCGATGAGAACGTGGCTTACGTCGGCAACCCGACGCTGGAAATGAGCGAACTCAATCCGCCGGTCAATGGGTCGCAGGGATTGGCTGCCTTTATGGAAGGTGCCGCCAGTTGCGGGCCGCATGGGGGCAATTATCTGAACGTGAGCTGGAGCAACCCGGCCAAAGCAGGCCATCTGACGCCACTGACGGGCAATGTAACCGGACAGGACAGCTTTACCGAACCGGCTTCCGATCCACCGCCCGCCGACGCGTCGGGCACTTTGGTCTCCAGCGCGGCCTTCGCCAAATATACGCCCGATGCCCTCTTGACCGGCACTTCCGACACCATCACCACGATGTTCGCGACTCCGGCCGGCAAGAACATCGCGAAGGCCTGCCTCACGATCGGGGGCAATGCCGGACTATTTGTAGAATCGTACCTGAATACCACTTACAACGGGGGGAATCCGGAAGGCACCAGTATGGTCGCGATCAATCTCCATCCGCCTATGAAGGTGACCGGCACCTACACCGCGCCGCTGACCGATCCCAATAACTATGCCGCGCAGGGAGCATCGTCCGGTGTAAATGTGACGTCAAACGGAGGCGGCAGATACACCGTAGTTCTTACGGTGGGCGGCGCAGCCCCGGGCGGCGGCGCAGGGCCATACCAGGGCACGGCGAATATCGATCTTTCGGCGGTGAACCCCGGCGTGGAGGGGCAGGCTAAAGTTACCATCAGCGGCTCGTTCGACGCCAACACCATTGCTGAACTACAGCAGTGCGCCAGCCAGCCCACCTGCAGCTTTCCGGACGGATCGATCTATATAGAAGGTCCCAATACCAACACTTCGGTTGCGCTGGGCACACCGGGGACGGTGCCGTTCACGGTGTCGGCCGACAGCAGCACCGGTCCGGTGGACATCTTTGTGGGAATGAATGCCAATGCTGAGGCCAAGACCCCGGCGAAGTTTACCATCACGCTGAATATTACCTTCACCAATCAGTAGGGCTTACAACCGCGGACCGAGAAGACGGTACGATGTCACCGCGATGGCTGGGAGAGGCCGAGCGGGATATCCGAGCCGTCGAATACCCGCCCTGCCTCGCCGACCTCACGCGCGGCTCTTAGCCGTTGGATTTCGCGGGACCTTCCTGAAGCACTTTATCGAGGGCGGCGTTGAATTTGCCCATTTCCTCGGTTGTGCCGACGGTTACGCGCACCATCTGCGGCCATTCCTTCCAGACGCGCCCAATCATTACCTTATGCTGCGCCATGGCCTGGTTGACCTGCTGGCCCGCCATGCCCTTCACCTCAATCATGAAGAAATTGGTGAGTGAAGGAATGTAACCGACTCCGACCTTTTCCAGGTGTTCGAACGCCAGATCGCGATTCTTCTTATTGATCCCCTGTCTTTCCTTGATGAGCCCTTCGCCCAGCTTCAGGCTGGCCGCCGCGCACGCGGTGGCTGTCACCGGCATGAAGCCCGACCCGCCGAACTCGCGCACTTTCCCCACTAAGTCGGGCCGGCCGTAAGCGGCGCCGGCGCGCAGGCCGGCCATGCCGTAGATTTTCGAGAAGGTGCGAAGGATTACTACGTCCTTGCCGTCGCGCACGAAATCCATGGACGAATTCTCCATGCCCGAAAAATGGACGTACGCCTCATCGATGACGAGCACGGAATCCTTCGGCTTGTTGGCGAGAATGTACTCCAGATCTTTCCGCGGCGTGAGAGTGCCGGTGGGGTTGTTGGGATTGCAGATGTAGAAGACGCCGGCATTCGGGTCGGCCTTGATCATGGCTTCGACGTCGTGCGAGCGGTCGGGACGGAGCGGCACACTGATGGTCTTGGCGCCAATCCAGCGGCCCGCGCCGCTGCCGTATCCGGGGCCGGCCATCACCCAGCTTCGCGTGGGCGAGGTAAATGCCGCCGCGCTGTTCGCCAGCGGAATGCTGGACCCGGGGAACGCCACGACATGATCCTGCGGGACGTTCTCGGTGGTGGCGAGCAGCGAGTTGAATTCCATGTTTTCGCCCTGCGGCGAGTAGCGCCAGCCCATGGGCGCGACCTTCAGTAGCGCTTCCAGGCCCTCTTTGGAGGGTCCCATGGGATTTTCGTTGGAGGTGATGCGGACCACGTCGGGGTCGAAAGCCCTCATGCCTCCGCCCATTCCACCGCGGCGTCCGCCGCCATTGCCGGCCTGCTGCTGCCGTTCCGCCTGTTGGGCCATGGCGAATTCGTTGAAGAATGGGATGGCGGCAGCCGCCCCCATGGAAATGCGGGCGATGTGCCGGCGGGAAAATCCTCGTTGAAGCAGCGATGCGGTCAGTTTCGGTGTAAGTGCCATCGGTCGAAATCTCCTGGTAAGTTACCACCCCTGGCGGAAATTGCAGTTGAGGTCGCGAGCCGGCGGCGTAGACTGGCGTCGCCAAACGGGAGGGAATGCCAACTCGGAACCCCCAAAGAGATCAGGACGCAGACTCGGCGGCCTGGAGACAGCATGGAATATGGACTAGCGGGATAATATCGTCAACTAAGGCTGGTGTCAAGCGAAAAGGCCGGCGCCGAATGGCAATCAGTCCCGCAGCACACGGCGGCCCACAATCCGATACTTGCCACCCAGCACGATGCCGAGCGCCTCCACGTATGCCCTATGTTCCACTGCGAGGATGCGTTCCGAAAGCGTCTCCACGGTATCCTGGTCCTTCACCAGGACGGCTGCCTGTAGAATGATCGGGCCGGCGTCGAGTTCCTCGTCGACAAAGTGCACCGTGCATCCCGAAATGCGGGCCCCATGTTGCAGCGCCTGGTGCTGTGCATCCAACCCCGGGAATGCGGGCAGCAGCGAAGGATGAATATTCAAAATGGCTGACGGATACTGGCGGATGAATGTGGCGCTCAGCAGGCGCATAAATCCCGCGAGACATACCAGGTCGACCCCATACTTCGCGAGTTCGTCCAAGAGCATGCGATCGTAAACTTCGCGATCGAGGCCCTTTGAGGGCAGGCAAACTGCGTTCAATCCACGCTCGCGGGCGATGGAGAGCCCGCGCGCATCGGCGCGATTCGAAATCACCACCGCGATCTCCGCGTCGAGGTTGCCCGCGGTCACGCCGTCGGCGATCGCCTCAAGGTTCGAGCCGCGTCCGGAAATCAGAATGGCGAGCCGTTTCACCGGTACTCCACAGCGCCGTGCCCGCGCTTGCGCGCCACCACCGTACCCACGCGGAAGGGCGATTCGCCTAGTTTCGCAAGCACTGTTTCCGCGCGCCCGGCGGAGCGCGCCGCCACGGCGAAGATCATGCCCACGCCAAGATTAAAGGTACGGCGGTAATCGTCCTCGGGAATATTGCCGATACGGCGGAGCACCTCGAAAATGGGCGGTATCTTCCAAGCTGAGGTGTCGATTTCGGCGGCCATGCCGGCAGGCAAAATGCGCGGCGTGTTATCGGTGATGCCGCCGCCGGTAATATGCGCGGCGCCGCGCAGCAGGCTCGCCGCCATGAGCGCGCGGATGGCTTTCAGGTAGCTGCGATGCACCTTCAGCAGCGCATCTCCCACGGTAGCGCCCACCTCCGGCAGCAGCGTTTTCGGACCATAGCCGGCAATCTCGAAGAGCAGTTTGCGCGCCAGCGAGTAACCGTTGGTGTGGAGGCCGGTGGACGGTAGGGCGAGCAGTACGTCGCCCGCGCGTATCGCTTTTCCGGTGATGAGTTGCGACCGCTCGGCGGCGCCCACGATGAAGCCCGCCAGGTCGTAATCGGCATCGGCATAGAGCCCGGGCATTTCGGCGGTCTCGCCGCCGATGAGCGCGCAACCGTTGTTGCGGCAACCGCGCGCGATACCGGCGATCACCGCTGTCGCCACTTCGGCGCGCAATTTGCCCACCGCGAAATAATCCATGAAGAAGAGCGGGAGCGCGCCCTGCACGGCGATATCGTTGACGCAGTGATTGACCAGATCTTCGCCTACCGTATCGTGCCGGCCGGCGAGCGCGGCGACCTTAAGCTTGGTGCCGACGCCATCGGCCGAACTCACCAGCACCGGCTTGCGAAATCCGCTGAGCCCATAGGCTGCGCCGAATGAGCCAATATCCGTGAGGACGGCGCGAGTGAACGTCTGCCGCGCCAATTTCTTGATAGTGGAAAGCGCGCGATCGGCCTCGTCGATATCGACACCGGCATCGCGGTAGCGTACCTGTTTGTGGGAAGACAAATCTCAGTATAGTCCAGGGAACCGGTAACCTCGCCCCCACGGCGAGCGCCATATATCGATCACGTAACCAGATTTTTGAGGTATATAATACCGGGATCGCCCTATGAAGAAACTACTAGTGTTCTCGTTTCTCTGGTGTTGTGTCTGTGCACTGGCCGAGGCTCCCTCGACCGTTGCCATACGCAATGCAAAAGTTGTGACCGTCAGCGGCCAAGTGTATGCCAAAGGTACGGTCGTTATTAAGAACGGACTGATAGAAGCGGTGGGTGACAATGTCACCGTACCGCCCGACGCCTGGATAGTGGAAGGCGAAGGAATGACTGTATACCCCGGCCTCATCGATGCCTTGAGCACGGTGGGAATGCCGGGCGCCGGAAATGCGAATGCAGGCGGGCGCGGACGGGGAGCAGCGGCGCAGGCGGCTCCGGCGGCGCAGGCCGCACCGGCAGCGCGTTCCTGGGGGCCGGAAGACCGTCCGCAGACCAGCAGTTGGCTGCTGGCCGCGGACGAACTGCAAGCCGGCGACAAGCGCGTGGAGACGGTGCGCGGCGGCGGCATCACTACGGCCGTGACTTACCCGACGCGAGGAATCTTCGGAGGCCAGGGCTCTGTGATCGACCTCGTTTCAGGGGAGAAGCCTGCGGAAATGGTTCTGGTGCCTTCGGTAGGGCAGTACATCGCGATGGGCGCCGGCCGCGGCTTCGGCGGCGGTGGCGGCGGGTTCCCCAGTTCGCTCATGGGAATCATCTCCTATGTTCGCCAACTCTATCTTGACGCTAACCACTACAAGCTGGTGAAAGACGCGTATGCCAAAGATCCGCGCGGCATGAAGCGGCCGGAGTACGACCGTGCGCTCGAAGGACTGATGGCGTCGCAGCGGTTTCTTCTGCCCGCCAACCAGACCATCGAGATCGATCGCATGCTGCGCTTCGGCGCCGAGCTGAAAACCATCAGCCCGGTTCCGCAAAGCATGGTTCTATACGGAGCGCGCGATGCGTACGAGCCGGAAGCGGTGGAGATGTTGAAGAAGGCGAACGTTCCGGTGCTGGTGAGTATTCACTGGCCCGCGCCGCCGGCCCGTAGTGCCGATGGCGACGACAGCAATGAAACTCTGCGCACGCTCATAGAACGCGAGAAAGCGCCCAGCGCGCCCGCCGCGCTGCAGAAAGCAGGCGTGAAGTTCGCGCTTTACTCGGACGGCGCGGAATCCCCGCGCGAGTTCCAGCGCGCCGTCAAGAAGGCCATCGACGCCGGCCTTTCACGGGATGAGGCTCTGCGGGCGCTGACGCTTTCGCCGGCCGAAATCTATGGTATTTCCGACCGCGTGGGCAGCATCGACGCGGGCAAGATCGCCAACCTGGTGGTCACCAAGGGCGAGATCTTCGACGATCGCACCCAAGTGGTCATGGTGTTTGTGGATGGCAAGAAATATGTTCCGGAACCGCCCGCCGCGGGCGGACGCGGTGGCCCGGCCACCGACGAACCGGGTGCGGGAGGGAACCAATGAAAAAGCTGATATTGGGCACACTGCTGGCGCTCGCGCCAATATGCGCCGAAACCATCGTGATTCAAAACGCCACGGTCATGACCGAAGGGTCAAAGGGCATCTTCAAGGGCTCGGTAGTGGTGAAAGACGGCAAGATTTCCGAAGTGGGCGAAAAGGTCATGGTGCCCGCGGGCGCCACGGTCATCGACGCCGGCGGGGAGTATCTGATCCCCGGCATCATCGATTGCCATTCCCATATCGCCGGCTCGGGCGGTATTAATGAAGGTAGCGTGTCGGTCTCCTCGATGGTCAACATCAAGGACATCATCAACCCCGACGATATCGCCATCTACCGCGCGCTGGCGGGCGGTGTGACTACGGCCAACATCCTGCACGGGTCGGCCAACTCCATCGGCGGTCAGACATTGCCGCTGAAGATGCGTTGGGGCAAGAGCGCCGAGGAATTGGTTTTCGCGGGCGCCACGCCGGGCATTAAGTTTGCACTGGGCGAGAATCCCAAGCGTTCCGGCAATCCGCAGGGCGGGCGCGGCGCGATTGGCGCTATCCAGCTCGGCCGCTATCCCGCGACGCGCATGGGCGTAGAAGACGTGATCCGCGAAGCCTTCAACGATGCAAAGGCTTACAAGGCCGAGTGGGATGCTTACGACGCCAAAGTGGCGAAGGGCGAGCACCCCATTGCGCCGCGCACCGATCTCAAGCTGCAGGCACTCAAGGAAGTTCTCGAGAACAAGCGTTACGTGCACGTTCACTGCTATCGCGCCGACGAGATCCTGATGATGATCCGCGCGGCCGACGATAACGGCTTCCATGTGCGGACCTTCCAGCATGTGCTGGAGGGCTATAAGGTGGCGAAGGAAATCGCCGAGCATGGCGCCGGCGCCTCTACCTTTAGCGACTGGTGGGCTTATAAGATCGAAGCCATCGACGCCATTCCGTTCAACGCCGCTATTATGACCAAGAAAGGCGTTGTGGTAAGCCTCAACAGCGACGATGCCGAACTGATGCGGCACCTCAATACCGAAGCCGGCAAGGCCATGAAGTACGGCGGTATGAGCGAAACCGAAGCGCTCGCCATGGTGACTATCAATCCGGCCAAACAGTTGGGAATCGATAAGACCGTCGGTTCTATCGAAGTGGGCAAGGATGCCGACCTGGTGTTGTACGATGGGTTCCCGATGTCGGATTTCGCCAAGGTTCAGAAGGTCTGGATCGATGGCACGCAGTATTTCGACCGCGAGAAAGCGATCTCCCAACAGGCCACTAAGGAAGCGGAGAAGCAACAACTGATGGATAAGGAAAAGGCTGCGCAACGGCCGATGTCCAATAGGAGACCCAATCAATGAAACTTCTGGGATTGCTGATGGTAAGCACGCTGGCGGCGTTTGCCGCGGGCGAGACGGTTCTGATTCAGAACGCCGACATCTATCCCATGAGCAGCGCCCCCATTAAGGGTGGGTCACTGCTCATTCAGGATGGCAAGATTATAGAAGTCGGCGCTAAGATCTCCGCGCCGAAGGGCGCCACGGTTCTGGAAGGCAAAGGTCTGCGCGTGTATCCGGGCTGGATCGATTCCGGCACACAACTGGGCCTGGAAGAAATCGGGTCGATTCGCGAAACTAACGACACCGGCGAATTGGGCGATTTCATGCCGCAGCTCAAGGCGCTCTCGGCGGTCAATCCGGATAGCGAACATTTCGGCGTGGTGCGGGTCAACGGCATCACGTCGGCCATCGCGCTCCCCGGTTCGGGCGGCGGCCGTGGCGGCGGGGGCGGGCAGATTATCGCCGGCCAGGCCGCATTGCTGCACACCGACGGGTGGACGTGGGAAGAGATGGAAATCAATCGGTCGGCGGCCATGGTGCTGAATTTCCCGGCGTCTGCCGGACGTGGCGGGCGCGGTATTCCCGCCGAGTTCGCAGATATGTTCCCGAACGCCGCCGGCGGCGCCGACGCGCGACGCGCCGTGCTCGATCAGATCGCCAAACTGAACGAGTTCTTCGACGACGCACGCAAGTATAAGATCGCCAAGGCGGCCAACCTTCCCGATTTCCAGAAAGACCTGCGGTTCGAGGCCATGTTGCCGGTGCTGGATGGAAAGGTGCCGCTGGCTGTTAACGCCTCGCGCGCCGCGGCCATTCACGATGCGATTGCGTGGGCTGACCGCCAGAACGTCAAGATCGTGATTATGCAGCCGCGCGATCTTATCAAGGCCGGACCGGAACTCAAAGCCAAGAACATACCGGTGATTCTGGGACGCGTTCTGGCTTTGCCGGACAGTGAGGACGCCGAATACGACGAAGGCTATACGCAGCCGTTGGACGCGTATAAGGCCGGAGTCAAGTTCGCCCTGGGGACGTTTACCAACGAATTCGTGCGCGATCTGCCTTATCAGGCCGCCACCGCGGTTGCCTATGGCCTCCCGCACGATGAAGCTATGAAGGCCCTCACCATTAACCCTGCGCAGATCTGGGGCGCGGGCGACCTGATCGGGTCGCTTGAAAAAGGGAAACTGGCTGACCTGATGGTGGTAGATGGCGACCCTATGGATGTGCGTACGCAGATCCGCCACCTGTTCATCAAGGGCAAGGAGATCACTCTCTCCAACAAGCAGATTCGCTTGTATGAGCGCTATATGAGCCGGCAGTAAGTCATCCGGCTGCGATCCGAAAACCGCTCCCCGGCGGCGTGAACAGCGCCTTCGCGGAGCGGTTTTCTTTTTGTCGCCACCTGGAGAGTTGATGGCGTGAAGATCCGCGTGAAGATCCGGCGGAACCCGATTTTAGGCTCATTACAAGCTTGCGGTCAGGATGCGGTCTTCTTTTGCCGGTCTTCCGAGTCGAGGAGGATAGTCACCGGACCGTCGTTAATCAGGTGGACTTCCATCTCAGCCTGAAATATGCCGGTTTCGACGGGCACAGGTCCGCGCCTGGCAGTGTCTACAAAGTACTCATACAGGCTCCTGGCGGCCTCCGGGGGGGCGGCGCGGTCAAAACTGGGCCGCCGTCCTTTCCGGCAATCGGCATACAAGGTAAATTGCGAAACCAGCAACAAAGAGCCTTCTACCTCCACCACATTGCGATTCATTTTTCCGTCTTCGTCGGAAAAGATCCTTAGCCCGAGTAGCTTGTCGACCATATAATCGGCCTCTGCGGGCGTGTCTTCACGCGAAATACCTATCAATACCAGCAGTCCTCTACCTATGGACCCCGTGGTACTGCCACTCACAATTACTTGGGATTCTTTGACCCGCTGGATAACCAGTCGCAATTTCACTTACCTCCGATGAGAACTTCACAACTAATATCTTGACAACTTTTAATCTTTATTATGTTATATTGTTCGGGGGGTTTTGTACTATGGCACGAGTATCACACGATCCAGGGCTCTTGCAAGCAGCCTTGTATGGCTATCAGATGGAAAAAGAGAAGATTGATGCCAAGATTCGCGACTTGCAAGCGCAATTGAAAGGTAAGAAGGCACCGGTCGCGGCGGCCGCAAAGCCAGCTAAATCAGGTGGCAGGCGGCAGATGAGCGATGCAGCGCGGGCTCGCATCGCGGCGGCGCAGAAGAAGCGTTGGGCTGAGTTCCACAAGAAGAAGACCTCGGCTCAGGGCGGAGATTAACGCACTTAGCAGATTGTTCCAGCTAGATCGGGCAGCGGACGACCAGGTCTTTCGCTGCCTGCAGGAAACCCCGCCAGGCCATGGCGAGTGATACCATGTCTAACCATGAGCGGCCTGAGCCGAATTGGCGTCGCGATCGATAGCGACCTGTTGGACAAGTTCGATCGTCTCATCGGGAAACGCGGTTACACCAACCGGTCGGAAGCCTTTCGCGACCTGATCCGCGATGAGTTGGTGGAAGAAACCTGGGAGTCGCCCGACAGCCAGGTGGTGGGCACCGTAACCCTGGTTTACGACCATCACGTCCGCCAGTTGAATCAGAAACTGACATCCATCCAGCACGATCACCACCACTCCAT
Source organism: Bryobacteraceae bacterium (assembly GCA_036268475.1). GTDB lineage: Bacteria > Acidobacteriota > Terriglobia > Bryobacterales > Bryobacteraceae > PALSA-129. The sequence goes on along the minus strand of DATAUB010000040.1, from coordinate 404,175 downwards.
TCTCTCCACCCTGCATGTGCATCTCGATCACGACAACTGTCTCGAAGTTCTCGTGATGAAAGGGAAATCGGCCGAGGTCCGCAAAGTGGCCGACGTGCTCATCAGCACGAAGGGTGTAAAGCACGGCCGTCTTACCATCACTACTACAGGTACAGTCTGAATGATTGTTGGAACCGGCGTCGACCTGGCCGAAGTGCCGCGCATCAAAGCTTCTATCGAACGCTTCGGCGCGCGCTTTACGGAACGCATTTACACGCCCGATGAGATCGCCTATGTGGAGCGGAAAGCTAACCGCTTCGAACGGTATGCCGCGCGGTTCGCCGCGAAAGAAGCGGGCATGAAGGCCATCGGCACGGGATGGCGCCATGGTGTCCGCTGGCAGGACTTCGAGGTGACGAATCTGCGGTCGGGCAAGCCGACCCTGCGCTTTCACGGTGTGGCAGCGGAGTTTATCGCCAGGCTCGGAGTGCGCAATATCTCGCTCTCCATCACACACACCGCGGAACTAGGCATGGCTCACGTGATTTTGGAAGACTGAGGTGTTTGCGGACCGCTCGTTGGCAGGCAGTTACAGAGCCGCAGTAAGTTCGGCCCTACTGCCTTCCCAGATACTTCTCGTACAGTTCTTTCTGCCGGCTGTCCAGGCTCACAGGCTTGCCATCGATGAACATCATGTCGACGTGACTCATTACTTCGAGCGGATTGCCCTGGGTGACGATAATGTCGGCGGACTTGCCTTCTTCAATCGATCCCAGCCGGTTGGCGATGCCGAAGATTTGCGCCGTACTCAGCGACACGGCCTTGTAAGCTTCTTCCTTCGGAAGGCCGAAGGGCACCGCGGCGGCTGCTTCATACGGCAGATTACGAGCGTTACGCGAACTGAACGTCCCGATGCAGAACCGTACACCGGCTTTATAGAGTTGGCCGGGAGTGGTATAGGACTGGTCGTACGAATCGTCCTCATCGAGTGGCAGCGTGTGGGTGGGGCCTAATACGACGGGGATATCGTTAGCCTTGAGCAGGGGCAGCACCTTGTAAGCTTCGTAAGGGTCGGCCAGGATGATCTTGAGTTTCTCTTTCTTCGACCACTGCACCGCGTCGCGGATGGTGCGCGCTCGCGCGGCGGTCACGAACAGCGGCATCTTACCGTCCAGCACGGGAAGAATTGCCTCGTATCGCAGGTCGGTCTTCAGCGCGTTCGCGTCCGCGCGCTTCGCTTGACGATACTGGCGCGCTTCGTCGAAGAACGCGTTGAGCGTCTTCATTTTCTGGTCGTAGTCGCGCTTCGCGTCGGCGTACGGAATGGGCGCGGGTTTGGCGCTGGGATCTTCGTCCTCCTCGTCGGTCTCGTGGGGACGAATCGGCTGCGTCACGATGGCGGGAAAGCGCAGATGGATCGCCGTGGTGGGCATCACCGTCATGGCGCCGTTGTCGCCCGATTCATCCAGGTGGATGATCGACATCTCCCCGGAGAGCAGTTCGCCCTCGGGCATCTCGATCACGCTGGTGACTCCGTTAAAGCGCGCCGCGGGGATTTGCTCATCGGATGGATTCACCGCTGTCACAGCCCGCAACTGGGGATTGATCTCGCCCATCTCCTGCGAGTCCGGCGCTTCTTCGCGCGAGAGGCTTTCGATTCCCAACGTGGAGGCGGCGTCGATCATTCCGGGGTAAACATCCTTGCCGGTAACATCGATGACTTTGTACCCTTCCGGCGGCGTGATGTTCTTGCCCACGGCCACGATCTTACCGTTGCGCATCAGCACCGACCCGTGTTCAATCACCGGACCGGATACCGTATGAACGGTGCCGCCGCGCAGGAGGATTCCAGTGTCCGCAGGTTTGGGAGGGGGAGTTTGCGCCAGCGCGCATTCGCATGCGAACGCGCAAAGGACAGCTATCGAGCGCATTCTGTTATTTTACACTGCTGGTGGCGGCGGCGTTCAATTCCATCCGTTTGCACTCGTGCCAGGTATAGATCATGCGATGCACCACCGTAAGGTTGGAGAGCACCGCGATCACCCACAGCACCTGCGCCATCCGCCCAAAGAGCGCGCCGATAATGATCAGTACCACGCGCTCCGGCCGCTCCAGAAAGCCGACTTTGCACTTCGGAATGACATTCTCGGCGCGCGCGCGGGTATAGCTGATCATCACCGACCCCGTCATCACGATGGCGGTGAGCACGATGTAGAAGAAGCGGTTGATGGAGGCGTAATAGACCAGCAGCCCCATGTAGAGCGCGAGGTCGGAATACCGGTCGAGCACGGAATCGAAGAAGCCGCCGAAAAGCGTCACCTGCTTAGTGGCGCGCGCCACGCGCCCGTCCACCATATCGAACAGGCCGGCGCCGATCACTACTGCGCCCGCCCACGTGAACCGGCCCTGCGAAAACAGCAGCGCCGCCACGATGTTGATCACCAGGCCGAAAAACGTAAGAACGTTCGGATGAATTTTCGAGAGCGCCAGCCAGCGCACGATGCGATCGATGATGGCCCCGCAGACCACCCCGATCCCGCGGGTAAACGTCATATCACTCCGCTAAATCGTGGATGGTGGTGAGTTTCAGGATCTCGAGTTCCTTCACGCCCCCGGGACTCTGGACCTTTACCTCATCACCCACCACTTTACCCAGCAGAGCCCTGCCGATCGGGGATGTAGTGGAGACCTTCCCGTGAGCGGCATCGGCCTCTTCCGTGGTCACCAGGTTGTAAGTAATCTCTTCGTCGCGCTTCGTGTCGAGCACCACCACGATGGAACCCAGACCCACGCGATCGTGCGGGATCTTGGTGAAATCGACCATCGAAATGTCGGCCAGCCGCTTCTTCAACTGCATGATGCGGGCGTTGACGAAACCCTGCCGCTCCTTGGCGGCGTGGTACTCGGCATTTTCGCTCAGGTCCCCATGCAGGCGCGCCTTCAGAATTTCCTTCGGCAACTCGACGTGCAACTCGTAATCGAGCGTGGCGATCTCGTCCTGCAGCTTTTTCTTAATGTCGGTCATCGAACGGGGACAGCTCCCAGGCTCCAATTATAGCGCGCATGTATAATCGGGACCGCTGTCGGAAGCCACAGTCAGTCCTCTTTCCTTGCCAGGATCTCGTCGGCTACATCGGCTGCCGCGCGCATCGATTTCACGTCGTGGACGCGCACCACGTGGGCTCCGCCCAGAATGCATGCCGTCACCGCCGCCGCCGTGGCGTAGCCCGTCTCCTCGGCAGTGGGATGGGCGAGAAAACTCTTGCGCGAAGGGCCGGCCAGAATGGGCACGTCCAGAGCGGCGAACTCGTTCAGGCGGCCGAGTATGAGCGAATTCTGCTCTTTCCGCTTGCCGAACCCGAAGCCGGGGTCGATCACCAGGCGCGTCTTGTCGATGCCCACGCCGCGCGCCCGGCTGACGGCGGCCTCCAACTCCTTCATGATGGTCGTCACCGGCTCGCGCATGGGCGCCAGTTTGGCCCACGTTTCCGGCCGCCCGCGCATATGATTCAGCACCAGCCCGCCATCGTGGTTCGAGACCACGCGCGCCAGTTGCGGCTCCATGGTCAGGGCGGAAGGGTCGTTGACGATTTCCGCTCCGTGCTCGAACGCGTGTTCCGCCACTTCCGCTTTGTAAGTGTCCACCGAGATGGGGATGCTGAGCTTGTCCTTGAGGCGTTTCAGCACGGGGATCAGGCGGCGCAATTCCTCGGCCGCCGGAATGCGCGCTGAGCCGGGCTTGGTGGATTCCGCCCCGATATCGATAATGTCGGCGCCTTCCTCTTCCAGTTCCAGCGCGCGCGCGAAGGCCCGGTCGGGGTCGCTGTACTTACCGCCATCGGAAAAGGAATCGGGCGTGACGTTCAGCACCCCCATTAAGAGGGTCCGCTCACCGAGAGCGAGTTCGCGACGTTTGAGCTTCCAGAAGTAATGTTTTCTCACGGGATCAGCGGGACACGCCGCCAGTTCTTGCCAACCTGGATCACTAATTCGGACGGCGCATCCGGAAGCACTAAGTCTCGCACTTTTTCGCCATTAATCTCTACTGCTCCGGCTTTGATTCTTCGGACGGCCTCGGTTACCGAGGGAGCGAGCCCTACTTTCGCCAGCAGTTTGTCCACCCGGATGCCGGCCGGCGTATTCACGCCCTCCGGGAGCGCCGTCGCTTCGATATCCGCCGGTACCTCCTTGCGCCGCACCACCGCATTGAAAACTTGGGCGGCGCGCTCGGCCTCTTCTTCCGAATGGAAATCCTTCACGATGGTCTTGCCGAGCGCGATCTTCGCCTCCATGGGATGCAATTCGCCGGCCGCGATTTTGGCGCGCATCTCCGCGATCTGCGCCATGCTCATATCGGTGAGTAACTCATAATAGCGGAACATCAGTTCGTCCGACACCTGCATGGTTTTGCGGAACATCACTTCCGGCGCCTCATGGATGCCGATATAGTTCCCGAGCGACTTCGACATCTTGTTGACGCCATCGAGCCCTTCGAGAATCGGCACCATGGCGACAATCTGCGGCAACTGTCCGAAATCGTGCTGGATTTCTCTTCCCACCAGCAGATTGGGCTTCTGGTCTGTGCCGCCCATCTCCACGTCGCACTCCAGCATCACGGAATCGTACGCCTGCGCCAGCGGGTAGATCAGCTCGTGGATGGAAATCGGTACGCCTTGGTCATACCGTTTGGCGAAATGCTCGCGCTCCAGCACGCGTGCCACGGTGTATTTCGAACACAGCTTGATGATGTCGAGATATTTCAGCGGCTCCAGCCATTCGCTGTTGAAGCGCACTTCCGTCTTGACGGGATCGAGTATTTTGAAAACCTGCGCCTTGTAAGTCTCGGCATTCTGCTCGATGGTCTCACGCGTCATCGGCGGGCGCGTGGCATTGCGGCCCGAAGGGTCGCCGATCATTGCCGTCATGTCGCCGATGAGGAAGATCACGGTGTGGCCGAGATCCTGAAAGTGCTTCATCTTGCGCAGCAGCACGGTGTGCCCCAGGTGCAGATCGGGAGCGGTGGGGTCAAACCCCGCCTTAATGCGCAGCGGCCGGCCGGCCTTGGCGGCGAGCACCAGCCGCTCGCGCAGATCTTCTTCGCGAATGATCTCCGCCATGCCCTTGCGGATGTAAGTAAGTTGTTCGTCGATAGTCATGCAAAGCAGAGAGTCTTCTTATTGGCGTTCATCCGCGTCGATCTGCGGCCCAAGTATTTCTTTCAGGTCTTCTGAGAACTTCCGGATCGCTTCCACTTGTTCCGGTTCCGCTTCCACCTGGCTGCCGTGCGCGGAGAGCATCGCTTTTCCGTCCACCCACACCAGGTAAGCCAACCCTTTTTCCGTCAGTATGCCGGAACTGCCGATGGACGCGAGCGGCCCCGCAGTACGCACCAGTGCCGCGCAGTTCCCGCGCACGAACATGCAGTAATCGTTAGCTTGCGCAGCCGTCTCGATGTCGCAGGCTGCCAGGCGCGCGGCGATTTCCGCCCTCACATCTTATAGCGGCCGAGGTCCTCGTCATTGAGTCCCTCCAGCCAGCGCCGCAGTTCTTCGTTGTTGACCTTCTCGGTCACCGCCGAGGCCTGCTTGGACGATTTGAGGACACTCTCCTCGACGTAAATCGGGCAATCCAGGCGCAGCGCCAGGGCAAGCGCATCGCTGGGGCGCGAATCCACGCTGATCAGGTCGCCTTCGCGATCGAGCCAGATGACGGCGTAAAACGTGTCGTCCCGCAGTTCGCTCACCACCACCTTGCGCAGAGCGGTGTTCAACCCGAACAGCAGTTGCTTGATCAGATCGTGCGTCATGGGCCGCGGAGTCGAAACCTTCTCAATCTCCAGGGCGATCGCGTTCGCCTCGTAGACGCCCACCCAAATTGGCAGAACCGAATTGCCGCTCAGATCCTTGAGGATCACGATCGGCATATTCGTCACGGGATCCATCATGAGACCGCGAATTTTCATTTCGACTTCCATGACGCCCTCCCAGTCCCATTACACCACAGTTACGCTCTCGCCCACCAACGAGTTCGGCCCTGCGCGCGTCACGCGCACCGTCAGGTACGTGCCCACCAGCGCCTTCCCATCGTCGTTGGCGTGCGAGAAATTGAGTGTGCGATTATCCGACGTGCGGCCGATCCATTGGCCTAGCGATTCGTGCCGGCCTTCCACCAGCACTTCCCGAACACTGCCGATCGATTCCGCGTTCCGCCGGATCTGGATGGCGCGCTGTTTTTCCTGCAGGATTACCAGGCGCCGCTGCTTTTCTTCCTCCGGCACCTTGTCTTCCATGGTCAGCGCCGAGGTGTTGGGCCGCGGCGAATATTTGAAACTGAACAGCGAATCGTACTGCACTTCGTCCAGCAGGCGCAGTGTCTCCTCGAAGTCCGCCTCCGTCTCGCCCGGAAAGCCTACGATGATGTCGGTGGTGAGCGCGTATTTTCGTTTGGCGGACTTCAACCAGTCGATGCGCCGCATGTATTCATCGCGGGTGTACAGCCGGTCCATGGCCGCCAGCACCTTCGACGAACCGGATTGTACCGGCAGATGTACATGGTCGCAGATAGCCTCATTCGTATCCATGGCGTCCACAATGGCGCGCACGAAATCGCGCGGGTGCGAGGTGGTATACCGCACCCTCCGGATGCCTGGAATCTCCGCCACGCGCGCCAGCAGCACGGCGAAATCCCAACCCGCCGGCGAGGGATCGCGATAGCTGTTGACGTTCTGCCCCAGCAACTGGATCTCGGTGTACCCGCGCTCCGCCAGTTCGCGCGCCTCGGCCATTACGCTCTCGCTGGTACGGCTGCGCTCCGGTCCGCGCGTGAATGGCACCACGCAGTAGGCGCACGCCTTGTCGCAGCCTTCGATGATGGTAATGTAGGCGCGGTGCGGGTTGTCGCGCCGCGTAAATGGGGTATCGAAGGCCTCTTCGGTATCGAGACTCAAGCCGGTGACGCGCCGGTTGCCGGCCTCGATCTGCACCAGCAATTCGCCCAGCCGGGTGTAACTGGCCGACCCGGCCACCAGACTGACGTGGGGGGCACGCTCGAAGATCTTTTCGCCCTCCTGCTGCGCCACGCATCCCAGGACGCCGAACACCTTGCCCTTGCCGGCGACGCGCTTGAAATTCTGCAGGCGATTGAAAACCTTCTGCTCGGCCTTATCGCGGATGCTGCAGGTGTTGTAGAGGACGAGATGCGCCTCCTCCGGCGTTTCCACGCGCGCATAGCCCTGCTCCACCAGCGTCCCGACCACCTTCTCGGAGTCGTGGACATTCATTTGGCAGCCGAAGGTTTCGATGTAAAAGGTTTTCCCAGACACGTTGTGTTTATTGTACCGTTTGGCGGGAGCAGCATGCTCACGCAGGTCGCGGCGGAGGGAGCCACTGCTTCACACCAAGCCGACGCGTTGGGGAGGCCACTGGCGAGTATCGAGCGCACGCTGCGCCTGCCGATTGTTGTGATGTGGCTTCAGTGAAGTTCGATAGCGGCGCGATCGCGCGTCCAGGCTTCGAACCGGCCAGACTGCATCGGATTGAACATGCCTGGAAATTACGTCCTATGTGGAAGCGGAAGGTGTGGAAGGGAAAGGAGAAAGCGCCGCTTGCCGGCGCGCGCCTCATGTAGGCGGGGAGTCGCACCCAAAAAAATCGCCCCGGCGCGGGAGGGAATCAGTCGCGCCGGGGCAGGGTGCTACTGCGGAGGTTAGAGCTAATGGCGGTTGTCCTTAACCTTGGGAATGGAAACGTAGCCAACTACTTCATCCTTCTTGACTTGATTCACTACGATCTCCTCGGGCTGGCGCGCGCCCGCGAGGTAGAGTTGCACTGGCTCATTGATGCTGCGGTCGCGTTTCTCCACCGTCTTGTCGTCAGCCAGAACCTGCAGGGTGAAGCGATTGTGCTTCGGGTCGGCTTTCGCCAGGATCAGTTGCATGTCGCCCACCTTCTGCTTTCCGGCGTTTCGCTTCAGGTCGAATTCCAGGTAGTCGCGGTCGCCGAGATCCTTCAGCGCCTTGAGCTGGTTCGCGTTGGTAGCGATGAGGCTGCTCATCACACCCATGTCACCCATGACATGCTTGAGGTCGCTGCCGGTCTTCTGCAATTCCGATTGCGTGGATGCCACGTCGCTCTTTACGCCGGTGACGTTATCGTTGATTTCGCCAATCTTGGCGCTAGCCGTGGTGTTGGCTTGCTGCAGATCGGTCAACTGGCCGGCCACTTGCTGCCGCTGCTGCTCTTCGTCCTGCTGCTGGCGCGCCATAGCGGCCGACAGGTTGGCGTTGGCCTTTCGTAACTCTTGTTTGGCGCGAGCTTCCACCTGCGCGGTGGTATCTTCGGCGTGCCGCGCGAGATCATCCACGCTCTTCTCCGCGGCCGCGCTCGATTGCGCGATGTCCTGTTCGATCTTGGCGATTCGCTCCTGCTGATGTTGATCGGTCTGCGCCAGCGAGTTGGCGAGTTGGCGATTATTGATGTACAACCCGGCGATAGCGATCAGCGCCACTACAATCGCAGCATTCCAAAGAATACTCCAGCCGCGATTCCCGTCCGATTGGTTCGACATTTGATTTCTCCTGCAATTCTTGTCTGCGACTATTCGTTTCTTGCGCGGCCGCGCTCGATCGTTACATCCCCGTAGGCAGTTTCCGGGCCACTCGATCAGAAAGCTCTTTAGGCAGCTGAACCCCCATGAATTACGTGGATTTCCGCGAAGTTCTTACCGTATGCGTGGAAATTCGACGAGGTCGCCCAGCGGATTCAGTTCGGCAAGAGTATTGCTCAGTAACAGCAGTCATGAGACTGGGTATCCGTTTGTCCCTTTGGCTGATTGCGGGCATCACCTGTGTCTCCGCCCTGTTCGCCTTCTACCAGGTAGAAGCGGAATATCAGGGCCGCCGGCGCGAATTGGGCCGCCGTACGGAACTTCTGGGCGAGAGTCTGGAGGTGAACGTGGCGCAGTTGCAGGCCGCCTCGCTGTCCGAATTGCAGAGCCTGGTGGACCGGCTCGGGAATCGCGAACACTTAAAAGGAATCGCGGTCTACGGCCGCGATGGCAGCCCCCTCGCGATGACGACGGGCCTTGCCGGCAACTTGGATCCGCGCGTGGCGGCTGTCGAACAGTCGGCCTTCCACGGTAAGAATCGCGGCGAATTCATTCGCTTCCAAAGCCACCCGCTGTACGTTTACGCACTGCCGGTCTGGAATGGCGGCGCGGTGGTGAGCGTCATGGCGATTTTCAATGACGCCGGGTACATCGATTCCCAGATCTCCACCATCTGGCGGGGCGCGGCGCTGCGGCTGGCGGTTCAGATTCTCCTGATTGGAGGCATCACGCTGTTGATCGTCCGTTGGGGCATGATGCGGCCGCTCGCGCGGATGGTGCAGTGGGCGCGCGAAGTGCGAGCCGGGCGCGCAGCGTCACCTATGGAGCTTCCGGTGGACGACGGCTTCGGTCCGCTGGCAATGGAAGTGCGCAATCTGGCCAGCAGTCTACGTGCCGCGCAGGCGTCGGCGGAAGAGGAAGCGCGCCTGCGCGGCGCGGCGCAGGCACGCTGGACGGCGGAACGATTACGCGTCTACATCCGCCACATTTTGAGCGATAGCCCCTTATTCGTGGTCTCCAACCGCGAGCCCTACGAGCACGTACGGCGTGGCAGCGCCGTCGATGTAAAAGTCCCCGCGAGCGGGCTGGTAACCGCTCTCGAACCGATTCTGCGCGCCTGCAACGGCACGTGGATCGCGCAGGGCGCGGCGGACGCCGATCGCGAAACGGCCGATTCGCATGGCCGCCTACGGGTGCCGCCCGACACGCAGCAGTACACCTTGCGCCGCGTCTTTCTCGATAAAGAGGAAGAGGACGGTTTCTATTCGGGCTTCTCCAACGAAGGGCTCTGGCCGCTCTGCCACATCGCGCACACGCGCCCCATCTTCCGCGCTGAGGATTGGAAGGCCTATCGCGCCGTAAACCAGAAATTCGCCGAGGCCGCGCTGGAGGAGATGGAAGGCGCGGAGCATCCTGTGCTGCTGCTGCAGGACTACCACTTCGCGCTGCTGCCGCGCCTCATCAAAGAGAAGCGGCCGGACGCGCGCGTGTGCATCTTCTGGCACATCCCATGGCCCAACGCCGAAGCGTTCGCCATCTGTCCATGGCAGGACGAACTGCTGGAAGGGCTGCTGGGCGCGGACCTCATCGGTTTCCACATTCAGTCGCACTGCAATAACTTTATGGAGTCGGTGGATCGCACCCTGGAGTGCCGGCTGGAATGGGAGCGGTTTGCGATCAATCGCGGGGGGCGTATCACGCTGGTGCGGCCGTTCCCCATCAGCGTGCCCACGGTGGATATGCCGCCAGTGGCCGCACCGGAGCCCGATTGCGTGCTCAAGAGACTGGGGCTGAAGGGCGAACTGTTCGGCGTGGGCGTTGACCGGCTGGACTACACCAAAGGCATTCCCGAGCGGCTGCGCGGTATCGAGAGCTTCCTCGAAAACCATCCCTACTATCTGGAACGGTTCACATTTGTGCAGGTGGGCGCGCCCAGCCGGTCGCACATCCAACGCTATCAGGACCTGCAGAACGAAGTGACGGCGCAGGTGCAGCGCATCAACCAACGCTTCGGCACGCGCAACTGGAACCCCATCGCATTCCTCGACCGCCATCACAGCCATGAGGAGATCGGCGAACTCTATCGCGCCGCCGACCTCTGCATGGTGACGTCGCTGCACGATGGCATGAACCTGGTCGCCAAGGAATATGTGGCGTCACGTTACGATGACGGAGGCGTTCTGATCCTGAGCCAGTTTACGGGCGCGTCGCGCGAGCTGGAAGATGCCATCGTGGTGAACCCCTACGATACTCAGCAGGTGGGGGACGCGATCCACCAGGCGCTCACGATGAAGCGGGAGGAAAGAATCCGTCGAATGCGCCGCATGCGGCGCGTGGTGAAAGAGCAGAACATCTACCGTTGGGCGGCGGACATCGTGCATGAGCTTTCGGAAGTGCGCGTGGGCGAGCCCGCGCCGGCCCATGTCGAAGCTGCCGGGGGATAAGTCGATCTAGTCGAGCGCTTCGGGCAGCAATTCGATGTTCTTTTCGCCGGCAGCCTTGCGTTCCGCGTACTTACGGATCCAGGCCTCCCAGCTTCGCCCATCGGCCATGTCGCGGCCGGTGAAGGATAACTGCGATACGTCGGCGTAGCGGACGGTCAGCTTCTGTCCGGGCTTGGTCATGATCCGCAGAGTGGACGCCTTCTGCTCGCGATCGAAGATATAGCCTTCGATCTTCTCGCCATTGAAGAGCGTGACGGTCACATCGCCGCGGTAGTCGAAAGCCTGCTCGACGCCTTCCGCCACGAGAGCCGGTACGGCGATCTCCGCGCCGGTAAGCGTGGGGCGCGGAGCGATAGCGTCGATCTGCACCAGAGCGTGCTGCGGCTTCTCGGCCGCGAGTTCGCGCGCTGCGTCTTTGTCGCGATAGCGCGAGAAGAGCAGAGCGCGCACGGTTGCGGCCATGCCTTTCAGCGAGAACGTGTAGTCTACGGCCGACGCCTCATAGCCCGAGTGCAGCATGCAATTGGCGCACTTGGCGTTGCCCGATTCATAGCCGTACTTCGACCAGTCGGTGGAGTCCAGCAGTTCCTGAAAACTGTCTGCATAGCCGTCCTGCAGCAGGTAGCAGGGCTTCTGCCAGCCGAAGATGCCGTATCCCGGCATGCCCCACGGGGTACAAGGCAGAGTGCGTTTGCCCATGAGGAATTCCAGAAACAGCGGCGACATATTGAACTGCCAGCGCGGATTGCGATTGGAGAGCAGCTTGCGAAACATCGACTGGTTCGATTCGCGATTGCTGAAATGCTGCTGGTCGGGCGCCTTGTCGTACGAATATCCCGGCGAAAGCATCATGCCTTCCACGCCGGCGTCCATCATCTGGCTGAAGAACGCGCGCACCGATTTGCTGTCGGCGCCATCGAAGATGGTGGTGTTGGTGGTGACGCGGAACCCGCGCTTCACGGCCTCGCGCATGGCCTCGAGCGCGATTTCGTAGCCGCCCTCCTTGCACACCGAAAGGTCGTGGTGCTCCTTTTCGCCATCCATGTGGACGGAGAATGTGAGGTACTTGCTGGGCGTGAAGAGATGCAGCTTCTCTTTCAGCAGCAGCGCGTTGGTACACATGTAGACGTACTTCTTGCGCGCCACCAGCCCGCGGACGATCTCGTCGATGCGCGGATGCATCAGCGGCTCACCGCCGGGTATCGCCACCGTGGGTACGCCGCATTCTTCTACCGCTTTGAAGCACTCCTCGGGAGTCAGTTCGCGCTTCAGAACATGGCCCGGGTATTGGATCTTCCCGCAGCCGGCGCACGCCAGGTTGCAGCGATACAGGGGCTCCAGCATGAGGACCAGCGGATATTGTTTGCGGCCCTTGAGCTTCTGCTTGAGGACGTAGGTGGCGACAGTCCAGGCCTGCGACGCGGGGACGGGCATATCTCCTATAATACAAAATACAGAGATACGAATGCGAATCGCATTCGCGTTTCGGATCGCCCATGACAGTCCCAGCCAGCCGACGGACGCCGCTGCAGGCGCGCAGCAACAAGACCGTGGAGGAGATCCTCGATGCGGCCTCTTCCCTGCTTGGCCACGTCCCGTTTGAAGAGATCACCACCAGCCGAGTGGCGCAGCAGGCGGGAATCTCCGTCGGCGCACTCTACCGCTTCTATTCCGACCGCCAGGGAATCTTCGACGCCATCGCGGTGCGGGAACTGGAAGTGTTTCGCGCCGAGATCGAACGGGCCTTCACCGCGCGGCAGTTGATCTTTTCGCCGCGCAAATCGCTGGGCCGGGTGCTCGACGCCTACATCGACTTTCTCGATGGCCGCCCGCACTTCCGCGAACTGGCGCTCGGCAACCACATCAGCGAATGGACGCGCGAAAGCCAGTCCGATCCGCGCACCGGCCCAGGCGGAATTTTGGGCGATCTGCTGGTGAGCAAGTGCGGATGGAAACCGGGGAAGCGCTTGCAGTTGAAGATCCGCATCGCGGCGGAGGCGGGCGATCGCGTAATTGCGTTCGCCTACAAACAGGAATCGCCGGAAGCGCGGCGCGCGGTGCTGCATGAGCTGAAGGAAATGCTGACGCGCTACTTGCTCGCATAGGGAGCGTAGCGTTGGGCACGAAAGCAGCGTCGCGCTCCGGCAGTAAGCCGAAGCGCGACGGGATGCCCTTGGCGCGGCTTACTGGATTACCGACGTCCAGATGTGCAGTGTGTTGGTGTTGTCGTCCACGGCCGCCAGTTGGAAGGTTCCCCACCCGAAATTCTTGATTGCCAGGCCGAACGCTCCGCCGTTGTTCGGGTCGATCGGCATCTGGTCTACAAAGGCGCCGGCGGCGGTGAACTCCGCGAGTTCGCTGGGCTGGTTCGGATCGGTATTCGAGCCGTCGCTGTTCGCCACCAGGATGTTGCCGTTCGGCAGCAGGCCGATATCCAGAGGGCCGTGCAGATAGGTTTGGCTGGAGAAAAGATAGACCGCGCTCTGTTGCGCACTTGCCGTAGCGGCATTGGCGATCTGATAAACCGCATTGTCATAGGACGACGCTACCAGGAGGCGATTGTGCGCCGCGTCGTAGACCATGCCGGAAGGGCCAAGCACCAGCGCCGCGGGGTCCACCCGATGATTGAAACCGGAGGCCAGGGTGATTACACCTGCCTGAAGGAAGCTCGGGCTATAGGTGATGTCGAATCGCAAGATGGTTCCGTTCAGCACGTTCGACAGGAAGACGTGGGCGACACCGCTGCCATTCGAGCCGAGATCGTCAACCGCCATGCCCCAGGGTCCGTTAATGCTGCCACCCCCCAGCGTGCCGAGAAAATCCCCGAACCGGTCCAGCACAGAGAGTTGCCCGGCGCTCACGGTGGCGGATGTGCCGTCCGCGGTGGGCAGGTTACCGATGAGCACCGAGCCGTTGCTGAGGACGCCCAGTGCCGCCGTCAATCCCTGTTGTTGCGAGGTGAAAAACGTGGAGACGTTGCCCGCGGGCGTTACCCGCACGATGGTAGTGCCTCTGCCTTGCAGGTTATTAGAGTCATTGAAATTGGAAACCAGAATATCGCCGGATTGGATACCGCCACCCGCTTGCAGCGTCTTGGGTACGATGGCGACACCGTAAGGGTTCACGTCGCCATTGGACGGAACGGTGGAGACCACGCTCGGGAAGAGCGGGAAGATGCCCTGGGCGGACGCCAGATTGGCGGTGAACAGAGCGAAGACGGTTGCGGATAGAGACACGTATAGTTTCATGATTGTTTTCTCCTTGTGTAAGTGGGAAGTCGAGTGGAAAGCTAACGCCGGCCCAGCGCGGGTGTTCGGCGCAATGAGCCTATGGCGAGTAATGCGATACCGCCGGCAACCAGCGTAAACGGGCCTGGTTCGGGGACCGAAGAGACTGCAATGTTGTCGACGGCAAAATCCATCGCGGATGAGGAAATCACAACGTTATTAAATGTCGCGCCGTCGAAGGCGATCTCGCCCTCGGGGAACAGCGAACTGCCGATGAACATCCCGCTGAGGGTATTCGCGCCAACCAGGGTGGAATTTTCATAGGCGGTCAACGTCACCGGCGACGGCGTGCCGAAGTCGGCCGTGGCGAAACTAAGATCGATGGCGTTGAGATCGCTGTTGAAGGCGATATCGAGAGCAAGGCCATCGATGCCGGCCGGTCCGGGATCGCCCAGCACGTTTCCGGTAAGCGTGACGAACATGCTGCTGTAGATCACGAAGCCGCCGGGGTCGGCGGCGCTTGAAAAGGTGGCAGAGAGCCCGTTGACGGTGTCCGTAAAACTCGTTGTCGTGCCCAAATTGTCGCTATCGAAGTTGAAAATGGTGGTGGCCTTCGCCGCGTTGGTCATGGTGAACGCGGCGAGAAACATTGGCAGAATATATTTGGCAGTCATTGTCGCTCCTTCTTCACTCTGGTAAGCGACGGAGTGCGGGCGATTCCCTCAGGCCGATCAAAACTTTTTTACGGCGAGACGTTCGGACGCGGGGCGGCGGAATACATTCCGGGGATCTTGCTGCAGGCCGCCGCGGCTGGCGGCTTCGAGCTGTTCAGCCTCGGCGCTATGTCCTGACGCGGCCAGGCACGCGGCTAGCGCGCTTTCCGGTTCGGCTACCTGCCAGGCCGCCAGAGGAAACTCAGCGCCGCGGGCGGCGGAGACAGCCTGGCGCAGAATGGGCTCGGCCTCGGCGAATTTGTGTTCGGCCACCAGCGATTCTCCCAGCCTGGTTTCCGCCAGGATGATGGCGGCGTGCCCGGCCCGGTACTTCTCCTGGCGGATTTTCAACGCCTGGCGCAATAACGGCTCGGCGCCGGCGGCATCGCCTTGCAAGAGGCGAACTTCGCCCACTTCGATGAGCGCATTGGAGTAGAGCGGCGTGTCGTCACCGCCGAGTTTGCGGAAATTCTCAAGCGATTGCCGGGAGCGATTCTCGGCTTCCGCGTATCGCCCGCGGTCGAGTTCCAGTATGCCGAGGTTCATATTGATCTGGCTGGCGATCCACCCCCCGGACTGCCTGGCGCTGCGCATCACGTCGAGCGCTTCTTGATATTGTTGCTCGGCCTCCGCGAATTTGCCTTGTGCCTCCAACACGCGGGCCAGTCCATTGTGCGCGGCGGCGATCTGCGGATGTTCGGGCGCCAGCACCCGTTGCGTCAATGCCAGAGCCTCACGGGCTAATTGCTCGGAACCGGCCCAGTCGCCTTTAGTGAGCAGAACCAGGCTGAGATTGTTCAGGCCGTAAAAAAGATCGGGATGATTGTTGCCCAGAACCTTCCTGCGGATGGCGAGCGCTTCGCGCAGTTTGATTTCGGCGTTTTTCAGATCGCCGGAATCGAGATATGCGCTGCCGAGATTGTGGAGCGTGCGCGCGTAATCCGGGCTATCGATTCCGCGCGTACGGCCGTCGATGTCGGCCGCCTCGCGAAGCAGTGTTTTCGCCTCGGGGTATGCGCCCTTCCGCTCCAGCAACAGGGCGAGATAGTTGCGATTGCCGGCGCTACGATCGCGTTCGTGCCTATCCTGGATGGCGAGCGCCGCGCGCAGCTTGGTTTCGGCCTCGCCGTCTTTGTTCTCCAGGTAGAGGCACTCGCCCAAATTCCCCAGGGCGACGGAGGTGTCGACATCGTCCTCGCCGCGAGCCTTTTGCTGGATCGCGACGAGGCGGCGGAACAGTGGTTCGGCCTTCTGATATTCGCCCCGCAAACGGATCACGGTAGCCAGTAAGTTAAGCGCGCTGGCAGTTGCAGGGCTCATGGCGCCATTGAGCCGCACCTTCAAATCGTAGGAGCGCTGAGCCAGCGTTTCGGCCTGGTCCAACACTCCCAGGCTGTTGTACGCACCCGCGATGTTCTCCAGCAGGGAAGCGCGAACCTCAGGCTCGCCAGCCAGCTCCCGGTCGATGCGGGCGGCGCCGCGATCCAACAGATCGCGCGCGCTGACGGTGCGCCCGCGCGCCTGCTCCGGTGTCGATGCCTGGAACATATCCGACAGAAATTGCGCCTGGCGTTGCGCGAGCTCCTGCTCACGCGTGGCGCGCCGCGCCAGCACTCCCATAGCGATTGAGAAGCCGATGAGCGTGAGCACCGCGGACACTGCGGCCGCCACGCCAAGTTTGTGCCGGTGCACAAATTTTCGGGCACGATAGGTGAAGTTGCCGGTGCGCGCCGCCAGCGGATAGCCTTCCAGATACGCGCGTACGTCCGCCGCCAATTGCGCCACCGAAGGATAGCGGCGATTCGGCTCCTTGCGCAGCGCCATCAACACCATGTTGTCGAGATCGCCCTTTAGCTGGTGCGCGTCGGCAGAAGTCTCGGGATCGCCGGCCGCCATACTGCTGGGCAGCTTGGGGTCTCGCTCGCAAATCAGCAGCGCGACTTCCAAGGGGCTCTTGGTGGCCACCCGGTAGGGTCGCTGGCCGGCCAGCAGCTCATAGAGCAGCAAGCCCAGCGCATGCACGTCAGTAGAAGTGGTGACGGTTTCGCCGCGAATCTGTTCGGGGCTGGCATACTCGGGCGTCATCAGACGTTCGCTGGCGCGCGTGTGTGCCACAGCGCCGTCTCCGAATTCGCCATCCAGCAGTTTGGCAATTCCGAAATCCAGCAGCTTCGGAACGCCGGCGGTGGATACCAGGATGTTGGCCGGCTTGATATCGCGATGCACCACCAGATTGTGATGGGCATACTCGACGGCGGCGCAGACCACCAGAAAGAGGCGGAGACGATCTTCAATCGAGAGCCTGCGTTCGCGGCAATACCGGTCGATCGACACCCCGTCCACGTATTCCATTACGAGGTAGGGCGCGGCCTGCGAACCGGCTGGCCCGTCGAGCGCGACTACTCCCCCATCCAGGAGGCGTGCGATGTTGGGATGGTCGAGATTCGCGAGAATCTGGCGCTCCGCACGGAAGCGCGCCTGCATGGACTCGCTGGCTCCGAGCGCCCCGTGCATCACCTTAATAGCCACTTGGCGCTGGTAGTGTTCGTCGGCGCGTGACGCCAGAAATACCCTGCCCATGCCGCCCTCGCCTAACGGCCGCAGAATTTCGTACGGTCCGATTCGGCGGCCGGCCGCGGTGGATACGGTGGCGGCCTCGGCTGCCTCCTGAATGGGATTCACCAGAAAACCGAGCGTTCGGTCTGCCGACTCCAGCAGCGATTCCACTCCGCGGCGGAGTTCCGCATCGTCGCCGCAGCGCGCAGCCAGATATTCCGGACGGCGCGGGGGCTCCATATCCAACGCGGCCTGGAAGATGTCCTCCACCAGCTTCCAGCGATCCTGTTGTTGCCCCGGTGTGGCCACCGATACTCTCCTTATGAGGCGCTCTGGGTCAGTTCGCGATGAAGCCAGGCCTTGGCCATTCGCAATTCGCGATGGACGGTTGCGGGTGAAGTTGCGAGAGCGGCGGCGGTCTCTTCATAGGTGAGCCCACCGAAAAATAATAGCTCGACGATGTCGCTCTTGCGCTGGTCGTGTACCGCCAGGCGGGTGAGGGCTTCGTCCAGGTCGACGATGGCCTCCGGAATCTGCGCTCCCACGATCAGGGCCTCATCGATGGGCACGCGGGCAGCATCGCCGCCGCGCTTTTGACGATGATTTGCCTTGGCATGGTCGAGCAGAATGCGACGCATCACGCGGGCCGCCACCGCATAGAAATGAACGCGATCGACCCAGGCGATTTCGACCTCTACCAGCTTCATGTAGGCTTCGTGTATGAGGGCGGTGGCCGGCAATGTGTGGCCTGGCCGCTCCGCCTGCAGGCAGCGCGACGCCAGCTTGTGAAGTTGCCCGTAGACCACCGGCATCAGGGAATCGAAAGCCTCGCGGTCGCCCCCACTGAGCTGGTGTAGAAGCCTCGTGACTTGCGGTTGCTCAAACTCCATCGCCGCGCTCTCCAGCGGTTTCTTATTCTACCGGAATACCATACTCGAACGAGCGCATCGCAGGGAGGAACAGCGCTGTCCCGGGAAGGCAAACAATGCAGGGGACGAAGGCGCCCACCGTCGTCCGCCGCGTTATTCGAACCGGAACCGGCGTGAGAGGGCGTAGAGAGCGATCGCCGCCGTGAACGAAAGCACCGCCAGATGCGGGACCACGGCGGACGGCGGCGCGCCGAAGTTGACCAGCTTATGAAGCGCGTTCATGGTGAGGCCGGTGGGCAGAAACAGCGCAAGTTTCTGCGCCCACGGCGGTGTGACTTCGATGGGCCACCAGCAGCCGCCCAAGCCGGCCATCACGTTGGTGAGGATCACGCCGAGCCCGATCACCTGTCCCTCCGCGCCGCCGAAATTTCCGAGCAGCATGGCGAGCGCGGCGGCCAGCGCGCCATAAGCCAGCATGGTGAACAGGACGACCGTGAGATTCGGCCCCCAGTTGACGTGAAACAGAATGCTTCCCGTGAGCATGGCGAATGCGATCTGGATACCGCCCACCGCCATGCGCGCGCCCCACTTGCCCAGCACAACTGCACCTCGTGGCATAGGAGAGGTCGCCAGGCGGCGCAGAATTCCGCTGCGGCGTTCGATTGTCAGGGTCACGGCGCCGCTGGTGAAGAGCACCAGCATGGTGAACATCACCATGATCCCGGGAACGGACTGCTCGTAACCGCTCGGGGCTTCCACGCGCTTGCCGGCGGAGTGTACAGCGAGCGTGAGTTTGCGCGGCTGGGCCGCTAATGCGGCGAACGTTTCCGGTGTGGGGACAGCGCCGCTGGCGCGGGTGGTGCTCAGGTCGGCGAGCAGCGTATAGACGGCGCGCGACAGGCGCAACTGGTCGAAGGAGGTATCGAGATCGCCGCCGGAGCGCGTGAACTTCACCTTCATGGGATGGCCGGCGAGCACGGAATCGGTGAATCCCGCGGGAATTTCGAGGCGGCGCCCGTATTTCGCAAACTCCTCCGGGGAGTGGGTACGAACCACGCGGAAGTCATCGGCGGTGAGACGCCGCGCCAGTTCGTCGGCCAGAAATCCGGCGTCCGCGGGCGCGCTGACCGCGATGGGATCGAGCGTGGTGGCGGAGTTGTTGCGGCCGTTGATGGTGCCGATGAAATAGAAAAACGCCACCGGCATCACGAACGTCCAAATGATAGTCTCACGGCGCGAAAGCAGGTAGCGGGCATCCATGCGGGCGATATAGAGGGCGTCGCGTAGCATAGACTCTCAGACCGCAAAGCTGCGCGCCCGGCGCAGAACGAACAGAAATGCCACCGCCCCGAAGGCCGCCATTGCCGCGGTGGACGTGGCGAGTTGCACGGGGTCCGCGGCACGATCGAGGATGGCCTGAAATTCCATCAGCGCCCACCCGTTGGGAGTGAGGCGGCCGATCGAGACCATCCACTGCGGCATCCATTCGAACGGAAAGAAGCACCCGCCCAGCATTGCCAGCGGAAAGATCAGCAGGTTGGCGAGCACGCTGGCGGCGCGCTGCGTGGGCGGCAGCACCGAGATCCAGAGAAACAGCAAGTAGAAGACCGTGCCCACGAACGTGAGCCAAAGCGCCGCCACCGGCAGATTGGGCACTGCCATGCCGGCGAAGCGCTGCGCCGCCGCCAGTCCTACAATCGCCACCACGGCATACATGAGCGCGATGAAGATCACGCGCGCCGAAAGATATGCGGTGAGCGAGACAGGGCTGCCGGCAGTGCGGCGCAGCGTGCCTTGCGTCCGCTCCTTCCAGATATCGATAGCGCTGCTGCTGGCGAGAAACAGCAGGCTCATGAAGAGCATGCTGGGCAGAAACACGGTCGCGAAACTGCGCGCGGGTTTTGCTTCTTGCACTGCCACGTTCTCCACTTCGATCAGCGGAGTTCCGCCGGCGCGGCGGAAGTAGGAGGCGGCGTCTACCGTCAGGAGCATCGTCTCGCGGATCATCTGCGGCAGGATGCGCTCCGAAGGGTTGGTGTACAACTCCAGGCGGCACGGCTGGTCCGTCAGGAACGCCTGCTGCAAGCCTTTGGGAAGCAGCAGGAACGCCGACCCGTCGCCGCGATCGATGCGCGCCCGTCCGTCCTGCCGCGTGACTTTCTCGATGGCGATCATCTTGTCGAGCGGATCGCGATGAAAGCCCTCGAGAAAACGCGCGCTGGCGAAGCTGTTGTCTTCATCGGCCAGCAGCAGGACGCCGTGCGGAGCGGCGGGCGTCCGGCCGAACACCAGACTCATCAACAACGCCAGCACCAGCGGGATGCCCAGGGCGATGGCGAACTGCGACGGGTCGCGGCGCACGCGAGCCCAATCCTTTCGCAGGCTGACGGCTAGAAAGCGCATGGCTACTCGCGCAGCTCTTTTCCGGTGAGCTTGATGAAGAGGCTCTCCAGGCTGGGTTGCGTGAGATTGGTGGCGCGCACTTCGCCCCCAGCGGACGCAATCGTGGAAAAGATGGCCGGCAGGCGGCGCGACGCTTCGGGTAGCGAGAGCACCAGCAGGTTATCGTCGGCCTGCAATATCTCGATGCGATCCAGGGCGGCGAGCGCCGACCGTGCGGCGCCGCCGGGAAAGACGCCCGAGAGACGCAGCAAGTCGTGCTCGGCGAGGAGCGCGCGCAGTTCGGTGAGCGTGCCGGCGGCGATGATCTTGCCATGGTCGACAATGGCCAGGCGGTCGCAAAGCGACTCGGCCTCTTCCATATAATGCGTGGTGTAGAGCACGCATGCGCCGGATTTTGCCTGATCGCGAACCAGGTCGAGCAGGCGAACACGGCTCTGCGGATCGACGCCAACCGTAGGCTCATCGAGCAGCAGAACTTTCGGCTGATGCACGATGCCGCACGCAAAATTGAGACGCCGCCGCATGCCGCCGCTGAAGTTCTTGATCTGTTCGCGCGCGCGGTCGGCCAGCCCGGTGAGAGCGAGCACTTCGTCGATCCGCTGGCGCAGCAGAGGATTGCGCAATCCCTGCGTACCGCCCCAGTAGCTGAGATTCTCGATGGCGGAAAGATCGTCGTAGAGCGAGATTTCCTGTGGCACCACGCCGAGCAGGCGGCGCGCCGCGGGGCCTTCGCGGACCACGTCGTGGCCCATCATGCGGACCTGGCCGGCGGTGGGCGTGAGGAGTCCCGAAATGCATCCGATGGTAGTGGTCTTACCCGCGCCGTTCGGTCCAAGCAGGCCGAAAATTTCGCCGGAGCGCGCGGTGAACGAAATGTCGTCGACAGCGGTGAGCGCGCCGTACGTTTTGCGAAGATGTTCGACTTCGATCACTTTGATGTACGGTAGCACGGAGCGGCGGCCCGCGCGAGAGAGTCCGCTCAGCGGCAGCGGAAAATGCGCACGTAGCGATTGGCGAACGCCGGCGTCTCGGTCCACACCCAGCTTCCGCCATCGCTCCATGCCGGGTCCGTGTCGTCCGCCGTGAGGAAGCGAATGGGGAGTGCGCGGCAGACGGCGTCCAGGCCGGATGCCGCAGGCGCTCCAGCCTTCGGGTAATTGGGGTCCAGCGCGGCGATCAAGGCGGGACACAGCGCCGGATCGCCGCCGAAGGTGCTCATGCAATTCTCGTCCGCGGCAATGCTGGGGCGCCCAAAATAGAGCAGAGCCGGGGTATTCTGCTGGGCGATCCGTGGATTGAACTGCACCATGCCATCGGGCGGCGTCGCGGCAACAACCCACTCGCCGGCTTCGCGATAGGCGTAATTTCGTTCGCCCGCGTGCCGGTCGGGCGCGAGCCAGGAGAAAAGCGGCACGGCTCCACCATCGGCCAGCGGCGCATAGAACCGATTGATGCCGACCTCATAAGCCGACCCGGCAGCGCCGAGCACCAGCAGGACGGCGAGGAACGCACGCTGTTCGCGAAGCTCCGCGAGCACATCCACCGACAGCAGCAGCAGCGCGAACTGCGCGATTAGGAATCCGCGCCATCCGAGATCGTTGTTGCCGATGACCGACGAGCGCAGGAACGTGCAGATAGTGACGCTGACCGCGATCATCATCCACAGCGCCAATTCCGCGCGCGTAAGCGGCTTGCGGCGCGCCCGGTGGAGTTTCCACCAGAGCAGCGCCGCGGCCAAGAAGACTCCGAGTTCGAGAAAGTAATTCAGTGGCAGCGCGAGCGCGTCGGCAAGCGGCAGTGTCCAGCCGCCTATGCCTTCACCTCGGAGGAGTCCGTCGAGCGGCGAGAATGGACGGACCCAGACTTGGACGGGCGCACCTCCTTCGGCAGGTCCGCGCAGGGAAGTCGCAAACGGGAACGCCAACGCCAGCGCAGCGGCGCCGGTAGCGATCAGAATCGCGGCATCGCTCCACCAGCGCCTCACCAGCGCGAAGAGCGTCCAGGCGATCAGGAAAAGGCCGAAGACGAACGCCACATAAATGGCGGAGCCGAACGCGGTGGCCAGCGCGATGCCCGCCAGCAGCACGTGCCCCACACGCGCGCGCACGCTGGCCTGTTCCGCGGCGGCGTGGAGAATCAGGAAAGCCACGATACAGGCCACCAGGCCGGCGAGGTAGTGGCTCTCCCAGAGCGCGCTGTAGACGAAGCCATCCACCTGCTCGTTCCACCATTCCATCGCGGGGCGGACAGCATGCATGCCCGTGAATTGCAGCACCCATAGCACCGCCTGTGGCAGGATGTCGAGCCCGGTGACGCCCAGCAGCAGAATGCCGATGACCGCGCGGCGGCGGAACGTCTGCGGTCCGCGATAGCAAAGCAGGCGGAAGCAGAGGGCGACAGACGCCATCAGGCCGGCGCCGCACCACACCGTACCCGCGATCCAGGCATGGCGCGCGCTGACGAAAGGGCCGCCCGCCAGATCCACCATGGCGCAGAGCAGCAGCCAGAAGTAATGGTAGCGGAGCGCCACCGTGTGGCCGGGAAAGAAATAAGGATTCGCCGGTGGAACCCCGGTCACGGCGATGGAATGGATGAATTGCGTGCGCACCGCATAATCCCACGCGGCCGCTGGATACCAGGCGCGATGGCCGATTTGCAGATCGATGAGCGAGAGGATGGCGATGGCTGCCCACGCGCCGAGGAAGCACGCCACCACACGCGTGTAAGGCGCGAGCGACATCGGCCGCCGCACCGCCACCGCCAGCGCGTACATCCACGACACAGCGTAGATGGCCCACACCGCGGTCATCGACCCGAAGCGCATGGCGAGGTAGGTGACGGCTGGGCAGATCGCCATGGCGAGCGGTACGCTAAGCGCGAGTTGGAAGGCGAATGTGCGCCGGCGGAAGTCGAACAGGCCGGTCAGCCAGCCGAGGGCGAACCCCGGCAGCAGGACAAAAAGCGGAAAGAGGCACACCGCGGCCACGCACCCTGCAAGGTCGGCGAGCATGAAATGATGCGCGGGCATGGTCAGCCAATTATAGGGTGAACGCTGCCGGCGGCTATCACAAGTCAGGCATGAGTTATGGGACGCGGGATTACTTAGGATATGCGCGATTCGAGAGTTTGGGGACTTCGATCGTCACGCCGGGCATGCCAGTGGGCGAGTTGCGATCTGCGCTCGCCATAAACAAAAAATGGGGTATCCCTGTTGCCAAGGATACCCCACGCTTTCCGATCGGATTTTTTACTCGGCCAGCGTTTCTTCGCCTGTATCTTCCGGTAGCCCGCCGGCGTATTGCAAGCGAGTCTCTTCGTCGTAACCCGGGATCTGGTCTGCTGCCGGCTCGACCGGTGCTTCTTCCACCACGTCCTCGCCCGCGATCTTCACCCGGCGGTAATACTCCATGCCGGTGCCGGCCGGAACCAGGCGTCCCATGATCACGTTCTCCTTCAACCCGCGGAGGTAATCCACCTTGCCGTTGATGGCGGCTTCGGTGAGTACGCGCGTGGTCTCCTGGAAGGAGGCCGCGGAGATGAACGAATCGGTGGAGAGCGACGCCTTGGTGATGCCCAGCAGCATCGCTTTACCCTGCGCCGGACGGCCGCCCGCTTCCGAAGTCTTGAGATTCTCTGCGCGGAACTTGAACTTGTCGACCACTTCTTCCGGCAGGAATTCGGTATCGCCGATATCTTCGACCTTCACCCAGCGCATCATCTGGCGGGAGATGACTTCCAGGTGCTTGTCGTTGATATTCACACCCTGCAACCGGTACACTTCCTGAATCTCGTTGACCAGGTACTTTTGCAGTTCCTTCTCACCGAGCACATCCAGGATGTCGTGCGGATTGCGAGGTCCGTCCATGAGAGGCTCGCCCGCTTTCACGCGCTCGCCTTCCTGAACGTTGATATGCACGCCGCGGGGGAGGGCGTACTCGCGCTTTTCGCCTTCGTCGCCTTCGACGTAGATCTTGCGCTGCCCCTTGGATACTTCGCCGTACTTCACGGTGCCGTTGATCTCGGCGATGATGGCCGTCTCACGCGGCTTGCGCGCTTCGAACAGTTCCACCACGCGCGGCAGACCGCCGGTGATGTCCTTCGTCTTGGTGGTTTCGCGCGGGATCTTCGCCACTACGTCGCCGGCGTGGACTTCTTCACCGTCGCGTACCATCAGGTGAGCGTGGGTCGGCATCAGGTACTTCTTGGCTTCCGACCGCGAACCCGTCGCGCCTTCCGGCCGCACCACAATTTGCGGCTGCCGCTTCTCATCGGGAGAATCGGTGACCACAAGCTGCGACATACCGGTGACTTCGTCCACCTGTTCCTGCAAGGTGAGCCCGTCGATGAGGTCCTTATAGTGGATCACACCGCTGACTTCCGTCAGGATCGAGAAGGTGTAGGGATCCCATTCGAGCAGGATCTGGTTGCTCTTCACCGGGGCGCCGTCTTCCACCAGGACGCGCGCGCCGTATACCACCGGGTAGCGCTCCTTTTCACGGCCCTTATCGTCCACCACCGCCATAATGCCCAGGCGGTTCATGGAGATGATTTCGTTGGTCTTACTGCGGACGGTCTGGATGCCCATATAACGGGCGAACCCGTCGGACTTGGCGTCCTGCGTGGACTGCTCGCTGATTCGCGTCGCGGTCCCACCGATGTGGAACGTACGCATGGTCAACTGCGTTCCCGGTTCGCCGATGGACTGCGCCGCGATTACGCCCACCGCTTCGCCGCGCTCCACCAGCCGGCCGGTGGCCAGATTGCGGCCGTAGCAGGCGACGCACACACCGCGCTTCGATTCGCAGGTGAGCACCGAGCGAATTTTCACGCGCTCGATACCGGCCGCCTGAATAGCCGCCGCCAGGTCCTCGGTGATTTCCTGATTCACGCCCACGATCAGGTTGCCTTCGTAGTCCTTCTGATCTTCAAGCGGCATGCGGCCCACAATGCGGTCGCGCAACGGCTCGATGATTTCGCCCGATTCGATGATCGGCTCCACGTAAATGCCTTCGGTGGTGCCGCAGTCGTTTTCGGTGATGATCACGTCCTGCGCCACGTCCACCAGACGGCGCGTCAGATAGCCCGAATCGGCCGTCTTCAAAGCCGTATCGGCCAATCCCTTACGGGCGCCGTGCGTGGAGATGAAGTACTGCAGCACGTTGAGGCCTTCGCGGAAGTTGGCGGTGATAGGCGTCTCGATGATCTCGCCCGAGGGCTTGGCCATCAAACCGCGCATACCGGAAAGCTGGCGGATCTGTTGCTTGGAACCGCGCGCGCCGGAGTCGGCCATGATGTAAATCGGGTTGAGGTAGCGGCCGGTGCGGTCGTCCTCTTCCATCGCCGCCATCATCTCGTCGGAAACGCGTTCCGTTACCTTCGACCAGATTTCGATGATCTTGTTGTAGCGCTCGCCGTGGGTGATGGCGCCGTCCTGATACTGGCTCTCTACGTTGACCACTTCCCGTTCCGCTTCGCGGACCAGGCCGGCCTTCTCGGCGGGCACCACCATGTCGTCGATGCCGATCGAAATGCCGGCGCGCGTCGCATAGAGGAAGCCCAGGTTCTTCACTTCATCCAGCATCTGCACGGTCACATGCAAACCGAACTTCAGGTAGCAGTATTGCACCAGCGCGGCCAGGCCCTTTTTCTTCAGGAGGCCGTTAATGTAGGGCATATCCTGCGGCAGGTGATCGTTGAGGATCACGCGGCCCACAGTGGTTTCCATGTACTGCTTGATGAACTCGATGGGCTCAGTATGGATCACGTTCTGGGTGTCGAACGCGTGCACCAGATCGATCACTCTGCCGGTGTAGCGCAGCTTGATGGGGGTGAGCGTTTCCACTTCGCCCATTTCGAGCGCGATCAGCACGTCGTCGGTGGAAGCGAAGGTGCGGCCTTCGCCCTTGGCGCCGGGACGCGCTTTGGTGAGGTAGTAGCAGCCCAGCACCATGTCCTGCGTGGGGATGGCGATCGGTCCGCCATGCGCCGGCGACAGAATATTGTTGGCCGAAAGCATCAGGGTCGACGCTTCGATCTGCGCTTCCGGAGACAGCGGGATATGAACGGCCATCTGGTCGCCGTCGAAATCGGCGTTGAAAGCGGTGCAGGTCAGCGGGTGCAGCTTAATGGCCTTGCCTTCCACCAGCACGGGCTCGAACGCCTGAATGCCGAGACGGTGCAGCGTGGGAGCGCGATTGAGCAGAATGGGGTGATCCTTGATCACCTCTTCGAGGATGTCCCAAACCACCGGATCCTGCTGCTCGACGAGTTCTTTAGCCTGCTTGATGGTGGTGCAGTGGCCGCGCTGCTCCAGGCGGTGATAGATGAACGGTTTGAATAGCTCGAGCGCCATCTTCTTGGGAAGCCCGCACTGATGGAGCTTCAAATCGGGACCGACCACGATGACCGAACGGCCGGAGTAGTCGACGCGCTTTCCGAGGAGGTTCTGGCGGAAGCGGCCCTGCTTGCCTTTGAGTGTGTCGGAGAGGGACTTGAGCGGGCGATTATTGGCCCCGCGCAGCACGCGGCCGCGGCGGCCGTTATCGAACAGCGCGTCCACCGCTTCCTGTAGCATGCGCTTTTCATTGCGCACAATGACGTCCGGCGCATGCAACTCGATCAGCTTCTTCAACCGGTTGTTGCGGTTGATCACGCGGCGGTAAAGGTCGTTGAGATCGGAAGTGGCGAACCGTCCGCCATCCAACGGCACCAGCGGGCGCAGTTCCGGGGGAATTACCGGGATCACATCGAGAATCATCCACTCCGGTTTATTGCCCGATTTGCGGAACGATTCCACCACGCGCAGGCGCTTGGCGTACTTCAGCTTCTTCTGCACCGACTGCTCGGTCTTCATCTTCTCGCGGATCTCTTCGCTGAGAGCTTCCACGTCGACCTTCTTCAGCAGTTCCTTGATGCCCTCGGCGCCCATCATGGCGATGAACTTACCGGGGAATTCCTGGTCGAGCTGGCGCTTGCGTTCGTCGGTGATCACTTCGCCTTGCGAAAGTGCCTCCACTTCGCCCGGCGATACGATCACGTAAGCTTCGAAATAGAGCACGCGCTCGAGTTCGCGGAGGGTGATATCGAGCAGGTGGCCGATGCGGCTGGGCAGGCCCTTGAAGAACCATACGTGCGAGCACGGGCTGGCCAGTTCGATATGGCCCAGGCGTTCGCGGCGGACACGCGCCAGGGTAACTTCCACACCGCACTTGTCGCAAATCACGCCGCGGTGTTTCATGCGCTTGTACTTGCCGCACAAGCATTCCCAATCCTGCGTCGGTCCGAATATCCGGGCGCAGAAAAGTCCGTCGCGCTCCGGTTTAAAAGTACGGTAATTGATGGTCTCCGGCTTGGTGACCTCTCCGTGCGACCAGCTCCGGATCTTTTCCGGTGACGCCAGAGAAATGCGGATGGAATCGAAATCCGCGATCAAATTCGCTCGATCATAGGGTGAAGATCTCATAATTAACCCTCCCGTCGAAAACTGTTATTAGCCCCGGATGAACACCGATAAGGACTCTTATCTGCGTTCATTCGTGTTCATCCGTGGCCCATTCTTGTTTTAGTCGGCCGCGAGCGCCGTATCCGGCACTTCGCGCGGCTTCTTCATCAATTCCACATCGAGACAGAGAGACTGCAATTCGCGAATGAGAACGTTGAACGATTCAGGGACGCCGGGCTCGATGGCAGCCTCGCCCTTCACAATGGCTTCGTAGATCTTGGCGCGGCCGTACACGTCGTCCGACTTGGCCGTCAACAGCTCCTGCAGAATGTAAGCGGCGCCATAAGCTTCCAGCGCCCAGACTTCCATTTCGCCGAAACGCTGTCCGCCGAATTGCGCCTTGCCGCCCAGGGGCTGCTGCGTAATCAGCGAGTACGGTCCAATCGACCGGGCGTGAATCTTGTCGTCCACCAGATGCGAGAGCTTCATCATGTAGATGTAGCCCACCGTCACCGGCTGCTCGAACTGCGTCCCGGTCATACCGTCGAACAGCGCGGTCTTACCGGAACTCGGCAGCTTGGCTTCCGCCAGCGATTTCTTGATTTCCTTCTCAGTAGCGCCGTCGAACACCGGAGTCGCAAACTGCACGCCCAGCGCTTTGGCGGCCCATCCAAGGTGGGTCTCCAGAATCTGACCGACGTTCATACGGGAAGGTACGCCCAGGGGATTGAGCACGATCTCCACCGGGGTCCCATCGGGCAGATACGGCATGTCTTCGTCCGGCAAGATGCGCGCGATCACGCCCTTATTACCGTGGCGGCCGGCCATCTTATCGCCCACCGAAAGCTTGCGCTTCATGGCGATGTAGACCTTCACCAGCTTGATTACGCCGGGAGGCAACTCGTCGCCCTTGCGCAGCTTGGCGATCTTTTCGTCGGTGATTTTTTCGAGCACCGCGATCTGGCGCGACGTCATCTCTTCGATTTCGTCGATCTGCTCGTTCAGGCGCGGCTCCTTGTTGGCCAGGCGCATGCGCTTGAGGTCGCGCGATTTCATCTTCTCGATGAGGTCGCGCGTCAGGTCGGTGTCTTTGGAAAGCAGGCGCTTGTTGGTCTTCTCGTCGTGCAGGTCGGCCAGCAGCTTCTTGCCTTCCAGCAGGTTGCTGAGACGCTTGGCGCGCTCGTCGGTCAGGATGCGGATTTCGTCCTGCAGGTTGCGCTGCAGGCGCTGGATCTGCGATTCCTCAATCGACTTGGAACGCTCGTCCTTCTCCTGCCCCTTGCGCGAGAAAATCTTGCAATCGACGATGGTGCCTTCGATTCCCGGCGGGCAGTAGAGCGACGCATCCTTCACGTCGCCGGCCTTTTCGCCGAAAATCGCACGCAGCAGTTTCTCTTCGGGAGTGAGCTGGGTTTCGCCCTTGGGCGTCACTTTGCCCACCAGAATGTCGCCCGGCTTCACCGTGGCGCCGATGCGGATAATGCCGCTCTCGTCCAGGTTGCGCAGGAAAGAATCCGCGATATTCGGAATATCGCGCGTGATTTCTTCCGGCCCAAGCTTGGTGTCGCGGGCTTCGATCTCGAACTCTTCAATGTGGATCGAAGTGTAGTAGTCTTCCTTGACCAGCTTCTCGCTTACCAGGATGGCGTCTTCGAAGTTATACCCGCGCCACGGCATGAACGCTACCAGCACATTGCGTCCCAGCGCCAGTTCCCCGAAGTCGGTGCAGGGACCGTCCGCCAGCACCGCGCCTTTGGGAATCCGCTGCCCCACCCGCACAATCGGCTTCTGGTTGATGCAGGTATTCTGGTTCGACCGTTTGAACTTGGTGAGCTGGTAGATATCCGCGCCCACTTCGCGAGAAAGCTGGCCTTCATGGGCCGCACCTTCCACACGAACGATGATGCGTTCGGAGTCCACCGAATCCACCACGCCGGGGCGCTTGCACAGCACCACGGCGCCGGAATCGCGGGCCGTTACATACTCCATGCCGGTGCCCACATAAGGAGCGTCGGCGCGCAGCAGCGGCACGGCCTGGCGTTGCATGTTCGATCCCATCAGCGCGCGGTTGGCGTCGTCGTTCTCCAGGAACGGAATCAGACTGGCGGCCACCGAGACGAGCTGCTTGGGACTGACGTCGATATATTCGATCTCATCGCGCGACTTGAGTACGAAGTTGCCGGCCTGCCGGGCGTTGGAAAGGTCGGGCACAATGCGGCCCTTCTCATCCAGCTCCACGTTGGCCTGCGCCACCGTCCACTTGTCTTCTTCCCAGGCGGACAGATACTCGCAATGGGCTTCGAACTCAGCCGGCTGCTTCTTCGCCCCGAGCTTGCGGTTGCTCTCGTCGGCGTCCTGCCGCCGCACGATGTCCCCCACCTTATAATCGGTGTCGCCCGGATTCAGAATCTTGATCTCATCGATGACTACGCCCTTTTGCACCTTGCGGTAAGGGCTCTCGATGAAGCCATATTCGTTAATGCGCGCAAAGCACGAGAGCGACGAAATCAGGCCGATGTTCGGACCTTCCGGCGTTTCAATCGGGCAGATGCGGCCGTAATGCGTGGGATGCACGTCGCGGACTTCGAATCCCGCGCGCTCGCGGCTCAAACCGCCTGGTCCAAGGGCCGACAGACGACGCTTGTGGGTGATCTCCGAGAGCGGGTTGGTCTGGTCCATGAACTGCGAGAGCTGGCTCGATCCGAAGAACTCGCGGATCGCCGCCATCACCGGCTTGGCGTTCACCAGGTCGTGCGGCATGGCCGTCGACATTTCCTGGTAGACCGACATCTTCTCTTTAATGGCGCGCTCCATGCGCACCAGGCCGATGCGGAACTGGTTTTCCAACAGTTCGCCGACGGCGCGCACGCGGCGGTTGCCCAGGTGATCGATATCGTCCACCGCGCCGATGCCTTTGCGCAGCTTGAGCAGGTACTTGATAGTGCCGCGGAAGTCTTCGGAATCGAGCGTGCGCTTGTCGAGACTGGTGGCGTCGGCCTTATCGTGCAGCTTGATGTTGAACTTCATGCGGCCCACGCGCGAAAAATCGTACTTGCGCGGGTCGAAGAACATTCCCTGGAAGAGCTGGGTGGCCGTGTCCAGGGTGGGCGGATCGCCGGGACGCAACTTGCGGTAGATTTCGATCAGGCCTTCGTTCTGCGCCTTCACCGGGTCCTTGCGGATGGTCGCCGAAATCACCGTCCCGACATCGTCGCGCTCTGGGAAGAAGATTTCGAAATCGCCGATGCCGGCCTCGATCAGCTTCGACAGCGCCGTCGTCGTAAGCTCGCTATTGGCGTCGATCAGCACCTCGCCGGTGCTCATGTCGACCACATCGGCCACAATGTGCGCGCCTTCCAGATCGTTGGCGGCCACTTCTACCTGCGGGATTTTGTACTTCTGAATTTCCTTGTAGAGCCCGGAAGTGATCTTCTTGCCCTGTGCCACCACCGTCTCACCGGTTTTCGCAGTGATCGCGTAGGAAAGCTTCAGGCCCGTCAGACCCTCATCCACGTTCCAGAAGATCTTCTTATCCTTGACGCTGATCTTGCTCACGCGGTAAAACGCGCGCAGAATCTGCTCGTCAGTCTTATATCCCAGGGCACGCAGAAACACCGAACCGTAGAACTTGCGCTTACGGTCGATGCGGACGTAGAGGATGTTCTTGAGGTCGTACTCGAACTCCACCCAGCTTCCGCGATACGGGATGATCTTGCCGAGAAAATACCCCTGCGCCGGGACGCGTTCGAAAAACACGCCGGGGGAGCGGTGCAACTGCGATACGATCACACGCTCGGTGCCGTTGATGATGAACGTGCCGTTGTCCGTCATCAGCGGGATTTCGCCGAAGAATACTTCCTGTTCCTTGATATCCCGTACGCTTTTCTTCTGCGTTTCGGGGTCCTTGGAATACACCGTAAGCCGTATGGTCACCTTTAAGGGCGCGGCATACGTCATACCTCGCTCCTGGCACTCCTGCATGTCGTATTTCAACTGCAGGCCTACCGGGTCGCCGCACTTGTTGCAGAACGTCACTACGTTCTTATTGAAAGTGCCGCAATGGCTGCACAAAATGTCGCCCGCGTGGAAGGGATCGGTGCGGATGGTTGCGCCGCAATTGCGGCAGGTGGAGCGTAGGTGGTGCAGCCCTTTCAGGTTGCCGCACTTGCACTCCCAGTTGCCGATCGAATAGTCGACGAATTCGAGATCGCTCACTCCCCGAAAATCGGAGATCGGGAAAACGGAATTAAAGACGGTCTGCAAACCGATGTCTTCGCGCTCATTGGGCAGCAAATCCATCTGCAGGAACCGCTCATACGATTTTTTCTGTACTTCGATGAGATTCGGGATCGGTATCGAAGTCTTAATTTTCGAAAAATCAACTCGCTCGGGGGCAGCGCCGTTATATTGAAAATCCATTCTTATACTCCTGACGGCCGAACAGCCAAAGCAAAGAGACAGCGTCTAACAGCACAAAGCCAACGGCGCCCCGGGAGCACATGCCGCCCGGCGCGCCGAGTGATGAAAACGGGGCAGGAATCGAATTGGTTCGGAAGCAGTGCGCGTGGTGAATGGCTCAGGGGATGTATAGGCGAACGAATTCTGTCTGGGAGTTGCGGGCACAAAAAAGCGCAAAGATTCCCTCTTTGCAGTTCCGCCCGAACTGCACTTGAAGTTCCAGAATTCGGAAGTCACAGTCACCAATTGGGATCGAGTCCGCTGGTTCGAAGGCCCAACTACTTACTCTAACAGGGGAAAACCCCTGCGTCAAATGACAAAAAGCCGGTCAGCCGTCAGCAAGCGGCTTTCAACTAAACCATTCGCTTCGGCGAAGCGGTTTTAGCTGATAGCCGATCGCTGACAGCCGATCGCTCCACTACTTCACTTCGACAGAGGCGCCCGCATCGACGAACTTCTTCTTGATCGTCTCCGCTTCTTCCTTGCTAATGCCTTCCTTCACGGGTTTGGGAGCGCCGTCCACCAAGTCCTTGGCTTCCTTCAATCCCAGGCTGGTGACTTCGCGAACAGCCTTGATGACGTTGATCTTGTTGGCGCCCGCCGCCGTCAGAATAACCGTGAACTCGGTTTTCTCTTCAACTGCCGGAGCAGCCGCCGCTGCCGGACCGGCTGCCGATGCCGCCGGAGCCGCCGCTGCCGCCGATACGCCCAGCTTTTCCTCTAACAGCTTCACCAGGCTGGATGCTTCCAGCAAGGTCAAGCCCTGAATCTGTTCCGCAATTGCGTTAATGTCCGCCATTTCCTAAACTCCTTCGAAATTAAAAACCTTGCCGCCGGCTTTCGCCTTTAGCTGTTGAACTTGTTCTCTTTCACACCCTGATCGATCACCACGGCCAACGTACGGCCGGCGGCATTGATCGTCATCGCCAAACGCTGCGCCGGAGCGTTGATGAGGTACAGCAGCTTGGCAAGAATCTCTTCCTTCGGGGGCATCGTCGCCAGATCGACAATCTGCTTGATGTCGATCGCGCGCCCTTCCACCACACCAGCCTTAAAAGTGAAGCTCGGATTCGCCTTGGCATACGCCGTAAGCGCCTTAGCCAGCGCCACCGGATCGTTGGAGGTGTACGCCATCGACGTCATGCCGCGCAGCCCCTTCAAAACGTTCTCCGAAGCCGTTCCCTCGGCGGCGATTTCCGCGAGGTTATTCTTCACCACGCGATACTTCCCGCCCGCCGCACGAACCGTCTTGCGCAGTTCGAAATCCTGCCCCACCTTCAGCTTTTCGTAGCCGGTGACGAACAGGTTCTTCAAATCCTTCAAGTCCTTGCGCAGAGACTCGACATCTTTATTCTTGTCGTCTTTCTTTTTCATGGAAACACCTGTCGGCCGTTAAACCGCCGCCTTCACGCTGAACGGGGCGGTATCGACCGCTACCCCGGGACCCATGGTAGAGCACAGAGTCGTGCTCCTCACGTACTTGCCCTTCGCCACCGCCGGCTTCGCTTTGATGACCGCCGAGATCAGGCTGGCCGCATTCTCAATCAGCTTTTCCGCCGAGAAGCTCGTCTTCCCCACCGGTGCGTGAATGATGCCCGTCTTATCGACGCGGAATTCCACCTTACCGGCCTTAATTTCTTTGATGGCCTTGGTGACATCCACCGTCACGGTGCCGGTTTTCGGGTTCGGCATGAGACCGCGCGGGCCCAGCACTTTGCCAAGCTTACCGACCGAACGCATCATATCGGGAGTGGCGATCACGGCATCGAAATCCGTCCAGCTTTCGGATTGGATTTTGTTGACCATATCCTCGCCGCCCACAAAATCGGCGCCCGCTTCGGTGGCTTCGCGCTGCTTGTCGCCGCTCGCGATGACCAGTACTTTCTTGGATTTACCAAGCCCGTTGGGCATGACCACAGTGCCGCGAACCATCTGGTCGGCATGCTTCGGGTCGACGCCGAGGCGCATATGCACCTCTACGGTTTCATCGAACTTGGCGAATTTGACTTTCTTGATGAGCGGAACGGCTTCTTCCAACGGATATTCTTTGGCTTCAACCTGTTTCCGCGCGGCTTGATACTGCTTACCTTGTTTTCTTGCCATGATTCCTCATTGGTCCAAGCGGTCCGTCCAAAAGGCAAACGAACCTCCCATTGAGCAGAGTTTTAGGGACAGCATTCAATATACCAAACGGTTCTTGGGATTGTCTACCGGCAGGCACTCATTTAAAATCGGCCCTGCGATAGCTCATAAGGGCCATTCCCCGGAAGTAACGATGAAGCAGTTCTTTTCATCCAAGCTTCAGTGCGCCTTCAGGTTATGTTTTTTCTCGGGGTTGGGGTGTTTGCGCTGCACGCGCAGACCACCAGCGGCGAAACCGTGCCCCCCACTGCCCCACCTACTGCGGGAATCGCCGCCGCCCCTGCCGTCGTTCCCGTAGAGGACAAACATGCCTACGGCGTCCTGCCCAACTACCGCACCGCCGAACTCAGCACCCCCTTCAAGCCTCTTACCGCCAAACAGAAGCTCTCCATCGCCGCCAAGGACTCCTTCGATGGCGCGGTCTACCCCACTGCCCTCATCATGTCGGTGATTTACCAGGCAGAGAACGCCAATCCGTCCTTCGGGCAGGGCTTCAAAGGATATCTCAAACGGGCCGGCACCGCATTCGGCGATCAGATGATCGGCAACATGATGACCGAAGGCGTCATGCCTGCCCTCTGGCACGAGGATCCCCGGTATTTCCGCATCAATGACGGCAGCTTCGGACATCGCCTCCTGTACGCTGTGAGCCGCACCGTCGTCACCACCACCGATTCCAACCACAAGACTTTCAATTTCGCCGAGTGGAGCGGCAACTCCACCGCCGTAGCCATCTCCAACCTCTATTACCAGGACGGGCGCGACTGGCAGGATAACGTCCAACGCCTCCTGGTGCAATGCGGCACCGACACTCTATCCAATGTCCTCAAAGAGTTCTGGCCCGACGTGAAGCGCCGCCTCCACAAAAAGAAAAACTAGCCGGCGCCTCTATCCGCCCCAAGCCGCTTCCCATCCCCGCCACCAATCGGTATTCTCCAGATTCAGCGCGTCCCAGCAAAGATCGATGGCATGCGGATCGCGCCGCACCACGTCGTCGCGCCGCAGACCTTTGGGCAGCGTGATCAGTTGCGCGAACCGATCGAAGACCCGTCCGCGCTCGCTCTCGGGAACGCGCGTCAGCAAGTGCCACAGCGTCAACCCGTCGCTCGGCCGCGCCGCCGCCAGAATTCCCCCCAAAGCGCCGGCATCGCCTTCTTCGAACGCCGTCAGCGAGTGCCGCAGCGCCCCGCTGGCATCTTCATAAAAGGGAATGCCCGGACCCTGCCGCTTGCGCGTGACACACGCCGCTCCCTGCGGAATAAAAGACTCCTCTCCACCATTCTGAAACGCCACCCACCCGAGCGACACGCGCAGCAGTCCGTCGCCCGACGCATCCACGCTGATGGTGTACTCGCAACCCAGATCCACCGCGCGCGCCGAAGGCGTGTCCACTACAAACTGCCGCGGCGGCGCCCAAATGTACGCATGCAACAGCCCGCGCTGCAGTTCGAGCCTCCGATCGGTGGTCGCCCGCAGCTCCGAATCGGGCCCGATCGCCATCGTCCCGAAATCTTCGGCGCGAAACGAAATCTCCGTATCGCCGCCCGTCCGTACCGTCTGTCCGGACCGCAGCGTCATCGCCACCGCCGCCCGTCTGCTCCCCAAACTAGCCTTCCCGTGCACGCTATCCACCTGCCAGGCGGTCGCCGGCGCCTGCGGCGTCTGCATCTCGAGCCCCACCGCCGCCGCGATCACGGCCGCCGCCGCGGCCATCGCCCACCCTCGCCGCGCCGCCGGTGGACGAGCTTCCAACAGCCCCGCACGATGGCGGTAACGCAGCGGCGCCAGCGTCCGCTCCAGGCTCTCGATTTCCGGGTCGGGCGGTCCCGACCGGTCCCAGAGATAGTCGTCCTTCATTTCGTGTCTCCGTCTCCCCACAGGCCCCGCAGCAGTTTCATGCCGCGACAGAGATTCACACGCACTGAATCCGCCGTCAGGCCTGTCTCGCGCGCGATCTCCGGCCCGGTCATACCTTCCACCAGCCGCAAAATCAGGGTTTCGCGATAGGCTTCCGGCAGGCGGCGGATGAGGTCGAGCACCTCCAGTGCGCCCAGCGCACTCGCTTGCGTGGGCGATTGACTTTGCATGCCATCCTCCAGCCCCGTCTGCGGGCGCGCCTGCCGGAAGTAGTCCATGGCGCGATTGCGCGCAATTGCCGCCAGCCAGCCGCGAAACGCAGCCACCGTGCGCAATCCGCGAAGCTGCCGCATGGCGGACAGGAAAACGTCCTGCACCAGGTCGTCCGCCTCAGCCGGTGGAACGCGCGCCAGCAGGATGCCGTGCACCAGGCGCGCATAGCGCACGTACAATTCTCCGAACGCCGCGCGATCGCCCGCCGCCGCGGCACGCACCAGCCGGTCATCGTCCGAGATTCCGGGCGCCGTCATTACTGGCATCATCTCACTGCCGACGCGTCTTTCCGGGGGATAGACGTACCGGCCGGCCAGACTGTTAACCGCCCCTGATACCCTGAGAAAATGCTCGATCCCGGCGCCGCCTTCGCTTTCGCCATCGCCGCTGGACTCCTGACCCTCACGCCCGGCATCGATACCGCTCTGGTACTGCGAACCGCAGCCGTCGAAGGCGCGGTGCAGGCCCGCCTGGCGCTGGCCGGAATCTGCGCCGGCCTGTTCATTTGGGGCAGCGCCACCTCGCTCGGGCTCACCGCCCTCATCGCCATCTCGGCCGTCGCCTACAACGTCATTCGTTTCGCCGGCGCGCTCTATCTGGTGTACCTCGGCGTGCAGATGTGGCGCCGCGAGCACAAGTTCGAAGTCTCTCTGGCCGGCCCGGCGGTCGACAGCGCCGGGCACCGTCGTTGGCTGTGGCGCGGCATGTTGACCAACCTTCTCAATCCCAAGGTGGGCATCTTCTACGTCACCCTCCTGCCGCAATTCATGCCAAGAGGCGGCAGCGTCATCGCCTATAGCCTGCTCTTCACCTCGATCCACGTGCTGGAAGGCATCGTCTGGCTTACGATCCTGACCACTGCCGTTCGCCCCCTGCGCGCCTGGCTCTCGCGCCCCGCGGTAGTCCGCGCGCTCGACTGCGGCACTGGAACGGTGCTCATCGGCTGCGGCGTCGCCCTGGCCCTCGAACGCTGACCCCGCGCTTTTGAACGGCGCGCAAGGCGATCCACCGGCTTCTTCGGGTGCCATGTCGCGATCCTTAAACAGGCAGGTTTCTGACCGATACCGTGCCCGGCGAGCGTCTGCTCGCACGAGGCCTCCCGAAATAATCGGCGCGAGAGCTGCAAGATCGGTACCTGACCGCGCCTCCGGCCGGCGCCAACCAGTATCCTGAATATCATGCAACCCAACATCGCCGTTCTCGGCGCCGGAGCCGTAGGCTGTTATTTCGGCGGAATGCTGGCGCGCTCCGGCAGCCACGTTACCCTGATCGGCCGTCCCACCCACATGGACGCGATCGCCCGCGCCGGGCTCTTCATCGACGGCATCCGAGTCAAAGAGCGCATCCCCCTCGACACCGCCCCCGGCATCGAACAGGGCGTCCACGATGCCGCCGTGGTCCTCTTCTGCGTCAAAACCGTCAGCACCGAATCCGCCGCCCGCGAGCTCCTCCCCCACCTGCGTCCCGACGCCGTCATCCTCAGCTTCCAGAATGGCGTCGATAACGTGGACCGCATCCAGCAAGCCACCGGTCGCTACGCCATCCCCGTCGCCGTCTACGTCGCCGCCGAAATGACCGCCCCCGGAGTCGTGACCCACACCGGGCGCGGCGACCTTGTCATCGGGCACCGTGCGGGCTTCCCACGCGATTTCGACCTCGCGCCTCTCGCCGCCCTCTTCGCTCACGCCGAAATCCCCTGCCGCGTCAGCGATTCCATCGAGACCGAGTTGTGGACCAAGATGACGATGAACTGCGCCTACAACGCCATTTCGGCGCTCGGGCGCGCCCGCTACGGCCGCATGGTCGAATTCCCGGCAGTTCGCAGCCTGATGGAACGCGCGGTAGCCGAAACCGTGGCGGTGGCGCGGGCCGAAGGAGTGGAACTCTCTTTACCGGAGATCCTCGATCCGGTCTTCCAACTGGCCGGCAAGATGAGCGCCGCGACATCTTCCACCGCGCAGGATCTCGCCCGCGGACGCCTCACCGAGATCGATTCGCTCAACGGCTATGTGGTGCGGCGCGGCGCCGCCTTGGGAATCGCCACTCCCGTGAGCGAAGTCCTGGTAACCCTGGTGAAGCTTCTGGAAGACTCCGTCAGTTCGCCAGCAGATTGATCTGTCCGATGCCGCCGTCCACGCTCAGGTGGATGCGAACCTTGGCGTCTTCGTAGGCGTCATTCACCCAGTGGTCGCCCTGCTTGTGCAGTCCTTCGGTGTGGATCTCGCCGATGCCGCCGTGGCCGGTGGCATAAACCCCCACGTCGCGCGGCATCCGCACGGTCGCTTCTCCCACCCCGCCGTGGATCTGCACGTCATAGTCATGTTTCGGCTGGCCGCGCAGGTCAAGGTTCAATTCGCCCACCCCCATGTCCACATCCACGTGGCGCAGCGTCAGGCTGCTGAGGTCCAGGCGTGCATTGCCGGCGCCCAGGTGAGCGATCAGTTCCACCGGAATATCGTCCGCCACCTGGAGGTCCCATTTATAGGTGGTGTCGCCGATGTGAGCGTGGTGATTGTTAGGCTGGTCGATGGTCAGATCGCTGGTTCCCCCGAGGGTGTGATAGGAAACCTCCGGCCTCCACGCATCCACGTTATAAGCGAAATCGGCATGCACTAATTGCGACGCGTCGCCGGTTACATGCACTTCGCCGGCGCCCATGTGCAGCTCCAGACGGAGGCGCTCCACTCCCTTTTTCTCGAATTCCCGGGACTCATGGCGGGTGGGTCCGCTGTGCACTTCCACCACACAGCCGGTCAGGCATATAAACCCCATCATCAGGGGCCAACCTCGGGCCATCATCGGTTTCTCCTCTTCAGTCGAACCATACGCGCTTAACCAGTGGAATGTTCCGCCATCGGGAGGTTAAATGACTCTCTCGGGCCACTATCTCGCAGTAACC
Source organism: Bryobacteraceae bacterium (assembly GCA_036268475.1). Lineage (GTDB taxonomy): Bacteria > Acidobacteriota > Terriglobia > Bryobacterales > Bryobacteraceae > PALSA-129. The sequence goes on along the minus strand of DATAUB010000040.1, from coordinate 364,310 downwards.
GGCAACCCATGTACGCCGTCGGTAAAGGAACGTGAATCCCGCCATGCACGCTCGCGGCGCCATGCGATGCGCCTTCGTCTTCGCCGCGGCATTCTTCGCCCTTCGTCCGGCAAGTTCCCAAGTAGTTGAATATGCTGGCGATTCCGCGCTGGTCGCCTGCGAACTGGAAGGCCTGTTGCCGGCTTCCGTAACCCCTCTGGACCTGGAATCCATCAAGGCGGCGCCGGTCTTCAACGACCAGCGCATCCTCGGCGTCATGCCTGATTTCCAGACGGTCCGCGACACCACGCACCCGGTGGCGCCTCTCACCGGCCGGCAAAAGTGGACGCTCGCCGCCAGGGAAACCATCGACCCCTTCAACATCGCCACCGCCTTTCTCACCGCCGCCGAATCGCAAGCCGGTAACGAGACCCCCAAGTATGGCGAAGGGTGGGCCAACTACGGCAAGCGCGTGGCGGCCGCGCAATTGGATTTCGCTTCGCAGAATTTCTTCAGCGCCGGTGTTCTGGCCACCCTCTTCCATCAGGATCCGCGCTATTTCCGCCGCGGTCCGCAATCTAAATTCGGCCGCCGCATCCTCTATTCCATGAGTCAACTGGTGGTCGCGCGCAACGATTCCGGAGGCAGGATGTTCAATGTCGCCAATATCGGCGGCATGTCCATGGGGATCGCCATGTCGAACCTCTACTATCCCGGCGCCAGCCGCAGCGGCGCCGTCATGGTCAGCCGTATCTGGACCAGCATGATGGGCGGCGCGGTCGGCAACCTGATGTCGGAATTCTGGCCCGATGCCGAGCAGCTCGAGCGGCGCCTCTTCCACCGCAAATAGTCACTTCCCGATACAGAAGGTCGAGAAGATGCGATTGAGAATATCGTCGGCAGTCGTGGCGCCGGTGATGGCGTCGATCGGCCGCAGCGCGGCGTACAGGTCGAGCAGCAGCATTTCATGGGGAATGGCCGCCTGCACCGCGCCCGCGGCTTTCTCCAGATACTCGGCCGATTCGCGCAGCAGGTGCTCGTGCCGCAAACTGGTGATGAAGCCGGTCTCCTGCTCGAACGCGCCTTTGGGGGCCACCGCTTCCAGGATCAGCTCGCGCAGACGCGGAATGCCCTCGCCGGTCAGCGCCGATACCGCGATGGCCCCCTCGGGAGCCGCCGCCCGCCCGATGTCGGCTTTATTGCCGGCCACCAGATAGCGCCCCTGCCGCGCCGCGCGGGCGATAAGTGCCGCATCCTCATCGTCGGGCGGCTGCGACAGGTCGATCACCACCAGCGTCAGGTCGGCATCCGCCATTGCCTGATAGCTGCGCTCGATTCCCAGGCTCTCCACCAGTTCCGTCGAGTGGCGGATGCCCGCGGTATCGTACAGCTTCACCGGAATGCCGGCGATAGCCGCGGTCTCCGACACCAGGTCGCGCGTCGTCCCCGGGATATCGGTGACGATGGCGCGATCCTGTTCCAGCAGGCGATTGAACAGGCTGCTTTTCCCCACGTTGGGCCGCCCTACCAGCGCCAGCGTCACCCCCTCCCGCACCAGCGCGCCGTAGCGGAAACTCTCGGCAAGCTGCCCGATCGCCTCGCGCACCTGGGCGATCCGCCGCAGAATCTCTTCCCCCGGGGCCACGCTGATGTCGTCCTCCGCAAAGTCGATCCCCGCTTCCAGCAGTGCGATCAGCTCGACCAGTTGTTCTTTGATGGGAGCAATGCGGCGCGACACCGACCCTGCAACCTGCTGCGCGGCCACCCGCGCCTGGTACAGCGTGGTCGCCTCGATCAGGTCGCGCACCGCTTCGGCTTGCGGCAGATCGATGCGCCCGCGTAGGAACGCCCGCAGCGTGAATTCGCCCGGCTCCGCCAGGCGGGCTCCCGCCGACATCGCGCGCTCCACCGCGTGCCGCAGCACCACCGGCGATCCATGGCAGGAAACTTCCACCAGGTCTTCCGCTGTATACGAGCGCGGCGCCTGGAAAAACGTCACCACCACCTGGTCGACCGTATGCCCGCCGGCGTCGATCAGTTCGGCGATACTCGCGCGCCAGGGTTCGAACGTCGCTCCGCGCAGAAACGCCCCCGCAATTCGCACGGCATCGTGTCCTGAAATGCGCACCACTCCCAGCCCGCCCCGCCCGGAAGGCGTGGAGATCGCAACGATGGTGTCATCGAGAGGCAAAAAGCAAGTTTCGGAGCCGCGACCGGGGCAGACTTCAGTCCCGCCAGGTCAGTTATCCCCGCCGCGGAGGCCGTCCACCGCGATCGCGCCTCGGGCCGCCACGACGGTCGTCGCGGCGCGGACCGCCACGGTCGCTCCGCGGAGGACCAGCCGAATGGTGCGGCGGAATATACGGTACTTCCGGCAAACTCGCCATCCCCGCGGGATACACCACCACGTGCCGCCCCGGACCGCTGCCCGAACTCTCGCTCCGCAGCGTAGTCTCCCCGCGCAGCGCCAGGTGGATCACACGGCGCTCGCGGCTGTTCATCGGATTAAATCGAAATGGCGTTCCCGAACGCTTCACGTTTTCCGCCACCGTCACCGCGCTCAACCGCAGCTCTTCGATGCGCAGCAGACGATAGTCGTTGGCGTCGAACGAAATCTTCGAATGATCCTCCGACGGCATCCGCAGATGCTCCATCGTCAGGTGTTCGAGAGCCAGCAGCAGTTCGGCCTTATTCGAAAGCAGCAGGTCGACGTCGGGACCGGTGAACTTCACCACCACGTCGGGCGTTTCGAAATCATCCGCCGCCGACTGCTGGTCCTGTATGTCGTAATTGGCCTGAAAGCCGCCGTTCTCCAGGGTTGCCTGCAGAAACCCGTCTATCTTGATACCGATGGAACCTACCGAGTACTTTCGCTCACTCACGGTTATTTCTTCCCGTCCTTCTTCTTTTTGGGCGGTTCCACGGATCGGGCCGCTTCCTGCGCTGCCTCGGTGTGGTTAAAGAACCACTGTTGACCCATGCCTACCAGATTACTGGTCAAGTAGTATAACACCAGGCCGCTTGGGAACTGATAGAACATGAATCCGAAGATCAGCGGCATGAACTTCATCATCTTCTGCTGATTGGGATCGACGTTGGCCTGCGGAGTCATGCTCTGCATGTAGAACTGGCTGACGATCATGATGATCGGCAGGATCTTGATGGCCGACGTTTCCGCCTGCGACAGATCGTGAATCCACAGCCACGGCGCTCCCCGCATCTCCACCGAGACGAACAGAACCTTATAGAACGCGAAGAAGAACGGGATCTGCAGCAGCATGGGAACACAGCCGCCCATGGGATTGACCCCGTACTTCTTATAGAGATCCATGACCTCCTGGTTCTGCTCCCCCTTGCGGGGGTCGGTCATCTTGATGTTCTTGTACTTGGCGTTGATCTCGTCCACCTGCGGCTTCAGCGCCTGCATCTTCCGCATGGACTTCATGTTCGACAACTTCACCGGGAACAACGCCATGTTGATCACTACCGTGACCACCACAATGGCCCAGCCGAAGTTATGGACCATGTTATCGTTGAACCAGTTCACGATCAGGAACAGCGGCTTCGCCAGCAGCGACATCCAGCCGAAATTTACCAGTTGTTCGAGCTTGGGGTCGACGTGCTTCAGCAGGTCGTAATCCTTCGGACCGACGAACAACTTGAAGTGATTGACCGGCCCCATGGAGATGGCCGCGCCGGTGTACGCCGCCGGCTTTTCGAGCGACGCGATTGGCGTGGTATCGGAGAACGTCACTTCGCGTACCGTGGCGTTCTTCGTGGCCGGCAGGAAGACCGCCGTAAAGTACGTATCCTCTATCCCCGCAAAGGAAAAGTTTCCTTCCGCTGTGGCCGGGCCGTTCTTGGCCGCGCTCACCGTCTGCTCTTTCAAACTATTGGCGTCGATATTGAAATAGATCGTCTTCTGGCTGGCCGCCGGGTTTTTGACGGTTAAATCGCCGAAACCGCCGCGCCACTCGAGCGCATTGCTCACCGGCTGCCCGTCGATCTCCACTTCGCTCGTCACGTCCGCCAGGTAACTGTCCTTGGCGAAACGGAAAGTCTTGCGCACCGTGGCGTGGCCGTCCGAGAAACTGTAATTGACCCCTAAGCCGTCGGGATCTACCGTCTGCTCGTAAACCGCCCCGTTCAACTTCTGCGCCAGTTCCTTGTGTTCCGCCATGTAGAGATCGAACGGGTAACGGTCTTCGATCGTGGCCGCGCTATTCACCAATTGAAGCGGTTTGCCGTCGGCGAAGGATTTTTTCAACTCCCAGGCCCGCACATTGGCGCCCTGGTTACTGAATGTAATCTTGAAGTATTCCGTGTCGATCACCAGAGGCGGCTGGCTCTGCGCCTGCGTCACCGGCGCCGTGGGAGCAGCGGACGCAGTCGGTTGCGGCGCGGCCGTCGCCGCCGGCGGAGGAGTCTTAGTCTCTGCCGACGTGGGAGCCACGGCCGTCTGTTCGACGGAGGCCTGAGTGGATTTCTTAGCTGCGGGGGTTGGGGCTTGCGACTTAAAGAAGTAGGGCGTGAGAAACATAATCGCGCCCATCAGGAGAAACGCGAGCAACAGGCGCGTTTCCGTCGACATTTGTTCGGGCTGCTGTCCCAAACCTTTGTTACCGCTTGTTTCGGCCATTCAGCAAATTCCGTTCGACCCTGGCGTCACCGGACGGGATCGTACCCGCCGGCATGAAACGGGTGGCATCGCGCCAGGCGTCGCAATCCCATCCAAACCCCTCGTGGAGCGCCATACCGCTCCACTGCTTCCCGCATATAATCCGAACATGTCGGGTAGAATCGGCACGCCGAAGGCAGCCAGGGGGACACACACAACTTATATACGCGCAACGATCGCGTTATGATCCACTGCAGCGGAGAAACAGGCGCGCCACTTCCTGTTGCAATTCCTTGGTCGATGCATCGAGAGCTTTGCGCCGCGGATTGATGACGATGGACCACTGGGGGTTCAACCGATCGAGCTGATGGCGTACCGCTTCGCGCACGCGACGTTTGATGCGGTTGCGCACCACGGCCTTCCCGAGCGCGCGAGGTGTAGTGAAGCCGATGTGCGGCCCGTCCGGCTCCGTCTCCCGTACGCAGAAAGCAGCAAACAGAGACCCGGAGAAACGGGTCCCGTGGTCATAGACGCGCCGGAAATCTTGCGATCGAAGCAGACGTACACGTTTGGGAAAACCGGGGATGGATTACTACCTCTCGGAACTGACGGTCAATTTCTTACGGCCTCTGGCCCGGCGGCGCGCGATTACCGCCCGTCCGTTCTTCGTTTCCATGCGGGTCAGGAAGCCATGCGTCTTGGCGCGATGGCGATTATTCGGTTGAAAGGTGCGTTTCGGCATTTTATCTCAAGAAATCAGTATACCATTGTGGCGGCGTCGAATCCCGCGCCCTTGCCCGGCCAATTCCGGTCGATTATTCGCCAGGTAGGACACGCTTCAGCTCTGCTTCAGCTTGTCCGCGACCTATTCCCATCGTAATGCCACCGTCGGATCCACCCGCGCCGCCCGTCGCGCCGGCACGTAGCAGGCCAGCAACGATACCCCGCCCATCAGCGCCACCGCCACCGAAAATACCAGTGGGTCCGCGCTCTGCACCCGGTACAACATGCCCGAAAGTACCATCCCGATCAGTAGCGACAACCCCAGCCCGATCGCCGTCCCCACCGCCAGCAGTTGCACGCCCTCGCGCAGCACCATTCTCTGCGTCTCCGCCGCGCTCGCGCCCAACGCCATCCGAATGCCGATCTCCCGCGTGCGCCGCGCCACGCTGTACGCCCGCACTCCATAGAGCCCGATCATCGCCAGCAGCAGCGCGATCCCGCCGAACACCGAGAACATCTGCGCGCCCGTCTGCATCAGCCAATAATCCGCGCTCGCCTCCATATGCGCCCGCAGCGTCCGTACTTCGAGCACCGGCAGACCGCTGTCCGTGGCCCGGATTTCCCGCCGCAGCGCGCTCACAAAACGCGCCGTGCCGTCCGCATCCATAGGCGTGGTGTGCACATGAAGATGCATGTTGCTCATGTACTGCTGGCCGAAAGGCACGTACAGGTGTGGCTGGCCGTTGGCGTCTCCCTCGCCTCCGTCAGACTTTCCCATTCCTCCGCCTATAATGTGTTCGCGCACGTCCCCCACCACGCCCACCACTTCGGCATCCGGAATGTCCCCCGCGCCCTCGCCCAAAATGTGGATATGCTTACCTAACGCATCGCCATCCGGCCAGAAGCGGCGCGCGGCGTCGCGATCGAGAATCGCCACCGGATGTGCCTGCTGGCTCGCATCCCCCGCCCCGAACCCGCGCCCGCGCAGCAGCGGAATCCCGAGCGTCTGAAGGTAATCGCCGCCCACGATATCGAAGCTCAGATTCTGCGGCTTGCCCTGCGTCGCGCCCGCCGGCTGCACGTCCTTTCCCAGCGACACCATGCCGAACGGTACCGTCGCCGCCAGCGCCGCCGATTGCACACCCGGCATCGCCTTCACCCGCTCGAGCAGCGCCGCATACACCTCGCGCCCGCGCGTTTCGCTATAGCCCGCCAGGCCCGCATCGAATTCCGCCACCACCCGGTTCTCCACCTGAAAGCCCGGATGGACCCCCGCCACCTGCGACGAACTGCGAATGAACAACCCCGCCGAGGTCAACAGTGCCAGGGAAAGCGAGACCTGCGCGATCACCAGCAGATTGCGGCGCGCGAACAGCCGTCCGCGCCCGGCGGCGGAATCGGCATTATCGCTCGCCCGCAAATCGCTCACCAGGCTGGGACGCGAGAGATTCCACGCCGGCAGGAATCCGAACAGCAGCGTGCTCCCCACGCAAAACACCAGCGTCGCGCCCAGCACCCGCGCATCCGGACTGGTGGGAATCAGCAGATCGAATGGCGCCAGCCGCGAAATCGATTTTACGAACAGCGAGGTGCCGCCGAACGACAGAAACAGCCCCACCGCTCCGCCCAGCAAGGCCAGCACCAGGCCCTCCAGAAAGAGCTGCTGGACGATGCTGCGACGCCCACCGCCCAGCGCCAGCCGGATGGCGATTTCCTTGCGACGTGCCGTGCCCCGCGCCAGCATCATGTTGGCCACGTTGAGCGCCGCAATCAGCAAAACCACGCCCGACATCGCCAGCAGCAGTGTGGCCGGGATGAAAACCGCGTTGTCGTCGGTAGGATTGGTGCTGATGCTCATCCGCGAAAGGCCGTGCACGCTGAGTGCTTGATTCTTGTTCTCCGCCGGATAGGCCTGCTCCATCCCCGCGGCGATTCCCGCCAGGCGGCTGTCCACCGCTTTCGGCGATAGCCCCGGCCGCATACGCGCGATCAGAATCAGGCTGTTGTTATCGCGCGCGGCCAGCGGCCGCACCGCGTTTTCGAAACCTTCGTTCAGCCGTCCGTAAATCCCCAACGGCAGGTACAGTTCGGGACTTAGCAGCGCCATCGTCCCGCTAAACCCCGGCGCGGCGATGCCCACCACGGTGACCGCCTGGCCATCGACCCGCAGCGTGCGCCCCAGGAAATCCGCCGGCGCGCCGTTGTGCTTCCAAAACGAGTAGCTGGCAATGGCCACCGGGATTTCGCTGCCCGGCCGCTCTTCCGCCGCCGTGAAACCACGCCCGCGCCATACCGGCGAACCCAGCGTATCGAAGTAATTGCTCGATACCAGATCGGCCATAATGCGCCGCGTGGTGTCGCCTTCCGTCAGCCCCGCCATCGTAATGTTATGCGCCGCCACGCCGGAGAAAACCTCGCCGCTGGCCGCCCGCAGATCCAGGTAATTGGGGTAAGAAAATGCGCGATACGAATCCGGCTTCTTGGCGTCCCGGCTGAATACGCCGGTCAATTCCTGCGCATTACGCAGCACCAGGGGCCGCAGCAGAAAGGCATTGACGATACTGAAAATCGCCGTATTGGCGCCGATTCCCAGGGCGAGAACCGCGACCGCCGCTACCGTGAATCCGGGCCGCTTCATCAGCATCCGGAAACTATAGGCGACATCGCGCCGCATCCCTGCAATTCCTGTCCACATAGCCATTGATACGAACTTTGACGCCGGAAGTTCGCTCGAATTATTAGAAATTACGCGCCCGCCCGGCGCTAGAACACCTGAAAGCAGTACGCCGAATTGGAATCGCTGGGACTGAGCGAGTATTCGCCAGGATCGAGACTTTCATTCACCTCGATCTTCCAAATGCCGTCAGACGACATCTTGGTGACCACAATCCGGATGGCTTGCGGAGGTCTTTTAGAAGGAAAATTCAGCTCGCGGTGCCCATTTTTCACTTCGAGTTTAAAAAGCTGCAAATTCTGCGGCACCACTTTATCCGCTTTCAGCAGCAAAATCGGCGCCGCCAGCGGAGTCCGCGCGGAAGACTGCGCCCCGTCAATGGTATAAAGGCTACCATCCTTTTTCTTGTCCTCTTTGGCAGTTACTGCCTCGGTAGGAATCAAAGTATCGCCATGTTTGAGATAAGGCAGGTCCGGTTTCGGCGGTACCGGCCCATCGTATTTCTGGGCGGTCGCAACCGTCGCCACAGCGAGAACCACCCAGACGAATCGACGCAGCATAGGCAGATCCAATTCATCTTAACCGATCTTCGCCGTCCGGTCGCCCGTGTTGGCCCGCTGATTGCTTATACTGTGTGAGAGCGAATCATGCCTGAAAAACCTCACGACGACCTTCTCACTTCCACTGCCAAGACCATCGGCGCTACCGCCGGAAAAATCGCCACCATGGCGGGCCTCGCGGAACATCCCGCCGCTCCCGCGCACGCGCATTCTGCGAAAACCGCGAAGCTGCAAAAGAAAAACAAGACGCACCTCCCGCGCCGCATGAAGAAAGCGCAAAAGAAAGCCACCGCCCAAGCCGACCGGTAGCGGGGCTTGCGCGTCCCAGTTCGCCAACTGCAACTCACTTCGCGAACGCCGTCGCCAGTGCCACAACGCCGCGACCTACGGAGTTGCCACCGTAAGGAAGCGGCGTTCGAGCGTCAGCGCTTCTTACTTCGCCAGCGCCATCCCGATCGTAATCAGACCGAACGCCCCAATTGCACCCGCCGCGATGCGATTCATCCACACCATCGCATGATCGTTGAAACGATCACGGAAGTGACCCGCCAGAAAAGCCAGCAGCGTCCACCAGATCATCGCGCCCGCGAAAATTCCCGCTACCAGAAACATCGTGAGCAGCGGCGGCCGGTGTTCGCCCAAGCCCAAGATAGCCAGCACTGCCAGAAAGGAAAGAATGGTGGTCGGATTGGTCAACGTCAGCAGAAAGCTGGACGCGATCGCCGACCCGCTCGAGTTATTCTTCTGCGCGTCTTCCAGCGTCTTCGGATGTTTAAAGTAGTAGACCACGCCGATTGCGATCAGCAAGAGGCCTCCCACCAATCGGATCCAGAAAATTTCCCGCATCAGCCAGGAAATAATAAAACTGATGCTGAATCCCGCCACCGAACCGTAAATCGTATCGGCGGCCGCCGCTCCCAGCCCCGAAACGATACCGCTCGCACGCCCGTTCGTAATCGTGCGCGAGACGCACAGAACGTTCACGGGTCCTACGGGGGCCGAGATCGCCAGGCCGGCCGCGGCCCCGCGCAGGAGTAGCTCGATTACATTCATCAGGACTATTGTTGCGGAATTTGCTGCTTGCTGTCTCCCGAGATTCCGATCGGCTCGCCCGACACCACCATCTCCACCCGGCGATTCTGCTGGCGGCCGCTGTCGGTATCGTTGCTGGCCACCGGGTCAGCCTTGCCCAACCCGACGGCGGTCAAACTCGTCTGCACAACGCCCTGCGTAATGAGGTATTGCTCTACCGCGTTGGCGCGCTGTTGCGACAGGTTCATATTGTAATCGTCGCTGCCGATGCTGTCCGTATGGCCTTCCAGTTGAATTTTCAAACCGGGATAGGCTAAAAGAATTCCCGACACTTTGGCAAGTTTTTCCCGAGCGCCCGGCTTGAGCGTGTATTTATCGAAATCGAAGAGCACGTCGCTGATGTTTACAATCAGTCCGCGCGCCGTTTCACGCGTTTCCAGAATAGCGGCGAACTGCTGCTTCAGCCGCTCGCGCAGGTCCGCCTTCTCCTGTTCCGCCTGTTGGTTCGCCTGGCGCAACCGGTCGGCCTCCGCCGAAGCCGAAGCCTGCGCCGCCAACGCCTGCTGGCGAGCCGCATCGGCCTCCGCCTTTTCGCGCGCCGCCTGCTGGGCCGCCATTTCGGCCTCGCTCTTCATGCGCTCTGCCTGTGCCGTAGCCTGCTCCGCCTGCAACCGGGCCTGCTCCGCCTGCTCGCGTTTCTGCTGATCCAGTTGCGCCTGCGCCTGTGCCTGTTGCGCCGCGCTCTGCGCAGCCGCCTCGCGCGCCGCCGCGGCCGCGCGCTCGTTCGCCTGCTCCTCCGCCCGCTCCCTGCGAATCGTAATAATGCGCGCATCCTCGGCCATCTGCGCCGCTTCGCGCGAATCCGTCTCCGATTCCTTACGATTGCGCGAGCCGTTCAGAAATCCTTCCGCATTCTGCAGATCGATGAGCGCTTTCTGATAAGTGTCGGCGGCATATTTGTCCGCCCCCGCCAGCCGCGCAATCTCTACCGCGTTCTGCGCTTCGGCCAGTTGCAGCGGTCCCTTGGCGTTGATCTTCACCGGGATGTAGTGCCAGCGATCCAACACGTATTCACCGCGCTCCAGCAGTTCGTATTTCGCGTCCACCTGCTCGATCGTGCCGGCCGTCTCGTTGGTCACGAAGTTCTCCGCCACCACCACGTCGCTCGGCTGCGTTACCGCAAAATACGGCTCCGCCGTCACGATCAGTCCGAACGTCTGCAGATCCGTGGTCGAAAGCAGTTTGGCATGATCGCCCTCCAACACCACTTCGCCCAGATTCATTGCGCGGCCTTCGGGCGTGATCGCCCACATCACATACGTCATATATTCCGCTCCAAACTGGTTGGCCGGCGACATGTGATTGAGTCCGGTTTCGATCTTGGTGGAGCCCATCTGGCTCTGCACGGCAGCATATCCACGCGCCGCGGGCATGAGTTCGGTGCCGCGGAAATCGATGTGGGTTGTTCCGGTGCGATGGTGATAGTTAATTGCCTTGGTGGTTCGGGAAACCACCGTGACTTTAAAGATCGGCATGGGCTGTCCCGTGTTTACGGGCGTCGATTGTGAACTGGTGGGGTTCGGAACTTGTGCGGCAAGTGTCCCAAGTGTGAGAAAAATTACGGCGGCTTTCATCTGGTGGTCCCTCCAACGGAAGCCTGTGGCAATCCACAGGCCGCTGTACGGACCGTCACGCCGCGCTCATCATTATCTTGGAAGTGCTTTTTGTGGAGCGGACTTCAGCCTGCAACCGGACTCAGTCCGCCATTCTTACGGGATTTTAGGGGTCGATCCGATTACGACGCGGCGCACACACGATTTTCCGTGCGGCGCGTATGATCGAGCGCGGCACGGAGTTGGGCCAGCTTGAATTCGAGGCGGCTGCGTTCCTGCGGTGTGACGTCCTGGAGCAAAGTCATCCATTTGCCCGCTTCAGTCCACGCGCTTTCCGCATTCGCCGCAAAATCCTCCCGGGCCGCCCAATCTTCCGTGCCAACGCTTTCCAGAACGCGCGCAAACGCCAACCCGCGATCCAGTCTATTGCCGATAAGCGACACGAGTTCGCGGTCGGTCTTACTCCGCAACTCATTTAGTTTGGCTTCTGCGCTCGTTCTCATAACCTGATCCGTATATCTGCTTAGACGTTCGAAACCGCCAAATCGATCACGGAATCTGCAAGTTTTTGTAAATACAAGTACCAGCGAGATATACCGCCACGGCGGAATCTCGCCCGAAGAAATAGGGGAGTTCCCGGTAGTCGTCGCAGTCATGAATCGCGAAATCGCCGCGCTTCCCCGCATCCAGCGAACCGATCGCCGCGCCCTGCCGCAAACTGTATGCAGCATTAATGGTAGCCGCCGTGATCGCCTCCGCCGCGGTCATCTTTAATTGCGTCGCCGCCAGCGACAAAACCATCGGCATCGATGCCGTGGGCGATGAGCCCGGATTGAAATCCGTGGCCAGCACCACCGGCATTCCCAGATCGATCATCTGCCGTGCCGCCGGATAATGCGAAGATCCCAGCGCGTACACCGATGCCGGCAGCAGCACCGGCATCACCCCCGCCGCGTCCAGCGCTTTCATTCCCTGTTCGCTGGTCGATTCCAGATGGTCGGCCGTATCGGCGCCGAGTTCCGCCGCCAGCATCGAACCATAGTCCCTGCTGAACTGGTCTGCATGCAGACGCAGTCGAAAGCCCGCGCGCTGCGCCGCCTGCAACACCGGGCGAACCTCCTCCACCGGAAACACCGAGGGCTCGATAAACGCATCGAACGATTCCGCCAGGTGCTCGCTCGCCACCCGCGGAATCATTTCTTCCGTCAGCAACTCGCGGTAAGCCTCCGTACGTCCGCGATATTCGTCGGGAATTTCGTGCGCGCCCAGAAAGGTCGGTACATACCGCACGCTCCCTTCCATGGAGAGCCGCGCCACCACGCGCAGCATTTTGAGTTCGTCTTCGAGCGACAGCCCGTATCCCGATTTCGCTTCTACCGTAGTGGTGCCGCCCCGCAGGAACCACGTTCGATACCGCCGCGCCGCCTTCAGCAATTCCTCTTCGGACGCCGCCCGCGTCAATCGCACCGTCGACCGGATCCCGCCGCCGCGCGCTGCGATCTCCGCGTAGGTCACGCCCTGCATGCGCTCTTGAAACTCATCGGCGCGCGTGCCGGCGAACACCGGATGGGTGTGCGCGTCCACGAATCCCGGCAACACCACGCGGCCGCCGGCGTCCACCGCTTCGAAGAAGCCGCCCGCCGCCCGCATGATCTCGCTCTGCGTCCCCACGCCTTCCACGCGGCCATCGCGGATTAGCATGGCGCCGTCGGAAATCACCCCCAGGTCGCGCATCTCCGACCCGCGCCGCGCCCGTCGCGGACCCGCCAGCGTCACCAGTTGCCTGCAGTTATAAACGACGATCGCGCCCATTAAGGCTCCATCGGGCGGCGAATTCCATGCTCCCGCGCGAATTGCACGGCGTCTTCGTAGCCCGCATCGGCATGCCGGATGACGCCCATCCCGGGGTCCGTCGTCAGTACCCGCTCCAGACGGCGCGCCGATTCATCCGTGCCATCGGCCACCACGACCATGCCGGCATGCTGCGAGTAGCCGATCCCTACGCCGCCGCCGTTGTGAATTGAAATCCACGACGCGCCCGCCGCGGTATTCACCAGTGCATTGAGCAGCGGCCAATCCGCAATCGCATCCGAACCATCGAGCATATTCTCAGTTTCGCGATAAGGCGACGCCACCGACCCCGCATCCAGATGATCGCGCCCGATCACGATCGGCGCCTTCACTTCACCGGACTTCACCAGGCGATTGATCGCCAGTCCGAACTCCGCCCGTTCGCCATACCCCAGCCAACAGATCCGCGCCGGCAGCCCCTGGAATTGGATGCGCTCGCGCGCCAGCGGTATCCAGCGCGCCAGTGTCTCATTATGTGCAAAAATTTCCAGCGCCAGCCGGTCCGTACGGTAGATATCTTCGGGATCGCCGGAAAGCGCCGCCCAGCGAAACGGCCCACGTCCTTCGCAGAACAGCGGACGGATATACTCCGGCACGAAGCCGGGGATATCGTAAGCGTTCTTCACTCCCGCCTTGGAGGCCTGCGTGCGGATGTTGTTGCCGTAGTCGAACGTCACCGCGCCGAGCTTTTGCAGCGCCAGCATCGCCTCCACGTGCTCGCCCATGGTGCGGAACGATCGCGCCAGGTACTCTTGCGGATCGCTCGCTCGCAAACCGCGCGCCTCTTCGAGCGACATCCCGTTGGGAACGTACCCGTTCAACGGATCGTGCGCGCTCGTCTGGTCGGTGAGCACGTCGGGAACAAATTCGCGCCGCCGCAGTTCGCCCAGCACATCCGCGCAATTCCCCACCAGCCCCACCGACAGCGCCTGCCCCGCAATCTGCGCCTCCCGCAGAATGCGCAAAGCGTCGTCCAGATCCGTTGCCGCCCGGTCGCAGTATCCCGTCGCAAGCCGGCGCTCGATGCGGTGCGGGTCCACGTCGATCCCCAGAAAGCACGCACCGTTCATGGTGGCGGCAAGCGGCTGTGCTCCGCCCATTCCACCCATTCCGCCCGATACCACAATCTTGCCCGCCAGCGTTCCGCCGAAATGCTTCCGCGCCAGCGCCGCGAACGTCTCGTACGTGCCCTGCACAATCCCCTGGCTCCCGATATAAATCCACGAGCCGGCCGTCATCTGCCCGTACATCGTGAGGCCCAGCCGTTCCAGCCGCGTGAACTCGTCAAAGTTCGACCAGTGACCCACCAGATTCGAATTGGCGATCAGCACCCGCGGCGCTTCCGGATGCGTGCGAAAAATCCCTTGCGGGCGGCCCGATTGCACAATCAGCGTCTCGTCGTTTTCGAGCGACCGCAGCGCCCGCACAATGGCGTGAAACGACGGCCAGTCGCGCGCCGCGCGCCCGCGTCCGCCATAGACGATCAACTCGTCGGGATTCTCCGCCACTTCCGGATCGAGATTGTTGTGCAGCATGCGCAGGGCTGCTTCCTGGTGCCAGCCTTTGCACGTGATTTCGCGTCCACGCGGCGCTCTGATTGCAGTTTGCAGACTCATCTGGGACTCCCGAGGCAATCATAGCTCACCTCTCATTCGCCCAGATCGATCGTCGTCTCTCCCCAACCTTCCGGCGAATGCACCCGAATCTTCACGCTGGAAGCGTCCGGCGCAACCGGCGCATAGCGGATCTCGTACCGTGCCAGCAGACTCAAATACGCCAGCGAAACTGCTTCGCCCACCGCGGCCTGGTCCGCCACGAAATGGAAGCGTCCGTCCACCCGCCGGCAGAATTCCCGCAGCACCGGGTTCATCGAAGTGGAAACCACCTGGATAGACGCCCGTGCCGCCCGCACCGCGTCGAGCAGACCCTCGTCCGCTTCGCCGCCCACATCTTCCGGCGCCAGCACGATCATATGCCGCTGCCCGCGCACCGCATTCGGTCCCGGCAGGATAGCCCGTTGAATTGCCGTCCAGAAGCCTGTGCAGTCGGCCCGCTTGGGCGTCTCCTGCAACACCCGCCGCGCCTTCGCCGCGTTGGCGATGAACGTCGGCAACTCCAGTTCCACGGGACCTTCGCCGCTCCGTTCCTCCACCCCCGAGTACGGCACCGCCGACCACAGGTCCGTCGACCGCTTCCATCTGAGGCAGCGCAGCGTGCCTTCGTCCCACTTCTTATCCAAATTGCGCGGAAACAGAAACAACGCCACCATCGGGCCCGGCGCCATCTTCTCCGCCGCGCGATAGTTCCACACCGTCTGCCCGTTTTCGGTCAGCACGAAATGAGCCGGCAGAATCCGTGCAGTAGCCTGCCCGTTCGCCGTGGCCAACGCGAGCGAGACGCGCCGTTCGCCGGTGCGCACATCTTTAAAGGCCCAGCCCGCCACCAGCCACTCTGCCGTCTGCGAGACTTGGGCCACCGCCGCCCGCACCCGCCGCACCGCCGTGAAAGCGCCTTTGCGAACCTCGCCGTTGGCATCGGCGATCATCCGGCCCAACACCTCCCCAAAGCGCGGATCTCCCGTCTCCCCCATCGCCCAGGCCGCTGTCCGCCGGAAAACCGGCGATTCGTGGGCCGCCATTTTTACCAGATCCGCCAACGGCAAACTCTCGCCCAGCCGATACAGCCCCACCAGCGCATTGCCCACCACGCGATTGTTCACATCGCGCGATGCCAACACCAGTAAATCCCGTGCCTCCTGCGTATCCAGACCCCAAATCGCTTCAATCGCATTGGCCCGCACGCGATTGTCGGTCTCCTGCAGGCGCTTTTCGATCCAGTTGAGACTTCCCCGCCCGCGCCCGATCATCAGCACCACTTTGGACCGCAGATAGGCGTTATCGTTGCGCAGCATGCGCATCAATGAAGGCAGAATCCGCTTTCCATCGGAGATCGCATCGATGATTTCGAGCAGCCGCTCCGCCATCCCCGCTGCAATTCCCGAATCCCCCGTGGTGGCGTCGGCCAGTTGCTGCGCCAGCCGGATATCCGCCGTGGGGTCGCCCATTTGCGCCTGGCGCGCCAGTTGCATCGCCGGTTCGCGATCGAGCGCCGGATCGCAGAGCGCGCGGAATAACAGGCCCACCGAGATCAACAGCCCCACCAGGTGTTGCGCCGCCCGCGAGGCAGTATCTTTGCGCAGAATCTCAATGGTCGTCCGGTAAAATATCTCCGGCTGGTACTGCAGTATCTCGCTGATTCGCTTCCGGCTGATCACCGAATCGCGGTCGAAATCCCGCACCAGCGCCATTAATGCTGCCGGGCTATAGAGGGCCTGAGTCTCTGAAGGAGCGGACACGTAGGAGAGATCGGCCCGGAAACGCCGGAGCTTTAGGCGCCCCCGGCGCTAGCCGTTCGATTTTCGCGGAGCTTTCAGCCGCGCCGACGCCCACAGGCACTTCCATCCGCGCTTGCGGAATCGCACCCGGGCGCGTTCCGCATCCAGCGTCGCCAATAAGTTGAGCGCCCCCGGATCCTCCCGCGGGTCCCATAAAACCGGCCCGCGCCAGGTCTCGCTCACCCGGAATACGGTGTACCCGGCAGCTTGCAGGAACCGTGTCACCGGGCTCAGTTGCGGAAGGTGATCCTCGTACACGATATCTCGGATTCGCTTCTCGTCGATCAGCCGGCGCGCTCCTTCCAGCACCTTTAATTCGTGACCCTCCACATCGATTTTCAAGAATCCGACGTGTGCCTCCCCCGGCAGGAACTCGTCCAGCGTCGTCACTTCCACGTCGATCGCGCGCCCATCTTCCCTCGGTCTCCGCAGCGGGCCCGGCGGAGCCTCTTCCAGCGAGAACCCGCCCAGATCCATTACCGGGTGCAGCAACGCCCTGCCCGCCCGATCGCTGGCGCCTTTTCGAACCGGAGTGATGGGAGAAAGGTCGTAGGCCGCCCACCGGGCCACATTCGCGGTCAGCAGGCGCCACGATTCCGGCCCCGGCTCAAACCCGATGGTCATGCCCGCCGGACCTGCGGCCAGTGCCATCGCCGAGGTGTTTTGCCCGATATTGGCGCCTACGTCGATCGCCGTTTCACCGCCATCCAGCAGACGCAAGATCGCTTCCGGCACAACCCGGTCGTAGACTCCGAGATTCAAAACGTCCCCACCCACATGCGAAATAGGATCCAGTTCGATCGGCAGTCCCCACGACAGTTTCACCCCGTTCCGCTGGAGAATCGTTTCCCGCCGCAGCCGGCGGAGGACTTGAACTGGCCGGAAAAAATATTCCGGGCGTTGGAAGAGCCGGAGAATGGACTGGACGGGCACGAAGCTCAATCTTAGCTCCGTCCGCCACAACCCTACCAGGCAGGCCTACAATAAAGGGCGCAGTCACGGTAAGGACTCCGATGTCTCATCTCACCAGGCGGCAATGGTTGGCAACGGTGGGAGCAGCGGGCCTGCTCTCCACCAACGGGCAGCGGATCGCCGCCCAGACAAGCGGCCGGAAACGGCCGAACTTCGTCTTCTTTTTAGGAGAAGGGCTCCGTCCGGACGAATTGAGCTACGGCGGCAATCGCATCATTCAAACTCCCAACCTCGACCGCATCGGCCGGGAAGGCGTCAATTTCCAGAATGCCTTTTGCACCAATGCGCTCTGCGCGCCCGCTCGCGCCAGCATCCTCACCGGCATGTACTCCCACACCACCGGCGCGGTCGACAATCGCAATGCCACCATCCCTGCTTCCGCCGCGGTGGTCACCGATCTGCTGCACGACGCCGGCTATGAGACCGCTTTCCTTGGAAAATCGCACGTCGCGGGAGCACTCCGCAATCATGCCTGGGACTACTATTTCGGCTTTGAAGGCCAGTCCGGCTACTTCGATACGCCCATCTGGGAGGGCGGCAACGGCAAGTACACCGGGCCGAAGAAGTACCCCGAATATATCGACGACATGCTCGCGGTCAAAGCCGCCGATTGGCTGCAAACCCGCACCGACAAGCCCTTCTGCCTGTTCCTCTGGTTTTATGCCCCGCACGCGCCGTTTTACCGCCCCGCGCGCCTGGATAACGCGTTGAACGGCGTCCCCATCCCCACCCCCAAGAGCTACGCCGAGTATTTCCAGGGATACCCCAACCGCTCGCGCGCCGTTCTCGAGGCCCGAAACCGCATCGGCAGTTGCCTCGTCGGCTCCGACACGCCCCGCTCCCTGGAAGAAGTCGTCAAGGATCAGTACGCCGGCGTCTTATCCAACGATCAGGATGCCGGCTTGCTCTTTCGCACCCTCCAGCAGAAGGGAATGATGGACGACACCGCCATCCTTCTTAGTTCCGACCACGGTTTCTTCCTGGGCGAGCACCACTTTTACGACAAGCGCTTCATGTACGAGCCCGCCATCCGGATTCCCATGAGCATTCGCTACCCCCGGCTCATCCCTGCCGGCACGCAGCTTCCGCAAATGGCTCTGAATGTCGACATTGCGCCGACCATTCTGGATCTGGCCGGCATCCCCGCGCCCGCCGCCATGCAGGGTCGAAGCCTGCTGCCTCTGGCAAGGGGAGCCACAGTTGCCGATTGGCGCCAAGACTGGCTCTATGAATATTACGAGTATCCCGATTTCGAACACGTGCAGCCCCACCGCGGCATTCGCACCGCCCGCTACAAGCTGATCGACTTTTACCTGGAGCCCGAACAGTTCGAACTCTACGACCTCCAGACGGATCCCGACGAGATGACGAATCTCTACGGCAAGCCGGAGTTCCAGCAACTCGCGGATACCCTGCGCGGCCGTCTCGCGGAACTGCGGAAACAAACCAACGACAATTACGTATACAAGATCGAGACGACTCGCGCCGTCGGCATCGGTGTCTGCGGCGCTCCGTCTCCATTTCCGAAGCAAGAATAAGGCGGCGGCGGCAATCCCTCTGTCACCTTATCCTAAGTTCGGTCGTAAGTAAGATACCTTCTTACACACGTTGTTAGCACCGAACTTAGCGGCCGGCATTCCAGTAACAATTGTCATCGAAAGTTCGGCGCCTTGAGTACTCCCAGGACCATCCGCCTCCTGGACCTCCTTCGGCATCGCCAGCCGCGCCTCCTAAATATCCATTGCTCTCACGGCACTCCTGGTGTATCTTGAGTAGGTTTATGGAAAAGTCGGGTGACGGCTGACGGGACGGCCCCCCTGACAGTTCCCTTGTTAAATCTAGGAGTCTCCGGTCATGCGTGC
Source organism: Bryobacteraceae bacterium (assembly GCA_036268475.1). Lineage (GTDB taxonomy): Bacteria > Acidobacteriota > Terriglobia > Bryobacterales > Bryobacteraceae > PALSA-129. Next base: position 345,032 of record DATAUB010000040.1, on the reverse strand, counting down.
GCCTCGCTCTTCGGGATCTTCCCTATTCATCGCCCTCGCTATTTTGTCCGCCGGTTCTACTGCGGCGCTGGCACAAACTCCGGCCGTCACCAGCGTCGTGAACGCCGCCTCAGGCGTGGCGACCGTAGCGGCGGGCGGTGGAGCATCGATCTTTGGAAGCAATCTCGGACCCGCCAGTGCCGTGACCTCCTCAGGCGGACAGACCAATCTGGGCGGCACAAGTGTCAAGATCGGCGGTTACAACGCAATTCTCTACTCCTCCGGTGCCGGACAGGTGAATATTCAGATCCCATGGGAACTTGCCGGGCAAAGCTCAGCCAGCCTGACGGTCACCTTCAACGGCGCCAGCAGCCCGTTTAACGTCACCCTGGCGACCGTTTCCCCCGGCCTCTACACCCAGAATTCCACGCCCAACGGCGGCCCCGGTATCATTTACAATCCCAACGGCAATCTCAACGCCTCGAACAATGCCGCCGCGCCCGGTTCCATCGTCCAGATCGCCGCTACCGGGCTGGGACCGGTGGTGATCCAGCAGGCCGATGGACAGGCGCCCTCTCAAACCAATGTGAGCACCACCAATCCGGTGACCGTCTCCATCGGCGGACAGCCCGCGACGGTAGTCTCGGCGGTCCTCTGCGTCAATTCTCCGGCTTGCACGGTCTCTGCATCCACCTACCTGATCGCAGCGATTGTCCCCAACGTCTCAGGCTCTGCCGTCAATGTCCAGGTGACCCAGGGCGCTGCCAACAGCAACACTGTCACCATGAACGTCGGCGCCCCAAGTCTGACCATCAATTCCGGCCCGAATTTCGGATCGTTCCAGATGGGCCCGGTCCAGCTTCCGCTGCAAGCCAGCGGCGGCACCGGCGCCGGCTACACCTGGTCGGTCGTCTCAGGTTCCCTCCCCACCGGGATGGGACTCCACAGCGATGGTGGCCCGAACTACTTCTCCCCGGGCGTCACTAACGGACTGATCGGAGTAGCCACGGCACCCGGCGTCTACACCTTCACCCTTCAGGTAACCGATAGCGCCAACAATCCCGCCACGCTCCCGAACTGCACCATCAAAATTCTTTCGCTGGCCATCACCGACCCCAACCAGCTCACCGACGGCATGGTAGGAGCGTCGTATTCCTACCCCATGACCGCCACCGGAGCCACCGGCAACGTCACCTGGTCCGCGCCCAACGGCCTGCCTCCCGGGATGTCGATCAACAGCTCCACCGGCGTCATCACCGGACCGCCCACCCAGGCCGGAAACTACGGCTACAGCATCAACGCCCAGGATTCCACCGGCACCACCAGCCGTTTCTTCAACATCCAGGTCTTCGCCGTGGTGTTCACAAACAACGGGAACCTCGGCCTTTTCAACCAGGGATCGAGCGTCAACCTGACCCTCGGCGCCACCGGCGGCACGCTGCCTTACACCTTTTCCTCCGGCAATCTCCCCCCGGGACTGAGCCTCAATTCGTCCACCGGCGCGCTCTCCGGAACCCTGACCGGAGGCGGCGGAACCTATCGTTTCAGCGCCACCGTCAAGGACCAGAATGGCTTCTCTTACAACCGCAATTTCGTTCTGAACATCGTCGGCGTACCTACTCTGCCCGGCCTGAACGTGGCCTACCCCATTGAAGATGTCACCGTGGGCGAATCGCGCAATTTCCCGCTCAGCGTCAACGGGGGAATTCCGCCGTATACCTGGACGGTCACCAACGGGACGCTGCCATCGGGAATGCGCCTGCTCACCGGCAACAGCCCGTCCGGCGCCATGCTCCCATCCAGCTTCAACCAGGGGCCCAATGACGGCGTCATCACCGGCGCGCCCAATACCGCGCCACCGGGCGGAGGCACCGTCCAGAGTTTCACCTTCACGGTCAGCGTTACGGACAGCACCCCGTCGAACCAGGGCGGACCGTTCACCACCTCGCGCCCCATCACCCTGCTCGAAACCGTCCTCACCCTCAACACGCCGCCCAACCCCATCCGCGGCGTCCCCTACACCGGCTATATTCAGCCCGTTATCGGCATCTCCGGCCACCAGCCGCAGGGAGCCGTCAACTGGAACATTCTCAGCGGGACGCTTCCCGCCGGCCTGAATCCGCCGACGAATAGCACCACCGGGGTCGGCCCGGGCTTCGGAACCATCACCGGGACTCCTACCGCCAACGCCAGCTCCAACGTCTTCATGGAAGTCATCTGCTGCGCCGGCCTCGACTTCGTCCACCGCTATATCGGGTTCAATATCCAGTCGCCCACCATCCCCTCCATCACCGTCAACGGAACGCCTGGCGACGCCTTCCTGAATCAATCGAATTACAGCTACGGATTCGCCTACTGCTGCACATCCGACCCCGTAACGTTCTCTTCCACCGGCACCCCGCCGCCCGGCCTGACAGTCAGTTCCAACGGCCAGCTTTCCGGCACTCCGACAGCCACCGGCCAATACACATTCCAGGTCATTGCCCGGGATAACCTCGACGCCAATAACTTCGGCGAGACGCAGGTAACCGTCAACGTCGCGCCGTTCCAGATCGCCAACCCCGGCCCGGGCAATGTCGGCACCGCCTACACCGGCGCGGTATCGATTACCGGAGGCACCGGTCCCTACACCTTTACGGCGACCCAGGGCACGCAACTTCCTCCCGGCCTGACCTTCAACAGCGATGGCACGTTCAGCGGTACCCCCACATCGGCGGGAATGTTCCAGATCAACTACAGCGTCACCGATAACGCCAGCCACACCTTCCGCGGCGGCTTCACCGTCAACCTCTATCCCGCCGCCCGGCCCGGACCGCCGACTTTCAATTTCGGCCCCAATCTGGGCGCATTTTCTATCGGCGAACTCCAGTATGGCCTCACCGCCTCGGGCGGCAACGGAACGTATACCTGGAGCGTGCCCTACGGCTCCTTGCCTCCCGGCATTTTACTGCGCACCGATGGACCGTTCCCGTCTTACTTCAATGGAGCCACCGCCGGCCTCATCGGCGTGTCCACCACCCCCGGCACCTACAACTTCACCGTCGCCGTCGCCAGCAATGGCCAGACCTCGTACGAATACTGCACCCTGCGCGTCGTCAACCTCACGTTGATGGATGGCTATAATCTGCCGCAGGCGTTCGTCAGCCAATCGTACACCTACCCCCTCACGGCGCTCGACCCGGCGCCCGTCACCGGCGCCACCTTTACAGTGCAGAGCGGACTGCCCCCCGGCATTGGCATCTCGTCGAGCGGCGCGATCACCGGCGCTCCCACCACCGCCGGAACATATAATATCCAGCTCCAGATCGCTTACAACGGCGATACCATCGGCCGAACCATTACCATGAGGGTCTCGGCGGTGCGCTTCACCACCCCCGCCGTGCTCGCCAACGTGACCGCCGGTGCGGCGGTGAACATGAACTTCCAGGCGGCGGGCGGCTCCGGCAGCTATACCTTCACCTCCCCCGGTCTCCCCAACGGGCTCGCCTTGAACAACAACGGCAACCTCACCGGCACCTGGAATGCCGGTGTCGGCAGGGTCGGCTTCGCGATCGTCGTCACCGATTCCAACAACAGCAGCATCGCTTACAGCCAGAATTTCTCCATCGACGGCATCGGCAGCCCGGCGCTCCTGCCCGCCATCAACATGAATAACCTCACTTACAGCCCGATCACCGCAATCGGCAGTTACATGTCGTGGACCGTCAGCGTGCAAAGCGGAGGCGCCGCGCCCTTTACCTGGAATATCACGGGCTTGCCTCCCGGCATTTCTTTCCGCACGTCCGCTCAGTCGGAGCTAAATTACATGGTCCCCGGCGATGTTGAAATATGGGGCGTTCCCACCTCACTCAACGGCGGCAATCCATATAACCTCACCATTACCGTGACCGACGCGAACGGCTCCTCAGCCACCGTCAACTATCCTCTCTACATCTCCGCCCTCGCCGTGGACGGCAACGACTATCCGCCGAACGGCACCCTGGGAACGGCTTATTTCAAGCAGTTGCGCGTGCTCGGCGGCACTCCGCCCTATACCGTAGGCCTTATCAATCCGTCGCTGAACACGCTGCCGGCCGGCGTCTCCCTCGATACCAATGCCTTCACGCTCAGCGGCACCCCCGCCGAAAACGGCAACTTCTATCCTGACTTTCAGTTCAACGATTCGGCCGGCAATTCCTTGGTGATGGAGCCCGGCATCTATATCGCCACCGCCGGCAGCTCGCAGATCACCATTAACAATTACACCTATCTCGGCAATGCCGTGTCCGGACAGCAGTATAACCAGTCGCTCAACGCCTGCTGCGCCGCCAACGCCATCTTCAATTGGGCGCTGGTAAGCGGCAGCATGCCGGCCGGTCTTACCTTGAATACCAGCACCGGCGCGATCTCCGGAACTCCCAGTGGGACCACCGGCAAGTACGTTTTCCTGGTCTCCGCGGCCGACCCGGCGGCTCCCTCCAATAAAGGCTACAAGCAGTTCACCCTGAACCTGACTCCCCTTTACACCACGAACTCCGGCACCGGCAACAACAATGCCGTCGGCAACGTGCCCTGGGGCACCGTGAACCAGCCGTATAGCTATCCCATCCCCGTCAGTGGCGGCACCGCATCCCTCACCTTCGCGCTGCAGCCTAACAGCACGCTGCCTCCGGGAATTACGCTCTCGAGCAGTGGATTACTCAGCGGCACCCCCACCGCTTCCGGCCAGTTCCAGTTCAATGCCTCCATCACCCAGCAGCAGGGAATCTTCACCACCGCGTATTTCAATATCTCCATCTACGCGGCCAATTCGGGTCCTGCCGTAGCCATTACCACCGCCGCCAACATGGGCACCGTACCCATCGGCTGGGTGCAGCTTCCTCTTACCGCAGCCGGCGGCAACGGCACCTTCACGTGGAGCGTAACCGCCGGCTCCCTGCCGCCCGGCCTCGCGCTGCGAAGCGACGTGCCGTCTTACTTCCCGTCGGGAGCCGCGGGAATCCTCGGTATCGCCACCGCTGCCAACAGCACCCCGTACAGTTTCACCCTCACCGCCACCAGCAATGGCCAATCCATGAGCCAGGCCTTTACTTTGAAGGTGACCAACCTCGTCACCGTCGATAACAACGGCGGCTCCCTCACCGTTGGATATACCGGCGTACCGTATTCTTACTCGCTGAGCGCTCTAAACAACAACGGTACGGTCACTTACTCCGTCGCCGGCGGCATCCCGTCCTGGCTGAACCTGAGTTCCAACGGCATACTCTCCGGCACGCCCGCCGCCTCCGGCAGTTACGGGTTCAACATCTTCGCGGCCGATTCCGTCGACAAAGTCAATATTTTCTTAAACGTCACTATCTTCGACATCAAGATCGGCGGCGGCGCCTCGCTGCCCAACGGCACCCAGGGCGACCTGTACACCCCCTACACTTTCTCCGCCACCGGGGGAACCGGCACCTACTCCTGGAGCGCTACCGGCGTTCCGGGCGGCATGGCACTGAACACTGCCGGCATGCTGACCGGCACGCCGAACGGCACCGGCCGATTCTACTTGAACGTTACCGCCACCGCCAGCGGTGTCTCTGACACCCGCGCGTTCGCGCTCGATATTGTAGGTGTGCCGCCCCAGCTTCCTCTCATCAACACCTACGGCAATCTCGACGACTGCACCTATGGCGTCACCTGCGAACGGGGCTTCCAGGTCTATGACGGCGGCATCGCGCCCTTCCATTGGCAGGTTATGGGACTGCCGACCGGCATGACCACCCGCTCCGGCAGCGCCAACACCAGGCCTTACATCACCGACGACGACATCGAATTGTGGGGTACACCGCTCGCCCTCGGGACATTCCAGGTAACCGCTACCGTGACCGATTCGTCCACCCCGCCGCTCGTCGTCAGCCAGACGTTTCCGTTGACCGTCTCCAAGCTGCTGGTCACCGCCGGACCGGTGAACGGCACCGTCAACACAGCGTATTCCAGCACGCTCCAGATCATCGGCGGCACACCCGCGGCCGGCAATCCGCTATATACCGCGCAGACGTCGCCCCAGCAGTTGCCCGCCGGGCTGACGCTCACCGGCATGACGCTGGGCGGTACCTCGCTCGCCCAAGGCTTTTTCAATCCGCAATTCCTCTTCACCGATCAGGCCAATCCCGCCAATACGCTGCACGCCACCTTGGGTTTCACCATCAACGGCCCCAATACCGGCCTCGTCCTCAATACCTATACCTACGGCACCGATGGGGGCTCGCCCAACACCGTCATCGGCTACTATCCGCAGAACTCCACCATCAACTTCACCTTGGGCGCCTGCTGTACCGGCCCCTATACATGGTCGGTAACCGGCGGCAACCTGCCGGCAGGCGTCACCCTCGGTTCGTCCAGCGGCACCCTGAGCGGCACCGTCGCCAGCTCCAACACGCCCGGCCCTTATACCTTCACCGTCAACGCCCTCAACGGCACGTATAGCGGCTTCCAGCAGTACACCATCTTCGTCACGTCGCTCTCCGTCACCGCCTCCCAGAGCCTGCCCTACGGATCGCTCACCCAGGCTTACAGCCAACTGCTTTCCACCGCCACTGCCACCTTCACCGTGTTGCCCCACAGCTTTCTGCCGCCGGGATTGGCGCTCTCCTCCAGCGGCACCGTCAGCGGGACGCCTACCAGCGCAGGGCAGTACAACTTCTGGGTCCAGGCCGTCAGCAGTACCAATTCCAGCGACGTCTATGTCGTAAACTTCAGCCTGGCGATTTGGAATGGCAATCCGCCGCTCTTCCTCGGCGCCGGTCCCACCTTCGGACCCAATTCGGCAGGCCCGCACAACATGCAGTTGACCGCCACCGGCGGCGCCCCGCCACAATCCGGCCAGCCGCAGTATCACTACTCTGTGACTCCGGGATTCGTCCTGCCGCAGTACTATCGCATTCAGGATGGCGGCCAGTTGCCCGGCGGCTTCTCGTTGACGTCCGGCACCGGCGGAGCGGTCGGAGTGGTAACCGGCGCAGGCAACTGCGGCAACGTCACCTGCTCGTACGCCAGCTCCCTGCGCGTCACCGATAGCGCCAACAATACCTACGATCGCGCGGTTACTTTTATCAATTCGTCCCTGACGCTTGTGAACCCGTCGAATCCGCCGTCGGCCATTCTGAACTCCGCGTACTCTTATACCTTCGGAGAAACCGGCGGTACCAATCCCTATGTCTGGTCGGCAACCGGCCTGCCCCACGGCGTCACTATCGGCAGTTCCACCGGCACCATTTCCGGCACACCCACCGCCGCCGGCTCCTTCAACATCGGGATCACCGTGGCAGACTCCTCCACCACGGCCGCAACCTTCAATTTCACCCTGACGGTCTACCCGTTCGCCATCTCTAACGGACAAACCTTACCGCAAGGCACTCAAGGGACCGCCTACTCGCAGACGCTCACCGCCGCCGGTTGCGGCAGCGGCTGCGCCTGGTCCCTTCAAAGCGGAAGCCTGCCCAACGGCATGTCCCTCAATTCCTCCACCGGCGTGATTGCCGGGACGCCCACCGGCCAGTACAACAACTTCTTCACCGTGCAGGCCGCCGGCTCCAACGGCACTACCCAGCGCACCTTCTCAATCCTGCTTGCGCCGTCGACGCCGCAACCGCTCATCGTCACCAACAACCCGAATCTCTACTACTCCACCCTCGGCAATGGATATGGCCTCGCCCTCTATGCGCAAGGCGGGACCGCACCCTACACCTGGAGCCTGAGCGCCGGTAGCCTGCCCGCCGGAGTGGGGCTCTATACTTCCGGCGAAACTCTGGGCTTCCAATTCGGCCCCGGCTTCACTTACCTCATCGGCAAACCGCTCGCCCTGGGCACCTACACCTTTACCCTCCAGGTCACCGACAGCGCTTCCCACAGCGCCACCCAGGCCTTTACCTGGAATATCTCGCCGCTCAACTTCAACATGGCCTCCTTCCCGTTCAACGGCAACGCGGGCACGTACGGCGGCGCCACGCCCACTCCCACTTACGGGCAGGCATACTCCCAGCCCATGATGGTGGTCGGCGGCACCACGCCTTACACCGCGTGGACCACTCCGCTCGCCACCAACCCGCTGCCCCCGGGCCTCTCCATCGACGCCAATGGCCTGGTCAGCGGCACCCCCGCCGCCACCGGGTCCTTCTCTTCGCTGATCCAGGTGACCGACACCGCCTCGAATATCTTCCAGCAGTTCGTCAGCTTCAACATCGTGGCGCCCACCTCCAAGACCGTCAGCTTCGGCCTCGGATCGAGTATCGGCACCTACGCCGGCGGTGGCACCTACGTCTTCAATTTCAATCCCAGCGGCGGAACCGCGCCTTACACCCTGAGCGCGCTCACCAGCCTCCCGCCGGGCTGCGCACTCGAAAGCGGTAGCGGACTGCTGTCCAACGCCAGCGGATCCTACGACCTGTATTGCTCGCCTCTCGGCGCCGGCCCCTATTCCTTCACCGTCAAGGCCACCGATTCCGGCGGCAACTACGGCGTGCGGACCTTCTCCATCGTCTTCGCGCCGCAACAATTGTTCACCAATACGACCTTGGCAAATGCCTCCACCGGGACCGCCTTTTCGCAGCCGCTGGTCTCCTGGGATAACGGCGGTACCGTGACGTGGTCGGTCGCCTCCGGCTCCGCCATGCCGCCCGGTATGTCGCTCGACGGTTCTACCATCGATGGGACGCCGGGTACCGCGGGCAACTACAGCTTCGTCCTCACCGCCACCGACAGCACCACCGGCGATGCCGTCAATTACACCTTCGGGATCGCCGTGGCAGGCGTCGCCATCACCACCCCGGCAATCATCCCCACCCAGGCCACCGTGGGAGCGCCGTACAGCCTCCAGTTCAATTCCAGCATCGCCAACAATACCAACGTCACCTGGTCCGCCACCGGCCTGCCGAATGGCCTGAGCCTGTCGCCCAGCGGCGCCCTCACCGGCGCCCTCTACGCCGCCGGGGCGTACACCCTCACCATAAAAGCCACTTACAACAGTTCCACCGTTACCGAACTCTTCACCCTGTTTGTGCGACAGGCTACCCCGTCGATTTTCAGCTATAACATCACGTCCTCGGCGGCGCCGCCCGATGTCCTGGTGGGACAGAGTTACGCCTACGCGCTCAGCAGCAATCTCAGCGGCGGCGTGCCGCCCTACACCTGGGCTGTGGCCAACGGATCGTCGCTGCCGCCCGGCCTCACCCTGGTCAGCGGAGCGAACCTGCCCACCAACGACCAGCCGGGTCTCACCCTCCTCGCCGGCCTCCCGACCGCTGCCAATACCTACACCTTCGCCCTGGTCGCCACCGATAGCCTGGGCCACACCGTCCAGAACACGTTCCACCTGAACGTTTCCAACATTGGCCTGCAGGCCGGATCGCTCGCGGCCACCTTCGAAACCGCCGCCTACGCGGCGCAACTGACGCCCGTGGGCGGCACTCCACCCTACACCTTCACTTACTCGCAGGGCGGCATCAACACCGTCATGTTCCCTCCCGGCATCACAGCCTCCTCCACCGGCCTGATCTCCGGCACCGCCACCAGCAGCGGAACCTTCGGCTTCTATGTGAACCTCGCCGATAACGCCGGCCACCATTTCAGCGAATTCTATTCGCTGACGGGCCGCGGACCGGGCGGACTTTCAGTCACCACCCCGCTCATCTTCGGAGCCATCGCCGGCCAGCCCCTGAGTAATACCCAGCTCGTCGCCGCCCCCGCTTCCCAACTCACCTGGTCTCTGGTGTCGGGCGCTTTCCCGCCCGGCGTCTCCATGGATACCACCGGCCTCATCAGCGGCATTCCATCCGCCCCCGGCACCTACAGCTACACTGTCCGCGCGGTCGACAACACCAATTCCGGCAATTACGCGGACCGCGTATATCCGCTGCAGGTCTCGTCCATGCAGTTCGATTATGCGCGCTCCCCGCTTGTGCCCGTCGGCATGGTCGGCCAGCCGTTCAGCTATCGATTCAAAGTCACCGGAGCTTCCGGCAGCGTCACCTTCACCAAGAACGCTCTCTATCCCATGCCGCCGGGGCTCGACCTGAGTTCCTCGGGCGTCCTCTCCGGCACGCCCGCGCAGAGCGGCGTCTTCACCCTCTATGTCACCCTGGCCGACCAGGCCGGTAATTTCGGATACGCCCAGATGGCTCCTGTGTGGGTGCTGCCGGCAGGTGGCACGCCGCCCCTCCTCAGCGTCGGCCTGTCCACGGCCGCCAACGACGCCACCGTCGGGTCCGCATACTTCAACTCCCTCGCCAGCGTCACTGGCGGCGGCGTAGGCGCCGTGACCTTCGCGGTGGCGCCGAACTCCAGCCTGCCCCCCGGAATCGTCATCGAGCAGGGCAGCAACGGCGTGCCCTCCTTCCTCGGCGGAATCCCCACCGCGGCAGGCACTTATACCTTTGTGCTGGTAGCCACCGATTCCATGGGACAGACTGCCGATATCGCCGTCACCGTGAGGGTCTCGATCATCTCGGTGCTGCCGAAGATCGCCCCTAACGGGACCGTGGCGCAGCCGTACTCCTTCACCTTCACCGCGGCCGGCGGCGTCCAGCCGTTCACCGATTTCAATTTCACCGCCGCTTCCGGCGCGCCTCCGGGACTCGATGTGAGCTTCCCCGGCGGCAACAATATCCAATTCTCCGGCACCCCCACCCAGGCCGGATTCTATACCGTGCAGTTCTATCTCACCGACAGCGCCAATAACACCCTGACCTACTCCTATGCCATCGATATCGATAACGCCGGCAACGCCCAGGGCATTGGGCTCGACCAGCCCAACGGCGTGTCACTGAACTATGTGCTCACCGGCCCGGCCCCCACCGCCGTGCCGATCGGCGTCACCGCCACTACCACCACTCCGACGATTAATTTCACAGCCGCCGTGACCGGCATCCCCGGCCTGTCGCTCACTCCGTCCAGCGGCGCCGCGCCGTCCACCATGAGCCTGAATCTCAACCCCACCGGCCTCACCGCCGGCACTTACGGCGGCGTCCTCGCCGTCGCCAGTCCCACCGCCACCAACGGCACTGTCGCGGTGCCCGTGCTGCTCACCGTCAGCAATCCGCCGCCCTGTGTCTACACCCTGATTCCCAACGGCGGCGCGATCGCAGCCGCCGGCGGCAGCGGTAGCTTCACCATTACTACCGGATCGCTCTGCTCATGGACCGCCGGCACCACCAGTTCCTTCATCGCCATTTCCCCGGCCACCGCGTCAGGAACCGGCTCCGGGACGGTGCAATTCACCGTACCCGCCAATACCGGATCGGCCGCTCTCAGCGGAACCATCACCGTACAAGGCCAGACGTTCACCGTGACTCAGTTCGGCTCCAACTGCGCGCTCTCCATCTCCCCGACATCGGTAATCGCCAGCGCCGCCGGCGGTTTGGCCACGGTCTTCATTACGACCACGAATTCCTCCTGCGGCTGGACCGCCGGCGTCACCAGTCCGCTCACCTTCGCCCCCGGCTCCCCCATGGCCGGTACCGGCAATGGCAGCGTGACTTATTCGCTTCCCTCCAACGCCAATACCAACACCGTCGTGCTCAGCGGATCGGTGACCCTGAACGGCGGCAACTCCGCGCCGTTCACCGTGACCGAAGGTGGCGTGGGATGCGTCGTCGGCCTCACCGCCGCCGGCGCCGAAATCGGCTACTCCGGCGGCAGCGGCTCGGTCAACGTCACCACCCCCGCCGGCTGCACCTACAACACCGTCACCGGGCCGAGCTGGATTTCGGTAACCTTCAACGCCACCGGCAGCGGACCCGGTCCGCTCACCCTCAGCTACTCAGTGTCCGCCAACTCCAGCGCATCCAGCCGCATCGGTACCCTCACCATCGGCGGTCAGCCGTACAGCATCACGCAGGACGCCGCCCCCTGCGGCGTTACCGTGGATCCCACCGCTTCCGGCAGCCCGTTCGGGGTCAACGGCGGTACCGGAACCCTCGCCATCATCGCCAACGGCTCGAACTGCAGTTGGGTCTCGTCGAGTAGTGCGTCGTGGCTGACGGTCTCTCCGCCCTACGGCTCGGGCGCCACCGGAACCGTCAATCTCTCGGTGAGTTCCAACTCCGGCTCGCCCACCTCGCGCAGCGCCACCGTCACCATCGCCGGACGCACCGTAAACGTGACCCAAACCGGCGTCAACTGCACCTACACCCTCGGGTCCATGAACGCTACCGTACCCTACGGCGGCGGCACCGGCGCCGTGATGGTGACAGCCCCCTCGGGATGCGCCTGGAACTCGTCCAACGATAGCAGCGCGCCGTGGCTCGGCAGCTCATCCGGCCCCAACTCCGGCACCTCCAGCGTGGTATTCACGGCAGCCCCCAATCTCACGGCGGCCGCCAGGTCCGGCACGTTGACCGTGGCCGGACAGCCCTTCACGGTCACCGAAGCCGCGGGCCCCTGCAACTACCTTCTGAGCGGCGTCAGCAGCGCCCTGTCGGCGGCCGGCGGAGGCGGGTCGTTCTCCTTCTCCACCGCCACCTCGGGCTGTTCCACCCAGGCTGTGAGCTTCACCAACTGGCTCACCGTCAGCACCGCCAGCACGCCCGACGGCACTTCCGGAACCGTGACCTTCACGGCCGCGCCCAACGTCTACGGCAGTCCGCGAACCGGCACCATCCAGTTCGCGGCCCAGACGTTCACTGTGTCGGAAACCAACGCCTCCTGTTCCTACAGCCTGGTCTCCAACGGCCTGATCCTGAATTCGCAGTCCGGCAACGGCGACGTTCTCGGCGCGGCCTCCCTGCAAAGCTGTACCCCGGCAGTGGGGACCACGCTGCCGAGCGTCGTCACGCTCGGGACGCTCCAGACGCCCGGCCAGGGCAGCAACATCTTCGATCAGCCGTTCCTGGTGGCGCCCTACAACTCTACGGGGCCCGGCGTCCGATTAATGATCATCACGTTCGGCGGCCAGATCTTTACTATTAAGCAGACATCGTGGTGAGGCGGATGAAAATGCGGAGATCCAGTATGCAGCAAACAATCGGAAACCGGATGGGGCGAAAACTGGCGGGAATCCTGTTCCTTACTACCGCCCTGCTCTGGGCCACCAACAAGGGCCCCGACGCCGGCAGTTACACCGCCACCGATAACGCCGTCTACAGCTTTATCGACCCCGCCGGCAGCGGCAGCGCCAGCAGCATTCTCTCCGGCACGGACGACGGCGGCGCCGCCCTCACCCTGCCCACCGGCTTCAATTTCTCCTTCTACGGCCAGAGCTACACCATGCTCTGCGTCAGCCCCAACGGCCTGGTCTACCTCATGGCCAACCAGTCCGTTAGCAACGCGTTTTGCGGCACCCCGGGACAGTTGCAGCAGGACGCCTTCAATCTCGACCTGTCCAGCAATACCCTCGCCAACGACGCGCCCCTGATCGCCCCGTTCTGGACCGATCTTACCTTCGCTCCCAACGGCGCGGGCGCCGTGTACTACCAGACCATCGGCTCGACTCCCGGCAGCCGCCAGTTCGTCATCGAGTGGTCGAACGCCTTTCCGGTCAACTCGCAGACTCCCGTGACCTTCGAGATCGTACTCTTCGAGGGCAGCAACAACATCCTGTTCCAATACCAGAACGTCACCGGAGCCGGTAACGGAACCGCCGCCACCGTCGGCATCCACAACACCGCCGGCCTCGCCGCCAATCAGCAGATCCAGTGGAGCTTCGATTCCGGCGTGATCGCCGACAGTTCCGCCATCGCCTTCAATCTCCCCACCGGCGGCGCCTCGTCGGTAAACGTCGTCACCACCTCGCCCCCCGGCGTGGCCATCACCGTCGACAACGTGGTGACCCAGACCCCCGCCACCGCGGACTGGATCCCGCAATCGTCGCACACCCTGGTAGCGCCGCCGGCGCAGACCACCGGCGGCTTCAAGCTGGCATTTAGCCAGTGGGCCTACGGCAACTCCACCTCGACGAACACCACCCTCACCGATACCGCCCGCAACACCGGCATCACCTACACCGCCACTTACAACACGCAATATCTGTTGACCCTGAATGCCAGCCCGTCCAATGAAGGCAGCGTCAGCGGCCCCCCCGGCGGACCGTTCTACGACGCCAACAGCATGATCGCCATCACCGCCACGCCCGCCCAAGGCTACGTCTTCAAGGGCTTCACCGGCGACCTGACGACCACCGCCAACCCCGGAACCCTGACCATGGACGGCGGCCCAAAAACCGTCACCGCCACCTTCGGCATCTCCAACTCCTGCGCCGTCCTCGGCAACCAGACCGTCACCCTGGCCGACGTGCAGGCAATCGTCAATCAGGCGCTAGGCAAACAGGCGGCCACCGCCGACGTCAACGCCGACGGCAGCATTTCCGTAATCGACATCCAGTTCGTATTGAACGCCGTTCTCTACAGTCACTGCGCCCTGTAACAGAGCCGCGCGCGCAAACAAGCGCTCCTAATCCCAATCTATCCTGCCGCCAGCCGCGCCAATTCCCCCGCGTCCGGCGCCCCCTCCAGCTTCCAGCAGAACTCCATCAGCCGTCCCGCCGGCAACACGCTCTCCACCAGCCCGCGGAACTTACTCTCCAGTTGCCCATCGGTCATCGGATTCCCCGCGCTGCCAACTGCGTGCTCCACAAATCTCTCCATCCGCCGGCCGTCCTTCAGCACCACCGTCATCCGCACCTGATCTTCGCCGATACCGGGATCGACCGTAGCGCTCACCCGCTCGCGCAGCGCCACCACCGCCCCATCGCGCGCCGCCTCGTCGCTGAATGCCGCCTCCCCCACGCGCCCGTACACCATCGCCGCCGCCACCGCATGATACACGCTGAACTTACTCTCCAGCCCCGTCCGCGGCGCCTTGTTACCGGTAAGTTCCAGCACCAGCGGATGGACGCGCAGTTCGATCCGATCGACGGCGCCGGCGCTCAAGTGATTCGCCGCGCGCAATTGCAGCACGCCGTCGATCGCCGGATGGATCACCACTCCGCACGGAAACGGCTTGTACGTGTTGTGCGCAATCTGGTATTCGCTGCCCAGCCCGTCCGTAATCCGGTGGTAATCCCGCGCCGTGCTCAACACGTTCGCCCATCCGCGCAACGCTTCGATCGGCTGCTCGGAACTCGTAAAACCCTGCTGCGCCAGAAACGCCGCCATCAGCCCGTTCTGCGACGCCCTCCCCGGGTGAAAGCTCTTCGTCATGGTGCCGAACATGCAGCGCAGCCCGACCGGTTGCGTCGCCGCCAGACCCAGTGCCCACACCATCTGCCGCTCCGAAAGCCCGAGCACCCTGCCGGCCGCCGCCGCCGCGCCGAACGGCCCCACCGTGCCCGTGATGTGCCACCCGATATCGTAATGCTGCGGATAGACGGCATTCGCGATGCGGCATTCCACTTCCACCCCCACGATCAGCGCCTGCAGGAAATCGGCGCCCGTCACCCGATGGTATTCGGCCAGCGCCAAAAGCGCCGGCGCTACCGGAGCCGCCGGATGAACTACCGTGCGCAGATCGGTATCGTCGAAATCGAACACGTGCGAGCTGATGCCGTTCAGCAGCGCCGCCGAGAGCACGTCCAATCGTTCTTTGCGGCCGACCACCGTCGCCTGTGCGGGCCCACTAAACGGCCGCACCGCCCGCATCGCGATCTCCACCGTGTCGTGCCGGCTCCCACCCACCGCGCATCCCGTCCAGTTCAAGATGGTGCGCAACGCCTCGTGCCGGATGGCCGCCGGCACGTCCTCTTTGCGCGCCGAAACTGCCCACGCCGCCAGCCGCCGCGTAACATCGAGTGCCGGCGCTCCGCCCGCTTGCGGTGGAACCGCGTCGGCAACCGATGCCGCCACGCCCCCCATCGCCGAGGCCTTCAGAAAACCACGCCTGTGGATCGCGCCTTTTCTCATCCTTCGATTATGGCCGATGGCCGCCAACAACCCACCCGCCTGCTAATTCCCGCTCGGCGTCCGCTCGCAGTGGTCCACCACCGTTACCTCTACCGTCCCCTTCTTCGATTCCAGCTTCAATCCAAGCTGCGATTGCAGCGCCTCGAAGAGGGCAGCCGTCGCGCCGCCATCCGGCGAGTCCATCGGCATCTCCCAGTGCATCGCCAGATCGTACGTCCCCTTCAACCCCGTCGCATCCGTGACCGGCCGCCCCCCGATCAGCGATCCCAGAATGCTCGCCAGCCTCTCCATGCCGATCTCCTCGTGCATCACTCCCCACGCCGTTCGGACGCCGTCCTTCCCCGGCAGTCCCGAGATCGTCCCGCCCCCCGGAGGCAGCTCCGGAATCCCCTCCGCGTCGTAGGTAATCCCCAGCCCGCCGCCGGCCCGCGCCGCCACCGCCTCGTGGAACTTAGGCCCGCCCTTGGCGATCGCCAATTCGTAGACCGTCATCTCTCTCGGTTCGCGATGCACCTTCAGCCCGAACCGATCCTGCAGCAGATTCCGCAGCATCGCCATCTTCTGCGCCTGCGTAGCGCCCCCCTGCCTTGGCCATGATGTCGAACCGCGCCGACGTCAACCACTCCGGCCCCGCGAACTCGTAAGGCTTCAGTCCGTATGCCATGACGATCAACGTGCGCAGCGGAGTGTCTCTCCGCGTGAACCGCCCCGGAGAATCGGGTGGCGTCCGCATCGCCAGTATGTGCGGATCGACCGTAGGAGGCGTCGACAGCTTCACCGACGCCACTTCGAACTGGAGGCTGCTCTCCGCCTCCTGCGCCCCCGCCGCCCCAATGGCCGCCATCAGCAGCCCCGCGCGAACCAGCGACCGCAATGACAATCGCGCCAATCCTTCCACCTGCTCACTTCCCTTCTCGCCGGCCAGCCAAGCGCCGCACAGTTCGCAACCGCACTCGAACTCCTCTACGGGATCGACTCGACCAGCAACTTGCTCGCGACCATTCTGCACTCGTGAGCCCCGCCGCACGTGCCGAAAACTCCAAACCCCACCATGCCGTATTCGAACGCCGCGTCCTGCACGCTCCCCACCTGGCGGTCGTCCACGAACACCGCGATCCGCCCGCGATTGCATTCCACCGTCAGCTTGTGCTTGCCCGATCCTTCCAGTGCGGCAATCGGCGTCGGCGGTATGATCTCCGTTCGCGTGCCGTCGAAGTGGCCCTCCACCAGTTCGAACGCCAACCTTCCGTCCATCGGCGGGGTGAACAGCAGGGCATAATAACCCGACTCGTTCACATCGAAGACCAGCCCCACCGCATTCGGCGGGCCCCACAGCGCGTCCACCTGCGCCGAGGCGCGGAAATTGCTCCACCACGGACCGTACGCGGCCACCACACTGTCCGCCGGATCGGAGATCACCCCTTCTACTGGTCTATCCAGCGCGCTCCCCGGCATCAGCAGTCGCGACACCTGGTACCCGCCGGTGACGTAATGGGCGCTGGTGGCTTTATCGTGGTGATTCGGCCAGCCGCTTTGCGGATCTGAAAAATCTTCGCGGTAGACCTGCGATGACGTGCCGTTCGAAGTTACCCGCGACTCCCATGGCAGTGGATACTCCTTCGGCGGCACCGTGCAGCCCCCCGCGTCAAAGTGCACCGCCTCGCCTGCGCCCGCCGCTCCCACCGTGCGGCGCGCCGAAATCCGCAGCCCGCTGCCCCTGACCTTCACTTCCACCTTGCGAATCCTGCCCGTTTCCTGGGGGTAGTAAGCCAGCGTGTATTCGCCCTTCATCAGGTCCGAGATGCGCTCCAGCGCCTTCTTGTAATCCTGATCCGACGAAGGGAAGAAAGCTTCCGCGCCCGATTCCGCCGCCAGTTGCTGAAAGACTCGCACCGGATTGTCGATCTCCCGCAATCCCGTAAGCGTCACCGTCTTGCGGCCCTCTTGATAAATTCGGTAAGCCGCCTGATCGTAGAGCCCGATCGTAAACACCTGCGGACTCGATGACCTTACCAGATCGGTCAACTGTTCCAGCTTCAAACGGCTATCCAGATCCACGCCATCGGTGATGACAACCACCGCTTGCCGAATGTTCTTGGCAGTTCGCATATGGCACAGCGTGGACGCCAGCGCGTCGTACAGAGCGGAACCGCGATTCCCCATCGGCAAAATGTTCGGAGGCCGCAAACGCTCCTCCGGACTGAGTTGCCGGAAGCTCCCAACCCGCTCGCTGAAAGGAACCAGAAAGATTTCGTCTTCCGGGCGGTTGCCTTTGAGCAGCGCCGCCAGCATCGCGCGCGCCCGCGCCATCTTACCGCCGAAATCCATGCTCCTGCTCGCATCCACCAGAATGGCGATGCTGACAGGCTGCGACTCGGCTGAGAAAAAGGCGATCTTCTGCGGCTTCCCCGCCTCCAGAAGTGTGAAGTCGGACGCAGTAAGTCCCGACACCTGATTCCGCTGTTTGTCGGTAACCTGAAGGCTGATCGATTGGAGATTAGTTGCGGAACTAAATACCGGCGTCTGCGATCGTACCGGCCTCGCCAGCGGGCACACCAGCAGGAAGCCGATAGCCCCACCCGTAGCCCAACAGACCGATCTCGGCCTCATATCACCAAGTCCATTCCCGCAGCCATAATACTCTGTAGTGCATCGCAACGCGATGCCTTGATCGCTGGCGATCCGTTCGGCAGCGGGCGAAGACTATGCTAGATTAAGGAGCCTGATGCGAACCCTGCCCCTCCTGGTTGCAATCCTGGCTCTGGTACTTGCCGGGTGCGGCGAGACGACGGATATCGTGGGGACCGTCAAAGCCGGAACGCTGCCGCCCTACACTACGAAACCGATTGGGAAGGCATTTGATGCTGCGTTTCCGGGCGGAACTTGGACTGGATCCACCAGCGGAATGGGCGAAGGCGAGATGGTGGCACAATTCCGCTCCACCGGCACCGCAGAGGCGCTCGAAGCCAGCGGCGTTCCCGCGATTGACCGAAAAGACTGCATCGACAATACGCAACGTCCGTGCCGCATTCCGGTCTCTTTTCAATTCACTTTGTCGCCGGACACCAGGAGCATCACACTCGCCCTCGTGGAAGCGCCGAAACCGATGCGATCGGGAGAGCAACTGAACGCTCTACTGGCGTTCGTTTATCGATAGCTTCCTCCGGCGCCACGGCAAGCTCACCAGTGCGCTCGCCGATAAGATCAGGGAGAACGTCGCGACGATGCCCAACGCGAGGAGCGTCCACACGAAAAGGAAAGCTTGGCCTGAGTTGCCGATGTCGCCACCGAGAACACCCCGCGCACCTTTCATGTGGAGGACAACCATGACCAGCCCGAGGACCGACCCGAGGAAGATGATACTGTATCCCGCCCGCCGTCCGGCAAGCAGCAGGGTTCCACACAGCAAGATTACGAGGACGAACACCGCAAACAGAATGGGGAAACCTGCCGGTGCCATGTGGAACAGGATGTCGCCGGTCAGGTGAAACGTCATCAAGAGAATGGTGAGCAGCGACGCTGTGGTCAACAGAGCCGTCTGTTTCATGTGAGATTCGCCTTTCTGCGCCTCATGTACGTGCACCCGTCTCCGTCGGTCCCATGTTCATTTGCGGTTGGCCACAGCGCGGACAGAACGCCGCGTCCGGTGCAACTCCGCGCCCGCAACTGGGACATGGATGGAGAATCGGCTTTCGCAACAGGAAGTAGAGCACGAAGCCGACGCAGTTCGGAATGAGCACCGCCAGCGCCGTCCAGGCAATCGCCGGCATACCGCGCCCCGCCGCGTCGGCGTAAATATACCCGGCGAGAAGAAAGTACGCGCCCGCAAGCGTACCGCCCGCCACACCGATCAAGGCCCCGAGGCCGTTCCCCCGATGCTCCTCGAGGACCCCGAAAAAGAACACCAAGAACGCTAAAGCGGCCAGGATTTTGGCCGGACCTGGAATAAGACCGAATCCGCTGCGCCAGCTCATACAGTTTGTCCCTTATGGTCGGCATCCTCTCCCAAAAGCCTTCTGCGAAAAAGCGGCAGCAACGCCAGTAGAAGGGATGGCAGCAACCAGAACGTCGCGAATACCACCTGCCATACACCGCTGGGGAGATTCCACTGACTCGCCAGCCATGCCCAAGGGCGCCACATCGCCGCCGATCCCATAAACGTGAGGAATACGGCCACCGCCGTGCCGATCCAAAGGGTTCTAGCCTGCGCCGCGGCTGATTTCATCCCCTCGGCACGGCTGCGCACCACGTTCTCAACCCGCAGCGCCGCTGCCGGGTCGAGTTCCAGCGCGAACCAATCCAGCGCCCGAACGGCGCGCGCCGAGAACTCGCCATACCGGCCACATTCGGCGCATTGTTCGACGTGAGCATCCAGCCAGCGCTGGTCCTCCAGCGAAATTCCTTCCACCAGCGACCGATCGACCAGAAAGCGGGCTTTTTCATGGTTCTCAAGCGGCATCGGCGCCTCCACCCAGAGCGGCCTGCAGCATTGCGAGGCCCCTATGAATCCTCGACGAGACGGTCGAGATGGGAGCGCCTGACACTTGCGCAATTTCCGCCAGCGACAGTTCTTCCTGGAATCGCAGCAGGAGCGCTTCCCTGTAAATTGGCTCTAGCGCACCCAAAGCGGCCGCGATTCGTTTGGCATCTTCGCTTCGCGCCGCCGCGAAAAACGGCGATTCGACATCCGGCGCCGCAACGTTCAGGCCCCGTTCGTCCTCCGGGCACACCTGATGCCTTGCCGTCGCCGTCTGTTGCTTGCGCAGGTGATCGATCGCCAGGTTTCGCGCGATGGAGAACAACCACGGCTCGAAACGGAGGCGGCCGTCATATTGCCCCGCGCGTTCCAAGACACGTAACCACGTTTCCTGAACCAGATCCTCGGCCTGTTCCCGCCTGGATGTCCAGTAGACCAGGTAGCGGAGGAGCCGATAGTGATACTGCGACACCATTCGGCCAATAAATTCCGAGTCTTTTCCGCGCAGTGCGCGCGCGATCGACTGAGACTCGAGTTCCGCCAAACGCGAAAAGGCCGTCACCACGGCAACCATACACTATATACGAGGCCAAGCCCCGGAATTACGCACGGACAGCCGCCCTACCACCTACGGAAATGGTCAAACTCCTCATGCCCCGGCTGAAGGATGACCTCCAGGAACTCCTGATATCCATGCGGTCCACCAGCATCCTCCGGTGGACACCGGCGTTCACCAGCGAGGCAGATCGGCTTCATAGGGACATCGAGTCGCCCTCGGCTTTCCGGACCTTGCCGACCGGCACCCGTCCTTTATCAATCACCTCGACATCGCCCTCAATCGCGTCACCGTCGGGAACTCCCCAATAGGTGCAAATGGCTGTCGGTCCATCCCATGACTGCCTGGAATGCGTCGTGGAGGCAGCACAGCAGGATCGTACTTGGCACCTGGATGCGCGACGAGAAGCCTTTCTGAGCCACGACCGCAAGGGAGTGGTGCTTTAGGCTTAATTGTCGTTATGAATGCCGCCCTACGCTAGCTCCACACGAAAAGAAGCGCCGGCGGCGCCGCGATTTAGATTCGCTCGATCATCACGTCGTCAGCGTAGGCCGCAAGCGCCTTTAGGTCGTCCGGATCCGACGTGAGTACGGTCCCTCCGGGTTCCGCGAGTGCCACGACAAACGCATCGCCGGCCGACCCTCGTCGGGCCAGTCGCCGCAGTAGGGCTGCGCGACGCGCGAGAGACTCGGGGACTGCTTCGGCGATGTCACAGGTCTTGAGGAAACGGTTCTCGTTCGCGTCGCGCGCCGCGTGCCCCTGCAAGCACTCCACGAGAGCCAACGCAGGTACCGTAGGGGGCCATAGGCCCTCCCTGCGCAAGGCTTCGATCAGGGCCAGAGCGCGGCGCGAGCGCTCCGCCAACTGGCTGACCGCTCCCGAGTCAAGAATCAACACAAAAGCTAGCCAGCCTTCCGATCTGTCCGGCCGGCGATTCGCTGCGCCACGGCGGTCGCGCGGGCGCGCTCTCGAGAACTGGGCTGGCCGACCTGTGCCGCCAGTTCGGCTGTGTAGCGCCGGCTGGCGGACTGTAGCTTCCGGCGACGCACTTCAGAGCGCACCGCTTCCTGAAGAAGCTCGGATGCGGGGAGTTGGCGGTCCTTCACGATTTGGTAGAGATCTGTGGGCAGATAGACCTGCATGCGCGGCATACGCCTAGTATACATACATACCTTCGGCGTGGCCACGCTGCCTTTCCAGCATTCTGATCCAATCACGAAGCTTGAGAGCTACGCATTCATCGTAAGCGAGGGGCCCGAAACACGGAAGTGCCCCGCAGTCGCTTTGAGTGAATCGTCGCCCCCCCACAGCCGATATTTTCGGTGTTTTGGCTCGATTCCGATGCGATCGTCAACCGCCGAGGAGATTCTCCGGGTGCGGCCAGGATAACGTTCCGTCGGCTGCACGAAGACATGGCCGAGGAGAAACTGAATTTGCTCCCGTTCCCCGCTGGCTGCCCGGCAGAGGCGGGCACAACCACCTGGATACAAGGGAGCCCAATGTCACTCTCCATGCTGGAGGTGATCGATGGTCAGTGGACTACCTCATGCGGTCCTAACCTGGTGGACGACGGGATCCCGAGCGGATGGCAATCCGTACGGAGGTCGAGTCCGGCGGAGCCGGAATTGCATTCTCCGAGTGGCGTCATCCGACTGAAGCATCCCGCCCGCAGTGGCAGATCAGCGAGATGCCGACTTCTCACCCATGTGGTCTTAGTGGGGGCGCTTCCGAGGGCGAATCCAAGCGCACCCGCCGCCGCCCTAGCTATCTCCCAGTGGAGCGTGAACCGACAACAACACGGAAGCAATGATCTCACTGCGAATTCGAACGGCAGCGACGTCCCGCGATCCGCGAAGAAGGGAGCGCTGGGTTAGGCATACAGACTCGACCGAACGCTTTCACCACCGGCAGGAAACGCTGCTCTTCAGAGTCCGCCAATCCGCTCAGCGCGGCAGAATGTTTTTGCAGACTTTCCCGTTTTTGATGATTACCGCGAGGTTACGTTCGTAGTCCTTCAGGACACTGATGTCCTGGGTGGGGTCGCCGTTTACAAGCAGCATGTCGGCCCACGCACCGCGTTGCAAAACGCCCAGTCTAGCTTCCTTATAGGGATTGCGTTCGCCGCTCATTGCGAACAGTTCGCAGTTACCCGACGTGGCAATCCGGAGGGTTCCCAGATCACCAAAGACCTTTGCAAACCGGGTCAGCATGATCGACTGCTTACCTGTGCCGTCTGGTTGGAATAGCAGGTCCGTGCCGAAGGCGACCTTCGTCCCGTGCGCCTTCGCCCAGCCAGCGACGCGATCCCAATGACTCGTCGGTTCGGCTTTCTTGATCTGAGCGGGCGTCAGAGGGTTGTCGCCGGCCTCGAACGGTTGCAAGCTGAGCCAGACTCCTTTATCCGCCATCAGCTTGACGGTCGCCTCATCCGCCATGTGCCCATGCTCGATCGAACGGACCCCAGAGTCAATCGCACGCCGAATACCGGGCACGGTATAGACATGTGTCGCGACATAGGTTCCCCAATCACTCGCCGCCTGGACCGCCGTGCGGATCTCCTCGGGGGTGTATTGAAGCGTGTCGATCGGATCAGAGTCGGAGATGACGCCTCCGCCGAGCGCGAGCTTTATTTGGCTTGCCCCCTTCTTCAGTTGAGTGCGAACAGCGGCTGCCACCTCTGGCCCACCGTTGGCGATCATGAATGCGCCGATTTCCTCGAAGCGCGAAGCCGCGCCGCCCAGCGTGTGAGGAACGGCGTAGGGAGGAGCGAAATCACCATGGCCAGCCGTCTGCGAGATCAGAGCGCCGCTAGGATATACGCGTGGACCGGGAATGACCCCGGTGTCGATTGCCTCTTTTAGGCCGAAGGTCGGCCCTCCTGTGTCGCGGATCGTTGTGAACCCGCGCATCAGGGTTCGTTGGGCCTCAGCAACCGCGTTGGCATACATGAGGCCGGTATCCGCAGCTTCCATATTCGCCATCGTGTTAGGCGCGAATACCATGTGCCAATGCGCGTCCGTCAGTCCCGGCATGAGCACGCGACCGCCACCGTCAATCGTTTGAGCACCGGAGGGTGGCTGGATCGCCCCGGAGGAGACGTCGGCGATTTTGTCACCTGCGACCAGCAACTGACCTTCACGAACACGCCCATCACCGCCATCGAATATCCGCACATTGCGGATCAATAGAGCTCCGTCCCCCTGGGACTGGCCTCGAAGCCCACTGACTGCAACCGAACATGCGGCCGCATACGACAGAAAATCACGGCGCGAGAGGCTCCCCTTAGTCATTGAGCACTGCATTCCTTATTTGCGGCCGAGGGGACGGCAATAAAGGTGATCGTCGCGGGGGACAGCCGCATTGGCCCAGCCCGTTCGACAACTCCGGCCATCGCGGGTAAAGAGTCATCCGCACCTAGGCGCAGCACGTTACCGTTGAGCTTCACATCACTTGATTGAATGGTGTCAGCAGATAGCGTGTAACGCTGGCTCTCGCCCTCAATATTGATCGTTGCGGTGGCTGTGCGGCTATTGTTGATCGCAAGGAGGGCGATCCCTCCGGGCATACCCCTCAGGCAGTGTGCGTAAAGGTGGAGCCCCTCGCGTGAAGGTCCTGCATCGAGCACCGTTGTTCCCATCAACCGACGCCAAAGCAGCGCCGCCCAGTAGTTCGGTCGTGGCTCAAAAGTGCCGGGCGCGAGCAGGCCATATTCGCTCGATGCCAGCGTGTTATGGAACAGGGCGGTGACATGTTGCCTGGCCAGCCGACCGAGCGAATCAGTGTAGCGAAAAGTGTCGAGGAAGGTCGCGGCCCAGGGATTACCGCCGCACGCGGCATCGGCGATCTCGGTGATCCAGACGGGCCCGCCGGGCTCATAACGATCTCGCAGGCCTACGTAGTAACGATTGCTCTTGTCAGCCAGCGCGAGCCACTCCTCCGACAAAGCCCGTTCAGGTGTTGTCTGGGTTTGCGCTCCCATCGATGCG
Source organism: Bryobacteraceae bacterium (assembly GCA_036268475.1). Classification (GTDB taxonomy): domain Bacteria; phylum Acidobacteriota; class Terriglobia; order Bryobacterales; family Bryobacteraceae; genus PALSA-129. The sequence continues at coordinate 320,180 of DATAUB010000040.1, read as the reverse complement.
CAACGAATGGAGGCTGCCGGATAGTGATGATAGGAGAAGATATCGAAGACGGGCTTCGGCGCTGCGGCGAGCAGATCCTGAGTGCGAATCATTCCCGGCATGCCACCGGGCGGCATAATGGTCGCTTCACCCACCGCGCCGGGACCCGCAGTGGCCATGCCCGGGGCTTCGCGCTTCACAAAAGAACGGAATACCGCAAAGTCTTTTGCGAAATCGGCTGCATCATAGCCACTTGGCGCTCCGCCATAGGTGGGCATCGTGGGCTCATTAAAGAATTCCGCCGCGGCGATCCTGCCCCCGGCGGCCTTCGTATAAGCGAGCCATTTGCGGGCCTGTATCGGCGTCCACACGCCGCTCCGATCGCGAACGCCTGCGCTGATCGTAAAGGACGAAACCAGCTCGGCGTTCGCCGCGCGCGCGAAATCGATCGCGCCCTTCCATTGCCCGCGCGTCAGAATGCCGCTGAAGCCTTCCGGCGCCTTCGCAGGCGGCGGTGTATTGGAGTCATGAAAGTAGACCGAATTCGCCCAGGTGCCACTCACTCGAACATAGGCCGGGCCGAGCGCCGCCGCCAGTCTGCGGAGTCGCGCGTTGGCTGTGTTCAGCGGGGGCATCGCCTGAAACAGGTTCGGGTCCATGCCCGCCACACCCTGGGCGAGCGGCGTACTTGAGGACGCCGCGACCGTCCCACCGGGTCCATACGGCTTCCAGAAATTACCGCCGATGATCTCGGCCATCTCGACGTTATAGGACTGGAATCGCTCGTCGATCCTCGCGACAGCTCGCAACTGAGCCGGATGGATGGTGGCCGAATCAGGCTGGGTATTTTGCGCGCGCGCCAAGGCAAGAGTTATGGTCACAACTCCGATCAGTAGCCAAATTGCAAACGCTGCTCGTCCACTTGATTTCATGCCACGATCTAAACCCGGGTAAACACTCCAGCCCACGAGTATTGTGATTATAATCCTAACGAGGTTTGGCTCGCTGGCAGGCCTCCCACTCGATGTGAGCCTCCTGTCAATAGGAACCGCCTACAGTCTGGCACCACTCCGTCTACGGCTCGTCGGCCACTCGTAGACAGCCGCCAGGCGGAGCGTGGAATCACTTCGGTAAAGCCCCGGTCACGTCAGCTTGACGGAAAACGCCCAAACCACCAAAGTGCCACGCGGATGCTCCGTCTGCATGGTCCCCTACTCGGAGAGTGCTGCCTTCTTTGCGACGCGCCGTCGCACCCGGCCGAATCTTATGCGGCAGGATCGCGATGACGCGAGTTCAATTTTGACCCGAACCGCTTCCGCCTTCGCAGAGTTCGTTGCCTCACCTCGAAAACAAGAAGCAGCTCCGCGCCCCTGACCAGAGGATTAATCATTGACCCAGTAGCCCTTGAAACTCCGCTTCCGCCTCCGGATCTTTCGTAACCCGGTGTGCAAGATAGACTCCCAACCACCGTCTCGCATTGGGGTAATCGTCAGTCCGGGCAAACATCTGTCCAAGATTCCGCGCGCACCCGGGGAACCACGGCTCGTGCTGAATGTGCAACTCGCACTCCGCTTCGATTGTCGGCAACACCCGCGCCGAGTCCAGGACTGTCACATTCTCGGGCGGATGTCGTAAGAAGACCATCGCCTGCGCATCCGCATATACCAAACTCCATCCATAGGTGTCAGGGTCACTCAGCGCGGGCGCGAGTACGTAGAGCAAACCGCTGCTGTATTCGAAACTGTTCATCACCACCACCTGGACGCCGAACTCGTCAAGAAGTTGCGACGCGCTCTTTCCCCCTCCATCTGCCGAGTTGTAGACGATCCGTTGGTAGTCCTGGAACACAGATTCGCTGAGCGCACGGCCATCGATGAAAACCTTCTCACGGGGCCAGAGACGCCACATTAAGTACCCACCGTACTCGTACGTGTTGAACATTCGACCCGTAATATGATGCGAGAGCAAGAAATCGGCCGCTCCAATTGGGTACGCCCAGTCGCCGACCCGCAGTTGGAAACTGCCGCCGTTCAGGGCCACCGCGCAAGCCCCCGCCAGCACCAGAACGGCCGCTCCCATCTCAATCAGGACGCTGGAATACTGCTTCGATGGCAAATACGTTACCAGCAGGACCGGCAGTAGCAATCCGATCAGGAACGTATTGCGGCCGGCTGAAAGCGCTGCCGCGGTGAACGCTGCGAAAAGGAGCCAATCCACCACCCTGACCCGCCGGCGCGCAATGATCAGGGTGACTATAGTGGCAAAAAGAAGAACCGTCAGGATGGTCGGCGGCCACAAGGAGGGCGGCTGCCATTCGAGCAGTCGGGAAGTTAAAGAGCTCTTTCGATAAGCCAATAGTACGCCAATAATGTGCAGTCCGTTGGGATTCAGAAGCGACGCAAGAAACGCCAACCCGCACGCGATACAGAGATGCACGTCTTCCTTCGTCCAGTGCTTTCGAAATAGCCGGATCAGGCGGTCCGCGAGGTACGCGCTCATCACTACCCAGCCCAGAATGAAGCCGCCATGGCAGTTTGCCCAAACCACCAGAATCGCCGGTAGGAACCACAGCAATCTCCGCCGGCGCGATTCCAAGATCAGGAGCGTGACCGCTAGAAGTACAAATGTAATAAGGTAAGGCCTATCGGCGCTGAAGGGATAGACTACCGCGGACGCGGCGAACATCGCCCCCAGCGCACGGTAGAATCCGCCGCAGCGTAAATAGGCGAGCGCTCCGGCGCCCAGGCAAAAGCATGCCAGCAGAGCCGCCCGCACCAGCACGATGCCGCCAAAACCGATGACTCGCCACGTAAGATACATCAGGAGCTGTGCGAGCCACTCATGAGTAAGGTTAAACTTCCGGGTGGTCTCCTCACCTGGATAGGTGTTCTTAGCGGCCGCCGTGGTGTAGGCAAACGGGTCCGGACTTGGCAACGATCGTGTTTGCCAAATATATTGTCCGGTCTTGAGGTGCCACCAAAAATCGTCGTCGAGGATTTCCTTGGAGAACAATCCAACCAGCAGAAGTGCCGCAAACACGCCTATTAACGGCCGGAGCCAGGAAGTAGTCCGGGAGGGCCTGTGGGCATGGGCGCTCTCCGGCTTTTGCCGGTGTCGCAATGTTGCACTCCTCAGCTATGCGGTTTGTCCGAACTGATGCCCACCGAAATGGGCAAGCCTCCACGGCGAGTGACCTATATGCCGAGACTGTTGTCACTCTCTCTTCATTTAGGGCGCACATCCTCAGACGATTTCGTTACCAAGGCTTGCCCTTTGGACGAAGTTAGGGCCCACTTGGTTCCGTCGGTTTCAAAATATTTTTTTGACTTATGGCTGTAAGTGAGGGAATCTGGAGATGGCTCCGCCTTCCAATGAATTTTGTAACTATACGGAACTTTGTGGAACTTTGATCGCGCACGCCTGATTACAGCTCGCCTTAACCTATAAGATCGCCGGGGAGACCATTGCAAACGGCATCCTGGTCGGCTAGACTCCACTGAGAGGTAGTTATGAAGCGTTCTTTTCTGCTCGTTTCCGGGCTGCTTGCTATTGCGGTCTTGTCTGCGTTCGGACAGGGCGTGACGGGGCTTTCCAGCAGTTCGAGTATGGGCGCCGATGGCGTGATGCGGGGACAGGCAACCTTCCAAATCTCGAAGTTCCTTCCTCCGATAGTCACGAATGCCCCTTACTCCGGAGAGGAGGTCACCGAAAGTTCGCAAACGCTGGCCGATGGCACCCACATCACCCGGAAGATCCCCGGCCCACTCCAGAAAACCTGGCGTGACTCGCAAGGGCGTGTTCGCACGGAGGGACGACGGTTTGCCTTCATGGGTGGAAGAAACGTCGATCCCGATGCTCCTCCGGCGCTCTACCAGATCAGCGATCCGGTAGCGGGCTATATATATGTGGTGGACAACCTGAACCGCGTCGCGCACCGTGAGCAAGTGGAAGCCAGGCCGCAGCGGCCGGCTCTTCGGCGAGTCGATCCGTCACTAGCGGGAGTAAGTGGGTATCCAGGTACGGTCGGAGTTGTTGGTGGCCGCGGCGGTGGCGGCGGAGGGCGAGCAGGTGTTGGGCTGGACGCCCAAGGGAGTCGGCCGAGACCCGAGGTCACCGCCGAGGATCTGGGCACAAAAATGATCGACGGAGTGCTGGTGACTGGGACGCGCAGAACGTCGGTGATTCCTGAAGGCATGGAGGGCAATGACCGGCCGATGACCACCACCAACGAAATCTGGAGATCGAAAGAGCTGCAACTTATCGTGCTCAGCGTCAACTACAGCCCGGCCGATGGAACATCCACAACAAAGATCGCACACTTAAGCACGGCGGAGCCGGACCCCGCCCTTTTCATGGTGCCCCCGAGTTACACCGTGGTAGATGAAAAAGGAAGCTTCACCATCAAATGGGGAGAACAATAGCGCCCCGCGCGTGAGAGCTGCAGCTTTATCCGCGGAACAACTGTCGGCGCTCTTCGGCCGTTCCCGCTCCTTTCTCTGACAACAGCGAGTGATCGCGTCAATCGCAGGGGAACTCCCTGCCGCCAGAGTCAGTAAACGCTAGACGACTACAGAGGAGGAATCTGCCAACCTGCGTGGAATCGGTTCTATTCTCTTGAGATTGCGGCCGAAACGATTCAGCGAAGTCGGGCACCGTCCCGTTCAGAACATCCAGGAGCTGGCGCAAGTTCCGGCCCGCGATCGGCTGCCTGCTGCTCGAGTTTCGTCAAGACCACTGCTTGCTCCTGCCGGAAGATCTCGATGAGAAAGGACTGAGGGTGCAGCGCGCGAACACCCTACTTCGCCAGGTGCTCTGGCATGAAGTGGCGAAGGTTGAGGGCTAAGATGATTGACGCCTCACCGTGGACCGCGGCGGCGGCTACGTGACGGTCCTTTTCATCGTTCGTCATCCTCGAAATTAGCGGCTCGTAACCGCTGATCCATGCCTCGCTGAAGTGGGCGCGCAGTTCTTTTCAAGGGGTGGTCAGCGAGTTGGGCCACCCAAGTTTCGATTCCAATGTACGGGTGGTCTCTCGAATAATCTCCTCGGACCGTTTCGGCTCGAAAAGGCGCGGCGGTTCCGCGAGGCGCAAAAGCGTATCGCACAAAGAGAAATTGGCGAGGATGCAGGCGTCGAGGACGACGAGCGGCGTACCCGTCATTCCTGGCCGGGAATCAACACACTCTCATAGACGCCCGCCTGACCGACGGCCTCACCGATCCTCCGTAGCGCATCGAGCCGCTGCTGGCCACGCTGTCGCTCGTTAAACAAATGTCGGACCGCCTGTTCGATCAGTTCGTCACGGCTTCGATAGTGGCCGCTAACGAGTTCCTGCTCGGCCTGTTTTGCCAAAATCCGCCGGCAGTGTGACGCCCATGACCGTCTCCTCTCTTCATTCTACGTGTTCGCGGCGCCGTAACGGTGACGGTCGAACAAGCCAAATCCGTTGTGCTCAATACCCCTACATCGGGGAGCGGGCGACGAACGTACGGCCGCAGTCGTGCACCTTGGCGCCAGCGAGGCCAAGTATGGGAAGGCTTCGATATTCGTGTGTGCGAACGTCAAATACGAACGGAAGAGGGGGAAAACAGGAGCGTTCGGCTGAACGCCGTTTTTTTGGTTTTCGCTTTATTTCCATCGTCGAAAGGCTTCAGCCTGCCGCCTGGCTTCATTTCCCACGAACCCATCGCCAAACTGCTGAGACGATCGCGGAACACCACGCCTGGTAGCGGGCTCGATCCGTCACGCTAGACGACTTTGCGCGGGAGTCAACACGAAGCTCTGCTAGAATGACGTCGGATCAAAAATCATGCGGATGATCCTATTCATTTGGGTTTTGGCTCTGGTCCCGGCAGTTGCTCAGGTACCAGTTGCACGCCTGTTGAATGCCAGTCGACCCAGCAGCGGTTTTCGAGTCGGCGACCGCTTCGAAATACACATCGCCGCCGGACCGAACCAGGCCATTAGCGTCAGAACGTCCAGGCAGGGCCGCACCGATTGGAGTCCTGTGATTGCCTCGACCGATAGCGCTGGCCAATGGTCAACGGCCGGGCAGTTCGAAGAGCGCGACTTCGGCGCATGGAGCGAGATGTGGACTGTTGGTGGCAAACTCGCCAGCCCCGCGATTCAATTCTGGGTGGACACGCCACCCTGCTTGCCGGGCCGCCAGAACCTTTTCATGAGCTCCGGCCCAAACGCGAACGTCAGCTGCGAGACGAGCGAGGGGCTCCAGACGTTTCGCACGCCTGGCTTGGCCGATCCGTTTCGCGCACCCGATGGCCGGCTGGTGAATGGACGTCCGGAGACCCAGACGCAATCGCAATATTACAGCGAAATTCTCCAGTACTACATGGGGGCCGGCATTGGCCCGGCCGGAATCCATCTCCAAACGTCGAAAGGCGGCCTGGGGGATGGAACGGCGGAATTAATCAGCACCCTCATTGGCGCGAATGCGCTTACCCCGAATGAAATACGGAATTCGCTGGCGATCCTGCGTTCCTCATTCGAAAAGCCAGAAACCATGCTGCCATCGGCCAGGGTACCGTCCGGAACGTTGCTGCTGCTTCGACACCTCAGAGAGATCACCGATGAGTCCGGCCTGGAGCGCGAGATCGACGAAGCGATCGCTTATTTCCAGGCTCGATGAGCCCGAAGACGCTGCACTCCAACCATTCCTCCTAACTAACGGCACAGCCTTTACGGAGGACCGGTTTGCCGCCGCTCAGGGTCATGGTGCCTCGTTCCCTCAATTTATTTTTCCCGCCTTTTCACCCACTTACCTCCCGCCGCCGACCCCACCCCATCCGCTCCCCAGTTATCCTCCCCCCGTATGGCAACCCAAAAACAGATCGCCGCCAATCGTCGTAACGCCACCAAATCCACCGGACCTCGCACCCCGCAAGGCAAGGCCCGCTCCTCCCAAAACGCACTCAAATCCGGCATCGACGCCCACGCCCAAATCATCCACAACGAATCTCCCGCCGACCTCGAACGCCTCAAGTTCGAATACCACGGCCGCTTCCTTCCCCCCACCCCCGAACAGCGCATGCTCGTCGATACCCTCATCGATTGCGAATGGCTCCTCCGCCGCTTCCGCCGCATCGAGGCCGACCTCTGGGTCGAAGGCATGCGCGATCGTGTGCACCCCACCATCCTCGGCGAGTCTTTCAACCGTATGGACGAAACCTTCGCCCGTCTCCAGCGCCGCATCGACGCCACCCAGCGCAATTACCGCAACACCCTCCACGAACTCCAACGCCTCCAGGCCGAAGAGGCCGCGCAGGCTGAAGAACAGGCCCCACCCGAGCCCGTAACTCCGCGGCCCCAAACCGCTAAGCCCCCAAATGGCTTCCTTCCGCCAACTGCCCCAGACGCCCCTTTCGATCGCCCCCGCCCCGCCGCCAACACCCTCCCCGATACCCCGCGCTGACGTTTTTATCCCGATGCAGCCCCGGTTTTCCCGAAATAGACCTTTATAATCGGATTAATGGGAAAAAATAGTTTTGGTGCGGCGTCCAAATTGCGCGCCGGCGATAACGATTACGAATATTTCCGCCTGGCCTCGCTCGCCGAGAAGGGCCTGGGAAGCGTGCAACAGCTTCCGTTTTCCATCAAGATCCTCCTCGAAAACCTTCTCCGCAATGAAGACGGCAAGCGCGTCACCGCCGCCGATGTCGAACTCGTCGCCCGCGGCCAGGGCGCCGGCTCGAAAGAGATCAGCTTCATGCCCGCCCGCGTCCTCCTCCAGGACTTTACCGGCGTCCCCTGCGTCGTCGACCTCGCCGCCATGCGCGACGCCCTCGCCGCCATGGGTGCCGACCCCAACCGCGCCAACCCCCTCCTCCCCGCCGACCTCGTCATCGACCACTCCGTCCATGTCGATAGCTTCGGCACCCCCCAGGCCTTCGACCTCAACGCCGCCCTCGAATTCCAGCGCAATCGCGAGCGCTACATGCTGCTCCGCTGGGGCCAGACCGCCTTCCAAAACTTCCGCGTCGTCCCGCCCGATACCGGCATCGTCCACCAGGTCAACCTCGAATACCTCGCCCCCGTGGTCTTCCGCGCCAATGGCCGGGCGTACCCCGATTCCGTGGTCGGCACCGATTCCCATACCACCATGGTCAACGGCCTCGGCGTTCTCGGCTGGGGCGTCGGCGGCATCGAAGCCGAGGCCTGTATGCTCGGCCAGCCCGTCTCCATGCTCCTGCCCCCCGTCATCGGCTTCAAACTCCACGGCAAGCTGCCCGAAGGCTGCACTGCCACCGACCTCGTCCTCACCATCACCCAGATCCTCCGCAAGAAGGGCGTCGTCGGAAAGTTCGTCGAGTTCTATGGCACCGGCTTGAGCGCCCTCAGCCTCGCCGATCGCGCCACCGTCGCCAATATGGCCCCCGAGTACGGCGCCACCATGGGCTTCTTCCCCGTCGACCATGAGACCCTCAGTTATCTCAAGTTCAGCAATCGCGATCCCGGCCTCATCGCCCTCGTGGAGGCGTACACCAAGGAGCAGGGCCTCTTCCGCACCGATGACACGCCCGACCCGGTCTACACCGATTCGCTCGAGCTCGATCTCTCCGCCATCACCCCTTCCATGGCCGGCCCCAAGCGGCCCCAGGATCGCGTCGAACTGCCCGATGTGAGGAAGAATTTCCACGCCGCGTTTCCCGGTGACGAGAAGACCGCCGTGGCCGAACTCGATGGCAAGCCCACCACCATCGGCGATGGCGCCGTCGTCATCGCCGCCATCACAAGCTGCACCAATACCTCCAACCCGTCGGTCATGCTCGCCGCCGGCCTGGTCGCCCGCAACGCCGTCAAGCGCGGCCTCAAAGTGAAACCGTGGGTCAAGACCAGCCTCGCGCCCGGCTCCAAAGTCGTCGCCGATTATTACCGCAAGGCCGGCCTCACCGAGTACCTAGAAGCCCTCAACTTCCACCTCGTCGGCTTCGGCTGCACCACCTGCATCGGCAATAGCGGTCCCCTGCCGGAACCGGTGGCCCAGGCCGTCACCAAAGAGAACCTCGTCGTCGCCGCCGTCCTCAGCGGCAATCGCAATTTCGAAGGCCGCATCAACGCCCAGGTGAAGGCCAACTACCTCGCCTCCCCGCCCCTGGTGGTCGCCTACGCCCTCGCCGGCACCATGGATATCGATCTCGCCCATGACTCGCTCGGCACCGGCAGCGATGGCCAGCCGGTTTACCTCCGCGACATCTGGCCCTCCAATCAGGAGGTCACCGAGACCGTGCGCAACTCCATCGACCAGGAAATGTTCCGCCACCAATACCAGAAGGCCTTCGACGGCGATTCCAACTGGCAGGGCATGTCGATCCCCGCCGGCAACATCTATCAGTGGGACGACCATTCCACCTACATCAAGCGTCCGCCCTACTTCGACGCCATGGTCGATCCCGAGACTTCCGTCAAGGACCTCACTGGCATGCGCGCCCTCGCTTTACTGGGCGATTCCGTCACCACCGACCACATCTCGCCCGCCGGCAACATCCCCAAGGACAGTCCCGCCGGCCGCTACCTCATTTCCCAAGGCGTCCAGCCCGTGGACTTCAACTCCTACGGCGCGCGCCGCGGCAACCATGAAGTCATGGTGCGCGGCACCCTCGCCAACATCCGCCTCCGCAACCAACTCGCCCCCGGCACCGAGGGCGGCTGGACCCGCCACATGCCCGATGGCGAGCAGATGTACATCTACGACGCCTCGCTCCTCTATGAGAAGGCCGGTGTGCCGCTGGTGATTCTCGCCGGCAAGGAATACGGCTCCGGCTCCTCCCGCGACTGGGCCGCCAAAGGCGTCCTCCTCCTCGGCGTGCGCGCCGTCATCGCCGAAAGCTTCGAGCGCATCCACCGCAGCAATCTGGTCGGCATGGGAGTGCTCCCGCTGCAATTCCCCACCGGCGAAAACGCCGCGTCCCTAGGCCTCACCGGCAAAGAGACCTACTCCGTCGAAGGCGTGAAGTCCTCCTTCAACGGCGGCGGCCGCAAAGCCACCGTCCGCGCCGTCTCCGACGACGGCTCCGAAAAAACCTTCACCGCCCTGGTCCGCGTCGATACGCCCCAGGAAGTCGAGTATTACCGCAACGGAGGTATCCTCCCATACGTTTTGCGCCAAATCGCCGCAGTGTGACACGAGTCCCGGGCGCCGATGCCAGTTCGCCGGCGCCCGCATTTCCATGCCCGTGCCCGTGCCACCATCTGATACCTCGATCGAACGCCGGTTACCTCTGCTCCCTCGGCGTTCTCCGTTTTAGCTTTTCCGGAATCTCTTGCGTCTCTGCGCCTCTGCGGTGAAAATCTTGTCCTGTCTCCCTGTCCCCGCCACCGCTACCATCTGATGCCTCAATCGAACGCCGGTTACCTCTGCTCCCTCGGCGTTCTCCGTTTTAGCTTTTCCGAAATCTCTGCGTCTCTGCGCCTCTGCGGTGAAAATCCTTGTTTCTTCCCCCACCGAACCGGGCACACCCGATCCGATCCGCCACCACGAACATTGTCGTTGATCCGTGTCCGCAAAGAGGGGCCAAACAGCCCGAATGTGCTAACATTCAAGAGGATTGCGCTTCGGCCGTCCGCAGCCCGTCCTGCCCCTGTTCGGTATTGCCTTTTCCATGAATTTACGCTCTCTTTTTAGTCTGTTTTCTTCCGACCTTGCCATCGATCTGGGCACGGCGAACACCCTCGTTTATGCCAAGGGAAAGGGCATCGTAGTCAATGAGCCCTCCATCGTCGCCATCAATAAAAATACCGGTGAGGTGGAAGCGGTCGGCAAGGAAGCCAAGGAAATGCTCGGCCGCACGCCGGGCAACATCGTCGCCATCAAGCCCATGAAAGACGGCGTCATCGCCGATTTCAAAGTCACTGAGCGCATGCTGAATTACTTCATTCAGAAAGCGCACGGCCGCAAGATGCTGGTGCACCCGCGCATCGTTATTGGCGTTCCCAGCGAAATCACCCAGGTGGAAAAACGCGCCGTCATGGACTCCGCCTATCGCGCCAAAGCCAGCGAAGTCCACCTCGTCGAACAGGCCATGGTAGCCGCTATCGGCGCCGGCCTGCCCATCACCGAACCCTCCGGCAACATGGTCGTCGATATCGGCGGCGGCACTACCGACGTCGCTGTCATTTCGCTCTCCGGCATTGTCTACTCCCGCTCCGTGCGCGTCGCCGGCAACGAAATGGACGACGCCGTCACCCAGTACCTCAAGCGCAAATACAACCTCCTGATCGGCGAACGCACCGCCGAGACCATCAAGATGGAGGTCGGCTCCGCTTACCCGCTCGATAAGCCCCTCCACTTCGAAATCAAGGGCCGCAATCTCATCGAGGGCGTGCCGCGCACCATCACCATTGAGGACGCCGAAATCCGCGAGGCCCTCGGCGAGTGCGTGGCCACCATCGTCAACGCCATCCGCGTCGCCCTCGAGCGCACCCCGCCCGAACTGAGCGCCGATATCAGCGATCGCGGCATCGTGCTCACCGGCGGCGGCGCCCTGCTCAAGAATCTCGATAAACGCATTCGCGAGGAAACCGGACTGCCGGTTTCCATTGCCGACGATCCACTGGCTTCGGTGGTCCTCGGGACCGGACGCATGCTCAGCGATTTCCGGCTCCTGCGGAAGATTTCGATAGACTAGGGGCAAAGGCTGGCCCGGCGTAATGGAGTCGTTTCTCAACCGCTACCGGAATATCACCGTACTGCTCCTAGTGATTTTCGCGCAACTGGTCCTGCTCGCCGTCGATGCGAAGAACGACCAGCACGTTCGCTTCATCCGCGTCTGGACCGTCACCGTCGTCTCGCCCCTCGCCCGCCTCATGGAAGGCATGCGCACCGGCAGCTTCTCCTTCGTCCATAACTACATCACGCTGCACGATGCCGATGCCCAGAATCGCGTTCTCAAAGCGGAAAACGATCAGCAGAAATTGCAGATCATCTTCCTCAAGAACGAACTCGGGCGCGCCGAAAACGCCAAGGCGCTACAGATTTTCCAACAGCGCACGCCGTCTAAAACTCTCGCCGCCAGCGTTTTCTCCACCGGGATTAATTCCAGCCGCAAAGTGCTCTATGTCGACCGCGGCTCGGTTTCCGGCGTCATGCGAGAGATGGCCGTGGTCACGCCAGACGGCATCATCGGCAAGGTCACCGCCGTCTACCCCACGGTGTCCGAAGTCCTGCTGATTACCGACCCTATGTTCGCCGCCGGCGTCATCTCCGGTAAGACCCACGCCCATGGCACCCTCAAAGGCACCGGCACCTCCCTCTGCAAGGTCGATTTCGTCGCCTTCGAAGACAAGGTCGATCCCGGCGACTGGTTCTACACTTCCGGTGACGATCGCATCTTCCCGCGCGGTATGCCCGTGGGCGTCGTAAAGTCCATCAAGCCCGGCCAGCCGTATCGTGAGATCACCCTCGAACCGAGCGCCATGGCGGCCGGCAGCCCCGACGACGTCCTCATCGTGCTCGAAGGCGTCCATCAGGACATCCCCGAAAATCCGCCCGCCAATCAGCAGGTCTATCTGGCGCCGCCTCCGCCGCCCTTAGCGGAACCAGCCGCGCAGACCGCCGCCGCCGGTGCCGCGCCTGCCCCCGGCACCCCGCCGCGGCCCGTTACCGGAACCGAAGCCGACAAGGCGCGCGCCCTCTATCAGAAGACTGCCGATTCCGAAAACATCGTACTCGGCGGCGGTCCCACCGGCCAGGACATCAAGCGGCCACCCGATTTCACCAAGATCCCCGTCGATCCCCGCACCCTTCCGCAAGGCCGCGGCGCCGTGCCGCCGGCCCCCGCTCCGGCAGCGCCCCCAGCGAAAAAAGGCACCGAGTCGCCCAGTCCCGCCAAGAGCACCGCGCCTCCGGTCACACCCGATGCCATACGGCGCGCCAATCAGGCGGGTGGCGGACCTGGCGGTAACGGCCGGCTATGACCTATTCCGGCGGCCGCATGCTGCTCAGCAGCCAGCGCGAAGGACAAGTGTCGCGCTTCAACGTCTGGGTCACCATTCTGGTGCCCTTCCTGGCGCTTCTCTTCCAGATTTACGTGCCGCTGTTCTTCCGCTTCCTCAGCTTTCTGGAGATGCCGCTGCTGGTGGTCATCTATCTCGGGCTGATGCGCCGCAATCCCGTCAGCGGCCTGTTGGTGGGTGCGGCAGTCGGTCTCGCGCAGGATGCTTGGTCGAAGAATCCGCTCGGCATGTACGGCATCACCAAGACTCTGGTGGGCTACTTCGCTGCCTCCATCGGCATGAAGCTCGATGTCGACAACGTGCTCATGCGCTTTATCCTGGCCTTCTTCTTTTACGTCTTCCACCAGTCGTTTTATTGGGTGATGGAGCACGCCCTGCTCAGCCAGCAATCGCCCTTCGATATGCCGGGCTGGCTGGGACTCGGCGTCCTCAACGCCCTCGTCGGCGCCGCCCTCTTCCACTTCCTCGATAAACTCCGCGTCACCGCCAGGTAGGACATGCTTCAGCTTGTCCGGTTCACAATTTGGCTTGGCCGCTGAACGGTGACAGGAATCTCTCAACTTTAGTAGCGAATGTTTTCAGATGATTAGCATCTGGGACGATGCCTCCCCATCTGCGCCTGCGCTACTTTGCAAACCGGGATATCCGTCAAACTCACCCACGTGCAAGCTGATAAACCGTGATCTCCGGCGGAGCTCCGATGCGAATCGGCACGCCGATCGTTCCAATGCCGCGATTCACATACAACTGCCCGCCCGGTTTGCGAAACCAGCCCGCCACATACGGCGTCACCAGCCGGCTGGGCGCGATCTCCGGACTGATGAATTCCAGTGCCGCCTGCCCCCCATGCGTATGCCCCGCCATGCTCAAGTCGATTCCCAATTCGGCCGCGCGATCGAAGGTATCGGGGTTGTGACTCAGCAGAATATTCACGCGCTCGCGGTCGATCAGCGGCACCACGTTTCCCAACAGGTTCGCCACCGCCTCCGACGGACCGAAACGGCGCGCACTCTGAAAATCCGTTCCGATCAGATTCACCGCGTCGTTCTGAATCCGGATCGCTACCGCTTCGCTGCGCAGAATGCGAATGCCGCGCTGCCGGAACAGCTCCGTGATGGAACTCTGCACGCCGCTCCACGCGTCGTGATTTCCCAGGCAGCCGAACACTCCGTACGGCGCCTGCAAACCCGCCAGGGCGTCCACCACTGCAAACTGCGTCTGCGGGTCGAAGGTCACAAAATCGCCGGTCAGCACGATGAGATCGGGCTTGAGCGCATTCGTCATCTCCGCGTATTTGCGAATCTGTTCCTGCGGCATGAACGGCCCGATGTGGAGATCCGAAAGCTGCGCGATGCGAAACCCGTCGAAGGCGCGCGGCAGCCGCGCCAGCGGGATCTTCTGCACCGTAGTTTCCAGATTCAGGCGTCCATAGAGCAGACCGTACGCGCCCGCCACGAACGGCGCTGCTGTCACCACATTAGCCGTGCGCTCCAGAAAAACGCGGCGCGCCGGCGATTGCGGTGCGTCTTTAAGGCGGCGCGCGGCGATGCGGCGTTTAATTCCCACCATGCCCTGCGGAATCGCAAACAACAGCGCGAGCAGCGCCCCGAAAAAGGAGCTCACCGCGTACGTCATGAATGGCGCCACCAACAAGGCATCCTGCCACGTAAGATGCAGCGCCGAGGGCCGGCGGAAGTCGCCGAAGTTGTAATCCCACAGCCCCACGTAGACTGCCAGCACCACGGCGATCACGCCCCACCGCACCCCGGCCCGGGCAATGTGGCGGCGCGCGAAGCGGAAACCGCGCCACAGCCAGTAAAACTGGCTGGCGAAAATCAGAAATATGGCGATGGAAAAGATAGACATCCTGGAAGAGTGCGGCTACCTTCCATTGTCGCCGATTCCTCAGCTCAACCGGTCAACCGCTTGAATCAGCGCGCGAATGTAGCCGTAGGAGAACGCGAAAGATTGCAGGCCATTGGGATCGTCCGCCGCCTGCGGCACGTGGTCCGGCATCAGCAGGTAAGGATATCCCACCTCTTTATACACCTGAATCGCCTTCACGAAATCGACATCGCCTTCGTCCGGATAGACCTCGATGAAGTCGTTGCGATGGCCGCGGATATTGCGGAAATGCACGTTGAAAATCTTCTTACGCGTCCCGAAGTAGCGGATCACGTCGAAGATTTCCTTGCCCGGATCGGCCAGCATTTCCGACACCGTCCCCTGGCAGAAATTCAGTCCGTGATACGGGCTCGCGTGAATCTCCACTACGCGCTTCAACCCGTCCACCGTCCCCAGCACGCAGTCCACTCCCTGATACCCCTCGGGCGGCACGCCGGGATCGTGCGGGTGGAGCGCCATCCGCACCTTATACTCTTCCGCCACCGGAATCACCCGCTTCAGAAAGTACGTGATGCGCTCCCAGTAGGCATCGGCATTCACCTCCCCGGCGCGCGTGAGCGGCGTGGCAGGATGCGCGCCGGCCAGCTTCCAGGCGCTGTAAGTGGCATCGCCGCGGCCCGGCACGCGCCCTGTACGCAGCACGCCAAGCAGGTTGAGATTGTACTTGATGGCCGGAACGCCCGCCGCCGCGCAGTTGCGAATCAGCGTCTGCAGATCTTCGATATCGCGATCCCGCTCGGGACTCTCCGCCAGCATGATCGCCGGGTGCTTCTCTTTATCGATATGGGTCGAAGTGAGAAACGGGGGAGCCACACAATCGAGTGCCATGCGATACTTCTCCGTCAGCTCGCGCATGCGCTTCAACTCATCCACCGTCGAGCAGAGGTGGCCGGGAGCGGCGGCCGGATATCCGCAGATACCCTCCACGCCATACCGCGCCAGGTACGCCACGTGCGTCTCCGTAGTCGGGGCGCTCTGGCACCCCAGCTTCATCCGCGCCGGCGGTCCTCCTGCTGCATCCGCAGTCGGCGCGGATACTCCGGCGATAGCCGCCGCAGCGGCGCCCGAACTCGTTATGAATGCCCGGCGATTCATCATTCCCCTCGCGCCATGAATTGTATCAGGCGGCCTTCGCAAACCGACAGCCAGTGCCCGTCGACACGCCTCTTGCCAAGAGGCGAATAAAAGGCGAAAATAGAACCCATGGAGCTTGTGGGCATCGCGCGCCTGGCTTCCCAGAGCGAACTGCTGGAAGCGAAGCGCGAGGTACGCTATTTCGAACTCCCTACCCGCAGCATCCTCAATCGCACCCGCCCCCACATGCCGTTCCAGTGGACCGTCAATCCCTATCGCGGCTGCGAATTCGGATGTAAGTACTGCTACGCGCGCTACACCCACGAGTTTATGGAGATGGCGCCCGAAGAGTTCGAAGACAAGATCTACGCCAAGTCCGCCGCCGCCCAACTCCTCCGCCACGAGCTCAGCCGGATTCCGCGCGCCGAGTCCATCGCCATCGGCACCGCCACAGACCCTTACCAACCCGCCGAGCGCCGTTTTGAGCGCACCCGCGCCATCCTCCAGGTCTTCGCCCGCGAGCGTGGCCGCCATCTCTCCATCACCACTAAGTCCGATCTCATCGTCCGCGATACTGAACTCCTCCGTGAAGTGGCGCGCGCCAACGTGCTCGCCATCAACATCACCGTCACCACGCTCGATGAGAAGCTGGCGCGCGCCCTTGAACCGCGTGCGCCGCGCCCCGAGCTCCGCCTGCAAGCGGTGCGGCGATTGCGCTCCGCGGGTATTTGCGTGGGCGTCTTCCCGAACCCCATCATGCCCGGGCTCACCGATAGCGAGCTCTCTCTCGACGGCCTGGCGCGAGCCGCGCACCTGGCGGGAGCCCTGACCTTCGGCGGCGGTCCGCTGTTCCTCAAGCCATGCGCGCAGGCCGTCATGCTCCCCTTCCTGGATCGCGAATTCCCCGAACTCGCCCCCCGTTATCGCGAGCTCTATGCCACCAGCGCCTTTCTCGGCAAGCCCTACAAAGAGGCCCTCGCCGCCCGCGTCCAAAGGGTACGCGACCGCTACGGGCTCGCCGCCGGCATGATCGAATACCGCCCCGAGCTGTGGGAAGGGGAAGAGCAGGGCGAGCTCTTTCCGATCCAGTAATCCGCCGTTCCAGCCTTCCCGCAATCGCGCATCGCAGTCGCGGCCGCCACGAGAGTACGATTCGCCCCGCGACACAAACCGCCAATCGCCGCAGAATTCCGCTCCGCCCAACGCAGGATGGCGTCCGCCGCCGGATGCCGTTCCAGCCTTCCCGTAATCCCGCGTCGCAAGCCCGGCCGCCACGAGAGCCCGAGTCACAACGCGAGCAAATCGCCAAGCACCGCAGAATTCTGTTCCGCCCTACGCAGGATGCGCCCTCCGCCGGATGCTATCCAGCCTTTCCGCAATCGCGCGTCGCAAGCCCGGCCGCCACGAGAGCCCGATTCGCCCCGCGAAGCAAATCGCCAATCCGCCCCACTCGTTCCGTTACAGTGAAAGTTCGATGAATCTCGCGGACTTCGACTTCTCCCTGCCCGAAGACCTGATCGCCCAACAAGCGCTGGCCGACCGCGCCGCCTCGCGCATGCTTGTCGTCCATCGAAACGAGCAGCGCTGGGAAGACCGTCAGTTCCGCGAGTTCCCCGGATTTCTGCACGCCGGCGATTGCCTGGCGCTCAACGACTCGCGCGTTTTCCCCGCGCGCCTCTTCGGCCATCGCGCCGGACTCCATGCGCTGCCGGTCGGCCGGAACAACCCCAAGCGCAGCGAACATCTCAGCGGCGAGGTGGAAGTCTTCCTGCTGCGCCCGGGCGGCACGGGCAGCCGCGAGTGGGAAGCGCTGGTGCGGCCCGGCCGCAAATTGCCGGTGGGCGAGCGCATCCGCTTCGCGGACCATCTGGAAGCCGAGATCGTCGCTCGCGGCGAGTTCGGCGAACGGACGCTCCGCTTCTCGGGAACAGGCGACCTCTTCGCCGAGTTCGAAAAGATCGGCCACGTCCCGCTTCCGCCCTACATCCACCGCGCCGACACCGCTGCCGACCGCGATCGCTACCAGACGGTATTCGCGCGCGAACGAGGATCGGTGGCCGCCCCCACTGCGGGACTGCACTTCACCCCCGAAATCCTCGCCGCGTGCCAAGGGCAAGGTGCGGATATCGCCACCGTCACTCTACACGTCGGATTAGGCACATTTCAGCCGCTCCACACCGACCGCGTGGAGGACGCGCACCTTCACACCGAGCGCTACTCCATCAGCGCCGAAAACGCCGCGCGACTGCGTGCCGCTTCACGCCGCGTCGCCATCGGCACCACCAGTGTCCGCACCCTGGAAACGGCGTGGCGGAGCGGCGAGCTGCAGGGCGAAACCGGCATCTTCCTCTATCCCGGCCAGTCTTTCCAGGCGGTGGACGCGATGCTCACCAATTTCCACTTGCCGCGCACCAGCCTCCTATTGCTGGTCTGCGCGTTCGCCGGTACCGAACTCACCCTCGCCGCCTACCGCCACGCCGTCGAGCAGCGCTACCGTTTTTACTCCTATGGCGACTGTATGCTGATCGTCTGACTCCAACCGGCAAGCCCCGCCCTGTTTAAGTTAAACTGATGGTGTTTCCAGGCGGACCTCTTGAATCGTTTCGTAGTTTCAGCCATCGCGGCAAGCATCCTATTTATCCGCGTCGCACCAGCGCAGCAGAGCCAGCTCGACGCCAGCCCCACGCTGTTCACCGTGATGGCCGCCATCAATGCTGCGGGCTACGATGCCGATCTCGATTCGCCCAATAACAGCCTGATGCGCAAAGAGGTTCGCGCCGAAATTGCGAAGCACGACGTCCCCTCGTTGGCAGGCATTAAGGAGTTTTACCGGGTCCACCGTAAAGCCAACGCCACGCAAGACCTGGGCCAGTATATTTCCTTCGCCCTGTGCATCAACGGCGCGCCCGATTTCACGTTCCGCAAGGGCGCCGACATTCCTCCCGACGTCACCGAGATGCGCGATTTGTCGCCACTCCTCGCCGCCTTCAATCAGCAGGCCGGTATCGAAGACTTGTGGAAGCGCGCCCAGCCGGGCATCGATCGTTTCCTCGCGCAGTATCACACCGGAGTGCTGGATACCCTGATGCAGGTGAACGCCTATCTTCGCCAGTCGAATTCTGGACTTCGCGGGCGCAGTTTTCAGATTTACCTGGAGCCGCTGGCGGCGCCGGGCCAGGTGCAGACGCGCAGCTACGGCAACGAGTATACGGTCGTGATCACGCCTTCTCCCAGCCCGCGCCTGCAGGAGATCCGTCACGCCTACCTGTTCTATCTGCTTGACCCTCTGGCCACGCGCAATCGCGAAATTCTGGAGCGCAAGAAAGTGCTTGCCGACCATGCGCAGCGCGCCCTCCTGCTGGCCGACGATTACAAGAACGACTTTCTACTCCTGGTCACCGCGTCCCTGGTGCACGCCGTGGAAGCGCGCATGGACAATAAGCCGGAAGAAACCGGGCAAGCTCTTAAAGAGGGATACATCCTGACGCCTTACTTTAGCGAGGCGCTGGTGCTGTACGAAAAACAGGAACAGTCGATGGCGCTTTATTACACGTCCATGGTGCAAGCCATCGACGCTCTGAAGGAAGATCGCCGGCTCTTGCCGGTGGTTTTCGAGAGCCAGCCGGCGGCCGCGCCCAAAGTGGAAGCGCCGCCCACCAAGCCCGTGACACCGCCGGTCTATCAAACCTTGAGTCAAGCCGAGGAACTGCTGAAACAGCAGCAGCCCGAGAAGGCCGAGCCGCTGTTTACGCAAGCCGCCAGCCAGCTTGTGGACCGTCCCGCGCGCGCAGCTGGATATTACGGACTGGCCCGCATCGCGCTGGTGAACGGCGATGCCGAGACGGCCGAAAGCCTGTTCCAACAGGCGCTGGATTCCGATCCCGAAGGTCAGGTGAGGGCCTGGAGTTTGATCTATCTCGGAAAACTACGGCTCGAAGTCAATGACAAGGCGCATGCCACGCAGTATTTTCAGCAGGTGATGATGGTCAAGGGCGCCTCCGACTCGGCCATCCGGGAAGCCCGGTCCGGGCTGGAAAAAAGTTTAAGTAAGTGAAAACTGAAGGAGTTTTCGAATGAAAATAATAGTTCTCGCCGGCGCGCTGGTGTTGACTGCCGGTCTTTCGAGCCTGCTGGCCCAAGCACCGGCCCCTAAGATCAAATCGAACGGCGAACGGAAGGCCGTGATGGCCATACAGACCGCCACTACGGAGGGCAACCCGGATAACATCATCAAGGCGTGCGAAGATGTGCTGAACAACTACGCCGATTCCGATTTCAAGGAATTCGCGCTCACCATGGAAGCGAAGGCTTACCAGATGAAGGGCGATGGCGATACTGCGCAGATTATGGCCGGCCGCGCCTTGCAGGTTAATCCTAAGGCCTTCGCCATGCAAATGCTGATCGCCGACGCCATCACTCCCAATATTAAAGAGCACGATCTCAATTACAGCGACGAGATCGCCAAGTGCACCAAGCTCTACAACGACGCCATTGAAAATGTGAAAGTGGCGCCCAAGCCGAACCCGCAGATCGCCGATGCCGAATGGGAAAACGACAAGAAGTACGAAGCTGCGCAAGCCTATAACGGCCTGGGTATGTTGGCCACCATCCAAAAGAAGAACGACGACGCCATCAAGTACTTCCAAATGGCCCTCGACAACGACCCGGAGCAGGACGCCTACGCCACCCGCCTGGCCGCCGCCGAGCTCAATGCCGGGAAAAAAGCCGAGGCCCTCGCCCTTTGCGACAAACTGCTGGCGAAGCCCAATCTGAACGCCACCATCCGCCAGGTTGTCACCAACATCAAGAGCAGCGCGAGCCATTAGTCAGGCAGAAATGAATGCGCGCGGACCAGGCATTGTTGGAGGCGGAGCTCGAGTATCGCTTCGTCAACCCGGAACTGCTGCGTCGCGCTTTGACGCACAGTTCGGCGGCGCATGAGGCGCAGACCGGGTCCGGGCCTCCCCAGCGGGACAACGAACGCCTGGAGTTCCTGGGCGATTCGGTGCTGGGCTTCCTGACCTCGGAAGCGTTGGTCCATCGCTACCCCGATTCGCGCGAAGGCGAGCTTTCGCGCATGCGCGCTCACCTGGTGAGCGCCACTCATCTGTATGGCGTGGCCAGTATGATCGATCTGGGCCAATACCTGGACCTGGGCCGCAGCGAGGAGATGAGCGGCGGCCGCGGCAAGAAGACCCTGCTGGTGGACGCGCTCGAAGCCCTCATCGCCGCCATTTACCTGGATGGCGGCATCGACCCTGCGCGCGCTTTCGTCGCCGGCCACGTGCTGGACGCCGCTGCCTCCGGCGACAGTGCCATGGACCCCGATATCCAGGCCTCTATCACCAATTTTAAGAGCGCCCTGCAGGAACTGGCGCAGTCCCGTAAATTGCCGCAGCCGCGATACATCATCGTGCAGGAGCGCGGCCCGGAACACTCCAAGACGTTCACCGTGGAAGTGCGGGTGGGCCGGGAATGGAGCGGCCAGGGCGAAGGCGCGTCCAAGAAAATCGCGGCACAACGCGCCGCCCAGCAGGTATATCTGCGCCTGCGCGAGGTTTCGGAAGAAGTGCCGCCGGCGGTATAAGTTTCGCTTGCATTACCGGGGTGGATTGCGATACAACTAAGCTCATCTCAAACATCGGCTTAGCGGCGGAGAGGGTGTTCTCTGCATTCAACAATCGTAAAGTAATCGTCACCGGGGGGTTGGGCTTCATTGGCAGTAACCTGGCACTGCGGCTAGTGCGCGCCGGCGCGCGCGTGACGATAGTCGACTCTGAGGTGGCAGGCTGCGGGGCGAGCCGCCACAATATTGCCGAAGCCGCCGGCGATCTGCGGCTGATCGTGGCGGATGTCGGCGATACCGCCGCGCTCGCCGGCGCAATCCGCGGCTGCTCCGCGATTTTCAACCTGGCCGGCGAGATCAGCCACATCGAAAGCATGCGCGATCCGGCCCGCGACGCCGCGCTCAACGCCATGTCGCAGCTTCGCTTTCTGGAAGAGTGCGCGCATCAGGAACCGGGAGTGCGCGTGGTCTATGCCAGTACCCGCCAGATCTACGGAGCCCCGCGCTACCTGCCCGTCGACGAGAACCATCCCATTCAGCCGATCGACTTCAACGGCATCCACAAATACGCCGCCACCGCCTACCACCTTCTGTGGAGCAAGATGGGCCGCATCGACGCGCGTGTTCTCTGCCTCACGAATGTGTACGGCCCGAGGCTGGCGCTGTGGCTCTCCGGCCAGGGCTTCCTGTCGCATTTCCTGCGGCGCGCGCTGCTCGGCCAGACCATCGAAATCTTCGGCGACGGCCGCCAGTTACGCGACCCCCTGTATGTGGACGACGCGGTGGATGCGTTCCTGCTGGCCGGTGCGACGGACGAACCGCAGTCGCGCTGCTGGAATGTGGGCGGCATGCATGCCATTCCGTTAGCGGAAATCGCCAAGACCATCGGGACGGCCGCCGGCGCGCCCCATCCGGTATGCCGCCCGTTTCCAGACGAGCATAAAGGGATCGATATCGGCAGCTACTGCAGCGATTCCACGCGCATTCGCGCAGAGCTGGGCTGGTCCGCCAGCGTTCCTTTCGAGCAGGGAGTCGAACGGACTCTGGAGTTCTTCCGGCGCGAGTTGCCGCACTACCTCGCCGAAGAGTCCGCCGCCGCTGTCCTCGAGAAACAGCCGTGAGCGGGCAGTGGGCGATGAACCCGGCGGAGTTCGCCAATATTGCTAAATGCGAGCGCGACTTCTGGTGGTACCGCGGCATGCGGCGGATCCTCTTCCGTCTGCTCGACCGGTACCTGGGCGCCCGCGCGCCGAAGCGCGTGCTGGAAGCCGGGTGCGGTACGGGATATAATTCCTGGCTGCTACGCACCGAACGCCATTGGCCGATGGTCCCCATGGATATCAGCGCGGAGGGCCTTCGCTACGCTCGCACCATGGGGTTGGAGCGGGCAGTTCAAGGAGACGCCACCCGCCTTCCGTTCGCCAGCAAGACGTTCGACCTGGTGCTGTCGATCGACGTGCTGGCGCATCTCACGCCCGGCACGGAAAGCGCGGCGGCGCACGAGATGGCGCGCGTGCTGACACCCGGTGGACTGTTGGTGGTGCGCACCTCCGCGCTCGAAATTCTACGCAGCCGCCATTCCGCTTTCGTGGGCGAGCGCCAGCGTTTCGCGCGCGGCCGTTTCCGCCGCCTCTTCGAGAGCGCCGGATTTCGGGTGCTGCGCTGCACCTACGCCAACGCGCTGCTGCTGCCGGTAGCGCTGCTGAAATTCCGTTTGTGCGAGCCGCTGCGGCGCGGCCCCGCATCTACCGGCGTCGATCCGGTAGCCCCGTGGCTCGATCGCCTGCTCTACGCCCCACTCGCCTTTGAAGCGGCCTGCATGGGAGCGGGGCTGAATTTTCCGTTGGGGCAATCGTTGTTGCTGGTTGGCGAGAGAATGGTCTGAGCGTGGAACCGCGTAAGTTTCCATCGTTGAGCGTGTTCTTTCCTGCCTATAACGACGCGCCGTCGCTGCCGGGCCTGATTCACAAAACGTTCGCCGTGCTGGCCGAGCACGTGGAAGAATACGAAGTGATCGTGGTGAACGACGGCAGCCAGGACAACACCGGCGAAGTGCTGGAGCAGTTGCGCCGCGAATTCGAGCCGCGTATGCGCGTGGTGACGCACTCCGCCAACCGCGGCTACGGCGGCGCGCTGCGCACCGGCTTCCAAACGGCCACGCGGGAATTCGTCTTCTATACCGATGGCGACAGCCAGTACGATGTGGCGGAGTTGCCGCGCCTGCTCGCGCTGGTCACTCCGGCAGTTGGACTGGTGCAGGGTTACAAACTCGAACGCAACGACCCGGCGCACCGCATCTGGATCGGCAACGTCTACAACCTGTGCGCGCGCCTCATGTTCCGCATCCGCATCCGCGATATCGACTGCGACTATCGCCTGATTCGCCGCACCCTGCTGGAGAAACTCCACCTCACCTGCACCAGCGGGACCATTTGCGTGGAACTGGTGCGTAAACTGGAACTGAGCGGGTGCGAAGTGAAGGAAATCGGCGTACACCACTATCCGCGGCTCTATGGCCGTTCGCAATTCTTCCGGCTGCGTTCCCTGGCCACCACGTTTGTGCAACTGCTGCGCCTGTGGATGCGCCTGGTGATTCTGGCATGAGCGTCCCGATGGTAGATCTGCGGTCTATGCTCGCCGCCACCGAGCCGGCGTGGCGCGCCAACCTGGACCGTCTGTTCGAACGCCGGCAATTCGTTCTGGGCGAACAGGCCGCGGCTTTCGAAGAGGAGCTTGCAGCGGATTGGGGCGCCCGTTTCGCGGTGGCCGTTGGGTCTGGCACGGCGGCGCTGGAGCTCTCGCTGCGCGCCGTGGGGTTGGGCGACAGCGGCGCGGAAGTGCTGCTGCCCGCGCTCACCTCGCCGTTCACGGCGCAAGCCGTGCTGGCGGCCGGATGCCGTCCGCGCTTCGCCGATGTGGATGCGGAGACTCTGCTGCTTGACCCGGCCGACGCCGAAAGCCGCATTCGCAAACGTACCGCCGCGCTGCTCCCGGTGCATCTGTACGGACAGAGCGCGCCGCTGCCCGCGCTCTCGAAAATCGCCCGCCGCCACAGCCTGAAGATGGTGCAGGACGCCTGCCAGGCGCACGGTCTGCCGCTGGCGACGTTCTCGCCGGCGGTGGCGTACAGCTTCTATCCCACCAAGAATCTGCCATGCCTGGGCGATGGCGGCGCAGTGCTGACCGGGTCGCGCCGCGTGGCCGATAGTCTGCGATTGCTCCGCGACGGCGGACGCCGCGGCGATCAACTCGCGCGCGTACGCGCCGTCAACTCGCGGCTGGATGAAATGCAGGCCTGCTATCTGCGCGCCTTCCTGCCGAAGCTCCCGGAGTGGAACGCCGATCGCAGGCGGCTGGCATCGCTCTACGACGACGCTCTCGCCGGGTGTCCGGGGATTCGGCCGGTGCGGCGCGCAGCGAACTCGGTCTGCCATCTTTATGTGGTGCGCGCGGAACGCCGCGATCGCCTGCGACGCCACCTGGCGGCGCACGGTATCGGCAGCGGCATCCATTACGATGTTCCGCTGCACTTGCATCCCGCATTCGCGGGCGCCGGATTGAAGCGCGGCGCGTTACCGGTAGCGGAGCGCGCCTGCCGCGAGATCGTGTCGCTGCCCTTGTGGCCGCACATGCCGGAACAGGCGGTGGCGGAAGTGGCGCAGCGCGTCCGCGAGTTTTACACGTAGGGCAGGATGGCATCCCGCGGGGGAATGGTATGCGGAAAGCCTTCTGCGACGGAATGGTATTCGCCCCTGCTGGGAAGCGCCTGGGCCATTTTGGTCCAGCGCTTGCCACCGGTGAAGGGATGGAGGGCGAGACGCGGCTTAAAGCCTTGGGCGTTGCCGACCTGCCGTAAGCAGGCGAGTTTTCGAAGCTTGCAACTCCAGCCCTAATTCAAGAGGCGGCCCTGGCGGAGGTAGGCCGGCGTGTCGACATCGTCGAGGTCGAGCATGGGCTCGGGCTCCACCATCAGGTCGGGCTGCGGTTCGATGCGGCGCTCCACGATCGGGGGCGCGGCGGCCAGCGGCGGAGCGGGCTCCGGTATCGGCGGCACGATCGCGATCGGTTCCGGCAGACGAGGCTGTACGCGCACCTCCGGCACGCTCTTACGATCGGGCAGCGGCGCGTTCTCCGGCTGGAAGCCGGTGGCGATGACGGTGATCTTTACGGCATCCTCCAGCGCCTCATTCACGATGACGCCGAAATTGATCTGCACCTCGTCGCAATTGG
Organism: Bryobacteraceae bacterium; assembly: GCA_036268475.1. Classification (GTDB taxonomy): domain Bacteria; phylum Acidobacteriota; class Terriglobia; order Bryobacterales; family Bryobacteraceae; genus PALSA-129. Next base: position 294,457 of record DATAUB010000040.1, on the reverse strand, counting down.
CAGCTTCGCGAATGATCGAGCAGGCCTCGTTCACGGCATGCAGACCGAGCTGGCTCGACCCCATGATGTTGATGAGAATGCCGCGCGACCCGGAGATGCGCGAATCTTCCAGCAACGGGCAACTGATGGCCTGGCGCGCCGCTTCCACGGCGGCGTTTTCGCCGCGGCCGGTCGCCGTCCCCATCATGGCGTACCCCATGCCGATCATGGTGGCCTTGACGTCGGAGAAGTCGCGGTTGATCAGGCCGGGAGTGATGATGATGTCGCTGATGCCCTGCACGGCCTGGCGCAGCAGGTCGTCCGCCACTTTGAAGGCGTCGAAGAAGCTGGTGCCGCGCGGCACGAGCGCCAGCAAACGATCGTTGGGAATGGCGATGACGGTATCGACGGTGGACGCCAGCCGGCCCAATCCATCCTCGGCCAGCCGCATGCGGCGCGGACCTTCGAAGCCAAAGGGCTTGGTGACCACCGCGACCGTGAGGGCATCGAGTTCCTTGGCGAGCGAGGCGATCACCGGCGCGGCGCCGGTGCCGGTGCCGCCGCCCAGGCCGGCGGTGACGAAGACCATGTCGGCATCCTGCAGGAACTCGACAATCTGGTCGGTATTCTCAAGCGCCGCCTGGCGGCCGATTTCGGGATTCGACCCCGCGCCCAAGCCCTTCGTCATGCGCGCGCCAAGCTGCAGTTTATTGGGCACCTGGCAGGCGGTGAGCGCCTGCAGGTCGGTATTCATGGCGTAGAATTGCACGCCTTCCAACCCTTCCGCCACCATGCGGGCCACAGCGTTACAACCGCCCCCGCCCACGCCGATCACTTTGATGCGCGTGCCCAGCCGCGCCTCTTCCTCGATCTCGTATTTCAAACTGTTCACGTCAGAGTCAATCAGCCCCATGGTTCCTCCTTACAGAATCTTTCCTAAAAGTCCGCGCGTAGCCTTCTGTTCCTGCGATTTCAATTTGGCCGAATACATCGAAAGCCCGGCCGCTACACCCCACTCAGGATTTTCCATCGTCTCCGGCCAGTTGCGGATTCCCACCGGCAATCCGAAGCGCGCCTGGCATTGCAGGACATTGTCCGCCACGTCCAGCAACTCCGGCAAGCGCGACGCCCCGCCAGTGAGGAATACGCCGCCTGCCAGCGACCGTTCCATGCCCACGCGCGCGAGTTCCGAACGCACATAGCGGAACAACTCCTCCGCGCGTGCCTGCAAGATCTCGTTCACGAAGCGCCGCTCGGCATGCCGGTACTCGCGATTCTCCGGCGTCGGCAGATCGACCACCGCATTGACGGCGCTCGACGCTGCCAATGCCGAACCGTACTCCAGCTTCACGCGTTCGGCGTCTTCAAAACTCAGGCACAGCCCCTGCGCCAGATCGCGCGTGAAGTGGTCGCCCGCCACCTTCACGAACGACGCCAGGTACATGGCATCCCCGTAATAAACCGCCATCTCGGTGGAGTGCGAACCGATATCCACCACCGCGATTCCCTGCTTCCGGTGCTCGGGCAACACGGTGGCGTAGGCCGCCGCCAAGCCTTCGAAGACGGTCTCCTCTACCGCGAGGTGCGCGTGATTCACGGCGGTGACCAGGGCCGTGTGTTCCTGCATGGAACACATCAGCAGATGGACGTTACTTTCCAGGCGGGCGGCATCCATGCGCACGGGATTGCGGTGGCCGGGATGATCGTCCACTACGAAATCCTGCAGGAACACGTTCAAGAGCATGCGGTCTTCCTGCAATTGCACGCGCGTGGCGCGATCCACCGCGCGATTGATATCGCGCTGTTCGATCTCGCGCACGTACCCCATTTCCAGCACGCCGCGATTGTTGGCGCCGCGAATGGTGGGTCCGCCGAGCCCGACTACAACCGATTCGACCGAGCGGCCGGCGGTGGCTTCGGCTTCCGAAAGCGCCACCAGAATCGACTCGGTGACCGCACGCTGGTCGAAAATCCGGCCCTTCACCCAACCCTGCGACGGCACTACTCCGCACCCGATCAGACGCAGGCGGCCCCGCTCCAAGGCGCACACCACCAACCGCGTGTGGCTGCTGCCCACGTCGAGACCCGCTGCAATAATCGCCTTCCCTGACATGAAACTTCTCGTCCTATTCTCTTGCCGTAATACGATCGTCCAGGCGCAAATCGAATCTTTTGACTTCCGGAGACCGCTTACGGATTTCGGGGTAGTGCTGCACAAAATTCCGGTACCGCGACCCCAGATTATCTTCGCCGAGGATCAACTCGAGCACCCGGCTGTCCATTTGAACCACGATCCGGATATTACTCGGATCGGACGCATTCACTTCGGAAACATTTTTCATCGCCGGGCCCAGCGCGTCCTCCACGTCGAGGAGCGCGCGCACAGCGTCCATGCGACGCTCCGGCGGATCTTCGGCGCGCACACCGCTCAGCACGGGGAACGTGAACTGTGCCTGCGGCGGCGGTTCGAGCAGCATGCCTTCGGCGTCGATCAGCATGACGGTGGACTGTACTTCCACGAAGGCGATGGGCTTGCGCTCGCGGACCCGCACCGCCAGCCGATCCGGCCAGATGCGGGAGACGGCGGCGTCCTGCACCCAATCGATGGCCAGCAGGCGGCGGCGGCGCTCGTCCAGTGGAACGGAAAAAACGCTGTGGTCGGTATCCTCGGCGAAGATGCGCTGCACTTTGGCGCGCGATCCGTAGCGCAAGCCGTCAATAGCGAGCGCGTCGCGGCGATCGTGAGAGAGGATGAACTTAGGATCGTGAATGAGGTAGCGGTGCACCAGGTACACGGAGACACCGGTGCAAATTCCCAGGCCCACCACGATCAGCGCCACACGCCGCAGCGCCTTGCGGGACTTGGGCGTCTCCTTCTCCTTCTTGGATTCGCGCGCCATCCTTATTCCTGACTCCTCAACTTCTCGAGCAAGCGGTCGCCGGCCTGCCATACATTGCCCGCCCCCAGAGTGAGAACGGCATCGCCCTCCTGCACCACTCCTGCCAGAGCCTCCACGCCACGATCGAGCGTGCCGACATACTCCGCGCCGCGATGGCCGAATTGGCGGATGCGGTCCACCAGCGTTTGCGCAGTGACGCCGGCGATGGGCTTCTCGGAAGCGGCGTAGATATCCAGCACGAAAAGATTGTCGGCCTGATTGAACGCGCCGGCGAACTCTTCCATCAGGTGAAACGTGCGCGTATAGCGGTGCGGCTGAAACAGCACGTGCAGCTTGCGGTACCCGCACAGGCGCGCGGCATCCAGAGTGGCGCGAATTTCGGTGGGATGATGCCCGTAATCGTCGAGCACCGTGACGCCGCGCTCCACGCCGCGCGTCTGCAGACGTCGATCCACGCCCTGGAACATCGCCAGCCCTTCGCGGATGGCGTCGGGCTTCACTTCCAGTTCCATCGCGACCACCACGGCGGCGGTGGCGTTGAGCACGTTGTGGCGGCCGGGCACGGGCAAATGGAAGTGGCCCAGATCGTTGCTGCGGTACCGCAGGCGAAAGTCGCTGGCGGACGCGCCGCAGGAAATCTCGGTGGCCTCCACGTCGGCCTGCGCGCTCGTTCCATAAGTAATAGTCCGGCGGCGGATGGCCGGCAGGATGCCCTGCACGTTGGCGTCGTCCAGACAGACGATGGCCGCTCCGTAAAACGGCACCTTATTGACGAATTCGATGAAGGCCGCGCGGATGGCATCGAGCGACGGGTAGTGATCCAGGTGTTCGCGGTCGATGTTGGTCACCACAGCGACGATGGGCGCGAGCTTGAGGAACGAACCGTCGCTCTCATCCGATTCCACCACCAGGAAATCGCTGTGGCCCACGCGCGCGTTGGAGCCGCCCATGGTACCCACGCGCCCGCCCACCACCACGGTGGGGTCCAGGCCGGCGCTGTTCAGAATGGTGGCAGTCATCGAGGTCGTCGTCGTCTTGCCATGGCTGCCGGCCACGGCGATACCGTACTTCAGGCGCATGAGTTCCGCCAGCAACTCGCCGCGCGGAATAATCGGAATCTGCAGGCGGCGCGCTTCCAGCAGTTCGGGATTCTGTTCGTCCACCGCGGAACTGACCACCAGCGCGCGCGCGCCGGCCACGTTGGAGGCGGCATGCCCCTCATAGACGCGGGCGCCCAGCCCAGCCAGCCGTTCGGTAATAGGAGAGAGCTTCACATCGGACCCGCTGATCTGGTATCCCAGGTTGAGCAGCACTTCGGCGATGCCGCTCATGCCAATACCCCCGATTCCTGTAAAATGCACGTGCTGCGGACGAAAAAACATTATATTGCTTTATTGTTTCGGCTCAAAGCAAAACTGTCAATCGAAATCTGCCGCTTAGCTTCGAGCCACCTCCTCTAAGATTTCTGCCGCGCGGCGGGCGGCGCCCGGCTTGGCAAGCCGGCGGGCGGCTTGCGCCATACTTTCCAACTCCCTGGGCTCGCTTACTTCGCGGATGGCGGCGGCCAGCCGTTCGCCGGTCAATTCGGCGTCGCGGATCAAGCGGGCCGCGCCGGCGCTCTCCATGGCTTCGGCGTTGCGCGTCTGGTGGTCGTCCGCCGCGAACGGAAACGGCACCAGGATCGACGGCTTGCCGGCCGCGGCCAATTCCGAAACGGCGCCCGCGCCGGAGCGGCACACGATCAGGTCGGCCTGGGAAAATGCCGAGGGCATGTCGGTAAGGAAGGGCACGATTTCGCCCTCGACGCCCGATGCCTGAAAGGCAGCGCGCAGTTCCTCATACCCCTTCGCTCCAGTCTGATGGACCATTCGCACCGGAAATCCAGCGGTGCGGAACAGCGGCCAACTCGCGCGCGCGGCCTGGTTCAGTGTACGCGATCCCTGGCTGCCGCCGGTGATCAGCACGTTAAGCGTGGTCCCGCGCACGCGGTCCGGCAGGCGGAAAAACTCGTCGCGGACCGGCAGCCCGGTGCTTTCGGTCTTCCCCTGCGGAAAGTAGGAGCGGGTGGCGTCGAACGAGACTAGTGCGCGCGCCACAAACCGGCCGATCACACGGTTCGTGAATCCGGGGATGGCGTTCGGTTCCATCACCACTACCGGCCGGCGCCGCAGCAGCGCCGCCATCACGGGGGGCCCGGCAACATATCCGCCCATGCTGAAGACGGCCGACGACTGGCGGGCGAATTTGCCGCAGGCGAGCGTGGTTACCGGCAACTTCAGCAGCGTGACGGCCTTCTGCCGCAGGCTGACGCGATTCAGTCCGCCGATATCGATGCGCCGCAATTCGAACCCTTCCGCCGGTACCAGTTTGGCCTCCATACCGCGATCCGTTCCCACAAAAAAGACTTCGTGCCCCCGCGAGCGGAGCTCCCGCGCCACTGCCAGCGCCGGAATCACATGGCCACCCGTGCCGCCCCCGGCCATCAGGAAACGCTTCATAGGAATGGCCACGGACGCTTATCCTGCGTGCTCCGACACATTCATCAGAATTCCCAGCAGCGTCAGGGTGCTCAGCAGCGAACTTCCGCCGTAGCTGATCATGGGAAGCGGGATGCCTTTGGTCGGCATCATGCCCAGCACGACGCTCATATTGATCATGCCCTGCACGACGATCACTACCGTCACGCCCAGCGCCAGATAGCGGCCGAAATCGTCGGTCATGCGAACGGTGGCACGCAGGCCGCGCCAGAAAATGATTCCGAAGCCGATCAGCAGCCCTACAGTCCCGAATAATCCCAGCTCTTCGCCCACCACCGCGTAAATAAAATCGGTGTGCGCTTCCGGAAGGTACATGAGCTTCTGCCGCCCGTCGCCCAGTCCGACGCCAATCGGGCCGCCGGCGCCCACGGCGATCTGCGACTGCTGCAACTGATAATTGGTATCGCGCGTAGCTAACGACTTTTCCATCTGCGCCTTGATTTTGCCGGCCGGGTCTATGCGGCTGAGGAGGACGAACTGCGGATCGAAGAATTTCACCACGCGAGCCAGCCGGTAAGGCGACATCGCGATGCAAAGCACTACTCCCACCGAGGCCACCGCGGCGGCAATGGTTACATAGCGCCACTCCAGGCCGGCCACGAAGAAGATCACCGCGGCCACCACGCCCAGCACCACCGCGGTACCGAGGTCGGGGACCACCACCAGCAGAATCACCAGGCCGACGGCGAGCGCGGCGGGCCCAAGCGTATAGCGCGCGTTGTTGATGGCGCGCCGCCGCCAGGTGACGAAGAAGGCCAGAAAGACCACCAGCGCCGGTTTGGCGATTTCCGAAGGCTGCACGCGCAGCGGCCCTTCGTGAATCCAGCGATGACTGGCGGGATCGAGAAAATAGACCGCAATGAGCATCATCAGCACGATGCCGATGGCGCCGAAGGCCACTGCCGGATCCTGGAAGCGCCGGTAATCGGTGCGCTTCAGCATCATCATGGCGAGCACCGCCACCGCCGCCCATCCCAGTTGCCGCGTCACGATATGCAGGCTCGACTCGAAGTGCGGATCCATGGTGCCGGTGCCCTCCATCGGTTTCACCGCGGCGGTGATCGACGAAGCGCTATAGAGAATCAGCAGCCCAAACGCCACCATCGCGAGGACGGTAACGAACAGGATCCAGTCGGTTTTGAGTTGTTGTCCCATTTCAATCCTTGGGGTTCAATCCGTTCACGATCTGCTTGAACACTTGGCCGCGGTGCTCATAGCTCTTGAACTGGTCGAAACTGGCACAGGCCGGGGCCAGCAGCACGGTATCGCCCGCCTCTGCATGAGCATACGCGTACGCCACGGCGGCGTCCAGCGTCTTCGAGTGTACCAGCGGCACCGAACCTTCGAGCGCCGAGGCGATCTTCTGCGCGGCCGCCCCAATGAGCAGCGCGGCATGGGCGCGCGCGGCCAGCGGTTCGCGCAGCACGGAATAATCGAGCCCCTTATCTTTCCCGCCGAGAACGATCCACAGGCCGCCCGGGAAGGCGTCGACCGCTTTCATGGTGGCGTCCACGCTGGTTGCCTTGGAGTCATTATAGAAATCGATGCCGGCGATGCGGCGCACGAACTCCAGGCGATGCTCCACCGCATGAAAGGTGCGGACCGCCGCGGCGATGGCGGCGTTATCAACACCCGCACGCGCCGCCGCTGTCGACGCTGCCAGCACGTTTTCCACGTTGTGACGTCCGCGAATCGGAATCTCAGCGGACTCCATCAGCAATTTCCCGTCGAGAATCAGTTTATCGGCGCACAGGCTCGCGCCCGATTCCACTTTATGCCGGCTGCTGAACCACTGCACCCGCGCGGGCGTGTGGCGGGCGAACTCCACGCACACCGGATCGTCCGCATTGAGGATGGCGATATCGTCCGCGCGCATGGTCTCGAACAAGCGCCGTTTGGCGTTGGCGTAGCGCTCGAAAGTGTGATGGCGGTCGAGATGATTTTGGGTGACGTTGAGCCCCAGCCCGATGTGCGCGTGGAACTCGTCGAGGGTTTCCAGTTGGAAGCTCGACAGCTCCAGCACGTTCCAGCCATCGTCGCGCGAAGTCTCGATCATGGCGGTCACCGGGGTTCCGATGTTGCCGCCCACCTGCACCGTGAGGCCGGCGTCGTGCAGGATATGGCCGATCAGGCTGGTGGTGGTGGTCTTGCCGTTCGAGCCGGTGATGCCGATGGTGCGCCCTTTGAGGAACGGCGCGGCCAGTTCCACCTCGCCGATGACTACCGTGCCGTGCGCGCGCGCGGCTTCGAGTTGAGGCAGGTCGGCGGGCACGTCGGGCGAGGGCACGATCAGGTCGTACCCTTCGAAGGTCTCGTCCGATTGTTGGCGGAAGGGCAATCCCAGGCGCGCGATGAATTCGCCGGCGCCGGGCAGATCTTCCAGCGGCTTCAGGTCTGTCAGCGACACGGCTGCGCCAAGGCGCACCAGCAGTTCAGCCGACGCCATACCGGACTTCTTCAGCCCGACCACCAGAACTTTCGCGCCCATCAGTTCGATCTTCATCGCAGTTTCAACGTGGTCAGTGCGAACAGCGCCAGCACCAGGCCGGCGATCCAGAAACGCACGATAATCTTGGCTTCGGTCCAGCCGAGGGCTTCGAAGTGGTGATGGATCGGCGCCATCTTGAAAAGCCGTTTGCCGTTGCGCAAGCGGTAACTGCCCACCTGCAGGATCACCGACAGCGCTTCGATGATGAATACGCCGCCGATGAACAGCAGCAGAATCTCCTGCTTGATGAGCACCGCCACCACCGCCATGGCCCCACCGAGCCCGAGCGCGCCCACATCGCCCATGAAAATCTCGGCCGGATGGGCATTGTACCAGAGGAAGCCGATACTCGCACCGGTCATCGAGCCGCAGAAGATAGTCAGCTCCGAAGTGTGTGGATTGCGCGCCAGTTGCAGGTATCCCGCCAGCGTGGCGTGTCCGCCAGCGTAAGTGAGCACGGTGAGCGCCCCGGCGGCGATCACCATGAGTCCGATGGCGAGCCCGTCGAGCCCGTCGGTGAGGTTGACCGCGTTCGAACTGAAGACCACCACCAGCGCGACGAAGATGCAGAAGGGCGCCGCCCCGATGGCGTAGGTCCACGGGTTGTGCATCAGCGACTGGATCAGCATGGAGGGCTGGAATTGTTTGACGAACGGGAAGTTCATGGAGGTGTTGAAATCGCCATAGGCACGCATCACCAGCAGGGTGGCGGCAAAGACAAAGCCGAACAGAAACTGGTAGACCAGCTTGGTGCGGCCGGAGAGTCCCAGGTTGCGTTTCCTGGTGACCTTGGCGTAATCGTCCATGAAGCCGATCCAGCCGTAAGCAACCAGGGAGGCGAGCGCGATCCAGACGTAACGCGATCGCAGGTCCGCCCACAGGAGGGTCGGCACCACGATGGAAATGATAATCAGGACGCCGCCCATAGTAGGCGTGCCGGCCTTCTTCTGGTGCGATTTCGGGCCCTCTTCGCGAATGTACTGCCCGATCTGAAATTCGCGCAGCTTGTGGATGAGCCACGGGCCGAGCGCGATACATAGGAATAGCGCCGTCAGACTCGCAAACGCGGTCCGGGCAGTGACGTATGAGAACAGGCGAAACGGACTGTAGCGGCGGTAAAGCTGTTCGTACAGTAAGAAATAGAGCATGAAGAATTAAGCCAGAAACCTCTCCAGCGCACGCTCCACGTGCACTCCGCGCGAACCCTTAAAGAGAATCGCGTCGCCCGCGTGCGCTGCCTGGCGGACAAAATCGCCGGCCTCCGAGGGGGCATCGAAGAAGCGGGCAGCGTTCGCTGAGAGGCCCGCCGCCGCGGCCGCGTCCACCATGTCGCGCGCCGCGCCCTGCACGCCGACCAGCAAGTCGACGCCGTGCCCGGCGGCATATTCTCCCACCTGCCGGTGCAATTCCTCCGACGCGCGTCCCAATTCCAGCATCTCGCCGAGCACGGCAATGCGCCGCGCCGCGCGCGATTCGCCGAGCACATCGATCATCGAGCGCGCCGCCTCCGGGTTCGAGTTATAACAATCGTTCCACACCAGAATGCCGCGATGCTCCAGGCGTTCGCCGCGCATCTTGCCCACGGCGAAATCGCGCACGGCATGGCGCACCCGTTCCGCCGGGATGCCGAACTCACGCGCCACGGCCAGCGCCGCCAGCAGATTCATCACCGCATGCCGGCCCACCAGGCCGGTCTCGTAATCCACACCATCCACACGGAAGCGCGTGCCATTGGCGCCGAACTCCGCCGCTTCGGCGCGCACATCGGCGCCGTCCGAAAATCCGAACGTCACCGAGCGGCCGGGATGAACTTCACGGAATCGCAGAACGCGTTCGTCATCGGCATTCAGCACCGCGACGCCATCGTCCGGCAGACCTTCGACGAGTTCGCGCTTGGCGGCGGCGACTCCTTCGACGGAATCGAAGAACTCCACGTGAGCGTAGCCGACATTCGTCACCACCCCCATGTCGGGGCGGGCGATGGCCGCGAGTTCGCGAATCTCTCCGGCATGATTCATTCCCATCTCGAGGACGCCCACTTTGCACGCATCGGGCAGGCGCAAGATGGAGAGCGGCACACCCACATGGTTATTGAAATTACCCACGGTCTTGCCCACCGGCAATTCGGTTTCCAGAAGATGCGCGATGGCATCCTTGGTCGTCGTCTTGCCTGCGCTGCCTGTCACTCCCACTACAGTTCCGCCCCACGTCTGCCGCGCCCACCCGCCCAACTCTTGCATGGCGCGCAGCGTATCGCCCACCACCAATTCTCCCGGCTGGCCATCGGGCCGCTGCACCACCACCGCCGACGCTCCCTTTTCACGCGCTACGCCCACATAATCGTGGCCATCGTGATTCGGCCCACGAAGCGCAAAGTAAACGTCGCCGATATTCTGTGTCCGCGTGTCCACACTCCAACCGGCGACGGGAATCGACGGGACATCGCCCGACGCCCGCATCGCCTTCGCAACGTGCTGTAAATCCAGAGTCATGGCCTAAGACGTTTTGCGATACCCAAAGCCTTTAAGCACGTCCCTGGCCACCGCCCGGTCGTCGAACGGAATCGTGCGGTCCTTCAATACCTGATAGGTCTCATGCCCCTTGCCGGCGAGAATGACCACGTCGCCCTCGCGAGCTTCTTTCAACGCGCGTGCGATGGCAGTGGCGCGGTCCGGCTCAACGATGTGCGGTACGTCCACGCGGCGGATTCCGACCAGCGCGTCATTCATAATCGCCAGGGGATCTTCGGAGCGCGGATTGTCGCTGGTCAGCACCACGAAGTCGCTGGATTCGGCCGCCGCTTTCCCCATGAGCGGCCGCTTGGTGCGGTCGCGATCGCCGCCGCATCCGAAGAGCGTGACGATACGCTTGGGATTGAGCCCGCGAGCCACTGCGATGGTGTTGCGCAGCGCATCGTCGGTGTGGGCGTAATCCACCGCCACTACGAAGGGCTGGCCCTCGTCGACGCGTTCGAAGCGTCCCGGCACAGCGGGCAGGGCGGCGATGCCCCGCGCCACGGCTTCCGGGGCGAAGCCGTAGGAGAGTCCCGCGCCGCAAGCGGCCAGGATGTTATACACGTTGATTTTGCCGAGCAGCGGCGATTCCACCGCGAACCGCTCCTTGCCGAACTGCACGTCGAAGCGGAGACCTTGAAAAGTGGAATTGATGTGGCGCGCGCGCAGGTTCGATTCCGCGCCCAGTCCGTACCAGTAAATTTCGGTGGTGGGATGGAGCTTGATTTCGCGGGAATAGGCATCGTCGCGATTGAGCACCGCGAATTTGGGCGGCGGCCCGCCGGCACCCACGAAGAGGCGCTGTTTGGCGGCGAAATACGCCTCCATCGTCTGGTGATAATCCAGATGATCGCGCGTCAGATTCGTAAAGACCACGGTATGAAACTGCATGCCGTAGACGCGTCCCAAGTCCAAAGCGTGCGAGGATACTTCCATGGTAACGTGCGTCCCGCCGGCCTGTTCCGTTTCGGTGAAGAGGCGCATCAGGTCGAGCGATTCCGGTGTGGTGTTCACTGCCGGGAGCACACGGCCGGCGACGTGGTACTCAATGGTGCCGATCATGGCGGTGGTTTTGCCGGCGGCACGCAGGATGGAATCGATGAGATATGCAGTGGTGGTCTTGCCGTTGGTGCCGGTGATGCCGGCGAGGCAGAGGCGCTCATCGGGCCGTCCGTAAAAGTTACGCGCCGCCAGAGCGAGCGTCTGCCGTCCGTGAACCACCTGGATCCAGCGGGCGGACAAGTCTTCAGGCGCGGGCGATTCGGACACGATGGCGATGGCGCCTCGCGACAGCGCATCCTGCGCAAAACGGCGGCCATCGGCATGCGCACCGGGAAAGGCGAAGAAGAGGTCGCCCGCCTTTGCGCGGCGCGAATCGTATTCGATTCCGGAAACCTCCAAGGCGGCAAGTTGCGGCGCCACCGGCTGCTTGAGCTGTTCCCCCGGAAGTATCTCGCCTAGGGTCATCTCGCAAACCGGACGCGAATGCGTTCCCCCTGATGCAGCACCGACCCGGGACGCGGACTCTGCACGCGCGCGACGCCGGTGCCATCCGGTTGGACGGGAAGCCCCTTGGCAGCAGCTTCCGATAATACCGCGCGCAGCGTCATGCCCTTGAAGTTCGGCACGGTACCGGGGGCCGGCGTAGCGTTCGCCGCCGGCGCGGGCGCGGGCACCTCGCCTGGCATCCGGGGTCCTACGAAGGCGTGCGCCGCCGCGGCCGCGTCGTCATCGTCGCTGTCTTCCAAAATATTGGGCTCGGTAGAGCCGAGATCGGCGATGGAGACATCGTCCACATTCTGGTCCTTCTGGTTGGCGGCGATCTGCGTGGCGGGCGCGGGGCTGTCGGGCACGTCCTTGGGCACATCGAGCAGGCGCAGCGCCTCGGTCATCACCACTTTCCACGTGGGGATGGCAACCTCGGCGCCGAAGCCGGCATTGCCGCGCGTGCCGTTCAACGTTACGACAGCGATGACGGCCGGATTGGTGACCGGCGCGAACCCGATGAAGGAGCCGTTATAAGTGTGGGTGTAGTGGCGGGTGGCGAAGTCGAAAATCTGCGCGGTCCCAGTCTTGCCGCCGGCGGTATAGCCATCGAGACGCGCGCCCTTGCCGGTCCCTTCCAACACCACTTCCTCCATCATCTGGCGCATGGTGATAGCGGTCTCCGGTTTGATGGCGCGTACCGGTGCGTCTACCGGAAGGGCTTGGCCACCGAGCTTCGATACCAGGCGGGGCTTCACCAGCATTCCGCCGTTGGCGACTACCGAGACGGCGCGCGCCAGTTGCAGCGTGGTGACACTCACTTCCTGCCCCATGGAGATGGACTCGAGCGACGTGCTGCCCCACTTCGGCAGCCCGCGCAGGCGGCCCTTCGATTCGCCGGGCAGCGGCACGCCGGTCTTCTGGCCGAAGCCGAAGCGCCGCACATAGTCGTACAAATTCTCGCGGCCCACGGTGCGGCCAACTTCGATGGCTCCAACGTTGCTCGAATGCGCCAACACCTGCCACATCGGCACGATGCCGAGGCCGCCGTGGGAATCGTGAATCACGCGGCCTCCCGGCAATCCGGAGAGTACGCCGCCGTGGCAGTTGATCATGCTCTCGGGGCGAAGGCGGGTGGTTTCGAGCGCGGCGGCGAGGGTAATCACTTTAAAGCAGGAGCCGGGCTCAAAGGGCACCGAGATGGCGTGATCGCTGCGGGCCGCGACTTCCTGCTGGGTGGTGGGCGGAACGTTCGGGTCGAACGTAGGGTAACTGGCCAGCGCCAGGATGTCGCCGTTGTACGGGTTCATGACCACCAGGCTGCCGCTGACCGCTCCGTGCTCCTGCACGGCCGCGGCGAGTTCGCGCTCGGCCACGAACTGGAGGTGCTCGTCGATGGTCAGTGTCACGGGGACGCCGGCATGGGCCTGTGTCGAGACGAGTTCGAAAATGCCGTGATGGTGGACATCGGTGAGGATGTCGGCGCGGCCGGGAGTGCCGTGCAGATCGTCATTCAGCGATTTCTCGACGCCGCCGTTGCCCTTCTCTTCGAAATCGACGCCGCCCAGGATGTGCGCCGCCAGTTCGTTGTTGGGGTAGTGGCGCTCGCTGCCTTCCTCTACGTGAATCCAGTCGAGCTTCAGATTGCGGACGTCTTCGGCTTCCTGCGTAGTGAGATCGCGCTTGATGAGGAAGAAGCCGCGGCGCTCTTCGCGCGCGCCTTTAATGCGTTGGAACAGTTCGGAAGATGGAAGGTGCAGTTCGCGGGCCAGCAGGTCGGAATCAAATCCGATGGAAGGCACGTTGCGAGGGTCCACGGAAACGGCTTCCGTGGGAATGCTCATGGCGAGCGGATGGCCGTTGCGGTCGAGGATGGCGCCGCGCTGTGCGCGCAGTTGCACCACTTCCTCCTGCCGCGCACGCGCCTTCTTCACGTATTCCTGGTGATGCACTACCTGCAGCGCCACCAGCTTGGCGAAGATGGCTCCGCCCCAGAGGAGGACGAAGCCGGCGAGCCAGATTAGACGTCGCTCGACCATGTTGCTTAAATTCCCTCAATCGGGCCCTTTCGCTACCTTACCGCCGCACCATGGCGACCTTGCTCTCGCCTTGATTTTCGAGGTGCACTACCTGGCTGGCGGAAGGAGTCACCAGACGGCGATCCTGCGCCAGGCGATCCAAACGCTCGGGGCTGAGCAGTTCCGCTTCCTGCAATTCGATGGTGCGCCGTTCATCGGCCAACTGCTGCGATTCCGCACGCAGCGATTCCAGTTTGTACCCGGCAACGGTATTGGCCACGTGCGGGGCCAGCACCCCGCCGCCGAACGCCAGCATCAGCGCGGCCACGCCGATGACGCTCCAGCAGGCGCCGCCGGCACGGGGGTCGGCCTCGCGCACCAGCTTCGAGTTGTCCATCTTCTTGGGACGGAAGTAAACGTCTTCGAACGGCAGGGTGCGTAGTTGGAAAGGATCGCGCTCCGGCCGGCGGTCCTCATGAGCGTGTGCGGACGCAAACGTTTCTTCGGTCAGAAATTCGGGCATCGTCGCCATGGCTTACATACCTCCGCTAATCGCCACCGCCCGCAGCTTGGCGCTGCGCGAGGGTGGGTTCTGGCTGATCTCGGGTTGACTGGGGGTAAGTGGGTGCTTAGTCAAAATCTCCGCCCGTCCCTCTCGTCCCAATTCTTTGAATCGCTCTTTCACTTTTCGATCTTCACTCGACATGAAACTAATGATTACTATTCGGCCGCCTGGACTTAGTAAGTCGGGGCCAATATGAAGTAAACTATCTAACTCGCCCGGTTCGTCGTTGACGGCTATCCGCAGCGCCATGAAAGTCTTTGTGGCAGGGTGTAGACGTCCCGTCCGGGGCACGGCCCGCGACACTACATCGGCCAGATGTAATGTGCTTTTGATGGGCCGTGCACGGACGATTGCTCTGGCTATCTTCCGCGACCCCCTTTCTTCGCCGAACTGATAGATCAGGTCGGCTAGTGCCTTTTCGGCTGTGTAATTGACTAAGTCTGCCGCTGTCATGCCGGTATCTTGCGACATCCGCATATCCAGCGGCCCGTCGGTCAAAAATGAAAATCCCCGATGCGGCGCTTCCGCTAACTGGAAGCGGCTGACGCCCAGGTCGGCCAGCAGGCCGTCCACCCGGTGCAAGCCCTCGGCAGCGAGGGTGTTGCGCAATTCGCTGAATCGTCCCTGCCGGTACCGGATCCGGTCCGCCCACGCAGAGGTATTGGCGCGCGCCAGTTCCAGCGATTCCGCGTCGCGGTCGTTGGCGATCACGATGCCCGTGGTCAGCCGCTGCGCGATCATTCCCGTATGCCCACCCATGCCCGCGGTGGCGTCTATATATACTCCGTCGGGGCGAATCGCCAGCAGCGCCAGAGCCTCTTCGGCCATCACCGGGAAGTGCATAAGTCATCGCGTCAGGACTCATCAGTTCAAACCAGCCGCTTCCAGTTTGCCGACGTGATCCGCGGCGACCTCCGAGGCTTCCTTCTTGCGCTCATCGTAAGTCGCTTCGGTAATAATCTCGATCCGTCCGCGATAGGCGTACAAACGAACGGGCTGGTTCTCGATACCCAGTTCGCGGCGCAGTTCAGGGGAAAAGAGCACCCGACCCTGGCCGTCCATCTCGCACTCCGCGCCCAGGTCTGCTGCGTTGAACGCAACCTGGCGGGCGAGGCGGACATCGTCGCGGTAATTTTCAAAGAACTTTTCGTTGCCTCGCCAAACTTCCATAGGATATATTTGAGCGGTGCGACGGTCGAGACTGGTGACGTACAATTTCTTCTCCCGCAAAGCGGAAAAGTATTGCTGGAAGGCGGCGGGCAGCTTGAGCCTGCCCTTGTCGTCCAGCCGACTCGGGTACATACCCCGGGGCGGTTCGACCATCAACATTTGTTGCGCCAGGATCTCCACTTTTGATCCTCAAACCTACTAAATCAGCCCACCTTCGATCCACATTCAGCCACAACCAATGGTGCCACAGGGCATTGCTTTGTGCAAGAGATATTTGCAGGAAACGTTCATCGAATCAGTGCGTTAGTGTCCCACTAGGGATGCGGCAATAGTCGCGGCACACACTACATATAGACACGAAGGCGAATAGAACACGAAGATAGAGAGGGAAAGGGCAGGAGGAAATAAAAAAGGGGGGCCGAAGCCCCCCGAGATGGAACGTTTCGAAGAAGGAAACTTACTGCCCGATCGGAATCGAGCTATTCGGCGACCAGGTAATGGTGCTCGAACCGGCAGGGGTGATTCCGATATACAGAGGGATGTTGCTGCCGGTGGGCGCACCGCTGGGAATGGTCGCCATCACTTCATACACTCCGATCAAGCCAGGCGCCTGATGGGCGGAGACGTTTTGCAATAGCACACCAGTTCCCGGCAGACCGGCCGCCATCGTTCCGGTAACATCGTTCTCCACCTGGAAGAGATAGGAGCTGGGATCTTCGATGGTGTCAGTCACCGACTGCGGACTGGTGGCGCCCAGACCAGTGACGTAGAAGCGGACTTCTTCGCCCAGGCGAACTGGGTTGGTCGGGTCGTAAGAAGTGCTCCCGCCGATATCCGCGAAGGTACCGTCGGCGCGCACGGCCACTGCGCGGCTGACTCCGTCGGACATCACCTGCTGGAAGATGCCTGGGCTGACCGCGTAAATCGGAATGTTAGCGGTCGCGGTGCCGCCGCCGTTGACCGTGACTACTACCGGAACGCTACTGGCGGGCGCCACTTCGCAAGGTACCTGTAGAGTGACTTCGGGATTGGTGGCGCCCATGGCGACACTGACGATGGGTGCGGCAATACCGCCGAACGTGATGCTTAAGTTGTGCACCGTTTTGGGATATCGGCCCACGATGGGAGCGAGCGTGTAGTCGCTGATGCCGTCGGGCGTCAGGCCGGCGCCGGTGACAATCGCCAGACCGCAGGGCGACAACTGGCCCTGCTGCCGGCTGGCCGCATTGAGGAAGCTGGCGGCCGTAATCTGCGGACCGGGTGAAGTTACCGTCAGGTTATACACGGCCTGGTATCCGGTGATGGCAGCCGTAACGGTCCCGGCCCCCGCTGCGTTCCCTGCCGACACGTTGATGGAGGCCTGCCCGCTGCTGTTGGTAACGGCCGCGGCGGTCGAGAGGCTCACCGGTCCGGTAGTGGAGAAATTGACCGTGTAACCGGAGATGGGACCGGAAGCGGAGTTCACCTGCACAACCAGAGGCTGACCGAACTGGGCGCCGGGCATGGCGCTTTGATTACTGCCGCTGATAATGGTGAGCCCGTTGGGAGAGGGACCTGTCGGAGTGCTGCTGACCGTAAGAGTAAAGCTCGCGGTCAACGATCCCGCGATGGCTGTTACGGTGGCAGTGCCGACAAGCGTTCCCGCGAGTGCCGTCACCGACGCTTGTCCATTCGCATTCGTACCGGCCGTGGAGGAGCTCAAGCTTACCGGCCCGCTGACCAGATACTGCACCGGGTAATTCGCCACCGGTCCGTTGGAATTTACTACCTGCACCACCAGCGGCGCCGCATATGCAGTGCCGACCTGAGCAGTCTGCTTGTCGCCGCTGATTTTGTTCAGCGCGGTGAGGGCGCCCTGCACCGTCTCCTGGAATGTCGCAGAGATGCTGGGATTGCTCTGAAGGGAAACAGTGATCGCGGCTCCCGCGGAAGCCAACAGATCGAGACTGACTGACTGTGTGACCTGGCCGTTGTTGTCGGTGACGGTGTTGCCGTTGGTCAGGCCCACCGCTCCAGCGGGCACAACGGTCCACGTCACGGTCTTCCCCTGCACGGGGTTTCCGTTGGCATCGACAAGTTTGGCCACCAGCGGGTTCAACAACTGTCCGATGCTGCCCACCTGGTTGTTGCCGCTGACGATTTGGAATGAAGCCGGAACACCGGGATTGGACGTAAAATTATAAGGTCCATACGCCTGCAGATAGAGGGCAGTGGCGATATCGCCCGCTCCCGGAACTCCTCCCACCAGGACATAGAAGCTCCCGGAGCCGCTGCCGCTGAAGACCGGATAACAGCTGGTGTTACCGTGAGCATCGCTGAGTACCGATCCAGGGTCCGAATAACCGCCTACATACGCGCAGGTAAGTTGGGGAGATGACTGCAGGTTGAAGATACGGATCGAAACGTTAGGCACGCCGTTGCTGGCAGTGTTGAGGCCGGCAACCATGGTTTGGATGGGTGTGGCCAGGGTGGTGCCCACGTTGGCGGTGAGGTTGGCGTCCGCCAGGAGCGCGCCCGCGAACTGGGGAGAATTCGCCGCGATCACGGAGGCGCCTTGCGAGGTGACAAGAGACTGCGTCTCAGTGAAAGTTACCGACTGATTGTTGGAGCTGGCCTGAATGTTGAAGATGTCGTATGGAATGCCAGTGGAAGTAAAGTTATTAAAGACTGTGAAGGTGAAGGGTTCGGTGGCGACGCCGGTCCCATCGGTGGTCGTGGTGGCGGCGCCCATGTTGAGTTGCCCGCTGAGGTCTGTCCATGTGACGGTCGCGTTGGCCACGGGATTACCATTGGCGTCGGTGGCCTTCACGGAAATCGGCTGAAATTGTTGCAGGGTGGCGGTGAAACAGATGCAGGACACCTGGCCATTGCCTGACTGCACGGCCAGATGTACAACTGCTGACGTCTGAGCCAGCGCTAAGTGGGCTCCTGTGACCATCAGGCCCGCAAATATGAGGTTTCTCAAAATACGCAAAACTACCTCCTGGTTCCGGGGAACGGGAATTGACTTGGATGGACGCGGAGAGAATCTCAGTGTAGCACTAAATATCGGGATTCGAACTGGACCTGCTGTGCCAAAAAAAAAGAGGGAGGCCGAAGCCCCCCTCTTGGTTACTACCGCTAAACGAGGTTTAGTGAGCCAATACTTCGATGCTCTGAACACCCGTACGCGGGCTGCCACCGGCAACCGTACCCGCCGGAGCGAGTTCGAGAGCCAGATAGCTGGACCACAGGTTGCGGATTCCGAGGTCGGTGACCGCTGCATATCCATGAGCCAACTGGAAGTTGCAGATTGCGATCACATAACCCTGGAAGTTGGTCAGAGTGGCGGAAGCCAGAACGGTTCCAACCTGTCCCGTGGGAACGATGGGGAAGCAGTTCGTTCCGGGGAGCGGATTGGAGATCGCGTCGCAACCGGGCACCTGGGTTTGAATCGCGGTGTTTCCGGCGCTGGCAACCGTTACGCCATAACCATACAGTGTGCAGGAACCGGTCTGGTGAACAGTACCGAACGGATCCCAAGTGGTGTTGGCGACGGCGATGCCGGTGTCAAATCCCGATGCCCCGGTAACGAACGGATAGAGCAACGTGGTCTGGCAGAGACCGATCGACGTCCAAGCGCCTTGCTGCGTCTTGACGATTGCGAAGCGAGGCGTCGGAGCCTGGCCTTGCGTAGCGTTCGTGGTAGCGAATGTTCCGCCACCCGGTTCCGGCGCAAAACTCAGAGCGACATTGTTGACCGGCGCGCCCAGCGGCAGGACCGTAATCGGCAACCCGTAGGGGTTGGTCGCGGTAGCGCTGGTTGCGGTGTAGCTGATATACACGCTGAATTTGAGAACATCGGTGGCCGACGGGTTGGAGTTGGTGACTTCCCAAACCGCGGTGGCGACGCCGCTCGAATTCGCTGAAAGAGCGATGGCCGGGAGACCGTCGCTGCCGTTCACCGAGGAGGTGATGGGCGTAAACGGAGTTCCATCCGGCGTGGCTTCGCCGCTGTTGGTGGCGACGAGAACCGCGAAGGGCAGCACGGAGGTGCCGCCAACGATGAAGTTGGTACCCTGCGTCGCCGACGTGGTGGAAACATACATCGTCAGGCCGGCAGGAATGTTGGTGAAGACCGCTTTCAAGCGGGTTCCGTAGTCGGCCAGACCAGCGGTAAAGCCGCCGCCACCGAGAGACGGCATGATCAAGCCCGACTCCGAGTTGGCCGCGAAACCGCCGTACAAGCCGCCAGGAATATTCTGGATCGCCGGGCTGGTGTTTGTACCTTCCGCAGCGTACGTGGTATTCCCAGCAGCATTGCCGGGAACGCCGTTATAGATACCGCCTGGCACTACGCGAGTCTTGAAGCCCGTAGCGAAACCTTCCGTAAAGTAAATGTTCGCCGTGAGAGCGCGCGTCTCCGGCTGGCACTGTTGGAAGCCGCCGGCCGGGTTCTGCGAAACGGAAGCAGTCATCGCCGGACCAACCACGCCGATGTTGATCGCCGTGCCGGCTACCGGCAGGGTCTGGTTCGGGCTGGTGGAGATGATGGCCTGCAGCGTACCGCTCAAGTTGCCGCCGGGGACCGGAACGCGGATGTTGGTGATGCGGAACGTGCGGGTAACGCCGCTGGTGGCCGGGGGAAGAACCGGAACGTTATAGAACGTCACGGAGTTCACGCCGAAATCGCCGACCTTGCCCTGAAACACGTTCGGGGCGGAGGCGAAGGCGCTGTTCGTCGGAACCGGCACTTCATACGGACCACCGGCGGTGCCGGGATCCATACCAACGGTCACATTGCAAGCGCTGCCGCCGGTCTGCTGCTGCTGGGCGGTAGTGCAAAGGACCTGGGGAGCCTTCGGTCCGAAGTTGCCCGCAACACCGGTGGTGATAGCGGAACCTGCTTCGTCGATGATCAACAGGGCTTCCGAAGCTCCATTCGAGCTCAGGAAACGACTGGTGATCGGCACCGAGGGCGCCATATAAACTACGATGTTGGTGGTCGGGATGTTGGCACCCTGCTGCAACACGGGGCCGCCAGTGCAACTGATGACGATGTCACCGGCGAGTTCCGTGTAGCCTTCCGGCCGCAGTTCAGGTGTGCCGGCGGCGGTGGCCACGCAAGCGAGCAAGCTGTTCGCGCTACCATTCGCCACACCAACCTGTGCACTAGCTGTACACGCCATTACGGCGACTACGGCTAGCACGGTTAACCATTTGCGAAAATCTGCCATTTGCTTCTCCTTGTAAATTGCGAAGTTGAATCGGTCGAAGTTCTCTTTCAACCTGAGCCTCAAATCGGGTCTCAATACTAAATTTCACCTTTGGAACTTCTCCGTGTCGGGCGGAGAATTTCTCCCAGCGGCCACCAAGCCGGACGCTGGAACTACCCAAATACTTACTCGCGGCACGTTATTGTTACTTCTCTTCGTGCTCTTCGAGTACAAACGCAAAAATGCACACTACAACTGGACGCGGTAAAAGATAGTGATAACTGATTGCGCACTCGGTGTCAAGAGTTAACTCTACGCTCCTCGACCGGCTGCACGCCTGCCACCTTAAACCAATAACAGCTCTAAAGAACGGAGCTCGCCCGATTTAAACATGTGAAGCCGTCCAGAGTCAATAGTTTCACACTGATCGGTCCCGTTTTTGTGCATTAAAACAGTGTAATTGCGGGATGTCGAGTGACATTCGCCACCATCTGTCAGGGGAATTCCCGAATTGACCCGCGTCGCGGTTAATTACGTTGCGGACAGCCGTGCTGCGACGCCCTTTCGGCGAATTGCGCAGACGCCTCCGGCAGCCGTGCTTTCTTCAAAAAGTCCGCAAGATCCCCCCACGCCGAGCAGAAATCCACCTGAAGCTGCGGGCACGATTCGTTCAGCCTTACAAAACCTTCGCCGCGTTCCACCGCGCACGAACCCGCACCGTAAGCCTGCGACACCTGCCCTAAGGTATCGGCATTCGCCCCCAGCAGCAGCACCTTTTCGAGCAGGGTAACCGCCGCCATCCGATTGTCCCCCTCGGCCGCATACGCCGCTGCCAGCAGATCGTAGAGGGGGGGCGTGCGCGGGTCGATTTCCCGCCCATAGCGCAAGGCCTCGACTGCCTCGCCGTACCGGCCCAGCCGGAAGTCGGTGAACCCCAGATTGGTATATACCGGCTGATAGGCCACCCGCGTCGCCAGCGGCTTGCCGTGCGCGAGCTGCGCCCGGTCGTAAGCCTTCTCGACTGCCAGCGACGCCTCGCGCGCCCGCTCCAACACCGCGAGAGACTTTTGGTACCAGGCGAGGTTCGCGGGTGGCCCCACAGCATCGCCCTTCAGGCGGTAATAAGCCCCCAGGTTGGCCGGCGTCTCCTGGTAAATCTCGGCGGGCGGCAGCGCCTTTAATATGTCCCAAGCCGATTCGTCGGCGGCGATGGCGGCATCCAGATTGTGCACCGGATCCTTTTGGAATAGCGCGCTTGCCAGGATCTCGCGCACGCGTGCGCTGTGCGGCGCGCTCACAATATCGGCCTGCGCCAGTGTCAGATTATCCTGCCAGTCGCGATTGCGGGCAAATGTGCGGATGGCCAGCACCGCCACCAGCACGGCGGCGATGGCCTGCGCCGGAACGCGCTTTTCCAGGCGGTATAGCAGCACCGCCACCGCCAGGGCGAACCCGATCGACGGCAGATAGAGGAATCGTTCCGCCATCGTGGCGCCAATCAGCAGCACCAGGTTCGACACCGGTAGGAGCGCGATGCCGAATAGCCCGGCGGCGAAGAACAGCACCCGATCGCGCCGGTACCGCACGACGACGGCCGCCAAAATCGCCAAAATCGTGGCCAGGGACAGCCACGCCCAAACGTCGCCGGCGCCTGCCGGCACGATCTGGGCGAACCCGCGCTCGCTCGCCAGGTGCAACGGCCAGACCAGCAGCAGCAAATCCATCCCCACGATCTTGATGGCCGTCCAGCGCGCCGCCAGAAACCCCACGCCGCGCAAAGGGTTGTCGACGAACGGCATTTCGGGGGCCGGCGCCGCCGCGAACACTGCTGCCCGCGCTGCCAGCATGATCGCCAGGGCACAGGCCACCGCGGCATACGCCGCCGCCCGCCGCATGCCGCCCCCCAGCCAGTCCGCGCCGCGCACCAGGTCCCAAAGCAGCATCAGCCCTAGCAGTACAGCCGCGCTTTCCTTCGAAAATACTCCCAGCACGGCCACTCCGAAAAGCGCCGCCACCATGCGCTGCCAGCGCGCGCCGGTCAATACGCGATCGTATAACAGCAGGCCGGCGAGCACCGCCATGGTGGCCAGCAGGTCGGCGCGCCCGGCGACGTTGGCCACACTCTCAGTTACCACCGGATGCACCGCCCATAGGGCAGCACAGAAGAATGCCGGCGTGCGCTCGCCGAGCAATCGCAGCGCCAGCGCGAAGACCAGCAGCACATTGCCCATATGCAAGAGCACGTTCAACATGTGGTAGCCGGCGGCATTCCCGGCGTCGCCGATGACCGCATAGTTGAACAGAAAGGAGAGCGTGGTGAACGGACGATAGAGCGTGTCCACCGAACTCGGCCACCAATAGTCGTTCCGGAAGATGAGCGCCAGATTCTGGGCCGTGACCGCGTGCACCCGCGGATCGCCCTGCACCACCCCGACGGCGTCGAGAGCGAACCCCAGGCCGAACGTATTGGCGTACACTGCCAGCGTCAGCAGGCACAGTCCGAACGCAAGATTTCGTGGGAATGCGCTCGTGGGATCAGGCTTAGCTTTTCGCGGCACTGTCACATTTTCGCGCACCGGCACAGGCCAGCGCTCCCGCCGTGCCCGCCAGGTAGAGAAGCCACAGGCCGACCAGCAGCGCGGGCGGGACGAACACCGCCAGGCGATCCACCGCTCCGCCGATGCCTACGCTGCGCAGCCCCACTGCGTGCAACGCCTCCAGGCTTCCGTTGGCGCGATGGCGGAGCATCCCGGTGTAGTAGGGAATCGCGACCGCGTGCACGGTGTAAAGATCGAGCAGCGCGAACATCGCCGCGCCCGCCAGGGGAATCCATGGCGCAGCTCGCGGCGCCAGAGCCCGCAGCCCCACGATGCACAGCGTCACCTCCGCCCCCACCACGGCGTACATGTACCAGCCCATCGACCCCGCCAGCCCCTTACTTATATAAAGGATGACGACATTGTAAAACTGGCCCAGCCAGAAGAAACCGTACACCGCCAGCAGCACGCGCGTCGACGATATCCGCACGGCGCGCACCAGACCGACCGCGGCCGCCGCAATCGCCGCATAAAAGAGGTGATACATCCAGCTCCGCACGGTGAGCGAACTCCAGCCGCCGAAGTAGAGGTGCGACAGAAAAATGGAGTCGATCGCCTTGAGCCAGTCGATCTCCGCCGACCGGCGTACGAGTTCGAACGCCCCGGTACCGCGCAGCATCACCGATTCGCTCAGGCCGGAGAGTGTTCCCGTGGTCAGCAGATTGCGGACGTACCACCACCCCGCCAACACCGCCGCCGCCGCCACCAGCCGCAGGAATTCGACCGCGCGCCGGCGCGTGATCCACCACACCACCGCTATTGCCGGGATCGCGGTTAGAAAATAAGCCTTCGTCAGCAGGCCCAAGCCCAAGACCGTCCCGATGGCCCACCCGCGGCCGCCGCGTAGCAGGAGCCACGTCAGCAGCGTAAACAGCGCTACCGCCAGGCAATCATTGCCCACCCGCGCTACATCGAGCACGAGGCCTGGCATGAGCGCCACTACCGACGCCGTGCCCAGTGCCGCCCCGCCCTCGCCCCACACGGCGACCGCGATCCGATATACCAGTGGGACCGCCAGCGACGCCAGCGCCACACTGCAGAAGCGCAGCGCCAGCACTTGCGAGAGCAGTCCGCCGCCGCGAAAAATCCACAGCACCGGCGCCATCAGCCAGTAATAGAGCGGCGGCTGGAGCGCTTCATAGGCGAGTAAGGCGCCGCTGCCATCCTGGCTGCTCCACGACGCGGGCATGGTTCGCAGCGCCGTGCCGCGGCGCGCGCGCTCCTCGGCCGGCAGCCGCCAGTATCGATCTTCGGTCATGGCAGGCGCCGCCAGCGATCGCAATTCCCACGGCACCGGCGCGAGTTCGAGCGACGCCTCCACATCGCGCGGAACGGGAGCGTCGCGCGCCCCCAGCCAGTGTCCGCCGAAGACCATCTGCCGCACGACCGCGAAGTGCGCCCACTCGTCGTACCCTTCCCACAGCGGCAGCACGGAGCTATAGAACAGCAGCCGCACCAGGAAGCAGGCCCACACTGCCACCACCCATCGCCGGCTGCGCACGCTCGCGATCATAGCGAACCAATCATAGCGAACAGCGGAGCCGCTACAATAGACTCTTCCAACGTGAAATCCGCAGGCCTCTTCATCACCTTCGAGGGCATGGACGGTTCCGGCAAAACCACCCAGATGCATCGCCTCGCCGCACGCTTGCGCGCCATGGGGCGCACCGTGCTCGAAACCGCCGAGCCCGGCGGACCGCCGGTCGCCATGCAGATCCGCCGCATCCTGCTCGATTCGGCCAATCACGACCTCAGCCCCACCGCCGAGATCCTGCTCTACTTCGCCTCGCGCGCCCAGAATGTCGACCAGTGGATCGCGCCCGCGCTGGATCGCGGCGAGATCGTGCTCTCCGACCGCTTCACCGATTCCTCGCTG
Organism: Bryobacteraceae bacterium; assembly: GCA_036268475.1. GTDB lineage: Bacteria > Acidobacteriota > Terriglobia > Bryobacterales > Bryobacteraceae > PALSA-129. Next base: position 269,134 of record DATAUB010000040.1, on the reverse strand, counting down.
GTCTACCAGGGCGTAGGGCGCAATCTGGGGGCGGACGCCGTCGCCGCTCTCGATCGCATCGCCTGCCGTGGCCTTAAACCCGACCTCACGCTGCTGGTCGACGTGGATGCCGAAGCCAGCCTGGCGCGAGCCCGCGCCCGCAACGCCGCCGCGCCGCATTGCGAGACCCGCCTCGACGACGAAGCCATCGAGTTCCACCAGCGTGTGGGGGCGGCCTACCACGATCTGGCACGCGCGCAGCCGGGGCGCGTGAAAACGGTGGACGGACGGGCCGGGCTCGATACCATCGAACACGCCATTTGGGAGATTGTGAGCGCATATGTTTGAAAATTTCTGGGGCAACCGCCATATCACCGTCGCGCTCGAACAGATGATGGCGCAGGACCGTCTCTCGCAGACACTGCTCTTCTCCGGACCGGAAGGCGTGGGGAAAGCCACGCTCGCGCGGCGCATTGGCGCGCACCTGCTGGGCCGCGGCGAAAAGATCGAGCAGGACGATCTCAGCCTCGCTCACAATATCGACGTGGTAGTGGATCGCGAGCGCTGGCCCTCCGATAAGCGCAACGACGATCCCCTGCTCTTTTCCACCCATCCCGACTTCGTCACCTTCGCGCCCGACGGCCCGCTACGCCAGATCACCATCCAGCAGGCCCGCCTCATCAAGGAGCGCGCACCGTTTTTGCCGCACCATGGGAGCCGCCGCATTTTCCTCATCGATCATGTGGACCGCGCCAACGAACAGGCCGCGAATTCGCTCTTGAAGACGCTCGAAGAGCCGCCGCCGCACCTCGTGCTGATCATGACCGCGGAGAACGCCTACGACCTGCTGCCCACCATCCGTTCGCGCGCCGTCCCTTTTCAATTCGCACCGCTCTCTCAGCAGGAAATGCACGATTTCGCGCGCGCCCGCTCCATTGACGAGGCGGAGCGGCGCCTGGCGCTCGCCGCCGGCAGCCCCGGCGTGGCACTGTCGCTCGATCTCGCCGTATACGATAAGCGCCGCAGCGCCATGCTGGCTCTTTTACAGGTAGCGGCCGGCGCGGCGCCGTTCGCCACCTGGATTCCGGTATCGGAAACCATCGGCCGCGGCAAGAGCGACAAGCTCGACCTCTATCTCAAGGTGCTCTACGAACTGTTGCGCGACCTCATGCTGCTGCGCGAAGGCACGGGAGAAATTCGCAACGTCGATATCCGCCGCGATCTGGAAACGCTGGCCGCCAGAATTCAGTTCGCCTGGATCCGCAAAGCGGTGCACCGGGTGGACGAAATCGCGGAAATGATCCGCCGCAATATTCAGAAGACCATCGCGCTTGACGCCCTGATCGTGGAACTGCGGGGAACGTAGAGCTGATTTATAAAGCGGGGGCCGGCTGGCAGCCACGCAACCTGCGGGAGCCTGCGACATCGCCTGTCGCCACACCGGACGGGTTGCCGACCCGCCGCGGAATTCCATTCTTTCCCACTAACCCGTCACTCGCGCCAGCGTATCCCAGAATTCCGGGAACGATACTGACGCCGCTTCCGCGCCTTCGATCGCCGATTCGCCATCCGCGCGCAGCGCCGCGATTGCGAACGCCATAGCGATGCGATGGTCGCCTGAGGAGTGGATGGTGGCCGCGTGGAATTTCTGACGCCCCGGAATAATCATGCCGTCGGGCAGTTCCTCCGCTTCCACTCCCATGCGGCGCAGGTTCTCCACCACCGTGCGGATGCGGTCAGTCTCCTTAATGCGCAACTCGCCGGCATCGCGCACCGTGAGCCCTTCTTCGGTCGCCGCGCCGAGCACCGCCAACACCGGAATCTCATCGATGAGCGCCGCCGTCAGTCCGCCGTCGACGATGCCGCCGCGCAGCGCCGAGTATTCCACTTCGAGATCGCCCACCAGCTCGCCGTTCTGGCTCTCCAGCGTCGGCACGCGAATGCGCGCCCCCATTCCCACCAGAAAGTCGAGCAGCGCCGAGCGCGTGGGATTCAGTCCGACCCCCGCGATACTCAATCGCGAGCCGGGCACCAGCAGCGCCGCCACCAGAAAGAATGCCGCCGACGAGAGATCCGAAGGCACCATTAATTCCCTGCCCTCCAGCCGCGGCCGGCCCGCGATGGCGATCTTCTGTTTCTCCACCGTGATGTCGGCGCCGAACTCGCGCAGCGCGATCTCCGTATGGTCGCGCGAGCGGATCGGCTCTCGCACCGTCGTCTCCCCATCGGCGAACAGCCCGGCCAGGAGCACGCATGTCTTCACTTGCGCGCTCGGCACCGGCAGGGTGTAGTCGATGGCCCGCAGTTTCCGGCCTTCGATGCGCAGCGGCGGAAACTGGCCCTCGCGCGCATCGATATGCGCGCCCATCTGGCCGAGAGGTTTCATGATGCGCTGCATGGGCCGCCGAGAGAGCGATTCGTCGCCGAACATGCGCGCCGCGAACGGCTGGCCCGCGAGAATTCCCGAGAGCATGCGGATGGTGGAGCCGGAATTGCCGGCGTCCAGGTCGCCTGCCGGAGCGCGCAGTCCATCGAGCCCCTTGCCGTGGATGGTGAACTCCGTGCCCGCGCCTTCCACTTCGATGCCGAGTGCGCGCACGCATCCCAGCGAGGAATGGCAGTCCGCGCCGGTGGAGAAATTGACGATGCGGCTGTCGCCTTCGGCAATCGCGGCAATCAGTGCGTAGCGGTGCGAGATCGATTTATCGCCGGGCAGAATAATGCTGCCCGAAATGGCCGTAGCCGGTGAAATTCGCCTGGTAGTCTGCAACTTTTATTAAAACATTGTCGCGGCCGTTCAAAAATAGAACTTGGCGGCCAGTTGCAGCAAGCGCGGAGCGGCGGCGCTCACCACGTGTCCGAAATTGGGGTCGTTCACTTCGCCATCCACCGAAGTTGGGCCGTAAAACTGCGCGTGATTGAAGAGATTGAAGGCCTCCACTCGCAAATCGAGCGAGCGCGTTTCGCGAAGCGCGATTTTCCGGCTGACCTGCACGTCGAAGTTGGCGATTCCCGGCCCGTGAAAGATGCGGCGTCCGGCATCGCCCAATTGTCCCAGCGCCTCGGGCACGATCGCGCCGGTATTGAACAGCGCGTTTCCATTGCGCGGGTTGGTGTGGATCGCGAGCGCCCCCGGCAGCACCTCCGGAGTGTCGAGCAGTTGGTTATTCACACCGTTGCCCAAGGTGCCGAGCAGCGAGCGGTCGGAATCGTCGTAGAGGGTGACCGGAAATCCCGTGGCGAACCGCGTGGTGCCGGCGATGCTCCATCCGCGGAGCGTGTAATTGTAGGTCGCCACGAAGTTATGCGTCAGGTCCCACGAAGAAATCGCACGCGACAGCCGCATATTGAAGGGGTTCACCTGCTCGCCCAAATTCGACGCATCGTCGATCGATTTGGAGTAGGTGTACCCGGCGAGAATGGTCGACCGCGCTCCCAGCGTGGCGCGAAGGTTCGCCTCGAGGGCATGATAACTGGAGTTGCCAATGGTCTTCTGTGCGGTCATGGAGCCGTAGTCCGAACCGAGGCCCACGCGCGTCCCCTGGATGGTCTGCCCCGATGCCGGAGTGTAGGCGGCATCTTCGCCAAACGGGCCGCAGGTGGTGGTGCCGGCCGCCACCTGGTTCGTGCGGCTCAAGCTCAGGCATAACCCGGGACTGCCGGTATTCTGCGGCTGCAGTACCAGCAGGCGATGGCCTTCGTTGCCCGCGTAGCTCACCGTCAGCAGCGCGCTTCCGGCAATCTGCCGCTGAAACGACAGCATGAAGTTTTCGGTATAAGGAACGCGATTGCGGTAATAGAAAAAGGGATCGGCGGCAATCGGCGGCACCGCCGCGAAATCGAAACCGGTGAACGGATTCGAACGCGAAACGTTGTGCGGCGGAAAATTCAAGGGAAAGGGATCGGTATTCTGCGCGCCATCGCCGGCGTTGGTGTACGGCGTGGCGAAAAGCGGCGGCGCCGGGCTGAGATAGTTATAGCCAAAGGGTGGAACTCCGTACATGATACCCGCCGTCAGCCCCGGAAAAGCCGTGTAGAACATGCCGTAACTGGCGCGGATGCTGGTCTTCGGGTTGGGCGCGTAAGCCACACCCACACGCGGCGCGAAGGTGCGATACCTGGTGGGTGAAAGCGTCGAGGGAATGCCCGGGTCGCCCGGCACCACCAGGCCGGGCAGCGCGTTGGGATAGAGCACCGATTGCTCACCCGGGACAATAGTCTGAATGCTGTTGTATTTCTCCGACCAGGGGCGAATCAAGTCCCATCGCACTCCGAAATTCAGCGTCAGATCGCGGCGCGCGCGCCAGCTATCGGCGGCGAACGCGCCCACATAATCGTCGCGTAGATAGAATCGCTGCCCGCTGGTCTGCGTGAAATTGCTGGGGAATCCCAGCAGGAAATCGGCGAACGCATTGCCGGTCTCCGACCCCTCGATATTGAACGTGCCATTGAACGTGGCGTTGGGATTTTCGTTGACCTGGTTGGCGTGGAACTGCGCGCCGAATTTTAAGGTATGCGCCCCCATCGCCTTGGAGACGGTATCGCTCAGGTACAGTGTGTTGTTCCACTGATTGACGTTGGTCACCGGCACGCCCATCACGAACGAAGGGAACGCGATGTTCATGACGCCTTCGAATTGCGGCGCCTGCACCGCGATCCCCGCCGACGCCGCACCGGTGACGAAGCCCTGCGACTGAAGACTCATCCCCAGCCCGCCATGCGGCTCGCCGATATCGTTGACGTTGCGCAGAAAGCCGGCGCGGAATTCGTTCACCGTGGCTGCGCCGAACACCCGGGTATTGCCCAGCGAGAATTCCTGGGCGCGCCCGGCGGTGAGCGCATCGAAGCCCGGAATGCTGGCGCCGCCCTGCCCGCCGGGGTATGGATTATCCAGCCGGTAATCGTCGACGAAATAATATCCCGAGAACTGCCCCCAGCGTGTATTGGCATCGATGCGGCCGCTCGCCTTGTCGTCACGCACCGTCTCCGGGTACGCCGAGGTAGAGAACAGATTCGTTCCGATGTTGGGCGTGGGAATGTACGGTAGCAAATGCTGTGCGGGCGCGGCCCACGCGCTCATCGGGATCGCCGCTCCCGGAAGTACGCACTGCGCCGAGGTCGCGCATACCGGCGTATCGTAAGGTTCGCCCTGCGTCACCGTATAGCCGAGTTCCCGGGTGAGCAGACTGGCGATGTTCGGCCCGCTGACCGTGCCCGTCAGGGTATTCGCCACGTCGCTCAGATTGCCGCCGCGATCCGCCAGCGACGGAACGGCCGTGGCCGGCGACGTGATCCCTTCCACCGTTCGCGTACCCTGGTAATCGGAAAAGAAGAATAGCTTCCCCTTGTGAATCGGGCCCCCGACCGTGCCGCCGAACTGATTCTGCCGGAACACTCCGCGCGTGCGGTCGAAATAATTGCGCGCATCGAGCGCGGTGTTGCGCAGAAATTCGAAGGCATCGCCATGAAAGACGCTGCTGCCCGATTTGGTGACTACGTTCACCATGCCGCCGTTATAGTTCCCGTACTCCGGATCGAAATTGTTGGTGAGCAGGCGGAACTCGCGAATGGAATCGAGATTGGGGATCACGGCGGTGCCGCCGTTCATGCCTTCCTGTACGTCCACGCCGTTCACCAGGAATCCGTTGGCCGATTCGCGCTGTCCGTCGATGGAGACATCGCCGGGATTGGCGTCGCCCGACGGATTGATGGTGCCTGTCACCCCGGCCATGATCACCGAGGTCGCCGTGAGCGTGGTCACCGGACTCACGCCCGGCTGGATGGCCAGCAGATCGGTGTAGCTGCGCCCATTCAACGGAATGGCCGCCAGTTGCGTCTCCGACACCACTTCGCCCAAATGCGTCGCCACCGTATCCACCTGCGTCTGCACGTTGGCCGGACTTTCCGAGACCGTCACTTCGTCGGATTGTCCGGCGAGATCGAGGCTGGCATCCACCGTGACGGCGGCGTCCGCATCGACGGCGATCGCGGTCTTCTTCTGCGCACGAAATCCGGCCGCTTCGATGGCGAGATCGTAGCGCCCCACCGGCACGGCGGGGAACGAATAGAAGCCGCGCGCATCGGAGGTGGTATGGAATTCGCTCTGCAGGGCGACGTCGGCCAGCGTGAGGGTGGCGTTGGGAATCGCGAGACCGCTCGGGTCCTTCACCGTTCCCGAAATGGCGCCGCCGGAAAGCGTCCACGCCAGTCCCGCGGCGGAAAGCAGCAAAAGAGTCCCGGCGGTCCGAGCAGTGCGCATCGCTCCTCCAGTAGCACGAAGTACATAAACGTGATACTAACAGCCTGTGCTACGAATTTCAAATTGGTACTACGGAAACGCGCACACTTCGGATGTGACCGCGCGAACGATTTCACAACTTCAGGGCCCGCACTCTGCTAGAAAGCTGGCAGGCCCGCCGGCAATATCACTCCCCGCTTTGTTGCAGCAGCTTCGCCACTACGCCGGTCCAACCCGTCTGGTGGCTCGCGCCCAACCCCGCGCCGGTGTCGCCGTGGAAGTATTCGAAGAACAGCACCAGGTCGCGCCAGTGCGGGTCGGAATGGAAGCATTCATTCGCGCCGTTCACCGGCCGCCGCCCGTTTTCGTCCTTCAGAAACAGGTGCGACAACCGGCGCGAGATCTCCGCCGCCACTTCCCACAGCGTCATCATGGTGCCGGACCCGGTGGGGCACTCCACGCGATAGTCGTCCCCCAGGTAATGATGAAACTTCTGCAGCGACTCGATCAGCAGATAATTCAGCGGATACCAGACCGGTCCCCGCCAGTTCGAATTGCCGCCGAAGATGCCGGTGGTGGACTCGCCCGGCTCATAGTCGACACGATGCTCCTGCCCGCCCGCCTCCAGCACATACGGATGGTCCTTGTGGTAGCGCGAAACGCTGCGGATGCCGAACGGCGAGAGGAACTCTTCGGGATCGAGCATCGGTTTCAAAATGCGCGTGAGTTGGGCCGGGGAAACGATCGACATCAGACGCCGCTCGCCGCGGCCAGGCACTACCATGGACGCGACGTTTCGGGTGAGATCGCGCCGGTTGGCGACGAACCATTCGAGGCGCCGCTTGAATCCCGGAAATTGATCGAGCAGGCGCGGCTCCAGCGTCTCCACCGCGAACAGCGGAATGAGCCCCACCGCCGACCGTATTTTCAGGGGCACGTGTGCGCCATCCGGCAGATGCATCACGTCGTAGAAGAAACCGTCATGCTCGTCCCACATGCCATTGCCATCGGCGCCGAGATGGTTGATGGCGTTGGCAATGTGGAGAAAGTGCTCCCAGAATTTGCTGGCCACGTCCTCATACGCGGAATCCTCGCGCGCCAGTTCAAGCGCGATGGTCAGCAGATTCAGGCAGTACATGCCCATCCAGCCGGTGCCGTCGGCCTGCTCGATGAAGCCCCCTCCCGGCAGGGGCGCGCTACGGTCGAACACCCCGATGTTGTCAAGCCCCAGGAAGCCGCCTTCGAAAACGTTGTGCCCTTCGGCGTCTTTGCGATTCACCCACCACGTGAAATTGAGCAGCAGCTTATGGAAGATGCGTTCCAGAAAAGCCCGGTCGGGTTTGCCCCGCCGCTTATGCTCCATCTTGTAAACGCGCCATGAGGCCCAGGCATGCACCGGCGGATTGACGTCGCCCAAGGCCCATTCGTAGGCCGGCAACTGCCCGTTGGGGTGCATGTACCACTCGCGTGTCATCAGCAGGAGCTGATCCTTAGCGTATTGCGAATCCACCAGAGCCAGCGGCAGGCAATGGAACGCCAGGTCCCACGCCGCGTACCACGGATACTCCCACTTGTCCGGCATGGAGACAACGTCGGAGTTGTACAGGTGGGTCCATTGATGATTGCGCCCCAGCCGCCGTTCGGGCGGGGGCGGAGGCTGGTGCGGATCGCCGTTCAGCCAGTCGCGCACCACGTAGTGGTAATACTGCTTCGACCACAACATGCCCGCGAAGGCCTGGCGCATCACGGCGCGCGCGTCGACGGTGAGTTCGCGCGGCGTCACGGTGGCGTAAAAGTCGTTGGCCTCGTCGGCGCGGTCGCGCAGGGTCTGCTCGAATTCAGCGCCGAAAGGCTCCTCCGTCTCATGGGCGGTCAGCCGCAGTTCCAGCGAAACCGACTGCCCCGCCTCCACTGTGAGCTGGTAATGCGCCGACCCCTTGGTGCCGCGTCCCGCCGGATTGACGGCCGCGCGATTTCCATGCATCACGCATTCGCCGATGCCGTCTTTGAAATATCCGGGCGATCCGTAGCCCCACAACAGCGGCGCGTTGCTCTCGTTCTCGGTGAACAACAGGTCGGGGTTGCCCTGCGCATAGAGCAGGCGCCGGCCGTAATACGGCTCGTCGATTTCGATCCCGTTCGATCCGAAGCGGCGCATCTCCGGCCGCTCTTCGGTGTATCCCCAGGACCAGCGATTGCGGAACCAGATGGTGGGCAGCACGTGCAGAGTTGCCGATTCCGGCCCGCGATTGCAAATCTCGACGCGAATCAGAATATCCTCGGGCGCCGCTTTGGCGTACTCCACGAAGACGTCGAAGTAGCGGTTTTCCGCGAACACGCCGGTGTCGAGCAACTCGTACTCGGGATCCTGCCGCGTGCGCCGGCGATTCTCGTGCAGCAGATCGGAGTACGGAAACTCCGCCTGCGGATACTTGTACAGGCACTTCATGTAGGAGTGCGTGGGCGTGCTGTCGAGATAGAAGTATTGCTCCTTGACGTCTTCGCTGTGATTGCCTTCGTTGCCGTTGAGGCCGAACAGACGCTCCTTAAGAATGGGGTCGCGTCCGTTCCACAGCGCGAGCGCGAAGCAGATGCGCTGGTGCCGGTCGCAGATGCCGCACAAGCCGTCTTCGCTCCAGCGAAAGGCGCGCGAGCGCGCATGGTCGTGCGGAAAGTATTCCCAGGCGCTGCCGGTGGCGCTGTAATCTTCGCGGACCGTGCCCCACGCACGCTCGCTCAGGAACGGACCCCAGCGGTTCCAGTGGGCGCGATGCGCACGGCCGTCCTCCATGCGGGCGTGTTCGGGCGTCACCATGCGGCAGTGGCCCCTTTCCGGCGCGGTCGGCAAATCTGCCGCGGACGTCCGCCGTACCATTGGCAACCTGGCGATGGCATCAGACGACCATCATACGATGGTCCGGGCATTCCAGCTCGATGGCCTCGTAAATATGTTCCACCAGGTCGAGCCCATGCTTCGCTAGAAACGGCAGAATCGAATAGAGCCGCTCCTGCAAATGCCGCTCGGGAAAAATCAGGCCGTAGAGCGACGCAGCCTCGCCCGTTGCGCGCTCGTCGCGCCGCATGGCTTCGCGCCCCGCTTTTCCTTCGATTTTGGAAATCTGGTGAGAAATCTTGCGCCGGCTACGTTCGAGCGCGCGCGCCAGCGTGGGATCGAAGCGCAGCAGTTCCCCGCCCAGATGCTCGATGGCTTGGTTCACGGTAGTGGCCGTGTCGGCCAGCGCGCCGTGCAGCGACGGCGGCACCAGGCGAGTGGCGATGCGCTCGCGCAGCAACTCCTCGCCTTTCGAAAAATCGGGCAGCGATAGGCCGTAGCGCGTCATCAACTTTTCGCTGTGCGCGTCGAGAACGGTGAACCCGCTGCGCGGCACCACCACCGGCATGCGTCCCAGAATGGCGCTGTAGAGCACTTCCGATTGCGCCAGGTAGGCCGCTTCCGCCGGCCCCATAATGCATGCCGCGGTGGGCAAAATCGAATCCTGCACCACCGGCCGCAGCAACGCATTGGGCGATAGAGAAGCGGCGCGGCCCTTCAATTCTTCGGTGGAGAATCGCCGCCCGTTCTGTCCGAACTCGCTGCCCGTGCGCCGCAGCGCCAGCCGTTTCCCGTTCTCCAACAGAAATACGAAGGACGTTTCCTGCTCCACGTGCACCTGCGTGTGGTATCCGGCGTCCAGCAGTTCGCGATTGCGCGCCATCACGCGCGACGTGAGTTCCGCGTGAGCTTCCACTGCCGCACCGAGCGCCGGCGCCGCCAGCGCGCGAAACTCCGGCAGCATGGGGTCGAGTTGCGGGATATCGAACTTCCCCAGCAGCTTTCTGAGCAGTTCGCCGAAAGCGCCGCCCATGGTGTTGCCGGTGCGATAGGCTTCCTCTACCAGGTCCGCCACTTCCTCACCGAAGGGCATACCGTGGAGGGCGGAGCGCAACTCGTTCACCGGGGGAGCGGCCAGCGTCACCGCGCCCACTGGCTGCGCACTCGCCGAACGGCGCATTTCGAGCTTTATCGGGCGATGATGCGCATCGAACACCCAAGTGTGGTTGACTTCCGCGAAATCGTGATCTTCGGTGGCCACCCAGAATACCGGCACCGCCGGGATACCGTTGGCAGTGAGCCATTCGGCCAGCCGCGCCGCGTGCAGCGCTTTATAAATAGTGTAGGCCGGTCCGGAAAACAGGCCCACCTGCTGCCCCGTGGCCACCACCACTGTGCCCGGCTTCGCTAATCGTGCCAGCGCCGGGCTGTCGCCATTCTGTTTACGAAGCGCAGCAACCGCCGCGGCGCGCTTCTCATCGGAAAAATGGATTTCGGCAGCCGCCGCGCGGAAAGAATCGAGATCGCGCAGAGGATGGCGATAAAAAGCGGCGGTCCGGTCCGGATGGTAGTATGTGTCCGCGGCAAGCGCAGTAGTGTTGGGCAGGTCTGTCTGGCGGACGCAGGAACAGTGCATGCGGGAATCAGCTTAGCAGATGATTCGGACAACCCGCAGGATTCGCGCTGGAAAGAAATCGCCAGGTTTTACATTTCATAGCGGGCCGCAAATGTATTACATCGTCATTTCGTAGCTGTCCACCAGAAACATGACTACGTCGTCGTCGCCCGGCGCCATCAGTTTGCGATCGGCTGCCGCGGCCAGCCCTTGCGGACTCGCCAGCGCCCACTCCGCGGAGACGGCATCATCGAAATGGAGTGTCGCCATCAAGTGGAATTCGGGACTTTCCAGGGCGGTGCCTTCCACGATTTCAAATTTTCTCAGCCCGGGCAGCAGTTTGGCCAGCGGTACGTGCGTTTCGAAATAATGCACGTCGAACGCGGCCGCATCCTTTGGAGTGCGGTACATCATCACTACCCGAGCCATAGAGAAGCCCTCATCCTCCCGAAGGTAGCAGCCTCGAGAGATCGTTATAAATCACAAAAGCCACCAGCATGATAATGCATACGAAGCCGACCTTGAACACCAATTCCTTGACGTTGAGGCTGAGATCGCGGCGCATTGTCATCTCCACCAGCAGCATCAGAATGCTGCCGCCGTCCAGCACCGGGATGGGCAACAGATTAAAAATGGCCAACTGCAGGCTCACCATTGCCATCAGCCCCAGGTACACCGCCGGCCCCATCTCCGCCGCCATACCCGATTCCTTAATCAGCGCGATCGGACCCGACAGATTCTTGGTAGACATGCGGCGTTCCATCATGCCTTGCAGCACCTTTTCCATCAGCAGCGCGTTCTTGGCATTCTCCTGTAGCGACTCATTCAACGCCTGCGGCAACGACAGCTTCAGCGTCTTAAAGGGTAACTGTGTGCCGGCCTTCACGCCGATCATCCAACGTTCCGGACCATCCAGCTTGGCCAGCACCGGTTGCACATCTACAGCGAAGGTTTTGCCGTCCCTCTTCACGTCCAGGTGGAGCAGCTTGCCCTTGCTGCCCTCGGTGATCTGGTGAAATTTGATACTCGAATGCACCGGCTGCCCGTCTACCGCCACCAGCGAATCGCCGTCTTTGATACCGGCCTTATCCGCCGGGTAGCCCGGCTCGAGGCCGCTGAACAGCACTTCCCCGTGCTCATCCCAGCCGGCGTATCCGCCCCCGCGCGCTTCGTTGAAGACCGGCGTCAGGATGGTATTGACCTGATGCCCGTCGCGCTCCAGGGTCAGGTGCAAAGGACGGCCCGCGCTGATATCGACCTTCGGCTCCACGTCATCCCAGGTGGGATTCTGCTGGCCATCCAGCCGCAGGATGCGATCGCCATCCTGTATGCCTGCTTTGGCCGCCGCTGAATCGGGCATCACGTGGCCGATCTCGGCGCTCGACAACTGGTCGAACCGCACCATGTACAGGCCGGTGAGAATCGCCACCGCCAGCACCAGGTTCATGAACGGACCCGCGAAATAAATGATGAGGCGCTGCCAGCGCGGCTTGGCGAGCAGGCTGCGCGGATCGCTCACGGCATCCTCCCCCACCAGTTCGCCGGCCATCTTCACGTAGCCGCCGAAGGGAATCGCCGAAAAGCGGAAGTCTGTCTCCCCGCGCCGGAATCCGAAGAGCCGCGGCCCGAAGCCAAAACTGAAAGCGTCAATCTTGACATCGAACCGGCGGGCGGCAAAATAATGGCCCGCTTCGTGGATGTTGATCATCACGCCTATCAGAATCAGGAACCAGAGAAAATATTCAATGCCTTGCATGCGCTCTCAGACCGTCACCGGGTTGGCCGTCCGCGCCGCGATCAATTCGCGCGCCAGTTGCCGCGATTCCCGATCCATCTCCAGGATCTCGCTGACGGTTCGGAGATCCCGCTCCGGCATCTTCGACAGGGTTTCCGACACAATTTCGTAAATCGACGGATAGCCGATTCGTTTCTCGAGAAATGCCTCCACCGCCACCTCGTCCGCCGCGTTCAAGGTGCAGGTCGCCGACCGGCCACCCTCCTGGCACCGATACGCCAGCTTCAGCAGCGGGAATTTCTGGAAATCGGGCGGCAAGAACTCCCATTGGCGGGCTTCCGACCAGTTGATTCGAGGTACCGGCGCCTCGCAGCGCTCGGGGTAAGTCAACGCATACTGGATCGGCATACGCATGTCGGTCGCCGATATCTGCGCAAGTACACTGCCATCGCTGTATTCGATCATGGCGTGAACTTTGGACTGGGGGTGAATCACCACATCCACTTCAGAGGGGGCGAAATCGAACAGCCAACAGGCTTCAATTACCTCGAAGCCCTTATTCATGAGCGTGGCGCAATCCACCGTGATGCGCTTCCCCATCTTCCAGGTTGGATGATTGAGCGCCTGCTCGGGAGTCACCGAGTCGAGCGCCTCCCGCGGGGTGTTACGGAACGGGCCGCCGGACGCCGTCAAAATCAGCCGCGCGACTTCCTTGCGGTTGCCTGCCCGCAGGCATTGATGCGCTCCGTTATGTTCGCTGTCGACCGGTACCAACAGAGCTCCCGATTCACGCACGGCATCCATTACCAGTTTGCCGCCTGAGACCAATACTTCCTTGTTCGCCAATCCAACCCGCTTGCCGTGCCGGATAGCTTCATATGTCGCCTCCAGGCCGGCCACTCCGACAATCGCCGAAATGACGGTATCTACTGCCTCATCGACCGAAACCGCGACTTTCGCCATAGCGCCGGAAAGCAATTCCGGCCACTCGGCCCGCGGCATTCCCAATTCCTGCAGCTTGTTGGATAGACGGCTGACGGCCTCGGAGGTTCCGGCAACTGCAACTTGGGGGCGGAATTCGAGGATCTGACTGGCTAGAAGATCGGTATTGCTGCCGGCGACCAGACTATACACCTGATATAGGTGGCGGTTGCGCCGCACGACATCGAGAGTATTGGTGCCGATGGAGCCGGTGGAACCTAGAATCGTGAGAATTTTCATGGACGGCGCCGTGGCCCGGGATATTCCGCCATCATATCACGCTGTTCCAGAGGTATACGGGGTTTTGCTTTTGACCTCTAATCCTCGCCTTGTTTCAGGGGTGCCGGGGAGGATTGCTTCAGGGGTCTTTTTTATTAGAGGTTAGTCTCGCTTTGGTGGGAGTTGCCTCCCCGGCTTACTTCCAATAATAGTAGATTCCGTTTTTGGAATCAACAGAAATCTGTATTTTTTATTCGGGTTTGACGACAACTCCGGCAGATTCCTCCAACACCTTGATTGTAGAGCACATATCCTCCTCGCCGTGGCCGTTATCGATGGCCGCTTGAAAAAGTTGCCCCGTTAACGACGTTAAAGGTAGCGGTACTCTCAGCTCTTTTCCCGACTCCAGAGCGAGCGCAACGTCCTTGTGCATCCACTTTGTGGAAAAGTTGGTAGTGAAGTCGCGGCGAAAAACGAAAGGCGCTTTGTAGGAGATCAGTCCAGACTTGGCGGCGCTGTTGTCCAGGATATCGAGCATCAGTTTGGGTTCGATCCCCCCTTTGGCAGCCAGCACCATGCCCTCGTTGAAGGCCATTAAAATATTGGAAAGAATGAGGTTCTGTGTGAGTTTGGCCTGTAGCCCCATGCCCGGTCCACCGCAATAGTAGAGTCGCTTCCCCATCACCTCGAAGATCGGCCTGGTCTTTTCGAAGACTGCCTGGTCGCCTCCGATCATAAAGGTGAGGGTGCCGGCGGTCGCCCCGGGGGTAGACCCGGTACAAGGAGCGTCGAGAAAATCGACGCCTTCGGCCGCCAGCGCTTTACCAATTTGCCGGCTTTCGCTGGGACTGATCGTGCTGGCGTCGGCGACCACCGTGCCGCGCCGCGCTCCGTGGATGATGCCGTCCGTCCCGAGAATCACCTCGCGCGCCATCTCAGTGGTTCCCACGCAGAGGAAAATCACGTCGGCATTTTCTGCCACCTGGCGAGGTGTATCGCACGCAATTCCGCGCTCTTCGGTGGCCAGTTGGTGTGCTTTCGCAGCAGTGTTCGACCACAGTGCGACCTCATGTCCCGCGCGTAACAGGTTGCGCGCCATGGGGTATCCCATCAGCCCCAGTCCCAGGAAACCAAGTTTTGCCATAGAAAAGAATTGTAGCGCTATGCGAAGAACGCCCGCCAGGTGGTCGCCACCAGTGCGTGCGTCACCATGCTCGCGCGGATGCTGCCCGCTTGGTTCCGCGCCCGCCCGCAGAACCAGCCGAGAACCCCCGCCACCAGCGCCCAGCGGAAATTCGGAAACCCGCCCAACCAGAGATGCAGCAGTCCGAAAATCGCCGAGGTAATCAGCAGGGCGCCCGAACGGTTAGCGGTCCACTCCTCCATCCACTGCTGCAGGACGCCGCGCACGAAGAATTCCTCGGAGAGCGACGCCACCCACAACATCCCCAGAAACAGCGCGGCGATATACCAGGCCGGCTTGGGAGCGACGAAATGGGTGGCGTGCAGGACCAAAGCCAGCGGCAGCCCGATGGGTACGAAGTAGAGAAAATGGAGCGCTCCGATGCGCCATTCCCGTCTATCGGGAAGGAATCCGTAGCCGGTGCCTTCGACGCCAAGCTGCCGTATCAGCGCCAGCACCGCGATCGAAATCATTGCCAGATGCGGGATGACGATGACATTCTTCAGGTCGCGATATTGCGGGTGCAGGGGGACATAGACGGGATTAAAGAAGCGCCCCAGCAGAATGGCCGCCCAGACCGCGAGGTATGCCACCCCGGCGAGGCGCGACCCCGGTAGCACCACAAACCACAGACTCAACGCCAGCGCGACCGCTACTACCCGCGCCAGACCGCCCCAACTGAATGCCACGGCGCCGCAGCAGCACGCCAGGTACGGCAACACGGCCGCGGCCAGTGCGAAGGCTACGATGCCGGCGCCTTGCAGCCGCTCCCGCACCATCGGAAAGCCCGGCGCCAGATAGAATGGATATTCTATGAGAAAGCCGGCGATCACCGGCAAAGCCGCCCAGCTTGGGATGCCTTTCGATCGAGCGTACAGCATGCCCGCCAGCCCCAGCACACCCCAACCGATCAGCAGCGCCGCCCGGAAGCTGCCGAGGGATTTAGCCATCGGCCTCATTCTAGCATCGCTGCTGGCGGCGGCCCTGCTGCACGCCCAGCCGAGCGATCCGCCGCCCAATCTGGCCAGACTGGTGGCGCACCGCGAAACCGAGACGGCCGCCGAGCGCGATGAATATACTTATCGCCAGAGCTTTACTCTGCAGGAACTGGACGACCACGGCGCCGCCCGCGGCGAATACAAAGAAGTCCGCGACATTACCTTTTCGCCCACCCATGAGCGCAGCGAAGAGTTGATCGGCAAGACCACCGATAGCCTGAAGTTCCTGAAACTCACCGAAGAGGACTTCCGCGACATCCGCGAGATCCAGCCCCTCACGCTGAGTGAGGAGCAACTCTGGAATTACGACACCAAAACCCGCGGGGACGAGACTATGGACGGCCAGGACTGCTGGGTCCTGCAGATTAAGCCGCGCCAGATTTTCGAAGGACAGCGGTATTTCGACGGGCTCCTATGGGTGGATAAGAAGGGGTACAACATCGTCCGCCTCGAAGGCCGAGCCGTGCCGCAACTTTACACCCGCGGGCAGGAGAATCTCTTCCCGCGCTTCACCACGGTCCGCAAACCCATCGACGGCAAGCACTGGTTCGCAACCATCACGAACGCCGACGATACCCTCGACTTCCGCAACGGTCCGCAGCGCGAAAAGCTGACCATCGCCTATACCAACTACAAGCGCTTCAGCGCGACATCCACCTTCACCGTCAAGTAGCCATTACCCCAGATAGTTGAACAGGCTGGAATGCGGCATCTGCCCCTGCATCTGCATCGACGCCTGAAGCTGCGTGTTGGCTTCGGTGAGTTCGGATGCCGCACGCGCGACATCGGCATCCTGGATGTTGCTGATTTCGGTTTGCAGTTGGATGTCGTAATTGCTGGCATAGGTATTCGCCCCCTGGATCTGGTCCTCCAGGTTGCCGTAAAACGACTGCGCGGTATTCAGGTGGACGGACGCCGCCTGGAGCAGCGAAACCGAGCTGGAGATGCCGGCAGTGTCGTTGTTGTTGAGGGCGGTTACCAGGGTATTGAGGGCGTTGAAAACGTTGTCCGTGGCCGGGTTGCCGGTGGCCGGGTCGCGATCGTCGAAGATGTGCTGCGCGGTCAGAGACGCCTGAAACGTTCCGCCGGCCGGATTCTCGACCAGGCGCGTGGAGGACGACGTTTGCTGCGTCACCACCGGGTTCGCCTGGGTCGCATCCCAGGTATATTGCGGCGTCTGGTCCTGGTCGCCGCTAAAGATGAACGCGCCCTGCACGTTGGTCTGGCTGTTAGCCACCATCTGCTGCAGAATCGACTGCACCTGTTCGGCCATGCTGGCGCGGCTGGTGGCGGTCGCCGTGGCGGTAGCCCCTTGTGTGGCGAGCGTGGTAGCGGTATCCAGAAGCTGGATCGACGAGCTCAGTGCGTCATCGGCAGACTGGGCGTCGGTCTGCGCCAGCGTCAGATTGGACTGCACCTGTGTGTTGTGCAACCGGTTGGCGCGCAACTGCAACAGGTAGCCGATCTGGTCCGGCGCGTCCGATGCGACCGAAATCTGAAGGCCGGAGGACACCTGCTGGCTGGCTTGCGCGATGTTGTTCTGGATGCGATCGATGCCGTTCATGAAAACTGCGGCTTCCGGACTGACGTTGCTGATCATCGGGTTCCTTAGGTGTTGGGCAGCATGTTCATGGTGTCTTCGGTCAGTTGATCGAGCACCGAGATGAACTTGGAGTTGGCTTCGTAGGCCTGTTGAAACTGGATCAGGATGGTAGCCTCCTGATCGAGCGACACACCCGAAAGCTGTTGCCGGACGCTTTGCGCTTGCGCCACCGCCGCCTGCTGGGTCTGCAGATTGCTATTGGCGTTGTCGAGCAGCGTGCCCACGTTGGACGCCATGCCCGCATAGAATTGGGTGTAACTGAGACCGTTGATTTCACCGGTGCTGGTGGTGGGACTGGCAAGCTGCGACAGCGCCAGCGGAACGCCATTCGAAACCGCGGGAGGCCCGGGGCTGATGGCCGCTAGTTGGTCCGGCGTTATGGAAGAGCTCACCTGCAGGGTCTGCGCCACGTTCGTGGCATTGGTGTTGTTGAAGGTAAACAGCGGCACGCCCGCAACCGGCGGCGGCCCGCTGCTCTGGTAACCCGCGGTCAGCAGGTTGTTCACCGTTCCGGCGAACGATTGCGCCAGCGTATTCAGGCTGCCGGGCTGCGTCCCGTCACCCATGTATCCCGGCAACACGTGGTTGGCCAGGTTCAAAATTGACCCGAGCTGTCCGGCAGTGGTGCTCGCGGTGATGTCGCGGCCGTCGTACGCCAGCACGCTGAGTTGCGGCGGCGCGTTCGGGTTGGCCGAGCCGGCGGCGGGTGCCACCGTGCCGGCTGTGAGCGCGAAAACCTGTTGTCCCATCACCAGGGGCGTCTGGCCGTTGAGCAGAACTGTCCACGTGCCGTCCGCCTGCTGGCTGGCGCTGATGCTGCCGTCATTGGACAGTTGATCGAGCGTGGTGTGAATCTGCGCGTCGAGCCCCGGGTCGTTACGGTCGCCATTCATGATCTTCTGGTTAAATCCGGCGAGCTGGCTGGAGAATTGATTGATCTCGGCTACCGTCGATTGAAGCTGCTGCTGGGTGTTCTGGGCCACAGTATCCAGCCCGGTGGCGGTCTGCTGAAAGGCGGACGCGACGGCATTGGCCTGCTCGATGACGTTTTGCTGCGCCACGCTGCTATCGGGCGTCTGGCCCCATGCGGAGAAGGCGCTAAAGAGATTGTTGAATGCGGTGGCGATTCCCGAACTGCCGGTGACGTCGAACAGCGATTGCATGGACGTCAGGCTGTTGACGTCCTGCTGCGCCTGTCCTTGTAAAGTAGTCTGCTGCTGGACCGCCTGCTCGGCATATTCATTGCGGGAGCTGACCACCTGGCCAGCCTGCACGCCGCCCGGAAAGCCTTCGTTGGGATTGAACTCCAGCGGGTCGAAAGTCTGCGACTGTGCCGCGAAACCCGGAGTGGAGGCATTGGCGACATTGTTCTGCACCACCCCCAGTGCCTGTGTGTAGGCATCCAGCGTACCGCCTGCGGACAATAACGAAGCCGTCAGATTTGCCATGACCGTCTATCCCCGGCAGCAGATCCGTCCCCGGCGCGCCACCGCCGATGGATCGCCATTCGCGGTGTATCCCACGATTCCCTGTATGCGTTCCCAACCTTTATAGAAGTTCGCCAGATTCCGCAGCAGGCTGCCGGCAAGCTGTACGTCGGACTGTAGCGCGGCAGTAACCTTCCTGGCGCCGGCAGCGGCCGGACCTTCGCCAGCCGTCGAGCGAAATGCGGTCAGTTCGGAAAGTGCTGTTCGGAGAGCTTTCTGACAGTTCTGTAGAGCTTCGGGGGTGGAGGCAATCAGCAAGCCGCAAGCCCGGTTCACTTCCGATCGGGCTATGGCCAGCCGTTCCGCGCCGGGCGCGGCGTCCATTTAGCTGGCTCCGCCGAGCGCCTGCGCCACCATGCCATGGCCGATTGCCAGTGAATTCGGTTGATAGCTGCCGGACTGGAATTGTGTCGCCAGTTGCTGTACCTTGGCGGCGCGGCTCGAACCATAAGCCGCCAATGCGCGGGTGACACTGGCCAGACCGCTCGACAGCTCGACCCGGTCTCCCGAGACGCTACCCGATTGAGACGCGGACGAGGCCGCCTCGCGATCCGTCCTTTGCGTCTCCTGCGAGCGTCCCGACTCAGTGGACGCCGTTCCCGTTAGATCCCGATCGTAAATTCTCATTCGCTATCCTTCCGGCTACCCTTCATATCGGCAGCAGCCCTGTCGCTCTTTAGTGCTCTCGCATAGCAAACTGTAAACTTCAACCCTAAAGTCCGGCCGCCTTCCGCCGATGGATGGTTGTGACACCACCCCCGGAAAAACGCCTATTGTGGATCGCTCGCGAGCCGTTCGCCCCCTCTAAATGGCCTTTACTTTCTGTCGCTTACAATGTAATCCCAGGCCTTTCGACGGAAGCTTTGCGGGAGCTGCGCACCCCTTGCCTGGCGGTAATTCTGGACTTTTCCGCCGCCGACCGCCAAACTGCGGAACTGTTAGAAATAGTACAAACGAAGACGGATATTCCCATTCTGATACACGATCCCGACGCTTCCCCGGCGCAAGCTGTTCATTTGGCCCGGCTGGGCGCGCGGCAGTTCCTCGCCGGTGATGCTGAAGCGGTGGCGCTGTTCGATCGGCTCGCGATGTCCCCCAAAGCCGGCGACAACGCCGCTGAAGAGTGGGAACGTCTGCTGATCGGAGACGGGCCCGCCATGTGCCAGGTCCGGCGCGTCGTCCGGCTGGTAGCGGAGCGGCGCTCCACCATACTGATTACCGGGGAAACCGGTACCGGTAAAGAACTTACGGCCCGGTCGGTGCATCTTGCCAGCCCTCGCAGGAGCCGGCCGTTCGTCGCCGTCAATTGCAGCGCCCTGCCCGAGAATCTATTGGAAGCGGAACTGTTCGGCCACGTACGAGGAGCCTTCACGGGAGCGCTGCAGAATCGCGTCGGCCGGTTCGAGCAGGCGCAGGGGGGAACCCTCTTCTTGGATGAGATCGGCGATCTCGACCTCACTCTGCAGGCCAAGCTGTTGCGGGTAATCCAGGAGCGGGAGTTGCAAAGGCTGGGCAGTTCCGAGACTATCCAGCTCAATGTACGGCTGGTCTCCGCCACCAACCGCGATCTGGCGCGACGGGTCGAAGAAGGCCGGTTCCGCGAAGACCTCTTTTACCGCCTGAATGTGGTGCCGATCGCCATGCCCGCGCTGCGCGAACGGCGCGAGGATATTCCGCGGCTCGCGGCTCATTTCCTGGAAAAGATCTGCGGTCTGGAGGAAATCCCCTTGAAAAAGCTGACCGCGGGCGCCATCGAGTGCCTCTCCGGCTATCCCTGGCCCGGAAACGTCCGCCAACTGGAGAACCTTGTCGATATGGCGGTGGCGCTCAGCGGCAATCGCGATCTGCTGGACACCCGCGATTTCCCCTTACCCGCTATTCGTCAAACCAAGCCATCGCCGTCCGGCGGACCGGTGATTTCGCTGCCGGAAGGTGGCATGGACTACGAGCAAACGCTGGCGCTGATCGAGCGCAGTATCCTCGAACAGGCGCTTCAGAAAACCGGCGGCAACAAGAAAGCCGCGGCCGACATGCTCGGGCTCAAACGTACGACCCTCTCCGCCAAGGTGCGCAGTCTCGAACCGGCGGGAGCGCTCAATTGACCGGGAACACAGCGGACAGGCGGACTACCACAAATAGTCCTTGGCGATTTCGCGTTTGTCATACCCGTCGAGTACGTGGACCACGCGGATCTTCTTGAGCGATACCGGCGACAACTGACCGATCGGGATGTAGATAACGGTGCGGTCGGCGCGCGAGGCGATGGTCTTGAAGATGCTTCGCGGCGGTTTGGCGGCGACGTAAACCACGTAGTGGTGAACGGAATAATCGAGCGCCGCCAACAGCAGGCGCTCCGATTTCGACTCCGCGAACTCATAATCCACGTCGTGCCAAACGTCATACATGCGGCGCGGCGGCAGGCTCATCAGAAAGCCGCCGTATTCCGCCCGCCCGATGCCCGGCCCCACCATATTGTCGAAGGGAGAGGTTGAGTAGAATGACATGTCCGATTCGTTCTGGTTCTCGCCCAGCCAGGTGGTGGTGTAGGGGTAGCGATTGTCGCGGTCTTCATCGAAGATCACCACAATCGACCCCACCTCTCCGTGAATCTTCTGGAACTGGCGGACGTAAATGCGGCCCTCGTACCATTTGCGAATGGTCTCGCGCATGTCGATACCGTCGAGAATCGACGTGCTGAACGGCTCCACGCGCACCCGTTCCTCGGAGAGAATGCTCTTGCCTTTGTGCTTGAGGAAGCGGCCGTAGTCCTCGATCACCAGGTCTTCCGGCGGATAGGAGCAGATGCTCGCGCCATCCAGTTGGCTGGCCCATTCGCCGGGGATTTTCTCTTTCTTACGCGGCTTCAGTCCGACAGGCCGCAGGCGGCGCTTGGTGCTGGGGAGACGGCGCCGGATGCGAATGCGCCGGGTGTCCATCCAGACTTCGTCGCCCGAAATGCGCACCGTCAGGAGACTCGAACTGGTCTGCTGGGGCGGGTAAGTTCCGGCGGCCTCCCAGACTTCCCAGGCATAGTTGTCGTCGGCTATGCCGCGCGCCGCCACCGCCAGATCGAAGAGTCCAGCGCTCAGGTCGCTTCCGGCAAGCGCGAGATTGCGGGCGTAACGCGCCACCAGGCGACGCTGCCAGTGTGCGATTTGCTCGCCGGTATTGGCTTCGTATTCCTTTTCGGCGGCGCGAAAGATGGCAAGCTGGGCGTGACGCCGGTCGATCAGAGTCTGGTCGGTCATCAGCTTGCGGTAATTTTCGTAGCGCCACTGCAACTGCGGATACTCGGCGCAGATTTCGCCCAGCGATTCGGGATGCGGGTTGAGCAGTTCGACTCCCTCGATGCGCGTGGCCGCGACCGGTTGGGCCTGCGGTTCCTCCATGGCATCGAGCACGGGGTCGAGCAGATTCAGGGAAATGACCACCAGCACGTTGGCCGAAGGGTCGGTGCCCTGGAGTTTCCAGGCGATCCCGGTGGCGTGGCGGTCGATTTCGGCGGTCCGCTGCTGCGGGTAAACGCGGTAGGCCTCAATGTAGCGTTCTAGCCCGATATAGCGGAGCGCGTAAGGGTCGGGATAGCTGTCTTTGAGGTGAGGACGGGTCCCGGCCTCGGGATCGGCAAAGACCACTTCGGCGTCGATTTCGAGCGCGGTGCGAATAGCCTCGGTGAAGGGGTCGGCCGGTTCCACCGGAACGTAGACCGCCTGGTCCCCGCCCGCGGCTTCGTCCGGGTAGAAAATCAGAGACATCTCCGGCAGCCGGCCGATGGCCTGAATCCAAGCCGTTTGGAGGCTTCCGGGCAACTCCACCGCGACGCATTGCGGGCGCTCGCGCAAAATCGCGCTGCGCACTTCCTGGGCGAACTCCAGCCGGCCGGGCGCTACCGGGAAATAAGTGAACCGGCCGCGCTTGAGGCTGCCGGGATCAGAGAGCGGAAGGTCGAACGCCTCGGGCATAGCGCAGAGCTTCTTCCCCCAACACTTCGGTGACGGCGATTTCGAGCGCCTCGGTTTCGTGGGTGCGCTGCGTCGCCAGGCTCTTCAGCTTGATGGCGAAGCGCGCCACGTTGATGCCGTCGCGCACGGTGTAACGTTCGTCGGCGCTGTGGGCCAGTTGCAGAAAATCAGTGACGTATTGCAGGATGCGGTCTTCGGCAAACGGCAAATTCTCGTGCAGAATCTGGTACTCCTCGTCGCGCTCGGGGAAATCGATGAAGATCTGCGGCTGCAGGCGCGAATGGATATATTCCGGCAGTTCGAAGGTGGAGGCGTCGTCGTTCATGGTTGCCACCAGCCGGAAGTTGGCATGCGCCTTGATCTTGATGCCGGCGACAATCGATTCCACGTAGCGCCGGTTGTCGAGGAGCGGCGCCAGACTCGCCCAGCTCTTCTCGCTCATGCGATTGCCTTCGTCGACGATGGCCACGCCGCCGCAAATCATGGCCGTCACCAGGGGCGACGCGACGTAGCGCAGGCTGCCCTCGCCGGCGATTACGGGGGTGATGAGCAGGTCTTCCGGGCGGGTATCGAGAGTGGCCTGGAGGATATAGACATCGCGGCCCATACGCCTGCCGGCGGCATATGCCAGGGTGGTCTTGCCGACGCCGGGCTTGCCCAGGAGGCGCGGATTCATGGGCAGGTCCTGCTCATGCACCACCATCCAGGCGGCCAGCAACTGGCGCATCAGTTCATCCTGCCCGACCCACTGGACAGCCAGCTCATCGGGATGCGCCAAGTGTAGGGTAACCCCCTCAAGCTCAATCGTCATACGCTCTCCCATTATGCCCGGTAACGTTCGTCAAGCATAGCGCGAACGGAGAGCGCGCGTACAGCACCCATGAAGTTCAAGGGCTTACAGACTGTCGAGCACAATACGGTGCACTTTGATCAGCAGGTCGACTTCCTGCAGCGGGACGCCCAGAGCGGCGGCGATGCGGTCGGGCGCGTCGCCCTTGCGGTGCATGCGAAGCGCCTGCGAGCGCCTGCTGAGATTGAGCGCCGGGCGCGGGAGGGCGGGCGACATTCCAGCGGGTATTTGATGCAGGTCAACAAGCTGCGCGGCGTGGCCGGCCAACTCCTTTTGGAGATTTGCGACAGTGGCCTCGAAATCCGCCAGGCGCGTGGCGGTCCGTTCGTCCGTTACCGCTGCCAGCGCGGCCGTGCGCCAGATGGCGAATACCCCGGCGGCAATCGCGGCGACTGCCAGAACCGAGCTGAAACCGACCAGCAGGACTACGGTCACCGCACGCTCCTCAGCCGGTCCTGCCGGCTGGCGATTTCCTGGATACGAATGCCATAATTGCCTTCCACCACCACCACCTCGCCGCGCGCGATGAGGCAGTGGTTGACCAGCACCTCCACCGGATCGTTCAACACGCGGTTCAGTTCCACGATGGAGCCGGTGGTCAGCTTGAGCACGTCTTTCATGGGCAGCAACGCCTTTCCGAACGAGATGCTGACCGGCAGATTGACATCGAGAAGAAGATCCATGGTGCGCGACTGCACCGGCACGGCTTCCTGACGGGCCGGAGGCCGGTGGGCCGGAGCGACTGTTTCCGGTTCGGCGGGAGGCGCGGCAATGAGCGCCAGGAGCTGCGGGCTCATGGCAACCAGCAGGGGCATACCGGCGGGCGCATCGGGAATAGCGAAGGTGAGGGTGACCGACGCCCACTCCGTGACGCTCGCCTCGACCGGCCGTTCGCCGCCGTTTTCGGTGGTGACTTCGCGATGGAGGAGACTGCCGATGGAGCGCGCTACCACGGCCAGCGATTGGCCCAAAATCTCGAACCAGGTATTCTTCGCCTCAAGGGTCTCCACGGTCTCCAGCCCGGCGGCTTTCAACGTAAGCGCGCCGGCGTATTCCCACGCGCTTTGCGGCGCGCCCACCCATACGGCGGCCTGCCCATCCACCTGGAAGGGCTGTTCCCACCAAAGGAATTCCTGCCCGTGCGCGAGTTCGCTCACAGGGCCGTTGGCATACTCCCAGTGAACGTTGGGCCGCTGATCGGTCATGGATTCGAGCACCTGCGCCAGGCTCTCGGTCCAACGGTCGAGCAGCAGGCGCGCGTTCTCCACCTCCTGCATCGTGGCGCTCATGCGGTCACCATCCCGCGGGTTACCGGCCATTGCTCCGCCATGTGGGCGCGCAGCCGCAGAATGGCCTGCGATTTCAATTGCGAAATGCGCGACTCATGCAGATTCACCACCTGGGCGATCTCCCGCAGGGTCAGTTCTTCGGTATAGTACAGGCCGAGCACGGTGCGTTCCATGGGCGGAATGCCGTCGATACCTCTGGCCAGCAGGCGCTCCAGTTCCGATCTTTCCAGCAGGGTGGAGGGGAGATTGTCGTCGCCGTCGGGGAGATAGTGCAGCATGTCCTTGCCTTGATCGCCGGAGGTATATTCCAGGCTCGCGATATTGAGGCCGCGGATCTCCACCAGCCATTCGTGGTATTCCTCCAGCGAGATCTCCAGCTGCGCGGCGATTTCGTCTTCTGTGGGGGTGCGCTGAAGGCGCTGTTCGGCCTGGGCAATCGCCGCTTCGATGCGCTTCGCCTGGCGGCGTTTCTGCCGGGGCGCCCAGTCGAGCCCGCGCAGGCTGTCCAGAATGGCGCCGCGGATTTTGTACTCGGCGTAGGTCTTCAGCTTGACGTTGTGGGCGGGGTCGAAGTTATCGATGGCGGCGATCAGGCCGATTACGCCCGTCGATACCAGATCTTCCAGAGTGATATTTTCAGGCAGACGCTCCTGAATCCGCCGCGCGATTAAACGCACCTGCGGCAGGTGTTGCAGAATGAGTTGCTCCCGTTGGTCGTCGCTGGTCATGTCACACACCGCGTACTCGCGCGCAAAATTGGCCACGTTTCACTCGATTTCTAAGCCGCCGAAAGGGCTTGTCCGTTGGTTCCACTGAGAACCCACTCCGCCACGCGGCTCGCGGTGGCGGCCTCGAGATCCTCGGGAATGCGCTGCCCGGTGGCGAAGAACGATATCGGTTTACCCGTCCGGACGGATTCGTTCAGAATCGGACCGAAAGAGCCGGTCTCGTCCGCTCGGGTAAACAGCAGCCGCTGTGGGCGAAATACCTCGAAACCATCCACTACACGGGATAGATCGGCGGATTTCATGGAGCACGATACGGCCAGGTGGGTATCGATGTCCTCGCGGGTGGAAAGAAATTGCGCCAGGCTGGAATAATCGGCCATGTCACCGGCGCCCAAGCCCGGGGTATCGAGGAAGATCAGCTCTTTCCCGCGATTCTCTTCAATCGCCTGGGCAAGAGCCGTTACGGTCTCCACCAGTTGAAAACCGACTCCGAGGATGGCCGAATAGGAGCGCAACTGCTCGGCCGCCGCTACCCGGTAATTGTCGAAGGAGAGCAGCATCACCGGCCGGCGCGCGGCCAACCCATAATTCACGGCCAGTTTCACCAATGTCGTGGTCTTGCCGCAGCCGGGAGGCCCCACCAGCGCCACGATGCGCGGCCGCGACTCTCCCCGGCCCAGCACCGGCTGGACCTTAATGCGTGCTTCCAGTTCCTGCATCAGCGCGCCGCGAAATCCGGGCCGCGTTTTTCCTGGACTGCTTCTGGCGATGCGCGATTCGGCGCCCTGGACGATCTCGCGCGCCAGTTCGGGCGATACTTCGCCGGCCGCGAGCGCGTTATAGGCGTCAGACGCGTCGGCACTGCTGTCGCGCCAAGCCGCCGGCGCCAGGGCCGAGCGGGTGAAGGTCCGGCGCATTCCTTCCAGTTCTCTTTTCAGCTCCGCCATCTGCCGGGTCAGACGGTCACCGGCGGGCGCGCCGTCCCGCACCGGCGCCGCGGGAGTCTCCTGCGATTCGCCGGGAGGCACATCGGTGACGAACACCACTTCATATGCCCCCAGATGGCGGGTCTCGAGCGAGGAGTTCCGGCTGTTCACCAGCATGGCTTCCGGACCGAGTTCCTGCCGTGCCTGCGCCATCGCGCTTTCCACCGTATTCGCGAAATAAGATTTGATTTTCATGGCCGCCGCGTTCCATTCGATTGATCGTCGGAAGCGGCATTTTTCTGTAGGCCGCTATTCATGAGATGGTCCCCAGCGATTGCACCCGCATTCCCGGCGGAACTTCGTTGTGCGCCAGGAAGAACAGGTTCGGGGCCGAGGCCTCAGTCATCTGCCGCAGGAAATAGCGCGCTCCGGTGGTAGTGATTGCCACCACAGGAGCTTCCGGCGACGGCACCCGGCTTAGAATGCGGTTGACAATGTCGCGCCCGGTCTGCGGGGCGATGGCGATGTGACTGTTCTGCTCGGCGTGCTCCACCGCCCCTTCGACGGCCTGCTCGATGGCGGGATCGAGGAACCAAGCGGGCAGTTCGCCCAAACGATTCACGTAGGGCCGCACCACCGACCGCCGCAGCGCCTGCCGCACGTACTCGGTGAGCAACACGGGATTGCGCGTAGAGCCGGCGGCCTCGCCGAGAGCTTCCAGAATCGACACCGCGTCGCGGATGGAGACCCGTTCGCGCAGCAGATTCTGCAGCACCCTCTGCACCGACGCCAGCGGCATCAGCTTGGGCACGAGATCTTCCACCACCTTGGGGTGCTCCACCGCCACGCGATCGAGCAGCCGCTTGGTATCTTCGCGGGAAAGCAGTTCGAAGGCATGCCGGCGGATGAGTTCGGAAAGATGCGTGCCCAGCACGCTCACCGGGTCCACAACGGTATATCCGGCATTGCGCGCACGCTCCGCCCGCTCGCTCGGTATCCAGACGGCGCTGATGCCGAATGCCGGCTCGCGGGTCGGCTGGCCTTCCAGCTTCATTTGCCCCTGGCCGGTAGAAATGGCCAGTTCGCAGCCCTGCGGCAACTCGTAGCGCGCAATCTCGATGCCCTTTATGGAGATCAGGTACTCGCGGCTGCGCAGTTGCAGATTGTCGGTGACGCGCACCGGCGGGAGCAGGTACCCCAGTTCGGTGGCCAACTGCTTGCGGATGGCGGCGATGCGGCGCAGCAGGGCGGAATCCTGCGCGCCTTCCACCAATCCGACCAGCCCCAGCCCGACTTCGATGGCCAACGGCTCGACGCGCATCAGAGCTTCGATATTCTCTTTGGCCGCAGGTTTCTTTTCGGCCGGCGCGGCGATAGCGCCGGCCTCGCCCTGACGCATCTTCCAGCCGGTAGCACCCGCCCCGGCGGCCATTAACACGAACGGCAGCTTGGGCATCCCCGGCATGAGCGCAATGGCGCACAGCACTCCCGCGGCGAGCAGCAGGGGCCGCGAATTGCCGAAAATCTGTTTGTGGAATTCCGCCCCCAGCCGGGCTTCGGAACTGGCGCGCGTTACAATCAGGCCGCCGGAGATGGAAATCATGAGCGCCGGGATGACCGTCACCAGGCCGTCCCCGATGGTGAGCACGGTGTAAGTTTCCAGCGCCTTGCGAAATTCCATGCCGTGCTGCAGTACGCCGATCAGGAATCCGGCCACGATATTGATGCCGGTGATGAGGATGCTGGCCACGGCGTCGCGCTGCGTGAAGCGCGACGCGCCGTCCATGGCGCCGTAGAACTCCGCTTCGGTGGCCAGTTGTTTGCGCCGCCGTTTGGCCTCGGTTTCGTCGATCAGGCCGGCATTCAGGTCGGAATCGATGGACATCTGCTTGCCGGGAAGGGCGTCGAGAGTGAATCGCGCGGTCACTTCGGAAATGCGCACCGCGCCGTGATTGATGACCACGTATTGAATGGCGATGAGCACCAGAAAAATCACTGCGCCAATGATGTAGTTTCCCCCTACTACGAAACTGCCGAACGCGCCGATTACTTCGCCCGCCGCCGACGTGCCGGTGTTGCCGTTCAGCAGGATGAGGCGCGACGAAGAGATATTGAGCGAGAGGCGGAAGAGCGTGAGCAGCAGCAGGGTAGTGGGAAAAGACGTGAACTCCACGGGCCGCACCAGATAGAGTGAGACCATGAGGACGGTGACCGACATCAGGATATCGGTGACGATCAACAGGTCCAGCACGAAGCTGGGGAGCGGAGTAATGAGCGCGATTACGATGCCCAGCACGGCCAGTGGAACGGCCAGTTGACTGAGTTCTTCGAGCGGCAGCGCGCGCATCCAGTTGGGTAGCGCGCCCGCGGGCGCTAAGGTCTTAGCTGGTGTCATATGGTTAGCCCGGCAATCTCCCGTGCATGAGTTTGTAGATGTAAGCCAGAATTTCGGCCACCGCGCGGTAGAGGTGCGGCGGAATCTCCTGCCCCACGTCCACCGCCTGGTATAAGGCGCGCGCCAGCGGCGGATTCTCCACGATCGGGACCTGGTGTTCGGTGGCCTTCTGACGGATGCGCAGGGCCAGGTAATTCTTGCCCTTGGCGACTACCAGCGGCGCGGCCATGCTGTCCACCTGATAGCGGATGGCTACCGCGTAATGCGTGGGGTTGACGATGACGGCCGTCGCCTTGGGGACGTCCTTCATCATGTTGCGGCGCAGACGGTCGCGCTGCAGCCGGCGGATTTTGGCCTTCATCTGCGGGTTGCCTTCGATGTCCTTGGCTTCTTCCTTGATGTCCTGCTTGCTCATGCGCAAGTCCTGTTTGTAGCGGCGCATCTGGCGAAACAGGTCCACGCATCCGAATACCAGGAAGACTCCGGAGGCTTTCCAGCAGAGTTCCATCAGCGAGTGCCCCAGGAACCCCCATCCGATGGCTACGGTTTCCAGCGGCAGGGCGAGAAAGGCGTCCAAGCGGTCGCGGGCGATGGCATAAACGGCCCACAAAAACAGAGGCAGCAGGATCAGCGATTGCAAAAGGGTGGGGAGGTTCTGGCGCGGCAGTTCCTTGATCTTGGCGAGCGGGCTCAAGCGTCCCATGTCGGGCGCCAGCTTTTTCAGGCTGAAGCCGAAGCGCGTGGTGATCATCCGAAACGCCAGCGTTGCAGTCGCCACCGCCAGGCCGCCCAGCGCTAACGGGAGAAAATGCCTCCAGGCAAGTTGCCAGGCAATATGCGACAAGTCGCCGGAATGGAGTTCGGTAGTGAACGCCAGCTCGAACAGAGAGCGCGTGCTGGCGCGAAATTGCGCGAACCAGGAAGCGCCTCCGGCGCCGAGCAGGGCCAGGAACACCATGAACTGGAGAGCGCCGACGAACTCCCGGGCGGAGGGAAACTGGCCCTCCTCGCGGGCCTTTTCGAGGCGCCGCTGTGTCGGTTGTTCGGTCTTGCTCTGGTCCGCCATGCGCGCTCATATCCCCAACATCTGGCGCGCCGCTGCCCAGGCCTGTCCGCTGAATGCCCACAGCACGCGCGGAAAGACGATGGAAATCCAACTCAGCACCAGCAGGGCGGTAAGCATCTTGGCAGGAAAGGCCAGGGAGAGCAGTTGAAGCTGCTGATTCAGCCGCCCCATCAGCGCCAGGGCGAAATCCACCATCATCAGGACAGCGACCACGGGAAGCGCCAGACGCACTCCCACACCAAACAGGCTCGCGCCCAGCCGGATGACCGGTTGCACGCTGGCCGGCGAGAGCGTATAGGTGCCGGCCGGGACTTTCTCCAGGGTTAAAGCGAATAGCCGTAGAATCTCGCGGTCGAGCCCCATGGTGAAAAAGAGCATGCCTGCGAACAGTTGCGCGATCACCAGGAGAATGCCGGAGTCGGCGTCTGTATTGGGATCGACGGTGGAGGCGTAGGCGTAGCCGGCTTGCAACCCCAACACCTGCGCCGCCAGGTTGAAGGTTTCGAGCACAATGGCCACCGACACCCCGATGGCGATACCGACAGTGGCTTCGGCCGCCGCCCAGCCGGCCATTTTCATGGCAGTGACGGAATCGGGGCTGACCGCTGGCCATCGACTGTAGAGTGCCAGGGTCATGCCAAGCGCCAGCGCGACGCGCGCCGGTTGCGGTCCGCCCTTCAGCCCCGGCAGGGGCACGAAAACCAACGCGCCGGAGACGCGTGCCAATACCAACAGGAACGCGTACAGAGTGCCCATGGAAAGGGTGACGTCAGTGGGCATAGCGCCCCAGGTCTCCGAACAGCACGGTGGTGTAAGCGATGGTCTTCTGCAGCATCCAAGGCATGAGCAGCAGGATGGCCGCCAGGAAAGCAATCAGCCGCGGCACGGTACTAAAGGCCGAGTCCTGCATGGAGGTGGCGATCTGCACCAGGCTGACCGCGATACCGGCGACGAAGCCGACCGCCAGCAACGGCGCGGCCAGCCAGAAGGCCGTCATCAGGGCATCGCGAAGAATTTGCACCACGGAATCGGGCGTCATTGGTAGAAGCTCTTCATGAGGGAACCGATCACCAGGTTCCAGCCGTCCACCAGCACGAACAACATGATTTTGAACGGCGCCGAGATCATCACCGGCGGCAGTTGCATCATCCCCACAGAGAGGGTGACCGACGCCACCACCAGGTCGATGATGAGGAACGGCAGGAAGAGCACAGCGCCGATCTGAAATCCGGTTTTGAGCTCCGACAGGATGTAGGCGGGAATCAGAACCTGCAAATCCAGGTCGGCGGGCGTGCGCGGCGCGGGCTTATGGGAGATCTCGAGAAACAGGCGGACGTCCTTTTCGCGTGCAAATCGCACCATGAAGGCGCGTAGCGGGACGGCGGCCTGGTCCATGGCCTGTTGGGCGGTAATCTGTCCGGCTTCGAGCGGCTCCCAACCCTGGTGGTACATGTCAGCCGCTACCGGCTGCATGATCACGATGGTGAGGAAGAGTGCGAGCCCGATGAGCACCTGGTTGGAAGGCACGGTCTGGGTGCCGAGAGCCTGCCGTAGAAAGTGCAACACCACGCTGATGCGCAAGAACGGGGTCATCGCCATGATCGCGCCGGGAAGCAGCGTGAGCAGCGTGAGGGAAATCAGCACCTGCATCGGCATGCTCATTCCAGAAGCGTTTTTTCCGGCCGATATGCCTAATAGGGAGAAGGGTTCGTTCGCGGCCCCGAAGGCCGGCAGCGTCAGGGCTGCCAATGCCAGGATACGGAGCGCTCTCATCGGGCGGCCTCCGGCAGGCGGCCTGCTGAGTCGGGAAAGCTCTGTACCAGCGAGCAGCCGCTCGGCGAGGAAGCCACCAGCAGCGACGTATCGCCCAGCCGTATGAGATGTAGAGTATGCTGCGGCCCCAGCGGCAAGCGCTCCAGGCATTCCAGGCGGCGCGCCGTTTTCACTTTCAACGGCAGCCGTCCGGCGAAGCCCCTCCGGCGCAAAAACCACAAGGTCAAGCCCAGCAGGGTCAACACTCCGACCACTGCCGCCATTTGCCCAAATTCAACCATGGAAATCCGTCCTCAGTCGTCACGGAAGTCGGTGATGCGCACCCCAAGGGTGTTCTCGATCACCACGATTTCACCGGAGCCGCAAAGCACGCCGCCGATGTAGATGTCGATGTTCTCGCCCGCCGAGCGGCCCGTTTCGATGACGCTGCCTTCGTCCAGGCACAGCACCTCGCGGGTAGTCATGATTCGGCGGTCGAGTTCGACTTCGATCTCCACCGGGACATCGCCCAGTGGCGCTATTTCTTCCTGAGGAGTCATCGGCGTAATTTCCGGATCGCATTAGGGCAGATCGCCGCCGCATCTAAGGTGGGGCAGGAATTCGATCTGCCCCTCTCGAATTGAATCGCGATGACCACAGCCATACCTGTGGAATCATCGGCGGGATAGGGGAAACGGATTAGCCGTTAATCAGGTTGATGGTGTCCTGGCTGAGCGTGTCGGCCGTGGAAACCACCTTGCCATTGGCTTCGTATCCCCGCTGGTACACGATAAGGTTGGTAAATTCGGTGGCGATATCGACGTTGGAGGCTTCGATCGATCCGCCCTGAATGGTGCCGCGTCCGCCCGTGCCGGGAAGGCCGATGTTCGGGGAGGCGCTGGCCGCGCTGAGCATGAAGTTATTGTTGCCTACCGCGACCATGCTGCCGGGATTGCGAATCGAAGCCAACGCCACCTGTCCGACGGTGACCTGCTGGCCGTCGGAATACTGCGCCAGGAGCGTACCCCCGTTGCCCAGCCCGACATTCACCAATTGCGACGCCTTCTGACCGTCCTGCGCGCTCGAGGAGGAAGCCGATGGCTGATCGAACTGCGTAATCGCACCGCTACCGTCCGAGTTGGTCAGGTTCCAGGTGATGGTGCCGCCGGCGGTGGCGCCATCGGCGAATTGCGGAACCTGGAACTGCACCGGGGTGGTGGTTTGCGTCAGATCGAGTGTGCCGTCGGTGCTGAATACCAAGCTTCCGGTGGCCACTTGGGCAGTCGTCGGATCGCTCAGGTCGTTGGGGGGCAAGGTGGCGGTGTAGTCCCAGGCATTGGCGCCCGTCTTGACGAAACTCAGCGTCAGTACATGCGATGTCCCCAGACTGTCGTAAGTGGTAATCGGCATGGAGAACGTGGAGGTATTGTCGGCAGCAGCAGCGGAATTCAGATTCAGTTCCGCGCTCACGGTAGTGGTCGCCACCGGAGGCTGCAGCGAGCCGACTGGAATGACGATGTTGCTGACCGGATTGTTGCTGTCGAT
The DNA here is from genome assembly GCA_036268475.1 of Bryobacteraceae bacterium. Lineage (GTDB taxonomy): Bacteria > Acidobacteriota > Terriglobia > Bryobacterales > Bryobacteraceae > PALSA-129. The sequence continues at coordinate 235,750 of DATAUB010000040.1, read as the reverse complement.
CTGGCCGGTGCTGTCGGCGGTCCAGCCTTGTACATAGTCGCCGCTGGCGGTCATCAGATTGCCGCTGGCGTCGGTCTGGAAGTTGCCGGCGCGGGTGTACTCGACGTTGCCGGAAGTGGGGTCCTGCACCACGAAAAAGCCCTGGCCCGAAATAGCGCCGTCGAGGACTCCGCCGGTGGTCTGGATTGCGCCCTGGGTAAACTGGCGGAGCGTGATGGGAGTGGCGGTGCCGAAGCCCACCTGCGTGGTCCCCAGACCCGCGCCCAGCGACTGCGTCACCAGGTCGCTGAAGCTCATTTCACTGGCCTTGAAGCCGGTGGAGTTCATATTGGCCAGATTGTTGCCCACTACATCGATGGCAGTGGACGTTGCGTTGAGTGCCGAAAGTGCTGTTGAAAACGATGTAAACATAAATTCTCCTCTTATTTGCCGGCGGCGCCGCCGGTAGTGCTGCTGCTCGCCGTGAGCGAGGCAACCAGCTGGTCCATATCCTGGCGAATCGCCGAGATATCCTGGCCTTGATTCATCGATTGCTCCATGGTCTGGAACTGCGAGAGTTGGGTCACGAACTGGGTGCTATCGGCAGGGTTGGACGGATCCTGGTTTTGCAGTTGCGAGACCAGCAACTGCAGGAACATACTCTCGGTTACAGGCGCGGTGGGCGAACTGCTCGTTGTGGCCGAACTACCGGCCCCCGCGGCGCCCGAGGTGGACGTGGCTTGCGTAACTCTGGGAAACATCTTTATCCTCCCGATACCGGCACGGCGGCGCGGCCTATCGAATCGCTGACAAAAGCCGCGCGAAATCTCTTCCCGGCTGGCTTTGTCCGGGCTTGGCGAGTTGCGCCTGCCCCTGCTGTTGCGGATCTTCGGGATCGCGTTGCTGCTCGCGCCCGTTTTGACTGTCTTGCTGCCCTGCCGAATCTTGTGGCGAGGCCGGGGTCTTGGGATCGGTCAGGCGCTCCCGTTCTCCGCCGGCCGCGGGCTGCCAGGTAGTGGCGCGATAGCCCGACTGTTCGAGCCGCGCGGCGAGGTTGGGCAGATCCTGGCGAAGGTCACTGGCCAAGCGGCCATCGGGTGTTCGGACGGCTACGAAAACGTCGCCGCCGCGTTCGGTAAGGCGAACCTCGACGCGCTGGTCTCCCTCACCTGCGATCTGCAGCTTGATATCGTGTGCCGCCACCGCGGGAGGCGGCGCGATGGGTATGTGTTCCTTGGGCGGTGCTGCATTTTCAGTTGGCGCGGCCTTTGCCGCCGCAGTTGACGCAGGCGCGGCGGCCGTAGCGGGCGGCGCCACTGTAGGGGTCAAGGCGTGATTGAGGGCCGGCGGCGATATGGGATCTGGCTGATCGTCTGCCTCGGGCGTTTTATGCGGCTGGCCGGAATCGGTGGCGGGCTTGCCGTTGTCTGCGATGGCCGGATGGAAAGCGGTCTCGGCGGGGCGGACGGAGTCGTCCGTCGGGGACGGCGCAGAATCCGCGGCGAGCGGTAAGGGTGCTGGCGAAGGTGCGTCGGCCGGTTGCAAGGCGACAGTGAAGGCCAATGGAGCCGGCGGCGCGGCCGGCTGGTTGGCGCCGGCGTCGACCGGCTGGCCGGACGCGGGCATGGACGCGGGGGCCGGCGATACCTTGGCGGCAGCAGAAATCGTAGGAACGGGCGATGTTGTAGGTATGGGGGCGGCGGTGACGATTGCCGATGCCAGGGCGTCGCGAACGGGCGCAGGCTCGGGCTGATCTTTTTTGTTGCGCGCCGTCCGTGGACGGGTTGCGGTCGCGGGTTCGCCCGCTGAAAGGGGCGGAACAGGCAGTGCGTTCGGGAGGTTGGTTTCGGCAGCGGGGGGCGCAGTTTGCAGAGTGGAATTGCCAGCCGGCATGCCGGTATTGGACGCCGCCGTGGGAATCGGCGCTGACGGCTGCATGGGCGCATCGTCAGCCGCGGACACGGGCTTCACGAAAGTGAGTGGGACTATAGGCGGCGAGTTCGGCACAACTCCGGCGGGCCCTGCGAATGCGATGCTTTCCGTTGCGTCCGGCGCGATGCCGGGCGCACGCTTGACGCGGGTAGCTGCCGGCGCTATGTGCGTGGGTGGAAAGGGGACGTCGGGGGCGAGTGCAAGCGTAGATGGCGAGCGCCTAGACGAAGTGGCGCGCAGTAGGTCTGTCACCGGTGCAGGCTTCACACCCGCCAGCGGACCTGTAGGCGACGAGTCCGGCACGATGGCGGCGGGCGCTGACGATATGATCGTCGCGGACGTCGCGACGCTTGGTGAGTCAGGCGCGCTTGGAGGCGAGTCCGGTATCGCGGCGGGCGCTGACGATATGATCGTCGTGGACGTCGCAACGCTCGGTGAGTCAGGCACGCTTGGAGGCGAGTCCGGTATCGCGGCGGGCGCTGACGTCGAAACGCTTGGTGATTCAGGCGCGGTTGGAGGCGAGTCCGGCATCGTGGCGGGCGCTGACGTCGCACCGCTCGGTGAGTCAGGCGCGCTTGGAGGCGAGTCCGGCATCGTGGCGGGCGCTGACGAGATCATCGTCGCGGACGGTGCGCTCCTTGGTGAGTCAGGCGCGCTTGGAGGCGAGTCCGGCACAATCACGGCGGGCGCTGACGAGATGATCGTCGCGGACGTCGCACCGCTCGGTGAGTCAGGTGCGCTTGGAGGCGAGTCCGGCATCGCGGCGGGCGCTGACGAGATCATCGTCGCGGACGGTGCGCTGCTTTGTAAGTCAGGCGCGCTTGGAGGCGAGTCCGGCACAATCGCGGCGGGCGCTGACGATATAATCGCCGCAGACGTCGCACCGCTTGGTGAGTCAGGCGCGCTTGGAGGCGAGTCCGGCATAGTCGCGGCGGGCGCTGACGAGATGATCGCCGCGGACGGTGCGCTGCTTTGTAAGTCAGGCGCGCTTGGAGGCAAAAACGCCGCGGGTGTTCGCGGCACCCCAGGCACAACTGTCGCGGGCCGCCAGGATACTATCGTCGCGGAGGGCGCGCCACCTGGTGAGTCCGGTACCGCTACGGGCGTTCCAAATGGAGTTGCGTTAGAGCCCACCAAAGGAGTTGGGGCCGTCAACTCGATTGCCGCGGCATGCGGGGGCAGGTCTGCACTCGCGGTCGGGACCTCGACGGGATCCGTCGTCTCCTGAGCTGCCTGATTTACCTGCCGCTCGACAGGAGGCACCCCAGGACCCAGCCACAAAAACGCCGGTGCGCTGTCTTCTTTATATGGGGCCGCAGTGGCCTTTTGCGGCGACGGCACATCCGTCTGACGGTCGCTCTGCACCAGGCCCTCGAGCAGATCGGGAAACTGAATCGCCGGGGCCGCCCCTTGCGCCAGCACCGAGTTTGGCAACTGAAACAGAAGCGCAAGCGACGATGCGGCGGTGGGCGCGAGAGACTGCACGCCGCGAGAGTTGCAGATCGCGGACCAAACGCCAACCGCCCATTTTCAACGTGTTAGTGCAACAGCGCGCGGCAACGAACTGCCGCCGCACGGTACGCGCGGCAAGAATTTGGCGCGCCGCGAACCATCCTCAATACTCTCTTCGTCCGCTGATCTACTATTTTGAGGTATTTATCTCTGTAATTCCGGTTGGCGCGCGGCGTGCTTTCTCTCCGGGCGTATGGACTCGATGACCGCCATGGCCGCCAGTGGCCTCCGTTCCCGCATGGAGTCGCTCGACCTGCTGGCCAACAATATGGCGAACGCCGCCACCGGCGGTTACAAGGCCGACCGCGAATTCTATAGCCTCTACGCATCGCCCGAAGCACAGGACTCCGATTCTCCCCAGACCATGCCAGTGGTTCAGCAGCCCTGGACCGACATGTCGCAGGGTGCGATCACCAATACCGGCAATTCCCTCGACGTGGCGCTGAGCGGCCACGGATTCTTCAGCGTCTCCGGTCCGAATGGGACCTTATATACGCGCAATGGCGGATTTCATCTATCGGCCGGCGGCCAACTTGTGACTGCCGACGGCTATCCCGTGCTGAGCGACGCGGGTACGCCGCTGACGGCGCAAAACACGCTGCCCATCGAAATTTCGCGCGAAGGCGCCCTCTCGCAGGCCGGGCAGCCTATTGGCCAGCTGGAAATTGCCGATTTTACAGGTACGGCCGGAGTGAACAAACAAGGCGGCAATTATTATCGGGCGGTCGACCCGCGGGAGAAGCCGTCCACTCCATCCGGGACGACGGTGGAGCAGGGCAAATTGGAAGCCTCCAACACTGGGACGGCAGAATCCGCAGTCCGTCTGGTGAGCATCATGCGCCAGTTCGAGATGTTGCAGAAAGCCATTACGATCGGCGACGACATGCGCAAGCAGGCCATCGAGCAGGTCGCCAAGGTCGGCTCGTAAACGAGCCGCCGGAGCCAGGAGATTACATGATTCGAGCACTTTACAGCGCCGCTAGCGGCATGAAGGCCCAGGAGTTGAACCTGGACAATATCGCCAACAATCTGGCCAACGCCAACACCGTGGGCTACAAGTCGCGGCGCGCACAGTTTCAGGACCTGATGTATCAGAACGTGGTGGCGCCCGGTACGGCGGCGGGGCAACAGTCGGTGGTTCCCACGGGCTTGCAATTGGGGTTGGGTACGCACGCCGCGTCCAACGAGATTGTCTTCACCGAAGGCTCTTTCACGCAGACCGGCAACCCCCTCGACCTGACCATTCAGGGCAACGGCTTCTTTCAGGTGCTGCAGCCCTCGGGCACGCTGGCCTATACGCGCGCGGGGCAATTCCAGCTCGATAAGGACGGCAGTGTCGTCAACTCCTCGGGCATGCCCCTGCAACCGCAAATCACCATTCCGCCGGAAGCGCTCTCCGTCAACATCGCCGCCGATGGCACGGTAAGCTACACTCTGCCGAACCAGACGGCGGCGCAACAGGCCGGGCAGATTCAGCTCGCCAATTTCCAGAATCCCTCCGGCCTCAACAGCATCGGCAACAGCCTCTACACCCCCACCGACGCTTCCGGAGACGCCACCGTGGGCGCGCCCGGCGGCCCGCAAGGTTTGGGGACTCTGCTGCAGGGCTACACCGAGCAATCCAACGTTTCGGTGGTGGATGAATTCATCAATATGATCCAGACACAGCGCGGGTACGAAGCGAATTCCAAGGTCGTCACCGCGGCCGACAACATGTATCAGGAAGTGAATAACCTGCAGCGATGATCGCGCTTGCCACACTGACGGTCGCAAGCTGCCTGGCGGTAAATCCCAACTCCGACCGCATCCTGGCGGGCGATCTGGCCGCCGCCATCTCCGGTCTGAGCGTGGCGGCGCCGGAGATTCCAGTGGCGATGGCTCCCGCTCCGGGCGTACAGCGCATCTTTCGCGTCACCGAACTACGCCGCATGGCGGAGCACTACGGTTGGAACTGGCAACCCGACGCCGATATCTGTGTGACGCGTCCGGTGTCGCCACTCGATCCTGCGCGACTCCTTTCGGCGATGCGCCACGTCCTGCCCGAAGCCGAGATCGCCCTGCTCGATTACGGCCGGCAACCCGTGCCGGTGGGCGAGATGGAATTTCAGAGCAGCGGCCTGCATCCCGGCACCTCTGGCGCTTTGTGGATGGGATGCATACGATACGCAGGAACGCACCGTTTTCCGGTGTGGGCGCGCGTGAAAGTGCTGGTCCCGGTGACCAGTGTAACCGCAGCGGTCGATCTGGAACCGGGCCGCGCTATCGGTGCAGACGAAATCCGCGTCGAGACGCGGCGGGAATTTCCGGCGGCTGAGCCGATGCTCTCGTCGAGCAACGAAGTCGTAGGCAAGTGGCCGCGCAGCGCAATTCATGCCGGCGCGGCGATCCGCCCTGCGATGATCGAGAACCCCAAGCTGGTAGCGCGGGGCGACACCGTCACAGTGGATGTCTTCGAAGGCGCGGCGCACCTGGAACTGGACGGCGTGGCGGAGGAATCGGGCGCGTTGGGACAGACGATTCCGGTTCTCAATCCCGATTCCCACAAACAATTCTCCGCTCGCGTGGCGGGAAAAGGAAGAGTAGCGGTGGGATCTCCCGCCGCGAAAGTGAATCCATGACTCGTATCGCAATCCTGCTGCTGGCCCTGACGCTGGCTTCGCCACTGGCATTGGCGCGTTCGAAAAAGAGCACCAAGTCGTCCTCGCAAACACCGCTCGATGTGTACGTGAAGCAGGCCACCGCGCGGCAATCGGAAGTCGCGCCCGCCACACCGGGCGCCATCTGGATTACCGGCTCGCGCATGGCGGACGCGGCCCGCGACGTACGTGCCAGCCAGGTGGACGACATCGTGACCGTGATCGTGGCGGAGCAGGCATCGGCGGTCAGCACCGGGACTACCAAAACTTCACGCCAATCGAGCACAAAGAATTCCATCAGCGCGCTGGCCGGTCTGACGCGCGCCACCGGCCCGTTCGCCAATCTGGCGAATATTGCCGGCGACACCCAATTGAACGGCCAGGGCACCACCAGCCGGACCACCAGTTTGAACACCGTTCTGACGGCGCGCGTGATCAGTGTTCTGCCCAACGGCGGGCTGGTAGTAGAAGCCTCAAAGGACATCCAGGTGAATTCCGAATATCAAACCATTACCGTGCGTGGCGTGATTCGTCCCGCCGATATCGACAATACCAACAGCGTGCAGTCCAGCCGGCTGGGACAGCTTGAAGTCCGCATCAACGGCAAGGGGGTGGTGAACGACGCCATCAAACGGCCGTTCTTCCTCTATCGCCTGCTGCTTGGGCTACTTCCTTTCTGAGACATGAATATGCGTATTGCAACTCTGGCGATGACTTGCCTGCTGCTGGCGGAGAGCCTTCCCGCCGCGCGTTTGAAAGACCTGGTGGATATCGAGGGCGTCCGCGACAATCAGCTCATCGGCTATGGACTGGTGGTGGGTCTGGCCGGCACCGGCGATAAGCAGCAGACCGTGTTTACCAACCAGAGCCTCACCAACATGCTGGAACGGATGGGCGTAATTGTGTCGCCGACGGCGATTCAGGTGAAGAATACCGCTGCCGTGATGGTGACCGCCACCCTGCCGGCATTCGCGCAGCCGGGGCTGCACATCGATATCACGGTCGCCTCCACCGGCGACGCCTCGAACTTGCGCGGCGGCATCCTGCTGCTCACTTCGCTGCGTGGCGCCGACGGGCAGGTGTACGCGGTGGCGCAGGGCCCGGTCGTGACGGGCGGATTCATCGCCGGCCGGGGCGGCGCGCAAACCACGGTCAACCATCCCACAGTGGGCCGGTCGCCCAATGGAGCCACGGTGGAGCGCCCCGCGCCCTCGGTGGAACCGAAAAGCGTGGTGCGCCTGCAATTGCGGCAATCGGATTTCACCACGTCGGAGAGGATTGTGGACGCAGTCAACCAAAAATTCTCCGCCGGCTCGTCACCGGCTGCGCATGCCGAAAATGCCGGGTTGGTAAGCGTGCCGATCCCCAAAGAATTCTCCAGCCGCACTATGGAGTTCATGTCGCAGCTCGAAAACCTGAGAGTGGAGGCCGACAGCATGGCACGCGTGGTGGTGAACGAACGGACCGGCACGATCGTGCTCGGCAAGGAGGTCCGCATTTCTCCGGTTGCCATCCTGCACGGCAATCTGAGCGTGGAGGTGCAGACCGTGGAAATGGTTTCCCAGCCCGATCCGCTGTCGCAGGGCGTCACGACGGTGGTCCCGCAGACCACCGTTTCCACTAAAGAAGAGAAGGCGCGCACGGTGGTGCTGAAACAGGGCGCGACGGTGGAGGAACTGGTGCGCGCGCTTTCCGCCATCGGGTCGACGCCGCGCGATATCATCGCCATCCTGCAAAGCCTGCGGACCGCGGGCGCGCTGGAAGCGGAACTGGAGGTAATGTAATGGGCCCAGTGAGTTCGGCCGGAATGGCGGGGATTGTTTCGCTGACGGGTGCGGTCCCGTCCAGCAACGCCAAAATCGGTCAGGCAGCGCAGCAGTTCGAAGCCCTGCTGATCGGACAGATTTTGAAGTCGGCACACGAGGGCGATGGCGGATGGTTGGGCGGCGGCGATTCTTCGGGCGCATGCGCCACCGATTTCGCCGAGGAGCAATTGGCCAATACCATCGCGCAGCAGGGCGGATTCGGTCTGGCGAAAATGATCTCGCAAGATCTGGAGAAGCGGCAGAGCTGAGGGAGTGTCCCCACTCAATGAAAATCGTGCGATGTGGCCGCTGCCCCCCTGCGGAGCGCTCGCACGCGCCCGGCTTTCACGGAGATGACGCCATCGAGATTCTGCAAGCCGCCATCGACCGGCAGGAAACAGGATCTGAGGGAGTATCCCCACTCAGTGGAAATCGTGCGATGCGGCCGCCGCCCCCTGCGAGAGCGCTTGCACGCGCGCGGCCTTCACGGAGATGACGCCGTCGAGATTCTGCAGCACACCATCGATCAGCAGGAAGCGCTCACCCAGGACGGCGATCTTGAAACGGTCGAATGTGGGTGGCGTGAGGATGGCGTTCATGATTCCGGTCTCGTCCTCCATGCTGAGGAAGACGAACCCTTTGGCGGTGCCAGGGCGCTGCCGCACGATCACCGAGCCGGCGATGCGCACCACGCGGCCATTGGGAACGCGGGCCAGATCGGCCGCGCGGATCACACGTAACCGGTCCATCTCCGCGCGCCGGTACGCCATGGGGTGCCTGCCGATGGTCAGGCCGGTGCCATGATAATCGGCGAACAGGCGCTCGCCGGTATTCATGGGCGCAAGCGGCGAGGGCTGGCCTGTCTCCTCCTCGCCCGCGAGCAGCGGGCCCACCGGCAGGATGGCGCGCTGCGTCTGCCACAGGGCGTCGCGGCGGTGCGCCTGTCCGAGCGAATTGAGCGCGCCGATTTCCGCCAGCCGGTTGAGCTCGTCTTTGCGCAGTTCGCGCACGCGAACGGCGAGATCGTCCACGCTGCTGAAAGCGCGCTCGCCGCGAGCCTTCAGGATGGCTTTTCCGGCCTCTTCGCGCAGGCCGCGGGCGTAGCGGAGACCAAGGCGCAGAAGGGGCGCTCTTTCCGGACAAGCTGAAGCATGTCCTACAGTGCATTTCCACTGTGAATTCACGATGTCCACCGGCAGCACGCGCAGCCCATGGCGCTGCGCATCTTTAATCAGGATGGCCGGCGAGTAGAACCCCATCGGCTGATTATTCAGCATGGCGCAGGTGAAGGCGGCCAGGTAATGGCATTTCAGAAACGCGCTGGCATAAGCCAGCAGCGCGAAACTGGCGGCGTGCGATTCCGGAAATCCGTAAAGCGCGAACGACGTGATGGAGTGCACGATGGTGTCCTGCACTTCCCCCACGATACCGTTGCGTTCCATGCCGGCACGCAGTTTCACTTCGATATCGGCCATGCGCTTTTCCGAGCGCTTGAAGCCCATGGCGCGGCGCAGTTCCTCCGCCTCGCCGCCCGTGAATCCGGCGGCGATCATCGCCATGCGCAGCAACTGCTCCTGAAACAGCGGCACCCCGAGCGTGCGCCGCAGCACCGGCTCGAGCGAGGGATGGAGACAATCGGGCGCTTCCCTGCCCTGCCGGCGATTGAGATACGGGTGCACCATCTTGCCCACGATGGGGCCGGGGCGAATGATGGCCACCTGCACCACCACGTCGTAAAATTTGCGCGGCATCATGCGCGGCAGGGCCGACATCTGCGCGCGGCTCTCCACCTGAAACATGCCGACGGTATCGGCCTTTTGCAGCGCCTCGAAAATTACCGGATCGTCCTGCGGCAGATGCGCCAGATCTACCGTCTCACCGTAATGGCGCGGAATGAGATCGAGGCACTCTTCGATCACCGCCATCATGCCGAGGCCGAGCAGGTCGACCTTGATGATGCCCAGATCGGCGCAGTCCTCTTTGTCCCACTGCACCACCACGCGGCCCGGCATGGTGGCGGGTTCGAGCGGCACCACGGAATCGAGCTGATCCTGACAGATCACCATGCCGCCGGAATGCTGGCCGAGATGGCGCGGCAGATCGAGCGCCATACCGTAAAGATCGAGAAATTTGCGCACGCGCGGCTGGTCGAGGTCGAGCCCCGCCTCACTAAATCGCCGCCCACGCGTGTCTTTGGGATCGTTCCATTCGAAGGAGTGAGTGAGCGCGCTGAGGCGATCGAGGGTGGTGACTTCGAACCCCAGCGCCTTGCCCACCTCGCGCGCCGCCGACCGGCCGCGGTACGTGATCACGTTGGCGGTCATCGCCGCGCCTAATTTTCCGAAGCGCTGGTAGACATACTGGATGGCTCGCTCGCGCTGGTCGCCGCTCGGAAGATCGATATCGATATCGGGCCATTCGCCGCGCTCTTCGGAGAGGAAGCGTTCGAACAGAAGCTCCATGCCGACCGGGTCGACCGCGGTGATGCCGAGCGAATAGCAGACCGCGCTATTGGCGGCCGACCCGCGCCCCTGGCAGAGAATGCCGTTCTCTTTGCAGAAGCGCACAATGTCCCACACGATCAGAAAATAACCGGCGAGCTCCAGCTTTTCGATGAGCGCAAGTTCGCGCTCCACCTGGCGCTGCGCGCGCTCGTAGTAAGGCTGATAGCGGACGCGCGCGCCCTCATCGGCACGTTGGCGCAGGAACGACATTTGCGTTTCGCCCTCGGGGACGGGGTAGCGCGGGAAGCGATAGCCCAGGTCGGCGAGCGTGAATTCCAGGCGCTCGGAGATGGCGCGGGTGTTGGCGATCGCCTCGGGCAGGTCGGCGAAGAGGCGCGTCATTTCAGCGGGCGATTTGACGTGACGCTCGGAGTTGCGCGCCAGCAGGCGGCCGGCATCGGCAAGCGTGGCGTGATGGCGCACACAGGTGAAGACGTCGAGCAGTTCGCGTTGTTCGGGCACCGCATACGATGTGCCGTTGGTGGCGACGAGCGGGATGCCGAGTTGGCGCGCGCAATCGACGGTGGCCTGATTGTGCGCCTCCTCTTCGCGCTCGCAATGGCGCTGCAGTTCGGCGTACAAGCGGTCGCGGCCGAAGATGTCGAGCAGGCGGCGGCTGGGGTGGCGGGTGAGGCAAAGGAGTCCGCGGGAAAACTCGGCGATCTCGGCGAGGGTGGCCGCGCCTTCGCCTTTTTTGGCGCGCAGTTTCATGCGGGTGATCAGGCGGCAGAGATTCTGATAGCCCTCGCGCGACTCGGCCAGCAGCGGGTAGGAATGGCCATCGGTGCAGGTGATTTCGGAGCCGATGTGGGCGCGCAGGCCGGCCTTCTTCATCGCCATATGAAAACGCGGAGCGCCGTAGACACCGTTGCGGTCGACGATGGCCATGGCGGGCATCTCGTAACGCGCGCAGGCGCCGGCGAGTTCCTCGGGAATGGAGGCGCCTTCGAGAAAGGAGAAGGCCGAGCGGACGTGGAGATCGATGAACACGGTGTTCACCACAGAGACACGGAGACACGGAGAAAGACGGAAGAAGTCACCGCAGGGACGCGGAGACGTTGAGAAAGGCAAGGCAAAATCAGAGAGCGCAGAGATAGCGGAGCGCACAGAGGGGTAACATTCCCGGGCACCTGCGTTGCAGGGGTCTCGGGATGATCGTGCACGAAGACGCGACGCTGCATTCTCGCGCGTTTCTCTGCGTCTCCGTGCCTCCGTGGTGGACAACAAAGATCGTCAGTCATAGCTCCCCTCCACGAACCATCCGCGAGGCTCGCAATACAGCCGATAGAGCGCGCCATCCGATAACGCGACGTCCCATTCGTCGCGCAGCCAGGGGTCGGCGGTCCACCAGTCGCCGGAAGTGCGCCACGGGCCGGCGAGATCGAGGATTTTGCCGCGGATGGCACCTGCCGTGACGAAATTCGGATGGCCAGCGGCCAGCGCCACGCGGGCGGCGCGCGGGGGGCGGAAGAGACGGATCGAGAGGCGGAATTGGGGCGCGGTTGCCGGCGCGGCAGGCACGAATGCCGGTGTCAGTTGGAACGCGTCCCGCCGGTGCGTATCGAGCAGCGCGGGGGTGCCAACACGGTCCGCGCCGACAATCGCCTTCAACCGCGCGATGGTCAGTTCCAGCTTCACCGGTTCGGGCGCGGCGAGAATAAACAGGCCGGCTTGCGACGGCTGCGGCTTGGCGGGATTCATCTCCATCCGCACTTCCACCACCGGGGCGGTCGGCGGGTTCTGCGCCAGATCGAGCTGCAGCAGCTTCAGAAACGCTTTGGTATCGAGCGTGGGCACCGGAAGCCGCAGAGTGCGCTCGTGGATGGTGCGGTTTTCCAGCCGTAGCCGGAGGCGGATTTCATTGGTGGCCAGCGCGCGCGCGGCCAGGCTGGTGGCCAGCGCGTTGATCTGGCGGGCGAGCACGAACGCCAGCGGTTCCAGCAGTTCCAGCGGGTAATCGAGTTCAGTTTTATCTTCGAAATGAAGCGGATCCTCGAGCGGCCGCAGCTTACGCTCGGCTTCTCCGCGCGCCAGTTCGCGCAGGCGCAGCCCTTCCTCCCCCAGACGTTCGGCGATGCCGAGAGGCGGCAGCGCGGCGAGATCCTGGAAGCGGCGGATGCCCCAACGGTCGAGTGTCTCCTGCAGTTCGGGGGTGGGAGCCAGCAGCGCGATCGGCAGCGGGCCGAGGAATTTCGCCTCGTCGCCATAAGGAATGATGCTCGTGCCGGAGAATCCGCGGGCGGCGCAAATGGCGGCATCGGGATTGGCGGCGATGGCGATGGCGGCCGTCACTCCGATCTCTCCGGCGCGGCGCAGCAGCGAAGCGGCGACATCCTGCGCGAATCCGAAGAGCCGCTCCAGCCCCGCAGCGTCGAACGTGACGGTATCGGGGGCGGTCTGCTCCACCGTGGGCGAAAATTGAAACGCCAACGCGGTCAGAGGGCCGCGGCCGTGAAGACAGGCGAACATGTCTTGCTCCGTTGTATGGAAGTGGCGCGCGCCGAAACAGCGCGCAGAAGCCGCGAGGAATGTAGCGTACCAGACCAAGCCGCGTGCTCGCGCGCGCATTCCAGTTGCAGCGCGGCGCACGTCCGGGCGTTCGACTGGAGCGCCACCGACACCAGCACGGTGGACGTGTTTTCCACCGCACGGCGCAGGCGGAACCAGGAAGTGAGCGAGATGCGGCGGGCGGTGGCGGGCGGGGTGTCGCCCAGGTCGAGCACCACCAGCCCGAACCCCCCGCCCTGGATCAGCAGGTCGGCGGCTTTGAGGGCATGCTCGGCGTTGTGTGCGGAACGAACCCAAAGCAGGCGGTCGAGGTGCACGCCGGCGGCGCTGGCAGACGCGGGATCGAAGGCGTCCTCGGCATCCACCAGGGCGCAGACTTCCTGGCGATGCGTGGCCTGGGCGAGGATGGAGAGCAGCAGGCTGGTGCGGCCTGAGGAGGCCGGTCCGAAGATTTCCGTGAGGCAGCCGCGCGGCAGCCCACCAGTGGCATCGTCGAGAGACGGAACGCCCGTGGGGACGCATTCGGGCGTCGGGCGGGACTGCCAATCGAGATGGCCTCCCAGAAGCGATTCGAATTCCGTTTTGAGCGCGGCGGCAGGCATTTTCGCTTTTTATTCGCCTCACTCTATATTTACAGGAAGTGGCAGTGGGCTGTCAATGGTCTATTGCATATGGCGGCGAACGGCGCTTGCTTATACTGGTAACGGATTCGGCTCGGAGGCCGGAGCGCACCGAATGACGACGGAAATCCGCAGGCGGACGACGCTGGGAGCGGGCGCCGTGCTGTTGCTCGCCCTGCTTTCGCTCAGTTGCGGGACCCCACCGCCCCCGCAAGCCGACGCCAACCCCACCCTCGATGCCAACTGGTGGAAAGGCGCCGTCATTTATGAGGTCTACCCGCGCAGTTTCGGCGACAGCAATGGCGACGGCGTGGGCGACCTGGAGGGCATCATCGACCATCTCGATTACCTGCAGGATCTCGGCGTGGACGGCATCTGGATTACGCCCTTCTACCCTTCCCCGCAGGTGGATTTCGGCTACGACGTCAGCGACTACACCACCATCGATCCGCAGTACGGCACCATGGCCGATTTCGACCGCCTGGTGGCGGAGGCCGGCAAGCGCCACATCAAGATCGTCACCGACCTGGTGCTCAATCACACCTCCGATCAGCATCCCTGGTTCCTGGAGTCGAGTTCCTCGCGCACCAATTCGAAGGCCGACTGGTACGTCTGGGTGGACGGCAAACGCGAAACGCCGCCCAACAACTGGCTGTCGATTTTCGGACACTCCGCCTGGGAGTGGGACGAGATGCGGCAGCAGTATTACTACCACGCCTTCTACAAGCAGCAACCCGACCTGAACTGGCGCAATCTGCAGGTACGCGCGGCCATGTACGACATTATGCGCGGCTGGATGAAGCGCGGGGTGGCCGGCTTCCGGCTGGATGCCGTGCCGCAATTATTCGAAGACCCCAAGCTCACCAACGAGAAATACCTGGGCGGCGTAAATGCGTATGGCGACCGCCGGACGGAGCGCGTGCACACCGATAATCTACCCGAGGTGCATGGCGTCTATCGCGAACTGCGCCAGGTGGTGGACGCCGTTCCGGGGACCGTGCTGATCGGCGAAACGTACCTGCCGGACATCCAGGAACTGGCGCAGGCGTACGGGGCGAAGAACGATGAACTGCAACTGCCCATGGACACGCAATACGGCATGGGCAGCAGGCTATCGGCGGAGTTCTTCCGCAGCAGGCTGCGCGAGGCGGAGACCGATCTCAACGGCCACATACCGCTGTTCGTCTTCGACAATCACGACAACCGCCGCAGTTGGAATCGCTTCGGCGACGGCAAACATGACGCCGCCATCGCGCGCCTCATCGCCACCCTTCTGCTGACGCCGCGCGATACCGCGCTGCTGTATTACGGGCAGGAGATCGGCATGCAGAACAACGACCCGAAAACCATCGAAGAGGTGAAAGACCCGATCGGCAAAATCGGTTGGCCGAAAGAAGTGGGGCGCGACGGGGAGCGCACCCCCATGCAATGGAATCTCGACCCCGATGCCGGCTTCAGTTCGTCGCCCTCCCCCTGGCTTCCGGTGGCGCCCGATTTCGACAAGGTCAATGTGTCGGTGGAGACCGGCGATCCGGGTTCGCTGCTGAGCTTCTATCGCGGGCTGATCCACCTGCGCAAGACCAATGCGGCGCTGCGCGCGGGCGATTTACGCATCGTCGACGAGAAGAATCGCGACGTTCTCTCGTTCGTGCGCACGGCAGGCGGCACCACCGTGCTGGTGTCGATGAATTGCAGCGACGAGCCGCGGACGCTGCATTTCGACGCGCACCGGATTGGGGTATCGGGCAACAGTCTCACGACTCTCATCCAAGCGGGCGGATCCGGCCAGACAGCCAAGCTCGGCGATCTGGCGCTGGCGCCGTTCGGGGTGTTCGTGGGGGAAGTCCACTGAACGGCGTATAGTATCTCTTTATGGCCATTATCGCCGTGGCGGGGCGGAAGGGCGGAGTTGGCAAGTCTACTATCGCGGGCAATCTGGCGGCGGAATTTGTCCGTATGGGCCGAAGCGTCATCGCGCTCGACGCCGACCCGCAGCACAGCCTGGCAACCTGGGCGGAGCAGGGCGAGGGAGTGCTCTCGCGCTGCGTGGAAAGGGTGGCCGACGTCAAAACGCTGCGTGCCGGCGCGAAGGCAGCCGAGAAACATGTCGGCCTGGTGGTGATCGACACACCGCCGGGGATGCCCGACGTGACTTACCAGGCGGCGCTGGCGGCCGACCTGATGCTGTTGCCGTGCGGACCCTCTCCGCTCGATCTGTTTGCCTTGCGGGAGGCGCTCTCGCTCTCGCTCAAAGCGCGCGCCGAACGGCGTGCGAAGAAGCCGCGCATCCGCTTCGTGCCGTCCAAAGTGCAAATGAGCAGCAACCTGAGCCGCGGGCTGGCGACGTCGCTGCAGGGCATGGGAAAGAAGGTGCTGCCCGCCATCGGACAACGCGTGGTGGTGGCGGAAGCGGTGGCCGGCGGGCTCACGGTATCGGAATTCGCCGCGAACTCGCCGGCCCACGAGGAATTCCGGGCCCTCGCTAAAGCGGTGGACAAGGTGCTGAAGCGGTAGCTACCTCAGCGATCGAACTCCCGGCCTTCCAACCTGGCGATCGCCTGGCGGACCTCATCGGGAACGCGTACAGGACGGCCGGTGGAGTAGTCCACCGTCACGATGACCGATTGCGATTCGGCGGCGAGCGCGCCGAGGGCGCGGCTAACGATGGCATGCTCCATGCGCAGACTGGAGTTGCCGATGGCCGCGATGCGCGTGCCCACCACTACGGTATCGGGGTAGTTCAGCGGAAGGCGATAGTGGCACGTCTGACTGGCCAGGATCGGTCCCATGCCGGTGATGGGTAGTTCGGGGTAGAGGCCCGTGCGGCTGAAGTACTCCACGCGCGCGGTCTCGCACCAGCGTAAGTACGCCACGTTATTCACGTGATTGAAGGCGTCGTGGTCGGCCCACAGGACGGTGATATCCGTCAGCACCGGGAATCCGGCCAGGAGAGTCAAGGGATCCGTGCGGGTCGACAAGTCTCCTATTCTATCGTGGCAACCGCGCCGGATCGCGTTTTAGTGCTGCCAATGCTCGTGGTGCTCCCGATAGTCGCGCAGGCGCTGCAGATCGTCATTGAGAATGTCGCGGTCGCGCGGCTTCATGCGGTTGTCGGCCACTACACGCTGCATGGTAGCGATCACCTGATCCAGTTTCACCTGACTGTAGCGGTGAGCCGTGAGGTCTGACTGCAGTTCGTTCAGTTCCTGCTTGGTGCGCACCAGCCGGAATTCATCGCGGCCCCCGAAAGTGGCGGCCTGAACATGGTCCAGATCCTCGCGAACTTCTGCAAACATGTGCCCCCTCCACTGTTCGCCGCGGTATCGTTCTTCGCGGTGCGCATACCAGTCGGGCGGTTGCGCCAGGGCAATTCCGGCGAGCATTAAGAACGCCGTCACAGCAGTTGAACATAGCAAAATCTTACGCATGCATAACCCTCCAGGGGCTGCGTTGCAAGTGTGCAGCCTTTGTGTGGCCGTCAACAAACCGAAAACTTATGCAGCGACCGTAGCCCATGCGGCGAGCGCACCATTGTAGCTGGTGAATCCTCCGTAGGCCTCATAAATGGCGGACGACCAGGCGTCGCGCGCTTCGGCTGGTATCGCTTGTTTAGAAGGGCTTTCGGCAGGCACCAGGGTATCGGAGATATTGCGTACGAACACGAAATCGAGTCCCGCGCCGGCGGCCGTGTGTCCTACCGCCGCATCGTCCATTTCGAGACAGGCGTAGGCGGTATCGCTATCGGCGATGTAGTAGAAATCGGTGGTGAGAAGCGGAGTTCCCTGGAAGTTCACGGCTTTCGGCGATCCCAGATTGGCGGGATCGATAGCGGCGTTCATCAGGTCGCTCAGGCTGAACGGTTGGAGCTCTTTGGCGCCTTCGTGTTTGCTGTTTTTAGCGGCGGTGAGCACGGATTCGAGCGCCGCTTCAGTGGCAAGCCGGTTCAACGGGAAGAAAAGCTGCTGCGCTTTGGCCATCAGGCTGAAGCTGGGAAACCAGTTCGACGTGAAGGTCTCGCCGTTGAGCCCGGAGGCCAGGTTGGTTGTCATGTCCAGCTTCAAGAGGCCGCTGTTGGTGATCGCCACGTCTCCCAGGCGCTGCGCTACTGCTGCACCGCCGGCGGTGCCGATGGAATAAATTCTCTTTGGCCGGGCGTCGGCCACCGCGGCCAGGACCATGTCCTCAAGGCCGGTAATGTAAGGAGGGTGGGCTAAGTGCGCGTCAGCTTTCATGAGCAGCACGCGGGTTCCCTGAATGTCCACAAGCTGGTAGTAACCCCAGAGCAGGCCGCCCTGAGTGGTACCGCTGGGAGCGCCCTTACTATATTGCAACCATTTATGGATCAAAGTGGAAGACTCTTTCTCGCTTTCCACCGAGCCGTGTAAGAACACATGGTCCATGGCCCACCATTCGGCGCTGGTCCAGGTGAACATGACGATATCGGCAGCGGGAAGCGGTGCAGACGGGCCCTCATATTTGAGATTGACCGGAGCGGGCGCCTTGGCTCCAATGGCGGCCCAATCGACGGGCGGCAACAGGGATGGCTGGGTACGGACCGGGGTCTGCACCCGGATGTCGGTAAATCGTGACAAATACACCTCCGCCGGAACGACTTATTCAGACGAGAGTGAGTTTACTGCGAAGCAGAAACTATGTCAACGAAATTCAAGTTACAAAACGATTCGATTTCCGCCGCGCTCACTCGCTAATCAGGAAGATGACCGGCCGTACATCGCCGGGCGGCGTCCAGTTCCAATAGCGCACCAGGATGGTGTACACCATCAGCCCGGTCTCGCCTTCTCCCCACAGAAGATAGCGCAGGGACTGCGTCATGAGATTATTTCGCGAGAGCCCCAGGAAGATACTGATGGGATCGAGCACCTCGCTGATATAAGCGATGGTGTTGGCGATGGCGTTGGCTTGCGTGACTTCAATCAGATAGTGGTCCTCTTCACGCGTGACTTTGAGGCACAGGTTGGCCAGAAACTCGCTGCGGTTGTCGAGTAACTGGACGTGTATAAATGCGATCGGCCCCTGCACGGCGTAATAGCGCCGGATATCGGCGATCTTCTTGCGGCGGCCTTCCAGATCGGTACTGCGAATAGGAACCAGGTTTACCTTCTTATAAGTGATGGATTTCCAGAGAGTTCGGGATGCGTCTTCGGCGATCGTCAGGTCGGTCACCCGCAACTCGGTGGCGCGGCGATACCGGCTGACGGCGCCGATCAACAGCATCGTGGTGATAAACACGCCCGCGATGATGATTCCGTCGGGCCGCTCGATCACGTTGGCGGTCAGGGTATAGAGAAAGACCAGGCTGACCATCCAGCAGTACACGCTATGCGGCCAATGGCCTTCGTGCCAAAGGGAAAGCGCGGCGGCCACGGCGGCGCTCAGCATCAGGAACAGCACGCCGGTGGCGTATGCCCCGCCCTGCGCCTCCACGTCCGCCTTGAAGACGATGGTCACCAGCACGCTGATGATCAACAGCACCAACACCAGGGGGCGCGTGTAAGTCACCCATACCGGCGCCATGCCGAAGCGCGGCAGGTAGCGCGGAATCAGATGCAGCAGGCCGGCCATGGCCGAAGCGCCGGCGAACCAGAGAATCAGGATGCTCGAAAGATCGTAGACCGAGCCGAAGCCGGCGCCCATCAGGCGATGCGCGAGATAGGCGATGGCGCGCCCGCTGGCCGGTCCGCCCATGCGGTACGCTTCCTCGGGAATCAAAAGTGTGGTGATGAAACTGGAACTGACCAGCATGACGCTCATGATGAGCGCGGCGGTAGCAAGCAGTTTGCGCGTGTTGTGGATGCGGCGTTCGGGCACCTCTCCCGGTGGAGGTTCGGGATCGCCGGCCACGAGGGGCATCACTGAGACGCCAGTCTCAAACCCCGAAAGCCCCAAGGCGAGCCGCGGAAAGATGAGCGCGCCGGCGATCGCCACTTCGGTCCAATCGCCATGCATCGCGAGGCTGGCATGCCAGTGGTGAAAGAGGCCCGGACGCTGTAGGATTTCCATGAGTGCCCGCACCAGCACCATCAGGTTCAGCACCAGGTAAGGGATGGCTACCGAGGTCGCCAGGTAAATGGCTTCTTTGAATCCGGCGAGGAAGACCGCCGCCAGCACGATCAGCAGGCCGATGGTGATGCCCAGGTTGGAGTGGCCCACAATGGGGCGCAGGTACGGATTCTCCACCGCGTGGCGTGCCGCGTCCGCCGCGGAGAGTGTGATGGTGATGACGAAGTCCGTGCCGGCGAACCCCAGAAGCACCAGTACGAAGGCTTTTCCGCGCCACCCCGGGAGTAGATTTTCGAGCAGCGCTAAAGAACCTTGCCCCACATAAGAACGCCGCGCCACCTGTACATACACGGGCAGCGCGCACAACAGCGTGACCAGCACCAGGATACCGGTGGCGATGGGCGCGATGGCGCCGGCGGCCAGCAAGGCGATGCCGGGTTGATAACCGAGCGTGGAGAAGTAATCCACCCCGGTGAGCCACAGGACGAGATACCAGGGATGGGTGTGCCGGTCGCTCTCCCGCCCCACACTTTCAATCGCGCTGGTGGCGAAGAGCCATCGGCGCAGGGAGCCCCTGGGCGCTCCAGGAGCATCCGGGGTGGGAATCTGCATACCGGCATCCATCTGTTACAGGATAGCGGGGCGGCCGGAATAACGCCGCGCGGGAACGCACGGCGAATTACCGGCGGTCGCGGAGATTGCGCAGGCGGTCGAGATCGTCCTGCAAGAGTTGGCGATCGCGCGGCGCCAGGCGATTGTCTGCTATTACGCGCGCCAGCGAGTCGATGACATCGTTGAGCGCCCGTCGGTCCCAGCGGCCCGAGGCGAAGTCGCGCTGCAGATCGTCGAGTTCACGATCGACACTGGTCAGGCGGTATCGGTCGTCGCCGCGGAAGCTATAGCGCGAGACGTAATCCAGATCCTGCTGTACGCGCGCGAACAGGCGGCCGCGCCAGTCGCCGCCACGGTAGAAATCCTGACGCTCGCGGTAGAAGCGGTCGCCGTCGCGATCGTCGGCGTGGGGTTCAGGCGGAGGAGGAGGCGCGGTAATCCGGCCGCTCTGCCACATGATATCGAAGGTGTAGCCCTGCGATCCACTCTGCGGATCCTCAATGCGGACCACCGCAGGGCCGCCGCCCTGGGGACTGCGGACCAGATTCTGGTGCCCGCGCCCATCGATCCCGGCGAACCGGAATGCCGCGGGATTCGGCGGCATGGGCTCATTGCAGACGAAGCGGCGCCACTGCGGCGGCTGCCCGGTGATGTTGCGCAAGGTGGCGCGGTCGCCGCGGATCTCCACCTCCGCCTGTCCGTCGACCACCACTTCAATGGTGCACTTTCCGCGGTCGCGGTCGCCGCCTCCGGTAATATTGGCGCGCCTTTCCAGTGTCTGTGCGGAGGCGGTCGTCGCCGCCAGCGCTGCAATCGTTATGAGATACCGTTGCTTCATTTCTCACCCCTGCTGGCAATTTAGCAATAAACGGGCGCGCCGTGGGTGGAGATCCATCCAGTCGGGTGGCTCGGGAGGAAAATCTTTCGTCCGGTCGCCGTTCGATGGGCCCGCCAATCAGCGCGCGGGATGCATGCGGACTGTTCGCGAGGCTTCCACCGTCACCGGTCCCAGCAGGCCGGAGGGCTTGAGCGGCCAGTCCGCCTGGAACTTTGCGATGTTGGTGCGGGTCAGCCGTTTGGCGGGCGGAAGTTGCTGGTCGCCGATCAGGCGATTCGGCCAGAGATTGGTGATTTCGATCTCTATAGAATTGCGGCCCGGGTGGGCGGCGTCTCCCAGCGCTACGCGGAATGGCTTCTTCCAAAGTATGCCGAGATCGCGGCCGTTGACGCGTACGGTGGCAATTTCGCGCACGCTGCCCAGGTCGAGTTCGAGCGGTTGGGAGGGATCGAGCGGCCCGGGCAGCGCGAACTCAGTTGAGTAAGTGGCTGTGCCGGAGTAGTAGCGGATGGCGGGATCGGGATTCTCCGTCCAGGAGGCGAGCCGTTCGAAAGATACCTCTGCCGGAGCGCCCCATCCCGGTGCGAATTGCACGCGCCAGGGTCCGGCGATGGCAAGAGGCGGCGGGAGCGCTGCGCAATCGGCGGTGAGGGTGCCGCCGGAGGACAGCAGCGCGGTGTAGCGCCCCGGCTGGCGGGCCACGAATTCGGCCGAGCCATCGGGGGACAGGCGCACCGCGGCGTCTGCGCTTTTCCAGGAGGCCTCCGTGAAATGCGGACCGTCGGGCCGGCGCAGCACAATGAGTCTGCTGCCGGACGGAGGGAGCGCGATGCGCACGCGCGTGCTGTCCGCGTCGGCGGAGCGGTAAATTGCGAGCGGCTCCATCTGTCCGCTCTCCGCGATCCATGCTTCGGGCGCTTTGCCCGCCACGCGCAGCGTGATTTCGCCGTCGAATGGCTCCGGCAGCGTGTTGCGGACGAAGTAGATCTCGGCATCGCCGGCCCGTCGATGCACGTAGTCAAGGCCCGCGCCTTCGAAATCGGGAGATACCTGCAGTTGGGCGAGCACATCGCGCGCAGACTGGCCGCAATACATCGCACCCTTCCCGAAAGCGTGCCGGCGGACGCCATTCCGGCCGCAATCGCCCCACAGTTCCGCCGCGATGGCGCGCACTTCGGCGTCGCCCGCGAGCCCCGTGGCATGCTCCGGGCGTGGACCGAGCACCGCCGCTCCGTCGCGCACAAGAGCGCGGATGGCGCGGATGGCGGCCGGCGACATGGAGGCGCGCGGCGGCAGCACCAGCAGGCGATAACCGACACCCTCGGGGAGCAGCAATTCGCCGGGGCGCGCGGATAGACGGTGCGTGAGGACGAGCTCGTCGGTGACGTCGTAATCGTAGCCGGGCAGCACATGGGCGGGGTCGGCCGCTTTGAGACGCACGAAGTTGGGCGCCTCATCGCCGTAGTAATAAAGGACGTCGGCCACCGGCAGGCCCTGCTGCATCATGTACTGCACGCGATTGAGCGTGGCAATGAAGGGTCCGGCCTTCTGCCACCAGGTGACATTCGGATTGAGGTGCGTGCCGGCGAAATACTCCTGTCCGGGCAGCCCCATTTCTTTAGGCGACGACGTGAAGGTATGCCAGAAGAGGCGGTTCATGCCCTCGGTGACGGCTTGATTGAAGGCCGGCAGAAGGCTCTCGGGTGTCTCTTCCCACTGCGGGCCGATGCTGGTCATGCCTTCGGCGCCCACCAGGGTCTTGCCATAGATGTGCGCCGCGCTGGCCGCTTCCTTGAGGAAAAACCGCTCGTCGTCGCGCACGCGGTGAGTGGCCGAGGGCGCCCAATATTCGGTCTGCGGGAAAGCGCTCACGCCGAGCGTCTCCAGCGCATCGATGGGGGCGCCATGCGGACCGCCCGATTCGGGATGGATGCCCAGTCCATAGTGGCCGGCCATTTCGGCGAAAGGCCGGTAGTGCCCGGCGATCACAAGGTCCGCCACGGTGCGGCGCAGATCGTTGAGGAATCGTCCGCTGGCGTCGCGGCTATCGACGATGCGGCCCGCCACAATGGGCAGATACGGCAGCAGGTCGTACCCGCGGCGGGCGCGAAACTCCTCGCGGAACCCGGGGGTCCAGTTCAATCCGCCGAGTTCCCAACTGTCGGTCACCAGGTAACGGAGCGAGTGGCCCAGGTAAGGCCGCGCGGCCTCCAGCAGGGGCGCCACGTTGTGCTCCCAATAGTCTTCAAAGATGGCGCGGTTCAGGTAATCGATGGCCAGACCTTGCCAGCTTTGGCTGGAGGTGGAGACTTTGGCGCCGCTCGCGGTATAGCCCACGCGCAGAATTTCCCACTCGCCCGCCGGCGCGTTCCAGGAAAACCGGCCGTCCGCGGCGAGAGACGCGCTTACGTCGCGGACCTCGGAAACATCGGCATCCTGTTCGCCGGGGGTAGCGGGATAGTCGTCGAGCAGCGGCGCGGTGACGGGCATCGACATGCCAAGTTCGGCGGCCGCGGATTTGGCGGCGAGCTGGCGGATCGGCTGCCGGTTGCCGGGCAGCGCGGCGCCATGGCGGAGCGGGTAGGCCAGCACCGCTATGTCGCGGTAGAAGCCGGTGGGCGCGGCGGGCGGCTGAGGCAGATTCCGCGCGATCTGTGCCGGGCCTTCTACCGCGATGCGCGACCAGGTGAGCAGTTTGGCGCCCTGTTTGGGCGTTACGCCCGGCCCTCCCAGATTCCAGCCGCTTTCGATATTGAGGCTGAGTTCGAGATCGAGCCGCGACGCTTCCCGAACGGCATGCAGGTAAAGCGCCCGCCATTCCGGGGTGCCGAACATCGGACCGGCGGCAGTTTCGCGATTGTCGTTCTGGCCGGAGCCGTCGGCGTCCACCAGAATGGCGCCGCCGTACCCCTTCGCCTTCATCTCTGAAAGATCGCTCGTGATGGTGGCAGGGGTGGTATTGCCGTTGAGCCACCACCAGTAGCAGCGCGTCTTCGCCTGCGCCGGCGGATTGCGGAATCCGGCGAGCAGCGCATCGCTGTCCGGTGCGCTGACGATCGGCATGACGAGAGCGGCCGCGAGTGCGGCGGCGGCCGCCAGCCGCCAACCGCGGAAACGATGGCGCGCGCCCGGGCGCTTCCACCGTTCCGTGTGGGTCTGCATGATGTGGATTAGAAGCTCACCTTGAGCGCCAGTTCCACGATGCGAGGATCGTTGACCTGCCCGATGCCGATCACGCCGGTAGTGGTATTCGGTCCACCGAAGATGGGCGTGTTGGCGAAGTTATAGGCGTTGGCGCGCAACTGCGCGTGGAAGCGTTCGTGAATCACGAACGACTTGAAGAGTGAGAAGTCCATGGTGGTGGGCACCTGGGTACGGATGCCGGGGAGTCCATCGAGAGTGGCCAGGGTGTACGGCGGCAACTGGTAGAAAGCCACCGGCTGACTGGCGTTCGCGCAGTTCTGCCGGATTCCGGCAGTGTTCAGTGTGCAGGTGTTGAACCAATGCTGATAGGTGGGATCGGCCAGCTTGGGATTGAGACCGCTGGAGAACACGCCGCCCGGCGCGCCCACCAGCGACCCATTGAGGTAACGCACGATGGCGTTCGCCTGCCAGCCGCCCAGCACGTTGTGGAGCACGCCGGTGCTGTTGGAGAAAATGGGCAACTGGTAGGTGAGGCTGATGTTGATCACCTGGGTGGGTTCGCCCGATTGGATGCGCTGCAGGTTGGAGAAATCGTCCTGGCTATTCAGGTATCCGGTGGCCTGCATGATCTTGTCCCAGGTGTAGCTGAAGCGCCCCTGCAAGCCCTTCGAGAAGCGCTTCTCCACCGATATCTGCATCGAATTATAGAGGCTGTTGCCGATGGGCACGGTGGATTCGGTGACGCCGGTGAATTCCGGGTACTGCATTTGCAAAACCTGATAGGCCACGGTCGCGTTATTGAGGCTGGAACCGGGAATCAGGCCGGCCATGGGATTCGGAACCTGGCCCAGAAGCGTGGTGCTGGGCACCGGGATCGCCTGACCGGGCATCGCATAGAAATTGCGCGGCAGATAATCGATGCTCTTCGATACCGACAACTGCGAGGCGTAGTTGCCCGCAAATGCCACTTGGAGAAGCGTCTGCCACGGCAGTTGCTGCTCGACGGCGAGAGAGTAATTGTAGACCTTGGGAATGGTGCGGTTGGGATCGGCGAAGGTGATGTTCTGGCCAAGCGCGGTGGCGAGTCCGAGAGAGGAACCGGTGGCCGGAATGATGCCGACGGGGAAGGGATTGCTCAAGCCGTTGGCGGGAGTGAGCCCGGCATCGTTGGTGGTGACCATGGCGGTGTTCTGGCTGAACCCGGTATTGCCGCCGGTCTGGAAGGTGACCGAGTAATTCATCCCGAAGCCGCCCCGGATCACAGTGTTGGGGAACAGACGATACGCTGCGCCGACACGCGGCCCCCAATTATTCAGGTCGCGCACGAAAGGATAACGGTTGCCCGGACCGGTGAACAGCAAACCGCCTTTGAGCGCGAGACCGGACACCTGGGCTTGCAGGGGATTCGTGGCATTGAACGCCCAGCCGTCATTCTGCCGGTTATAGC
The DNA here is from genome assembly GCA_036268475.1 of Bryobacteraceae bacterium. GTDB lineage: Bacteria > Acidobacteriota > Terriglobia > Bryobacterales > Bryobacteraceae > PALSA-129. The sequence goes on along the minus strand of DATAUB010000040.1, from coordinate 210,192 downwards.
GCTCGCTCATGGGCGATTCGTACTCCCAGCGCAGTCCCAAGTTCACAGTGAGGCGGGAAGTGAGGCGAATGTCGTCCTGGATGAAGTACCCGCTGTAGAGCTGTTCGAAGGCATTGGCGATGGTGATGCTGTACCCGCCGCCGGAAGGATAACCCAGCAGAAGCGACGCCCACGAATTTCCAGCCACGGCGCTGGCCGACTGCGCATTCTGTTGCGTCCAGCCGGGGCTGAAGCTGAAGGAGTTCAGATTCGACACCGGAGTATTGTTGTTGGCCTTCATCTCGTATCCCTCGCCGCCGAATTTCAGGCTATGGCGTCCCACGGTCTTGTTGACGGTGCCCGAGAGGGTCTGATCGAGGGTGGTGGTGTACTGGCTGGTAGTGGGGGTGCCGGTGCCGGCGTTGCCGATGGAACCGGTAAAGCCCGAGATGCTCAAGCCGGGGTAATTGAGGTGCGGGAGTGCCGCCGCGAGTTGCTGCGAAAATCCCAGCTTGGTGATATCGAAGTTATCCCCGTAGAGGCCGACCTGGAACGGATGGAAGATGGCGCCCGCCTTGACGTCGATCACGAGCGTGGGAGACAGGGTGCTGGTCCAGGTAACGCTGCCTCCGTGATTATTTCGGAAATGCAAATAGCCGGGGCTGGCAGCCGGGTCGCTCCATCCGTAGTCCGGGAAGAGCTGGTGCCGCACGTTGGAGAACGCCATGAAGCTGAGCCGGTTCTTGCCGCCGATCTGATGGTCGACGCGCGAGGAAAGCGAGTGATACTGATCCTGCTGCGAATTCGGGCTCACCACGAAGTTGTTGAAGCCGCCGGTGGTGCCCGCTATGTTGGGCAGCGGGTAAGCGTTGATGAGCGCCTGTCCAATCTTGTTGATGCTGGTGGCGGGCAGGACGTTGCCGGCAAACGGCTGGCGGATATACTGCCCGTTCACGATGGTATAGGAACTCGGGTCGTAAATGATGACCGGTTGACCGGTGGCGTTCACCAGGTTGGAAAAATCGCCGTTGCGTTCCGCCTGGGTAGGATACGATGCGGTGTACGGCAGCGGGCTGGCATTGCGGATCCACTCCATGCTGAACATGAAGAAGGTCTTGTCTTTGCCATTGTAGATTTTCGGCAGGTATACCGGTCCATCCACCTCGAATCCCGGTTGATTCCAGCGCATGACGCCGCGCGCATTGCCCGCCGCGTTGCCCGAGAAGCTGTTGGCGTTCAGCACGTTATTGCGGAAAAACTCGTAGGCCGTACCGTGGAGCGTATTGGTGCCGCCCTTGAGGACGGCATTCACCACCGCACCGCTCGAATGTCCGTACTGCGCATCGTAGGTGTGGGTCTGGACGGTGACTTCCTCGACCGAATCGGGCGAAGGAACGAAGCCAACGTAGATCGCACCGGATGCCCGCTCTTCGGGAGCGTTGGGGATGCCGTTGAGAGTGATCTGGTATTGCGCGCCAATGCCTTCGGACGACATCTGCGCGGCGGCGCCGTCATAGGGCCGGCCGGCCGCGGTGCCCTGCGACGTGGTGTCGAGCGACGAGTACATGCCGGTGGTGAGATCGGCCAGCATATAAGTGTTGCGACCCATGAGGGGAAGGTCGGCCGCTTCGGTGGCGTTGACTGTCTGGCCCATAGAGGCGGTGGCGGTGTGAAGCTGCTCGGCCTGTGCCGATACGGTGACGCTCTCGGTGGGGGCGCCTACCTCCAGTTTGAGATCGGCCTGCACGCGGTCACCGGCGTGGACCTCGATGTTTTCGCGAACTGCCTGCTTAAATCCGTTGGCAGTAGCCCGCACGGTGTATGTGCCGGGGAGGAGGAAGGGGATACTGTACACACCCGACTCATTGGTACCGGCGGAGGCGGCAACGGAGGTTTCCACATTGCGTGCTTCCACCTGAGCGTTCGGAACGGCAGCGCCCGACGCATCGGTCACGGTTCCGGTGATGGTGGCGCGAAATTCCTGTCCCGGCGCCGGGACTGTCCACAACAGGAGGCCGAACAAGGCGGCGGCTGGGCTGATTTTTCTTAAAATAGTCGACGCGGACATAACCCTCTCAACTTTCTGGAACAGCGAAAATCAGGTGTTATCTTTTCATAATGTGACGCGTACGGGAAACCTAGTTCGAAGGCGGTTTCTTGACGCTTGCAAACGTTTCCAAGCGCTATAATCTTATTGAGTTTGCGATGGTTACCTCGGAACCTCCGGTCACGGAGAGCGAGAAAAAAGAGGCCCTCAAAGCGGCGTTAACGAGCGAAACATTTGCACGTTCCGCACAGTTACGGGCGCTTTTGCAATACATCTGCGAGCGGGAATTGTCGGGCCAGGCAACAGCGCTGACGGAATACCAGATTGCCGTCGAAGTCCTGGGGCGGCGGAAGGACTTTAACCTGGCGGACGACTCTTCGGTCCGCAACCGGGTTTACGAACTGCGCCAGCGTCTGGAGAAACTGTATTCGAGCGAAGTTCCCGCCACCGTGGTCCAGATCCACATCCCTCGCGGTGGTTATGTTCCTTACTATACCCGCCATCAGCCGGCGAACACCGAGCTCCAGCCGGCCCGTGAGATGGTCGCCATACCGGCGCCGGTGACGGTGCCCCGGGCAAACCGGCGGCTCCTGGTGCTGACGGCATCGGTCTGCCTGGTGGCGGGCGGACTGGGGGGCTGGTATTTTGCGCGGCCGCACCCTCCGTCGATTCTCAAGGAAGCCTGGGGGCCGCTGGCCGAGCCGGGCGACGAACTCCTCATTTCAATCGCCACCAGCCTTCACATGGTGGTGCGACCCCATATCGCCGAGAATCCCTGGCGGCTCCCCGCACCCCCCGGGGTAGAGCGGCTCTATGGCCCCACCCGACCGCTCGACCCCGGCACTCCGCTATATATGGAGCCGGCGCAACTCTCCGTTCCCCTGGCGGAGCTGAGCGCGGTGGCGATACTCAGCAACTTACGCACGGCGTTCGGCGGGGCCTACCAGATCCTGCCTGAAGCGGAATCGCCAGTGGCAGCGCTGCGCGGCCGGAACTCCTTCCTCATCGCCACCGCCACGCACAGCGATGCTGCGCGCACCCTGCTGCGCAATCTCCCCTTGACGATCGACTATAACGCCACCGACCAATTCTGCGTGCTCGACCAGCGCAAACCGGCCGGCAAGAACGAATTGTTCGTCGCGCAGCCGGTGGGCCAACCGGTGCCATCGACACTCTATGGTCTGTTGAGCGTGCTCACCTGGCCGGAATCGGGGGGAAAGATCACGCGGACTGTGATCTTTTCCGGGGCAGGATCGGCGGGTGTACAGGCTGCCGCGGAATTCTTCTGTTCCCCCAGCCGGATGGCGAACCTGAAAGCACGGCTGCACGGCTTTCCACCGGCTTACCAAGTGGTGGTGCGGTGCAAAACCTCGGGCCTCCGCCTCATCTCCTACGAGTACGCGGCGCACGAAATCGGGTACTGGCGGTAGAGCGCGGCTCGGTACTCCGCCCACAGCGTGCTAGCGCAAGTCGATCTGCAGCACCTGGATGGAAAACGGCGGCATGGTGTGGTGCAGCGTGGAGCCCGCCACGCGAAGGGCGCTCTCGGCGGGTATCACACGCGTGGGCTGATCGATGGTGTTGGTGGTCTGGGTATCGGGCGCGCTCAGACTGACCAGCTTGCCTGAAACGGCGGCGCCGCCATCGAGTTGAAGGTCGACCGTGCGTGGGGTGGAGAGGGCGTTCACCAGCTTCACGTAGAGCTGCTTCTTTTGGGTGTTGCGGGTGACCGCGCAAAACAGCTTGGGCCCGCCGCCTTCGAGGTTGGCGTCCACCACCACGTCCCCCAGGTAACTGCCGAACATTACCTGAGCGTAATAACTGGGCGATCCATAGCTACGCAGCGCATCGTAGCCGATAAGGTCCGACTCCCATTGGGTGGCCACCGGATTTATGTTGACGAGCAGCGGCGCGTACGACGCCATGATCACGATGTCGCTATTGCGCTCCATGCCGGTCATCCATGCGGCATCGCCCAGGGCGGCGCCGAAATTGGGCGTGGGCGAACCTTCGCGCGTGGCCCATTCGCCCACGAAAATCTTGGGGCCGGTGCGGTCGGTCTTATCGTAATGATTCACGTCCTGGAAGAATTCCTTGGCGCGGCGGTAATAATGGTCGTCGATAACGTCGGGGCGGATGCCTTTTACCGGGGTGGTGGCGATCAGTTCCAAGGCGGGATATTTCGCCTTGATGGCGCGATAGAACTGCGCATAGCGTCCGTCGTAACTGCCCGAGCGGTCGAACTGATCTTCATTGCCGATCTCCACGTATTGGAGGCTGAACGGCTTGGGATGTCCGTTAGCGGCGCGAACGGCGCCCCATTTGGTATCGGCGGAACCGGTCACGTACTCGATCTCTTCGAGCGCATCACTGACGTACGATTCCAGGTCAGGGCCGGGGTTGACGTGTTCCTGCGCCAGCGAATAACCGGCGTACACCGCCAGCACGGGTTGCATCTTGAGGTCTTCGCACCAGTTCAGGAACTCCAGCAGGCCCATGCCGTCAGTGGAGTAATACCGCCAGGGGCTGGGATGGCCGGGGCGGTCGATCATGGGACCGATAGTCTTCTTCCACTCGAAGCGATCGGCGATGTGATCGCCTTCCAGATAATTGCCTCCCGGAAAGCGCAGAAACGTGGGATGCATGGCGGCCATCTTCTCCATCAGGTCGACGCGGTCGCCATTGGCGCGGTCGCGATAGGTGGGAGGAAACAGCGACACCAACTGGAGCCAGAGCACCGCGGGGCGGCTCACCAGCAATTCCAGATGACGATGCTGGGACACCGGGATCGCGCCGGTCTTCAAGAGGAAAGCGTGCTCCGCCCAGGACGATCCGATATTGGCAACGGTAGTAGTGGCGACGGCCTTGCCCGAGTCGTCGTCCACCAGCCGAACCGTTACCGGTAACGTGCCCGAGTCCGTCTTGGCGTAAAACGATCCGCGATAGCTGGTGTTGGGACGAACCGCCATGCCCCAATATCCGTCGTTCAAGATACCTGCCGGGCTCTGCTCGCCGGCATTGGTCGCGTCAAGACGGAGACTCGTTTTGAGCGCTTCACTTGGGCCGGTCTGGCGGTCGATCAAAATGCGGGCGTTGGCACTGCCGTTCTCCACCAGATACCAATGCAGCACGCCGCTCCAATCGCTGCGGAAGGTCCGGTTCTGGACCATCTCAGCGTAGAGTCCACCATCGTAGGAGCGGTTGATCTCTTCGGTCATCAGGCCGTAGAGCATGGGGCTCACCTTGGCGGCGACCTTATCGGCATGGATGGTAAGAACGGCGCGCTGGCCGCCGGGCTGCTCCTGCGCGAGGGCGTGTAGCGATAGAAGCGATGCCGCAAATGCGATTGCGGAGAACGTTTTCAAGTGCATTCGAATCCTCAGAAGAGACTGGCATCGGAGAAGAGGAGCGCCGATGCTCTTTCTACTCTATACCTTGTATGTGCCGCCGGCAGCGCTGCGCAAGATACCGGCACTCGATGGTATTGCCGCAGCAAGCCGCACAGCCGCGATGGTGTGTCTGGTAAAATTTGGGGCGCCCGTGTGTGGGGCGAACGAAATGCCAGGAGTATCGATGACCGCCCTATGCGCCGATCCGGTTTGCCGCGAACACCTCATCGGCCGTCCCCATCCCGAGCGGCCGGAACGCTTCGACGTGGTGCTGGAAGCGCTACCCAAAGAGCGCATGCTGCGTCTCGAATCGCGTTCCGCTACGGAGGACGAACTGCTTCTGTGCCACACGCCGGCCTACCTGCGCGCGGCGCGGCACGATATCGAATCCGGTTACCGGCACCTGAGCACCGGCGATACCGACATCGACGGCCGCTCCTGGGAGGCCGCGGTACATGCCGCGGGGGCAGCGCTGAATGCTGTCGACGCGGTGATGACGGGACGCGCCGGCAACGCGTTCTGCGTGGTGCGGCCGCCCGGCCATCACGCCAATGCCGGCCGCGGCATGGGATTCTGCGTGTTCAATAACGTGGCGCTAGCGGCACGCTACGCGCAGCGGCAACACGGAGCGGAACGCGTCCTGATTGTCGATTGGGACGTGCATCACGGCAATGGCACGCAGGACATCTTTTACGCCGACCCCTCCGTCTTCTTCTTCAGCACGCATCAGTGGCCGCTCTATCCCGGCACCGGTCGCGCCGATGAGACGGGAGAAGGCGCGGGTACCGGCGCGACCATGAATTTCCCGTTCCCCGCCGGATCGGGCCGCGCTGAGATTCTGGGGGCGGTGGAGAATTCGTTGATGCCGGCGGCAGAGCGCTTCCGTCCCGATCTGGTGCTGATCTCCGCAGGGTTCGATTCGCGAATCGGCGATCTGCTGGGGAACTTCACACTCACCGACCAGGATTTCAGCGATTTGACACTTCGCGTGATGGAACTGGCAGCCCGTCATGCAGGTGGCCGCGTAGTGTCGCTGCTGGAAGGGGGGTATAGCTTGCCGGGGCTGGCATCGGCTGCCGCAGCTCATGTGGAAACCTTGATGGCCTCGCCCGCCTGACGAATGCCGCGAAGAATCCCATCGTGACGATGGTCGGCACGGTGTCCCAAAAGTACAGCGGATAGAAATAGCTGTCGCGCCAAGGCGTGTGCGAGACCCAATCGAGGAAGCGGATGGGAGCCGGGTGCAGAAAGCCCGCCAAAGCGAGGGCAACGATGAGATCTCGCCACTGTCGCCGTCGCCATAAGTAAATGATCAGTAAGGCGACGCCGGGATACTGGAATATCTGGTAGTGACTCCAACTTACTGGGGACGCCAGCAGCGCGAGCGACACTAACGCCGCTATCGACCAGGGCACCTGCTCCTCGCCAATTCGCCAGCCGGTGGCTTTCAGCAGTAGGAAGAGTCCCAGGGCGAGGGTGATAACGGAGGCCACCACACTAATCACGGCGAGGCCGGCGGGCAGGCGGAACTCCTGGAGATTCGTGCCGAGCAGCCAGTTACGCGGGAGCAAGAACGTGCTGCGCGCGGGATCGAGAAGGCGCAAAACCAGTGACGGCGCCGACCAACTCAGGGTGGCGGGCGTACCGGCCAATCCGCCGCCCCTACCGAGTCCCGAGGGCCCGCGCAGGAAGACCGCTACGGCGATCCAGGGCAGTGCGAGAGCCGCCGCACCGCTCACCAGCATGGTCCGGATGGCGCCGCGCTCGCGACGGAGCAGGACGGCCACGCCGAGCAATCCGGGGAAGAGCTTGAGTGCAAATCCCCACGCTACGGCGGTGCCGCGGCGCCATCCGCGAGACGCCATGGCGGCCGAGATCAGGAAGACCAGCACAGGCCCAACTTGTCCCACGGCAAGCGACTCCGCTGCCGCGCCGCCCAACGCCCAGACACACGCGATGCAACAGGCCGACGGCCAATCGCGTCCGAAGCGCCTCCAAAGGAGCAGCGCCGCGGCAATCAGAAAAAGCTGTGAGATGACGAACCAAATCTTGCGAGCCGTGACGTAGTCGAAGGCCGTCAACGGAGTGAGCGAGAAGGCCAGCAAGGGCGGATAAATATAGCCATCGGCAAGGTAGGGGCTTTCGCCATGCACGATGTGCCGTGCCGCCTGATAATACGGCAGAAAGTCACAAGACGCGGCAGTCAGGATGGGCAGCCGGCTCTTGATGGTCTGGCGATAGTAACAGCCGCATAGGACCAGAAAGATACAGATCGCAGCGAGGGTCAGCCGGCGGTTCATTGCTATCGAGCAATTACACGCCGGCTGCCAACGTCCTTCGTAACACGGACTCGGGACTTTACTTGCCGCCTTTCCAATCGGGCAGACGGCCGGGGGTGGGCGGTGCGCCGGCGGCGTCGAGTTGCTTCTCCAGATTGCGGATGTCGACATCGATTAGTTTACGAAGCCTGGGAATTTGCACAGCCAGTTCATCGGAGCCGATCTGGTATTGCTCCATTGAAGTCTTGGTGGGATGGCTGCTGCCGCGCGTGGATGCTCCCGCAGACTGAATGCGCTCGGCGATGGAGGCCGGCACACCTTCATTGTGCGAGCGCCAGACGCGATCGCCGCTGAGCGCGAGATTGATGGAATCGAGATCGCGCTGCAGTGCGAGCGCGGTTTCATGCAATTTGGGCTGCAGCGAAGGTGTGGCGTCAATGGCGCGCTTGATGGAATCCAGGCGCGAACCGGCTTCGGTGGAGGCCTCCTGGGTGGCGGTCAGGGCCTTCTGCAATTTGCTGAGCTTCTCCGTGAAGTCGACCATGGAGGTGTGCTCTTCCTGGGTGTACGGCGTTTCGCTCACCACGTCGACGGTCTGGGTGCCGGGGATGTCGGTTACCACGCCGTTCACGCGCTTGGCCAACGACACGGTATACTTTCCGGGCAACACAAACGTGCCCGCGCCGCCGCCGCGTCCGCCGAATTGAAACTGTTCCACGTCGCCCGCGCCGCCGGCGCCGCCGAAACCTCCGCGGCCGCCTCCACGACCACCGCCCGCGGCGCCGCCGCCCAGGGGGACGGAGGGCGCGAGCCCGTTGCCGGTCTGGCGCAAATCCCAATTGACGCGATGAATACCCTGCGTGGCGGTCTCACTGAGGCGCCGCACGATGTTCCCTTTGGCGTCCTTAATGGTGATGAGGATGGCGGGCGGTTCCTCCAGGGATTCCGCGCGCAATTCTTCGGGCGTAGGGTACGGCGGAGTTTCGCCACGCTGGGCGGCCTGCCGCTCGCGCTGCTGGCGTTCCTGCGCTTTGGTACGGATGACTTCATGCAGGTTGTAGGTAATGTCGGCGCCGACAGCCGGGTTGGGTTCCTTGAAGTAAGCAGTACCCAGGTCGCCGCCGGGATCGAATGCCACATATTCCAGCGCCTTGCGGATGGGGAAGAGCGCAGCGTCCTTCTGCAGCATCTCCGGGGTGGCGACGCGCAGCGGGCTGTAATCGTCGAGCACGTAGATACTGCGGCCGAAGGTGCCGATGACGAGGTCGTCCATCTGCTTCTGGATGGCAAGGTCGCGGATCATGGTGGTCGGCAGGCCGATATTCAACTTAGTCCACTTCTCGCCGCCGATTTTGGTGAAGTACAGACCGAATTCCGTGCCCGCGAACACCAGGTTCTTGTCTTTGGGATCTTCCGCGATGGCGTAAACGCCGCCGCGCTCGGGTAAGTTGCCGGAGATATTGACCCATGACTTACCGGAGTCGGTACTTTTGATGAGATAAGGCTTGAAATCGCCGTTCTGGTGATTTTCGTATGCCACGTACACCGTACCCGGGTCGAACTGCGAGGCCACGATGCGCTGCACGTAGGCATTCTCGGGCACGCCGGCGGGCTTGTCGATCTTAGTCCAATGCTTGCCGCCGTCTTCGGTCACCTGCACCAGACCATCGTCGGTGCCGACATAGATTAGCCCTTCCTTTACGGGCGATTCCGACATCGACGAAATGTTGTCGTAAAGCGCGGTGGACACGTTCTTCTGAATCGCCTCAATGGGCCAGATTTTACCCATGAGCGGCAGCTTGTTGCGGTCCAGGTTGCGGGTGAGGTCGGGACTGATGGCTACCCAGGAATCGCCGCGGTCATCGCTGCGGTAGAGCTTCTGCGAGCCGATATAGAGGCGGGTATTCGAATGCGGGCTGATCATGAAGGGCGCGTCCCAGTTCCAGCGCAGGGCCGGGTCGTCCTTGGCGGGTTGCGGGGTGATGGGAACGCGTTCGCCGGTACGCTTGTCGAAGCGCACGATGCCGGCATTCTGGCTGGCGGCATAGATGGTGTTGGGATCCTTGGGGTCGACGCGCGAGTAGAATCCGTCGCCGCCGTTGGTGACGAAGCAGTCGCCATTGGTGAGGAAGGTATTGCGCGTCCGTACCGCGCAGCCCACGCTGTTGTTGTCCTGTGTGCCGCCGTAGACATGATAGAACGGCGCGTCTTCATCGAGCGCGATGTCATAGAACTGGGCGGTGGGTAAGTTGGCCTTAAAGATCCAAGTAGACGCCCGGTCGAACGACTCATAGAGACCCCCGTCGCACCCTACTAAGTAGTGGTTATTGTTCTTGGGGTCGATCCAGATATCGTGGTTATCGACGTGTTTGTCGCGTGTGCCGAGGTTACTCAAAGTGCGGCCACCGTCGTCGGAGACGGAGATGTTCATGTTCATGACGTAGACGCGGTCGGCATCGGCGGCGTCTACCACTACTTTCGCGTAATACTGCCCCTGCGAATCGGCGGGATTGCGGCGCTCCCAGGTGGCTCCATCGTCGGTCGAGCGGTACAGGCCGCCGCGTCCCTCAGGCGCTTCGATGATGGCGTACAGGTAATTGGGATTGGATGGCGCATAGTTCAGGCCGATGCGGCCCAGGTCGCCGGTAGGGATGCCGCTGGTCACTTTGGTCCAGGTCTTGCCGGCATCGATGGTCTTCCAGATGGCGCTGCCGGGTCCGCCATGGATCATGCCGAAGTAGGCGCGCTCGCGCTGGTGGGTGGCGGCGAAGAGCACGTCGGGATTCTTGGGATCCATCACCAGGTCGGAGCAGCCGGTGTAATCGTCCACCTTGATGAGGCTCTGCGACCATGTCTTGCCGCCGTCGGTGGTCTTGTAGAGGCCGCGCTCACCGCCGCCGCTCCACAGAGGGCCGGGCGCGGCGACATAGACCACGTTGGAATCGCGCGGGTCGATCACAATGCGCGCGATGTGTTCGGTGGCCTTGAGGCCCACGTTGCGGAAGGTGCGTCCGCCATCCTCGCTCTTGTACACGCCGTCGCCGTAGGAGATGCTGCGCTGGCTGTTGTTCTCGCCCGTGCCCACCCAGACGATGGAGGGATTTCGGGGGTCGATGGTGATCCAGCCGATGGAATAGGAGCCGTAATTGTCGAAGACCGGCGTCCACGTAGTGCCGTTGTTGGTGGTCATGAAGATGCTGCCGGATGCTTCGGCCACCAGATAATGATTCGAGTCGTCCGGGAAGACGGCGATTTGGGAGACGCGGCCGGAGATCATGGCCGGGCCGATCTGACGCGCGCGCAAACTGGAGAAGGTGCGGGCGTTGATGGGATCTTCATTGCCTCTGCCGCGGCCGCCGGCCGGCGGCTCATCCTGCGAGAAGGCAATTACGGAGCAGCATAATAGGAGCGAAAACAGCCTCATTTGCCGGAGTATATCGCAATGGAGGCGGGTGATGCTTTCGCGGCAGGCTTCGTTGTGGCATCGGGCCTGCCGGATGCCGCTCTGACCTTGAGGCTCTCGGCTCGAAAACACCGCGACGCTGGAGCACAACCAGAGGCGATGGCGCACCATTCTTCGCCGCGCACTACGAGTTTCTACGATCGCTGCGCCTACGAGCTTAACCGAGATAAACCCCAAAAAGGCAGGACTTAGGCTTTACCCGAATTGCTAACTTCGAGCCGCGCTGCGTCACGTGCTTCCTGCTCCGCCATTTTCCGCGTCGAGTGTGTACATTCACCGTTGTCGGTGGTAGCATCCGCTGCGACCTAGCACGGCCGCAACAAAGTCGAGCTTGTTTTCCGCCTGTCGACTGCGCGGCTGAATAGAATTGTCGCTTAGTATGATAGGATTCAATCATACCCTTAGGTAAGCTGCATGAAAAACGCGCAGATCGCAAGTCTACGTCCGTAGCGATTGGCTCTTGGCACATCGAGCCAATCGTTCGTTCAACTCCTGTACCGTATTGGATAGTTGACTTGGAGTGTCTACGACTTCGTCCTAGTCAGAAAATCGGTAAGCGGCTTAAGATCCCGCGCCCAGAAGATGGTAAGCCCTCTCTCCTGTGCGTCGATAAGATCATGGAGGCCATACACGCCGCTCAGAACGGCGGTGGGAACAACCTGATGCACGCCAAAATCCCTTTTCCACGTGGATGCCTTGACAGCAGCATCATTATTCAACCGTTTCACGGAGTTCAGCTCTGAGTTGGAAACTTTGCACTCGATCGGCATAAGCCTGTGATCCCAGAGTCTGAGCACTATATCCGCCAACCGACCTTTGTCCGGTTTGGCATCTGCTTTAGAAAAACCAAGAAGACTCTCGCCACAAAACTCTCCAGCAGCGGGGCCAAGGGTGACATTAGGGATCGGCCTTCTTTTGACTTCTTTCAATCCAATATCCGTTAGGACCTGCTTTACGTGCGCTTCCTGCTGCGCCTTCCCAAACGTCCGCCGTTTTGTTTGCACACGGCTGACTGCCAGCAACGCGGCAGATGCGGTGACGGCGGCGACTCTTTCGGCCTCAGTGGGTTCACGGCTTTCGACGACCCATACGAAACGTCGGCGATCGAGAACTTGGCGAACTGTTTTTACGAGCCGGGCAACATACTCCGGTTTTTTTCGAAGTTGTCCTTTCGCGAGAGTGGGGGCTTCCGCTAGCACTTGAAGGTCGTCCTTGGAGATTGGCGGCGCCGCTAAATATCTGAAAGCCTCGAGCAACTTTGGGTCGCTAAGGACTTCTAGCGCCTGGCTTTCGAGTTGGGCAAGGTCAGCGGTAGTTTCCAGAACTTGCTCGAAATATCCCTGATACAGATCAAACGCTTCAAGGTAGTCTTCGAGCGGTTCTTCCAAACGTTCTTTGCGGAAAACAGCAATCGCCCTCATGCGGTCCGCTTCAAGCTGCTCTTTGGTCCACACCGGCGGGTCGATCACTGCGTCCCCTCCGCGGCGAGCATGGCGGGAGACGGAACGAATAGCCGCTCCATTTCGCGCGGCTCGAACTTGGTAAGACCGCCCGCATAGGTTCGGCCCGAACGCTGGGAAATATTCGTTTGCAGAAACTTGACGAGAGATCTTCGCGTCTGCTCGCTCATCGGATCGCGGGGATAGAGGCCATGTGCGACATTGATGTGGCGGGCGTCCACCTCATTCAAAACGAATGCGGGAGCGCGCCGCGCCATGTAGGTTGAAATGATCGGAGCTGGCGAACGCAGTCCGACGGACCACCATGCCTTACGGTGGCTTGCGACGTAGCCTTTGTTGGCGCCCTTTGCTCGGGCAAGTTCCAGAAACCGGTTAACGGCGCGCCGTTCAGATGGATCAAGTTCGTTTAAGTCGACCGGGATATCAATCACGCAACGCAGTTTCGCGCCGGCCTTGAGAACGCCTTCGGCGTCGATGACTTCCCTCGCGCGCGTTATGGCCGGGTACAGAACGGAATTCGGCAAGCCCGCGCTGTGCATGCCGGCAATCCATACGTCGTTAGCGCCGGTGACTTGGCCACGGTGGACGCGACACAACTCGCCAAGCTCTACATATCCTTCGGGCGGCTTATCGGCGGAGCGCGTGAGGTAAGACCAGCGGGCTTCCGTCGCCAAACGGTCCCGGTGAACCTTTCGACCTTTATTAAGCCCATCAAGGCCGCGCAAGCTCTCTACTCGCCTGAAAAACACGAATGTTGGCTTGGACGCGATCTCGAAAGTGGTGATCGCAGCCGTCGTAGCTGCGTCTGGGAAAGGCTGCGCGGTTGGCTCGATCACCGTAATACTGTGACCGCCAAGTTCCCTGACGACAAGTGAACGCACTAGCGAGCCATAATTTACGTCGAGCCACTCAGCCGCGGTAATGAATGCGCCGAAGTCTCCCGGCTTCGCGGTACGGGCGGTGGCCAAAAAAAAATGCACATGAAGCCCGGCGAGCTGACTGGCTTTTTGCCCCAACTTGGCAGCTTCATCGGTGAGCCAATTTTTCCACTTCGTTGTGATTTGGTGATGCCGAACGTAAGGCGGATTGCCGATGTAGAGGGTGGTAGCTTCGCCTGGTTCGTTAAAGCGGCGATAGTCGGTAACCAGAATCCGAGAGTGCCTTGCGAATCCGGCAACGGCAAGATTGGCTCGGGCGACCAGAGCGGCTAGGGGATCGATGTCGACTCCGATAAGCGATGCCTCGGGAAACATCTTGCCAGCTTCCAACAAGAACCGGGCCGAGCCCATTCCTGGATCGATGATGCGCTGTGGCGTGCCGCGGTCCGCGGCCCATTCCACCATTGAACGAACAATGGGGCCGGGGGTATAGGTCGCGCCGTTCTCGCGCCGCTTGGCGGCTGAGCGAAGCGTACAAAACGCTTCACCGAGCGGATCGTCACCCCCGCGGATCAAATCGCGCAGAGCCGACAGCTTGCTTTTGCCGAGCTCCGTTATAGCCACTGTGCGAGCCAGCGCTATTTCAGCATCTGACCATGGCTCAATCGCGTCGGCTCCGAGAGCAATCGCCGCAGAGACCAGTTCCGACTCCGTAGGGAAAATGGCTTCAAATTCGTTCCAAAGGTGCTGCTGCTTGCCGGTGAGCTGAAGCGACGGATTGGTGGCACGCGAAATCACTATATGGCCTTTTCAAATGAAACAAATGAAACCAGGGAAACGCGCTCTGCCTGCGCGCCGTCCCCATTCACTTATCGTACCGGGAAAGGCAGAGTCTTAAGATTAGAGTCTACTAGATCTGATTGAATCGCCGAGATTGGCCTTGTTTGCTCTTCCTCGTAGGCATTCTAGACACGCCCGCACCTCGGATGTTTCTTGCAAAATGCGCAAACCAAGTACGCGTTCTCCCCAATCTGCTCGGAGGACAGATACCGAATTGGGGGGAGGTTCTGTGCCGACGCCAACAGCGCCCCACACCCTGCGGCAGCATTGGTGCGGTGAGCCGCGCGTGTACTTGCTAGCCGTTTTCCCGCGCCTTGGCCCCTCCTTCCATCAGGCGCCCCCTAGCAATTAACAGGCTGTTCCGGCCGAATGCCACGGCCGCAGTTTTGCGCCACGCGTTATACTGACTTATCCCATGCTGCGAGTTCGCTTTGCGCCTTCCCCTACTGGATTTCTGCACATCGGAAGCGCGCGCACTTTTATTTTTAACTGGCTCTACGCGCGCCATCACGGCGGCACCCTGATTCTGCGTCTCGACGACACCGACGTCGCGCGCAACACCGAAGTCTCGGTCAATTCCATCTTCGAGGGGCTCCGCTGGCTCGGCCTCGGGTGGGACGAAGAGTATAAGCAATCGGAACGGCTGGCGCTGCACCGGCAGGTGGCGCAGGCGATTTTCGAAAAGGACATGGCCTACCGGGATTTCACGCCCGCGCAGACCGGCGAGAGCGAGAAATCGGGCGCCCAGGGCACGTGGCTTTTCAATGCAGGCATGCGCGAGATGACACGCGCAGAGAGCGATCGCCGCGCCGCCGCCGGCGAGCCGTTCGCGCTGCGCTTCCGGGTGCCGCGCGACCACGTGGAACTGGTGCGCTTCTCCGACGCCGTGTATGGCGAGCAGACGAAATCCACCGCCGATATCGAAGACTTCGCGCTGCTGCGCAGCGACGGCATGCCGACCTACCATCTGGCCTCCTGCGCCGACGATGCCGACCTCAACATCAGCCACATCATCCGCGGGCAGGACCACCTGACCAACACCTTCAAGCACGTGCTGATCTTCGAGGCCGCCGGCGCGGTTCCGCCGCAGTTCGCGCACCTGCCACTGCTGGTGGCGCCCGATGGCACCAAGCTTTCGAAACGCCGGCACGGGCCGGTGGTGAGCGTCACCACCTACCGCGATTCCGGCTTCCTCCCCGAGGCGTTCGCCAACTTTATCGTGCTGCTGGGATGGTCTCCCAAGAACGATCGCGAACAGATGACGCGCCAGGAACTGATCGACGCGTTTTCCTTCGAAGGCGTCAATCGTTCCAACGCGGTGGTCAATTTCAAAGATGACGATCCGTTCGATCCCAAGGCGGTGTGGCTCAACGCGGAGACCATCCGCACCATGCCAGTGGGTGAACTGTCGGACCGCCTGCTGCCGGTGGTGCAGCATGCCGGCTTCGCCATTGATGCAGAGAAGATGGCGCACATCACGCCGCTGATCCGCGAGCGCATCAAGCTGCTCAACGATGTGCTCGCGGTGGCGGATTTCTTCTTCGCCGGCGAGCTCGCGCCCTACGATCCCGCCGAGCTGATTCCCAAGAAGGGCGATGCGGCGATGGCGCTGCGAGTGCTCGAAAAGGCGCGCGAGGTGCTGGCCACGGCGGAGTTTTCGCATGACGGACTGGAGTCCGCGCTGCGCGCTGCGGCGGGCGACCTGGGACTAAAGGCCGGGCAGATGTTCGAGCCGGTGCGCGTTGCGGTGTGCGGCCGCAAGACGGCGCCGCCGCTGTTTGGCACACTGGAAGTATTAGGCCGCGACGTTTGCCTGGTCCGCATCGGCCAGGCGATCGGAAAGCTGAAAACATTATGAACCCGTCTCATCCCGGGGAGACGCCGGAAGCATCGGCGCCCTCGAATTTCATCCGCGACATCATCGTCGGGGACAATCAGACCGGCAAGTTCAAAGGCCGCGTGCATACTCGCTTCCCTCCGGAACCCAACGGCTATCTGCACCTGGGCCACGCCAAATCCATCTGCCTGAATTTCGGACTGGCGCGCGAGTTCGGCGGCAAGACCAACCTGCGCTTCGACGACACCAACCCCTGCAAGGAAGAGACGGAGTACGTCGATTCCATCATGGAGAACGTCCGCTGGCTGGGCTTCCAGTGGGACGGACTCTACTACGCCTCCGACTACTTCGGCCAGCTCTACGAATGGGCGCTGCAGATGATCCGCGAAGGCAAGGCGTTCGTGTGCGACCTGAGCGCCGAGGAAGTGCGCAAGACGCGCGGTACCCTGACCGAGCCGGGTAAAGAGAGCCCCTATCGCAATCGATCGGTAGAGGAGAATCTCGACCTCTTCCAGCGCATGAAGGCCGGCGAATTCCCGGATGGCTCGCGCACCCTGCGCGCCAAAGTGGACATGGCGTCGCCCAACCTGAACATGCGCGACCCTGTGATGTATCGCATTCTGCATGCCGACCATCACCGCACCGGCAGCGAATGGTGCATCTACCCGATGTACGACTTCGCGCACGGGCAATCGGATTCGATTGAAGGCATCACCCACTCCATCTGCACACTGGAATTCGAAGATCACCGCCCGCTTTACGACTGGTACGTGGACGCGCTCGGCATTTACCATCCGCAGCAGATCGAGTTCGATCGCCTGAACGTCACGTACACCTTGTTGAGCAAGCGCAAGCTGCTGCAACTGGTGCAGGACGGGCATGTGCGCGGCTGGGACGATCCGCGCATGCCTACGCTCGCCGGAATCCGGCGGCGCGGCTATCCGCCGGAAGCACTGCGCAGTTTCTGCGGCGCCATCGGCGTATCGAAGACCAACGGCACCATCGAACTCGGTCTGCTGGAACACCACGTGCGAGAGAATCTGAATCGCACCGCGCGGCGCGTGATGTCCGTGCTGCGACCCCTGCGGGTGGTGATCGACAACTATCCTGAAGGCCAGGTGGACGAGATGGAGGCGGTGAACAATCCCGAGGACGCCTCCGCGGGAACGCGGACCGTACCGTTCTCCAAGGTACTGTACATCGAGCAGGACGATTTCCGCGAGATCCCGCCGCCCAAATATTTCCGCCTGTCGCCGGGCAAGGAAGTGCGCCTGCGGTACGGCTACTTCATCACCTGCACCGGCGTGGAGAAAGACGAGAAGGACGAGATCACCGAGATCCACTGCTCCTACGACCCCGCGACGCGCGGCGGCAACGCGCCCGACGGACGCAAAGTGAAATCGACGATCCACTGGGTATCGGCCGCACACGCCATCGACGCGGAAGTGCGGTTGTACGACAACCTCTTCTCAAAAGAGAACCCCGGCGAGACGGAAGAAGGGCAGGACTTCACCGCCAATCTGAATCCGCATTCGTTGGAAATCGTGCAAGCCAAGGCGGAGCCGTCATTGGCCACCGCCGCGGTGGGCGATCGCTTCCAGTTCGAACGCCTGGGGTACTTCGCGGTGGACCTCGAATCGGCGCCCGGCAAACTGGTCTTCAATCGCACCGTGGGGTTGAAGGACACGTGGGCGAAGATCGAGAAGCAAACCAAGGGCGGCAAATGATCATTCTCGGAATCGGCGGCATCCTGGGCGATGCCGCTAGCGCGATCCTCAAAGACGGCGAGATCGTCGCCGCAGTGGAGGAATCGAAGCTCGTCCGCCGGCGCACCCACTGGGGCGCAACCGATGGATTGCCCGACCATTCCATCGCCATCTGTCTGGAACTCGCCGGCGCCAAAACGCAAGACGTGGACGCGGTCGCGATCGTGCGTCCCATCCCCGAATCGGACTTTCTGCTTAAACTGCGCGCGCAATTTCCGCAAAGCCGCATGGTGCTGGTGGAACATCATCGCGCGCATGCTGCGTCGGCGTATTACCCATCACCCTTCGCGCAGGCGACGGTGCTGACACTCGATCGCGGCGGCGATTTCCGCTGCGGCTCCCGCTGGCAGGCCGACGGCACGGTGATGACGCTCGATCACGAGCAGTACCCGCCCGATTCGCTTGGCGATCTCTACGGCCGTGTGACCGAATTGCTCGGATTTTCAGCCAACGAAGACGAACACAAGGTCCAGTGGCTCTCGGTAGTGGGCGACGAGCGGTATCGCGATCTTTATCTGGAGATTTTGAACGTATCGGACTCCGGTCCGCGGCCCGACCGCTCCTTCTTTTCCACCGAACGGCTGCAATCCGGCGGATTCAGCGCGCGCTTTTACGAACGGCTGGGATTGAAAGAGGGCGATCCGATCCCCGAGGCGATGCGCGCTCACCTCGCCGCCGGCATTCAGAAGGCTGTGGAGGCGGCGGCGCTGCGGCTTGCCGGTCCGGCGCGCAATCTCTGCTTGGCCGGAGGCCTGGGCTTGAATGCGCTGCTGGTTTCTGCGCTGGAACAGGCGCTGGGCGAGTCGAACGTTTTCGTCCAACCGGTGGCGGGCAACGCCGGAACGGCGATCGGCGCGGTGCTCAATACCTGGCACACGGTGTACCGCCAGGAGGCGCGCGTGCCGCTGCGGACGCTTTCGCTCGGGCCCGCCTACCCGGCGGCCGACACCAAGCGCGTGCTCGAAAACTGCAAACTGCGCTTCCGTTACCTGCTGACGACCGATGAGATCGTGGATACCGCGGTGGCGCAATTGACAGACAACAAGATCGTGGCGTGGATGCACGGGCGCATGGAATTCGGACCGCGCGCGCTCGGCAATCGCAGCATTCTGGCCTCGCCGCTCGATCCATATTCCACTGAGAATCTGAACCTCTTCATCAAGCATCGCGAGGCCAACCGCAAGTTCGCCGCCAGCGTGCCGGCGGAACTCTGCGCGCAGTATTTCGACGTGGGCGCGAACGCCCGCTTCCTGGCCACGGTGGGACGAGTGCGGGCAGAATACCGCGAGCAGTTCGCGGCCGCCATCCTGGCCGGCGACCTGGTGCGCATCCATGCGGTGGAGCGTGAAGAGAATCCGCTGTACTGGAAACTGTTGCACGCGGCGGGCAAGGCGTCCGGCCTGCCGGTGCTCTACAACACGTCCTTCAATCTGTTCGGCGAACCGCTGGTGTGCACGCCGCGCGATGCCGTGCGCAGCTTCTACTCCTCGGGCATCGACGCCATGCTGGTGGGCAACTTCTTTCTAGGGAAGTAAGTTATTCCTGGTCGTCGTGGCCGGGCAAGTTAATCGCGTCGTGTACTTCCGGCCGGTGCTTGACTAAGTCGGTGCGGTAGTCCGCCTGCAGATGTGTCAGGCCCTTGCCGTAGACCGTCCTGATAGTCCTGCTGCCGCCGCGCCAGATCCGCTGCAGGCGCTCGATGCCGTAAGTTTCGTATAAATATTCCACGAAGCCGCCCAATTCGGGATAGGTGTCATCGGGCGAGTAACTGGACGATTCCCAGCCGGGGTTCACCAGCTTTTTCAGGGGAATCCATTCCCTGCTCTGAAGCATGCCGAGACATTGGCGTTTCATCAGCGATGACTTGTTGTCCACCGCGAAGTTCGCCAGGCCCTCTTCCAGCCAGTGCTCCGCCGGCCCCCAGAGATTGCTGGCGATTTCGTGCGTCAATTCGTGCTTGAGGCTCAATTCCGAAAACGGCGCCACCACGCAGAACACGGCATGCTGGGTAGGCCGCGACCGGCCGATGACTTCCGAGCCGATCAGTTCCTTCATGCGCTCGATGGACTCTACGAAGAAGACGTGGATGATGGGCTGGTAATCGGGTTCGCCCAGCATTTCCAGAATGGAGGTGCGCGCCCGCCGGGCCACTTCTTCGAGCTGCGTAATCCGTCGCGCGGCCTCTGTGCCGTCCTCGTAATTCAGCTCGAAGTGCGGCATGCGGTCGATGCGCCATGCGAAGCCGGTGTGGGCGTAGTAAGGGCGCAGGTCGTCGCGGACGAAATGCTCCGCCGGTACCGACTGGCCGAACAATGCCGCCCCACCCACCGCCCCGAGCAGGGATACTACGCGGATGAACCTGCTAAGCACCTCTGGATGAAATTATCTCATGGGTGCAGACTGCGGAAAGCCGGAGAAGTTATGTTCGAAAGATAAACGGGAAGCGCGCCTTCTTCCGGGCTGCTGCGCGAGGACTTCCCTACGATTGCCCCTGGCGGCGTTGGATGCAACGTGCTGCAGCAAGCGGTCGAAGCACGCGAGCGGACGGGAGTATTTCCACCAGCGCAGGCATGCCGCGGAAGAAGCGGAGCGCCTGGGGCATCGGCACGTGGGACCGGAGCATGTGCTGTTCGGAGTATTCCGCGAGAACGGTCCGGAGGCCGCCACACTGACGAGTGCCCGACGAGCCGCGCTGCGCATCCTCGGCGGCCTGAGTTCCGCTTATTTCGTGGTGAGCGAGGATGGTTCTCCTACTATGTCGGCCACATGTCGGGCGGCGTGCCGCCAATCCTCCGCAGATTCGGCCGTGGCGTACGATACTCTGGAAGGTCGATGAACGCAGCGGATCGAATCCAGCAGCTTCTTGCCCGCAAACCCGGCCTCAAGGCGCAGCAGATCGCGGAGGAACTCGCGATTGAGCGCTCGCAGGTGGTGGCGGCGCTGCATGCTCTCGATGGCGGCGCCGTCACCCAGGACAACGCCTACCGCTGGTGGACCCGAACTGTTTCGACACACGATGCCGGCGCCGCTCCTGCACCGCGCACGTTCCTGGCGAACCTCTGCCGCTACTACCTGGAATGCCTGTCGCGCGAAAGCGGCGCCGGCGTCAGCCTGCCCGCCGACGGCAGCGACTATGTGCCGCTGGGCGAACTGCCCTTCCTCCATCCTGGCCACGAGTTTTGGGCTACCGATCGCGCCACCAAGCGACTGGCGCAGCGAGTGCGCCGCGAGCAGGGCCAACTCACGCTTTATATTGGGTACGCCGTGCGCCTGCGCCCGCTATTCGTGCGCAATCACGACGAGATGCGGCTGGAACCGGTGCTGTTATATCCGGTAGAAGAGCGGATCGACGAGCCGGGCGCGCCATTGCGCGTGTCGAACGCAGTGCCGCTGTTTAACATGGAAGTGCTGAAATCCCTGCCCGCGGCGGATAGCGGCAACCTGATCGACGAAGTAATCCATCTGGCCGACGAACTTGGCCTCGCCAATCCCGAAGAGGAACTTCCGGAGTGGGATGAAATCGTACTGCGTCTGCAGCGCAACCGGCCCGATTGGGACTGGCGCGAGAATCTCGACCCGTACACACTTTCCACTGGCGAGCCGCTAACTGAGCTCACCGCGGCGGGTATCTACAATCGCGCGGTGCTGTTCGCCGGCACGCGCTCGCCCTACACCTACGGGCTCGAGATCGAACTGCGCAAGCTTATGCAGCTCGATGAAACGGCACTGCGCGGCACGGCGCTGGGGCAGTGGTTGAGCGGCGAGAATCTCGATACTCCACCGGTGGCAGACCGCCCTATTCTGGAAGTGCTGCCGCTCAACACCGAGCAGCGCCAGGCCGTGGTACAGGGGCTGGGCGCGCCACTCACGGTGGTCACCGGTCCGCCGGGAACGGGCAAATCGCAAGTGGTGACGTCGCTGCTGGCCAACCAGGCGTGGCTGGAATCGAGCGTGCTGTTTTCCAGCAAGAACAATCACGCGGTGGACGTGGTGGAGCAGCGCATCAACGATCTGGGGCCGTATCCGCTGCTGCTGCGGCTCGGCAAGGAAGAGCATCATGCGCGCGTGGCGCAGCACCTCACCTCCGGCCTGGCCGAGACTACGCCCCCCGACGCGGTAGCGCGCTACGACTGGCTGACGCGCCAGCATCGTCAGGATTGCGAACGCTTCAACGCCACACAGCACCAGATCGCCGAGGTGATGAGCGTGCGGAATCGCGTGGATGAAGGGGAGCGCGCGGCTGAACCTGCGCGTGTGCTTTTCGGAGAGGAGCGTTTCGCCGCGCTGCGGTCCGCCGACACGGACGCCGCCCTGCGCCGTTTGGGAACGCTCAATGCGGCGATTGAGGCAGCGAAGGAATCGGCACCCGGCGCCATGGGGCGACTGCTGGGCGATTCCCGAATGCGCCGCATGGAGCGAGTGGTGGAAGCGGCGCGCGAGTTATCGGGCGATGCGGAAGCGCTCGGCATGGCGGCTCCCCCGAGCGATCTGGGGTTGGAGACTTGTGAGGCGTTCGCCAGGGAGTTCGCCCGCCGTTTGGATTGGGCGGAGCGAGTGCACACTTACGGCGCCGGGCTGGAGGAACTTCTCGCCGCCCGGCCGCTGGAGCAATTGGCGCGCGACTTGACGGCCATCGCCGACGAATCGGCGCACACTTCGCTTGAATTGTGGCAATCGTGGCTGCGCCTGCGGCCCACTCGCTGGACTCCGGAAAAACGCAAGCTACTGAGCGAATACGTATCCCTTCTGCAGATGATCGCGGGCGGCGATGGGTATGGAGAAGGCGCCGGACGGCGCGTATTCCGCCGCTACTATACGCTATTTCCCAAGGTCGCGAAGATTCTGCCGTGCTGGGCGGTGACCTCGCTTTCGGCTCGCGGACGGCTGCCGTTCGAGCCCGGCTTCTTCGACCTGGTGGTGATCGACGAGGCCAGCCAATGCGATATCGCTTCCGCGCTGCCGCTGCTCTACCGCGCACGCCGCGCCGTCATCATCGGCGATCCGCTGCAGCTCAAGCATGTGAGTACGCTGGCACCGCAGCAGGACCGCCTGATGCTCGCCGCGCACGGGCTGGCCGAGGGCCACGCGGCGTGGGCTTACTCCGTCAACTCGCTGTTCGATCTGGCGCGCAGCTGGTGCCGCTACGAAGACCTCGTGAATCTGCGCGATCATCATCGCTCGCACCGCGACATCATCTCGTTTTCGAACCGGCACTTCTATCGCGGATCGCTGCGCATTGCCACCGATCATGAGCGACTGAAGAGGCCGCACGCCGAGGGCGAAGCGCCCGGTCCGGCGGTTCGCTGGCAGGACGTGAAGGGCAAGGTAATGCGCCCGCCGACCGGCGGCGCGCTCAACGGACCGGAAGCCGACGCGGTCATCGCCGCGGTGCGCAAGCTGGTGGTGGAACGCGGTTACAACGGCGCCATCGGAGTGGTCACCCCCTTCCGCGCGCAGGCCAACCGGATCCGCACGCTGGTGCATCAGGATCGCGAACTGACGCATCGTCTGGCCGCTCTGCAGTTCGTGGTCGACACGGTCCACGGATTTCAAGGCGACGAGCGCGACGTGATTTTCTTTTCGCCGGTGGTCTCACAGGGCGCCAACGACGGCATGCTGCGCTTCCTCAAGAATCACGGCAATCTGTTCAACGTAGCGATCACGCGCGCGCGCTCCGAACTGGTGGTGGTGGGCGACCGGCAGGCGGCGCTCGATTCGGGCATCGCGTATCTCGCCAGCTTCGCCGAATATGCTCGTGGACTGGCGCCGCGTGAGACGGGCCGCGGCGCGATTGCATCCGGCGGACCGGAATATCCACCGGTGGAACATCCCGAGCAGGTATCGGAGTGGGAGCGCACGCTCTATCGCGTGCTGCATGCCGCCGGCCTCACGCCCGTTCCGCAGTACGAAGAGGCGCCTTACACACTCGATTTCGCACTCTTCCAAGGTGAGCGCAAGCTGGACATCGAAGTGGACGGCGAGAACTACCATCGCAACTGGGATGGCGAGTTGTGCCGGCGCGATCAGATCCGCTCCCGCCGGCTGGCGGACCTCGGCTGGGACATCATACGCTTCTGGGTCTACGAAATCCGCGACGACCCCGCCGGCGCCGTACGGCGCGTGCGGTCATGGATGGAAATCGCGTGAGCGATCTGCGCGTGCTGCCTGGCCGCTATTCAGTGTGCCGGCTGGCGCCGGATGCGTCGCTCCCCGAACACTTCTTTTCGGCCACCCGGACGCCCGACGAATTATCGGTGGTCTGCGACGAGGTGCACGCGCCGGAAAACGCGAAGTGCGAGGCGGGATGGCGCCTGATGCAGGTGGCCGGTCCGCTGGAGTTTTCGCTCACCGGGGTGCTGGCCGCTATCGCCGCGCCGCTGGCGAAGGCCGGCGTCAGCATTTTCGCGCTGTCGACATTCGATACCGACTACGTTCTGGTGAAGGAAGACGATCTGGCGAAGGCAATCGAGGCCTTGCGCGGCGCCGGTCATGGCGTATGCTATTCAGTCTCGCTTATTGGCGGTGAGGGCCAGCAAGTCGCGGCACGCAGGGTTGCGTGCGCCGCGCGCCGAACCAGCAGTTTGAACAAAACAGCGGAAGGCCGGTCCAACACCCGCAGGCCGATCTGGTGAACGACCTTCAAACCACTTGTGGCGGTCAGCGCGTATCGTAGCGCAGGATCTCGGAGACTTTGATTTTGCCCCGGCTGCCGAATGGCACCGCGATTTCGGCATCGCCTTGCCACGTGACGGTCCGGCCGTCGGGTGTGGTGACCTTGATCTGACCGCGGTCGGGATCGACCACCCAGAACTCGCGCGCGCCGTTCGACAGGCAGACCCGCTCCTTTTCGAAGATCTCGGCGACGGTATTCGACGGGGAAAGCACCTCGACCACTAACTCCGGTGCGCCGCGAATATTATCGTTGGGGTCGGCCTCGCGAAATCGCTCCGCCGACACGTACGCCACGTCGGCCACCCAAAGCTCGTGCTCGGGCAAAGGGCGGTAAGCGACCTCTGTATCTACATAACTGCCGGGTTCCGCAAACCCGCTAAGCAACACACGCAGGCTGCGCTGAATCAGAGCATGCTTCAGTTTGGGACGAACCACAGCGACCACCGCTCCGTGGCGGAGTTCATGATAGACCGGACCGGAGTCCTCGGGAAGCTCGCGAAATTCTTCCACCGTCATGGGGCGCGTAATGGACGCCATAGCCGTAGTATATGCCGTCACTGTCTCAGCTTTGCGATGTTCTCCCGAATGCGGGCCGCCGTCGGGTAGTCGGGGTGGTGCTGCACGAAATTCTCCAGCACATGTGCCGCGGCGCGATTCTCCCCCCGCCGCAAATAGATTTCCGCCAGCACCAGTTGAGGGTGCGAAAAATGTGACGGGTCGATGCGCCGCGCGATTTCCAGATACTTCACCGCCAGGTCGAAATTGCCCACATAGAAATAGGTGAGCCCGAGTTGCGAATTGGCCAGCGCGTCTTGCGGGCGGTCCAGCACGGCGTTCTGGTTGTAGACCAGCGCCTGGGGGAGTTTATGGGTATCGATGAGCACGCCGCCCAGATTGACCAGCGGCTCGTACGCTGTGGGGTCCTGGTCGAGCGCGGTGCGAAAGCACTGCTCGGCGCGCGCGTATTGGCGCGTCTGGTAGGCGATGGTCCCCAAGGTATTCCAGGCATTGGCGAACTGCGGCGCAATCTGGACGGCGCGTTCCAGCCGCTCACGCGCCGAGTCCACATCGCGCTTCTCCAGATCCTTCGACGCCTCGCGATACTCGCGCAGGGCGGACTCCGGGATGGTGAGCTGTCGCGTGGAGACGGTATTGCGGCGGCGGACGGCATCGTTGAAGACGAAATCGGAGTTTTTGAAATGCGGATCGAGACGGACGCGGTGCTGCGCGTCGGCGGTGCCGGGCCCTACTTCCACCGTCGCCCGCGCCTCCCCGCGACTGGGCACGTAGACCGCGATGGTGTACGTCCCGGGCTTCAATTTGCGAAAGCGATAGCGGCCGGAGTCGTCGGTTGGTGCGCTGCTCTCGAACGGTTCGGTAGCGCCGAACAGCGTTACCAGCGCAGGCTCCGGCGGCGTCAGGCGTCCCGACAACTGGTATCGCGGATCGCCCGCGAACAGCCGCGCCGCGAGCATCAGGCATACGCAAAAGCGATACATGAGCCGCTTCGATTGTACTAGAATGCGGTGGTGCTCTCTAACCGGGAATGGAAGGTCCTGGCGCTGCTGGTTGCCTCAGGTTTCATCAATTACATCGACCGTTCCAATCTCTCGGTGGGCGCCACCAACATCCAGCAGGAATTCCACCTCAACGGTGAGCAGTTAGGCCTTCTGCTGGGCGCGTTTTCGTGGACGTACGCCCTTTCGCAGCTCTTCGGATTCGCCGGCTGGCTGGTGGACCGCTTCAACGTCTCGTGGATTCTGGCCGGCGGCTTCTTGCTTTGGTCTCTCGCCATGGGGACCACGGGCGTGGCGGCGACCTTCGGTATGCTGTTCGCCACGCGGTTGGTGCTGGGGCTGGGCGAATCGGTGGCTTATCCTTCTTATTCGCGCATCGTGGTGACCGAATTCCCGGAGAACCATCGCGGCATCACCAATGCGTGGATCGATGCCGGCACGAAGAGCGGCCCGGCGCTCGGTTCGCTGGTGGGCGCGCTTGCGATCGCGCATTTCGGATGGCGCGCGCTGTTCGTGGCGGTGGGGTTCGGCAGCTTGCTGTGGTTGATCCCGTGGCTGATCTGGATGCCGCGTGGGAAGGCTTTCTCCACGCCGGTGGATCAAACCAAGGTGCCGAGCCTCCTGCAGATCGTGAGCCATCGCTCCGCGCTATGCAGCGGGCTGGGACTGTTCTGCTCGAACTACTTCTGGTATTTCCTGGTGATCTGGCTGCCGCATTATCTGGAAACCGAACGCCACTTCTCGAAGACGAAAATGGGGATGTTGGCGGCGTCAGCCTTTCTCGCGGTCGCCATATCGAGCGTGATCTCGGGCTGGATTTCCGACCGTTGGATTACACGCGGCGGTACGCCCACACGCGTTCGCAAGACGTTCACCGGTCTGGGGCTGGCGCTCTCCACAATCATTCTGCCGGTGGCGCTGGTGCACGACGAGACGATCGCCATGGCGCTGCTGATGCTGGCCTGCCTCTGCTATGGGATGTTCGCTTCGAACGTGTGGGCAGTCACGCAGACGCTGGCCGGTCCGCATGCGGCGGGAAAATGGACGGCGGTGCAGAACGGCATCGGCAACTTTGCGGGAGTGGTGGGGCCGGCGGTCACCGGCTGGCTGCTCGACAAAACGGGATTATACTCGCCGGCTTTTGCCGTGTCGGCGGTGGTGGCGTTCGCCGGCGCGGCGATTTTCGTTTTCGGGATCGGACCCTTGAAGCAGGTGGAGTGGGAAATCTAGCCGTATTTGACCATGGAGAGTATGGCCGCCGGGCAGTTGGCGAGACGCTCAGTTGACATTGCTCCGCGCCGCTCGTTAGACTCCGCGTCATGTTTCGCCGTACCGCTCTTCTTTTCGTACTTCTCGCCGGCGCCTGCCTGGCGGATGGGACCATGGCCTTCACTGTCTCCATGCCGCAACCGGCCAACCACACCTTCCACGTGATGTTTCGCTGCGACGGCCTGCAGGGCGAACTGCAAGACTTTCAATTGCCGCAATGGTCGCCGGGATATTACGGCATTGGCGACTATTCCCGGAACGTCTCCAACTTTCGCGCCGAGAACGCCGCGGGGAATGCGCTTGCCTGGGAGAAGGTCACCCGGAACACGTGGCGCATCGTGGCGGAGAACGCTCCTGTGGTGGTCCTGAGCTACGACGTCTTCGCCAACGTGGTATTCGCCGCCAATAACTATCTCGGAGAAGATCGCGCCTACCTGTCGCCCGCCGCCCTGTTCGTGCATCCTGCCGGCCGACCACAACACGCTCTGACGGTAACCCTCGATGTGCCTGCCAACTGGAAACAGATCGCCACCGGACTCGAGCCGGTGCGCGGCCGGACGAACACTTTCGAAGCTCCCGATTTCGACACGCTGTACGATTGCCCGATCCTCATCGGCAATCAGGAGTATTACCATTTCGAAGTGAAGGGTGTACCGCACTTCGTAGCGGTGGAGAACGTGGCGGCCGATGTCGATCGCCCCAAGATGGTCGCCGATCTGCAGACCATGGTCACCGCGGCGACCCAACTGATGGGCGAGGTGCCGTACAAACACTACACCTTTCTGATGATGGGCCGCGGCGGCGGCGGGATCGAGCACTCCAACTCCTCCTCCAATCAGTTTGACGGAACCACCCTGAGTACACCCACCGGATACCTGCGCTGGTTGAGCTTCATCTGTCACGAGTATTTCCACAATTTCAACGTCAAGCGCATTCGTCCCCTGGCGTTGGGCCCGTTCGATTACGACCAGGAGAATCTCACCAATATGCTGTGGGTGTCGGAGGGGCTTTCGGTCTACTATCAGGACCTGATCCTGGTTCGCGCCGGGCTCATGACGAAGGAGCAATATCTCGCCAAGCTGGCGAATGCCATCGGGACATTCGAAAACGCATCCGGCCACCATTACCAGTCGGCCACGGAATCCAGCCAGAACACCTGGAATTCGGGATCGGGAGTGGCCGGCGATCGCAATACCACCATCTCTTACTACAACAACGGTGCGATGTTGGGCGCGATGCTCGATCTGTCGATCCGGCAAGGCAGTGGCAATCGCAAATCGCTCGACGACGTGATGCGCGCGCTCTACCGCAAGTTTTATGTCACCAAAAAGCGGGGATTCACCGACGCGGAATTTCGCGCCGAGTGCGAGAGCGCCGCGGGCGCCAAGCTCGATGAGGTGTTCGCTTACGCCTCCACAACCAAAGAGGTGGATTACGCGCGCTACTTCGCGCTGGCCGGGCTGAAACTCGATTCGACCACTGAGGACGCGCCCGGCGGATTCATTGGGCTCGACACCGATACACAGTCGATTCCGCCCAGCGAGATGCCGGCGGGCCGAGGCCGGGGAGGCCGAGGCGGACGGTCGGCAGTGCCGGCTGTTCGGCTGGTGGTCACGGATGTCGCCGCGGATTCACCTGCCACATTAGCGGGCCTGAAGGCCGGCGACCGCATCCTCGAAGTGAATGGCGCGGCCGCCACCGCTCCGGCGTTGAATGACGCCATCAACTCCCACCAGCCGGGCGAAAAGATCCGCTTGCACGTGGAACGCGACGGCGCGCCGATGGATGTGGAAGTGGCCATAGCGCGGAATGCGAAGAAGACTTATCGGCTGGCGCCGGCGGAGGGAGCGGACTCCACTCAGACGGCTATCCTGGGCGACTGGCTGCGTAAGGCGCAATAAGTCCGCCGCTCAGATTGCGTCCGCTACGTCGATCTGATATCACGTCTGAGTGAAGCTTTACACCTATCTCAACTACGGCGGAAACTGTGCCGACGCTTTCCGCTTCTACGAACAGCATCTGGGCGGGAAGATTTCGATGATGCTGACGCATGGCCAGAATTCGCCTGACGCGCCGGCGGACATGCGGGATACCATCCTGCACGCCCGTATCGCACTGGGAGAGACGGAGCTGTTGGGCGCCGATGTTCCGCCGTCCCGCTTTCAGCCCATGCGGAGCGCTTACCTTTCCCTGATTGTCGAGAGCAACGAAGAAGCCGAACGCATCTACGCGCTGCTTTCGGATGGCGGCGAGATCTTTATGCCGATGGCGGAGACCTTCTTCGCTTTCCGCTTCGCCATGCTCCGCGACCGCTTCGGCACCTCCTGGATGATCCTGCACGAACGGCCCCGCCCGTAGCGGTGTGCTAACCTGCTTTCCGTGCGTGTAATTCTGCTTCTGATTCCGATCGCTCTGGTCGCCCAGGACCGTCCCTTGACGTCCCTGCCCTACACCCCCAGTTTGGAAACCAAATTCCTGGACCGGGCGGCTGATCCGTGCGTCGATTTCTACCAATACGCCTGCGGCAACTGGAACAAGCTCAATCCCATCCCGCCCGACCAGGCGCGCTGGGACGTGTACGGCAAGTTGACCGACGAGAACCAGCGCTATTTGTGGGGCATTCTCGACGAGGCCGCGAAGGCCGATGCGAGCCGCACGCCGGTGGAACAGAAGATCGGCGATTATTTTTCCGCCTGCATGGATGAAGCCGCGGTAGAGAAGGCCGGCGCAGCGCCGCTCCAGCCGCGACTCCGCCAGATCGCCGCGCTGAAGAGCGTCAAGGACATTCCCGCGTTACTGGCGAACATCCATCTGGAGGCAGGTGACGACACCCTCTTCGCCTTCACGTCGTCCCAGGACTATGCCGATTCCAGCCGCGTCATCGCGTTCGCCTTGTCGGGCGGCCTCGGACTGCCCGATCGCGATTACTATGTGAATCCCGACGCCAAATCGCAGCAAATCCGCACCCAGTATCTCGATCATGTGGCCGCCATGCTGGCGCTCCTGGGCGATTCGCCCGACGCCGCGCGCGCCGGCGCCCAGACCGTCATGGCCATCGAGACGGACCTGGCGAAGTCCACGCTCACTCGTGTGGAACGGCGCGATCCGTACAAACAATTCCACAAGCTGACACGCTCCCAAATCATGGCGCTCACTCCCGATTTCAACTGGGACGCGTATTGGGCCGGACTCGGACTACCGGCGCCCGCCACTCTCAACGTCACCGAACCAGCCTTCTTCAAAGAACTGGAGCAGCAGCTCAAGACGCGGCCGATTGCCGATTGGAAGACCTATCTACGCTGGCACGTGGCCCATTCCGCCGCGCCTTACCTTTCCCAACCCTTCGTGCAGGCAAGTTTCGATTTTTATAGCAAGACTCTGCGCGGCGTCACCGCCATGCGGCCGCGCTGGAAACGCTGCGTCAGTTACGTGGACCGCGATCTGGGCGAAGCGCTGGGACAGGCCTTCGTCGCCAAGACCTTCACGCCGGCGACCAAGGCCGCCACGCTCGCCATGACCAACGAAATCGAAGCCGCGATGCAGGGCGAACTGGAGCACCTCGATTGGATGAGCGAGGCAACCAAGAAGCAGGCGCTCATCAAACTGCACGGCGTACTCAATAAGATCGGATACCCCGACAAGTGGCGCGACTACAGCTCCGTCCACGTGGTGCGCGGCGATTTTCTGGGCGACGTGGTCAGCGCCACCGTCTTCGAGGCAAAGCGCGAGCTCGCCAAAATCGGCAAGCCAGTGGACCGCGGAGAATGGCAGATGACGCCGCCCACCGTCAATGCTTATTACGACCCGCAAATGAATGACATCAATTTCCCGGCGGGCGTACTGCAGCCGCCGCTGTACGATCCGAAGATGGACGACGCGCCCAATTACGGGAATACCGGCGCCACCATCGGCCACGAGCTCACTCACGGATTCGACGATCAGGGCCGCCAGTTCGACGCCAAGGGTAATCTGCGCGACTGGTGGACCAAAGAGGACGCCACCCAGTTCGTGGAGCGTGCTTCCTGTGTGACCGATCAGTATTCCGGCTATACGGTAATCGACAACATCAAGATTAACGGCAAGCTCACCGCCGGCGAAGACATCGCCGACCTGGGCGGCACCACCCTGGCGTACATCGCCTGGAAGGCCGCGACCAAGGGCAAAGATCTCCAGCCCATCGATGGATTCACGCCCGACCAACGCTTCTTTATCGGTATGGCGCAGTGGGCCTGCGGCGATGAACGGCCGGAGAATAAGCGCCTCAACGCGGTCACCAATGAGCATTCGCCGGACGAATACCGCATCAACGGAGTGGTCGCCAACATGCCACAGTTCGGCCGGGCGTTCTCCTGCAAAGCCGGACAGCCCATGATGCGCCAGAACGCCTGCCGCATCTGGTAAACGGTGGGCCGAACGTTCACAGTGTGCACCGGTGAGAACAGCCCAAAAGTCTCGCAATTCTGAGAAACTGAAGTAATTAGCAATGCATCTTTCGATTCCGATGAAGTATTCATATAAGCCTGAGTGGGTCCGGGCAGCCGCGTTTGGGCTGGCCGTGGCGGTGTCTCTTTCCGTGCCGGCTTTATGCCTGGCGCAGTCAACGGTCCCGAGTTTTACCATCTCGACCGTGGTCGGCCAGGGGCCGCCATCGTCGCCCTCGTACGGGGGAGACGGATATGCCGCCATCAGCGCGTATCTCAACGGTCCCGCCAGTGTCGCCTTCGATTCCAAGGGCAACATGTATATCTGCGATCAGGTCAACGACGTGATCCGCATGGTCACCGCCAGCACCGGGAACATTTCCACGGTGGCGGGTAATAATAGCGCCGGCTACTCCGGCGACGGCAAGGCGGCGATCAGCGCACAGCTCAACGGCCCCGATTCGATCGTGGTGGACAGCAAGGGCAACTTTTACTTTTCGGACTTCAACAACGGCGTGATCCGCATGGTGAACCCGTCGGGTGTGATTTCCACATTCGCCGGCTCGCAGGCCGCGGGCAAGGGATTCTCCGGCGATGGCGGCGCGGCCACCGCCTCGGCGCTGTTCGACCCGACCGGGATCGCTTTCGACCCTGCGGGCAACCTGATCATTTCCGACTATGGGACCTATGCCGACTTGAACTACATCGGCAACGACCGTATCCGCGAAGTATACGCCGCTACCGGCATCATCAACACCATCGTGGGGACCGGAACGGTGGGGTACGACAACGGCGGCGGAGTGGCGTTGGCCGCTCACTTGAATGGCGTGGCACAGGTTGCGGTGGATAACAACGGCAACCTCTATTTTGCGGACAGCTTCAACAATCAAATCCGCAAGGTGGTGCTGGCCACCGGCACCATTTCGTTGCTGGCCGGCAGTTCGACCACAGCTTTCGGTTACTCCGGGGATGGCGGCCTGGCCACCGACGCCCTGCTCAACGATCCCACCGGCGTGGCGGTAGACGCCGCGGGCAATGTATATATCTGCGATACCTTTAACGACGTGATCCGGGTGGTGACACCGGACGGCCTGATCCATACGGTCGCCGGCCTCAGCGCCAACGCGCCCAACCCGGGCTTCAGCGGCGATGGCGGCCCCGCGCTCAGCGCGCAGTTCAACAGCCCGTATTCCATCACCATCGATTCCTCCGGCAACCTTTACGTGGCGGACTACGGAAACAGTGTGATCCGCAAACTGGCCCCCAGTTCGTCCTCTGGAACGGGAGCGCCGGCGCCGGCCATCAGGACGGCCAGCGGCGTGATCAGCGCCAGCGATTTCGGCGCCCTTTCAGCGGTGGCGCCCGGATCCTGGATTGAAATCTACGGTTCCAACCTCGCCGCCACCACACGCCAATGGGGTGCCAACGATTTTACCGGTATCAATGGCATCAACGCTCCTACCGGTCTGAATAACACGACGGTTTCGATTGGCGGCCAAGCGGCGTTCGTGGAGTACATCAGCGCTGCGCAGGTGAATGTGCAGGTGCCGGGGACCGTCGGCCTGGGGTCGCAGCCGGTGATCGTGAGCACCTCCGCAGGAAGCAGCAAAGCTTACAACGTGAACGTCAATCTGGAAGAACCCGCACTCTACGCCCCCGCGGTTTTCAGCACCGATTTCACCGGCCTGGTGGGCAACGGCAGCGGAAGTCTCAAGCAGGCGCAACAGCAGGTGGCGTGGGCCGGGGCGCTATTTCCCGATCTGACCACGTATGCATTCCCGACGGCCTCATTTGCCGGGATCGGTTCGCGCGCTGCGAAGCCCGGAGACACCATCGTGTTCTACGGGATCGGCTTCGCGCAGGTTCCTCTCAGCCCGCCCGGCACCGTGCCGCAAGTGGCCAACGGCCTGAGTCTTCCGGTCGCGCCGAACTTCTATTTCAACGGCGTGCAGGCGCAGGTGACGTATGCCGGGTTGGCGCCGCAGACGGCCACCACCGGGTACCTGGGGCTGTACCAGTTCAACGTGATTGTGCCCGCCATCAGCGTACCTGTCGGACAGATTGCGGCGGTGCCTGTCACCGTCAGCGTGAATGAGAACGGCACAGTCGTTTTCGGTACGCAGACGCTCTACACGGCGATCTCGAATTAAAGAGAGGCGCCGGCTCCCCTGGCGCCCTTCCGGCTCTCCGAAACGCGCCTGACAACCCGAAGTATGTCCTACGGAGTCCGATGACTTACGACTGCCTTTGCCTGCGGCCTTCCCTCCAGCGGATGGCCATGTAGAACACCGCCGTCATCGCCAGCGCCAGTGCAAGCAGCAGCCAGGCATTGCGTTGCAGGAAGGCGTCGGCGTGCGGCCCCAGGTGCAATCCCAGCCAGGCTTCGCCGAAATAGCGCAGGCAGCGCGCCACCAGCACCACCAGCAGGAACTTGAAGAGCGGTGTGTGCAGCACCGCTGCGGATACAACGAACACTTTCAGGGGGAACGGGATCATTGGCGTGACGCACGGGATGAATACGGTAAGCAAACCGTAGCGGTGAAACCATTGCTGGAACTTCTGCCGGCGCAGCGAAGGCGTGCTGTCTTTAGCCAGCCAGCGCGCGCCGTGACGCACCGCCACGAAGAGTGCGATATTGCCAGCGGTAGACCCAAGGACTGCCATGAATGCTGCGAAGTACGCGCGCCGCGGCTCATTCGCCGCGATGGTGAGCACCAGCACGTCCACCCCGGCCGGAAGCGGAATCACCAATGAGTCGAGTAGGGAAACCAGGAGGATGCCGACCGGCCCGAAGGCCAGCAGCGCGGCGGTGAGTTTGTGGCGCAATCGCGAGTGCCCTAGATCATGTCCGCGAAGGACTTTCTCAATTTATAAAACCATGCGTGGCCGAGCACAAAGACTAGAATAGCCAATACCGACAGCTTCCACAGCGGCCCGAAGTCGGGAGCGCGGTTCGCCAGCAGAATCTCGCGGTAGCCGTGGACCAGGATGTACATCGGGTTCCGGGTCATTAAGGGAGCCTGCGCGAGCAGTTGCTTTTCTGGATAGCAAATGGGCGTCGTGAAAAACCAGACCGTCAGGACGAACCCGATAATCTGTCCCAGGTCGCGAAAGAATGCGCCCAGCCCGGCCAGGAACCAGCAAATCCCCGCCGTGAAGAGAACTTGCGGGATGAGTAGCAGAGGCAGCCAAACGAGGGTGAGCGGAATGCTGTGCCGTATCGCCAACAGGAAGCCGCAATATAGAATCACGGCGAACAACTCCGTGACCAGGCCCGACACCACCAGGTTCACAGGCAGCGTCTCCACTGCGAACACCAACTTCTTGACGAAATTCCGATGCTCCAGGACGACGTTGGGCGCGCGTCCGGCAGCCTCACTGAAGGGAAGCCAGGGAAGCATGCCGGCGAGAAAATAGAGCGCGAATTCCGACCGCGTGAGGGAGGGATCGCGGATCACTACACCGAATACGAAAAAGTAAGTCAGCATCAGCAGCAGCGGGTTGATGAAGGTCCAGAACGAGCCGCCGAACGACCCTTTATACCGCCCCAGAATATCGCGCCGCACCATCACGCGAATCAGGCTGCGATTGCGCCAGACGGTGAGCACGGGGTAGATGAACGCACGGCCCACGGCGCGCAATTCGCGTTCCCGCCGCACGCGTTCGCGATCGGTGATGCGCAGGCGGCCGAATTTCGCGGCGCCCGCCCTGACGTGCGCATTGATGGCCAGAAACTGCCAGCCCTGATCGTAATACCAGCAGACATTTTCGCGCATGGGCGAAAGGCGCACCTGATAGTGGCCGTCTTCCGGCGGCAATTCGAAATCGAGCGCCACGTGCAGCGAGGCGCCCGGCGGGATATCGCCGTCCGGATGAATGCGCGCGCCATCCACGATCAACGTGCCGGTATCGGCGTCGAACAGATGGTGCCCTACACCGAATCCATCGGCTGCGCGCCAGGCTTCCTCGGTGTCGTTGCGGAGATCGAACTCCACGTGAACCGTGCGGCCGTCCACCTTTACGTGCTCATTGGTGTAGCCGGCGTTCATGAATACAGCCAGTCGGGATAGCGATCGCGTACCGGCCCGGTCTTCCGGCCGACGGCGTAGATGCCGTCGCCGCGCAGATCGGTCTCCAGCCGGTAGTGGCGCAGCAAATGCATCACCCAGCCGAATTCGGGATGCGGCAGATCGCGAAACTCACCGGTCTCCAGCAGCGCCACTTCGAAGCCGGAATTCTCCAGCAGCTTGTGAATTTCGCGCGCCGTGTATTCGCGATTGTGGCGCGCGTCTACTTCGCCCGCGCCATCGGCCGGCCGGATGTAGGCGTGGAAGAATCCCGGATGGTAGCCCTGCAGGATGGCGGAGATGCCGCGCAGCGCCGCCACGTTGGGAGTGGTCAGCACGAAGTGGCCGCCGGGCTTGAGAATGCGATTGACCTCGCCCGTGAGATGCATGGGATCCTCGAACAGATGCTCGATGAGTTCCCCGCAGACCACGGTGGTGAAATACTCGTCCTCGTAAGGGAAGCGATCCTTTTCAGCATCGAAGTGTTCGATGTCGCAGGTGAACGTCTCGCCTTCCGACGAGGTCACGCTGCGGCGGTCGACGCGGCCGGCAGGTCCGTAATAGCATCCGCGCACTTCGCCGTATCCGAGCTTGCTGTGCAGCGCGGGCGTGATTTGCAGGTACGCGCCCATTTCGAGGATGCGGTCGGCAGGTCCGCCGGGCGGCGTGATGGCAAGGGTCCGGGCGAGACGCGTCTTGTGGGTGTCGAGATAAGTGCCGGCCTCTTCGCTCACTGCCCATCCGCGCAAGTAGTCTTCGAGCGCGGGCTCGTCGGGTGCGGCCTTGGGCGCGGATGGCTCCGGCGGTGCGGCCACGGCTTCAGCCGCCGGCCCCACCCACTCCTTGCCGGCCGCCACCGCGGCGCTGAAATCGGCATACTGGCGCGCTACTGCCGCCCAATTGCACTTCTGTGCGACGTAATCGCGGGCGTGCGCGCCGAGCGCCTGCGCCACTTCGGGACGCGACACCAGCAGATTCAGATACTCGAAGATGAGGTCCTCTTCGCCGGCCCCCACCGGCACTTTGAGGCAGACGTCCTCGGGGAACTCGGCGAACGAACCGATCTCCGACACCAGGACGGCCTTCCCCAATCCCAGCGACCGCAACAGCGTGCCGGAACTTTCGCCCACCGTGGGATAGCGCAGATTGAGCACGATGTCGCAAGCGGCCAGATAGCCCACGAAATCGCCGATGGGCGCGAAGCCGAGAATGCGCACGTGGGCCGAGAGCCCCATGGTGCGAATCATCTGTTCGAGCGGGAATTCGGGATGCGGTTCGCCCACCATGATCATGCGGGCGTTGGGCACCAGCCGCACCAGCCGGCGAAAGGCGCGCAGCGATTCGGCGATGCGCTTGTACGGTTTGAGATAGCCGAAGATGCCGATGAGCGGAGTGACTTCGTCGAGCCCGAGCTTGTGGCGCCAGGCGTTGCGGTCGGCCTCGGGAATCCACGCGCCATGCGGGATCACGGCGACTGGGCCCTGGAATCCGGCGGCGCGGATCTCTGCCTCCATGAAGTGGCTGTGCACGATGACCCCGCGTGCCGATTCCAGAATGCGGCGGGTGAGCGGCAGCCCTTCGTAATCGGGACCGACTTCGAGTTTGCGCACGCGCTCCGCGAACGCTCGCGCCGGGTCGCCGCCGTTGTAAGCGCACTCGTTCACGTAAGCGTCCCAATTATCCCGGCGGATGGTGAGATCGGCGATCAGGTGGTGAAGGTTGGATTCATGCATCACGACGATGCCGGGATGGCGGAGCGCCGTTTCGTAAACGAAGTCGTGATAGCCGTTATTGCCCACCTGGTAAAGAATTGCGTCGAAGCGTGCGGGGTCGAACGGCTGCGAGCCGCTGGAGAAAACTTCCACGTCCGCCAGGTAGCGGAGGGATCCGAGGAGGGCTTCGGAATAATCGGCGATCCCGCTGCGCGCCGGCGGCAGCGGTGAGAAGAACGCTATGCGCATCTCAACGCACCAACTCCATCGACAAGGTTCCCACCGTTTGCGGGATCTTGACGAGAAGTGGCGTGCGCGCGGCGTCGCGGGCGTAAAACACCTCGACGCTGAAGTCCGATTTCGGACCTTTCACAGTGTAGACCAGGTGGTCGGTGACCTCAGGCTTTTTGTCCGCCAGAGTGATTTTTTGGGCGCCGGTGTAGGACTGCTGCACGGTGTAGGGCGACCCGAAGTATACCACTTGAGGCGGCGGAACGCGCCCTTGTCCCAGTTCCTTGCGGGCAAAATACAGGAACGCGACGGCGTCGCGGGCACAGGGCCCTATGGACATATCGGAGTAGCCTCCATCGCTGGGAAATTCCGTCTGCCGGCGGGCGGTGTGCTTTTCCTGGTCGAAGGTTGTCTTTTCGCGCGCGCTCTTGCCGGCGTGCAGCGTATCGCGTGAGAATTCGGTGGAGCAGTAACCGGCGGCGGTGGATGAGGTGTACTTATCCTTGATGGTGAAACCCGCAAGTGCCGCGTCGAGCGTCACTGTGAAGTCCCACCCGTCCGCAGTTTTGTGCGCGGACAGATTGGCATCGCCCAAGCTCAGGCCGCTCGAGTAGTCGATGGTGTAATGCAGGGACTCGTTCTGGAAGGGGAAGCCGGTCTGTGCCGGGGCTGCCGCAACCATACAGAAGCTGACTGCAAGGGTAAAGATAAAACCGCGGAGATGATTCATCGATGGGTCATGATGTGAGAAGCCAGGCGTCCGACCGCGGCGCGGGGCTGCTCCACTACTTGATGGAACGTATCCAAAGTCTTCTGGGCCGTTTTCTGCCAACTGAAATGCGCTGCGCGTTGTATCCCCAGCCGCTCCATGCGGGCGCGCAGCTGCGCATCGATCAGGACGTCGGCGATCGCGCGGACCATTTCGTCGATGGCGTAGGGATCGAAGAGAATCGCGGCGCCGTCCACCACTTCCGGCAGCGCGGACGCGTCGGAGCAGACTACTGCCCGCCCGCAAGCCATCGCTTCCAGGGCCGGGAAGCCGAAACCTTCGTAAAAAGATGGGAAGACAAAGCAGTCGCAGGCGTTGTAGAGCTGCAACAGGTCGGGATCTGAAACGAAGCCAAAGAACTGTATGCGATCTTCCACGCCGCTCTCGCGCGCAGCCTCCTGCACTTTCGAAGAGAACCAGGTCGGCTTACCTACCAGCACGAGGTTATGACTAAGCTGCGGATAGGCGCGCACTAAACGGGCAAATGCGCGAATCAGTCCGATATGATTCTTACGCGGCTGCATATCGCCCACCGACAGAATGAACGGGCGGGAGATCGCAAACCGCTCGCGCACCGTCACGGTAGCGCCATCTCGCGAGATGGGGCGAAACTCCGGCGCTGCAGCAAGCGGCACGACCGTCACCTTATCCTCTTCCAGATTAGGATAGACGCGTAAAATCGCATTCCGTGCATGCTCAGTTCCGGTAAGAATGCGGGCGGCCCGCCGCACGGTGCGTCCCACGGTCAGGCGGAGCTGGAGTGCGCGGTCGCGGGTGAAATACTCGGGATGCTCCAGGTAGCTGACATCGTGAACCGTGGTCACCACCGGAATGCTGCACCCTACGGGCGCGGTATACTGCACGTGGAGCACGTCGGGACGGTCTTTGCGGATGCGATTCGCGAGGTCAAACCCCAAACGGAGAAAGGGGTTAGCGGCCACGCTGCGAACCTGGATCTTCTGCGGGACCCACGCACACGCCGACGCGCCGGAAACATAAGCCAGGATCTCGCGGTCCTGATTGTGGACGGCAAACGCGTTCAAAAGACTTCGAACGTACACCTCGTTACCTGTAAGGTGTCTGCCGATGGCGTGGGCATCAATGGCTACGAGCATTGATCGTTCCTAGTATACCGGACCATAATGACTCTCCGGTGTGTCAAAAGTCCAACTCCCCACCCGACTCCCTTCCTGTAAGCCCCTGAGCGCCAATGGTCTGCCCGCACGGTACCCCCCGGCTCGCGAGACTGAGTGCACGCAGGTAGCCGGAATCGCAGGGCTGCACGTTTCTCGAAATATGCCGGACGACGGACTCCAGCGGACTGGTGTCAGGTTGGTCCAAAGGGTATCGAAGATACACCCGGTTCCCCGTTAGTCGCCTGGCGATCGCATTTGCATCGATAGCGATGCACATGAATGGTACCAGTATATAGCCAGGGGAGGTCGCGCGATCCTTCACAAGTCCAATTTTTTCCAGGCCGCGTCCCAGGTAAAATCTTGTTCCAGAACCAGTCGGCCCGAACGCGCTAAGTTCCACCGGAGATTGGGATTTTCCAACAACCTGCTGACCGCATCCGCGAACGACGAAACGTCGTCGGCGATCAGCAAATTCTCGCCATCGCGAGCGGGCAGACCTTCAGCGCCGAGGGTGGTGGACACAACCGGCAGTCCGGCTGACCAGGCTTCCAGAATCTTGAAGCGCGTGCCGCTGCCGGCCAGCAAAGGCACCACGGCGACCCGCGCGCGCGCCAGTTCCGCCACCGCATCCTCCACCTCACCTGTGGTTTCGATCCGGCGGTCGTCTGCCGTAAAGCGGCTTACCGCTTCCGGATTTTTTCCCACCAGCCTCCAGATGAGCGTGGGCCAGCGCTGACGCAGCAGCGGCCAGATCCCAGTGCGAAAAAATCGCACCGCGCCGACGTTGGGATGGTACTCCATATTGCCGGAGAAGACCACGACCTCTTCATCGCCCGGCGAAGGCTGTGGCAGGCACGGCAGCGCGTTGGGATAGACGGTGACGCTGGCGGCCGGAGCGATGGATTTCAGAACGGCGGCGTCGCTCTCCGAAGTCACCAGCACTTGCGAGAATCGCGGCAGCCACAGGCGTTCCAGCGCGAGCGAGGCGTCACGAAAGACACGATGGGCGAATGCCGTGGCGCCGCCTTCCGACGCCGCGCAGCGGGCGTGCAAGGTAGATTCGATATTGTGCAGGTCGAGCACGGTCCGCTGGCAGGCGGGGGCGATCTGCTCCCAGTAAGGCGCGCACCAGGAGTGCTCGATGACCGCCACCTGGTAACGGGCATCGCCGATAGCCGCGGCGATTTCGTGTTCGAAGCCTGCGAAGCGATCGACCAACGGAGGGACGCGGCGCAGCATGCGGCCGCTGTTGCGGACGGCGCGCGCGGTTTGTCCGCGGCCGGTCGCCGGCAATTGGATTACGGTGGCGCGGCGGATGAGGCCGCGCGGAATCTGCGCCGCCGGGTCGGGCGCAGCGGGCTGGCGGAAGAGGATGAGGTCGACGGGGCGCGTGCGGGCGAAGTATTGGATGAGCGAAGCGGTACGCAGCGCGCCGCCGCCGGCGAGAGGGTACGG
Organism: Bryobacteraceae bacterium; assembly: GCA_036268475.1. Lineage (GTDB taxonomy): Bacteria > Acidobacteriota > Terriglobia > Bryobacterales > Bryobacteraceae > PALSA-129. The sequence continues at coordinate 169,005 of DATAUB010000040.1, read as the reverse complement.
CGCTTCGGGCGAGAGTATGAGGACGGAGTCAGAAGACATGTGGAGCTTCCAAGCCGGGAGCGCATCCGTGGCGCGGACAATCTTGTCTGCGACGCCGAGACTCATCTCGGCGCTCCTGCCGTACGAACTGAGCATTTTCCAGCCCGCGGCTCACTGCCGGGGCATGGACATTCGACGCCGCCTCCCTCATGCAGATGCGAAATATCCGCCGCCCGACAAGACTCATTCCGGCGCGGCCTTCGTCAGCCGTTTGCGCGGGCGGTGACGGCATGGCTGCCCCGCGGCATACTTCTGGGTCACTAAGAGCTGCCCGTCTACGCCATCCTGTCCAATCACATCCACCTTCCGCTGTTACCCAAAATTTCACCATCCCGGCTGCTGCAATCGCTGAAAGGCGCGGCTGCCAGGGAGGCGAATGCATTCTGGGCCGTTCCGGCAAACCGAGTCCTACGACCATTGGGTCTGAGATCGAGCGCATCGCGACGGGCCGCGAGCGCCGAGACGAGTGTCTGCGCCACCAACACTCAGCGGTAATCTTCTTATCTCAGCTTGCAAAGCGCCTCCGGGCTTCCAGGTAGACTTCATATGTCGAACGCGCGGTGCGCTCCCACGTAAATTCGCCGGCGCGGGCGACGGACAGCGCCCGGCGTTCGGCCATCCACTCCGGCTGGTCCATCGCCTGACGCATGGCGCGCGCCAGCGTCCCGGCGTCGTCGGCATAAATAGCGGCATCGCCGCCCGCTTCCGCCACCGCGCTCGACGCGATCACCGCGGTACCGCAGCGCATCGCTTCCAGCACCGGCAATCCGAAGCCTTCATACAAAGACGGACAGACCAGCGCCAACGCCCCCGAGTATAGCTCCGGCAACTTCTCATCGGGGACTTCGCCGATGAGTTCCAGGCCCGGTTGGGGCGCGATAGCGGGCGCGTCGGCGCGTTTGCGGCCGGCGAGAATCAGGTCCACACGATGGGTGCGGCGCACTTCCCGCCACGCCTCCACCAGCATCAGCAAGTTCTTACGCGGCTCGAGCGTGCCCACGAAGAGGAAATAGGGCGTTGGGCGCGGCGCTCCATCCACGTGCCGCAGCCAGGGCGCGGGCGCTTCCGGAACGGCCACTACGCGATCGGGCTGCAAACGAAAATGCTCGATGGCCTGCCGCCGTATCGCGTCGCCGGGAGTGACGATCATGGTGGCCACTCCCAGATCGAGCAGCAGCGGCGTGCGACGCCGCACGCGTTTGGCGCCGTGGTGCCAGCGCGGGTCCATCCACGGGGAAAGATCGTGCAGGGTAAGCACGCTGGGGCGCCGCGGAATATACGGTACGGCGAAATCGGGACCGTGAATCAGGTCGGCGCCCAGGCGGCGCATCTCGCGCTCCATCCCCCAGATCCACCAGCGGCGCTCTATGGGATTGCGCGGTCCGCCTCCGCGTTTGAGATTGACGGGCGGGTCGTCGGGCATCCGGAAGGCCTGGTCGGAGAGGAGAAAGAACTCGTCATCGGGAAAGCAGCGCGCCAGTGCCAGACTGAGTTCGCCGGTATAACGCGCCAAGCCTCCACTCGAGAGACTGAGCGTCGCGGCCTCGATCGCCACTCGCATGGAGGAGTCTAACTGCTTACTGCCTCGCGATTGCCGTAATTCTTTTCGTAGTAAGTGCGATACGCTCCGCTGCGCACCCGCGCCACCCATTCCGGGTTGGTGCGGTACCAATCGATGGTGCGGGCGAGGCCGGTCTCGAAATCCATCAGCGGGCTCCAGGAGGTCTCATGCATCAGTTTCTCGCTCGAAAGCGCGTAGCGGCGGTCGTGGCCGGGGCGATCCTGCACGTACTGAATGAGGTTCTCGGATTTGCCTGTGAGCGCAATGATGCGGTGTACCACTTCCAGATTCGGCAGGGAGCGATTGCCCCCAATGTTATAGATTTCGCCGTCGCGCCCCTTATGTAGCACGGCCAGGATGCCGCGGCAGTGATCGTCCACGTAGAGCCAGTCGCGCACCTGCTGGCCATCGCCGTAAACCGGCAGCGGACGGTCCTCGAAGGCATTGGAAATCATCAGCGGGATGAGTTTCTCCGGAAACTGGTACGGGCCGTAGTTATTAGAAGCGCGGGTAATCAACACCGGCATCTTATAAGTCACGAAGTAAGACCGCGCCAGCAGATCGGACCCCGCCTTCGAGGCTGAGTAAGGGCTGCTGGGATTGAGCGGGTAATTCTCATCGGCTTCGAGCGGAGACTCCAGGCTGCCGTACACCTCGTCAGTGGAGACGTGCACGAAGCGGCTCAGGCGATGCTTGCGCGCCCCTTCGAGCAGCGTGAAGGTGCCCCGCAAATTGGTCTGAATCACGGGCTCGGGCGAGAGAATGCTGCGGTCAACATGCGATTCGGCGGCGAAATGCACAATCGCGTCGGGCTTCTCGGCAGCCAGCAGCGAGTCGACGAGCGCGGCGTCGCAGATATCGCCCTCTACGAAGCGGTAGCGCGGGCTGCTCTCAATCGGCGTCAGATTCTCCAGATTGCCGGCGTAAGTCAGCTTATCCAGATTGACGACGTGAAGGTCGGTCTCGCCAATCGCCATACGTACAAATGCCGACCCGATAAATCCCGCCCCGCCTGTTACTAAAATTTTCACGAATCGCTCCCCGCTTACTTTTTCTGTGTTTCCCAATCGTAATTAATGGACGGATCGTCCCACGGCAGGCGGCCCTCGTCCTTGGGATTGTAGAACTGGTCGGTCATATAGACCAGGAGCGCGTCCTGGGTACCGATGATCTTATACCCGTGCGCCACACCCGGAGGAATCAGCACTTGCCAGGGACGCAACGGGCCGACATAGAAGGTATTGCGGGCACCGAAAGTCGGCGAGCCCACACGCAGGTCGGCTAAGACCACCTGAAAGAGGCCGGAAACCGGCGTCCAGCAATCGGTCTGGTGCAGATGAAAATGAAACGCCTTAATAGTGCCCAGGTAATTCATGGCGGCGGATACCTGGCTGCGCTCCGGCGGAAATCCGGCGGCCAGTCCGTGGCCGATGCGCTGCACTTCCAGGAAATAGCCGCGATCGTCGGGGAAAACCGGGAATGGCTGGACGCGCACGCCCGCAATCAGATCGGGAGAATCGACGCGGCCGATGACCGCGCCGACGCCTTTGGCGTTATCCGGATAAGCAAGTTGCAGATCGCCATGCGAGGCGATGATGCGCGCCGGGCTGGCAGGTGCGGATTCGGCCGGCATCAGGCGGGCACCACCTTTTCCTTGGCGACGGCGGTTTGCGCAGCCAGATTGGCCGCCCGCAGGAGCGACTCGAAGGTACCGGCATCGGTCCACCAGCCCTGTAAGTACGAGAAGGTCATAGTGCCGTCCTGGATGTAGGCGTTATTCACGTCGGTAATTTCGAGTTCGCCGCGGTGCGACGGCACCAATGTGCGGATCTTATCGAAGACCGTCGCATCGTACATATAAATACCGGTGACCGCGAGGTTCGATTTCGGCCGCTTGGGCTTTTCCTCAATACCAAGGACGCGCCCGTCCGCCACTTCCGCTACGCCGAAGCGTTCGGCATCGGGGACTTCCTTCAGCAGGATGTGGGCGCCCGATTCCTGCGCTTCGAATTTCCGGGCAGCCTCATGGACCGCCTGCTCGATGATGTTATCGCCCAGCACGACGCAAATCTTTTGCCCGTCGGCGAAGTGTTCACACAGGCCGAGCGCGTCCGCGATGCCGCCTTCGCCTTCCTGATAGGTGTAGTTGATGTGCTTGAGGCCGAATTCCTTGCCGTTGGCCAGCAGGCGCAAAAAATCGCCCGAGTTTCTGCCGCCGGTGACGATCATGATATCCCGGATGCCGGCGTCCACCAGCGTTTGAATCGGGTAATAAATCATGGGCCGGTCGTAAATCGGCAGCAGATGTTTGTTGGTGATTTTAGTCAGCGGAAACAGCCTGCTTCCGGTCCCGCCCGCGAGCACAATACCCTTCATAAGCATTCATCATACAATACGGTTCCGGCGGCCCGGCGAAACCGGCTAGAATACCTTTTACCATGAACCATTACGAATGGAATCAAATGCCTGCCGAGCAATTGAGTCCGCAGGTATCGCGCAAGGCGATCCATAGCGGGAACATGACCGTTGCCCGACTGGAATTACTCAAAGACGCGGCGGTCGCCGAACACAGCCACCATAACGAACAGATCACCATGGTGGAGCGCGGAGCGCTCAAATTCGCCATCGACGGCGGGGAAAAAGTGGTGCGCGCCGGGGAGACGCTGGTGATTCCCCCCAACGCGGTGCACGGCGTGGTGGCGTTGGAAGATTCCGTAATATTCGACGTGTTCGCGCCCTCGCGCGACGATTGGCCGCGTTAATCATGAGGACGGCGGCCCGCGCTCTCAAAACTCTCTGGCTGGCGGCGTTTTTCACTGCGCTGGGGGCGGCCCAGGCTAGCGGCCCCGATCTCGCCAAACGCCTGGATGCCGTAGAGAAAGCGGCGCGCGCCGCCCAAATGTCCGGCGATAACGCCTGGATGCTCACCAGTTCGGCGCTGGTCCTGATGATGACCGCGCCCGGGCTGGCACTGTTCTATTGCGGGCTGGTGCGGCGAAAGAATGTGCTCGCCACTATGATGCACGGCTTCGCCCTGATGGGCGTGGTGACCATTCTATGGGCTGTGGTGGGATACAGCCTCGCCTTTTCCGAAGGCTCGCCTTTCATCGGCGGATTGCGCTACGCGTTGCTCCATGGCGTGGGCGCCGACCCGAATGCGGATTACGCCGGCACCATTCCGCACCAGACATACATGGTCTACCAGTTGATGTTCGCCATCATCACGCCGGCGCTGATTTGCGGCGCCTTCGCCGAACGCATGCGTTTCTCCGCCATGCTGCTGTTCACGACGCTGTGGATGTTCCTGGTCTATTTCCCCATGGCTCACATGGTGTGGGGCAAGGGCGGACTGTTGAACGCTACGCTTGGCGGGCAATTCCCGGCGTGGGATTTCGCGGGCGGCACGGTGGTCCACATCACATCCGGTGTGTCGGCGCTGGTATGCGCGCTGTACATGGGCAAGCGGACAGGATATCCGCGCGAATCGATGCGCCCCCACAATCTGGTGCTGAGCGTGATTGGCGCGGCAATGTTGTGGGTGGGCTGGTTCGGCTTCAACGCCGGCAGCGCGCTGGGCGCCGGTCCGCTGGCCACCAGCGCGTTCGTGGCAACGCATTTCGCTGCGGCCGCGGCGGCGCTTTCGTGGATGTTCGCGGAGTGGTGGGTCACCGGCAAACCGAGCGTGCTGGGCGCAATCTCCGGCGCGGTCGCCGGATTGGTCGCCATCACCCCGGCATCGGGCTTCGTCGAGCCCTTCCCCGCGATCCTTATCGGCGCGCTGGCCGGGGGCGTCTGCTACCTGATGGTCAGCCGCGTGAAACAGAAATTCGGCTACGACGATTCGCTCGATGCCTTCGGCGTACATGGCGCCGGCGGAACGCTGGGCGCGTTGCTCACTGGCGTATTCGCCACCAGGGCGGTGAACGATCTGCGGTCGGGCAAGCCGATGGGCTGGGTGGATGGCGACGGCGGGCAAGTGGTCAATCAACTGATCGCAGTGGCGATCTCGTGGACGCTCGCCATTGTGGGAACGCTGGTGATTCTGAAAATCTGCGACGCACTTCTGGGCGTGCGCGTAGATGCGCAAGAGGAGATCGAAGGTCTCGATCTGAGCCAGCACGGCGAAGAGGGCTACAACCTCGAAGGGTAAGCGTCCCACACGATTGGTTTGGCTGCCGGCGGCCGTGAATCGACAAAGTCGCCTGCCGATGCGTGCTTCATGGCTTTCACTTCCCAGCGACCCGGAAGCACCTGGAAGGCCCGTTGTGGGAAATGCGAATGAAGGGTAAGGACGGGATATCGAGAGCCGTCTACGTCACCGCCCAGGGTCAGCGGGTTGTCATCGTCCGCGTGTTCGTCAAAAAGACGCAGAAGACGCCCAGGCGTGAGATTGAAGTCGCGTTACGAAGAGTTCGGGAGGCACAAGGTCGATGAAACGAACGACTGTGAACGATCTCCATAAGAACTGGATGAAAAATCCGAAATACCGGCGCGAATATGAGGCGCTGGAGGAAGAGTTTTCGATTTCCTCCGCGCTGATCGAGGCCCGCGCCCGCGCGGGTCTCACGCAGGAGCAGGTAGCGCAGCGGATGAAGACTACGCAAGCCGTGATCGCCCGCCTGGAGGGCGGCGGGACCATGCCCTCGACGCGGACTCTTGAGAAATACGCCAAGGCAACCGGGACGCGGCTCAGAATCAGTTTTGAGCCAGAAGGGGCGCACCCGTAGCTTTCGCCGCGCGGTTTTGCAACCGGATGCATCCTCTTTAGCAAGAACGAAACCTGCACTGGAATCCCGGAGGACTACGGGCCGAATCTAGCGATCCGGGGCGCGGGATAACTGAAGCCCACGTCAACTTCGATATGGCCCAGATGATTCTTACAGGCGGACAAAAGCAGGAATGTCGTAGCGTCAACCGGCCGAACCGATTGGCTCGCGCCAACCGGTTGATCGCTCGTTGGAAGGCGCTGACTATGAAGGCCATTCGCTCGGCGTTTGGAGCTGCGACTTGTGGATGTATCCGAACACGGCCCGCGCCCGGCCCGCGAGCCTGAGAGCGCTACTCCCAGTCCCAGGGGCGGAAGCGGTGCTGGTGCTCCGCCATATCGACGCGCTTGCCGCGGAAATGGACGCCTTCCAGTTCGAGGCGCGTGCGCTGTTCCATGCCCGCCTCCAACTTCAATTTGATCTCGCCGCCCGCGCCCACCACCCTTTGCCACGGCAGCGTTCCGCCGGCGCCGCGCAATAACTGCGCCACCTGGCGATGATAGAGCGGATAGCCCGCCGCCGCGGCCACCTGAGAATAGGTCGCCACTTTGCCGCGTGGAATGGAGCGGATCGCTTTGCGGAACTCGGCATCGCGCTTCACGCTCTTGGGCGCCCGCTGCAGGTGGCGCGCCGCTTCGCGCGCCGTCATCTTTCGTCTCATTGGCATGCGGAGTGGCGGAAGCACTCCACGTCGTGATCGTTCACCAGCCCGACGGCCTTCATGAAGGCATAACAGATAGTGGACCCGACGAATTTGAACCCGCGCCGCGCCAGGTCCTTACTTATTGCATCGGATTGCGCGGTGCGCGCCGGCAGCGCGTCACCCGCGCCCCGGCAATTCTGCACCGGCTTGCCATCGACGAAGCGCCAGACGTACCCGTCAAAGCTGCCGAACTCTTTCTGCACCGCCAGAAACGCCTGCGCGTTGGTGACCGCCGACGCGATCTTGAGGCGATTGCGCACAATGCCCTCGTTGAGCAGCAGGGCCGCCGTTTTCGCCTCGTCGAAGCGCGCCACTTTGCGCGGATCGAATTGCGAAAACGCTTTGCGATAGGCCGCGCGCTTCTTCAGAATGGTGATCCAACTTAGCCCGGCCTGCGCCCCTTCCAGAATCAGAAATTCGAAGAGGCGCCGGTCGTCATGGACGGGCACGCCCCATTCTTCATCGTGGTAAAGCCCGTTGAGCTCACCCGTGGCCCATCGGCAGCGTTTCTTATTGGCAGGGTCCGGCATGAAGGAGTTCCTTTTCGAGCTTGAGCGCATAGCAGCCGGCGGCCTTCATATTTTCGAGCGTGAGGCCGTTCCAGAGCAGGTCGCCGGGAATCCATTCCGGCGGAATGGTGATATTCATTTCAGTGATCGCGCGGCTGATGAGCACAATCTGATGGTATTCGGGCAGAAATTCGGCCTTCACCCGCGCGGTCACCACCGGGTCACGCCGCGGCACCAGGATGCGGGTCTCGATGCGGACGCGGTCTTTGCCGCGCTTCACCATCACCACCGCATCGCGCGTGGCATCGGCCTTGTCGAGAATCTGCATCAACTGCCGGGCGTTTTCGATGGGCTTGCCGTCGAGCGCTTCCATGACGTCGCCCACTTTGAGCGGTCCATTATATTTCTCCGGCAAAAATACCACATTGACGCCGGGGCCGGGATCGTCGGCGCGATAGCTAAAGCCGCCCAGATCGAGCGCCGTGCCGGCGTCGCCGGGAATCAGCGTCATGGGCAGCACGTCGTTGCGCTCGGCAGGGTCGAACTTGGTGGGCTGCACCCAAAAGCAGCTCGCGAAGGTGGGCGAGTTGGTCTCGCAGTCCACCGTCGTGGGGTGCGCGGCGCGCACCTGCGCATTCATCCAGGCGAGCACCGCCTCGTTGTTGAGCGAATGGGAATCGCGCCACTCGATGTTGAGCCCGTCGAGCTTCAATCGTTTGGCGAAATCGGCGTCGCCGGTGCCGTTGCTCGCCCACAGCACCGGCGTATCGGTGAAATTGGCGGTGAAGATGCGATTGGTGTTGATGGCGCCTTTGGGCGAGCCGCCCAGCGCCACGCCGGCAGTCCACCGGTCCGGCATGCGGGAGATGCCGTAGAAGACCAGCGGCACAGCGTCGCCGCGGCCGGCGATGTAGACGCGGTCGCCGTCGACGGTCCCGGCCTTCACGCCCTCCGCCACCTTGAGCGCCAGGGCCTGCACCCGCTGGTCGATATTGGCGGCGGGATCGGTGGGCACACTCACAGTCTGCCAGCCGGCGCTTTCCACCAGCTTTTGCCACTGCGGCGCGTCGGCCGCATCCACCAGGGCGATGGCGGGCGCCGGTTTCGACGCAGCGGGCGGCGCCTGCGCCCAGGCCGGCACGAAGGCCGCGGCACTAATGACGCAGACGGTCGCGAATCTTCTTGGCCAGTTTTTCGATGTCATCCGTTTTCTTGATGGTGTTCATGGAGAGTACGAAGGTGTCGGTCTTCTCCAGATCGGCCTTCAGCCCGTTTGCCAGGTCCACCAGGCGGGCCGCGTCGCGAATGTTATCGGCGTGTTCCGCCTTGAGAATTTCGTCGCGCTGCGATTTGCCATTGGGGAGCTTGGGGTCTTCCTGCAGCTTGCCATACTGCTGATCCTGCTGTAGGGCCGCCGGCGACACGGCCGCCAGGAACAAGAGGAAGAGGGCCCGAAACAATCTGTGCTTCATGGCTGAACCTGCTGCTATCATACCCGTTACTTCACGATCAGCGCGAAATCGGCGTCGATCACCAGCGCGTCATCCGTCACGCGAATTCCAGACACCTGGAAATCGCGCACTTCGCGTTTGTACCCCGGCTGGCCGGTGGTATCTTCCAGGATCCTCCTGGCTTCCGCCGAAAGGGGGTATTTGAAATCGCGCTGCAGGCTCGTGCCCAGAATGCTGCACACTTTGCGGATGTAGAAGCCGGTCTTGCCGTCGCTCGCGGCGGTCACGCCGGTGAGCACGATGTTGCCGTCGCGAAACTGCGGAGTCGCCAGGATTACCACCTCGAAGGCATCGCCTAATCCCACGCACTGGCCGATCACATTGAGCGCCGAACGGCCGGTGAAGCGGGCGCGAATGCGCAATCGCCCATCCACGCCCCGTATCTGCGGCTTCTCCAGATATGCGAAGTTACATTTGTTGGTCTTGTCGTTGTGGACATAACGGCGGCCATCCTGCGTAAAGACGGCCTCCGCCACCATGCGCTCCAGCGCGCCATATTGCAGGTGCAGCTGGACGGCGCGCGCCGGGGGAACACCAAGCACGACCAGAAGCAGACAGAGCGAGACCTTCATCGCAGTGCGAGCGGGATGCGCGCGTCCGCCGCCGGCCGGAGGAGCTGCCCCACTTGTGCCGGTTCCGAATACAGCGAGAACTGGCTCAGCACCGGGCTGGCCGACGCCTGGGTAATGCGCAAACGCACTCGCGATGCCGTCACCGGCCGCTCCAGGCGCAAATATCGCCGCGGGCCGATACTGGTGCCGGCCGCCACCTGTTCCCAGTCGCCGTTATTCCAACGCTCCACCGCGAAAGCATCCACTCGCTGCCCGTAGCGGATATCCTCCTTCACCGCGATCACGCTGAACGTCACCGGCCGCTTGCTCTCCAGCGCCGCGAAGGCCACTCGCACTTCGTCATCGGTGGCCCACGAAGTGAGTGGCTGCCCGTCCACCAGGTTGGCGGCATCGTACATCGCCTGCTTGCCGCGGACGTTCGAGGCGGTAACTTGGGTGCCGCGCGCCCAATCGTCGGCGAAGGTGGCCGCCAGATAATCGTGCAGCCCGCGCAGCGATGCCACGTCCTCTTGCCCCAGCACGCCCAAGCGATTGGGCGGCACGTTGAGCAGCAGATTCGCGCCGCGTCCCACCGATTTGTAGTACAGGTCGACCAACTGCACCGGCGTCTTGACGCGGGCATTTTCGCTTTCGTGCCAGAACCAGCCGGGGCGAATCGAGACGTCGCATTCCGCCGGCAGCCAGTGCGAGCCGTGCCACGTGCCGGTGGGCGATTCGCGTTCGCGCACATCGCCGGGCGAGGCCGCACCGCCATCGGCGCCCACCGGATCGTAGCAGGCCCAGCACGGGTCGCCGGCGATTCCGCGCTCATTGCCCACCCAGCGGACGTCGGGGCCGACATCGCTGAAGATCACCGCCTGCGGCTGGAGTTTACGAACCAGTTCCCACGTGGCGGGCCAGTCGTAATAGGTGCGCTTATCGATGGTGCGCTTTTCGCGCGCTCCGCCGTAATAGCCGTCGCCGCCGTTGGCGCCATCGTGCCACACCTCGAAGATCTCGCCGTATTGCGTGAGGAGTTCGGTGAGCTGCCGGCGATAGATCTCGATGTACTGCGGCGTGCCGTAACTCGCATTATTGCGATCCCAGGGCGAAAGATAGACGCCGAACTTGAGGCCGGCGCGGCGCGCGGCGGCTGAAAGGTCGCGCACGATATCGCCCTGGCCATTCCTCCAGGAACTGCTGCGAATCGAATGGTCGGTCGTTTTGGTCGGCCAGAGGCAGAAGCCGTCGTGGTGTTTGCAGGTGAGAATGAAGCCCGCAACGCCGGTCGATTTCAGGTTCTCGGCGATGGCATCGGCATCGAAACGCGACGGCTGAAAAATGTTCGGGTCCTCATCGCCGTAACCCCACTCCTTATTGGTAAAGGTGTTGACGGTGAAATGGAGGAAGGCGGTGAACTCCAGATTGTGCCAGGCGAGTTGGCGGCTGGAGGGGAGTGCGCCATAAGGCTGCGGCGGCGGAACCTTTCGCGCCGCATGGGCCGCAATTGCCGCCGGCGCCGCGGCCAGAAAAGTGCGCCTGCTGATCATATCGGCGGGACGCTACTTCTTGGCCTTCGTTTTGGCCTTGGGCTTGGCTTTCGATTTCGGCTCCGCCTTCGCTTCCGGCGGCGCCTCTTCTACCGCGGCCATTTCCGCGATTTCGGACTCCGCCTCGCCCTCATGATCGGCATCGCCCGTGCCCTCGGCGTCCCCGTCCAGTTCGACCTCGGGAACTCCCTCGACGTCTTCAACCGCGGCGGCGCCATCCGGGCTGACTTTCTTCAGCACTTCGTTGAATAGAGCAGCTTTGCGGGGGTCGACTTTCGGCGGCGGCGCCTGCTCATGGCGATAATCGTGGTCGCTATGGCAGGTCCGGCAGCGGACTTTGGCCGCCGCGCCGCCAATCACCGATACCACGGCATGGTTCATGACGCGCTTGCAGCGCACGCAAAAATCGTCGATGTCGTCGCCCAGGCGGATATCGCGCATAAGGCCTCCTAACTGACGCTCGCACCGGCTGGCTCGCCGGCACTCTCGGTTCCGGCATGCTTCACTTCGGGAAGCACCCACTGGGCCGGCTCGAAACCTACATATTTGCAGATGCGCAGTTGGCCATCCTCCGTCTCCAGCAGGTCGCCCACCGCGATGGGTTCCCCTGATTCCCGCATCAGTTGCCAAGCCTCGTATTCGTGGCGGGCATGCACCTCGCCACTCGGTTCATACTCCTTCGGCTTGAGGGAAGCGCAACCGGAAAGATGTGGGGCCCAGCGGAACTGCTGCCGTGGCGAATCCTTCATGCGATAGATCCGATAATGCGGCATAGAACATAGTTATTGTAATCGAAGTCTCCGCGCGAAGGTTGTAACACACGCTTACAGGAAACGACTTGGAGGTGACGGGTGCCCCGTTTACTCCTGCCGAAGCGCCACTACGGGATCGACGTGCGCTCCGCGGCGAGCGGGAATCAACGCCGCGATCACCGCCACCGCCGAGAGCAGTACCACCGCGCCAGTGTAGGCGCGCCAGTCGGTCGCCTTCACCCCGAACAGCAGATCCTGCAGGAAGCGCGTCAATCCGTAAGCGCCCACCACTCCCAAGGCGATACCGGCGGCGATCAGCACTCCGGCCTGGCGCAGCACCAGCCCCAGAATTGCCCGCGGCGGCGCTCCCAACGCCATGCGAATTCCCAATTCCGACATGCGCTGCTCCACCGAATACGCCAGGACGCTATAAATTCCCACGATGGCCAGCGCCACCGCCACCGCAGCAAAGATGAGCAGCAACAGCGTCTGGAAGCGCCGCTTCGCCACCGCTTCGTCCACGAGCTCATCCATGGTCTCTACACCGGTCAACGGCTGGTCTTTGTCGACGGCCCACACTTCGCGCGAAATCGCGCTCACCAGCAGGTGCGGATCGCCGGCGGTGCGCACCGCGAAATCGGCCAGCCGAACGGGGTAAAGCGACGTCTGCCCGGCGCTGAGATATACCTCAGGCTTGATCTGCCCTTCCTTGCCCTTGCGCCGGATGTCGTTTACTACCCCGACAATCGAAATGCGCGGCGCGTCCGGTCCGCGCTGCATGGTGTGGCCGATGGGATCGCGATCGTGCAGCAACTGGTGTGCAAACGCCTGGTTTACCACTGCCACCGCCACGCCACGATCGGTATCCTGGGCGGTGAGCGAGCGGCCCCGCAGCAGCGGAATCCCCAAGGTCTCGAAATAGCCCGGGTTCACCGCCTGGAAATCGGGCGAATACTCGTTCTCCGCGTCGCCGTCGATCTGGATTCCGGACGACCAGCCGCCGCGCATCGGCATGCGGTTGGCATAGGCCACCGCTTGCACACCGGGAAGGGATCGCACGCGCTCTTCCAGTTTCTGAAAGAACTGCAGGCGCGCTTGCCCATCGCGATATTGCACTTGGGGAAGATTGATGTTCATGGCGATCACGCGGTCGGTCTGGAACCCCAGGTTCACGCCCATCAGTGTGCTGAAGCTGCGCAGCAGCAATCCCGCGCCCACCAGTAAGATCAGGGAAAGTGCCACTTCCGCCACCGTCAATGCCATCCGCCAGCGCACCTGCGACGCTCCGCCCGTACCGCGCATGGCCGTCTTCAAAGCTTCCACGGGCTTCACCTGCGAGGCCTGCCATGCCGGCGCCATCCCGAAAATGGCGCCCGTGAGCAGCGCCAGCCCGGCCGCCACCGAGAAGACGCGCCAATCCATGCCGGCGCTATCGATGCGCGGAATCCCCGCCGGCGCGATGGCCGTGAGCCCGATCATGAGCAGACGGCCGGTGACGATTCCGGCCAGGCATCCCGCGGCCGCGATCACCAGGCTTTCCGTCAGCAGTTGGCGGATCAGGGGCAGACGCCCCGCGCCCAGCGCCATGCGCACGCTCGATTCGTGCCTTCGCCCGGCCGCCCGCACCATCAGCAGATTGGCGACATTCACGCAGGCGATCAGCACGATCAGTCCCGATGCCCCCAGCAGCGCCCACAGCGAGTAGCTGACACCGCCCGCCAGATCGTCGCCCAGGTAGGCGATGGCGGCGCGGAAATTGCCGTTGGTATCGGGGAATTGCTTTTCCAACCGCGCATTGATGGCGCTCAACGCGGCCTGCGCGGCCGCCACCGAAACGCCGGGCTTGAGGCGGGCGATCCCGTTGACCTCGTGATCGCCGCGGCTGGTCAGCAGGTCGTTTGAATAGGACGCGGGGAGATATACTTCCGTGGTCTCCTTCAACCCGAGCTTTTGGGGCGATTGAAAACCGGCCGGCAGAATGCCGACGATGCGGTACGGCTTGCTATCGAGAAGAACCGAACTGCCCAGCGCGCCGGCCGCCCCGCCCAGGCGCTGCTGCCAGAATTCGTGAGAGACGATCGTCACCAGGTTGGCGCCCTGCCGGTCTTCCTCCGGCAGAAACGGCCGGCCCTCCGCCGGCAGCACGCCCAGAACGGAGAAGAAATTCCACGTTACCGATTCGCCCGCGATGCGCTGGGGCGCCCCCAGGGCGGTGAGATTCACCGGCGACGAATCGTAAGCCGCGAGGCCCTCGAAGGCGCCGCAAGCGCGATAGTCCGCCAGATTAGCGGGGCTCACGGTTGTGCGCGCGCTGCCGCCTTTCACGCCGACCGGGGCACCGCCGCTGCTGAAGCGCTGGTCGGAGTGGATGGTCTCTTCCCACAGCGACACCAGCCGTTCGGGCTGGGGATAGGGCAGCGGCCGCAGCATCACGGCGTTCACCGCGCTGAAGATAGCGGTATTGATTCCCAGCCCGAGCGCCAGCGTGAGCACCGCGATCGCCGCGAATGCCGGCGCTTTCACCAGCATACGGATTCCGTGCCGTAGATCCTGCAAAAGTCGTTCCCACATATTCCACCCCCAGATTGCGGAGATTTGGTCCTGATAGACGGCCGCATTGCCGAACTGGCGGCGTGCCGCAAATCCCGCGTCGGCCGGCGCCAGCCCCGATTGGTGCAGCTTGCGCGCACGCAGTTCGAGGTGCAGCGCCATCTCTTCGCGCAGCGCGCGCGTCTCGTGGTCGCGGCGGAAAAAGACGGCGATACGGCGGCGGAGTTGCATGGCTACACCGGCTGCAGAATGGCCGCGATGGCGCGGCTCACACGCGCGTAGCGGTCGAGTTCGCGCGCCAGTTGTTTACGCCCCTCAACGGTCAAACTGTAATAGCGGGCCCGGCGGTTCTCTTCCGTCTTGCCCCAATCGCCCGCGATCCAATCCTTGAGCAGCATGCGCTGCAGCGCCGGATAGAGCGAGCCTTCCTCCACCTGCAGCACGCCGCTCGATGTCTCCAGAATGAACTCCGCGATGGCGAACCCGTGCAGCGGCTGACTGCGCGCCAGCGTCTTCAAGATCAGCATCTCCAGGGTGCCGGGTGGGATTTCTTCGCGCTGCTTCACGGCTGACATAGATAGTCTATGCCAGCTTAGACGGCACAGGGGCCGAGACGGTTGGGTTCGTTTCACAAGTTTTCCGGCGGCCCAGGGCGGAGACCGCGTTTACCGTTCCCGGCGAGAGGACGAACTCCGTGCAATGCGGCTATCGGCCAGCCGCCACTCAATGCTATAGTCATGGCTCTTCGCGGAAATCCAGAGTCGACGAGCCGAACGCGGCATGGCCTTGAGCAGGGCACAAAACTCCCGAACCGTCTCATCCGCCGTATCGGTGAGTTTGGTCAATTCGAAATGGGCATGATAAGTGCGCTTCACCCGCCTCCAGGGGCTGGAGATCGGTCTTGGAGCGGACCTCGATGTCAACGTTGAGAAAATGGGTCGCGTCGCGGTCTATTTTTGATATCGCCATCCGCGGCATGAGCTCACGGTATCACGCGACCGGCTACGGCTCCCCTTTGCCTTCCGCGACGCTAGAATCAAATGAGTGCTCGCCGCGTTTGACCCCCTCGTCGCCGAATGGTTCGCCGCGCGCTTTGGCCAGGCGACCGAACCCCAATTGCGCGGTTGGCCGGAGATCGCCAAGGGTCGCGACGTGCTGATCTCCGCGCCCACCGGCTCCGGCAAGACGCTCGCCGCCTTTCTCACCGCCATCGACAGCCTGGTGCGGCGCGCGCGCCTGGGCCCGCTGCCCGAGCGCACCGAGATCGTCTACGTCTCGCCGCTCAAGGCGCTGAGTAACGACGTCCACAAGAATCTCGAAGTGCCGCTGGCCGAAATCTCCGCACTGGCGCGCGAGCGCGGCGTGGAACTGGCGCCCATCCGCGCCGCCCTGCGCACTGGCGACACCCCGCAGACCGAACGCCAGCGCATGACGCGCAACCGCCCCCACATCCTGGTCACCACCCCCGAATCGCTCTTCATCCTGCTCACCGCCGCCAAACCGCGGGAGATGCTGGCGCAGGTCCGCACCATCATCGTCGACGAAATCCACGCCATGGCGGACGATAAGCGCGGCGTCCATCTCGCCCTGACGCTGGCGCGGCTCGACCGCCTGGTGGAACAGAGCGGCTGCCCCAAACCGCAGCGCATCGGCCTCTCCGCCACAGTCAAGCCCCTCGAAGAAGTGGCTTCGTTCCTCAGCGATGCGCCGCACGTGGTCAACATAGGCCACCGGCGCGCCATGGAACTCGCCGTCGAAGTGCCGCGCGATGAGCTCGGCGCGGTCGCTACCAATGAAATGTGGGACGAGATCTACGACCGTACGGCCGATCTCATCCGCGCCAATCGCACCACCCTGGTGTTCGTCAACACGCGCCGGCTCTCCGAGCGGGTGGCGCACCACCTGGCCGCCCGCCTGGGCGAAGACGCCGTCCTGCCGCATCACGGCAGCCTCTCGCGCAAGCTCCGCCTGGACGCCGAGCAGCGCCTGAAAGCCGGCGAATTGCGTGCCGTAGTGGCCACCGCGTCGCTCGAACTCGGCATCGATATCGGCAGCGTCGATCTGGTCTGCCAGATCGGCTCGCCGCGCTCCATCGCCGTCGCCCTCCAACGCATCGGCCGCGCCGGCCATTGGGTGGGCGCGATCCCCAAAGGCCGCCTCTTCGCCACCACCCGCGACGAACTCATCGAGTGCGCCGCCCTGGTGCGCGCCATCCATCGTGGCGAGCTCGACCGCATCGAACTGCCG
Source organism: Bryobacteraceae bacterium (assembly GCA_036268475.1). Taxonomy (GTDB): domain Bacteria; phylum Acidobacteriota; class Terriglobia; order Bryobacterales; family Bryobacteraceae; genus PALSA-129. The sequence continues at coordinate 152,266 of DATAUB010000040.1, read as the reverse complement.
CGCAACTCGCTCGATATTCTGGCGCAGCAGATCGTGGCCTGCTGCGCCTGCGAGGATTTCGCCGAAGACGAGCTCTACGACCTCATGCGCCGCGCCTGGAGCTATCGCACGCTGGAACGTTCCGCCTTCGACCAGGTGCTCACTATGCTCTCGGAAGGCATCTCCACTGCGCGCGGGCGCTCCGGCGCTTACCTGCATCGCGATGCCGTCAATCGCGTGGTGCGCGGCCGCCGCGGCGCGCGCCTCACCGCCATCACGTCGGGCGGCGCCATTCCCGATAACGCCAATTACCTGGTGGTCGCCGAGCCCGAAGGCGTGACCGTCGGCACGCTCGACGAAGATTTCGCCGTCGAAAGCATGGCCGGCGACGTCTTCCTCTTAGGCACCACGTCGTGGCGCATTCGCCGCGTGGAGCAGGGGCGCGTGCGCGTGGAAGATGCGCACGGCGCGTCCCCGACGATCCCCTTCTGGCGCGGGGAAGCGCCCGGCCGCACGCGCGAACTCTCTCATGAAATCTCCGCGCTGCGGGCCGAGATCGCCGCCACCGGCGCAGTGCCCGAAGAGTGCGGGCTCGATCGCCTGGGGCGCGAACAGGCCGTCGCCTACGCCCAGGCGGGGCGCAACGCCCTGGGCACCATGCCCACCGATACCTGCGTGGTGGCCGAGCGCTTCTTCGATGAAGGCGGCGGCATGCAGCTCGTGATTCACGCGCCCTTCGGAGCGCGCATCAATCGCGCCTGGGGCCTCGCGCTGCGCAAACGCTTCTGCCGCAGTTTCAATTTCGAATTGCAGGCTGCCGCCACAGACAATGGCGTCCTCATCTCGCTCGGCGAGCAGCATTCTTTCCCGCTCGAAATCGTATTCGAATTCCTGCGCCCCGCCACCGTGGAAGAAGTACTCACGCAGGCGCTGTTGCCCGCCCCCATGTTCACTGCGCGCTGGCGCTGGAACGCGTCGCGCGCGCTCGCCATCCCGCGTTACTCCGGCGGACGCAAGATGCCGCCACCCATCCAGCGCATGCGCGCCGACGACCTGATGGCGGCCGTCTTTCCCGACCAGGCCGCCTGCCCCGAAAATCTGGCCGGCGAGGTGCGCATTCCCGACCATCCGCTGGTGAAGGAAACCATTGACAACTGCTTGTACGAAGCCATGGACCTCACCGGCCTGCGCGCCCTGCTGGAGGCGCTCGCCGAAGGCTCCATCCGCACTGCTGCAATCGACACGCCCGAGCCCTCGCCGCTCTCCCACGAAATTCTCAACTCCAATCCTTACGCCTACCTCGATGACGCTCCGCTCGAAGAGCGCCGCGCCCGCATGGTGCAAATGCGTCGGACGCTTCCCGCCAACCAGGCCGAGACCGCGGGCGCGCTCGACCCGGCCGCCATTGAGCAGGTGCGCTCCGAGGCGTGGCCGCCCATGCGCGATGTTGAGGAATTGCACGAAGCGCTCTGCGGCTTCAGCCTGATGCCCGCCGCGCGCGAGCACGAAAGCGAGTTCGATGCGCTCGTCGCCACGAAGCGTGCCACCGTGCTCGCACTCGATGGCCGCGATTTCTGGGTGCCTGCCGAAAAGATCGAGCTGGTGCGCCGCGTCTATGCCGGCGATTTCCGGCCACCGATTGCCGCGCCGCCGGGTCGCGCGGTGCCCGAGTCGCCGGAGGCGGCGGCCGCCGAGATTGTACGCGGCTGGTTCGAATGTTCCGGCCCGCTGCGCGCCTCCGAACTGGCGGAGCGTCTCGCCATGCCGCGCGATCTGGTGGACCAGTCGCTGGCGCAACTCGAAGCGGAGGGGCAGATTCTGCGCGGCCAGTTCACCGCCCGCGCGGGCGAGATCGAATGGTGCCACCGGCGCCTGCTGGCGCGTATTCATCGCCTCACCATCGGCCGCCTGCGACGCGAAATCGAGCCAGTGACCACCGCCGAGTTCGATGCCTTCCTGCACCGCTGGCAGCATCTCGACCCCGGCACGCAGTTGCACGGCGTTGATGGCACGCTGCAGATTATTCGCCAGATGCAGGGCAGCGAATTCGCCGCGTCGGCGTGGGAATCGGAAGTGCTGCCCGCACGCGTGGCGCGCTACAACCCGGAATACCTCGACGATCTTTGCCTGGCGGGGGAAGTGATGTGGGGCCGGCTCTCGCCGCATCCGGCTTTCGAACGCGAGCCCGAAGAGAACCGCTCGTGCCGGGTGCGACCCACGCGCGTGGCGCCGCTGGCCCTCTTCCTGCGCGAAGATGCCCCGTGGCTGCTGGCCACGCCGCAGCCTTCGTCGACAGAATCGCTCTCCCACCCCGCGCGCGAACTGCTCGCCGCCATCGAAAAGAACGGCGCCTCATTCTTCTCCGACCTGACGCGCGCCACCGGGAGGCTCGCCAGCGAAGTGGAGGACGGTCTGTGGGAATTGGTGGCCGCCGGCCTGGTGACGGCCGATGGATTCGAGAACCTGCGCGCGCTGCTCGATCCCAAACGGCGCGCCGGTCACGGAAACGCGCGATCCAAACGGCCAAGGCACGCGCCGGGGCGATGGGCCCTCCTGCGCCACACCGGCGCGCCACCCGATGGCCATGCCGAAGCGTTTGCCCGTCAACTGCTGCTGCGCTGGGGTGTGGTCTTCCGCGACGCCGCGTACCGCGAAACGCTGGCGCCGCCCTGGCGCGATCTGCTGGTCTCCCTGCGGCGTATGGAAGCCCGCGGCGAGATCCGCGGCGGCCGCTTCGTCGACGCGTATTTAGGTGAGCAGTTCGCGCTCCCCGAAGCGCTCGATCTGCTACGTGCAGTGCGCAGGAAGACGGCTGTGCTCGCCACCGCGTGATCGGGCGATGCGTTCGCCCGTCAACTCCTGCCACGCTGGCGGCGTGGTCTTCCGCGACGCCGCGTACCACCGAAACCCTCGCGCCGCCGCGGCGCGATTTGCGAGATCCGCGGCGGCCGCTTCGTCGACGCGTATTTAGGTGAGCAGTTCGCGCTTCCGGAAGCGCTCGACCGGGTACGTGTGGTGCGAAGGAAGATGTGCTGGCCACCGCGTGATCGTGGCTTTCACCGTCTTCAATGGTTTGTTGCGCGGACACCACCAAACGCACCCTCCGCACCGCCTGCTAGATGTGATACTTCTCCATGGTCCGTGGATTGTATCCCCAGTGGAATTCCAGCTCGTACCGCATCGACCGCGCCAGCCCGTCGAGGTCGGGGAACAACGTCGCGTACGTAATATTCATGCGGTACAACTCGCGCATTCCCACTTCGCGCACCGAGTTCGCGAGCACGATCTTCGCCAGGATATTCTCCGGATCGCGTGCCGGTAGAACGTCTTCCACCGGGATATCGAGGACGCCCGGGACGGCGAACGTCCCCGACTGCGCGATCAGACGGCGATTCATGGTGTGCGGCTCGCCCATCCAGATCATGCGCCGCTTGCCAAACAGAAAATAGCGCGTAAAGTTGCCGTGTACCCGCGGGTCCACCTGGATGCGTTTCAGGTTGCGGCTGCTCTCTACACGCGCCGGGTTCATGGCCCACACCACACCATCTGCCAGCGTGCGCTCCAGCGCGAAGAACGCCGCCACGTACGGCGACCACGTGAAATCGATCAGCCTGGTCGGCGCGCCATGATGCTGCATCAGCGCCATCCATTGAAAGTCGTCATCGGTCTCGGGAGGCTGCGGCAGAAACTGGTGCGCCTTGCGTTTGAAGATGCGCAAAATGCGACTCTCCTGTGCAGGCCACGCCTCCTTCGCCACGCCGAAATTCTTCAGATACCGCGAGAGCGAACTGTAGAGCGGCCAACGCTCGTCGCGTTCGCCGCGAAATGCCCAGTTGGAATACGGCGGCCGCGTGACCAGCGTCAGAAAGTCTTCCCAGGATTCCAGCCGGAAGACGCGATACGAGTGCACCACCGGCTTTCGGGCGGGCATCGCCTACGCTTGGAAGCGATAGATCGCCCGGTCGATCGGTACGCCGCGCACGTCGATCCGCTTCAGATCGGTACTGCCCACGCCGTTGGCCTCGGCCAGCAGCATGGTGTTATCGGCATGCGGAAACGCCGGCGATCCCCGGTCGGACCGCGGGTCGTATCCCATCACCGCCGCCGATACCGCATCCGTGCACACCGGGTTGGTGCCCGCGATCATCACCCCGGGGCTCACCTTGCGCACGCCGCGAACCCAAGGACCTTCCCCGCCGGCGATCGATTGCACGCCGTCGAGGATCGCGAGATCGATCGGCCGCACCACCGAGAGATCGGCCGTAATGCGCGATACGCGATAGCCCGCCGAATTGCTCACGCCCGGATGCAGTTCCGGCGGCGCGATTTTGGCCGGCTGCCGCTTGCCCACGTGGCATACCGCGCCCCGTCCCTGCGAAGCATTCTCGTTGGGTTCGTCGATGCCGGCGTCGTCTCCATAGATCGAGACCGGCGTCATGCCGAAGCAATTCTTCATGGAGAGCGTCAGGCCGCACTCCGCGTGATTCTTCAACTTCGCCATGCTCACGAAGAAATCGGTATCGGCATAGGAGTGGTTCAGCACATACTCGGCGTACATGTAAGGCTTGGGCACCTTGAAGCGCGAATATTGCTTGGCCTGTCCGAGAACGTTGGTGTTTTCGAACTCCAGCCCGTTCACGGCCGATTGCAGCGCCTTGATGTCGAACCCCGAGGCCTGCATGGAATCCTCCAGCCGCCGCGGGCCCCACGCGCTTTCCACCAGGCGGACGCGTTTCGCCCCGGCGCGGCTCATCAGGTACGCCGTCGCCACTACTACCTTGGGGTGAACCATGTGCGTGATGCCGGGCTCGAGCCCATTCACACGATTGCTGGGACCGCCGGTGAGGTTCATTTTAATCGTGACCGTTTTGTTCCGCACCAGCTTCGCCAGCCCGCCGAGTTGATCGAACATGGTCGACAGTTTCGCTGTAACGTCCTCATCATACGAGGCGCATTTGGCGATGGAGACGGGCGCTACCGGCGCCGGGGCTGCGTCAGCCTTCAACAGCGGGGTGGCGGCGATCAGCGCCAGCCATTCGCGGCGAGTCATAGGCGTGCTCCTATAAATGAGTTCTTAGCGAAATGATATCGCAGTTACAGCCCCGCTGACGCTACTTCTTCGGCTCGAAACGCAACGCCGCCGAATTGATGCAGTACCGCAGCCCTTCCGGTCCAGGACCGTCCGGGAAAACATGGCCCAGGTGCGCGTCGCACTTGGAGCACATCACTTCCGTGCGCTTCATGAAGAGGCTGCTATCGGTTTCGGTGGCCACGTTCTGCTCCGCCGCCGGCGCTGTAAAGCTGGGCCAGCCGGTGCCGGAATCGAACTTCTCGTCGGAGCGGAACAGGTCCGTGCCGCAGCACACGCAGCGATACATCCCGGGATCGTGATTGTCCCAATAGCGCCCCGTAAACGCGCGCTCCGTGCCCTTCTTACGCGCCACTGCGAATTCCTCGGGCGTCAGTTCGGACTTCCATTCGGCATCGCTTTTTTCAATCTTATTCACGTGGACAACCTCCCTTTTCCTTCCATAATCGGAGAACACGACGATATCGACGGCGCCGCCCCTTCCGCTCGCGCGTGGGTCGGGTATCGAATGCTCTTTGCGCAGTCCCAGGGCGGTGAGCCCTGCCAGTGCGAAGGGCATGATGAGAAATGCGCGGCGCGGCGTGCCGTCCCGCGGCGCCCGGGAGAACCCCTCCAGCATATTTCTATTGTGCCACGCTATCGGATTCGCTCCGGCCGCGTCGTTGTATTGTTAATTTATGGCTGAAACAGGTTTGAACGGTCCTTTTCCGATGAGTAAGTCCGAGATCGACGCCGTGGTGTCCAAACAGGCGCCGGGAGCGTATGCGCTCGATCAATCGCACGATGACGGTGCTTTTCACATCACCTACGTGGGACGCTCCGACACCGATGTGAATGCCAGCCTGCAGGAACGCGTGGGCAAATACAAGCGCTTCAAGTTCGAGTTCTATGAAACCGGCGAGGAGGCGTACCAGAAAGAGTGTACGCTCTATCACGACTTCAATCCGCCGGCGCGCATCGCGCATCCCGCGCGTCCCTCGGGCACCACGTGGCGTTGCCCGCGCTGCAATATGACGCGCTAAGAATCGCCGGCGCCGAACGGGAATAGAATAGGCGCATGCCGTTCGATCGCCGCACCCTTTTCAAGAATTTCGGAGCCGCCGGAATGCTCGGCATGGCCGCCGCCCGCCGGCAGAACGCGCAGCAGCAGACTGCTGTCGCTACGCGCGGCCTGCCGGCACCCAAGATCAAAGACATTAGCGTAATCGAATGCCAGCCCGAAGGCGTGCGCCTCACAGTCGTCAAAATCACCACCGACCAGGATGGCCTGTACGGCTACGGCTGCGCCACCTTCACGCAGCGCGCCGATCTGGTCAAGCCCGCGGTGGAGCGCTACCTCAAGCCGTTCCTGTTGGGCAAGACCACAGACCGTATCGAAGACGTCTGGCAATCCTGCTACGACAGTTCGTATTGGAAAAACGGGCCGGTGCTCAACAACGCCATCAGCGGCGTGGACCAGGCGCTGTGGGACATCAAGGGCCGCCAGGCGGGCATGCCGGTGTATCAACTGGCGGGCGGCAAGTGCCGCGAGGCCGCCGCGGCCTATGTCCACGCCGACGGCCAGGAGTACGCCAACGTAGTGGAAACGGCCAAACGGTATATGGCGCAAGGATTCCGCCACGTGCGCGTGCAGGTGGGGCTGCCCGGCATGTCGGGCTATGGCAGTTCGCATGGCGCGGCCGCCGCCACGCTGCTCAAGCCGCTCAGCAACAAGCCGCTCTTCGAGCCCGCCTACCAGGCGCGCCGCGCGCTCAAGCTGCTCGAAATCTGCCGCCAGGAACTGGGCGACGAAGTGGAACTGCTGCACGACATGCACGAGCGGCTCACGCCCAACCTGGCGGTGCAATTCTGCAAGGACGCCGAGAAGTTCAAGCTCTTCTTTTTGGAAGATCCGCTCTCGCCGGAAGACCTCGCCTACTTCCGGCAGATTCGCCAGCAATGTTCCAGCCCGATCGCCATGGGCGAACTCTTCAACAGCCCGCACGAATGGACGCCGCTCATCAGCGAGCGCCTGATCGACTATATCCGCGTGCACGTCTCCCAGGCGGGCGGATTCACGCCGGCGCGCAAGATCGCGATCCTGGCGGAGATGTTCGGCGTGAAGACGGCATGGCACGGCCCGGGCGACGTATCGCCGGTGGGCCACATGGCCAACGTCACGCTCGACGTGGTGAGCTACAACTTCGGCGTGCAGGAGTACTCGGCATTCGGCACGCGCACGCGCGAGATTTTCAGTGGCTGCCCGGAGTTGAAAGACGGCTATCTTTGGGTGAGCGAGAAGCCCGGCTGGGGCATCGAGATCGATGAGAAGGCCGCCGCCAAAGCGCCCTTCACCGATCGTAACGGGCTCAACGGGGGCTGGGGCGAAATCCGCAAAGCGGACGGCACGGTAATCAAGCAGTAAAGCGGGCTCATTTCGACCCTTTCGCCCCGTCGCGGGTTCCCCGGAGTCGCCACTCGCCAGGCTGCTGCACGTAGTCGCCCAAGCGGAGATCGTGCAAATCGAAACTCACCACCTGCGAGCCTTGGGGAATATTCGGAGTGATTTCCAGCCTCCAGGAAGACTGTGGATTTTCCCCCTGGTCGAGAATAAATGACGCCGACGCACGAGCGAGGATCGAAATGCCCGTGGCGGCCATCGACCCGAGCTCTGTCCCTCCGGCGTCAGGATCCCCCGTTCTCCGCAATCTGACAAACCCAGTCAACGACGACGCGCTCGGTGACTCGCACTCCACTTTCAAGAAATGATGGGGCCGGCTGTAGCTGATCTCGGGACCGGGGGATTCGATCGCCTCGCTGCTGCATCGCCCCAGTCCGGGCACCAGCCGATCCACGCCCAGAGGCAGCGAGGCGGTCGACCCGACGCGATAGAGGAACGCTGCCGCCGAGCCTTTGAGTTCCACTTTGGCATCCTTCAGTCGTTGATAAAATTCCAGCGGAATTTCGGTTATCAGCCAGTCTTGCCAAAGGTAGGTTGCTCCCGCTTGGTAGCGCTCGTGGCCGGGAGCAATGATGTCCACGGTGGGGACGACGAACCCGCTTGCCAGCCCGGCCGGAATCCCCGATACGTTGAGAGGCACCGTCATGACGGTCATTCCCGCAAGAGCCCGACCTCGCGCCATGGCGGTAATCGGGTCAAGCGAGCCTGTGGATCCACTGCGCACGTGGAAAGAAATCCGTGATGGCGCGGGATTGGCCGCCGCTCGTACTCGGGCCAGAAAGATGGGCGGCAGGAACACCCACATCAACGCGCCAACCAGCACGCCTGCGATCCCTACCAGCCGCGAGGCCCAGGTTCGCCGGCGAGCGAACTGCCACCAGATCATAACAACGGCCGCTGCGCAGGCCACTGTAGTTACCAGGACGACGAGCGTTTCAGCCGCGTGCAGCCAGCCATACGACTCGGGAGTGCCGTTGGCCGCCAGGGCCGATAGGCCGGCGATCGCGATCACAGCCAAAGCCAGATGCGCAAAGTTCCGCAGTACCGCCGCCAGCGCGATCGCCGGCAGCGTGACGACGGCCGCCGCCAGCAACTGCTCCGTCAAAAGCCTTGCCACCCATTCCCACGGCCGAAATCCGCGCGCCGCCAGAACCACGATATCGGCCACCAAAAGCGGCACGTGTACCACGGCCACAGCGAAGAGCAATTTCGCTCCCAGCAGCACGCGCCAACGGCCGGGACGCGTGATCCAGAATTGGCGATCGCCCACCAGCGGATCTTCGTGAACCGCCAGCACCAGCAGCGTGGCCCAGGTGATCATCAGGAGCACACCGGCCGGGACGGCAGTCGCGCCGACCGCGTCCACCCAGGCCGCCGCGGCCTGCACCAGCAGCGCGATCGCAATCCCCGGCCACAACCGGCGAACGTCTTTCTTGAAAATGTGAAGCGCTAAACGCATGGCGTCACCTCGCTCCGTCGCAGCTCGCGTTTGGCGGGTTGGGCGGCCTTCGACACCGCCAGAATGATGGCGCGCAGCGTCATGGCGCGCGCGTTTACCGAGCGGGCTCGCGGAAAAAAGTGCTGGATGTCGACGCGATGCCGCTCTCCGTCGAACTGCGAATCGATGAACCGCGCCACCACGCCCGCATGCTCCAGATTCAGCCATGCGACCGGCAGATCGGCCGGTAGTTCCGACTCTTCGTCGAGTGTCACTTCGATATCGCGAAAGCGCGCCGAGAGCGCAGACATCTCTTCGGCGAACAGCAGCCGGCCATCGCTGAGGTACGCGATGTGGCTGGCGAAACTCTCGATCTCCGCCAGATCGTGGGAAGACAGGAACACCGTCGCTTCCGGCGTGCGATCGAGAACGCTCTCGATCAACTGTTCCCGCACCAGCACGTCGAGCCCGCCGAACGGCTCATCGAGCAGAATCAGTTTCGGCCGGTAAGCGAGCGACGAAGCCAGCGCCGCTTTCACCCGCATACCGCGCGAGAGGTGGCGCAGCTTCCGGTCGAGCGGCAGTTCCAAAACGCGCACCAGCTCCACCGCGTCCGCATCGCTCCACTCGGGATAGAACTCGCGGCAATACGAGAGGAAGTAGCCCACCGTCATCCAGTCGGGCATCTTCTGGTTCTCGGAAACATAGCCGATACGTGCGAACTCCCGCGCGGCCAGCGAGCGCGAATCCACGCCCAGCAGTTCGGCGCGTCCCGAGGTCGGTTCATGGATATTGAGCAGCGTCTTCATGGCAGTGGTTTTGCCCGCGCCGTTTGGGCCCACCAGCGCGAAGACCGAGCCCTCCGGCACTTCGATGGAGAGATCGCGCAAAGCGTCCACGTGACGGAAGTTCTTGGTAAGGCGTTCGGTTCGCAAGGGGGAGCTCATGATTCCACCTCTTCGGGTGCTTGCAGGCGTTGCCAGTGTTCGTCGATAGCGGCGTGGAGATCGTCGAGGGTCAGGCCGAGCTTCTTGGCTTCCACCGTCAACTGTTCCACCTCGTGGCCCAATAAGCGGGCGCGTTCGTTACGCCGCGAGGGCGGTGGCTGCAACACCACCGTGCCGATTCCGGGCCGCACTTCCAGCAGCCCCTCGGCGGTGAGTTGCGCGATCACCTTATGGGCGGTGTTGGGATGAATCTTCATGGCTTTACTCAAGGCGCGCACCGAAGGAAACGGGTCGCCCGGCCGGAGCTGGCCGGAGATCATGGCTTTCTTCGCGGCGAACGCCACCTGTTCGTGCACCGGGACGCCGGATTGCAAGATCAGCCGGAAGGGGATCAAGGCTTGGCTCCCTGGCTGCCACGGGTGTCGCAACACATCACAGGTGTACTGTATCACGTGTGACACCTGATGAAAAGCGAAAAGTGCGAAACTGAAACAATTGTGCAGGACTTTCCCCAGTTCATGAAGAACCCGGCAAACCGGATCGCCCTTCGTGGTGGCAGGCTGCTACACGGTCATCATCCACGGCCGAAAAATTCCCGTGAACGCCGGCGAGGAGTATTTCATTCCGCGCGGCGTCTCGCATAGCGGCGAAGTGGCGGCGGGCACGCGCACCATTCACGCTTTCGGCGGACCTCGCGCCCGGCGCGCCCTATTGTAGGCTCGACCTTCTCTTTCGAGCTATTGCCCACTATGACTGGCAGTATCGCCGCAACTCCTGTAAAATGCCTCTCTACGCAATTTCTGGCTCAGGGGGAGCAACTCTCGATGCAATCCAAACACTACGTACGATTTTTACTGGCAGTCACGGTGGGAACAACGTGCCTCGCCTGGGGACAGGGGCGCGGACGCAACGCGGCAGCAGCAGCGGCGCAACAACCGGCCGCCCCGCCTGCCGCCGCTCCGGCAGCGGGGCGCGGTGGCGGTAGAGGCGGCGCCGCTCCAGCCGCCCCCAGCGATTTCTTCACCTACAATCCGTCGGCCTCCAATGCGCCGGCGATTCCCGATTCCGCACCCGCGGAAACCCATCAGAAGATCACCGCCGGCGGTGGGTCGCTGGCATATACGGCGCACGCCGGTTACCTCGCGCTCCACAATTCCACCACGGGCCAGGCGGAAGCGCACATCTTCTATACCAGCTATTTCAAAGACGGCGTGAGCGATGGCTCCGCGCGCCCGCTGCTCTTTTTCTTCGGCGGCGCGCCCGGCGTATCCGCCGCATGGCAGGAGTTCGGCGGCTTCGGCCCCAAGCGCATGAAGTTCGCCTCCGACGGCACCGCCGGCGATCCTCCCTACCAGTGGACCGATAACTCCGGCACGCTGCTCGGCCAGGCCGACCTGGTTTTCGTCAACCCGGTGGGCACCGCCTATAGCCGTCCCGACCAGCCGTCGCACGGCGCCGCCTTCTGGACCACCACCGGCGACGTCGCCTCCATGGCGGAATTCGTCCGCAGTTTTCTGACTTCCGTCCATCGCCGTAACTCGCCGCTCTTTCTCGCCGGCGAAGATTTCGGCACGGGCCGCGTGGCCGGGCTGGCTGCATTTCTCGATGAGCATCAGGTTCCGGTGCGTGGCGTAGTGCTGCTCTCCATGACCGAGACCCCGGACGCCACCGCCGCCGATACCCAGTACCTCACCACTTTCCCCAGCCTCGTGATGGCATCCTGGTATCACAAGAAACTGGCCGCCGACATGAACGGCATGAGCCTGGAACAGATCTCCGAGCGCGCCCGCCAGTTCGCATCGCGTCCCTACCTGCACGCCATCTACAAGGGCGACCGCATGACTGCCGATGAGCGCGCCAAGACGCTGGCCGACATGGAGCATCTCACCGGCCTCTCCAAAGACTTCCTGATCAACAACGATATGCGCGTTTCGGTGGAGCGCTATACCGCCGAAGTGATGCACGAGCAGCACCGCGGCCTCTCCAGTTCCGACGCGCGGGTCAGCGGCTTTCTGACCAGTGGTGGCGGACGCGGATTCGGCGGAGGTGGTGGCGGTGGACGCGGCGGTTTCGGCGCGGTAGCGCCGGTCGATTTCGCCGAGAGCAATCTGGCCGGCGGCCTGGAAACGGCATACGACGAATATCTCCGCCATGAGCTCGATTTCACCCCGCCGAGCAGCGAAATCTTCTACCTTTCGAGCGGCGGAATCGGGACCTACACCTCCACCGGCAATGACGATGCCAGCCTGGCAGGCGCCTTCGCGCGCGATCCCCACCTGCGCCTCTTCGTAGGCATCGACTATTACGATCTCAAAGCGCCCTTCTACGCCACCGAGTACACCGTGGCCCACCTCAACGTCTCGCCCGAAGTGCGGGCGCACAACATCACCGTCAGCCATTTCGAGGCCGGCGAGATGGCCTACGTCGATAACAAAGCGCTGGCCAAATTGCAGGGAGAGCTGGCCAGATTCGTCAATGAAGCGACCGCGCCGGCGCATAAATAGCGCGAACAAGGAGACATGCCATGAAAACCATTTCACACCTTTTGATTCTCATCGCTGCCACCGGAGTGGGAGCGTTCGCGCAAGGGCGCGGGCAGGCCGCCGGGGCTACCAACGATTTCTATCGGTTCAATTACAACACCGAAGAAATGATGCCGATCAAGTATCCGGCCGAGCCCGTCACCACCCAGCATAAGATCACGCTGCACGGCGAGACCATCGATTACACCGCGCACGTCGGCTTCCTGCCCATCCATCAGGCCACCAGCGGCACCGTAGAGGGCAATCTCTTCTACATCTACTATTCGAAGAACGGCGTCACCGATAAGTCCAAGCGGCCGGTCTGGTTCCTTTTCAACGGTGGACCCGGCGCGGCCACGGTCTGGCTGCACATGGGCGCGTTCGGTCCCAAGATGGTAAAGCTTGAGCCCAACGGCATGGCCACTCCGCCGCCCTACAGTTACGTCGATAATCCCAATTGCCTGCTCGACACCGGCGACCTGGTCTTCATCGACGCCATGGGTACCGGTTTCAGCCGTCCGTCCGAGCCGCACTTCGGCCCCGATTTCGGCGGCGTGGAGAATGATCTCGCGGCCTTCGGCGAGTTCATTCGCAGCTTCCTCAATGAGTACAACCTCTGGGGCTCGCCGCTCTTCGTAGGCGGCGAAAGCTACGGCACCACGCGCGCCGCGGGCCTTTCCGGCTATCTCACCGACCATGATATTCCGATCAACGGCGTGATGCTGTTGTCCGCCACCATCGCGGTGGGCGCCAACGCCGGCGAACAGCGCCAGTTGATGACCCTGCCCACCGAAATCATGACGGCGTGGTATCACAAGAAGCTGCCGCCCGATCTGCAAAAGCTCTCGGTGGATCAGATCGCCCAGCAGGCGCGTACTTTCGCGTCGGGCGAGTACCTGGAGTATCTCTTCGATGGCGCGCGCGCCACCGAAACCGAGCGCAACAAGGTCCTGACCGATTTCTCACGCTTCACCGGCCTGCCCAAGCCTTATGTCGACGGGCTCGATATCCGCGTGCCGCTCGGCCCGTTCAGCACCGAATTGCTGCGCGACAAGCACCTCATGACCTCGCGCCTCGATTCGCGCTTCGCCGGTTACCAGCTCGACGCCGGCGCCACCAATACCAGCTTCGATTTCAGCAACGCCAACATCGAGGACTGCTTCCTCACGGCCTTCGAAGCCTACATCCGCAATGACCTCAACTATAAGAACGACGGCCTCTACTACGTCGCCGGCAACGCCCCGCCATGGTCGGGCGAATACAATACGGTGACCAACATGGAGACCGGCTTCTCCAAGAATCCGCACATGAAGCTGTTCGTCGGGCTGGGATATTACGATTTCGCCTGCCCCTTCTACCCCATGGAATGGACGCTCTCGCACCTGAAGGTGTCCGACGAAATCAAGAAGAATAATATCTCGACGGGATATTATGAGGCGGGCCACATGGTGTATATCGACGCCACCGCCGCGGCCAAGTATCATGCCGACTTAGTCAAGTTCGTGCAAGGCGCGATGCCGAAATAAGTAACTTGGGCGGACCCGTGGCGGAAGCGCCTGGGTCCGCCCGCATTCCTACGACAGATACCTCTGCAAGTCGTCCGTCCGATAGCAGTGCGCAAAGGCCGTATCGTGATCGATGCGGCCGGCGCGCACCAGTTCCACCAGCGATTGCTCCATCGTGACCATTCCCTCCGCTTTGCCCACCGACAGCGACGAGCGCAGTTGATGGTCGTCGCCTTTCCGGATGAGCGCGCGCACCGCGTCGGTAGCAATCATGATTTCCGTGGCCGGCCAGCGCGTCACCCCATCCACTCCCGGTACGAGTTGCTGCGCGATCACCGCCAGCAGGGCCAGCGATACTTGTTGCCGGATCTGGGGCTGGTTGGACGAAGGGAACGTGTCGAGAATGCGCGACACGCTCTGAATGGTGTCGTTGGTGTGCAACGTGGAGAGCACCAGATGGCCCGTTTCAGCCGCGGTGAGCGCCGTCGCCATGGTCTCGGCGTCGCGCATTTCTCCCACCAGGATCACGTCCGGCGATTGCCGCATGATGCTGCGCAGCGTGATGGCGAAATCGGGAGTATCGCGCCCCACTTCAATCTGCTCGATCACCGCACTGCGGTTGCTGTGCTGGTACTCCACCGGATCTTCGATGGTGACCACGTGCGCGGCGCGCCGCGTATTCACAATATCGATGAGCGCCGCTAGCGTCGAACTCTTGCCGCAGCCGGTAGGACCGGTGAGCAGCACCATCCCCTGCCGCTTATCGGCCAGCTTGGCCAGATGCAGTGGCAGATGCAGCGATTCGAGCGTGGGAATCTTCGAGGGCAGCAGCCGGATGCAGGCCGCGAGCGTGCCGCGCTGATGGTGGATGTTCACCCGGAACCGGCCCAGGTTCTCGCGATAGAAGCCGAAATCGACCGTCTTGTTGCGGTGCAGTTCTTCCGCCTGGTGAGTTTCAAGCAGCGGCAGCACCAAACTGCGCACATCTTCCGATTCGAGCGGCGGCCCGGGCACGGTCGTCAGGTTCCCGGTGACGCGCAGCATCACCGGCGCGCCCACCACCAGCAGAATGTCGGACGCCATCCGGCCGGCGGCCTGCTGCAGCACTTTATCCAGCGAGTCGGTGCTCTGCGGACCCCGCGCGTACCCGGGCGCCGTCTTCTGGCTGGGCGCGGCGCGGTTCAATTCCGCAACGATTTTGGAGAGTTCGCTATCGTATTCGCCCATGAGTCATTTCGATCTTAACGCAGCGCTCTCCGCTCAATAATCGTGACGTACGGGGGAGCAAAATCGTTTACCTACCAGAATCCGATCAATTTCCACCAGCCGATTCCCACCCCGAGCCAGATGGCCAGGTTCGCCATCGAAATCAGCAGCCCGGCGCGCCACCACTCGCCCTGCCGCACGTACCCCGCGCTAAAGAAGACCGGCGCCGACCCTGTGCCGTAGTGCGTGATGCCGGCATTCAGACTCGAAATGTACGCCAGCGGCAGTGCCGCCAGTAGCGGAGGAACGCCGGCCGCCAGCGCCGCCGCCAGAAAACTGGCATACAGCGCCGTAGTCTGCGCCGTCAGGCTCGCGAACGAATAATGTACATAGAAGTACGACACCGCCAGCGCCATCAGCACGGCCATCCATGGCCAGCCGGTCATCAGGCCGAACAACTGGCCGGAGAGAATCTTGATTACACCCGTGCCGGTGAGCGCGTCCGACATCATCAGCAGCGGCGCGAACCAGATGAGGGCATCCCAGGCGCGGCTCTCCGCCAACAGGTCATCCCACGTGAGCACGCGCGTCAGCAGGATGGCCGCCAGCCCGGCGAACGCCACGAAAGTGTTGGAGACTCCGTGCCAGTTCGAAGTCATCCAGCCGGCCATCACCGCCAGCAGAATCGCGACCAGCCACTTCTCTTCTCGCCGTATCGGGCCCATGCGGCAAAGCTCCTGGTGCGCATGTTCGCGCGCCGGATGCATGTCGTGCAGTTCGGGCTTGACGATCCGGCACAGGAGCCACGGCACGATCGCCAGCGTCAACAAGCCGGGCACTACCGATCCCTCGAACCAGCGCATCCAGGTGAGGTCGACGTGGCCCACCCGCATGGCAAACGCGGCGATTAGCGGATTCGCCGCCATGCTGGTAAGGAACATCGCGGAGGCCGCGTAGCAAGTATGGAAGGATGTCAGGATCAGATACTTCCCCGCGCGGTTCGCGGTCGGCCCGGGTTCCGATCCCAGCGCGCCGGCCACGCTGCGCGTGATGGGGAAGATGATGCTGCCGCCGCGCGCCGTATCGGAGGGGATGAAGGGCGCCAGCACCAGGTCGGCCGCGGCCAGCGAATACCCCAAGCTCAGCGGACTGCGCGCGAATCGCCGCACGAACAGATAGCCGATCCGTTGGCCCAGCCCGGTCGCCGTGAAAGCGCGTCCGAAAAGAAACGCCAGAAAAATCAGCCAGACGGTGGCGTTGCTGAAGCCAGAAAGCACGCGCGCCGCCGGCAGCGTTCCGGTGAGCGCCAGCAGCGTCATGGCGATCAGCACGCTCGCGCCCATGGGCAGCGGCTGCGCCACCATGGCCACAATGGTCGCCACGAAAATCGCCAGCAGATGGCGCTGCACCAGGTTGAGGCCGTCGAACGGAACCAGGTACAGCAGCAGGCCGGGAACGAGGACGGCAGCCCAGCGCCACCAGCCGGCCAGTTTGCGGTCGAAAGACGGGGCGGGATCGGCCATTCTTTGCAGGATACTCAAATCGCAAGCTTCGAGGGGCGTTTATTATGGAGAAAGCCATGACGAAGAAACGACTCGGAAACAGCGATATGGAATTGACGCCGATAGGCGTGGGCGCGTGGGCCATGGGCGGCGGCGGGTGGAAATTCGGGTGGGGCCCGCAGGACGATTCGGAGTCGGTGGAGGCCATTCACGCTGCGTTGGATCGCGGTGTCAACTGGATCGACACCGCGGCAATCTACGGGCTCGGCCATTCCGAAGAGGTGGTGGCGCGTGCGCTGGCGGGCCGCGCGAACCGGCCCTACGTGTTCACCAAATGCGAGCGCGTGTGGGATGAGAAGCGCGAGATCGGCAGTTCATTAAAGGCGGATTCGATTCGACGCGAATGCGAGGCCAGCCTGCGCCGTCTCAAAGTCGACACCATCGACCTTTATCAGATTCACTGGCCGCAGCCCGACGAGGATGTCGAGGAGGGCTGGGGCGCCATGGCCAAGCTGCAGCAGGAGGGCAAAGTGCGCTGGATCGGCGTATCGAATTTCAACGCGCACCAGATGGAGCGCTGCCGCGCCATTGCGCCCATCACGTCGCTGCAGCCGCCCTACTCGGCAGTTTCGCCTGAGGTCGCCGCGGAAACCTTGCCCTACTGCGCGCAGCACGGCATCGGCGCTATTGTCTATTCGCCCATGAAATCGGGCCTGCTCACCGGCGCGATGACGAAGGAGCGCGTGGCGGCATTTCCCTCCGACGACTTCCGTCGCAACGCGCTGGCCTTCCAGGAGCCGAATCTCACCCGCAATCTCAAGCTCGCCGAGCTGATGAAGGCGATCGGCGAGCGTCACGGCGTTCCGGCGGGCGTGGTGGCGATCGCGTGGACGCTGGACAATCCCGCGGTGACCGCGGCCATCGTGGGCATGCGGTCGGCGAACCAGGTGGAAGGCGTGATCGCCGCCCTGGAGTTTCGCCTGAGCGAGGAGGAACTCGCGGAGATCGAAGGCTGGCGCGGCCAATGAAGGGGGCGGCGCTGCTCGCCATCGCGCTCGCGGCGCTGGCGCACGCCCAAACGGCCGCCGTTCCCGATTGGGCGCAGCCCGGGTCGGCGACCCACAAACAGGTCGCGCCGCCGCCGGATTTTCATCGTCCCAGCAGAAATTTTGCGACGCCTATCGGCATCTTCCAAGGCCAATCCGATATCGGCAGCGCGCTGGTGCCGGGCAGCGCCAGTTATGACGCCGCCGGAAAACAGTACACCATCCACTCCGCCGGGTATAACATCTGGTACACGCGCGACGAGTTCCGCTATCTCTGGAAAAAGATGTCGGGCGATGTCTCGCTGGCGGCAGATATCGCCTATCCCGACCCGAACGGTTACGGCGATCGCAAGGCCGTTCTGGTCATCCGCCAGGACCTCGAGGACGACTCCAAAGAGGCCGTCGTCGCGCTACATGGCGCGGGCATGATCCACCTCGCCCAACGACCGGCCAAAGACGTGCGCGTGAAGGACATGGAGTATCGCATCGGCGGCCGCGGCCTGCCGGGCGGAGCGTCGCCGGACAGCCTGGTCACGGTGATCGCCAAACGTATCGGCATCGAAAAACGCGGCGATTCGTTCGCGCTGTTCGTAAGCCTCGATGGCGAGCCGATGACGCAATACGGTCCGCCCATCCAACTGCATCTCGAGGGGCCGTTCTATGTGGGCATCGGGTTCTGCTCGCACCTGCCCGATCAAGCTGACACTGCCGTGCTCTCGAACGTCGTGCTGCAAAACGCCGCCGGCAAAGTGCGATAGATCAAGCCCAGCCAAGGAACGGATTGGCACGGGTCCCGCGGCACGCGGCGATCAACTCCGGCACGCGCGCGCGGCGTGCGAAGAGGCGCTCCAGCAACTCTCCCAACGCGTCCTCCTCACCGGAAATCCAATCGGCCGGGATGCTCTTCCACGCCTGGTCGATCACCTCCTCGGGGAAGTGGACCACCTGTTCGAGCCAGGGCTCGAAATCCTGCAGCGAGTGCACCGATTCGTACACCAGGCGGCGGGCATAAAGGCCCTGCATCGGCGAATCGGCGAACTCCCAGTGCGGGCCGTTGAAGGCGAACCCGTGGTCGATCATGCGCGCTACGAATCCAGCCTTCCCACCCGCCGCGCGCTCGCTCTGCCGCACCAGCGCGCGGTAGAAGATGGACTGCCGGCCGTCGGCATTGCCCACCCATTTATCGAACACCAGGATGGCGCGAAAGTCGGCCAGGTTGACCACTTGCGGCAGCAGCGCGTCGGGCAGAAAATCGTAGACCGCCACGCGCGCCGGGTCGCCGGGATACTGCGAGCCGAAATGCCAACCGGGTTCGACGGCGAGTTCCCGCGTGCCCAGCTTGATATGGATCTCCGGAGATGCCGCGAGGAATTCGGGGCTCACTTGAATCAGCGCCGTAGTGGGCGCGGCGATCTTCAGGTATCCCAGCAGCACCGAGGAAATCAGCTCGTTCACCAGGATGCGCGGGTGCTGCGGATTGTTGCGAAACTTCACTACGTACCAGCGGCCGTCATCCGCTTCGAGCAGATGGGACTGCGCGCCGCCGCGCATTCTCCGCACATGCCGCACAGCCGTGAGAGGCATTCAGGTGCGCTCTATCCACCTTTCGCGAGGTGCGCTTCCGACGAAGTACACTAGAGTAGTATCACACGGAGGAACATCCACCAATGGCGGAAAACGAAGCAGGACCGGCAGCCGGAACGCCCGAAGCACCAGCAGCAGCAGCCGCAGCGGGCGGCGGAGCGGCGCGCACTACCAACGAAGTAGCGCTCGAGCTGATGAAGTTCATCGCGGTGACCACGGGCTACGGCAAGACTTCGCGCTCGGCGGCCGGTTTTTCCGGCAAGCCGCAGACCGGGTCGGCCGAAGACCATGCCGACGCGCTGCTCGAACTCTTCGATCGCTGCCGCAAGGCTGTTAAGAAGGAAGAGTAAGGCTACCCCTCCCGCGCTTGTGTTACGCTTTCCCTCAGCGTAATGACAATTAACGGCTATCTTGCCAAGAGCTCAGCGGTGGCGGCGCTGGGCGGGCTCCTGTTCGGTTTCGATACGGCGGTGATTGCCGGCGCCACCTCGGCGCTTCGCCAACAATATTCGCTCACCGATGCGGCGCTCGGCGTTACCGTCTCGGCCGCGCTGGTGGGCACCATTCTGGGCGCCATGTTCGGCGGCATCCCCGGCGACCGCTACGGCCGCCGCAACAGCCTCCGCATCACCGCGATCCTCTATTTGATCTCGGCGATCGGCTGCGCTTTCGCCTTCGACTGGTATTCCTTCGTCATCGCGCGCTTCATCGGCGGACTCGGCATCGGCGCGTCGTCCGTGCTCGGTCCCATGTACATCGCCGAAATCGCGCCGGCGCGCCTGCGCGGCCGGCTGGTGGGATTCTTCCAGTTCAATATCGTCTTCGGAATCCTGGTGGCGTATCTTTCGAATTACCTCATCGGCACCATGGGATTCGGCGCCATGGAGTGGCGCTGGAAGCTGGGGATTTCGGCGGTGCCTGCGGCGCTGTTCCTGGTGATGTTGTTCTTCATCGCCGAAAGCCCGCGCTGGCTGGCGAATCGGGGGCGAGTGAAAGAAGCCGAAAACGTCCTGCGCTCCACCGGCGACCCGAACTACCGCGAGGACCTTAAAGAAATTGTCAGCTCGGTGGACGAACACGCCGTGGCCGCTCGTGAGCCGTTCTTCTCGCACAAATACCGTCTGCCGATCTTCCTCGCCGTCTCCATCGGCATGTTCAACCAGCTTTCCGGCATCAACGCCATCCTTTATTACCTCAACGACATCTTCGCCAAGGCGGGATTCAGCAAAGTCTCGGGCGATCTGCAATCGGTCGCGGTAGGCGCCACCAATCTGCTCTTCACCATGATCGCCATGTCGCTGATCGACCGCATCGGGCGCAAGACGCTGCTGCTGATTGGCGCGGTGGGGACGGCGCTCGCGCTCGGCGGAGTGGCCGCGGTCTTCTTCGCGGGCACGCATCAGGATCTGCTGGTCTGGTGCCTCATCGGCTTCATCGCGTGCTTTGCGTTTTCCCAGGGCGCGGTGATCTGGGTCTATTTGAGCGAAGTCTTCCCCACGCGCGTCCGCGCCAAGGGCCAGAGCCTCGGCAGCTTCACTCACTGGATCATGAACGCGCTCATCTCCGGAGTCTTTCCCGTGCTCGCCGCGAAATCGGGCGGCGTGCCGTTCGTATTCTTTGCGGTGATGATGGTGGTGCAGTTCTTCGTGGTGCTGGCCGTCTATCCCGAGACGAAGGGCTACTCGCTCGAGGAAATGCAACGCAAGCTCGGAATCAGTTGATGATCATCGGAGTCGATATCGGCGCCACAAAAGTCGCCGCCGCGCTGGTCACATCGGACGGCGAAATCCGTTACAAAATGCGCGTCCCCATGGTGGCCACGGGCGACGCCGCCACCGGGTTCGCCGCCGTCAAAGAGGCCATCAGCGCAGTTTACGTCGCCGCGCGGGATACGTCTGTGACCGGCATCGGGATCTGCTCCCCGGGTCCCCTCGATCCCACCACGGGAGTAGTTCTCAATCCGCCCAATCTGCCGTGCTGGCGAAATTTCCCGCTGGCTGCCGAGGTGAAAGAGGCGTTCGGCGTCGCCACCCGCGTGGATAATGACGGCAACGCCGCGGCGTTGGCGGAAGCGCTCTGGGGCGCGGGAGTGGGTCACCGCAACGTCTTCTATGCCACGCTCGGTACGGGTATCGGCGCGGGCCTCGTCCTCGATCGCAAAATTTATCACGGGCGCACCGGAGCGGCAGCCGAAGGCGGCCACGTCACCATCGACTATAACGGTCCGCGCTGCGCCTGCGGGAAGCGCGGATGCATCGAGGCACTGGCGTCCGGCCCGCGCATCGCCGCACGGGCGCGTGAAAAACTCGCAAGCGGCCGGGAGTCGCGCATTCTGGCGCACGCGGGCGCCGTCGATCGGGTGCAGGCAGAGCACGTGGGCGCAGCATTTCGCGAAGGCGACCCTGTGGCTCGCGAGGTGCTCCAGGAAACGGCGTTCCTGCTGACCGTCTGGCTGGGGAATATCGTCGATTTGCTCGAGCCGGACGTGATGGTGGTGGGCGGCGGAGTGGCAGAGCTGATGAGTTCGTTCTTCCCCGCCATCAGCGCCGATCTCCCCCAATGGTGCGAGAACCAGCGCGGCGGCGAGATCCCACTGGTGATGGCACGCTACGGCGCCGACGCCGGCATCGCCGGCGCAGCTGCGCTTTGCCGGTAAGTCGCGGCATGAATCTGAATTCGGCGCCATCCCCGTATCACTGGCATGTCTATAGCAACCTTATAAACTCGGCGCCAGGAAGCCGAAGGAAGACACGACGTGGACGCTACCGTCGCCACGTTCCATAGCGCGCGATATGAGGTGGCGCCGCTCGGCGTCAGCGACGGAGAGGCCGCAGTTCGCGAGCTCCTGCATTCCATGATTACCGGATTTCCCGACTGGACGATCCAAACCGGCCCGCTACGCCACGGTCACGATTTCGTCTTCGTGGGGGTGAAAATGTCCGGCACGCACCTGGGATTCTGGGCGGGCTGGGAACCCACCGGCCTGAAGATGGATGTGCGAGAAGGTCTTCTTCGATTTCGCCACCGTCCTGCGTCAACTGGGCAAGCTCTAACTCCGCCACTATCGCGCGGCCATGATTTCCTGGTTCGCCTGCAGATATTCCACCGTGCGCACCACCGATTGCTGGATGGTCAACTTCGGGCGCCATCCCAGCTCGCGCATGCGGCCGCACTGCAGGAAGATGAAGGGATTGTCGCCGATCCAGCCGCGATCCCCGCCGCCAAAGTGCAATTGCGGATGAAGGCCGAGACGATCGCAAATCCAGCCGATCGATTGTTTCACCTCGCAGTATTCATCGGTCCCGAGATTGAAGATCGAGACCGGCGCGGTACACCGTGCTACCGCCAGTAAGATGGCGTCGACGCAGTCCTGCACATACAAGTAGGACTTGCGCTGCGATCCGTTGCCAAGCACGTGGAGTTCGCCGGGGTGCTCGAGGAGCTGTTTGTAGAAGTCGAACACGTGGCCGTGGGTGTAACGCTCCCCCATGATGGAGACGAAACGGAAGATGAAACTCTGCATGCCGAAGCCTTCGCAGTAGGCCTGAATGAGCCCTTCGGCCGCCACCTTCGACGCTCCATAGAACGAGGTCTGCACCGGGAACGGACAATCCTCCGGAGTGGGGATCACCGTCGCTTCGCCGTAAACCGACCCGGTAGAGGAAAACGCAATGCGGCGGACCCCCTGGCTGCGCATGGCTTCGAGAACGTTCCACGTGACGATGGTGTTCTGCTCCAGGTCGCGGCGCGGATGGTCGGTGCCGAAACGAACGTCGGCATTCGCCGCCAGATGGAAGACCACGTCGCTTCCCTCCATGGCGGCGCGCACCGCGTCCAGGTCGAGCAGTTCGGCGCGCACCAGACGATAGCGCGAATTCTGCTGCGCACCCGCGATGAACGGTTCCTGCCCGGTGGAGAGATTATCGAAGCCGACCACCTGGTGGCCGTCAGCCAGCAAACGGTCGACAAGGGTACTCCCGATGAAGCCGGCCGCGCCGGTTACGAATGCCTGCAAATTGCCTCCGCGGAAAGCGGCGATTTCTTGCGCCGAATTCACAGTCTGACGCCACCCGCGGTATGTGTCAACTCAGCATAGGACTAGCAGGACCAAGTGCATGGAAGTAGCTGTAGTAGACTGGTAGGGCGTATGGATTCGGGTATGTCTGTGTCGCCCCTGGATGCCCAGGGTGGGACTGTCGCCACCACCGCTCCCTCCCAGAATGAACTGCCCCTGCCCGCAATCTTTTTCTTTCTAGCGCTGGTTGTAATCTTATTTCTGCCCGTCCTGTCCGACCTCGTCAAACAGTGGTTCAACGACGAGAACATGGGCTACGCCTTTTTCGTCCCTATCGTAGTCGCCTACATCATTTGGCTGGATAAGGACCGCATCATGCAAGCGCCGGTCAAACCTTGCTGGCCGGCTTTATTCCTGGTGGCCTGGGGCTTTATCCAGATGCTGTTCGGGCTGTTGGGAGCGGTTTCCTTTTTCTCTCGCACCGCGTTCATCGTCACCATGGCCGGAGTGGTCTGGACCATTGCCGGCACGGCAGTGATCCGCACGCTGCTGTTTCCCATCGTTCTGTCGTTCTTCATGGTGCCGATTCCGCTGTATGTTTACCAGCGGATGACGCTGCCCTTGCAATCTTTAGCCAGTAACTTCGGCGCCATCGGCCTGAGCGCGATCGGTATTCCGGTGGCGCAGGACGGCAATGTGTTGACGCTGCCTGACGGGCATTCGCTCGACGTGGTGGAGGCGTGCAGCGGGATTCGCTCGCTGTTGTCTCTCACGTTTCTATCGATGGCGTACGGCCGTTTGTTCGAAACGCGGAAATGGGTCAGGATCGTCCTGCTGCTGGCCACCGTGCCCATCGCCATCTTTTGCAACGCCGCGCGCATCACTCTCACCGGCATCCTCACCGAGTACAAGCCGGAAATTGCCGAGGGCGCGTATCACGCTTTTGAAGGTTGGGTAATCTTCATGTTCGAGCTGATGTGTCTGCTCGGTTTCCACAAGCTTTTGAGCCGGAGGCGGTCCGATGCCTGAAAAGAGTTCTCCGTTCGCATTCCTGCGCAGTAAACCGGCGCTGGCAGTCACCGGTCTGCTGGCAGCCGAGATCCTGCTGTTTTACGCTCTTCCGACCAAGGAATACGTTCCCACACCTCCTCCGCTCGACGTGTTTTCCCGGATCGTGGGTCCCTGGACCATGACCCACGAGTACCCCATCGCGCCCGACGCGGAAGAGATCCTCAAGGCGGACGATACCCTGACGCGGGATTACACAGGTCCTGCGCCGGTGTCGCTTTTCGTCGCATTTTTCAAGTCGCAGCGTGCCGGCGTGGTGCCGCATTCCCCCAAGCTGTGCCTGCCGGCGAACGGCTGGTCTGAGGAGAGCTCGCGCATCATCAACGTGGACGTCCCCGGTGCCCGCGCGCCTATCCCGGTGAACCGCTACGTGGTGGAGAAGGACGACCAGCGCGAACTGGTGCTGTATTGGTTTCAAAACTGGCACCGGGCCACCGCCGATGAGTATATGTCACGCTTCTACCTGCTTTACGATTCGGTCCGCTACCATCGCAGCGATGAGGCTCTGGTACGCATCGTGACGCTCTTTAATGGCGACGGCGACAAGGCCGCCGAAGCCAACGCCATCCACTTCCTGAAGGACGTTTACGAACCTTTGAAGCAGCAGATCTGGTCGGGCCCGACGAACGCCGCCGCCATCCTGCCCTGATCGCTCTCAGCCAACATTGACGCACGCGGCATCCACCGCCTGACGCATCTCCCAGGCCGACACGTAGTGCAATCGATAATTGCGCCCGCGGCACGTGTCGCTGAGCGATCGAAACAGCGTATCGAGTCCGCCTTCGCGCAGCAACGCCGCCGAGTGCCTCTCTTGCGCGCCGTGCGTAAATAGTTTGACGAAGATGTCTTTGCCGATACGCGGCGCCACATCCAACCAGCGTTGCGTGCGATAGCTGTTCGGCAGGTCGTACGACGCCAGCTCGCCGGTATCCATACGCGGCGCGATGCGCTTCGCCCAACGCAACGCCAAAGGGCCGGGAATCATGAGCAGATCGCCCTTGCCTGGAGTTCCGGGTTTCGCCGCCGTTCCGGTATCGTACGATCGCGGACGCTGGGGATCGTCGGTCGCCCAGTAGATCGTATTGACGGTGCGCGCCTGTGTGGGCGAATTCCCGGAGGGCATGGTGAAATCGGCATAGCAGCCGAGATCGCGGAGCAGCGTGATTTCGTTGTTGAGCCCGCAGCAACGGCCGTCCGGACGTGAGTTATCGAGCGCCCAGTTGCCGTGGATGAAGCCGAATACAGTGCGCCCGTTCGAACTCCGTAGCAGCCCGTGGCGCGTGACCAGCGTTTGAATAAAGCCGCCCATGCGGTCGACGAAGTTCTGCTGTCCTTCGCCATCGTGATGGATGTGGATGTCGACGTCAGCGATGCCCGCGCGCTTCATTTCGGCGAGCGTGTCGAGAAATTGCGGCCGGTATTCCTCCTGCGGATAAAAGAAGGTGTACTGCGGCGGCCTACCCCCGGAATCGGCATGGCGCCGCGCGATCTCCGGCCAGTATTTCGCCCAGACCGCCACACGTTCGGCGGCTACCTCATCGGAGGGATGGAGCCAATACGGTTCCCAGTGGTCGGCGACCGTCACCCAGACGCGCGCCCCGTCCGGCGGCCGCCGGCTGGTCAGGCGATTGCGGATGTACCCTGGCAGCCAGAGTTGAGCCTGGCGCGGCAGCGAGATCGGCACAAGCGGGCCTAGACTTTGAATCCGGACTTGGTAGCGTCGGAGTGGAACATCTTCACGGTATCGAGCGAATACTCGTCCAGATCCTTCCCCACCAGCGCCAGCTTCTGCAGAACATCGGGCGTGGCCGTGATGATGTGGCAGCCGATGGAATCGGCCTGGAATATATTGAGCAGCTCGCGCGGGCTGGCCCAGATCAATTCCATGCCTGGATGGACGGAAACCATTTCGACCGCCTCCGCCATCATCGGCACAGGATCGCGTCCAGTATCGGCGATGCGGCCGGCGAACACCGAAACGTTGGAGGGCGCGCCGCCCGCCAGTGCCGCCACAACCGAGCGTACCTGGTCAAGCGTCAGGATGGCGGTGATGTTCAGACGAATGCCCTCATGCGACAGGAGGTGGATGAGTCTCGCGGCCGATTCGCGTTTGGTGTTGGTGACCGGAATCTTGACGTAGACGTTCGACCCCCAGGTGGCGATCAGGCGCGCCTGGCGCTCCATCTCCTCGAAGTCGTCGGCGAAGACTTCGAGCGAGATCGGTCGGTCGCGAATTTCCGTGAGGATATCGCGCGCGAAGGCTTCGTAATCGGCAATCCCCGCCTTGCGCATCAGCGTCGGATTGGTGGTAAAACCCTGGATGAGCGGGTTGCGGTAGAGCTGCAGCATCGCCGTTTTATCGGCGCCATCGGCAAAGAGTTTCACTTTCAAATCGGTAATCGCCACGTTTATTGTCCTGTTCCGGAATTCCGCATGATCCAATCTATGGCTTCCGCCAGCGAGCCCACGCGCGCGTCCGGCGGTACGGACGGCCCGCGCTCACGATACTGGCGGTCGAGGAAAACGGTGCGGCAGCCCGCGGCACGCCCGGCGTCGACATCTCTCCAGCGGTCGCCCACCAGAAAGGAGCGCGTCAGGTCGATGCCATATCGCTGCTGCGCCGCCAGCACCAACCCAGGCGCCGGTTTGCGGCACTGGCATGCGTCTTGATCGTCGTGAGGGCAGACCAGGAACTCGTCGAGCGGAAGTTCGTGGCGCATCGCGTCGTGCATGGCTTCGATGGCATCGAGCGTCTGGGTGCCGCGCGCCACGTCGGGTTGGTTGGTGACGACAAATAACAGAAATCCTGCGTCTTTCAAACGCGCCAGGCCGCCGGCGGCCTCTTCCACGATCTCCAACTCCGCCACCGATGGCGGCGGATAAGGCTTGCCGTCCCGCACAATGGCGCGGTTCAACACCCCATCGCGATCGAAGAACACCGCGCGCGGGGCAGACATTATGCGCGCACCGATTCCCATTTCGTCTCCGACTGCTTGAGCGCCGGATGGGAGACGATCAGGTGCCACACCACTGCCTGAAAAGCCTCGGCATGCGGCGTAGTATGCACCGGATTGACCGTGGGCACGATCACGCAGGCATCCGCCACCGTCGCCGTGAATCCACCGTCGCGCCCCACGATACCGGTGATTTTCGCGCCCACCCGTTTGGCGAATTGCAGCGCCGCCACCAGGTTGGGGCTGACATTCTTCTCTACGTTGCCGCCGCCCACGGAGAACACCAGTAGGGTATCTTTCGCCGCCAGATGGCTCACTGCGAGCCACGCTTCGAACACGCTCGCCCAGCCTTCGTCGTTGGTGCGGGCGGTTAGCTCGGAGACATTATCGGTGGGAGCGTAGGCTTCGATACCGGCGATCTTGCGAAAATCGTTGACCGCGTGCGAGGCATTGGCGGCGCTACCGCCCACCCCGAGAATGAACAGCCGCCCACCGGCACTGCGCGTGGATGAGAGAATCTCCACAATGCGGTCGATGGCATCTACATCGAGCCCATCGATCACCTGCTTCGCTTCGCGTAGAAACTGCCGTGAAAAACTCATGCGGTTTGACACCCTTGTCTCAGATAGGAGCTCAGCTCTTCGATCCCGCTGAACGATCCGATTTCATAAAAGCGCTGTGGCGCTTCGAAGGCGGCCAATTCGCCGGCGCCCAGCAGATCCTGATACAGGGCCGCGAGGTCCCAGGCCGTCCCATCGGGCACGCGATCGAAGGCTGTCATACGAAATGCGCCCAGCCCGTAATCGATGTACCGCATCCGTTCGGTGCGCTGCTTTTTATCGTAGGCCAGGATGCGGCCGCCGGCGAATTCCACGTTGCTCGAATCCCACTGGCCGTGATTCGAATACACGGTCATCAAGCCGGCCTTCTCGCTGGCGCGAAATGCGGACTCCACGGCGCGCAAATCGATCGGCAGGTACGAATCGCCGTACAGTACGAAGAAGCTTTCACCCAACATGGGGAGCGCCCGATTGAGAGCGCCCGCCGTGCCCAGCAGCACGTCGCCATCGAAGGAATAATCGATGCGCAGGCCGAATTCGCCACCGTCGCCGACCGATTCGCGCACCTTCTCGCCCAGATGGCTCACGCACAGCACCACGCGGTCCACGCCGTAAGAGCGCAGCAGTCGCAACTGGTGCCACAGAAACGGCTCGCCGTTAATGTCCACCAGGGACTTCGGTATGGTTTCGGTCAAGGGGCGCAGGCGCGTAGCCAAACCACCAGCCAGGATCGCGACAGGTAGCATCGATTCGGCCCATTTTAACGTACGGGCTCCGCACCTGTCTGCCTGGCAGGTACTACGAGGTGGATGGGGTTATAGTTTGGGCTCCGGCCGGTGAGCGAAGAAGGCTTTCTTGCAGCGCGACAGGAAGGAATAGGAGAAACGGTGGACAGGCCTCGGCAAGTGAGCGTATGCGTGGTAGAGCAAGACCATCGGGAACGCTATGGCGAAGCCCGAGTAATCGCGCCGGTGCCGCCGGGTGATGCGCACCGCCGATTCGGTGTTGCCCTTGGACTGGTGGAACGATCCGCTGCCGTGCCAGACCCGGTAGTGCAGGAAGTACTCCGGAAAGTTATATAACTTTCCTATCTTGCCGAGTTTGAGCCACAGGTCCCAGTCCTGGAATCCGGCAAGTGAGACGTCATACCCACCGACCTGTATCGCCGACGCGCGACGATACAGCGTGGTGGAGTGTGCCAGAGGATTGGCCATCAGGGCTTGGCGCTTGATCTGCTCGTCTTGTTCGGGCTTAAGATAGCGCATCTGCTCACGCCCGGTGGCGTCGATCACGATCACGCCGCCGCCGCAGCAACAGTAGTCGCGATGCTCGTCGAGAAAAGTCACCTGCTTCGACAGTTTGTCGTCGGAGGCCCAGTCATCGTCGTCGTCCAGGATGGCAATGTACTCGGCGCGGGCGTGCGTCAGGCCGAAATTCGTGGCGTCGGCAATATTGCCCGGGGTCTCACGGTGGAAATAACGAATGCGCGGGTCGCGCTTCACCCACTCCTCCATGATCGCCGGGATCTCCTGGTTGGGGCCGTCGTGCACCACCAGAAGCTCCCACTCCCGAAACTGCTGCGCCTGAATGCTCTCGATTGCCTTTCCGATGAACTGGGGCCGGTTGTAGGTCAACATGACGACACTGGCCCTGGGGAGCATAGTCCCATTATGCACGGCAGAAAGTGCGATCGAACCGGCGGACTCACTTCGCGAGTATCGATCCCCGGCGGACCGCGGACGGTTGTTTCGTCGCGAACATGTTGCGGTACTCGCCGTGGTCGGCGACGGGCTGCAAGGAATAACCGTGGTCCTGCAGCAGGATGGCGAGCCGGCTCTCGCTGGTTCCCAGCAATGCCAGTGCCGCGGGGTTGATTTCCAGCAGGATGGAGGGGGCGTCGTCGCGCGAGAGGAGGCCGGAAGCTCCCTCAAGCACTTTTACCTCGGCGCCCTCCACGTCAATCTTCATCAGGTCAACCCTTTGGACACCGGCTTGCCGAACATATTCGTCCAAGGTCAGACTCGGAACCGATGCACTTGCCGGCCACCGCGCCGAGCGAGCTGCAAACGTCCTCCTCGTGCACATGGAAGGTGACTTTGCCCACCCGCTCGCAGAGTGCAATTTCGTTGACCACGACATTCTTAAAGCCATTCAGCTGGAGATTCCGGCGCAGCCTTTTGGCGACCGCCGGATTAGGTTCGAAAGCGTGAACCGAGCCCAGCGTTCCCGCGAGTTTGGCGCTGCCCATGGTGTAAATGCCGATGTTGGCGCCCAGATCGAAAATGGTCATGCCAGCGCGAATGCGGGAGAGAAAATGCCGCTGCTCGTCCAGCTCGACGCCTTGCATCATCGGCCGTCCCACGGGGCCGTCGACGAAAGCAAACACGCCCGGTCCGATGTCGGTGACGAGAAATTCCGAAGTCATCTGCAGCAGCCGCCATTTGCCTTTTTCGATCGGCGAATGCCGCAGGTAAGTTACGATCGGCCAACTCACCAGCGGGAGGATGCGGTCGGACATCCTCCCAGTCTAACTGGACGCGGTTCGCGGCCGCAATCTCACCAGAGACACTCAGTGAATCACTACCTGGCCGCCGGCTGACGCCTTCCCTGACATCGAAGTTGGTGAGCGTGACGTAGGAGGTCCGATAGCAAAAGTCCCGCCGCCCGACGTACTGAACTCGATCGAGTTATCCCCGTCGATCACGGTGAAGGGGCTGCCGCTTACCGCGACTCCGCCCACGGTGACAGAGTACGCGCCCGCCGAGAGGCCCTCTACCATCCAATCTACCGGTAAAGAGGAACTGACGCTGAAGCCCGTAATAGAACTATGCATCGTGCCGCCCAAGGCGAAGAGTGCTACGCCGGTGCTGTTCGCTCCACCGCACGCCGCGCCGGTCCAGTTCGAATCCGGATTAATCGCCGCCGTGACGAAAGCGGTGTCGGTGAGGCTCGACATGAGCTTGTGGCAAGTAACCACCTGATATTTGGACACGCTGGCGCCCACAGATGCGCCGCCCGCAATGGTGAAACGGTGGGTATATCCCTGCCCATTAGGATAGGTATTGCCGGGGGCGCACTGCCCGCTGCCACCCTTCCCGGCGCAGTCGTCGTTAATCGAGATCGGATTAGGACTCTCAATATAGCTGAGGAGCCCGTAGGTCAGGCCCGTCGTGCCTGCTTCAGTGGACTCAATTCTATTCGCGCCGAGGTAAGTTGTAGCTCCAGAGTTATAGCCTGGCCCCCCAGCCTGTGGCGTTCCATTCTGCACGTAATGAATGCGTTCGTCCATCGCCGTGGAGGTTAGCGGAGACCCCGCCGCAAGGGCCACGTCCGTAGCTTTCCAAACGAACTCATCGTGCACCACCCCGTTCACGGCCGGGTACTTCTGATGAGCGAAACATGTAATTGCGTGGTCAATCGCGATGTTCAGGGAGGCTGTGGTGTAGTTGGGAGCAATGTTCGAACACGCCGCCGCGAACCGGCTCGCCGAGTCGCCATACTGACCGCCAAAGCTCCCGGCCGTCTGGTTTGTGTACCGGGTGATCGGTGTCAACGCCACGCCGGCAGTACCGTTCGGAGTGGTAGGCTGCCCGCTTACCAGGCCCTCAGTCTGCGAGAACCGGAACGTGTCGCTCACCGTGGTCGGATCCAGTGACCAGCAACTGTTGCCGGGATTGCTGTCCGAGCCAAGGAGGAGAGCCCCCTTCCAGATGGTCAACTGGCCCACGCGCGGACAGTCGTAAATGCTGTCAGCGGTATAGGTGGCGCTGTCGAACGCCACATAGGTATCGCCTGCCGACTGCCAGCCGGTGCGGCTAATCGCCATGTCCCCACGGGCGGCGTGATTCCAGCCTGTGTTCGCCGTCAAAGACCCGCTGCCCGATGAAACGAAGAAGTACTGATGCGGCTGGGTTGTGTAGTCGGCGCTCGCCAGGCGTGGGTCGTTATGCAGGAAACTGATCGAATACTCCGATGCCTCGGGGTGCCCGAAGAAGCTGTCACCGGGATTGACTCTACCCGCCCAATTCTTCAGGAACGCTGCTGTCTGGCTTTGCGGAGCATAGAATAGGTTTGGATCGAAGTTGGGCCCGGTAACCGGCCCGCCCCCGCTGGCCCACTGCCAGACCTCCATCCCTCCGCCCGCCCAACCAGCCAGGTAGGCGCCGGGCAAAGTCTCGAACATGTCAAAGATAGCGTGCTTGGTCCCCCAGACCGTGCCGTACCCCTGGGAAGGAAACGACGGAATGCTCTGCGTCAGGCACCACATAAAAGTCTCCAGGGTCGGGGCATCGGTTTCCGCCGAGTAACCGGGTCCGTCCTTCAACCTGCCGGTATCGAGGTCTTCCACCGGTGCCATCCCGTAGTGGAACATGTAGCCCTGCGTCCTCGGCAGATCGCGAACCGCCCCGCACCCGCCCGTGCAGGTTCCATCGTCAGGGGCTGTCACTAATTCCAATTGGGGCAGAGCACCCAGGTCGGAGCCTGATCCATTGAGCGCGGCGGCGAACACGTGCCCGGTTTGATAAGCATAGTTCGCGTTGATGTTATAGCCGCCCACTCCGCCGTTGACGCCATACGCGTTTGAATAGGTCCGCTTCATAGCCCACACGCGGCCCACATCGCCGGTTTGCCATTTGGGGAAACGCCACGCCATCAAAGGCGTAGAGGTCGAAGCAGAAATGTTTCTGGCATTGATCGCGGTAGCGGTACTCGTTCCGGTGCCCGTGACGACGCTCACGTAATAGAACAGATTCCAGTTGCCCCCCCAGCCGTTCCAGCCGGCCACGGCATCGCCGGCGGACAGCATGGCGCCAGGATTCGTAGTCTTGGTAAAGGTGTAAGTCGCGCTCGCGCCCGGCGTGGTCGTGCTGACCTTTACCGTATCGTAGATGATGTAGGAGGTTCCGAGCACCGTCGAGACGTTCGCCGCCCCGGTGCAGTTGGCCTGCCCTGGCGGATTGGAAGACGACACCGTGGGGGCGGCCGTAAACGAGGTATTATTCCAGACGGACAATGCTGCCCCAGCCGGTATCAACGTCGTGCTATTGGTCCCACTGCTGGTGAGCGTAACAGCGGCGTAGGAAGTTCCACCGCTTGCATTGAATTGCAAGCTCACTACCTGTCCGGCTGTTCCGGTGCAAGTGAGACCGTTCGTGTAAGTCCCGCTGACGATTTCTTTCAGGTCCACGGGAGTAATCGCAGTTGCCAGCGTAAGGACCCCGGCGGTCCCAGAGGTAGCGGCGCTGATCGCCACATAGGTCTGGTGCGCCATGTCGGCCCGCTCGTTCTGATTGATCCCGATGACCGTTCCCGCATAATAATTCGGACTGCCGTAATGCGGGTCGCTCACCGGAAGCTGAACGTGGGTCGCATCGTTGGTTCCGCTAGCCAGAACGCCGCTGGACAATATCCAATTATGGGTTGCCATATTCGCGGCGTCTTGATTGGTGACGATTGCCGGAGTCCCGGTGGGATCGTCGACATCGTTGTATTGCCGGTGTAAGAATGCTGCCTGTTCCGAAGCAATCCAATAGGAAGTCGCGGCCGCATGCGCCACCACACCGTACATCAACGCGAGCGCTCCCGGCTCACCGGCATAGTTGAAGCCCGTATTGGTTTCGCCGACGAAGGCGCCGGTATTCACGGGGTACCCAACTACGCCGCTCCCCCGATAGTCGTTGTTGAGGGCGTAAATCATTTGGTCGAGCCATGTCTCATTCGTGGGATCCACCAGGAACCGTATCGCAGAGTTGGCATACTTGGACAAAGTGTCGGTATCGGGGTATTGGGATCCTCCGTCGAACACCGACTTATAACCACTGGCACCTGTGGCGGACACACTGAGAGTCGCGCCAACCACGGCCAGCCAAAGCGAATTGGTGCTATAGGCTATCTGGGACACCCGCGTGCAGTCGAGCGTTCCGCCGATGGTGTCGTTAGGCGTCGCCGCCGGTCCGCAATGCGGGTTGATGTGGGTATAGTCGCTATTGCTGATCGAGCACGCGAATGGACTGCTGGCGACTGTCCAACTCGCGCCGGAGCCGGTTACTGAGGCTATCGTGTAAGGTGACTGTGCTCCTGCGCTAGCTGTGCCGTCGCCGCAGGTGTCCAAGCTCGTTCCCGTTCCCGTGATCGAGAACTTCTGACCGGCCGCCAGAGGAAACTTCCCCGCCGATTGATCGTACCCGATTTGCCAGGACGCCACGCACGCGCTTGGACAACCGGTGGTTGCCAGCGAGGTTAACCCGTTCGATGGGCTTAGAGACAGGCGCCGCATCAGATCGCCGGTATTCTCTCCCAGCACGCCCAACGGCCCGTCATTCGCAGGGATCGTAAACGGCGTCAGTGCTTCCAAATACTGCGCGGGGGTTACACCGGTCAGCGAGTTCCCATTCCACCAGGTTCCGTTCCCGGCGATAGGACTCCCCGTAAGATCGTATACCGCCAGATGGGTGCTGTCCACATATACGCACTCTTTGATGCCGCTGGCCGGACTAACCCCGGTTCCGGTGGCCACGGCCGACATCCCGCAATAACAGACGTGCGAAGACGTGTTGCAGCTCGAAGAGAAGCCGTGCGGAGAATATGTGGTCAATACCATAGGTGTCGCATTCGTCGCCCCGCTTACCGTCACCCCAGCCGGACCGCTTGCGGCGAGATATACCGTGGTCTGCGCCACGCCCAAGAAAGGCAGCGATAATAAAATTACCGACAGTGTTCTCATAGGTTCTATTTAAATGAAGCCAGCATAACTACCGGGCAACTGGTGGAATCACTCATCGTCCATGTGGGGGCAATCGGCGCGGCCGTCGCCAGAGTGCTATACGCAATCGCTCCTCCGATCGAATTACCATTGTTGAACGGGCTATAGTTTACGATCGTGAGCCCGCTGTCGATGGCGCTTCCATAACCGCCGTTCGCATTATCGGCGTTCCCCAGCAATGACACGATCAATTCGTTGTTGGCGGTGGGGGTGATTGACGGCGCATGCAGGGTCAGAGCCGGACCGCCAACCCGCGCCGTGCTGTGCTGGTCTAAAGTGCCGGAGTGGGCTCCTGAAAACGCGATAACAGTCAGTATAGGATAGCCGGCGCCAACGGAAGAGAAAGTTTGCGCAGGCCCGACTGCAGGATTATACGCGTACCACCAGGAAGTGACGGAGCTGCAACCGCTATTGATGTATCCGTCCATCTGCGTCCAGGTGTTCGACAGTGAATCCGTGAAGGTGTTGAAGCTGTTCGTCGTTAGCCCCACCACGATGAGATTCGCTCCGGTGGTATTCATTGCGGGCGTGGTAACGTTACCTCCACCGGCGGATGCCTTGAACGTTTGAGCTATTAAGGCGAACGTCGCGGCGCCGCCACTGCCGCCGCTACTGCCGCCGCCCGGGCCCGGAATGCGAACTTGTGCCGTCCATAAGAGGAAGAACTGCAGAAACAAAGCCGTAGACTTCATGTTGCTCACCTTGTATACACGATATGGACCGTAACCAACTTCGCCGTGCCGCCCGCCGTTCCGCTCACCAGTTCGATCCAGTCGCCGGCGTTGAGCGAGGTATTTTGCAAGCTTCCGGAACACGTTGTACCACCGTCGACGCCAGTCGATCCTGCGCTGTTAGCGCAGCCCATGAAGCCTGCCGATGCGGCAACCGCCGCCGAAACCAGGTTCGCTACGGCTTCCGCCGAGCACGTGCCGGCAGTCCATGCCGTGCACCGCCTCCGGCCGGCGATCACGCTGGGCGATCCAGCATCCGACTCCACGTCGATCTCCACCACGGTCGCCGCCGAAGGCACCTTGCACCCGTGCTTCTGCGGGCCCAATTCGACGTTCGTTACCGCGCTCGTTGACGATGCGTCTCCCACCGTGATGTCGCAACTTTTCACCTGCAAGTTAGCCAGCATGGACGCCTTCACCATTTGCCACGCGCCTCCGGACGAATCGAGGCACACCTGCGTGTTGAGGGTACTGTCGAAATAGCACGACACCATACCGCTGGCCGGCGCACTGGGAGCCGAGCCGGTCGCGCCCGTCGCCTGATACGGTCCGGAACCGGTGACGCTCAGCATCTTCTTCCAGCTATTCGTGGCGTAACACCACCATTCATCGTTATTAGTGGTGTCTAAGTACACCGCGAGATTACTCGACGAGGGTGCCGCGCAGTTCGCCGCCGGCGCCCCAGACCCGGTGGTGAGCGTCACATACCCGCTCCCGCTGCCGCCCGTTCCGCTGTGGCACGCGCCGTCCGCGCCCAGATACTGTGTGCCGCTGCAGCCCGAGAATAAGTTGACGATATCCGACGCCGCCGCGCTCCCTACTGTACTTCCGGCGGTGAACTTAGTTACCGAACCCGCCGTCCCCGTTCCAATCACCGGGTTGGTCAGCGCGTTCTGCTTGTTATTGAACGTCGTCCAGTCCGCGCTGCTCAGGCACCCCGCCGCCGATCCCGACGCGCCGGCGCAACTGACCGTACCGCCCGCCTGACTGAGGGCCCCCGAAAATGCCAGCGGCGCTTGGTAATCCGTCCCCGCCAACGCCGTCACCAGTTGACTGCTGCCATTGGCCTTCACGACGCCGCTCGACGGCACCGCCGCTCCGTTGATCTGCGCCACTCTCGGGCTGGGATAGGTGCCGCTCAAATCGCCCGACGCCGCGCCCGCCGGTACCCCGCCCGCCTGCTGCGTCCACGTATTCGTCCCCGTGCAGTAGAACTGATTCTGCCCCGCCGTGGCATTCGTCGCGAAGTACACTTCCCCTACCGTGCACGTGCCGGGCAGGCTCGCCGACGTCCCCGTTACCTCCGGCAGTGTATGCGCCGCGGCGCGAAAATCCTGCGTCCCGCCGCTCACCACGTTGGTCTGATTCGTCTGCATCGCTGTGGAAGGGAGTCGTGCCGCATTTAATGTGCCGGCGGAGATGTTGGAGGCGCTGGTAGTGTCGGTGGTCGCACTCGGCGAGAACGCCACACCGTTCGCCTTCGTACATTTCGTACTCACCGTGCCCACGGTGCTGGTGCAGTCGCCCGTCAGCGCCGGCATTTGCGCCGCCTGTACCGCCGTCGAGGTCCCCATGAAATCCACCCCCACAGTCGCCGCCACAATCTGCCGATTGCCATTCGCCTTCAAGACACCGCTATTCGGAATCGCCGCGCCGTTCACCTGCGCCACCGCCGGATTCGGGTACGATCCCGTCAAATCG
Source organism: Bryobacteraceae bacterium (assembly GCA_036268475.1). Taxonomy (GTDB): domain Bacteria; phylum Acidobacteriota; class Terriglobia; order Bryobacterales; family Bryobacteraceae; genus PALSA-129. The sequence goes on along the minus strand of DATAUB010000040.1, from coordinate 115,216 downwards.
CCCGACGCTACCCCGTTCGGTGGCAGCGCTGTGGGCGTATTCGCGATCTGAGCGTACGTGTAGTCGCCCGCCAGTGCCGTCACCGCGCCCGTGCGGCCGAAAACCGACGAAAGCGCCCCCGTAACCGCCGACCATGTATTTACGGCGGTGCAGAGCGATAAGTTCTGCCCCGCCGGCAGGCTCGTATTGAAGTAAACCTGCCCCACCGCGCACGTCCCGGGATTAGCAGCCCCCTGCCCGTACGCCACCGGCGCCCAGCTATTCGCCGCAGTGCACGTCTCCAACTGCCGGCCCGCCACACCGTCGCTCGCAAAATACATCTGCCCCGCGGTGCACGCCGCCGGCAGTCCCGCCGACGTGCCTACCTGCACCGGCATCGTCGTTTTCCCACTGAAGTTCACCGAAGATGAGATATCGATGCTCGGATTCCCAGCCGTCCCGCCGCCGTTAGTTACAGTGATGTTAGAGGACCCGGCAGTAAGTGTGCGATTGGCAGTGATTCCCGGCGCCGTCTCCACCACTATTCCGCTTGTCCCCGGATCGCTCAGCCCCGTGCCTCCGCAGGTCTCCGTACCGGAAGCATTTACCCAGCAGAGTCCCGCTCCCAACTTGGCATATAACCGTAAGTACCCCGCCGCCGGAGCCGCCGGCGTGGCGATCTGCCGCCATGGCAGGTAGTTACTGAAGATACTCGACCCGTCGAACGTCTTATTTTGCAGTGTGCCCGCACCCGAGGGCGTGACATAGTCGGTATCGGGAATCGCCGGCCCCAGCGTCGATGCGCCGGCGGACGGTGTCCCGATTTTCATCAGCGTGGCCGTCGATGGCACCGCGTCCGCCCACACATACGTGAAGTTCGACGTGAAGGCGCCCGCCGGCGCGAGTATCTGGCGCGTATTTGTGCCCGATGCCCCCGGCCAGATGACATACCCTGCGAATCCGCCGGGACAGGCTAGCGTGCCGCCGCTATTGGTGCACGCACTCGCCGTACTAACCCGTCCCGGGCCCGCTGAGACCACCAGCGATCCCGCCACCGCGAACGGACTGGCGATGGTCAGAGCCGCCGGCGCGCCGCACGGTCCGCCCGCGTCCACAATGCTGCCCGCGCCGTTAAACTGCGCGCAATCGCCGGACGTCACCGTGCCGCCTCCAAACAGCAGGCTCGAACCCAACAGCGTCCAGGTATTAGCAGCCGTACAGCCGTATAGGTTCTTCCCCGCGGGCGCCGCCGTATCGAAGTAGGCCGCTCCCACCGCACAGGCAGCCGGCAACACGGCCCCCGTCTGGAACGGCCTGGTCGATAATGCCGTCGAAAAGTCGATGCTCTTACTCTGCGTCCGTAAGTCGACTAAGGTTTGCGCATCTAACATCGGGAGCGCGCCCAGCACAGCCAACGCCACCCGGATCGAGTACGATTTCATGATCGCAGCAGTCCTTTTGGCCCGGCTCGTCCCGCACTCGCATTGGATCGCGTTTAGATCCCCGCTCGCGTGGGGAGCCTCTGGCCGTCCGCAAAGTACCAACTGCCGCCCGCCATGCCTTCCCCGAGCCGGCCTAACTTACTCAGAATGAATCGCAAATAAATTTGTAAATCTCGTGAACACGGATTTCCGGGCCATCCTGATTTATAATCTTGGGCGGAGATTGCCTTCATGCGAAAGACGTGCTGTTCCCTCGTTGTGACCGGTCTGCTCGCCGCCCTCGGAGTCCACGGCCAGACGGTAGAAGAGTTCAAAAGTCCCAAAACGCCGTGCTGTCTCGCCGGCAGCATCCAGCGCCTCGCCAACCAGCTCGACGACTGGAACCAGCTCGGCATGTTCTATGCCGACAACGAGGCGTTAATGAAGGAGCCCGCCGATCCCAAGCGCGTCGTCTTCATGGGCGATTCCATCACCATCGGTTGGCACCTCAACGAATCGTTCCCCGGAAAGCCCTACGTGAATCGCGGCATCGGCGGCCAAACCACCCCGCAGATGCTGGTCCGCATGTTCCCCGACGTGATCGACCTCAAACCCGCCGCCGTCATCATCCTCGCCGGCACCAACGACATCTCGCACAATACCGGGCCTGAGACCCCCACCATGATCGAAGAGAACCTGCAGGCCATGACTGAGCTCGCCCAGGCGCACGGCATCAAGGTGATCCTCTGTTCCATCACTCCCATCGCCGATTACGGCCCCAATAAGATGAGCGAAGGCCGTCCGCCCGCCGACATTCTCAAGCTCAACGATTGGATCAAGGCGTATGCCGCACATGCGCACGCCATCTATGCCGATTACTTCTCGGCGGTGGTGGATGGCGCGGGCTTTCTCAAGCCCGGCATCTCCCGCGACGGCTTGCACCCCAACGCCGACGGGTACAAACTGATGGCCCCCGTCGCCGAAAACGCCATCGACAAAGCTCTGCGCTAGCGCCTGATCCGGAGACGGAAGCTCGGTTGCGCCATCTCGCCTTTTCCGAAACAATAGCAGCTTCATGTCGAACGCCAAATACGCCTGGTACAAGGACCTGACGCGCTACCAATGGTTCGTCCTGGCCGTCTGCTGCATCGGCTGGATGTTCGACACGATGGCGCAGCAGATCTTCAACCTGGCCCGCAAATCCGCCATCCAGGACCTGATGGGCGCCCACGCCACCGACGCCATGGGCGCCTACGCGACTTCTGTCTTCATGGTGGGCTGGGCCGCCGGTGGCGTAATCTTCGGCATCCTTGGCGACCGCATCGGCCGCGTCAAAACCATGGTGTGGACCATCCTCTGCTACACCCTCTTCACCGGCCTCAGCATGTTCGCCACCAGCATTTGGGATTTCAACGCCTACCGATTCCTTTGCGGGCTGGGCGTGGGGGGACAGTTTGCCGTAGGGGTCGCGCTGGTCGCCGAGGTCGTGCCCGCGCGCGCGCGTCCCTACGCCCTCGGCACCCTGCAATCGTTTTCATCCATCGGCAATATGGTGGCCGCCACCGTCGGGATCGGGCTCGGAATGCTCGAACGTACCGGCGCCATCCACGGAGCATGGCGTTGGGAGTTTCTCTCGGGCGCGGTGCCGGCGCCGCTGGCGTTCCTGGTGTTCCGCAAGCTCAAAGAGCCCGAGCAATGGCTGAAGGCGCGCGCTGAAAAGAAGCGATTGGGTTCGTATCGCGAATTGCTGGCCGATCCACGTTGGGGCCGGAATTCCGTGATCGGACTGCTGCTCGCCGTGGCCGGCGTAGTCGGGCTCTGGGGCATCGGCTACTTCAGTTACGACCTGTTCCAGCCCGTCCTGATGCGCACGTTCGCCGCACAGGGGCTGACCGGTGCCGCGCTCGCCGGCAAGACTACCACCTGGATCGGCATCACTTCCATGTTCCAGAATCTGGGCGGATTCTTTGGCGTCTACGCCTTCACCTACCTGACCCAGTACACCGGCCGCCGCCTGGCGTTCGCGGTGAGTTTCGTCAGCGCGATGCTCATCACGGCGTACACTTTTTGGAACCTGCACGCCATCAGCGACATCTTCTGGATGGTCCCGCTCATGGGATTCTCGCAGATGACGCTGTTCGGCGGCTACGCCATTTACCTGCCGGAGCTTTTCCCCACCCGCCTGCGCAGCACCGGCACCAGCTTCTGCTATAACGTGGGCCGGGCCGTAGCGGCGCTCGGTCCCTTTACGTTCGGGTATCTCACCGCCAACGTCTTCGCCGGACACGCTGAGCCCATGCGATACGCGGGCGTGAGTATGACCCTGGTGTTCCTGGTGGGCCTGGCCGCACTGCCCTTCGCGCCCGAAACGAAAGGGCGGCCGCTGCCGGAATAAGGGCGTGCTTCGCACCAGGACCTTCGTCTCGCACTGCTACACTGAATTCACGGCATGGCGGCGAACGCGACGGTGGGATTCAATATCGGAGAATTGGCTGACGACCGCGGTGTGCGCGAGTGCCTCCAATGGTTCACGCGAGAAAAACAGTGGATCAATGAGACCCATCTGCAACTCTGCCGCGTACCCGCTCCCACTTTCCTCGAACAGGAGCGCGCCGCCTGGTTCCAGGAGCAGTTCAAGTCGCTCGGCTGGTCCACCTCCATCGACCGCGCCGGAAATGTGATCGCCGCGCAGGGCGACGGGCCGTACGTTGCACTCACCGCGCACCTCGATACCGTGATCGCGCCGCGCAATAAGGAAGATATCTCGGTCGACGCCGATGGCCGCTTCTGCGGACCTGGGGTCTCAGACAACGGCGCCGGCCTGGCGGCTCTGCTGGCCATGGCGCGCGTCTGGAAGAATGGCGCCCGGCTGCCCGAATCGCCGCTCAGCCTGCTGCTGGTGGCCAATGTCGGGGAAGAGGGTGAAGGCAATCTCCTCGGCATGCGGCATCTCTGCAAGCAGGCGCCGCTCGCGCGCAAAATCGAAGCCATGCTGGTGGTGGATGGCGCCAATACCGACCACATCACCAATCGCGCGCTCGGCAGCCGCCGCTTTGAGGTCGCGTTTTCCGGCCCCGGCGGACATAGCTGGAGCGATTACGGCGTCGGCAACCCGCTGCATGCGCTCTGCCGCGCCGTCGCCCTGTTCGCCGAAACGCGCATCGACGGTACCCCCAAATCGGCCATCAACGTGGGACTCATCGAGGGCGGCTCCAGCATCAATGCGATCGCGCAATCGGCGCGCGCCAAAGTGGACATCCGTTCTGAAAACAACCTCCGCATAGACGAACTGGTAGAAGTGCTGTCCGCCGCGGTGGACCGCGCCCGCGAGACCGAAAACCACCGCGCCACCGGCGGCAAGGTCACCGCGAAGGTGAAGGAGATCGGATCGCGGCCGGCGGCATCGCTGCCCGAAAACGCCCCCATTCTGCATTGCGTCCGCGCGGTGGACGCGCACCTCGGCATTCGCTCCCACCTGGACTGCTCTTCCACCGATGCCAACATCCCGCTGTCGCTGGGAATCCCGGCGGTGGCCATCGGCGCCGGCGGATTGGGCGGCGGCGCCCACACCACGCAGGAATGGTTCCGTCCCGAAGGCCGCGATTTGGGTTTGAAACGCATCTTCCTGATCCTGCTTCATCTGCTGCGCGGGACGCCGGCCGAAGCCGCCGGAGTCCCGGGTAAGTGAATCGCCGCCGCGCGGCGGAAGCGGCGCTCGTCTTCAACGTCATCGTCTGGGGCGCCACCTTCGTCCTCATCAAAGCCGCCCTCACCGACGTATCGCCCGTGCTCTTTCTGGCATTGCGATTCACGCTGGCGACGGGCGCGCTACTGGCCGTGTTTCGCAGCTCCGCAATGCCCTGGCGCTCCTGGAAAACCGCCGGCGCAGGCGCTCTGGCGGGTATCTTTTTGTTCTCGGGCTACGCCTTTCAGACCATGGGACTGCGCCTTACCACCGCCCCGCGGTCGGCCTTCATCACGGGATTAACGTCCGTTGCGGTACCTTTGCTGGCCGCCGTCGTCTATCGGGTGAAGCCGCAGGTTTCCGAGGTGATGGGCGTACTGATCGCGACCGCCGGGCTGGCGCTGATGACGTTGCCGGGAGTTTTAGGACCCGTCGGCTGGGGCGATCTGCTCACCGTATGCTGCGCCGCCGGCTTCGCCGCCCACATCGTCACCCTGGGCCACTTCAGCGAAAAAATGGGCTACGAACTCCTCGCCGTCGGCCAGATCGCCATCTCCGCGGTGCTGTCCTGGTCGCTATTCTCGTTCCTCGAAACGCCGCACGTGGTATGGCGCCCGGTGGTAGTCTGGGCGATACTGATAACGGGATTGTTGTGCACCGCTCTGGCCTTCTCTCTCATGGCGTGGGCGCAGCGCTACACGTCGCCGACCAGGACCGCCTTGATATTCATGCTTGAACCCGTATTCGCCTGGCTCACTTCCTACCTGACGGTAGGGGAAGGCCTTTCCGGGCGCGCCGCGGCGGGCGCGGCTTTGATTCTCGGAGGAGTGGCGATGGCGGAACTGAAACCGCTGAAGCCGCGGCCACATCGATTCCAATAGCACGAGGAGCACGAGTTCCATGAGTTTCGTCGATCGAGTACGCACCCAGAAATTGCTTTCCTTCACCCTGCTGCTGTTCACGCTGTGCATCGGCATCGTCATCGGCACGGTGATCAGTTCGGGAGTGAAGGCCGCCCACGACAGCAATCTGGCGCCCGGCGCCACACCGCTCACCATCCCCAACCCGGTGGAGTTGTCGAACGCGTTCACCCAGATCGCCAAACAGGTGGAACCCTCGGTAGTGAACATTTCCGTGACCTATGCGCCGCGCGCCGCGCACCGCACGTCGCGCCGCCAGGTCAACCCCGACGAAGGCGACAACAACGGCGGAATGGACGATCTCTTCCGCCGCTTCATGAGTCCCTTCAACGGCGACAGCCCGGAAGTGCCGGGCGGCGAAGGGCTGGGCTCAGGCGTCGTAGTGGACGCCGCCGGCTACATCATGACTAACAACCACGTGGTGGATAAAGCCTCACGCCTTCAGGTGAAATTTCCCGGCGACACCAACGAGTACGAAGCCAAAGTGGTGGGCACGGATCCCGCGACCGATCTTGCCGTCGTCCGCGTGCAGGGCAAACACAACCTGACGCCCGTCAAGATCGGCAATTCCGACGCCGTGCAGGTGGGCGATTGGGCCATGGCGATCGGCTCCCCCTTCGGCTTCGACGCCACCGTAACCGCCGGCATCATCAGCGCCAAAGAGCGCACCATGAAGGACGATCCGTCTATGCAGTTCCAGCATTTCCTGCAGACCGACGCGGCCATCAATCCCGGTAACAGCGGCGGTCCGCTGCTCAACATGCGCGGCGAAGTAATCGGCATCAACACCGCCATCGCCTCCCGCACCGGCGGCTACCAGGGGATCGGCTTCGCGCTGCCCATCAACGCCGCCGCCGGCGTGTACAACCAGATCATCAAGAACGGTCGAGTCAGCCGCGGCTCCATCGGCATCAAGTTCGCCATTTCCGACCTGCCCGATACGGTCGCCGCCATCAAGGCGAGTGGCGCCACCGAAGGCGTGTTCGTAGACGAAGTGACGCCCGGCGGCCCGTCGGAGAAGGCCGGACTGAAGGAAGGCGACGTTATCGTGGGGATCAACGGGAAGACGGTGCATGGCGGAGATTCGCTCGTCGATACCGTTACCGCCACGCCCATCGGCGACACCGTAGATCTCTCCGTGCTGCGCGAAGGCAAGCGCCAGAGCTTCAGAGTAGTGGTCGGCAATATGGCGCAGATCTTCCCCGACACGTTCGGGGGCGGCGAGCCGAACGAACCCAATAAGCCTGCGGCCACAATGGTCAGGTTCGGCATGACCATCGTCCCGCTCACCGACCGTCTGCGCCAGAATCTGGCGCTCAAAGAGAAGGGCGGAGTGCGCGTCCAGGAAGTGGAGCCCAACTCCTTCGCGGACGACCTGAAGCTCACCCCCGGCGACGTCATCCTATCGATTGGGTTCGTTCAGAAAGGCGTCCCCGTCACCCAGTCGATCGCCTCGGCGGAGGATGTCCAGCACGTGCAGTCCATGCTACGCCCCGGCGATTCCGTCAAAATGCGCACTTTGCACCGCGATAGCCCGCGCGGCCAATGGTACTCCGTGTATCGCGCCGGAGTGGTGCCGGAACAGGCGCGTTAATCGCCGGATGCCACGCCTCGCGATCGTCCTCTTCAGCCTTCCGCTGGCGCTCGCAGCGCAGCGGCCGCGATTCGAAGTGGCATCGATCAAGCCGTTCGTGGCGGCCCCGGCGGCCGCCGGCCGCGGCGGCGGGTGCGTTCCCTTTCGCATGGATGCCGGAAGGGTGGACGTCTGCGGCACGCTTGCCGCCGTGATCGCCTACGCTTACCGGATTCCGAGGGACCGCATCGTGGGACCCGACTGGCTCACCACCCGGCGCGCGGACCAGTTCGCCATCGCGGCCAAACTGCCTGACGGTGCGGCGCCCCGCCAGGTGCCGGAGATGCTCCAGGGCCTGTTGGCCGACCGCTTCCACCTGGCGGCTCACCGCGGCTCGCGGGAAGAGGCGGTAACCGCGCTGGTGGTGGCGAAGGGCGGCCTCAAACTGCCGGAAGCGGCAGCGGGTGAAGACGACGAAGGGCTCATCGAAAACCCAGCCATCGGAGCCGTGCGCACTTCGCAAGGGCCGGGTCCCACCTACCGCTGGGAGGCGCCGCGGATTACGTTCGCGGGCCTCGCACTGTTGTGCAGCACAGTCGGGTTCGTTCCGCCGGTGGTGGACATGACCCGACTCAAAGGGCGCTACCGGGTGGACCTCACGGTATCGCTCCATGAGGCGTTCGCGGCGGCCGACCAGGCCCACGACGATATGCAGTACGTCCTGCGGGATGCCTTCAATACGGCCCTACACCCGCTCGGCCTGACCCTGGAACCGCGCAAGGGCACGGTGGAAACGCTCATCGTCGATCGCGTCGAAAAGGCCCCCACCGCAAACTGAACGGTCAACGCCCGCCTTGCTACCATGGAATCTCAGCCCCAAATTTTCAGAGCCTTATGCCGGAAAAGCCCTACGACCATAACCAGATCGAGCTCAAGTGGCACGATCGCTGGGAGAATGCCGATTTCTACAAAGCCGAGGAGAATTCCTCCAAGCCCAAGTTCTATGTGCTGGAGATGCTTCCCTACCCCAGCGGCACGCTCCACATCGGCCACATCCGCAATTACTCGATAGGCGACGCCCTGGCGCGCTATAAGTGGATGCGCGGGTTCAACGTGCTTCATCCCATGGGCTGGGATGCGTTCGGTCTGCCGGCCGAGAACGCCGCCATCGCCAACAAAGTGCCGCCGCGCGAATGGACCCTGCGCAATATCGCGGCCATGAAGAAGACTCATCGCCGCTTCGCTTTCAGCTACGACTGGGATCGCGAGGTCTCCACCTGCGAGCCGGAATACTATCGCTGGAATCAGTGGTTCTTCCTCGAAATGCTGAAGCGCGGGTTGGCCTATCGCAAGCGCGCGCTGGTCAACTGGTGTCCCAAATGCGCCACCGTGCTGGCCAATGAGCAGGTGGTGGAAGGCTGCTGCTGGCGGCACGACGATACCCCCGTGGAGCAGCGCGCGCTGGAGCAGTGGTTCCTCAAAATCACCGCCTATGCCGACGAACTGCTCACCGCCATGTCAGACCTGGAAGAAGGCTGGCCGGAGCGCGTGCTCACCATGCAGCGCAACTGGATCGGCCGTTCGGAAGGCGCCGAGATCGACTTCAAACTGGCGGACGACGGCCAGCCGATCCGCGTCTTCACCACCCGGGTCGACACTATTTACGGTGCTACCTGCGTGATTCTGGCGCCCGAGCATCCCCTGAACGAACAACTGCTCGACGCCGAAGGTAAAGCTCGCGCCAAAGCCATGGTGGACGCGCGCGCCAACAAAGATCCCGGCGATATCGAAAAGGAAGGCTTCTTCAGCGGCCATTACGCCATCAATCCTTTCAGCGGCGGGCAAGTGCCCATCTGGATCGCAAACTTCGTGCTGATGGGATACGGCACCGGCGCCATTATGGCCGTGCCGGCGCACGATGAGCGCGATTTCGAATTCTGCCGCAAGTACGGGATCGCGGTGGTTCCGGTGGTCCGCCCGCTGGATGGCGCGCTTGCCGCGGAACCCGGCATGAAAGAGCCGTTTACCGAATACGGCCTCGTGGAAAATACCGGACAATGGTCGGGCCTGACCAGCGAAGAAGCGCGCCGGCAAATGGCGGCGTTCGCCAAACAGCATGGCTTCGGCGAACCGGCCATCACCTTCCGCATCAAGGACTGGGGCATCTCGCGCCAGCGCTATTGGGGCACGCCGATTCCCGTGATCCACTGCCCCAAGTGCGGCGTGGTGCCTGTGCCCGAAGATCAACTCCCGGTGATCCTGCCGGAGCGAATCGAGATCACCGGCGAAGGCCGCTCACCGCTGGAGAATGTGCCTTCGTTCGTCAATGTGAACTGTCCGCAGTGCGGTGGCGCCGCGCGGCGCGAGACCGATACCATGGACACCTTCATCGACAGCTCCTGGTATTTCTACCGCTACTGCGATCCGCACAACAGCACCATGCCCTTCGACCCGGCGAAGATCGCCTACTGGTTCGAAATCGACCAGTACATCGGCGGAGTGGAGCACGCCATCCTGCACCTGATCTATTCGCGCTTCTTCACCAAGATGATGCGCGACATCGGGCTCATCCAGAACAATGAACCGGTTCGGCGCATGTTTACCCAGGGCATGGTGATTGCCGAGGGCAAGAAAATGTCGAAGTCGGTCGGCAACGTGGTGGGCGCCGATTTGCTTGCCGGCGAACTGGGCGCCGATACCGCGCGCATGTTCGTGTTGTTCGCCGCCCCTCCGGAGAAGGAAGTCGACTGGCGCCGTGAGGGCGCCGAAGGCGTCTACCGCTTCCTCGGCCGCGTCTACCGGTTCGCCACGCGCAATCTGGAGGGCGCAGGCGGCTCCGGTGAATCCGACCGCAAGGTGCTGCGCAAGCTGCACCAGACGGTAAAAAAGATTACCGGCGATTTCGAGACGCGCTGGCATTTCAATACCTGCATCGCGTCGATCATGGAACTGGTGAACGTCCTCTACGCCGACGAGGCGGGCATTTCCGCGGCGGCGATGCCCCAAATTGTCGAGACACTCGCCTTGCTGCTGGCGCCGTTCGCCCCTTACCTCGCGCAGGAGATCTGGGAGGAGATCGGTAATGAGGGGCCGGTCTTCCGCTATCCCTGGCCGTCCTTCAACCCGGAACTTGCCCGTGAAGACGAAGCCGAGATCGTGGTGCAGGTAAACGGCAAGCTGCGTGCGCGCATGATGGCGGCCTTCGGAACGTCGAAGGAGGAACTCGCCGAGCGCGCCCTGGCGGATGAAAAGGTGCGCGCCATGCTCGATGGCAAGCAGGTGGTGAAGACAGTTGTGGTGCCCGACAAGCTGGTGAATTTCGTGGTGAAATAGGGCACGGCCGGGTGGTTCAGGTGCGAAAACGCGCCGCCCCGGCCCATGATAAGATAGAAATTCAATCCTATCTGAGGTTTCCGTGGCTAGAATTACGCGTAAAGAGTTGAAGTCCGATATTTTCTCCGAGGAAGTCGGGCTGACCATCACATTTTTGGAAGAGCATCAGAAAGATGTCATCCGCTATGGAGGCATCGGGCTGGCGATCCTGGTATTGGTAGGTGGCTTTTTCATCTACCGCAGCCACGAGCACGCCGCCCGCCAGGAAGCTCTGGCGATGGCCATTCGCATCCAGGAGACGCCGGTGGCGAACGTAGCGGTGAACGGTCAGACCACCTTCCCCACGCAGGACGTGAAGGACCAGGCGGCCTTGGCGGCGTTTGCCGGCATTGAAAGCAAATACAGCGGCAGTGACGAAGCGCAGATCGCCGAATACTACATGGGGTGCGTCCACTCCGATGAGGGCAAGCTGGGCGATGCCGAGAAGAACTTTCTCAACGTTTCCGAACACGGCGATAAGAACTACGCCTCGCTGGGCAAAATCGCGCTGGCCGAGATCTATTTCTCCGACGGCCGAAACGACCAGGGCGAAAAGATCCTGCGCGACCTCATCGCCAACCCCACTATATTCGTCTCCAAAGATCAGGCAACCATCGCGCTGGCCAAACACCTCATCGGCCGCAATAACTCCGAAGCGCGCACCCTGCTTGCCCCTATCCGCGATAGCAAATCGCCCGTCGCCTCCATCGCGCAGACCCTGTCTGCCCAGATCCCGCCGCAGTAACGGGCGCGGATAACATGTTGGCGCGACTGCGGTTCCCGGTGGAGCAAAGCCGCGGACGGGTCTATCCCGAGCCATCCCATCCTTACCGCAATGCCTTCCAGCGCGATCGCGACCGGGTGGTCCACTCGCGCGCTTTCCGCCGCCTGGAGGCCAAAACGCAGGTCTTCGCACCCGCGCTGTGCGACCATTTCCGCAACCGCCTGACCCACACCATCGAAGTGGCGCAGATCGCCCGCACCGCGGCCAACGTGCTCTCCCTGGATGAAGACCTCACCGAAGCGCTGGCCTTGGCACACGATATCGGACATCCGCCCTTTGCCCACGCCGGCGAAGAGGAATTGAATCGCCGGATGGAGGCCTTCGGCGAGCACTTCGACCACAATCTGAACGCCCTGCGGATCGTGGACAGCTTCGAACAGACCTACGCTCGCTTCCCCGGTCTGAATCTCACCTTCGAAGTGCGCGAAGGCATCGTCAAACACTCCCATGATCTGACGCCCGGCCAACATCCCGAACTGGACGTCTATCTACCGGCGCTGCGGCCGGCGCTCGAGGCGCAGTTAATCGACCTCGCCGACGAGGTGGCCTACAACACCGCCGATCTCGACGACGGCTTCTCCGCCGGGATGTTCTCGAGCGAGGATGTGGCCGCCTGCGTTCCGCAATATGCCGCCATCCATGAGGGGATGGAGACGCAATTCCCGGCCGCCACCCCGCGCGAGCGCTTCCACGAAGGGCTGCGCCAACTGGTCGACCTGCTCGTCTCGGGCCTGATCGAGGGCACGGTGGCGGCGGCGGAAGCGGCGGGCGCCGGCAGCGCCGCCGACGTCCGCATAATGCCGCACCGGCTCGCTGCCTTCACGCCTGAGGCCGCGGAAACCAGCCGCGCGCTCAAGCAGTTCCTCTATCGCACAGTCTACTTTTCACCCGTGCTCACCGAAGATCGCGGGCGGTCCATGTCGATGGTGGGCGATCTGTTCCAGTTCTTCTGCCAGCATCCCGACCGGCTGCCCGAATCCTACGGCGAGCAGGCGCAGCATGAAGAAATCCACCGCGTGGTCTGCGGCTACATCGCCGGCATGACCGACGCGTTTTTCCTGCGGACCTTCGCGACGATGATCGGCCGCCCGGTCATTCCTCCTCGCTGGTGATGCTGGAAAGCTCGACGCTTGTGGCGCACCGGCTCGCCGCCTTCACTCCGGAGGCCGCGGAAACCAGCCGCAATCGCACAGTTTGCTTCTCACCCGCGCTCACCGAAGATCGTGGCCGGTCGATGTCGATGGTGGGCGATCTGTTCCAGTTCTTCTGCCAGCATCCCGACCGGCTGCCCGAATCCTACGGCGAACAGGCGCGGCATGAAGAAATCCACCGGGTGGTATGCGGCTACATCGCCGGCATGACGGACGCGTTTTTCCTGCGGACCTTTGAGACGACGATCGGCCGCCCGGTCATTCTTCCTCGGTGGTAATGCTGGAAAGCTCCACATTGAGGACGCCGTAAAGCTTCTTCAAATGGCGGCGGATCTCGTCGCCGATGCGCTGCGGATTCTCATCGGCATCGTGTTCCAGTTCCACTTTAAAGAAGAGATTGGTGCGGCTCATTTATGACGGGGTCCCCTACACCTTTATACTAAGGGAATGGCTTGCGCCATTTGTCAAATCCGCCGTCCGCGCCGCTTTTGCCCGGGAGTGAGCGGCGATATCTGCAGCATCTGCTGCGGGACCGAACGCGAAGTGAGCGTCGACTGTCCCTTGAGCTGCGAATACTTGCGAGCCGCCCACCGGCATGAAAAGCCGCCGGATATCACGCATGAGTCGCTGCCCAATCGCGACCTCATGGTCGAGAAAGAGGACATCGACGAGAATTCCGACCTGCTGAGGTTTGTTTCGCAGGCGTTGGGGCGAGCGGCTGCCGCCAATCCCGCGATCGTCGATTTCGATCTCCGTGAAGCGCTGGAGGCACTGGTTCGCACGCATCGAACGGCGCAGAGCGGGCTGATCTATGAGAGCCTCCCCGCCAATCCTCTGGCAGCCGGCGTGTGCCAAACGGTGGAAGATGCGATCGCCGAGTTTCGCCACCGGGAGGCCGAAGAGGTGGGCGTGCATAAGACCCGCGAGTCTGCCGTGCTGGGTGTGCTGGTATTCCTGCAGCACTTTGAAATCTCGTTTAACAACGGCCGGCGGCGCGGACGGGCGTTCATGGCCGCATTGTTGACCTTCTACTCGGAGCCGGCAGCAGCCGAGACCGCGGAAGGCGGCTCCTCCTTGATTTTGCCCTGAGAAGTCTGCGGCCGGATCGCCTCCACCTGGCAGGCGCGTTTTCTTCCCGTGCCTACCAGATTGGCGCTGTATTTGTGCGTGCCGTTCACCAGCAGCTCCACCGGGCGCTCCACCGGATAATCGAACACCAACAGGTGGCCCTCCGTTAACTGCAGCAGGTTTTCAATGGTCAGAGTGGGGCCTTCCAGCCGCGCTTCCAGCTCGAGCGCGCCCTCGCGCAGCATGCGCAGCACGCGCACCTGTTCGGTAGCGTTGGCATGCGTCTTGCGCACCGACCATTGCTGGTCGAACTTCTGCCGCATCATCTTAATGACGATGGACGGCATGGCGATATTCATCATCCCGACCGATTCGCCGATTCGCACTTCCACGCCGATGGAGACTACCGCCTCATTGGGAGCCAGCAGATGCAGCAGTTGCGGCTCGGTCTCCATCGATTCGATGGTGAAATCCACCGCGGTAACGCCTTTCCATGCCTCCCGCAGATCGTGCAGAATGATGCGGAACAGGCCATCGAGCAGTTTCTGTTCGATTTCGGTGATATCGCGTTGGATATTGCCCGACCCTTTGCCGTTGCCGCCCAGCAGCATCTCGAGAATGGGGAAGACCAGCGAGGGATTCAATTCCAGCACGCCGTTGCCGTCGTAAGGGCTTAGGCCGAGCGAGACGATGCAGGTGGGAGACGGCAAGCCGTCGAGGAACTCGGCGTAGGACAACTGCTCCACACTCACCAGATTGACCGTGAGGTAAGAACGCAGGTACGCCGAAAGGCTCGATACCAGATTGCGCACGAACGTGTCGTGTAACAGGTGGATGGCGCGGACCTGCGATTTGGGAATGCGGTCCGGACGGCGGAAGTCGAACTTGACGGCCGGAGTGTCCCGCTTCCGGTCGGTCATGTTCTGAAATACGGCGTCGATTTCCTGTTGCGATAGCTCGCGGCTCACACTCAAGGCTCCTGGTTTCATATCGGCGCTTCTCTAGGATTCCGATAGCCCGCCCCGACCACGAAATCCTGGACACTTTTTCGCGCTGCGGCTAATGGAAACGCGGTTTGGTTCCGATGAATATTGTGTAAGGAGTCGAATGGAATCGAACGTATTGGTAGTGGATGATTCTGCTGCGATCCGCAAGATCCTGCAGCGCGTATTGCGCCAGACGGGGATGGCGATCCACACTATCCACGAAGCCGGCGATGGGCAGGAGGCTCTGGGGGTGCTGGGGACCCAAAAAGTCGATCTCGTTTTGAGCGACATCAATATGCCCAAAATGGACGGACTGCAACTACTGGCCTCAATCAAGGGGTCGCCGCAGTGGCGGCAAATTCCGGTGGTGATGATCACCACCGAAGGCGGCGAAACAAAAGTCAGTGAAGCAGTCAAACTGGGGGCCGCGGGATATGTCCGCAAGCCCTTCACCGCCGATCAAATCAAGGAGAAGCTGGCCGGAATTCTGGAATCAGCGATGCCCTTATGAATCTCAACGAAATCATTGTCAAATCCGTCACCGAATCCACCTTGCAGGTGTTTTCTACCATGCTCGGTGTGGATATCGTCTGTGGCGAGGTCTCGGTCCAATCGGGCATGCCGGAAGCGACCGAAGGAGTGGTCTCGTTCATCGGGCTGGCGGGCTCCTGGGCCGGCACTGGCAGCGTGAGCTGTTCACCCATCCTGGCGTGCCGCATCTGCGCCCAGATGCTCATGTGCGAGGCTGTGGCCGTAAATGAGGAAGTTCTGGACACCGTCGCCGAGCTTACCAATATGATCATTGGCAGCGTTAAGACGGAACTGGAACAACACCTCGGCCCACTCGGGCTGAGCATCCCCACGGTGGTTTACGGGCGTAATTTCAAAACCAAGAGCGCCGGCGGTGCGGAGTGGATTGTGGTGAATTTCCAGTGGGACGACGAGACCTTGGTCGTCAAGCTATGCCTGGAGCCGAAAGAACAGGCAGCGCATGTTCTGTTCCACACCTCCACCACCGACTCGTGCGCCCTGGAAGTTTGAACCGAAGATCGGGAAAAGAGAATTTATGGCATCCACACTCGTAGCGAACGAATCCTCGGCCGCGGTGCAAACCGACATCCGCGCGGGAAAATACCTTACATTTCAACTGGCCAACGAAGAATTCGGCATCCGCGTACTCAAAGTGCGCGAGATCATGGGTCTGCAGGAAATCACAGCAGTTCCACAAACGCCCATTCACATCAAAGGCGTGATCAATCTGCGCGGCAAAGTGGTGCCGGTGGTCGATCTGCGCCTGAAATTCGGATTGGAGGCGGCCGAATACACGCAACGCACTTGCATCATCGTCACCCAGGTGCAGGGCGAGTCGGGTTCGATTCTGATGGGCATTGTGGTCGACGGAGTTTCCGAAGTCCTCAACCTGACGGCCCAGGAAATCGAAGACACCCCGGACTTCGGGGAAGCGGTCACCGGCCGGTATCTGTTGGGGATGGCCAAGGTGAAGGGCAAGGTCAAAATCCTGCTGGATATCGACCGCGTCCTGTCCACGCAGGATCTTCATGGCCTCGCCGCTATCCTCCACTAAGGCACTCTTATGAAAAAAGGCATCGAATCCCGTATAGAGGTGGAAACGGTTTTTCTGGCCGATCTTCTCGCCCTGAATGGCGCCATTGAAGCTGCGGACGATCAGGCGGCCGGCAAGCCGTTTACGCCGGCGGCGGATGAACTCCGCGCTTTGGTAAACCGCCAGGAGCAACCTGCCGGGCAAGTTTTCTAAGGAGCATCGTGTGGCGCATTCGACCGAATTACGCCGGCAAATCGAGGATCTGGCGCTTCAGCTTGTGGTGGCCGAGCCGCGGACCGGCGCGGAGGCATCCGGCTGGGTAAACGCCTTGCAGCGAATCCACGACCGGGCGGTAGAGGAACAAGCCGGCCAGCTTGCCGGCGCGGTGGTAGCGTTACTGGACTCGCTCTCGCCTGCCGCGGCGGATGGCGTCGTGTCGCCGCCAGACCTGCTGCAGGACGGAATCGTCACGCTGCAACAGATCCTGAATGGCGAAACCCCAGGCTCCGCTCCCCAGTCGGAGCCATCGCTGGCACAGGACCCCGAACTGCTGGGCGATTTCATTCTGGAGAGTCGCGAACACCTGGTGTCGATCGAGGCGCAGTTGCTCACGCTAGAGGGAGATCCCCAGGCCTCGGAAGCGCTCAACGCGGTTTTCCGCGGCTTTCACACCATCAAGGGGCTGGCCGGTTTTCTCGAGCTCTGGGACGTGCAGAAGCTGGCGCATGAGACCGAAGCCGTGCTCGACCGTGCACGCAGTTCGCAATGGGCGCTCACTCCCCGCGCCATCGACGTCATTCTCAAGAGCGCCGACTATCTCGGGCGCTGGCTGACACATCTCGAATCGGGCCTGCAAGGCCAACATTCGGAAGCACCGCCCCCGGACGCGGCACTCATTCAAGATATTCAGGCGCTCACCGCAAGCGGGTCGCCCGAGGCCCAGCCCGCCATCGACCTCGCCCACCTGGCTTGCGCGGTGGAAGGCTCTCCGGCAGCCGAAGCCGCCGTCTCCGCCGAACCGGCCCGTCACCGCAATGAAGCTATGGCCGTAAAGGTCGACACCGCCAAGCTCGACTACCTGGTGGATATGGCGGGCGAAATGGTGATTGCGGAATCGTTGGTGCGCCACGATCCGGATCTGGCCGGATTGCGGAGCCAGGCTCTGCAGCGCAAGCTGGCGCAGATGACGCGCATCACGGCGGAACTTCAGAAGACCGCCATGGCTATGCGGCTGGTCCCTATCGGACCGCTATTCCGCCGCATGTCCCGGCTGGTGCGCGATCTCTCACGCCAGTTCGGCAAACAAGTTCACATGGAAACCGAGGGCGACGAGATCGAACTGGACCGCACCATCGTGGAGGAACTGGCCGACCCGCTGATGCACATGGTCCGTAACGCCATCGATCACGGCATCGAAATGCCACAGGAGCGGCTCGCCTGCGGAAAGACTGCGGCGGCGCGCCTGCTGCTCAAAGCCCAGCATCAATCGGGCCAGGTGGTCATCGAGATCGGCGATGACGGACGGGGGTTGGATGCCGCCAGAATTCGCGATAAGGCCATCCAAAAGGGCCTGCTCGATCCCGAGAAACAGCTCTCCGAAAGCGAGATCTTCAATCTGATTTTCGAGCCCGGCTTCACCACCGCAGCGCAGATCACTAACGTGTCGGGGCGCGGGGTCGGTATGGACGTAGTGCGGCGTCACATCGAGAAACTGCGCGGCCGGATCGAAATTCGCAGCACGCTGGGACGCGGCGCAAATTTCCTGTTGAAATTGCCGCTGACGCTGGCGATCATCGACGGTCTGGTGGTGGGGGTGGGCAGCGAACGGTACATCGTGCCGCTCTTCGCGGTGCGCGAGATGTTCCGGCCGACGGCGGAAACCATCTGGACGGTGCAGCAGCGCGCCGAGATGGCACTGGTGCGCGGCACCCTGCTGCCGGTTCTGCGGCTGTACAAACGCTTTGGCGTAAGGCCGCGATCGACGGTGCCTACCGAATCGGTGCTGGTGGTAGCGGAGGTGGAGGGGGCGTGCTACTGCCTGCTGGTGGACGAATTGATCGGGAAGCAGGAAGTCGTGATCAAGTCGCTGGGCGAAACATTCAGCGGGATCACCGGGATCGCCGGTGGCGCGATCATGGGCGATGGCCGAGTGGGCCTCATTCTCGATCTCGACCGTCTGCTGAAGGATGGGGACCGTGAAGCAGCCCGTTGATTGGACCGAAGATTTCGCGCCTGCCCTGGGCCAGCGGGACTTCGAGCAAATCCGCCAACTCGCCTACGGCACGTTCGGACTGGACCTCAAGCCCGGCAAGGAAGAACTGGTTTCCGCGCGTCTGCGCCGGCTGTTACGAAAGGGCGGTTTCCGCTCCTTCGAGGACTACTATCGTCATGTGCTGGGCGATCGGACGGGCGTGGCGCTGGCTGCCATGATCGATGCGCTGGCCACCAACCACACGGCATTCCTGCGCGAACCGGACCATTTCACTTTCCTGCGCGATCAGGTGATTCCTACCCTCGCCCAGAGAGACAAGCTGGAGATCTGGTGCGCTGCCTGTTCCACCGGTGAAGAAGTGTGGACTCTGGCCATGCTGCTCAACGAAGCGTGCCCGCAGCGCCGCATCGCGATTCAGGCAAGCGACATCTCCAACCGGGCGCTGGAAGCTGCGCAATCCGCCGAATATCCGCTCGACCGTTGCCAGGGCATTCCTGCCAACTGGCTTTCCCGCTACTTTGTGGCGCAAAAGGGTCCGGCGAAAAGCTATCGCGTCTCGCCGCACCTGCGGGAGCAGGCCAGCTTCCGCCGCCTGAACCTGGTGGAGGGTTTTTCGTGGGGTCGCCTGTTCCCGGTGATCTTCTGTCGCAACGTGATGATCTATTTCGACCGGCAGACGCAGGAACAGGTGGTCGGGCGCCTCTCGGCCGCGCTCGAACCGGGAGGATATCTGTTCGTCGGCCATGCGGAGAGCTTTACGCGCATCGCGCATTCGCTCGATTACGTCCGCCCCGCGGTGTACCGTAAGCCGCGGAAGAAAGAAGGCCCGTGGAGCAGATCGTAGTGGGAATGGCCGATTGCCGCATCGGCGACAACCCCGCGCAAGTGCTGGCCACGTACGCCCTGGGCTCTTGCATCGGGCTCGCGTTACACGATGCCGCGGCCGGAGTGGGAGGATTGCTGCACTTCATGTTGCCCGATTCGGGCATCGACCGCGACCGCAGCCGCCAGAATCCGTGGATGTTCGCAGACACCGGCATTCCCATGCTGCTCGATCGCCTGTGCGCGCGCGGCGCGTCCAAGCGTCGCTTGACAGTGCGCGCCGCCGGTGGCGCCAGCATGATGGACAAGGAGAACATATTCGATATCGGACGGCGCAATTACCTGGCGATGCGCAAGATTCTGTGGAAGGCCGGCGTGATGGTGCATGGCGAAGCGGTGGGCGGGGTCCGCTCGCGAACCGTGCGGCTGGAAATCGGCAGCGGCAAGTTCTTGATACAGGAAGGCGGCGAGGTACGCGAGTTAGCGGCCGGTTTTCCGCAGATGGGAGGAATGTGATGGCTTATCGCGTGCTAATTGTCGACGATTCGCCGGCCATGCGGACGTTCGTCCGCCGCGTCATCGCCATGTCGGGCTTCGAAATGTCCGACTGTTTCGAGGCGGCGAACGGGTTAGAAGCGCTTGAGGTGCTGCGCACCGAGTGGGTGGACGCCATTCTCACCGATATCAATATGCCGGGAATGGACGGCCAGGAATTCCTGCGGCGCGTCTCCCAAGATGAATTGCTTCGCTCCATTCCGGCGATCGTGATCTCTACCGACGCTACCGCGCACCGGATCGAGTCCATGACGTCGCTCGGGGCACGCGGCTATGTGACCAAGCCGTTCCTGCCGGAAACCCTGCGGGACGAATTGGAACGTACATTGGGGGTGCCTTGTGGATGAAAACGCGCTGCGTCTCGCGCTGCGGAAATCCGTGGACGAAGTTCTCGAGAAGATGTTCTTCGCCGAAACGCTGGGTGAAGCCCCGGAGACGGGCGAAGTTCCGCCCGCGGAAGAACTGTCGGTGGAACTCTTCTTCGAAGGCGAGCCTCCGGGCGCCATGTGCCTGCGGCTGACGGTGGCCGCGGCCCACGAGATCGCCGCCGATTTCCTGGGCGTCGACGCCGGCAGCATCTCGGACACGCAGGTGTCCGAAGTGGTTTGCGAACTGGCGAACATGGTCTGCGGGTCGGTACTGAGCCGGGCGGAAAGCGCCGCCACGTTCCACCTGGGCGTGCCGCGTCTGATACACCCGGGGGTGGCACGGGAGAACGCATTTTCGAACGTCAGCTATTGCGTACAGCTCTCCCTTGGACGGCTTGCCGTGAACATCGTTACTGGAACCACTATATGCCCGCGATCCGTCCCATCCGCGTACTGATCGTCGACGATTCCGCCATCGTGCGCAAGATCCTGACGGATGCGCTGGCGGGCGAGCCGGACCTCGAAGTCGTGGGTTCCGCGCCCGATCCATACGTGGCGCGAGACAAGATCCTGGCGCTTCAGCCCGACGTCCTCACGCTCGATATCGAGATGCCGCGCATGGACGGACTGACGTTCCTGAAGAAGCTGATGCACTTCCACCCCATGCCGGCGGTAGTAATCAGTTCGCTGGCGCAACCTTCGTGCCGCACCGCGGTGGAAGCCCTGGAGTACGGCGCAGTGGAAGTGCTGGCCAAACCCGGCGGCCCCTACTCGGTGGGGGAACTGCGCCATACCCTGGCATCCAAGATACGCGCCGCGGCCGCCTCCCGGGTTCGCCGTCACCAGCCGCCCACAGCCCTGCCGGTGCGACAGATTCCGGCGACCGCGGCGCCGCTGGTGTCCGTGCTGGCAAGCGATACCGTTATCGCCATCGGTGCTTCCACTGGCGGCACCGAAGCTATCGCATCGGTACTCACCAAACTGCCCGCATCGACGCCCGGGATCGTAATCGCGCAGCATATTCCGCCGCAGTTTTCGCGGGCCTTTGCCCTGCGGTTGAACGATATCAGCGCGCTCGAAGTAAAAGAGGCCGAGGAGGGCGATGCCGTGCGGCAAGGCCGCGCGCTGGTGGCCCCTGGCGATTTTCATATGCTGCTCCGAAACTCCGGCGGGCGCTATTGGGTGAGCGTCAAAACAGGCCCGCGGGTCTGCTACCAGAGGCCGAGTGTCGACGTCTTGTTCAGTTCTGTGGCAGAGGCGGCACGCGATCGCGCTATCGGTGTGCTGCTTACCGGCATGGGTTCGGACGGCGCCCAGGGGCTGCTCAAGATGCGTCAGGCGGGCGCACGCACGATCGCACAGGATGAGGCCAGTTGCGTGGTTTTCGGGATGCCAAGGGAAGCGATCGCATTAGGCGCTGCCGAGCAGGTGCTGGCGCTTCCGCAAATCGCCAATGGAATTCTGACCGCCAGGCGGACGGACGTGCGCGCTACATGAGGCGGCGCGGGTGCTTACCGCGGTGGACGATCGCAAAGGATGAGGCCACTTGCGTGGTTTTCGGGATGCGAGGGGAGGCGATCGCATCAGGCGCTGCCGACCAGGTGCTGGCGCTCCCGCAAATCGCCAATGGAATTCTGACCGCCAGGCGGGCGCACACATCGCACAGGATGAGACGAGTTGCGTGGTTTTCGGGATGCCAAGGGATGCGATCGCATTAGGCCAGCCGTGCGAGTCGCACGAGGCGGCGCGGTGCTTACCGCGGCCCCAAGGGGCTGCCCAAGATGCGTCAGGCGGGCGCACGCACGATCGCACAGGATGAGACCAGTTGGGTGGTTTTCGGGATGCCACGGGAAGCGATCGTATTAGGGGCTACCAAGCAGGTGCTGGCGCTTCCGCAAATTGCCAATGGAATTCTGACCGCCAGGCGGCCAGGCGGGCGCGCGGCACAAGGCGGCGCGGTTGCTTACCGCGGTGGGAGAGGCGGCCGCGATCGCGCTATCGACGTGCTGCTCACCTAAATGGGGGCACGTAGTCGCGCGGGACGCGGTCCAATCCTAGGCGGCCGAATAGAAATCCTGACCGCCGGCGGCGGCGTCCGCACTTCATGAAGTGGCGCGGGTGCTTGCCGCGATTGCGGGTACGGCGCCCGATTACGCAGGTTGGTCGGGGTCATGAGCGGCCGAACAGGTGCTGGAGCTTTCGCGAATCGCCAACGGAATCCGTCCCGCCGTTCCCATTACTCGGTGCGCTGCTATCGGCGTGCGCCCACTGAAGCGGGAACCGCATTCGTCGCGCAGGAAGAAGCCGGGCGACCGGCCGCCCTACATGAAGTAGTTCTTAACCTTCTCGAAGAGGCCTTTTTCCGACGGGGCGTTATCCACCGGGAGGGTATCGCGCAACTGCTCGAAGAGTTTGCGCTGCTCGCGCGTCAGGCGCGTGGGGGTCCGTACTTCGATGTGCACATACAGATCGCCGCGGCCGCTCCCGTTCACTACGGGAACACCGCGATGGCGGATGCGGATCTGACCGCCGCTCTGCGTCCCCTCCGGGATCTTCACTTTATACGGCTGATCGAGCGTCGGGACTTCGATTTCCGCTCCCAGAACAGCCTGCGCAATCGTCACCGGGATGGTGCAATGCAGATCCTGCTCGCGCCGTTCGAAAAACGCGTGCTCACGCACTTTGAGGAAGACATACAGATCGCCCGCCGGCCCGCCGTTGGCGCCGGGCTGTCCCTCATTCGCCAGGCGAATGCGCGTGCTCTCGTCGACCCCGGCGGGAATCGTGACCTTCAACTTGCGATGGACCTGGCGGTAGCCGTGTCCGCGGCACTCGTTACAAGGATTCCGAATAATCTGGCCCGACCCGTTGCAGGTGCCACAAGTCCGGCGGATCGAGAGGAAACTCTGCTGGTACAGCACCTCGCCGCGGCCATGGCAGGTGGGACACGTTACCGGCGAACTGCCGGGCTCCGCGCCGGCGCCACTACAATGTTCGCAGCGCTCCAACCGCGGCACCTGGATCTCGGCGTTCATGCCGAATACAGCCTCTTCGAACGACAGTTCCAGATCGTAGCGAACGTCCTCGCCGCGCTGCGCGCGTGTGCGCCGGCGGCCACCGCCCGCACCGCCCGCGTTGCCGAAGAGGTCGCCGAAACCGAAGAAATCGCCCAGAATATCGCCGAAATCGGCGAAGGTATCGGCCGATGGCTGTCCACCCTGCAGGCCGGCGTGGCCGAAGCGATCGTACGCCGCGCGTTTCTGCGCATCGCTGAGGACGCTATATGCCTCAGAGGCCTCTTTAAATTTGTCTTCCGCCTGCGGATCCTCGGGATTGCGGTCCGGATGGTGTTTCAAAGCCATTTTGCGGTACGCCGCCTTGATATCGGCGTCACCGGCATCCTTGGCCAGACCCAGAACTTCGTAATAATCTCTTTTCGACACGAGTTTCCCAGCGTTTTTACGAGTTTACCGCGACTCTTACCATCGCGGGCCGAAGCAATTTGCCCTTGAAATTATAGCCCTTTTGAAACTCCCCTAAGATGCTATGGTCGGCCGCTTCGTCCGTCTCTACGCGCTCTACCGCCTGGTGCACGTTCGGGTCGAAGGCGCGCCCGGCTGTCTCGATCGGCTCCAGGCCCATTTTCTTGAGCGTTTCGTAAAGCCGTTGATAGATCAGTTCCACGCCTTTGGCGTAGTTCCGGTCGGCCGTTTCCACCTTCAGTGCGCGCTCGAAATCGTCCAGCACGGGAAGCACGTCGCGGACCAGGTCCATGGCGGCAAACTGCAGGTATTCGGAGCGTTCGCGTTCGGCGCGGCGGCGCGCGTTGTCGAACTCGGCACGGGCGCGCAGCAGACGATCCTGCAGGTCCGCCCGTTCGCCCGCGAGCTTATCGCGTTCGGCCGCAAGGGCAGCCAATTGTCCCTCGAGGGTTTCAGAAGGGAGGTTAGCGTCGGGAGACACGTCGGAAATCTTGCTATCGGGTTTCGGGGTGTCCACTGTTACTAGCTTAACTCAACTTTGAAAACGGGCGCTGACTAACTCCAGAAGCGCGCATTTTCTAGAGCCCGGCCGGTTTGTAAGACAGCCGCCATGACACGTTCGTAATGCATCCGCATCGGGCCGAGTACCGCAACCTTGGCGGGCAAACCGCTGGCGATGCGCACGTTCACGCCGATCAGCGCCAAGTCCTTCATCGAGGGGTGGATATCTTCCAGCCCCACCTTAATATCCAACTCACCGGGAGGCAGATCGAGGAAGCGATCCAGCAGCTCCATCAGGCGACTCTTCTCTTCCAGCGCGCGCAGAAGCTGGCGCATTTTCTCGCGCGTCAGGCGAAGATCGAGCGCCAACAGATTCGACGCGCCTTCCATATGTACTTCGGGTGAAGTGTCGACGTCGAGCAGCCCCTTGCTGCACAGCGACTGTAATTGGGAATGCGCGGCGTCGAAAAGCGCGCGCTCCTGCAGGATACGACGCATCAGCTCGCGCCGAGCCGCCCCTAACTGCCACCCGCCGAACGTACGATTCACGTAATTGCGGATCGACATCAACTCATTGGACGAGGCCGGCTGATCGAGCGACACCACGCGATTGCGCACCATGTGATCGCGCGTCACCAGAATGATGAGCACGCGTTGGTCGGCAAGCGGTACGAGTTCAATCTGGTCTAATTCCTGCGCCAATGCCGGGATGGCGGCCACAATCCCGACGTTGCGGGTCAATTCCATAAGGATATGGCTGGACCGTTCGACGTGAGCGCCTACGGTGTCGAGGCCGCTAAACTGGGTGCGCAGCCGGTCGGAATCGGCCGCCGCCATGCGGCCAGCCGCCAGGGAACTCACGTAGTACCGGAAAGCTTTCTCCGTGGGGACCCGGCCGGCGGAAGTGTGCGGCTGCGAAAGGTACCCCTCCTCAGCCAGATCGGCCATGGCGTTGCGAATCGTGGCCGGGCTTAACGTCTGGCTGCGCTGGCGCGATATGGTACGCGAACCCACAGGTTCGCCGGTCTCGATGTACTCGCGCACGATGGCCGTGAGAATTTCGAGGTGACGCGTTTTGATCGGCGGAACGTTCGGCATGTTCCGGATGAGTCTCCCTTGCTCACATTGTAATCGACTGAAAGCAAAGGGGTCAAATCGGGTAGCGCCGGGCGGGCTGGCGGCAGACCGAAAAAAGGGTTGTGCGCCGGCAAAGCTGAAGCGTCTTTTCATCTGTGATACTCTGAAACTTCCACGTGTGCCGGCGTGCGTCAGTGAAGCTCTCGTTCTGCGGACATACCCACTGAAAGAAGCGGACCTCATTGTCAGCTTCCTCACCAGGGACCAGGGTAAGTTGCGTGGCGTGGCCAAACGGGCGCGGCGTCCGAAGAGCAGTTTCGGCTCGGGGCTGGAGCGCTTATCCCACGTGCGCATGGCGTATTTCCAGCGGGAAACACGCGAACTGGTGAATCTGGATTCCTGCGAGTTGTTACACTCTCAATTCGCCTTGATCTCCGATTACTGGACGAGCGTGGCGCTGGATTTTTTCGCGGAGGTTGCAGAACAGTTACTGCCGCCCGCGGAGCCAGGCGAAAAGTTTTTCCGACTGCTGCTGGCCGTCCTGGATTCGCTCCAGGCGCCGGAGGCGGCGAAAGCGTGGCGGGCTGTAACGTATTTTTCATTCTGGTCTCTGCGGCTTTCGGGCTGGTTGCCGGAGTTGCATGTGTGCCTGGGTTGCGGCAGCGTGCTGGACGACCCGGAGAATCCCCAGCGGGCGTTTTTCAGTCGCGGGCAGGCCGGGTTGACTTGCAGCCACTGCCGGCGATTATCGGGCGCGAGCAGCCGGGAGTTGAGTGCGGAGTCGCGCCGGCTGGCCGGCGAAATTTCGCGCAAGCCGATCGCAGGGTTGCCGCCGATGGAGTGGAGCCAGGCTACGGCGGCGGATCTGAGAGGATTCCTGGTGCAGCAGATTGAGGCCCACGCGGAAAAAAGGTTGCACACGGCGCAGATGTTCGCGGCTGTAGCCGCTCCGTAACGCGGATTCACGATGCCATCTTTTCAAGAAATCATTTTCAAGTTGAAGGAATACTGGGCGGAACGGGGCTGCATTATTCAGGAGCCGTACGATGTGGAAGTGGGCGCCGGCACCATGTGCCCGGAGACATTTCTGCGCGTGCTCGGCCCTTCACCCTACCGTGTCGCCTACGTGCAGCCGAGCCGCCGGCCGGCCGACGGGCGGTACGGCGACAATCCGAATCGTCTTTTCAAGCACTCGCAGCTTCAGGTGATCCTCAAGCCCGCTCCGGCCGATGTGATTGAGCAATACATCGGCAGCCTGGAAGCCATCGGGATCGACCTGCGGCAGCACGACATCAAGTTCGAAGAGGATAACTGGGAGGCGCCGACGCTGGGCGCGTGGGGCATCGGCTGGCAGGTGATGCTCGACGGGCTCGAGGTCACGCAGTTCACCTACTTTCAGCAGTGCGGCGGCATCGACCTGGAAGTGGTGCCGGCTGAAATCACCTACGGACTGGAGCGCCTGACGGCGTTCCTGCAGGTAAAGGACAGCGTCTACGACATCGACTGGACCCAGGGATTCACCTACGGCGACGTACGGTATCGCGACGAACTGCAATACTCGGTCTACAACTTCGAGATGGCGGACATCTCCACGTTATGGAAGCTGTTCGAACTGCATGAGGGCGAAGCGGCGCGGCTGCTCGACCTGTACGACCCGAAATCGGCGGAGAAGAAACGCTTCCCGCTGCTGCCGGCGTATGACCAGGTGCTGAAATGCTCCAACCTCTTTAACACGCTCGATGCGCGCGGCGCCATCAGCGTGACGGAACGCGTGGGGATGATTCAGCGGGTGCGGAAAATCGCGGTGGGTGTGGCGCAGGCATGGGCCGACCAGCAGGGCGCGGCGGTGGAGGTGGCGCAGTGAATCTCCCGTTCCTGCTCGAAATTGGCACCGAGGAAATTCCCGATTGGATGATTCCGGACGCGCTGGAAAATCTCCGGCTGCTGTTTGAGAAGCTCGCCATCGCGCACGAGTCGATTACCATGGACGCCACCCCGCGGCGCCTGGTGCTGCGCGCCGAAGGACTGCCGGCAAAGCAAGCAGATAGCGAAGAGCGCGTCATGGGGCCGGCGAAATCGGCGCCCGCGCCGGCGGTGGCAGGGTTCGCGCGTAAGCAGGGCGTGAAACCCGAAGAACTCGCCATCGAGACCACTCCCAAGGGCGAATACTATACGTTCACCCGCAAGGTGGCGGGACGGCAAATCAAGGACATTCTGGCCGAAGCGCTCCCCGGCATCGTCCTCGAAATCTACTTTCCCAAGACGATGTACTGGACCGTCAAGAGCGGCCCGCGCTTCATCCGGCCGATCCGCTGGATTGTGGCGCTGCTGGGTGAAGAGATCGTGCCGTTCGAGATTGCCGGCGTACACTCCGGCGCGCTTACCAGCGGACACCGCCGCCTGGGCGCGCGCGAAATTGCCATCACCACGACCGATTACGAACAGCGTTTGCGCGACCATTACGTGATCCTCTCCGCCGAACAGCGGCGCGAGAAGATCCGCCACGAACTGGCGGGCGTGGCCGTCAAGGTGGATCCGGCACTGCTCGAGACGCTGGTCTACATCACCGAATACCCCACCGCCATCACCGGGAATTTCGATCCGGACTTCCTCGAACTGCCGGAAGAGGTGCTCATCACGGTGATGCGCCACCACCAGAAGTACTTCTCAGTGGAAGACGGACAGGGCAATCTGGCGCCGCGCTTTGTGGCGGTAATGAACATCCCGTCCGACCCCGAGGGCTTCGTGCAGCGCGGTAACGAGCGCGTACTGCGTGCCCGCTTCAACGATGCGCGCTTCTTCTGGGGGACCGATCAAAAGAAAACGCTGGCGGCGCGTGTCCCGGATCTGGCCAATGTCACCTTCCAGGCGAAATTGGGTTCGTATCTCCAAAAGACCGAACGCATGCAGGCGCTGGCCAAAGAACTGGGCGGCGACGACCACGCCGCGCGCGCGGCCCAGCTTTCGAAGTGCGATCTCACCACCGAACTGGTGAAAGAGTTTACCGAACTGCAGGGCGTGGTGGGCGGCCTTTACGCGCGCGTGCAGGGCGAGCCCGAACCGGTGTGGCAGGCGATTTACGACCAGTACAAACCGGAGAGCATGGAGGATGGCATCCCGCGCCATCGCACCGCTCAGATTCTGTCGCTCGCCGACAAGCTCGATACACTGCGCGGCTGTTTCCGCGTGGGCATGATTCCCTCAGGTTCGCGCGATCCCTTCGCACTGCGGCGGGCGGCGCAAGGCGTAGTGAAGATTCTGGTGGAAGGCAAGCTGGAACTGCCGCTGCTCGATTTTCTGGAAGGCAACCGGCAACTCGTCGATTTCTTCGCGGAACGCGTGAAGTTCTATTTCAAGGATCACCGCGGCTTCGCCTACGACGAAGTGAATGCCTGCATGGCGGCCGGCTGGAGCAATCTGGCCGACCTGGAAGCGCGCCTTGTGCGCGTGCAGAATCTCCGGCCGACACCCGATTTCGAGCCGCTGGCGGCCAGCTTCAAACGCATCCGCAACATCCTGGAGCAAGCGAAATTTACCGGCGGGACGAAGATCGACGAAAGCCTGCTGGAAGCCGGCCCGGAGAAAGAACTGTTCGAAGAATACCAGCGCATCGCAGGGCAGCCCGTCGAAAGCGTGATCTCGCGGCTGCGCCCCAAGGTGGATCTGTTCTTCGACAAGGTGCTGGTGAATGCGCCGGATGCTACAGTCCGGTTAAACCGTTTGACGTTACTTCATACGCTACTGGAGGAGTTTTCCACCATAGCGGATTTTTCGGAAATCGTTACTCACTCATAGGAGCAAAGAATGAAGAAGTACGTATACTCGTTCGGCAACCAAACGGCCGACGGCGATGGAAAGATGAAGGATGTGCTCGGCGGTAAGGGCGCCGGGCTGGCGGAAATGTCGCGCGCCAAGCTGCCGGTGCCACCCGGCTTTACGATCGCGACGGAAGTCTGCAATATTTATTTCCAGAACAGCTACAACATCCCGGCCGAAATCGACAGCGAAATGGTGGGCGCCCTGAAGACGCTTGAAGAGCGCATGGGACAGAAGCTCGGCGATGCCGCCGATCCGCTGCTGGTAAGCGTTCGGTCGGGCGCCAAGTTCTCCATGCCGGGCATGATGGACACCATTCTCAACCTGGGGTTGAACGATGGAACGGTGAAGGCGCTGGCCGTGAAGAGCAACAATCCGCGCTTCGCTTACGATTGCTATCGCCGCTTCATCCAGATGTACGGCAACGTGGTATTGGAAATTAGTAAGCACGCTTTCGACGAAGTGTTCGACGGCCAGAAGAAGAAAGCCAAGGCCAAGCTCGATACCGAACTGAAGGCCGAAGACCTGCAGCAGGTGATCGAGGGATACAAGAAGCTGGTTCAGAAGAAGACCGGAAAGGCGTTTCCGCAGGATGCCATGGAGCAGCTCAAAGGCGCCCGTAACGCCGTGTTCCGTTCCTGGTTCAACGAACGCGCCAAGTATTACCGCAAGATGAACCAGATCCCCGACGATCTGGGCACCGCGGTAAACGTGCAAGCGATGGTGTTCGGCAATATGGGCGAAACCTCCGCGACGGGCGTGGGCTTCACGCGCAATCCCGCCACCGGCGAAAAGAAATTCTACGGCGAGTTCCTGGAGAACGCGCAGGGCGAAGACGTGGTGGCCGGCATCCGCACGCCGCATCCGATTTCCGAACTGGAAGCCTGGAATCCCGCGGTATACACCCAGCTTCGCGACATCACCTCGATGCTCGAGACGCACTACCGCGACATTCAGGACTTCGAGTTTACGATTCAGGACGGCAAGCTGTTCATGCTGCAGACCCGCAACGGCAAGCGCACGGGCCCCGCGGCAGTGCGTATCGCGGTCGAGATGGTGGAAGAAGGCCTGATCGATAAGAAGGAAGCGGTGCTGCGGGTCGATCCGCAGCAGCTCGACCAGTTGCTGCACCCGGTGCTCGATCCGAAATCGAAAAAGGACCTCCTGCTACTGGCTACCGGGCTTCCGGCATCGCCGGGCGCGGCGGTGGGCACCATCGTGTTCTCGGCGGAAGAAGCCGTGGAGAAGTCGGGCAAGGCGCCGGTGATCCTGGTGCGCAAAGAGACCGTGCCGGACGATATCCAGGGTATGGAAGTTTCCAAAGGCATTTTGACGTCGCGCGGCGGTATGACCAGCCACGCCGCCGTGGTCTGCCGCGGCATGGGCACGCCATGCGTGGCCGGCGCCGAAGCGTTCACCGTCAGCGAAGCCAAGAAGGAAGTCACGATCACCGTGGGCGGCAAGAACGTGACCTTGAAGCAGGGAGACTGGCTGTCGCTCGACGGCTCGACCGGCGAAGTTTTCGCGGGCAAGGCCAATACCCTCGATGCCGACCCCACTTCGGGCGTGCTGGCGTCGTTCATGGGTTGGTCCGATGAGTTCCGCGGCGGTTTTGGAGTGCGTGCCAATGCCGATATTCCGCGCGATGCGCAGGCTGCCCGCCGGTTCGGCGCGGAAGGCATCGGGCTGTGCCGCACCGAGCACATGTTCTTCGCCGAAGACCGCATCGAGCATATGCAGGCGATGATTCTGGCGCGCGACGAAAAGACGCGCCGCAAGGCCCTGCAGAAGCTACTGCCCATGCAGCGCGCCGATTTCGCTGGGCTATTCAAAGCCATGGACGGATTCCCGGTAGTGATCCGCACGCTCGATCCGCCGCTGCATGAGTTCCTGCCCAAGCGCGAAGACCTGATGGTGGATGTCGCCGTGCTGCCGTACGCCGATATCAAGAAGAAGCGCGAGTTCGCGGAAACCTATAAGAAGTTCGGCGCCGAAGTGAAGAATCTGAAGACGGTGCTGTCGGAACTGCTGAAGCGGGTGGAAGAGCTGCACGAGTTCAACCCCATGCTCGGCCATCGCGGCTGCCGTTTGGGCGTAACCTATCCGGAGATCACGGAAATGCAGGCGCGCGCTATCTTCGAAGCTGCCGTGCAGGTAGCCAAGAAGGGCGTGAAGGTAATTCCTGAGGTCATGATTCCGCTGATCGGCGGCGTCAAGGAATTGCAACACCAGAAAGAGATCGTGGTGCGGGTGGCCAAAGAGGTGCTCGCCAAGGCCGGCATGGAAGACCTGCATTATATGGTCGGCACCATGATCGAGATCCCGCGCGCCGCGCTCACCGCGGACACGGTGGCGACCGAGGCGGAATTCTTCAGCTTCGGCACCAACGACCTGACGCAGACCGGAATGGGCCTCTCGCGCGACGACTATACGAAGTTCCAGAAGGATTACGAGAAGGCCAAGATTTTCGCCAACGATCCGTTCGCCGTCCTCGACCAGGAAGGCGTCGGCAAGCTGGTGAAGATGGCGGTCGAACTGGGACGGAAGACCAATCCCAAGCTCGAAATCGGTATCTGCGGCGAGCATGGCGGCGAGCCGAGCTCGGTGCAATTCTGCTATCGCAACGGCATGAATTATGTGTCGTGCTCCCCGTACCGCGTGCCGATCGCGCGGCTGGCGGCGGCGCAGGCGGCGATCACCGGCGATAAGTCGGAAACGCAGCGCACCGCGTAAGCAGGTCGAGGATTGCGTGGACATGGTAAGTTGCAGGCACGGCCATGTCCACGCAATCGAAGCCTTTTCTGACGCCCGAGCCAATGGCGCCTACAATTATCGGTAGCATGCTGTGAGGACTGCACGGCAGCCGTCCGAGTAAGAGCCGCGACTCCCCACCGCCAAGGTCAGTGGGAATCCCCGGCGGCAAATAGGGCGCGGTAGCGGGGGTCGGTCCTCAAGTCCGCAAAGTCGGGCTCCTTTTCGATTTCGCTCGAGCTGTAACCCAACTTCACGCTTCTTTCCAACTCACCCAGAGCCCCGCCCGCATCGCCCAACACGGCAAATACACGAGCTGCATAAAAGGCGACGCTGCCGTCGTTCGGGGCCTGCGCGCACACGCGCGTCAATTCCTGCAAGGCGCGATCCTTGTCTCCCAACTTAGCGAAGTAAACAGAAGAGAGTTTCCGTAAGGTCGGGTTGTCGGGATTGATAGCCAATTGCTGGGCGGTTACCGAAGCGGCCTTTTCAAACGCAGCCTTCGCCTGGTCGCGCCGGCCGGGAAGCTGCCAAAGAGCATCGCCCAGATTCCCCCAGTTGATCGGATTGGCCGGTTGCAGGCGCGTGGCCATTTCGCATTGCTTCGCCGCTTCGGCGTAGTTGCCCTGGTAGAAACGCACCGTTCCGAGGTTGGAATACCCGATGGGTGTAGGTCTGATGGCCAGCGACTTCTCGAACGCCGCCGCCGCTTCCGCCCAGCGGCTCATGCGAAAGTAATTGGCGCCGAGATCGTAATAAAGCTGCGCCGAATCGGGGCCCAGGGCGATACCTGCCGTAAATGTCTGTTCGGCTGAAGGATATTCGTGGTGGGTGGAATAGAAGTTACCGAGCGAATCGTAGAGCGGCCAGTATCCCGGCCACAGGCGCAGCGCCTCCCGGTAAGTCTTCTCCGCCTCTTTCGGTTTTCCGGAACTATCCCACGTCTCGGCCAGGAAACGATAGGCTTCCATGTTGCCGGGTTCGTTCTTCACCACGGACTGGAACAGCGCGATGGCCTCCTGCCACTTCCCTATGGCCCGGCGGATGAGCGCTTGCGACATCAGAATTTCCGGGCCGGCGCCCTCGCTCGCCGCCCTGGCAATTTCATCGTCCGCCATCGACAGCCATTTGGGATCGCGCGTCGAGAGGTTCAGGCGCAGATACGCTTCCGCGAGCTTGGCCCTCGCCAGGGCGAAGTCGGGATCGGCTTCCACGGCCTGCTTCAGGAAGCGCACGGCGTCGTCGCGCTTGCGGTCTTCGAGCGCGCCGCGCCCGCGCAGAAACAGGTCGTAGGCGGTGGAATTGGCGGTGGTGTCGCCGCGCGTTCGCCGTGGCCGCAAAGGTCCGCTGCCGAACATCGCCCCGAGGTTTTCTTTGAGCTGCGGCTGCAGATCGGCGGTCTCGCCGGCGGGAATGCGGAGAATTCGTGACATTTTCTGGCGCAGTTTGCGAGCGTCCACCAGGTTCAGGATCACCTGCAATTCGCTGCTGCTTTGCTGTGCCGTCCCGGTGAGCACCAGCGTGGCACGGAATTGTTTGCGCGCCTCGGCAGGGGTGTGGATCTGGGCGCGCCGCACCTCGGCGGACGGCACGATGGTTACCGAACCGGGCAATTCCCGGGCGCTCGACAGCAGACTCGTCACCGTCTCCTGCAGCCCAACACACAGCGCCTGATCGGCTGGATTTCCGCCGAGGTTTTCGAACGGGAGCACCACCAGGGTATCGTCTTGCGGCCCTTCGGCGGCGACGAAAATCGCCGCCGCGGCAGCCGTCAGCAGCGCCGCACCGGCCACCACGAGCCACCGCCTGCTGCGTCTTTTGCCGGAGTCGACGGAGGAGTGGCCCATGGTGGCGGTCGGGGTCACATCCGCGTCAGGCTGCAGGATGGAGGGGCTGCGAATCGCGTCCACGAACGCCTGTACGGAGACGAAGCGGTCCGCCGGGCGTGTCGACACCGCGCGGTCCACGGCCGCGCAGAGGGCTTTCGGAAGATCGGGCCGCAGCTCCGCCAACGGGACGGCGGAACCTTCCAGGATGCGCTGCACCAGGGGCCCCAGCCCGGTGCGCGGATAGAGCGGGCGGCCGGAGGCCATTTCGTAAATCACCGCCCCCAGAGCGTAGAGATCGCTGCGCACCGTGGCCGGGTCGCCTCGCAGCAACTCCGGCGCCATATAAGGGATAGTCCCCACCGTGCTTCCGGCCTGGGTGATATCGTGCGAGCCGATCGGCTTGGCCAGACCGAAGTCCACCAGTTTCAGGACGCCGGTATCGTTGAACATGCAGTTGGCCGGCTTGATATCGCGATGCAGCACGCCCTTGGAGTGCGCGTAGGCCAGAGCGTCGCCGAGCTGCGCGGCATAGTTGAGAATTTCCGCCAGCCCGAATCGCGCCGGCAGGCGCGCGCGCAGCGTTCCGCCGCCCAGGTATTCCAGCGACAGGAACGGCACGCCCTCCCAGTTGCCCGCTTGGTAAATGGTGGCGATACCGGGAAAATTCAGGGCCGCGATGGCCTCGGCTTCGCGCTGAAAGCGTTGCAGTGCCCTGGCGGATTCCTCGTCGTCCTCGCTGGAAGCCAGGAACTTGAGGGCCACCACGCGGTTGAGACGCCGGTCTCGCGCGCGGTAAACTACACCCATTCCGCCCTGCCCGCAGGTTTCGAGCAGGTCGTAGTCCGGGTGCTCAAACCTGGTTTTCACGACAGACTGATCTTACAATAACAGCGTGAATTCTCAAGCGGGAATTAATCGGCCGCGGGTCCTGATCGCCAATATCGGCAGCACTTCGTTCAAATACCGGCTGTTCGACATGCGCGGGCGTGCCGTACTGGCGGAGGGGAAAATCGAACGCATCGGGCGGCCCGGGGGCGCGTGTCCCAATTACGAAGCGGCGCTCCAGGTCTGTATGGAGTCGATTGCGGGACCGGGAAAGGCGCTCGCAAATGGCGGCGAACTGACGGCCATCGGATTCAAGGCGGTGCACGCCGGGCCGGTGACCGGCACGCGCCGGATCGACGACGAGGTGCTGGCGGCAATGGAGGAGTTTTCGTTCCTCGCGCCGGCGCATAATCCGCCCTACATCGCCGCCATGCGCGCCTTTCGCCACGCCATGCCGGAGGTGCCTCTGGTGGCGCTGTTCGAGACGGCGTTCTTCGACAAGCTGGATGAAGCGACGGTGACCTATGCGGTGCCGCACGAATGGAAGGATGCCGATGGCGTGCGCCGCTATGGCTTTCACGGAGCGAGCCATCGCGCCGCCAGCGAGCGCGCGCTGCAGTTGTGCGGCGGCGTCTCCGAACTGCGCCACATTTCGTGCCACCTGGGGGGCAGCTCCAGCCTGGCGGCGATTCGCGGCGGTGTGGCCATCGATACCAGCTTCGGCATCTCGCCGCAATCCGGGCTGCCGCAGAATAATCGCGTGGGCGATCTCGACGTGTTCGCGGCCCTCTATGTGATGGAAAAACGCGGGCTCACGGCGGCCGAGATGGCGCGCACGCTGGCGTGCGAGGCAGGCCTCGCGGGAATCGCAGGCGGCACCGGCGATGTGCGCGACTTATCGGCAGCGGCAGCGCGCGGCGACGCGCGTGCACGCCTGGCGCTCGACGTCTTCGTGCGTTCGGTGCGGCATTATCTGGGCGCTTTTCTGGTACAACTCGGCGGACTCGACGTGCTCACGTTCTCGGGCGGGATCGGCGAGAACAGTGCCGATGTGCGGGCGGCAGTGTGCGCCAACCTCGCGGGCTTCGGCATCGAGTTGGACGCCGCGCGCAACGAATCTCTGCGCGCCGAAGGGCGCATTTCGCGCGAGGACGCGGCGGTGGCGGTGCTGGTATTGCCGGCCGACGAGGAGACGATCGTGGCGCGCGCGGTGGCGGCGTTTCTCGGACTGTAGCGCCACGAGAGATAATGCGTTTGAGGTGAAATGGTGCGAAATGCGTTTCTCGCAGTGGCCTGTCTGGCCGGGTTTGCCGGCAGCCTGCCGGCGTTGGACAACGGACTGGCAAAAACTCCGCCGATGGGCTGGAACAGTTGGAACAAGATCGGCTGCAACGTCAATGAGGATGCCGTCAAGAAAGCCGCCGACGCCATGGTGAAAAGCGGCATGAAGGATGCAGGCTACCAGTACATCGTGATTGACGATTGCTGGCAGGTGTCGCGCGACGAAGACGGGAATATCGTAACCGATGTAAAGAAATTCCCCGATGGGATCAAAGCGCTGGCCGATTATGTTCACGGCCTCGGGCTGAAATTCGGCATCTATTCCGACGCCGGGACGAAGACCTGCGCGGGACGGCCGGGCAGCCGCGGCTATGAGTTTCAAGACGCCCGTACCTATGCCAAGTGGGGTGTCGATTACCTGAAGTACGACTGGTGCAACACCGGCAAGCAAAACGCGGAGGCGTCCTACAGCACCATGCGCGATGCGCTGGCGAAGACCGGCCGCCCGATCGTGTTCAGCATGTGCGAATGGGGCACGGCTAAGCCGTGGACCTGGGCCGCGAACGTCGGGAATCTCTGGCGTACCACCACCGACATCCTCGACCGGTGGGAAGGCAAAGGTAAGGATTACGGCGCGGGGGCGATCACCATCGTCGATATGAATGCCGACCTGGCGGAGTTCGCGGGCCCGGGCCACTGGAACGATCCCGACATGCTGGAAGTGGGGAACGGCGGGATGACCGATACGGAGTACCGCTCGCACTTCAGCTTGTGGTCGATCATGGCGGCGCCGCTGATTGCGGGCAACGATCTGGACGCGATGAAGCCGGACATCGGCGAGATCCTGAAGAATAAAGAAGTAGTCGCGATCGATCAGGACACGCTCGGCAAGCAAGGCAAGCGCGTGCGGCACGAGAACGATCAGGATATTTTCGTGAAGCCTCTAGCCGATGGCGGAGTGGCCGTGACGATGACAAATCGCGCCGCGGAAACGCAGACCATCACGCTCAATTGGGCGGACGCGGGGCTCGCGGCGGACAAGAGCGTAGAGGTGCGCGATCTCTGGGCGCACAAGGATCTGGGATCGATGAAGGGCAGCTTCTCGGCACCGGTGCCGTCGCATGGGACGGTGATGATTCGGATGAAATAGCCTGAGGCGGGGGCTTGACTGGATCTATATATTGAGTCATATATATATGAATGACAACTGGCGACCAGCCTCCAAGCCGCTTCTGGCTCTCCCTGTATCGCCGCCTGGCGAGCGCCTATCCGCATGAGTTCCGCATGCGATTCGGCGAGGAGTTGGATCGCATGGGCGAAGATGCCATCCCAGAAGTCGGACGGCGGTACGGTGCGGCCGGGCTCGCGCGCCTGCTCACCGATATCGCACTGCGTCTGCCCGCGATGTATCTGCTGGAGATGCGGCAGGACGCGGCATATGCGCTGCGCACGCTGGCGAAGTCGCCGGGGTTCACGGCCGTGGCGGTGCTTTCGGTGGCCATCGGGATCGGCATGTGCAGTGCGTTCCTGAGCGAGATTCGGTCGGTTACCGGGCCTGCAGCCGGCATTCCCGACCCCGAGGACCTGGTGACGACACGCGAGCCGGTATCCTATCCGTATTTCGAACGCTACCGCGAGCAACCAGATCTGGCCGGCGCGACAGCGATCTTGGGACCGGCGCCGTTCACCGTGGCGTTCTCGCCCGATCGGAATGTTCGGGCGGAACGATTCTTTGGCCACCTGGTTTCCCCTGAGTACTTCTCCACTTTGGGCGTGGAAGCCGCCTGGGGGCGCGTCTTCGACCCGAGAACCGAGAAGCCCGGCATGGCCCCGGTGGTCGTGGTGAGCGAGCGCTTCTGGCGCGCGCACCTGGACGCCGATCCGCAAGCGGTGGGGCGCAGCCTGCGGCTGAACGGGTCGATGGCGACCATCGTCGGCGTCGCCCCGAAAGGCTTTCAGGGGATCTGGCCGGGCAATCCGGCAGACCTGTTCGTGCCGGTGACATGCGCTACCGCCTTGGCGCCTGAACTGGCCGGCGATCCACTCCGCGAACCCGGCCGCGCGATCTTTCGCGTGGTGTTTCGCCTGGCGCATGGCGTCAGCCTGCCGATGGCGGAGGCCAGCCTCAACGCCGCAACCCGCAATCTGGACCGTGACAACGGGCTCGGCCTCCATCGCGACCGCGGCGGCAAACTGGTGCGCCTGATGCCGGCCGGTACCGTCATGTATATGCGTCCCGAACAGCGCGCCGTCGCGGAAATGCTCAATGTCATCGTGTGGGCTTTGGTGCTCGCCCTGGTATGCGCGAATCTGGCCAACCTTCTACTGGCGCGAGGCAGCGCCCGCCGGCGCGAAATCGCCATCCGCCTTTCGGTGGGCGCCAGTCGTTTCCGCCTGATCCGGCAGTTCCTCACCGAGAGCGTGATCCTATCGCTGGCCGGCGCCGTCCTGGGCGTGGGATTCGCGTACGGCATGACGGCGGCGATTTCCTCGCTGCCCGTTCCCTCGCCCGTTCCCGTGGAATATCACTGCCTGCCCGATTTCGGAGTGCTGGTCATCACCATGGCAATCGCTCTGGCGGCCGGGGTGGGGTTTGGACTTGCGCCGGCGCTCTCGTCGGCGCGCGTGCCGATCGGACCCACGCTGAAAGCCGGCGCCCAGGCTCCGCTCCGCGGCTATCGCGGCTTCGGATTGCGAAATCTCTTTGTCATTTGCCAGATGACCGCATCGCTGATGCTGCTTCTGGTCACCTGGTTCCTGACCTTGAGCTATTTCAAGAACGCCAATCTCGACCCGGGCTATGAGACCGCGCATCTCAACCTGTTCGGCCTCGACCCCGTCCGCGACGGCCAATCTCCGGCGGACGCCGCCGCGCTTTTCGCAGCGCTCCCCGCCGAGTTGTCGCGCGTCAGCGGAGTGCGCGGCGTCTCGCTGGCGGGCAGCGTTCCGTTCGCCAGCGAGGATATCGACTCACCGAATACCCATGTCTCCACTTCGGCGGGCGACGGCCCGCGCGGACAAGCGGTGCACGCCGTCTTTCGCGACCGGGTCGGCGCGCATTACTTCGCGACCCTTGGCGTCCCGGTCTTGAGCGGGCGGGAGTTCGAACAACGGGACGGGCTCGACGAATCCGCCCTGCCGGCCATCGTCAACCAGACCGCCGCACGGGAACTGTTCGGCGGCGAGGACGCCATCGGACGCCGCGTGCGCGAGGGTGACCAGAGCTATACGGTAGTGGGAATCACGCGCGATATGGCGTCCGGGTTCATGGAGAACAAGCCTGTGCCCTCGCTATTCCTGCCGCTGACTGGGGACTTATTCCGCCGGAGCCCGGCGGAGAGCATCACCGTGCTGGTGCGCAGCGCTCCCGGGTCAGACGCGATGGCCGCAGCACGCAATCAACTGGCGTCGCTCCATCCCGGCCTCACGGTCTTCAATATGCGCACAATGCGGGAAGACCTGGTCCGCCTGAATACCTTTGAACGATGGGACGCGGCCATCTGCGAAGTGCTGGGGCTGTTCGCACTGCTGCTGGCATCGATCGGGCTGGGCGCGGTAACGGCTTACGCGGTGGCGCAGCGCCGGAAGGAGATCGGGATCCGCATGGCGCTGGGTGCGCGCGGCGGACAGGTGCAGCGCCTGGTGCTGCGGGAGGGCACGGCGCTGGTGGGCACCGGCACGGCGCTAGGTCTTCTGGGCGCATATCTCCTGCTGCGCGCCATGAGCGCTTCCAGCGCGCTTTTGGAGCGGAGCCTGCACCAACGCTTCGACGATCCCTTGCTGGTAATCGGCGCGCCGCTTCTGTTGGCCGGCCTGGCGATGTTGGCCTGCTATCTGCCGGCGCGGCGCGCCACCAAGATCGATCCCATGTCGGCGTTGTGGGCGGACTAATTATCGCGCTACGATCCGCACAGGGCCCAGGATTCCCGAAGGCAGCGGCATGAGATGCGCCATGTCCTGCGGCTGGAAGCGCTCGCCGTACTTGGCGTTGAGCGCCCGGTAATCGGGGAGTGGGCCCTTGGCGAGTTCGTTGATCGCCAGGTTGGCGACCTCGATGCGGATCTGATTCTCGCCGGCGTGCAGCAAACCCGTGACCTCCACTTGGTAAGGCGCGCTCCACACCGATCCGGCGCGCTTGCCGTCAATGTAGACGATGGCGGCTTCGCGGACTGGCGCTTCCAGCATGGCGCGCATGCCCGATCCGGAGTTGTGCTCGGCGGTGGCGACCGGCGTGCCTTGTCCGAAATCCAGGAAGACCCGGCGTTTCGTGAGTGCCGGAGGCACCGGAACGTTGGTCTGGTAGGTGGCGATACCGGAGAAATATTTACGAGCGCCGTCATCGGCCCACGAATGCAACGTCGTAGGGACGGGCGGATCGCCGGCGAACGCGATGGTCCATTTGCCGTTCAGTTCGACGGTCGCGGGGGCGGCGCCGGTCGCGTCGGAAGGCGCAGGGGCAACCGCATTGGAGAACACCAGCACGCGCGATTCATAGGGCGCGAGATCGAGCGTGCCGGCGAATGGCGACGTCTTTCCAGTAACCGCGTCCCACTGTTCACCGCGCTCCTTCGTGCGAAAAACGGCCGGCGCGTGGACGGCGTGATTGCTCGAATTCACCACGAAGTACACGTCGGCGAACGCCAGCTTGCGATGCACGAATCCGATCTCGGGCGCCGTCGCAACATCGGCGGCCAGCGCTTTATGGAGCGCTGCCGGCAACGCAGCGAGATCGGTCACCTCATGAGTTTGCGAAAGCGCCAAAATCGCCGGCGTGTCACCGTCTTCCCGCAAGCCTGGAGCGAGCGAGGGCTTACGGCCCGTGAAGATCACCGTCCCGCCCTGGTGTGCGTACTCCTCGATTTTCCGGTACGTCGCCAGCGGAATCCGCTCCACGTTCGGCAGAATGAGAATGCGATACGGCACGCCGCCATGCGCGATGGCGCCATCGTCGATGAAATCGAAATTGTACCCGGCGTCGAGAATCCTGGGAATCAGGTCGGCGCCCAGAAGCTGGTCGACCGTCTTATTGACGGAGACACTGCCGGGTGTGAAGGCGGCGTACGCGTCGTCCGTGGGAAGGTAGACGCCTACATCGTTGGCCGGCTGTCCCTGGCGCAACAGAAAACTGATGCGTTGCAGATAGCGCGTAATGTCGGGCATCGCGATCCACCAGGGACTGTGCGGATTGAATATCGCGGCGGCGTAAAAACGCCATCCCGGCTCGCCGGCCGAGGGCGGTGAGTAGGGCCAGCCGTGCCCGACCAGTTGATTAATGCCCTCCAGAAAGTGGATGTCGGCTTCGGCCTTCATGTCGAGCGGCGTGGCGCGGAAGACGGGCGAATGAAGCCACGTCCACGTCTCCGACGACGTCACCGGACGGCCGAAGAGATGGCTCGCGGAGGACGCCCACCGCGTGGTGGAGAAGCGCCGCCACTGGCTGCCCTCGCCTTCGGGCAGATCGACCAGCGCGTTGCTCGAAAGATTCACCGGCGGTGTGCCGTAGGTCTGCGAGCGGAAGCGCGTACCGTGTTGGTGCGCCCACTCGGTCAGCGGCTGGAGGTAATTCTCATTCGCCAGTTCGGTCAGGGTGAGCCCCCAATCGTGGCGGACCGCCATGGTCTTCTCGCCGATATCGCCGGCAAGCGCGGGCAGATAGGGCGTGAGGTCGTACCCGCGCCGCCTGCGGAACTCTGCCCGGAAATCGCCGGTCCAATCGGAGCGCTCCACTTCGAGCGAGTCGCTGAAGATGGCATGCGGGGGATTGACGCCGAACGACTCGGCGAGCCGGTCGCCGACGGCGTGCAGGTGCGCGTCGATGGCGGCGCGGTCGTAGGGATTGAGCACGAAGCCTTCGGCGCCGACGGCCGCGCGCTTGACCTTCATGCCGGTATGGCTCGCCACGAAATAGAGCTCGCGATCGGGGAAGGAGGCCACGAGCGATTCGCCCTCGGCGAGTCGGGGTGGGGCGCCGTGCACGATGCGCAGGCGCGGAGCGGCCAGAGCGAGCGGAATGTGCGGACCGCCGAAAGGCCAGCCGCTGCCGAGCGTGAGATCGTAGCGCAGGCCGAGTTCACGCGCTTTGGCAGCAGCGAAGCGGAGCGCATCCAGGAAGTCGTCCGAGAGATAGCGCATATTGCCGTCGAGTTCGAACGGATAGACAGGCTGCACTTCGAACCCGCCGATGCCGCCCTCCTTCATCAGGCGCATTTCACGCTCGAGCTCGGGCTTGGTAACGGCCGGCCCGAACCACCACCAGCGCATCATGATGCGCGCATCGTCAGGCGGGTGCAGAAAAGCGCGACGGAGGTCGTCGAGCGAGCCTTGTGGGGCGGCCGCGGCCCACAGGCAGGCGAGCGCCAGCAGCACGGGAACGGCGGCCACGAACTTGGTGCGCATGGCTTCCATGCTATCGAAATCTGGTCTTATATAAAGATGTCGAAATACGTGTCGGTTGGGCTCCTGCTGCTGGCGGCGCTATTGGAAGCGGGCGGCGATTGGCTGGTGCGCAAAGGTATCCATACGGCATCCACGCAGCGCGTAGGATGGTTCGCGCTGGGCGCCGTGGTGCTGTTCGTTTACGGCTGGACGGTGAATCGTCCGCCATGGAATTTCGGCGAGCTGCTCGGGCTCTATGTGGTGTTCTTCTTTCTCGCCGCGCAGTTCATCTCCTATGTGCTCCTCAAAGAGCCCATGCGCGGGCCGGTGGTGGCCGGCGGACTGCTCATCGTGAGCGGCGGTCTGGTAATCTTTCTATCGAAGTAATGTCGCATCAATATCTGGCAATCGATCTCGGCGCGGAGAGTGGACGGGCCATGTTGGCCGATCTCTCCGGCCACCAGCTCAAGCTGCAGGAAGTGCACCGCTTCCCCAATTGCACGGTGAATCTTCCAACGGGGCTCTACTGGGACACGCTGCGGCTGTTCTACGAAATGCTGGAAGGCCTGCGCGCCGCGGCCAAGCTCACTGCGCGACTAGGCAGTGTGGCCATCGACACCTGGGGCGTGGACTTCGGCCTGATCGGCGTGCACGGCGCGCTCATCGACAATCCGCGCCATTATCGCGATCCGCGCACGGTGGGGCTGCCGGAGAAACTCTTCGAGATTGTGCCGCGCGCCGACGTCTTCGCCGCCACGGGCATTCAGTTCATGGAGCTCAATTCGCTCTATCAGCTCTGGGCGGTCCATCGGGAGACTCCATGGCTGCTGTCCCAGGCGCAGGCGCTGCTGTTCATGCCCGACCTGTTCAATTACTTCCTCAGCGGAACCATGGCGGCGGAGCGCACTATCGCCAGCACATCGCAATTCTACGATCCGGCGCGCGGGCGGTTCGCCACCGAGTTGCTGGAAAAGCTGGGGATCGCGACGGGCTTTCTGCCGGGACTGGTAGACCCGGGCGTCCGATTGGG
Organism: Bryobacteraceae bacterium; assembly: GCA_036268475.1. Classification (GTDB taxonomy): domain Bacteria; phylum Acidobacteriota; class Terriglobia; order Bryobacterales; family Bryobacteraceae; genus PALSA-129. Next base: position 71,789 of record DATAUB010000040.1, on the reverse strand, counting down.
TTCGATCCGCACGGCGCTGGCGGAGTCCTACGGAGTGCCCGGCGGCACGCCGGTTTACACCACGGCCAGCCACGATACCGCGTCGGCGGTGGCGGCGGTGCCGGCCGACGGTCGGTCGCCATGGTGCTATATCAGCTCGGGCACCTGGTCGTTGATGGGGATGGAGCTGGATCGCCCGCTGATTAACGACGCGTCGCTGGCGGCGAACTTCACCAACGAAGCGGGCGTGGGCGGCAGCATCCGGTTCCTCAAGAATATTCCGGGACTCTGGCTGCTGCAGGAATGCCGGCGCGCGTGGGCCCGGGAAGGGAAGGAATACAGCTACGACGAGCTGATCGCCATGGCGCGGGAGACCGAGCCTTCCGGCGCGGTGCTCGAACTGGAGGCGTTCCAAGCCGCCGGGCAGAGCGCCGAACGCGTGATGGAATACTGCCGCACCACCGGACAGCCGGTGCCGGGCACGCCGGGTGCAGTCTGCCGCGTCATCCTGTATAGCCTGGCGGTACGCTATCGCGAAGTGCTGGGCGCGCTCGAAGAAATGACCGGGCGCCGCGTGGAGACGATCCACATTGTGGGAGGCGGATCGCGCAATCGACTGCTGAATCAGTTGACGGCGGACGTGACGGGACGGCGCGTGGTGGCCGGTCCGTCGGAAGCCACGGCAGCGGGCAACGCACTGGTGCAGGCGTTGGGCGCGGGACAACTCGGCTCGCTGGAAGAATTGCGACAGGTGGTGCGCGAATCGTTCCCGGTAGAAGAGTTCGTGCCCAAGGGGGTGACTACGTCACCGGTCCGGGATTGAACGGCGAAAGCGCATTCGCCAGGCGCCAGTGCTCGGCCCATGTTTTTCGTCCGCTCGCCACGTCGAGAATGAAGCGGAACAGCTCCCACCCCACTTCTTCGATCGAGGCTTGCCCTGTGGCAATGCGCCCGGCGTCGATGTCGATCAGGTCGCGCCACTTCTCGGCCAGCGCAGTCCGCGACGACACTTTCACCACCGGCACCAGCGCCAACCCGTAGGGACTGCCTTCGCCGGTAGTGAACACGTGCAGATTCATCGACGCCAGTTGTTGCGTTCCGCAAATGAAATCGCTCGCGGGGGTGGCGGCGAAGACCAGTCCCTTGGCAGTGACCTTTTCGCCGTGTGTGGCCACCGCCCGGATGGCCGTGCTGCCTGCCTTGGCGATGCTGCCGAGCGCTTTTTCCACGATATTGGCGAGCCCACCGCGCTGATTGCCAGGGGTGGTGTTGGCGGCGCGATCGGAGGCGCCGAGCGCGAGGTACTCGTCATACCAGCGCATTTCGCGGATCAACTGGCGGCCGATATCGGGCGTGGCGGCGCGCGGTGTCAGCAGATGGATGGCGTCGCGCACTTCGGTGACTTCGGAAAACATCACCGTGGCGCCGGCGCGCACCAGCAGGTCGGCGGCGAACCCGACTGCGGGATTGCACGTCACGCCCGAGAACGCATCGCTGCCGCCGCATTGCAGGCCCACCACCAGATCGCTTGCCGGGCACGCGGCTCGATGACGGCGATTGAGCTGCTCCAGGCGCCGTTCGGCGGCCTGCAGGATGGCGTTCGAGATATCGGCAAAGCCGTGGTGATCCTGCAAGCGGATGACGTTGGCTTCGCCCAACACCGGAAGTTGGTCGCCCAGCAGGCGCGCGGGCTGGAGCTTTTCGCACCCCAGGCTCACCAGCAGCGGCTCGGCCATCAGATTGGCATGCAGCGAAATGTGTTTGAGGGTGCGGATCGGAATCGCGGCGCCGGGCGCATCGATAGCCACGCCGCAACCGTAGGAGTGCGTCACCGAGATCACGTCGTCGACGTTGGGAAAGCGCGGCAGCAACTCCTCGCGAATGCGCCGGACGGCGTAATCCACGCTGGGGGCGACGCATTGCACGGTGGTGGAGATGCCGAGGATGTTGCGCGTACCGGCGCTCCCATCGGGATTGCGAAAGCCTTCGAAGGTGTAGCCGGTGAGCGGCGGCAAGGGATCGGGAACGGCGGTGGCGAGAGGCAGATCGTCGAGCGCGGGCGGCGCGGGCAGATCGAGAAACTCTTTGCGTACCCAGGCGCCGCGCGCGATGGGTCGATTGGCGCGGCCGATGGTCTGGCCGTAGCGCACCACCGGATCGCCGGCCGCGAGCTCGGCGAGCGCGATCTTATGCGCTTGCGGAATGGCTTCGCGGGCGGTGAGGCCATCGGGCAGAGAGTCGCCCGGCGCGGTACCGTCGGGGCTCACCACAATGGCCACATTATCGCGGCCGTTCACGCGAATGTACATGCCCCGATTCTATCGTGGGGCAGATCGGTAATCCGCCTGGCGTGGCGATGGCTGGCGATCCATCCTGCCCCACGTGAAGGGCAGTTACGCCACCGCGAGATTGGTTTCGGTGCGCTGCAGTCGGACCCGTACGGGGCTCACATCGCTGAAGCGGTGGCTGAGGTTGCGCAATCCCGTGCCCTCGGGGTCGACGCGGGTGACTGCGGCAGTCAGTATCAGGCGCATGGCCTGGCGCCCGTGGTAGAGGCCGGTCCAATCCATCGCCACCTGCAGGCGTGTACCGGCAGCCAGCATTTCGGGAACACGAATCAACACTCCGCCGGCGCTCATGTTGAGCGTCTGTCCGGGTTTCCAGGGCGCGTTGAGCGGGCCGCTGGCGGCACGATACCGCATGGCGGCCGCCAGCGTGTAGCGCCGGTGCGACCGTCGGTCGGTGGGTAGGGGAAGTGAAGTCATGCCACCATTCTGACGAACATATGTAAACAACAGATGAAACTTCGGCTTAGGTATTGTTATAGCGGGCGCGGGGTGTGGGAAACTTACTGCTGCGCTTTCTTGCGCTCGGCCTGCGCGGATTGCGCGGCCATAATCTCGGCGTTGGCCAAGAGTTTACGGGCTTCCGCGGCATCCTGCGCCTCAGGCGAGAGCAGCAGGTAGGAGCGCAGCTTGTCGGCGGCATCGGTATACCGGTGGCGCTCGGTGTAAATCATCCCCAGCAGCTTCTCAATTTGAGGATAGGTGTGCTGCACATCGAGCTTCTCGGCGGACAGCGCATCTTCCTCCGCGACATCGAAGTTGCGCAAGTTAAAGCTGGCGGCGCCGTGCAGGAAATAGGCCTGCGGATACTGAAAGGTGTTGAGGTGCAGTACCTTTCCGGTATCCCCGGCGACCTCCTTCCAGTCATGCGCCTTCACGCCCATCACGGCGAGGTGGAGGTACGGCTCGGGCCAGCGCGGTTCGGCTTTGACGGCAGCTTCGAACGACTCGTGCGCATCGGGCTCATGATCATTCGCGAATTGCAATTTGCCCAGTTCGCACCAGGCATAAGCGAACTCCGGATAAAGACGGACCGCTTCCTCAAGACTGACGATGGCCTCTTCGGGCTTGTTCTTCTTGGCGAGTTCCAGGCCATGGTCGAGGGCTTTGCGGGCGGCCTTCGGCGCTTTGAGGGTGGTGGCCGTCACGGTAGTCGCGGTGGAGCCGCCCCCCATCCGGTGGAGCATGATATTGCCGATATCGGGGGTATCCATCGAGGTACGTCCGGCAAGATTAATGGTGTCCGAAAGATAGCCGCTCAGGTTGGCGCGGAGATCGCAGTTCGCCACCCGAAAGTCGCCAGAGAGATTCTGGCTGGACCCGTTCGTGCCGGGGATACTTTGGGTGTTGCTACCGGAAATGCCGGGGGGCAGCGGCTGGCGATTCGAGCCGTTGGAAGTTTCACTGGCGTCGCCGATCACGTCGGGATGCTGTCCCAGGATCAACGAGAAATTGCCCTGGCTGTCAGTGTATCCCTCAACGTGCGGATTGCCATTGCAGACCCGTTCGATGGTGGCTGGAAAATCGAGGGGTGAACCATCGTCAATGATCACTCTGCCGCTCACGCGGAGCGGTCGCGCCATCGCCGGTTGATTGAGTACGTTGGAGTTTTGGTTGGGTATGGAGCCGGTATTCCCTGTTGGGGAGGGCCGCGTGCCGGTGGTGCCTGTGGTGGGGGCAGAACCGGTGGACGTCTGACTGAAGGCGGGAAGCAGCAGGACCGCCGCGGCGGCCGCTGTCATCCCCCAGATCCAGCGTTGAGGCGCCATCTTGTCCTCCAGTTGCCCCAATTATGGCACAAGAACGCCGCCAACGACTGTTAAAGAAAGATCATAAGGGGCTGCCCAGTCCCGGATGCCCCCATCAGTACTCAGGCTGATAAAATGCGTTCAGATGAAGATGACCACACGTTGCGTTCCGGTCCTTGCGATGGCACTGACTTCCCTGCTTTGGACCGGCTGCTCGCAAGCGCCGCCGCCGGCGGCCAAGAAAGGGTCCGATCGGCCGCCCGAGCCGGTCACCGGACAGTCCGCGCTATATAAGATGTACCAGAAAGCGCGGTCATGGGCTCCCGACGTCCAGGTATTGACGCTCAACAGCATCCCCGTTCAGGATGTTCCCTCGGCGCCCGGCAAGGCCGGTGCGTGGCAGGCCCAGTTTACATCGGCGAGCCTCGGAAAGATGCAGACCTTCACCTATTCCGTGGTGGAGCAGGAAGGCAACCTGCACCAGGGCGTGTTCAGCTCGGGCATTCAGGGCTGGTCTGGAAGTGCGGGAGTCAATACCCCCTTCGACATCCGGGAGCTGCGGGCCGATTCCGACGCGGCCTTCAAGACTGCCGACGAGCATGCCACCGATTACGACCAGAAGCATCCGGGAGTGCCGATCTCCTTTCTGCTTGAGAAGGTAAAAGACTTCACCACCCCGGCATGGCGCGTGATCTGGGGCGAGTCGGTGGGGACTTCAGGCTTTTCGATTTACGTGGACGCCGTGCAAGGCAAGTTCCTCGAGAAGATGCACTAGGCTCTCGGCGTTTATCTCAACGCGGATCCCGATCGGACCGGCGCTAGACTTTCTTGCCGTCTGCCTTGGTGAGCTTGGTATCGGGCGCAGTCTTGCAATTGGTGAGCGTGAAGTCTTCCACGTTTTTCAGGGCGAAAGTACCCGCGGTGGCGTTCGGCGGGACTTTGATGCGCGCGAAGTCGCAGTTTTTCACGTCGTCCAGGGCGAACGCGGGGCGCGCGTCCTCTTTCTCGCTGAGGATCTCGACATTGGTCATTTCCAGTCCGTCGATGTGACGCAGGTAAAAACCATGGGACGGAGTGCCGCCGAACATGGTGGGCTCGGGGTAGCCTGTCTCCAGTTCCGGAGGTTGGCGCGCCGCCTCCTCCGCCGTGCCCCCGCCGCGATTCTGGATCAGAATGTCGCTCAACTTCACATCTTCGATGTAGTGGCCGGGAATGCCGCTCAGTATCGACGCCGCCCGCGACGCCGAATTGGAACATACGATATTGCTGATGACGACGCGCTTGATGGTTCCCACCGGGACCCCGGCGGGGCCGCGCATGCGACTGCCGAGGCGCAGGAAAATCGGCATATTGACGATATCGCGCATGGAAATATTGGTGATGGCGATATCCTCCAGCAGCGCGCCGTCCACGCTCTCCAGCGCCAGACCCTGGCAGGCGTCGAACACGCAATTGGAGATGGTGATATTGCGGAATCCGCCGTTCGATTCGGTGCCGAACTTAATGCGCCCGGTGCGCGACATGCGCGTTTCCGGGCTCCACTTTTTGTAAGTGGCATCGAGCATGGTGCCTTCTTGGTACGCCCCGGTGACATAGCAATTGGCGATGGTGACGTACTCGGTGGGCCGCGCGTATCCCAGAGCGAACGAACTCTTGGGACAGATACCGTCATCCCAGGGCGAGTTCACCATGCAGTTGGAGACGCGCACATTTCTGCAGCAGTCGATATCGATGCCGTCGCGGATAGTGTCGATCTTCAGATTGTCGATGGCGAGATTGTCGGCGCCGGTCGCCAGGATTCCGAAGTGGCCGCCGTGCAGAATGGAGAAATCGCGCAGCGTGACGTTGTGGCAATTCTTGAGGGCGATGGCTTTGTTCCCCACGCCAGGCTGCTCGGCGCGCGGACCCGGATCGCGCCCGCGCCCGTGGCTTAAACCGCGGCCCCAAATCATTCCCGGCCCAAGAATGGAAACGTTCTCGATGCCCTCGCCGTATATCAAGCTGTTGTGCCAGTGGCTGTGGCCGAAGTCCTGAAACTTGTCCCACTGGTTGGGCTCCGCCAGATCGTAGGCATTGGTATTGGTGTCGCCCACTGCGGGCGAATCGGCGCCGATGATTCGCGCGCCCTGATCGAGATAGAGCGCCACGTTGCTCTTCAGGTGGATGGTGTAGCAGAGATAATCGCCAGGGGGAAAGTGCACCGTGCCGCCGCCGGACGCCGAGGCCGCCGCAATCGCCTTATCGATCGACGCGGTGTCGAGCTTCTTGCCGTCTCCCACGGCGCCCAACGATTTCACATCGATGACGCCGGCGGTATCGGCGGCGCGCAGTAATACAGGGCGCGCCAGCCCCACGATCGCGGCTCCCGCCATCGCTCCCTGCAGAAAGTGCCGCCTGTCCCACGTGGACATGAATCACCTCACACACTCATTTTGATCAATTGCTCGGCGTGCTTCAAGGCTTCCGGCGTTAGTTTCTGGCCGGAGAGCATGCGGCCCACCTCGCGCGTGCGCGCCGCCCCATCCAGTTCTTCCACGGTGGCTTCGGTGCGGCCGTTCGATTCGCGCTTCGCCACTACATAATGATGGTCGGCGAAGGACGCGATCTGCGGAAGGTGAGTGACGCACAGCACCTGATTGTTGGCGGCCAGTTTCTTCAATCGCCGGCCTACCCCTTCGGCGGCGCTCCCGCCCACGCCGGCGTCCACTTCGTCGAATACCAGGGTGCGCGGCGGCCCGTTACGCGGCGCCGCCAGGCACGTCTTCAGCGCCAGGGCGATGCGCGAAATCTCGCCGCCGGAGGCGACCTTCTCGATGGGACGGGGCTCCTCGCCGGGATTCGGTGAGACCAGAAAATCGATGCGGTCGGCGCCGTGCGCGCTCCACGGCGCGGGATTGATGGCCACGCGGAACACCGTGCCCGCCATGGCGAGCCCGGCGAGTTCGGCTTCCACTTTCTTTTCGAGCTTGCGCGCCGCCGCCAGCCGGCGGGCAGTAAGATCGGCCGCCAGTTTTTCGAACTCGGAGGCGACGCGTTTTTGCTCACGGCGTAATTCTTCCATACGCTCGCCGGCATGTTCTACGCTCGCGAGCTGGCGCTGCACTTCCGCCAGAAAGCTCAGGATCTCGGCGATCGACTGGCCGTACTTACGCTTCAGCCGGTCGATGGCGGCGAGCCGGCCTTCCACTTCTTCCAGCCGCCCCGGGTTCGCTTCCAGGCGCCCGATGTAGTCGCGCAGCGCGTAGGAAACTTCCTGCAGGCTGAGGTCAGCTGCCTTCAAATGGTCCCGCACCGCTTCGAGCGAGGGGTCGATGCGGCACAGTTCGTCCAGGCGGCGGGCCGCCGTGCGGGTGAGCGAAACGGCCGATTCGGGCGCGTCGTAGACCGCGGTGTACGCGGTATTGGCCGCTTCTTCCAGCTTCTGTACGTTTTGCAGCACACGCCGTTCGTTTTCGAGCGCGACGTCCTCTTCCGGCAACAGCGCAGCGGTTTCGATTTCCTTGCGTTGGAACGACCACAGGTCGAGCAGGCGCAGTTTCTCCTGTTCGGTGCGCTCCAGTTCTTCGAGTTCGGCGGCAATCGCGCGCCACTGCCGATAGAGTGCGGCGGCATGGTCGAGCGGTTCCCGATTGGCGGCGAAGGCGTCCAGCATGTCGCGCTGCGCATCGGCGATGAAGAGAAGCTGCTGGTCATGCTGGCCGTGGATGTCGCCCAGATACGGGGCCAGATCCTTGAGCAGCGAGACGGCCACCGGACGGCTGCCGACGAAGGCTCGCGACTTGCCGCCCGCTAGAATCTCGCGCTCTACCAGAAGTTCTCCCTCTTCGATTTCCAGACCTGCCGGTTCCAGCAGGCGGCGGATAGCGGTATGATCGCGCACGTCGAAAATGCCGGCGACGCGGGCCCGCGATTCACCCGTGCGCACCATATCGCCGGACGCGCGTGCGCCCAGCAGCAGGCCGAGCGCGTCCACCACGATGGATTTTCCGCTGCCGGTTTCTCCCGTCAGCAGGTTGAGGCCGTTGTGAAAATGAATGCGCAGGCGCTCCACCACGGCGTAGTTTTCCACCACCAGCTCCTGCAACATGCTTGCGATTATAACCGGTAGGTGCGCGATTTCCCGGCGCCTCCGCTCCAGAAGAGCGGAAATGCGGAGGCCGGCCGATCGAAATCAGCGTTTTGCAGGGCGAGCTCCGCGCAAGATCGCAGGAAACGGCCGCACCGATTCGCCGCAAACTTCAATCGGCGGCCACCCAGCCCCGTCCACCGCATCTCCTGCCGCCTCCGGGCCGCGCTACGTAGCGCACATTCTCAACTCGATATATGTCGAACATTATGTACGTTTAATCCGCCATTTTGCGACCTTGCCGCGTCTCTATGCTAGATTGGGAAAAGGAGATGAATTGAGCTTCCCAGCTCCCCTTGCATTCCTCCTTCAAACCGTGAATATCTGGTCGATGATACAGGGCAGTGCGCTGACCCTCGCCGTCATGGGCGTGCTCATCTGCTTTTCCATCTATTCCTGGACCATCATCTTTTCCAAATGGGCCACACTGCGCGGCGCGCGCAAGACCAACGATCGTTTTCTGCGTGCGTTCCGCAAGTCGTCCGGACTGGAAGCGGTGGTGGTGGCGAGCGAGCGCTACCGTCCATCGCCCCTGGTGACGGTTTTCGATTTCGGATATGAGGAAGTGGAACGGCAGGTCCGCCTCCGTAGCCGCATGACCAATCGCGCGGCGGTGGAACGGGCGCTGCAAATCGGCGTGAGCGAGGAAATTACGCGTCTGGAGCGGAACATGACGTGGTTGGCCACCACGGCTACGGCGAGTCCGTTCATCGGATTGCTAGGTACAGTGCTGGGCATCATCAAGGCATTCATGGATCTCAGTTCGCAACAGAGCACCAGCCTTCGCACCGTCGGCCCGGGCATCGCCGAAGCGCTCATCGCCACCGCGGTGGGCTTGCTCGCGGCCATTCCGGCGGCCATCTTTTATAACCTGCTCAGCACCAAAATTCGCGATATCGGCACGCGCCTGGACGATTTCGCGCTGGAATTCCTGAATATGGTGGAGCGCGGATTCGGAGAGTAGCGTATGGGGATGTCCGTGGATGGCGGCGGATACCGGTCGCGGCGGCGTCGCGGCGGCGGTGGAACGCTTTCGGAAATCAACGTCACCCCGTTCGTCGACGTGGTGCTGGTGCTGCTGATCATCTTCATGCTCACCGCCCATGTGATGGAATACGGAATGGAGGTCGACGTGCCACGGACCCGCTACGTGCAAGAGACCACCAAGGAGCTTCCGACCGTCACCATCGATAAGACCGGCGATTCCTCCTTGAACGGCAGCGCGGTGAACATTCATTCGCTGGTGGATGAGATTCACCGCCGGTTTCCGGGCGCTACCGGCGTTTATGTGCGGGCAGACGCGCAGACCATCTGGGATCCCATCGCGCAGGTGACGGCGGAACTGGGTCAGGGTAAGCTCCAGGTCTATATGGTGACCCAGCCGGACGATACCGGCAAAAGGAGGCGCTAGCCGTGCCTGCCCATGCGGACTTTCTGGACCGGCCGGAGGCCATGACGCGACAGTTCTGGGTGTCGCTGACTCTGCACGCGGTGTTCCTGGGCAGCCTGGTTGCCAGCGAGGTCATTCATCCGCATTTGAATATGGGCGACCCGCATGGCGGGGGGATGGGCGCGTTCATGGTCAATCCGGTGGCCAGTATCCCGCTGCCCAATCAGAGTTCGCGGCCGAATCCGGTGGCCAACGATACCAAGTCGCAGGTGCCCACTCCGCCGGTGGAAAAATCCAAGCCCAAGCCGATTCCGAAAGTGAGAGTTCCCGAGGCGGATGCCGTTCCGCTTCCCACTAAGAAAGCGGTTCCGAAGCATCATCGCGAAGTGGAACCGCAACCGCAGCCGCAGCAAAACCGGTTCCGCGAGCAGGAGACCTACAAACCGAACCAGATTTATAGCAATGTGGGTCAGCAAGCGAGTTCGCCCATGTATCAGTTGCCTGGCGGCGGCGGCGTCGGACTGGGCGACAGCTCGCCTTTTGGCGAGCAGTTCGGCGCGTACGCCAATATCATCCGTGACAATATTGCCCGGAGCTGGAAGCCGGTGCGGAACGGTGGGGCGTTGTCGGTAACGGTCATGTTCACCATTCTGCGAAACGGATCGGTCACGAATGTGAAAATCACCGGCAGCAGCGGCAATCAGACTCTGGATTTCTCGGCGCAGCGGGCGGTGATGGATGCCAGTCTGCCGGCACTTCCGCTAAACTTTCCGCGCAATCAGGCCGATGTGCAAATGAAGTTCGAATTGGGGAATTGAATATGAAACGGATCGTCTGGATCATAGTGTCGGCCACCGTTTTTCTCACGGCTCTGGCCGCCCAGCAGAGCGACTTCAACGTGGTGCTCAAGAGCGGAGGAAACCTGCCCGCGCTGGCGGTGCCCGATCTGCGCGGAGACGGCCAATCGCAATCCTTCATGTCGGTCTTCAATCAGACGTTATGGACCGATCTGAGCGGCTCCGGCATTTTCAACATGGTGCCCCGCTCGCAGTATCCGCTTAATGTTCCCCAGCAGTTGAGCGATTTCAAGATCGCGCCGCAGGCCCAGAACATGCCGGCGCGCCGCGGCCAGGCGCAGCCCTCCTCCGCCGATGGCGGAGGCATGTATCTGTCCGACTGGGCGGCCCCGCCTGCGAAAGCGAATTACGTAACCATCGGCTACGCTGCGGCAGAGCACAATCTGTTCGTGGTGCGCGCCTGGTTGGTGGACCTCAGTATTCCCAACCCCGTGCACGCCGATGCGCTGGCCAGAACCTATAGCGAATCGCTGGACGCCGCCGGTGCACGCACTGCCGCGCACAAGTTCGGCTGCGACATCGTGGAGAAGTTCGGTTCCACCTGCATGTACGGCACGCACATTTTTTATGTGCGCCGCAGCGGCAGCCTGAAGACGCCGGTATCGGAGATCTGGATGATGGATCCCGACGGGCAGAATCAGAAACAGATCACGCATCTCAACGCCATCTCCGATTTTCCAGCGGTCTCTCCCGACGGCAGTAAGATCTCCTTTACTAGCTGGGTTCACGGCAATCCTGGTATATTTGTGTACTCCGTGGAGACGGGGCGGGATTTGGGTTTTTACAATCAACGCGGGGCGTCGGTAATGGGCGAACCGTCGTTTACCCCCGACGGGAAGCAGATCGTTTTTCAATCGTCGCTGGCAGGCTGCTGCGGTATCTATATCGCCAATCTCAACGGCAGCAATATGCACGCCGTTACGGCGGCCCGCACCATCGATTCCGAACCTAAGGTGAATCCCAAAACGGGCGCGGAGATCGCATTTTCCTCGGGCCGATCGGGCCCCGAGCAGATTTACCGGATGAATATCGATGGCACCGACGTGCAGCGGCTGACCGATGGCACAGGTGAAGCTTCCAACCCATCGTGGCACCCCGACGGCCAGGTTCTGGCGTATGCATGGACGCGCGGCTACATGGCAGGAGCGTTCAACATCTTCATCATGAACGTGGCCACGGGGCAATATAACCAGTTGACACACAGCGAAGGGAAAAACGAGAATCCTAGTTGGGCGCCGGACGGCAAACATCTTGTATTTATGTCCAACCGTACCGGCAGGGAAGAGATCTGGTCGATGCTCGCAAATGGGACCGAGGCTCACCAACTCACCACCGAGGGAGTCAATTTACATCCGGTGTGGGGTAAGTAAAGTAGGAATTTCAGGAGGCGATGTTCATGTTCAAACGGAAGATTATACTCGTCTGTCTTGCGGTTTCAGTCGCGCTATTCGCCGACGGTTGCAAGAAGAAGGTTCCAGCTCCGCCGCCGCCACCGCCCGCTCCGGCACAGACCGCGGCGCCGGCTACGCCCGCCGCGCCCGCCGTGGCGCAGTTCAGTGCCGAACCGAGCAGTATCGAGCGCGGGCAATCCGCCACGCTCCGCTGGGAAGTGACCGGCGAATCCACTAACGTATCCATCAACCAGGGCATCGGAACGGTGCGGAGCGCCGGCAGCCAGCAGGTTACTCCCACCAGTTCGACCACTTATACGTTGACCGCCACCGGCACGGGAGGCACGGTCACTGCTTCCGCCACCGTGTCGGTAGTCTCGCCCGCCCAGCCGGCCGTGCAGGCTCCGCCGCCCGCACCGGCCACCCACCAGACGGTAGAGGAGAGGCTGAGTTCGGATACGCAGGATGCCTACTTCGATTACGATAAGAGCGAAGTCAACGGCGACGCTCGCGACGCCCTCACGAAAGACGCCGCCGCGTTGAAATCCATCCTGGCCGATTTCCCCAACGTGGTGGTTACGGTGGAAGGCCATTGCGACGAACGCGGCTCGGCCGAATACAACATCGGCCTGGGCGACCGTCGCGCCAGTTCCGCTAAGGAATTCCTGGTGTCGTTGGGCGTACCGCCGGACCGGCTCAAGACCATCAGCTATGGCAAGGAACGGCCGCAATGTACGGAATCGACCGAATCCTGCTGGCAGAAGAATCGTCGCGCTCACTTGTCGGTTGGGCAGTAGGATAGAAACGAAGGCATAAAACGGGGCGGCGTCCGAGTCAACTTGCCGGCCGGCCGCCCCCGAGGAGAGTTGCATATGTACCGACGTTTTGCCGTTTGTGCCCTGGTTGCCGCGGTGGGTTTGTCGCTGCTACCCACGCGCGCGCCCGCCGCTAGCAAAGAGATCATGGAACTGCAGCGCGACGTGGCCGGCCTGCAGGAACAGTTGCGTCTGTTGAAAGAATCGCAGGATAAGCAACTGGCGGCGCTGACCGTGCTGGTGCAGCAGGCGCTCGACACATCCAAATCGTCCACTACCGGGGTGGCGGTGATCCAGAACAATCTGCAGCAGAGCCTACGGGACATGGAGTCCAAGGTGTCGGCTCCGGTGGCCGGCCTTTCCACCCGCCTCGACGGAATGGATCAGGATATGCGGACGCTACAGCAGTCGGTAAGCGATCTCAATTCGTCGATGAATAAGCTGCAGCAGCAGTTGACCGACCTGAATCGTGCCGTGACGGTGCTCTCCACGCCTGCCCCGGCGCCGCCGGGCAGCACAACGGCCAACGGGCAGGGCGGAACCGCAGTACCCGGACTGGCCACTGCCGCGCCTGCAGCCGAACCGTGTCCCCCTGCCAGCCAGCTTTATCCCGACGCCAATTCCGATAAGAGCGCCGGCAAGTACGACCTGGCGCTGAAAGAATACGCCGACTATCTGCGCTGCTACGGCAACCTGCCTCTGGCGCCCAACGCGCAATTCTACATCGGCTGGATTCACATGACGCAGGGCGACAACGAGACGGCGGTACAGGATTTCGACACCGTCCTCGAGAAGTATCCCGACAACAGCAAGACTGCCGATGCCATGTTCGCCAAAGGGACGACGCTGGTGAAACTCGGCCGCCGCACCGATGGCGCCGATGAATTCGCGCAGTTGATCAAGGATTACCCTAAGAGTGAACAGGCGGTGAAGGCGTGCGACCAGCGCAAGAGCATGGGCCTCAATTGCGCCTTTCCGCGCGGCGGCACCCGGAAAAGGTAAGGCACCCGTGGACCGCTACCAAGATGTTGCCCTGATGGTGGATCACTCGCTGCTGCGGCCGCATCTCACGCGCGCCGAGGTGGAGGCGGGGCTCGATCTGGCGAAGCGCTACAGCGTAGCCGCGGCCACTATGCGGCCCTGCGATATCGACGTGGCGGTGCGCGCGCTCGGTGGGACTTCAGTCCTGCCGGGAAGTGTGGTCGGCTTCCCGCACGGGTCGCAAAACACCGCCACCAAGCTGTTCGAAACGCGCGATCTGCTGGAGCGCGGCGCGCGCGAAATCGACATGGTGATTGCGATTTCGCGTCTGCTCTCGCGCGATCTCGATTACGTACAGGCGGAACTCGACACCGTGGCCGAACTCTGCCACTCGCATTCCGCCATCCTCAAAGTGATCTTCGAGAATGCGTACCTGACCGACGAGTTTAAAATCCTCGCCTGCCGATGCTGCGGGAAAGCGAATGTCGATTTCGTGAAAACGTCGACTGGATTCGCGCCCTCGGGTTACACTATCGCCGATCTGAAGCTGATGCGGGAGCACACGCCGCCACATATCGCGGTGAAGGCCGCCAGCGGGCTGAAGACGCTCGAACAGGTGCTGGAAGTCCGCGCGCTGGGCGTCACGCGCGTGGGCCTCACTTCCACCGCGGCGGTGCTGGACGATTGGAAATCGCGGCTGGCCCTCTCCGCCACGGTATGATGGCTGGGTGGCCGCTGTAGCCTCCATGGTCGCGCCCTCCGGCGCGGTCCGCCGCAATTACTGGATCATCAGCCGGGGTGTAGATCTGTCGCTGGTAATCGGCAGCGCGCTCGCCGGCTATGCGTATCTGCTGCTTTACGCCGGGCTGCACGTGCCCATCACGCTGCTCTGGTGGTTCTGGTCGTTGGGGTTCGATGGCACGCACATCTTCGCTACCGCCAGCCGCACCTATTTCGACCGCGAGGCACGGGCGCGCAATCCCAAGCTCCTTTACGGCAGCCTGATGGTGTTTTTCGCGATCGGTCCGGCGATGGTGCTGGCCGGCGCGGTGAAATATCTCGCCATTCTGGTGGGCGTATGGGCCTACTATCACGTCATCAAACAGCATTACGGCTTCATGGTGCTGTACAAGGTGAAGACACGCGATCTGCGCCCGCTTGATAATGCCCTCGACCGCATATTTCTGGGCGTGATGCTGGTGTTCCCGCCGTTTCAGCGCTTCTTTCTGCATCATCCCGAGGAGTTGGGCCTGCACACCTCATTTCCCTGGCTCGAACCGTACTGCTGGGCGCTGGTGGCCGCCACTCTCGCCGTGTATCTGGGCCGCCAGATCGCGCGCTGGCGTTCGGGCGCGCCGGCGGACGTTCCGAAATACCTGCTGTTCGCGGCCATCGTGCCGCTCCACTGGCTGACGTTCGCGTATATGAGCTGGCAGGCCGCCGTACCCACCGTCACCATCGTGCACAACCTGCAGTATCACGCCCTGGTCTGGTTCCACAATCGCAATCGCTACGCCGGCGACAACTCGCACACACACGGACGCATTCCCTCGGCGGTGAGCCGCAGTCTGCTGGCCTACGTCGCAGTGGCGCTGGTGTTCAGCCTGTTGTATCGCATTCCCGGCTTCGCCCTTGGCAAGGTCTCGGAACTGGCTTTCGGTTTCTTCTGCGGTTTCGGACTCACTCACTACTACCTCGACAGCCGCATCTGGCGGGTACGGCACGACCCGGGATTGCGGACCGCCCTGCGCATGGGGTAGGCCGCCCTCAGGTGCATCCCGCGTTACCCTGAGAGTTGATTCCCAATCATCTTCCCGATGTTCGACCGTGGTGGACGCGGGTACGGCCAACGGCGCATTACCTGGTGGAGACCGAGGCGCACGTGTACGCCCTGGCGATCGCCGCCAGCGTGCTGCTGGCTTTCTTTCCCTTTCTCATCGTGATGATCTCGGTGTGCCGCGACGTGTTGAAATGGCCGGGCGCGGTGGACGCCATTCAACTTGCAGTGAAGGATCTGTTCGCGGGCAAAGCGGGCGAGGTCATCGACTACAACATCGGCTTTTCCTGGTACATTCCCAAGCTCAGCTACACCTCCATCCTGCTGCTGCTCTTCACGGCCAACGGGATCTTTGAGCCGCTGGAAGTGGCGCTCAACCGCGCCTGGGGCGTCACCGCCAACCGCAGCTATCTCAAGAATCAAGCCATCAGCCTGGGGATGGTGGTGGCTTGCGGCGTGCTCGCGCTGGTCTCTCTCCGGCTCACGGCTTTAGGCGGGCAGTTCCTCACCCATGCCCCCGGATTCCTGGCGCCTGTCAGCACCTTCGCGAACCATCTGTTCTACAAACTGGCGGCCATTCCGGTATCGATCTTCGCCCTTTTTCTGGTCTACTGGCTGCTGCCGAATCGCAAGGTGGACCCGGGCCGCGTGGCTCCAGTGGCGATCGTCGTGGGACTGGTTCTAGAGGGCCTCAAGTACCTCAACATGCTCCTTGCCGACGCGATCCACCAGAAACTCGATCGCGAATACAAGATGTTCGAGTATTCCGCCACCATTCTTTTGTGGAGTTTCGTGGCGGCGCTGGTGGTTCTCGCGGGAGCGCACTGGACGGCGCGCCGCGATACCGTAGATCCGCTATCGTAGAGAGTGCATGAAAGACTGGAGCGCTATCGCTAAGGCCGCCGGGTTGGATATACCGGCCAAAGAAGCGGCCCGCCATTCGCAGCCGCTCGACGGGTTGGAGGAAGCGTTCCGGCCGCTGGTGAAATCGTTGACGCCGGAGATGGAACCGGCAGCGGTGTTCGACGCCGTCGAGGAACAGGCGTGACCATCCGCGAAGCCGCCGATGCCCTGCGCCGCCGCAAAGTGTCGGCCGTAGAATTGACCGGCGCGGCGTTGGGCCGCATCGAACGCGGTAACCCTACGCTGCGCGCTTTTCTCACGGTCACCGCCGAGGAGGCTCTCGCCCAGGCCCGCCAGGCCGATAGCGAACTCGCCGCCGGCAAGGATCGTGGTCCGCTGCACGGCATTCCCATGGCGTCGAAGGATCTCTTCTACACGCGCGGCGTGTTGACCACCGGCGGGTCGCCCATCTACAAGAATTTCGTGCCCGATCGGGATGCCGAGGCGGTGGCACGCCTGAAGGCCGCGGGCGCGGTGATGCTCGGCAAGTTGAACCTGCATGAACTGGCCTACGGGATCACCTCCGCCAACCCGCATTTCGGAGCGGTGGCCAATCCCTGGAATCCGAAACACAGTCCCGGCGGATCGAGCGGAGGATCGGGCGCGGCGGTGGCGGCGGGCATGGTGTACGCGGCGCTGGGTACCGATACCGGTGGGTCGATCCGCATTCCCGCTTCATTTTGTGGCACGGTGGGCCTCAAACCCACCTATGGCCGTGTGAGCCGCCGCGGCGTAATGCCGCTTTCCTGGTCGCTCGATCACGTGGGCCCGCTCACCGCCTCGGTGCGCGATGCCGCCCTGGTGCTCAACGCCATCGCTGGGCACGACCCCGCCGACCGCAGTTCGTCACGCCATCCGGTAGTCGACTTCATGCCCGAAGAAAGCGACGTGCGCGGTCTGCGCGTCGGCTTCCCTGAGAATTTCTTCTTCGAACGCCTGGACGTGGAAGTGGAACTGGCGGTGCGCGGCGCCATCGCACGGCTGGAATCGCTGGGCGCGGCCATCAAGCCCATAAAGCTCCCCGATATGGCGGCGCTGAATGCCGTCGGGCGGATTATTCTGCTATGCGAAGCATCAGCCGTAATGGAACCGCACCTGGCGAATCGTAGCCAGTTCGGACCGGATGTGTTGGCGCTGCTCGACCAGGGCCGTCTGTTGCCGGCAACCGATTACATTCATGCGCAGCGACTGCGACGCCAGATGGTGCACCAATTCTCCCAGGTCTGGTCGGATGTGGACTGCCTGGTGACTCCCACAACACCGAATACCGCGCCGCGGATCGGCGAACAGACCGTCAAGCTCGGCGGGCGCGACGAAGACGTGCGGCTGGCGACCACACGACTGGTGCGGAGCCTGAATCTGCTCGGTCTGCCGGCGCTCTCGCTGCCCTGCGGTCTGAGCGCCGCCGGACTGCCCGTGGGCTTGCAGATCGTAGCGCCGGCGTTCGAGGAAGCGCTGGTGTTACGCGTGGGTGCGGCGCTGGAAGATGGCGGGATAGGCATCCCTCGTTGTCCGTTTTAGTACCCTTCAGGCCGACCATCCGTCTTCAGCCAAAAGGGCGATTATTAACTTTCGTTAGCTTACGTTAAGTCGAGACAGCGGACACGGGGAAACGATGGGCCGTTGGCGGACGAATTGTGCCCTTTCAGACACACAAATCCGTAATTCTGAATATTACATTACGGAAACGTGTAGGTCCGGAGGTAGTGTTGTGTTAGGCCAGATATTAACCCTTTGTTTAGTCGATGTTTCGCGCACTTTCCAGTGTGGCCATCGCATTGCAGAGGCGAAGGCTCGAATTCCTGTTTCTTGTGCAGCGGGATTTTCTCAAAGTTGAGTCCGCCCCCGCGCGGAAAAGGTTAAATCTTCATGGAGGTAGTAAATGAAATTTAGAAATAGCTGGCTGGTGGTGCTAATCGCCCTATTGGCGGCGTCGTTTGTGAGCTTCGCTCAGCTTGTTAGCGGCGATCTTACCGGCACCGTCTTCGATCCGACCGGAGCTACTGTACCGGGCGCAGGCGTGGCGGTTAAGAATGACGCCACTGGCGTCGAGGTGAGCGTAAAATCCGGTCCTGCGGGCGACTATCGCGTTTCCAACCTCCCGTTCGGAACCTATACGATCACCGTAACGGCATCCGGCTTTGACCGCGCCGAACTCAAAGGTGTCCAGATCCAGTTGAATAAAGTTGCAACGGCCAACGTAAAGCTTGAAGTGGGCAAGAGTGCCGAGTCGGTGGAAGTGGTCGCCGCGGCCGCCACCCTCGACACCAGCACCTCGCAGGTGCAGACGTCGTTCGAGACGAAGCAATTGGCCGACCTGCCGAACACATCGAGCGGCAACGGCGTCCTCAATCTCTCCTTGCTGAATGCCGGCGTCTCGACTAGTGGCGCTACCGGCGCCGGGACCGGTCCTTCGGTGGGCGGCCAGCGTCCGCGCAACAACAACTTCACGATTGAGGGAATCGACAATAACAGCGGCAGCGTTACGGGCCCGCTGGTTTCGCTCCCCAACGATGCGGTGGGCGAAATGACGGTCCTGCAGAATCAGTTCTCGCCCGACTTCGGCCATTCCTCGGGCGGCCAGTTCAACACTGTCGTAGTGAGCGGCACCAATCAGATCCACGGTGAAGTTTATGAGTACATGAATAACCGCAACCTCAATGCGGCCGATACTCTGAACGCGGTGGACGGGAACCCGCTGCATCCCCGCTTCGACGACAACCGCTTTGGCGGCCAGGTGGGCGGACCGATCAAAAAGAACAAGCTGTTCTACTTCTTCAACTACGAATATGAGCCCACGGGCTTTGCGGGCAGCGGCGGCCTCATTTATGCGCCCACCGCAGCCGGGTGGAGCACTTTGGCTGCGACTCCGGGAGTCAGCACTACGAACCTGAACGTGCTGAAGCAATACCTGGGTTCCGCTCCCACAGCGCTGGGCGACACCAGTTCCTACCCGGTGATCAGCCCGGGAGTGAATCAGGCAGCCGCAACCGGAGGCAGCGGTTTTGCGCCCGGCACTGCGAATACGTTCCAGGTTCCCATCGGGCAAGTGTCGTTTACGGCGCCGGCGTACACCAACAGCGAGCGTGCCGTGGCCGCAATTGATGCCAACTTCTCCGACAAGGACAGCCTGCGCGGACGCTTCATTCTGAACCGCACGGGTTCCATCGATACTTCCGCCAGCTTACCGGTGTTTTATTCCACCATTCCGAGCGACGGTTACATCGCGACTCTTTCGGAATTCCACACCTTCTCGCCGAACCTGACCAACGAATTCCGCGCTGGTTTCAACCGGAGCTTCGACAATTTTCCGGTAGGCAATTTCAATTTTCCGGGGCTGGACCAGTTCCCCAACATCAACGTTTTCGATCTCGGCTTGCAACTCGGCCCGGATCCCAACGCTCCGCAGTTCGGATATCAGAACACCTACCAGTTGAGCGATAGCGTTTCCTGGACCAAAGGCGTTCACACCTTCAAGTTCGGATACGAAGGCGAGAAGATGATTTCCCCGCAGAGTTTCACACAGCGGTCGCGCGGCGACTATGAGTGGAGCTTCCTCTCGGATTATCTGTTCGACTACACGCCCGATTATCTGGCGGAGCGCTCTTTGGGCAACGTCACCTATTACGGCGACCGCATCACCCACGCACTTTACGCCAACGACAACTGGAAGCTCAGTCCCAATCTGACTGCCAACCTGGGAGTGCGTTGGGAATACCAGACGCTTCCCTACACCGAGCGGCTGCAGTCCATCAATTCCATTTCAAGCGTACCCGGGCTGATTAACTTCGGGGCGCCCAAGACGCAAACCAAGGACTTCATGCCTCGCATCGGCCTGGCTTACTCGCCCGGCACCTCGGGACATACTTCGATCCGCGCCGGCTTCGGCATCAACTATGACGTCCTGTATGACAACCTCGGTCTGTTGACGCTGCCTCCGCAGGACACCATCACCGTGGATCAGGGTGGCGACAATGGCACGAACTATCTGAAAAACGGCGGTATTGCGCCGAACGCGTCGACCACAGCGTTGAGCGCGGCCGATGCACGTGCCCTCACCGGCGGCTTCGTTCCCGACCAGAAGCGGCCCATGTCCTACCAGTGGTCGTTCGGAGTACAGCACGTATTCCACAATAACTACACCTTGGAAAGCCGCTACATGGGAACGCGCGGCACGGACCTGACAGTGCAGGATCGCATCAACGTTCAGGACGTGGTCAATTCGTCCAATGCACTGCCGCTTTACAACTCGGCCCCGACGCAGGCCACCCTGGACGGCCTGCATAACACGCTGAGCGCGCTGAATAGCGCATATTCGGCCGGCGGATTCTTCCTGCCGTCATACCTCAATGCCGGGTTCCAGAGCAACATCGTCGCCTACATGCCGTACGGCAACTCGATCTATCACGGCTGGGCAAACCAACTCACGCGCCGCTTCAGCAACGGACTGCAGTTCATCGCCGCCTACACCTGGAGCCATAACATCGACAACTCCACCGCGGATGTGTTCAGCACGTACACCACTCCTCGCCGCCCGCAGGACTTCCAGAATATTAACGGCGACCGCTCGGATTCGGCGCTCGACCATCGCCAGCGCTTTAGTTATCAGGTGATGTACGATCTCCCGATGTTCAAGCACGACACCAACTGGTTCAAGCGAAACATTGTGGGGAATTGGGAGTTCGCGCCGGTGTACCAATACCAGACCGGAACCTGGGTTTCAGTGCAGAGCGGAATCGACTCCAACCTGAACGGCGACTCCGCCGGCGACCGGGCCGTGATCAACCCCAGCGGGAATCCGTTGGTTGGAAGCGGCACGACCCCGTTGAAGAATACCGCGGGGGATACGGTTGCATACCTGGTCAACAACCCCAATGCCCGCTATATCGATACGCCAACCGGCGTTCTGGCGAATTCGGGCCGCAATACCCTGCGAGTCAACCCCATCGACGACATCGACATGACCATTGCTAAATACCTGAGCGTCGGCAAGGAAGATCGCTATAAGCTGCGCTTCGAAGGCCGCTTCTTCAACATCCTGAACCACCCGCAATACGTCGCCGGAAACATCAGCGACGTGGGTTCGGTGGGCTTCACCGGCACCGCGGTGCACAACTCGCTGCTGCCCAACAACTCGCTGTTCGGCCAGTGGAATCAGGTATTCTCCAGTAATCCGCGTACCATCCAGGTTGCGGTCAAACTGACGTTCTAACCGGACCGCCACAAACTGTAGCAAGAGAAAGGGAGCCTTCGGGCTCCCTTTCTCTTTTTGGAGCGCGAGTGTATCCTGAACGATAGCAATTTGACCGATGGCGGTTGGGCTACATCTCGTACGGGCATCGTGTATCGTTCTGACGGTATGCTCCTGTCTGCACGCTCAGGCGACGGTCGCCGGCCGTGTAGTGGATGAGCGGGGAGCGGGAATCGAAGGAGCGCGCGTGGAGTTTCGCCTCCCTGGTGAAAGTGCGCCGGTGTCGGTTTCTTCCGACCAGGCAGGGAATTTCCGCGCCGGTCTTCCGGGCCCCGGCTCATACGCCATCCGCGCCGAGCGCCACGGCTACTACGTGTATCAGGGCAACGGCAGCTTCGCCGAGGGGCCCAGCCAACTCTTCATTTCGCTCAATCAGGTGCAGGAATTTTCCGACAAGGTGGATGTCACCGCGTCGTCGCCTCCCATCGATCCGCAACAACCCGCCGATCACAAAGAGCTGGTCAACGCCGAGATTCAGGCCATCCCGTTCCCCGCTTCGCAGGACTATCGCAACGCGCTCGCGCTGATGGATGGCGTAGTGCTCGACAACAGCGGCGTTCCGCACTTCAACGGCGGCGCGGCCAACCAGACCAACTACACGCTCGACGGCTTCAACATGTCCAATCCGGTGACCGGACGCCTGGACACCCGGATGAACGTGGACACCATTCAATCCACCGATCTGGAAAGCAGCCGCTTTTCGGCGGAGAACGGACGCGGCGCCGCCGGCGTACTCGACGTAAAGACCAAAATGGGCGACGACCATTGGCGCTTCGGCGCCACCAACTTTTTCCCGTCGGTGGCCACTGAAGGCGGCCTGCACCTCAATAAATTTACGCCCCGACTCGAGTTTTCCGGTCCGCTGGCCAAAGACAAGGCGTGGTTCTACAACGGGCTCGACGTCTTCTATCATGACGACACCGTCTTCGGCCTGCCCCCCGGCCAGAATCGCGTGCGCGGAACGGATTTTAACGACCTCAACCGCATCCAGGCCGACCTCGCATCGGCCAACATTCTGACTGCCAGCTTCCTGTACAACCTCTCGGACGACAATCACAACGGACTGAGCGCGCTCGATCCCGTGGAGACCACGCTCTCCCGCCGCCGCACACTCTATATGAGCACCATCCGCGACCAGCATTATTTCGGTCATGGAGAGTTATTCGAAATAGCGTTCGCCGACAGCCGCAGCGCACTGCGCGACCTGCCGCAGGGCAACCAGATCTTTGAGATCACACCCACGGGCAACCTGGGCAACTATTTCGTTGCGCTCGATCGGCACTCTTATCGCCAGCAATGGCTGGGCAATCTCTACCTGCCCACCGTGCACTTTCTAGGCACCCACGAACTGAAGTTCGGCGTCGACCTGGAGCGCGAGGCGTTCCACCAGCAGAGCACGCGCCACCCCTACGAAGTGCTCGACAATGCCGGCGACCCGCAGCGTTACGTGACGTTCGCCGGCAATCCCTTTGAACAGCGCAAGAACTTCGAGGGGGCCGACTATATCGAGGACCATTGGAGTCCGCGCGAAGGACTCTCGCTGGAGGGCGGACTGCGCACCGAGTGGAACGAGATTGTGCGAACCCTGGAGGTGGCGCCGCGGCTGGCAATCTCGTGGGCGCCGCATTTTCTGGCCGACACGAAGTTCGCAGCCGGCTGGGGAATCTATTTCGACGCCATCAATTTGAACATCATCTCGCAGCAGCAGGACCAGGTCAGCCTCTCGACGTTCTATCTTCCCGGCGGACTGGCGGAAGGCCCGGTGACTACCCAGTTCCAGGCGTACGACAACCTGCTCAAAGCGCCGCGCTATCAGAATGCCAGTGCCAGCGTAGAACGAAAGTTACCGCGTCAATATTACTTGAAAGCGGGCTACATGCATCGCCGGGGAGACCGCGGATTCGCGTTCTTCCCCTTTGGCCCACTGCCCGCGGGCGGTCTCTATCCGCCCGTCACCTATGTACTGGAGAACTGGCGCCGCGAGTTCTACGATGCGGCGGAGATCTCGCTGCGACACACCTTCGCGGGAAAGTTCGAATGGTTTGCGGGTTACACGCGCTCCTCGGCGCGATCCAATGCGGCGGTGGAATACAGTCTGGAAAATCCGATTTTCAGCGCGCAAGGACCCGGCCCGGCACTGTGGGATACGCCCAATCGTTTCCATACCTGGGGCTGGGCGCCGCTCCCCAACAGAATCCTGCCGCATGCGTTGCAGTTCATCACGCGCAACACTTCCGTCGCGTACCTAGTGGAATTCCGCACCGGCTTTCCGTTCAGCGTGGTGGATCAGCAGGGTTTCATGCAGGGCGCGCCGGGCTCTATGCGCTTCCCCGATTATTTCAACATCAACCTCACGCTGGAACGGCGCTTTACAGCGATCCATTATCTTTGGGCCTGGAGATTCGGATTCAACAACCTCACCAACAATCCCAACCCCAACGTGGTGAACAATGTGATCGGCTCGCCCGAATTTCTTGCCTTCACGCGCGGGCAGGTACGCGCTTTCAACGTGCGACTGCGCTTTCTGGGGCATAGGTAGCCCATCTCCGTACGTTCCCGCACACTGGGGGCGAATGTGCTTCCAAAGACACCGTGCACTCGCGAGAGATAATGCACGCAGGAGGAGAGCAATGAAACAATTCACGTTGAGAACAGCATTGATCCTGTCGGTCGCAGCCATTGCCGCCGCCGAAACTGCGCAGGAGCGTCTTGCTTCGGCAGCCGAGGTTTTCCAGGAAGTGATGTCCACCCCGGACAAGGGCATCCCCCAGGATCTGCTGGCCAAAGCGCAGTGCGTTATCATCGTCCCCGGACTGAAGAAGGGGGCGTTTGTGGTGGGCGGCGAGTTTGGCCGCGGCTTCGCAGAGTGCCGGAAGAGTGAAGGCTTCGGCTGGGGCCCGCCTGCCGCGGTTCGCGTGGAAGGCGGGAGCGTCGGATTTCAGATCGGCGGTTCTTCCACCGATGTGGTGATGCTGGTGATGAACCGGCACGGCATGCAAAAACTGTTGGGCGATAAGTTCACACTTGGCGCAGATGCGTCGGTTGCCGCGGGGCCGGTGGGCCGCACCGCGGACGCCTCTACCGACGCGCGCATGAATGCCGAGATTCTCGCGTGGTCCCGCGCCAGGGGAGTGTTTGCGGGGATTTCGCTCAAAGGTGCGACGTTGCGGAACGATTCCGATACCAACGCCGAACTCTACGGTCATCGGATCGACAATAAGGAGATTATAGGCGGCGCCGTGGAAGCGCCGGCTTCGGCCGAGGCCTTGCACGCGGTGCTCGATAAGTATTCCATGCGCAAGTAAGCGCCCGCCTCTCGGACGGCGGTCCGGCCGCGCTACCATGGTACAAGTTTCATGGCATCGCCCCCCATTCCCCCGTCTTTAGAGCACCTCGCAGCACAACCGTTCTCGTTCTATCCGCCAATCGTCAACGTCGAACAGAATGAGTGGCTGTTCCGTAAAGCCACGTGGTCCGAGATCCAGGTCCTCAACTGCAAGAGCGGTGAGGAAGTCTGGATCTCGCGCCGTTTTCTGGGCGACGTGTCGCGCGTAGACGACCCCGTATTGATTGTCGGCCTGAGCCGCGAACTCGAACTGAAGGGCGGGATGGTGGTGCCGTTCCAGCGGCGCATCATCGAGATGCCGATGGCGGTCAACGCGCCCGCTCCCCCGCACTTAGCGGAAGAACGCGGCGAGCCGGCGCCGGTGGTGGGCATCCGCCTGGAGCCGAGCGACCGGCGCGTCTTCCGCTTGATCCTGATGGCTGTCGGCACTCTGGTGGGCCTTTCGGTGGTGGCAATCGCATTCACACACGTGGGTGAACTGCGCCAGAAGAACATCGTGTTTGTAGGCAGCGATCAGAGTTACCTGAGCCTCACCAGCCACGATGACTATCTCAGCGCGGTGCAAAAACTAGGCGGCCCACCGTCCACCGACCATACTCAGGAGACGGGCACCATCTTATACCGCGCACTGGCCTATCCGGATCGCCGCTATACCGTAATCCTGATGGGGGCCGACCGGAACAGCATGTCATATATCGGCACCGTAGATCAGAACTGGCACGCTATTCGCTCGGTAAACGCCCACACCGATGCCCTGCTGCGTGGGTTGAAGCGATTCTGATTCGGGCCGTGTCTTGCGGATCGGCGTTCGTTAGTTTGCGTGCGCCAGGGTCTTTGCTTTTAACCCAGAGTTCGGCGTATCGCTGGGTTGGGACATCATGAAATCCACTTCGACGGACTGGCGATTGGCGACCGTCCACTGGCCGCCTGAGCGTTTCAGTTCGAGGGTATCGGGAAAACCCGCCGCGGCGACTCGCATGCGATTCTTACCATTGGCGAGAACCACGCCCTCCACCACTACTCCGGCTGCATATCGAATGAGTAAGTACATATTCAAGCCCTCCCAAGGGTTAGTTCGATTCTGTCAACCGATTGCCATAATGAATATGTTGGCGTTTGTTATGGTGCCTGAGTTCTAGTACGAACAGGCACGCTTCCGGTGTGTTCTATTCCTGCCGGAGCGCCTCCACCGGGTTGACGCGTGCCGCGCGCCGCGCAGGAATCCAGGCGGCGAACAGCGAGATCGCGATGAGCATTGCAGTCACCCCGCACAGCGTCCAGGGATCGCGCGCCGGAACGTGAAATAACATCGCGCCCAACAAGCGGAGCGCGAATAACGACCCCGCAATGCCGAGGATTGCACCGGCTGCCGTGGATCGGGCGGCGTGACGCAGCACCAAGCCGGCGATCGCCGCGGGCGTCGCGCCCAGCGCCATGCGCACACCGATTTCCGGCCGGCGCTGCACTACCAGGAACGACACCACTCCGTACAGTCCGATCGTCGCGAGGAGCAACCCCATCGCGGCGAACAGGCTCAACAGCAGCGCGTCGAATCGCGGCGCCTGTGCCAACTTGTCGACATGACGCTCCATACTCTCCACCACTACCGGAGCGGCGGGATCGACGGCGGCGACTTCGGCGCGCAGCCAGCGCGCCATACCTCCGGGATCTGCTGTGGTCCGCACAATCGCGGTGGCGGTGCGTCCTAAATCTCCGCCTTCGTGCTTGCGAACGATGTAATACTCGGGGCCGGCGTCGTTCACCAGGCCGCTGTTTTTCACATCGCCCACCACTCCGATTACCGTGAGCCACGGGCCGCGGCGGCCAGGCTGAATCCGGCGGCCGATGGCGTCTTCGTTGGGGAACATGCGCCGTGCCAGAGCATCGTTGAAGATCACGTCTTCCCCATCGGCGCGGCGATCTTCTTCGCCAAAACCACGCCCGCGCAGAACGGGAATGCCCAGGACCGCGAAGTAATCCGGTGTGACGCTGCGCCATGCCACCGTACCGCCGGTGCCGTTGGTGTCCGGCGGACGCCCCGGTACGGCGATGGAGTTATACAACATGGAGAGCGTCACATCGGTGACCGGCGGCAAGGCATTCACCAGGGCCGCCTTCGTCACTCCCGGTATGCGGCGCAGTCGCGCTTCCCAATCCTCGAAAAACGCGAGACGCCGTGCGGAATCGCCGTAGGATTGCTCACCCAGCGTGACGGTGGCGGTCATCACTCCCTCCACGCGCATGCCGAGCGGCTGGTTCTGTAGGTTCCACAAACTGCGCAGGAGCTGTCCCGCGCCCGCCAACAACACTACCGAGATGGCGATCTGTGCCGCCACCAGAGCGTGCCGGAAGAACTGGCCGCGGCTCCCCACGGTTCGCCATCCTACGAGGGTTTCGGCGCGCGGACTGGTGAACGCGGGCGCGAGTCCGAAGACCAGTCCGCAAAGCAGCGCCGCCCCGAACGTGACCAGCAGAACGCGCAGGTCCACAGTAGCTTGATGGAGACGTGGAATGCCTTCGGGCGCGATGGCCACGAAGGCGCGCAACAGGACGACGGCCAGCGCGCATCCGGCAACTCCACCGGCGGCGGCCAGCAGCAGGCTTTCGGTGAGCGCCTGGCGCACGAGCCTCACGCGCGGCGCTCCCAGGGCGGCGCGCACCGCCAGTTCGCGACGGCGTCCGGCCATCCGCGCCAACAGGAGATTGGCGACATTCGCGCAGGCGATGAGCAGCACGGCGAGAACTGCCGACAACAGAATCCACGACGCCAGGCGCGCATCGTGAATCTGCAGATCGCGCAGCGGACGGACCACCAGGCTGACGTCCTTGCGGAAGTTCGGAGGTACGTCTTGCATGGAGCGTGCGAATAGAGGTTGCAGCGCGGCACGCCCCTGCTGCAAGGTGGCCCCAGGCTGGAGGCACCCGACAGCGTAGAGGATGGTCTGCTCCCGGTGCGAGATCGTTTCCGGAAGGTTCAGCGCCTGCGGCACCAGCAGATCGATGGAAGCCAGGCTAGGCAACTCGAATTGCGGGGGCAGAACGCCGTCGATGGTGACGGGCTCGCCATCGAGCGAAATCGTCTTGCCAACCAGATTGGGATCGCCGGCGAAACGGCTTCGCCAGAGACCGTAGGATATCAGCGCCACCTTGGGAACGTTCGTCCGGTCTTCGGCAGTCGTGAAGTTGCGGCCGACGACCGGCTGGATTCCCAGCGTAGGCAGCAGGTAGGAATCGGCAATGCCGCAGCGCAGGCGTACGGGATGGGCGTCGGTGAGATCGCAACCGCGCACGCCCGACCATACGCCCATGGATTCGAAGGGCGTGGCGGCAGCGCGCCAGGCGAGATAATCGTAGCCGAGAAGGAACTCGTGCGGCGCGATGGGCGCCACCATGCCCAGCGACACCAGGCGGCCATCCGCAGGGTACGGCAGACTGCGGAACAGAATGCGATCCACCACGCTGAAGACCGCCGTGCCCGCTCCCATTCCGAGCGCCATCGCCAGCACCGCGGCCAGCGTAAATGCCGGGGTGCGGATCAACGTTCGCACACCATAGCGGACGTCTTGCGCCAGAATGTCGAACTGCATCCGGACCTTCATGGAAGGTTAGAATCCGGCTGCCGGTGAAAGTTCCCGCGGCTATTTCTTTACCAGCGCCTTAATCTCGTCCGGGAGAGCGAAGGTGCCTGGCGGGATGTCGGCGTTGTACGTCACGCTGTCGATGGTGACTACGATGTCCTGTCCGGCAACGCTCGACTTAATCTGGTGCGGCACCAGGACGCCATCCTCTTTACGGTAATCGCCGGCGAACGTGGTAATGGATTGCGGGCCGTAGGGGCTCTCAACCGTCATACTCTGCTTGACCATCAGGCCGGAGATCTTGTCGTAGCACTGTTCCATGGGAGAGCTATCGGCCGGCGTCACTTGCAACTTGTAACATTCCTTGCCGTTTACCGTATCGACGCCGGTAGTTTTAACATCTTTGAATAAATCACGCCAATGCAATTCAGAGTTCATGGCGGAAAGCTGGGCCTGCACCTTCTCGGCGCCGTCCTTGATGTGCGGGCCGGTCATAGCGGAAAGTGCCCAGAAAGTGGTCCCATCCGAACCCTCCCGGATCTTCCCAAAGCCCCCCAACTCGGTTTCGGAATAGCTTTTGTTGGGCTCAGCGCGGTAAGACGTAATCGATCCCTTTATGCCCTGCGACGCAATTTCCAGGGTTCCCTTCGAAGTCTCCGAATGGTGTTTCTCATAGGCGGCCTTCCCGCCGGTGACTTCGACGTATTTATCCAGAACGGTGTCGGCCTTGGGTAGGTCGTCTGCTGCCCGCGCCACAGAGAACGAGAAAACCACGGCGGCGCTAATGGCGATATTTCGTGCGATGACAAAACGGTTCATTTCGAGTACCTCAGTCCTTATTGCCCGTGAATCCAGCTTACCGCAGCGTCGAGTATCGGGTCCTGCCCTTCGAGCAACTGGTGCCGCGTCAGTTTCACTTCCTGGTCGGGCGTGACGCCGATACCTTCGAGAGGCTTGCCTCCCTCGGAAATGTAATTGGCAACGGCATACTGGAAGCCATCGCCATTAGGGAGTTTGGTGAACATGGAGGGCAGCGCCGCACCGGCGGTGTGGGTGCCGAAGACGCGCGCCCGCTTGAGATCCTGCATGCCCCCGGCGAATATTTCCGAGGTGGAAGCGGAACAGCCGTCCACCAGGATGGCCAACGGCCCGCGGAACGGATCGGCCCGTGGAAAGACAGCAAACTTGATGCTGGTGGTACGCATATACATCGTGCCCAGGCGCAGGCCGGATCGGTCGGTGAACCAGCCTGCCAGTCCCATCGCCATGGCGCCCAGCCCTCCGGGATTGCCGCGCAGATCGATGATGAATCCCTTGCAGTCATGGCACTCCGCCATCACTTTTTGCATTGCCGACTGGATGGCATCGGGCTCGAAGAACATATTGAAGTGGACGTACCCGATGTCTGGCCGGATCTTGTTGGCTTCCACCCAGAAATGCAGCGGGGGAAGCGTACCAACCACGGTCTCGATACCGCGCGGGCCTGTGCGGCCGATCTTCAGATCGGCATGACGATCGTTTCCGTCGAGGAATTCCACCTCCACGGTCTTATCGATGGGACCTTCCAGTCGCTGCATTAGGGATCGCGTCTCCATTAGTTCCGCCATCATCGACGATCCCAGGGCGGCATGGACTTTCGCCATTCCGGGCGCGACTTCCTTGCCGTCGACGCGCAGAATCTCCCAGCCGGGCTTCACCCCTTTGGCGGCGGCGGGCGAACCGGGCATCACGAAAGTCACAAGCGCGTGGCCATCCACCAGGCGCAGATCGATACCCGGATCGCCTTCCGAATGGCTGGTCTTTCCAGTGTCGTCCTTCTGATCGAGCTCGTTGTAGGCTTCGCCGGGGACGATGCCGAAATGCGTCTGCTTGAGACGGCTCAGCATATCCGAGAGGATCGCGCGGGCTTCCTCCATGGAGGCCGCTCTCTCGATCTTAGGGCGCAGTTCATCGTGGACGGCCTGCCAGTCCACGCCGTTCAACTTGGGATCCCAGTGGCGATCGCGGACCGTGGTCCAGACCTGTTCGAAGGAATCGATATTCAACTGGCGCTGCGCCGGCGTGAGTGTGGGCTGCGCGAAGCACACTATGCAGAGCGCCGCCGCAATCGTCGCGCCGAAGGATAACCGCATTCTCAAACTATAACCTAACTTTTCCGGAGAGCCTGTTCCGGACAGCCGCACTAAGGGGTTCACCAGCTATGTATCGACGTTTGGTTTTTTCAATTGCGCTCGGCTTGGCCGCGGCGATGTCGGCGTTCGCCGGCGAGCCGGGAGTGAAGACCGAGCTGATCGGCGGGACGCTCACGGGTGTGGCCGCGAAATCCGGCGCGCGGCTGGATTACTCCGGTGCCGATGAGATGGTATTCCATTGCCAGGGCGACGATATCCACGTGCCGTATCGTAAGGTGAATACCCTCGAGTACGGGCAAACGGTGAGCCGCCGCTATGCCGCGGCCGTGCTGGTTTCGCCGCTCCTGCTCTTCAGCAAGGCGCGCAAACATTTCGTCACCTTGGGTTACGTGGACTCTGAAGGCCGGCAGCAGGTGGTGGTGTTCCGCGTGGAGAAGGGCGACATCCGCTCTGTGCTGGCCGGGCTGGAAGCGCGCACCGGCCGGCGCGTGGAATACCAGGACGACGAAGCGCGCAAATCCGGCAAAGGCTAATAGACATGATTCCACTCTTTCTGATGGCGGTGGCGGCCGCGATTCCGGCCGATGCGCCACAAGCGATGACCGGCGTGGAGGAGGCCGGTCTGCGCCAGTTGCTCCACATCCGGCGCGTGTATGTGGACCGGCTGACCGGCGGCGAGACAGCCGCGCAAATGCGGGACATCCTGATCAGCGCCCTGGCGGAGGGCGAACTCTTCATCCTCACCGAGAATCCGGATAAAGCCGACGTCACCCTGCGAGGCGCCGCCGAAGATCTGGTGTATAACGACGTCCACACTTCCAATGACAGCATCAATGCGCACGCCAATATCGGCTCAGGCAAGTCAGCCAACCAACGGCCGGTGACCGCCGGAGTGGGATGGGGTGAAAATGAATCGGAGCATTCGCAGGAGAGACGGCATGAAGCGACTGCCGCGGTCCGGTTGGTGAATAAGGATGGCGACGTCATCTGGTCCACCACGCAGGAAAGCATCGGCGCGAAATTCCGCGGTGCCAGCGCGGACGTTGCGGACAAGATCGCCGGCAAGCTCAAGGAAGATTTCGAGCGGGCGCGGAAACTGCCGTAAGAGCTCGCTCGTCCAGTGGGGGATGGGACGGCGCGACCATGAAACCCGACGGGAAACTCCTGCGCGAGCTCGAGAACACGACGGGCAACTCCAGATAGCCCAAAGCGTGAGTCAGCGAGGTCTTCCGTTTGGCGCGGACCGAGGGGCCACAGCGAATCACCCGCCAGGGCAAAGAAGGTGTTGTGATGATTTCCGATGAGCACTACAACCGGGTCTTGGTCAAATCGCAACTGACAACTTCTGAAATGCAATTCCTCTCGAGGAGAAAACCACTCATACCTCAAATGTCGCGCCCAATGTCCAAGTCCCGATCCAAATCGAGATCGACGCGATTGGCGAAGAACTGGACAATGCTCTTCGACTGCCAAGCCACCTGCCGATTCCCTGGAAGCACTGACCGCACGATTTACTTCGCCAGCACTTCCGCGATGGTCTGCAGCAGTTCGCGGACATTGCCTTTGATCACCACGCGCGAGACCAGCGGCTCTTCGGGAGCGCCGTAAAGTTCGTCAGGCCAGCCGGAAAGAACAATCAGCGGCAAGGTGGCATTTTTCCCGCGAATTCCCCGAATCAGCGCCAGGCCATCCGACGGGAGCGGGAAGCGAAGATCCATAATCGCCAGATCGGGATGTTCGCGATCGAGCAGAGTCAGCATCTCAGCCGGCGACCTCGCCGTCCCCACCTGATAGCCGAACGTTTCGAGAAGCTCCCGCTGCACCGCGACCTGATCGGCATCGTCATCAGCCACCAGAATGTATGCCATCTACCGCAGTAAGTCCTCGAGTTGGATCTTGGTGTCGGTCTTGGCGTCGCGATACTTCACGATCACCGGAGTGTATACCGATATTCCCCAATCCTTGCCCGGACCGCTGGTGATGGCGCGCGCGCCGGCCACGATCACCGCCTCTTCGGGGATGACCAGCGGGTCGTCGCCCTCGGCGCGGTGAACGATGTGGCGCACCAGGTCGTACACCGGCGTGGAGCGATTTAGAATCGTGCCCGTGCCGAGCACCGCCCGGCGCTTCACCACCGTACCTTCGTAAATCCCGCAATTGCCGCCCACCAGAACGTCGTCTTCCACCACCACCGGCAGCGCGCCCACCGGCTCCAGCACGCCGCCGATCTGGCTCGCGGCCGAGATATGGCAATTCTTACCGACCTGCGCGCAGCTTCCCACCAGCGCGTGCGAATCGACCATGGTGCCGTCGTCCACATAGGCGCCGGCATTGATGTACATGGGCGGCATGCAGGTGACGCCTTTGCCGATGTAGCAGCCGTCGCGAATGCTGGAGCCGCCGGGCACGATGCGCACGCCGCTCTGCGCGGTGAAATGCTTCACCGGGTAAGTGGCCTTGTCGAAGAATGGCTGGCGTTCGGGACTGACCGACATGTCGATCACGCCGCCCATGCGGAAGCCCAGCAGAATGCCCTTCTTCACCCACGCATTGACGCGCCAGCCGCTCGCAGTGCCGGCGTCCGGCTCGGCGGCGCGCACGCGGCCCTCATTGAGCGCAGCTTTGAAATCGGCGAAAAGCTCGAAGTGGCTGTCTTCGTAATACGCCGGTTTGTTGTCGAAGAGCCGCTCGATGTCAGCCTGCAACCGGCACGCTCCCGGCCAGCCCGACCGCTTCCAGCACCTTCTCGATTTTTGCCAGATTGGCAGCGCTGGGCGGGCAGATGGGCAGGCGATACACCGGATCGAGCAAGCCCATCAGCCCCATCGCAGCCTTCACCGGAATGGGGTTGGACTCCACGAAATTGACGTTCATGAGCGCGAGATATTGCGCCTGAATGGCGCGTGCCGTTTCGAAATCGCCGCGCAGGCAGGCTTGCGCGAGTTGCGCCATAGGGCCGGGAATCTCGTTGGAAGCCACCGAGACTACGCCGCGGCCGCCGAGCGCCATTAACGGAATGGTGATGGCGTCGTCGCCCGAAAGCACCGTGAACTCCGGCGGAACCTCATGAATCACGTTGGCCATCTGCCCGATATT
Organism: Bryobacteraceae bacterium; assembly: GCA_036268475.1. Taxonomy (GTDB): domain Bacteria; phylum Acidobacteriota; class Terriglobia; order Bryobacterales; family Bryobacteraceae; genus PALSA-129. The sequence continues at coordinate 38,074 of DATAUB010000040.1, read as the reverse complement.
TCCCGAAGCTTCCTTCACCGCGACTATGTTCTCGATCTGCGCCAGGCGCGCGAGAGTCGCAGGCTCGACATTCACGCCGGTGCGGCCTTGCACGCTGTACACCACGATGGGCAGGCGCGTGGCGGAGGCAATCGCGCGGTAATGCTGGTACAGGCCTTCCTGGGTGGGCTTATTGTAATAGGGCGTGACGGAGAGGATGCCATCGGCGCCGCGCTCTTCGATTTCCTTGGCGAGTTCGATGACTTCGTGGGTGTTGTATCCGCCCGCTCCGGCGAGCACGGGAACCTTACCGCCCGCTTCCTCAATGGCGATCTCCACCACGCGCAGGTGCTCGAAGCGCGTGAGCGTCGGGCTTTCGCCCGTCGTCCCGCAGGGCACCAGAAAATCGATCCCAGCATCGATCTGGCGCCGCACCAGCTTGCGCAGCGTCCCTTCATCCAACGATTGGTCGCGCCGGAATGGTGTTACCAGCGCTGTGCCACAACCTGTAAACATGTACCCCTCCTCGAAAAGCTTTACCAGCCCCGAATAACGCGGCTAATCCTTTTCGCTAAATATAATGTCACCAAACTCGTAAAAGCCCTTCTTCCCTACCACCCATTGAGCCGCCTGCAGTGCGCCGCGGGCAAAACCTTCGCGACTCCTTGCCGTGTGGCGCAGCGTGATGGTGTCGGCCGACGAATCGAAGCCAATTTCGTGTGTACCGGGATGCGCGCCGCCACGGTTCGAGCTCACGTCGATGGGGCGCGTATAACCGGCGCGCTTCATTTCTTCCACCAGCTTAAGCAGTGTGCCCGATGGCGCATCTTTCTTGGTGGAATGATGGATTTCCCAGGCCCACGCGCCGTATGCGGGCTGCGATTCCAGCAAGCGCGCGGCCTCCCGCACCAGCCGGAAGAATGCACTCACGCCCACCGAGTAATTGGGACTCCAGACCAGCCCGATTCGGTTGGCCGCCACCGCCTGTTTGACCGCTTCGGCGTGCTCCAGCCAGCCGGTGGTCCCCACCACGATGTTGACGCCGAGCGCGGCGATGCCGGCCACGTTGCGGCACACCGCTCCCGGAATGGAAAAATCGATGGCCACGTCGACACCGTGAAAATTCTCCGCCGTCACGCCCGCGCCATTCGCGTTGTTGAACTCGTCCAGCTTGAGCGCCACTGAAAATCCGTATTCGGGCGCAAACTGCTCGATCATGCGGCCCATCTTGCCGTACCCCACGATGGCCAAGGTGCGCGTCTCAGGCATGGACCGCCTCAAAGGGTTCGAATACATTGGCGTCGAGCTGCGAAAAGAATTCGCGATGCAGCGCTTCCACCGAGGCGTGCAGGTCGGCCTCTTTCACCACGAAGCTGATATTCAGCAGTGAGGCGCCCTGCGAAATCATGCGGATGTTGATGCCGTCGAGGGCGTTGAACGTGCGCCGCGCCACTCCTGGAGAGTGCCGGATGTCATCGCCAACCAGGCACACGATGACATGATCGTGCTCCATTCCAGCCTCTGCGAATTGCCGCAGTTCGCCCAGAATTGCGTCCACGTTTTTCGTATTGTCGATGGTGAGCGATACGCTGACTTCAGAAGTCGCCACCATATCGACGGCGGTTTCAAAGCGCTCGAACACCGCGAAAATGCGGCTCAGGAAGCCGTGGGTCATGAGCATGCGGTTGGAATGAATATTGACCAGTGTGATTTTGCGTTTGCAGGCGATGGACTTGACCACGTTGCTCGATGCTACACTGGCGCCGGTGATGCGCGTGCCGGGAACGTCAGGCCGCCGCGAATTCAAAATCAGCACCGGGATGTCCTTCTCAATCGCCGGCACTACGGTAGCAGGATGCAGCACCTTGGCGCCGAAATAGGCCAGTTCCGCCGCCTCCGCGAAGCTGATGCTCTTCACGCGATGGCCGCCGCGCAGAATCGTGGGGTCGCAGGTGAGCATGCCGTCCACGTCGGTCCAGATCTGGATTTCTTCGGCCCCGATGCCGGCGCCCACAATGGACGCCGTGAAGTCTGACCCGCCGCGGCCCAGTGTGGTGGTCACGCCATCCTGCGATGCGCCGATGAATCCGCCCATCACCACCACCGAATCCGCGGCCAGCGGCGGCACCGTGGCGGCCAGCCGCCGGTAGGTCTCCGGAAAGTCGGGCGCGGCCTGCGTGTGGCGCTTGTCGGTGATCACCACCTCGCGCGAATCGAGATGCGTGGCCGCCATTCCGCAGTGGCGAAACGCCTGCGTCACCACGTAACTGGAGAGCCGTTCGCCGTAACTCGAAATGGCATCGACCGAGCGTGGCGTCAGTTCGCCCAGCACTGCGAGCCCCTTGACCAGCTCGGTGAGCTCCTGAAAATGCTCGTCGAGAAAACGATCGAGGGCGGCGCGTTCCTCGAGCGGCACCACCTGCCGCGCCTCGCGCGAATGGTAGTCGCGCAGATCGTGAAGCTGACGGATGTAGTCCTCCCGCTTGCCGCCGATGGCCGCGGCGGCGATGGCCAGCAGCTTATTGGTGGTCTTCCCCATGGCCGAAACCACCACCACGGGATGGCGATCGAGCCGCTTCTTGACGATGCCGGCGACGCGTTCGATGGCGGCGGCCGATTCCACCGAGCTGCCGCCGAACTTCATCACGATCATGCCAGCATTCCTTCCGACTGCATCAGTTCGGCATTGAGTACGGCCGCCCCGGCGGCGCCGCGAATGGTATTGTGGCCCATGGCGACGAACTTGTAATCGAGCACCGGGCAGGCGCGCAGGCGGCCGACGAAGGCCGCCATGCCGCGCTCGCGCTCGGCATCTTTGCGCGGCTGCGGACGGTTGGCCTCTTCCATATAAATCACCGGCCGCGGCGGCGCGCTGGGCAGCCGGCGTTCCTGCGGCACGGCGGTAAAAGCGTCGATGGCGTGGCGCACCTCGGCGAGCGAAGGCTTGGACGACAACTCCACCGACACCGTCACGGTGTGGCCATCTACCACCGCCACGCGATTGCAGTGCGCGCTCACGCGGGCGGCCAGAGGCTCCACGTGGTCGATACGAAAATCGCCCAGGATCTTTTGCGTCTCCTGCTCCATCTTTTCTTCTTCATTGCCGATGAAGGGAATCACGTTGCCGAGAATGTCCATCGAAGGCACGCCGGGATATCCCGCGCCGGAGATGGCCTGCATGGTGGTGGCGACAATCGTCGCGATGCCGAATTGCTTCAGCGGCGCGAGCCCCATGGTGAGCACGATCGTGGAGCAGTTGGGATTGGTGACGATCTTGCCCTTCCAGCCGCGAAGCTGCTGCTGTTCGGGTAGCAGCGCCAGGTGATCGGGATTGATTTCCGGCACCAGCAGCGGCACGTCGCGCTCCATGCGATGGTTGCGCGAGTTCGACACCACCACGTGGCCGGCGGCGGCGAAGGCGCGCTCGATTTCGGTAGCGACGCCGGCATCCATGGCGGAAAAAAGAAGCAGCGGCGCGTTGCCCGGCTTGCACTCTTCCACCGTGAGCGATGCCACCGAATCGGGCGTAGTGCCGGCCAGGTTCCAGTTCATGGCGTCGCGATACTTCTTGCCGGCGGAGCGGTCGCTCGCCCCCAGCCACTTCAGGTTGAACCAAGGGTGGCCTTGCAGGAAGTTGATGAAATGCTGGCCCACCATTCCGGTGGCGCCCAGAATGCCTACTTCGATTCGCGTTTGCATAGTTGTCTGACGATTCGCTGATAGAGTTGCACTGCTTCGGTCAATTCTCTCTTGGGCACGCGCTCTTCCAGCGTGTGCGCCACGTGAATGCTGCCCGGCCCGATCAGAAACGGCTGTCCCCATTTTCCGCCGAATGCCGGAATATCGGTCGTAAAGGCGACCACAGTGGTATCAATACCGTCCACCGCTTCCAACCGCACAGCGGGAATCTCGATTACCTCGCGCAATTCGGCGCGGCCTTCCACCGCGCGTTCCAGCGCCGCTTTGGTGGAAGCGGAATCGCCCACCAGCCGGATCATGACGTCGGCGCGCGCGTCATCGGCGATCACGTTTGGCGCGCGGCCGCCGGCCAGCGTCCCGATATTGAGCGTGCTCGGTCCCAGCAGATCGTCCACTGGCAATTCGATGCGGCGGATGTCGGCCAGCGCGTCGATGAGTTTGTGGATGGCAGAATCGCCCAGTTCGGGATAGGCGGAGTGCGCCATCCTGCCGGTGGCGGCCACCTCATACCGCAGCACGCCTTTCGAACCGAGCGCCAGGCGGTTCTCCGTGGGCTCTCCGTTGACGATGTAGCGTGAGCCGCGCGAATCTTTGGCGGCGCGATAGGCGCCGGCGCTGTTGCGCTCCTCGCCCACCACGAAGAGCAGTCCGATATCGCGCTGGCCTGCCGCCAGCAGCGCTTCCGCGGCGTGAATCATGCTGGCGATGATGCCCTTGGTGTCGCACGCGCCGCGGCCCCAGATGTGCTCGCTATCCTCTCGCGAGGCGAGGAACGGCGGCACGGTGTCCATATGAGTGGAGAGCGTCACATCGAGCGCATCGCCCCATTGCGCGAATACATTGAAGCGCCGCGGTTCCACTTCGATGCGCTCCACCCGCCCGCCGTAGCGCGCGGCGAGCGGCGTCAGGATATCGAACAGGAAGTTGCCGACTGCCTCTTCGTTCAGCGTGATGGATTCGATATCGATGAGCGCGCGTGTCAGAGCAAAGAGATCCATAGACGAATCGTTCTTGGGGGGAGGATACCGGGACAGAAAGACGACGCCGCGAACGGCGTGCCTGCGATCCCGATAGCGCTCCACCCGCCGGAGTTGCGAGTGACAGTGAGCAGGTATTAGCCTGACCCACCAACCTTCCGGGGTTGCCTCCCCGGGCGGTTTCGGCGGAAACTGCCGGCCCCTTTCTCCAGGCTTCCGAAGACAATCGGAACTACAACCCGGCTACTGATGGCCGCCGCACCTCTACCGTGAAGACCCAGCATATCGAGGGCGCGCCGGCAAGTCAAATGCCCGGCGCGCATCGGTGACGTGCGTGACATTCGAGTTCGACTTCTTCCCCGGAAGTTGCCCGCCCGCCATCGTGATATCGCTTTTACCGTCTTGCGATGGGGTATGCTGAACCCATGCAACCCGATCAAGCCGCCTTTCTCCTTAACGAGGTTTACCTTCCCAACCTCAAGAACGAACAACGCATTACCAAGAACGTAATCGCCGCCATCCCGGCCGACAAGGGCGATTTCCGTCCCGACCCGTACGGCCGTCCCGCGATGGAACTTGCCTGGCACATCGTGGCCACCGAACTGCGCTTCCTCGACGCCGTCACCGCCGGCGAGTTCGATTTCAGCCCGCGGCCGCGCCCCGAGTCTATTCACGATGCGGCCGACCTGGCGGCCTGGTACGACGAGAACTTCCCGCTCCATCTCAACGCAGTGGCGAAATGTTCCCCCGAGCAATTGACGAAGATCGTGGACTTCCGCGGAATGTTTCAACTGCCGGCGGTGATGTATCTGAACTTCATTCTGCATCACACCATTCATCATCGCGGACAGTTATCCACGTACTTGCGCCCCATGGGAGCGAAGGTCCCGGCGATGTACGGGGAAAGCTACGATTCCGCCGAGGCACGGAAGGCGGCGCAGCAAAGCGCGTAGAACCACACTCCTTGACAACTTAGGAGAAGCGGCGCATACTTTCCTATATCGATTAGGAGAGTAAACGCCCATGCCCGAGCACGCCGACCTAATTCCCGGAACGTTGGATCTGCTGATTCTGAAAGCGGTCTCGCTCGGACCGCAGCACGGTTACGGTATCCTCCTGCGCATCGGTCAGATTTCCGGAGATGCGCTCAACATCGAGCAGGGCGCGCTCTACCCCGCCCTCTACCGGCTGGAACGGCAGGACTTGCTCGACACCGAATGGGGCGTGTCGGATAACAACCGGCGCGCCAAATTCTATCGCCTCACGCCCGCCGGCACCAAGCGTTTGAAAGAAGAGACCCGAAGCTGGAATCGCACCGCGTCGGCGGTGGCGACGGCGTTGGCGGCCCGGCCGCAGGAGGCCTGAATGAAACCGCTCCGCCTGCTGCTCCAGGGACTGCTGCGCCGCTCCAACATGGAGCGCGATATGGCCGACGAACTGGCCGCCCATCTGCAACATCGCGCCGACGATCTCATTCGTTCCGGTTGCTCGCCCGCCGAAGCCGCCCGCCGCGCTCGCCTGGAGTTCGGCGCAGTCGAGGGCTATAAAGAAAGCTGCCGCCAGGCTCGCGGTCTGGCCTTTTTCGACGAACTGCGCGGCAATCTGCGCTTCACCGCCCGCAGTCTGCGCGCCAGCCCGGGATACATGCTGGCCGCGGTGCTATCGCTCGCCCTCGGCATCGGCGCCAACCTGTGCGCCTTCGTTTCCGTCAATTCCGTCATCCTCCATCCGTTCCCGTTCTCTCATCTCGATCGCATCATGCTGCTAGGCGAAGGCAGCCCCAAACTCGGCGCCGATCGGGGCCCGGTATCGCCGGCGAATTTCCTCGACTGGAAGGACAACAATCGCTCCTTCGAATTCCTCTCCGCGTTTAACTCCTGGGACGCCCTGCTGAACGGTACGGGCGAACCGGAGCGCGTCACCGCCGCGCGCGTGAGCGGCGATTTCTTCGCCACGCTCGCCATGGCGCCTGCGCAAGGCCGTGCCTTTATGCCGCGCGAATTCGAGCCCGGGGCGGACGCCGTCGTCCTGGTCAGCCAGGCGTTTCAAAAAAGTCACGCGCTCGCTCTCGGCCGGACCATTCTGCTCGATGGGCGCGCGCACATTGTCGTCGGCGTGATGCCCGACGACTTCGATTTCCCGCTTGCCACGGAAATCTGGGCGCCGCTGGCGTTGAGTCCGGAAAGCAAAGCTCGCCGCGATATGGCCGACCTTTCCGTGCTCGGGCGACTGAAGCCGGAGGTGTCGGCCGAGCGCGCGCGCGCCGAAATGGGCGCTCTCGCCGCGACGCTGGCCAAGCGCTATCCGCAGACCAACGAAGGGCGTTCCGTCTCCATCGTCGCGCTCGCCAAGATGGACGAAATCACCGACGGCTTTGTGCTCATCGTGTGGTGCGCCGCCGGTTTCGTGCTGCTGCTGGCCTGCGCCAACATCGGCAATCTCCAACTGGCGCGCTTCACAACGCGGCAGAAAGAACTGGGTCTGCGCGCTGCCTTGGGAGCGAGCCACCTGCGGCTGGTGCGGCAGTTGCTCACCGAGAGTCTGGTGATGTCGGCCGCCGGCGGATTGGTGGGCCTGTATCTCGGCTGGTGTGAATTAGTGATGATGAAGACGTTCATTCCTGCCCAGGTACTGCGCTGGGTGGCGGGACTGCGGCACCTGGAGATCACACCGTTGGTGCTGGCGTTCGGGTTCGCGATTTCGATGGCGTCCGGTCTGCTCTGCACCGTGCCGTCCATTTATCAACTGCTTCGCCGCCGCAACACCGGCCGTTTGGGCGAGACCTTGAAAGAGGCGGGGCGCGGATCCGTCTCCAGCCGCACCGGCAATCGCGCGCGCACCATCCTGGTAGCGGGCGAAGTAGCACTGGCGCTGGTGCTCCTGGTAGGCGCCGGCCTCATGGTGCGCGCTTTCCAGCGAATGCTCGCGGTGAACGCCGGCATCGATCCCAAGGGCGTCCTCACGCTTGAAATGACTCCCTCGCCCAACGCCTACCGCGACGCCGCGCAGACCGCGCAATTTTACCGGCGCGTGCTGGCGGAGATGGACACACTTTCCGGCGTGCAGGCCTCCGCCCTCTCGGGATCCGCCGCGGCATCGAAATGGGAGATCGAAGGGCGGGATACGCCGGCTCCTGGCGAACCGCGGCCCGGCGCGCTCGCCATCAGCGCGGCTTACTTTCAAACCATGCGGATTCCCATGATGGAGGGCCGGCCGATCGGCGATCGGGACGGTCCCGACTCCCCGGGCGCGGTGGTATTGAGCGAGGGTCTGGCGCACTTTTACTGGCGCGGCTCGTCGCCCATCGGGCAGCGCGTTCGACTTGGCGGCCCCTCGTCGCCGTGGCTCCGTGTAGTCGGCATTTGCGGCGATGTGCGCAACTGGTTCAGCAGCGAAGCGGAGCCCCTGGCTTACGTCTCCTACCGCCAGGAGCCGCCCCCCGCCGTGCGCTTTGCACTGCGCACCGCGGGCGACCCCATGCTCTCGGCGGGCGCGGCCCGCATGGCCATCCGCCGTGTGGATGCCGACCAGGCCATCTACAACGTGAAATCGATGGAGCAGGCGCTGGCGGAAGAAACGTCGGGAGTGAAGTCGGCCGCCACCGTCATGAGTATCGATGCAGGCATCGCGCTGTTGCTGGCGTTGATGGGAGCGTATTCGGTGTCGTCGTTCTTTGTGGCGCAACGCACGCAGGAAATCGGCGTACGTGTGGCGCTGGGCGCGTCGCCCAGCACCATCCTTCGCATGGTGCTGGGGCAGACGGCGCGCATCAGTGCGGCCGGCCTGCTGGCGGGACTGGCGGTAGCCATCGCGATGAGCGCCATGATGTCGCGCGTACTATACCGCGCGGTGGCCCTCGAACCCGTCACCTTCGCGGCGCTTACCGCCATGCTCGCGGCGGCAGCGATGCTCGCGGCGTACGTTCCCGCACGACGCGCCACGCGCGTGGACCCCATGACGGCGTTGCGTAGCGAATGACAGGGGGGACGCGCAGAAAACGGCACGCCGCAGACCAGAGTCGGCGTGCTGCATCGTCACTGCTTCGCTTGACAATCTTCAGGCCGTTCCGGTAATTAATAAATTAGGGGACGCTCAGGAATATGTTCCGGCCGGACGCAGACCGTCCGCGTGAACCCTTCATTACTCGAATCCTTCGCGAAGTGTTGAACCTGGGAAACGTAGCAATGGAGTGGGCAGAACCGCATCTTCGTTCAGACAGTCCCTGGCATGGCACAAGGAGAAACAATGCGCGTTAATTTTCGATCCCGTACAGTTTTGGTGTTGGCGTTCTCGGTACTGGCCAGCGGTCTGGCGATCCTGGCGATTAACACTGCCCCGCGCTCGAGTTCGGCGGCCAGCCCGCAAGCTTCAGAGACGCCTCACAGCAGCCTTCCGACACAATCTTACGCGGATGTAGTGGATCGCGTCGCACCCGCTGTAGTCACCATCCACGCGGAGCGCCGCGTGCACGCTGCCCAGATGCCGGATTTCATGAACGATCCGATGTTTCGCCAGTTTTTTGGCGGCGGCGGACGCGCGACCCCGCGCAACAGCCCGGCACAAAAAGAAGAAGCACTCGGCTCGGGCGTGATCGTGACCTCAGACGGCCACATCATTACCAATCATCACGTAGTCGATGGCGCCGAACAGATCTCGGTGGACCTCAGCGACCGTCGTCACTTCGACGCCAAGCTGATCGGCTCCGATTCGCCCAGCGATCTGGCCGTGTTGAAAATTGAAGCCACCAACCTGCCGGTCCTGCATCTCGGCGATTCCGACAAGGTGCGCGTGGGCGACATCTGTCTTGCGGTCGGCAATCCTCTGGGGATCGGCCAGACCGTGACCATGGGCATCATCAGTGCGAAGGGCCGCCAGACCGACCTTGGCGATGGCAGCAGCTTCGAAGACTTCCTGCAGACCGACGCCGCCATCAATCAGGGCAACTCCGGCGGCGCGCTGGTGAACACACGCGGCGAACTCATCGGCATCAATAGCCAGATTCTCTCGCCCTCCGGCGGCAATATCGGAATCGGTTTCGCGATCCCATCCAACATGGCGCGCAGCGTGATGGATCAGTTGGTGAAGAACGGCAAGGTCAGTCGCGGCCGGCTGGGCGTGGAAATTCAGGAGATCACACCCGACCTGGCAAAGAGCATGAACCTGAAAGACTCGCGCGGCGTGCTGGTGAGCGGCGTCGAATCCGGACTGGCGGCCGACCGCGCCGGAGTCCGTGTGGGCGATGTCGTCACCGCCATAAATGGCACACCCGTGGAAGATTCCAATTCCTTGCGCAATCGCATTGCGGCCACGCCTCCGGGAACGGACGTCACTCTGAGCGTGCTCCGCGATGGCCATGAAGAGCAACTGCACGCCAAGCTCACTCAACTGGATACCACGGCGGCGGCCGCTTCTTCGGAAGGCGGCAGCGGCGGTGGGGAAGCGGCGGGCGGACAACTCGGCGTCTCCGTAGAGCCGGTGACGGCGAGCATCGCCAGCCGGCTGAAGCTGAAACACACGGAAGGCGTGGTGATCACCGACGTCACTGCCAACAGCCCGGCGGCGGAGGCGGGGCTCCAGGCGGACGACGTGATTCTGGAAGTGAATCACCAGGCGGTGAAATCGGCGACCGACATTCGTGCCTCGATGAAGCTGTCGGGGACGCGTCCCACTCTGCTGCTGATCGTGCGCGATGGCGTGAACCACTTCCTCACCATCGAGAGCAAGTAGCTTCCCGCCAACGGCCACGCGTGATAGCTTGGACCTGATGACGTGGCTCATCTGGTCCTTGCTATCCGCGGTATTCGCGGCCCTTACCGCCATCCTCGCCAAGATCGGAGTGGCCGGCGTGGACGCCAATCTGGCGACCGCCGTCCGCACCTCGGTAGTAGTGATCTTCACCTGGATGTTGGCGTTGGCGGTGCGCTCCGGCACCCCGTTCCAGCACTTCACCTCCAGGACGTGGCTCTTCCTGGCGCTTTCCGGCCTGGCGACCGGCCTTTCCTGGCTGTGCTATTTTCATGCGCTACAGGTAGGGCAGGCATCGCGGGTGGCGCCCATCGACAAGCTCAGCGTAGTCTTCGTGATTCTGCTTGCCGCGGTCTTTCTGGGCGAAAAACTCACCTGGGGCAAAGGACTGGGCGTGCTGCTCATCGCCGCCGGCGCCATCGTGATCGCCCTCGATTGAAGACTGCGTGGTCTCGATCCTACCGCGTAGAATACTTTGTCGCCGCACGGACCAGACTCCCCGGCAAGCCGAACTCCGGCGCTGCCTTGTCGGGTGCATGGTTTGCTTCTACGCGGTGCCGGCGTTGCGCTGTGTTTGTCCGCTCAGCTCGCGTTCGGCGCGGAACCAGTCCTCTTCGGGACAGCCATCCGGACAGCCGCGCTGCTGCCAGTAACTGTAAGCCAGGGTCGCGACTTCATTTTCCGGACGATTGACACTCTCAGCCTTGGGCGTGATTTTTGCCGCGGTCCTATCGATCCCCCGGTGCATCAGATGTGCCTTACTTTTCATGCGCAGGTCTCCCTGGCATTGCCGTAGCACTCCAAGTGCCGATTGCTACTTCACAGCCAGCGTCTTCTTTAGCCAGGCCACCATCTCCCGCTTCCAGTGCTGCATCTCGGGCGCGCGCCAGCCGCTCATTCCGTGGCCGCCGCCTTCGATGGTAATCAGTTCGCAGCCCACTCCTGCCTGATGCATGGCGTCGCACATGTCGATCGATTGACTGTACGACACCTGGTCGTCTTTGTTTCCGTGAATGCACAGAAACGGCGGCATGCCCCGATGCACGCCGGCCAGGGGCGAGATCTCGTGCAGTTTGGCGAGGCCCGCCGCGTCGAGCGCCTCCACGCCGAAGAAGTGGATGCCCCCGCCGTTGGAGGCATGGCGATTGATGGTCGCCATATTGAACAATTCGGGATGCGCGCGACGCCCCAGGGATTGCGTACCGTATTCCACCGGGCCGTAGAAATCCACCACGGCGGCAATCGTAGTGGCGGGAGTTTCATGCGTGCCCGCATAATTCACCAGGTATCCGCCGGCCGATTCCCCGATGATGACCAGCTTGTGCGTATCCACGCGGTATTCGCCGCTATGCGCCGTCACCCAACGAATGGCGGTCTCGAGATCGGCGTTCGCTTCAGTGAAGTGGGCCTCGGGAGCGAGCCGGTAATCGATGCTGAACCAGGCGAAACCGGCGTTCGCCAGCGGCTCGAACAAAGGCGCCACGTTGGTGGCTCGGCTACCCTGGTCAAACCCTCCGCCGTGCACCAGGATGGCCGCCGGAAACGGACCGGGGCCATCGGGAATATGCAGGTCGAGCAGCAGCGGCTGGGCGCCGGGGTGGGCGAACTGCACGCCCTTGCGGTCGGCCGCCGCGGCCGTGAAGGCGACGGCGGCAATGCTGATGAAAGCGGCGATGCGCATAAGGCTTCTACGGTACGTTGGCGCTGACTGCTGCCGATGTGCCCGCCGAATTGGTGAGCGTGACAGAGACCGACGCTATCGACGAAACGTTCCCGGTGATCGTAAACGGCACGGCGAGCGAGAACTGCGACCCGGTGGCTGCCGATGCCGCACTGGCGTACCACGTCGTGAAGAGGCTGCTCACATCGAGCGTTACCGTGGTGGTTTGCAGTGTAGCCCCCGCCGCCGGCGTGAACTGGAAGGTCGCGGTCTTCATATCGAGCGTGGTCGAAGTGCCCACCACAGTGACCTGGATGCCGCTCGACGTACTGATGACCTTGACGCTGCTGATGGTAGGAGCGGTGGCGGCAATCGTGGTGGTCGACGACGGCGGAGTGGTCGGAGTGATGTCGACACCCGCCGCGCTGAACGTAAACGTAATCTGGATCGTGCCCGGCAAAGTCCCCGTCTGAAATTGCAGCGTAGCCGTGGTGGAGTTGGCCGGGATGGTGACGGTCGCGGTCCGCGTGCCGTTGGCGAACATGAGATCGGTGGCGCTCCCGTGGCTGGGAGTGACCGAAAGCGTCGCGGTCGCCGTAATCGGCAGCGGATAGGCGCTGAGTAAAGTAAGGGTGACGGTCGGCTGGTCGCCCGGTTTGGAAGTGGCGGGCAGGCCGGTCACCGTGATCGACGGTAGCGCGGGAGGAGGGGCAATCGTCACCGAGAGGAACTGCTGCGCGGTGACGCCCAGGCTATCGATTGCTTTGACGGCAAACGAGAAAGTGCCGGAGGCCGAAGGCGTCCCCGAAACGATGCCCGTAGTGGCGCCCAGTGTGAGACCGCCGGGCAGCGTGCCCGACGAGATCGACCACGTCAGTGCGCCCGTTCCGCCGGCCGTCAGGATGGTCTGGCTGTACGCCGTTCCCAGCGCGCCGCCGGGAAGGGCGGCAGTGACGATGGTCAAGGGCGGCGCACTCACCGTCAGGGTGAAGTTTTTCTGAGCGGTGGCGCCGGTGGAATCCGCCACCTGGACGGTGATGGGGTAGCTGCCGGCCTGGCTGGGAGTTCCCGCCAGAATGCCGGTGGAGGCCGCCAACTGGATTCCGGTCGGCAGCGTGCCCGACTGGATGGTCCAGGTCAGCGGCGGCGCGGAGTTCACGGCGGTCAAACCTACGTCGTAGGCGGCGCCCACCGTGCCCACGGCCAAGGTGGTGGTGCCGATGGAAAGCGCCGCGGTAGCGTTCTGCACTACGAACTGATAGGTCTGCATGCCGATGCCGAAGTTGGAGTCCACCACCGAGATGGTGAACATGTAGGTTCCCGGCACGGTAGGAGTGCCGGAGATCTGGCCGGTTGCCGGATCGATGGTAAAGCTGCTCAGCAGACCGCCGGCGCTCAGCGACCAGTTATAAGGAGCGGTTCCGCCGGACACGCTGAGGCCCTCGGTATAGAGCAGATTCGCGGTAGCGGGCGGTATGGTGGCAGGCGAAATCTGCAGGTTGAGGGCGTTCACCCGCAGCGTGAAGTTCTGCGTCGCCACGATCTGCCGGGCGTCGACCACTTGCGCGGTGAAGGGGTAATTACCGGCGCTGGTGGGAGTTCCGGAGAGAGAGCCGCCCTGCGAATTCAGTGTCACGCCCGGCGGCAGTGAGCCGGTCGGGATCGACCAGATATACGGAGTGTGGCCGCCCACCGCGGTGAGCGCGGCAGTGTAACTCTGGCCCACCGTCCCGGGCGGCAGAGGCGGAACGGGATTGATGGTGGGTACGTTCGGATTCACCACCTGGAGCACAAACGCCCCGGTCGCGACGGCGCCGGTGGCATCCGTCGCCTTCACCACAAGGGAAGACAATCCCGCTTGCGTGGGAGTGCCGCTGATTGTTCCGCCGGGAGTAAGCGTCAGCCCGGCGGGCATGTTTCCGAGCACCAGCGACCAGATATAGGGAGTGGCGCCGCCAGATGCCGCGAACGCCGTGGAGTAGGCCGTCCCCATGGTCGCGATGGGCAGATTCGGCGCGGTCGTGATCTGATACGCCCCCACGGCGGCGATGTGGATGGTGTAGTTATTGGACGTTACTGCATGCGCACTGGGCTTCCCGAACGATCCGCCCCCGACGCTTGCGCTTGAGCCGCCGCTATCGGTCACGTTCAAAACCAGATCGAAGCTGCCCGATTGCGTCGGCGTGCCGCTGAGCGTGCCATTGGTGGCGTCGAACGTCAGGCCGGGTGGCACCTGTCCGGAGACGATGGAGTAGAAATAGGGCGGAGTGCCGCCCAGCACATTGATGGCGTAGTTGTAGGGAACTCCCTGAGCGCCATCGGGCAGCGGATTGGGAGTGATTAGCGAGACGGTATTCGAACTGGCCACCACGAGGGTGAATGCGCCGGGAAGCGAGTTTCCGCCGATGTCGTTCACCACGGCAGTAAAGGAGGCGGTCTGCGCAGCAGTGGGCGTGCCGGTAATGGCGCCGCTGGGTGAGAGCGAGAGGCCGGTAGGCAGGGCTCCGGAGGTCAGCGTCCAGGTGTAGCTTCCGCTACCTCCCGAAGCCATCAGGGTCTGGCCGTAAAGCGTGCCGACCATGCCGGGAGTCAGCATCGCCGGGCTGGCGATGGAGAGACTAGTGGGTACCGTGACGGCGGCGATGGCAATGGAGAGTTGCTGCGGCGCGCTGGTCTGCTGACCGTCGCTCACCTGCAGCGAGAAGGTCGCCGTACCTGCCGCGGTCGGCGTGCCGACAATGTCTCCGCCGAACGAATCGAGGGTCAAGCCGGCGGGCAGCGAGCCCGATCCCGCAACCAGGCTCCAGGTATATGGCGGATTGCCGCCCGCGGCCGTCAACCCGGCGCCATACTTCACGCCCACCGTTCCGCCGGGAAGACTGCCGGTAACAATCGACAGGCTGGCGATGACAGGTTGCGTGAAGGTGGCGCTGATGCTGTTTTGCTGATCGGTAAGAATCACCGGAACGCTGATGGCGCCGCCCGAGTTGGGAGTGCCGCTCAGCAGGCCGGACGCGGAAAGCGAAAGGCCGCCCAGATTCGCATTAGGAGCGACCGAGAAAATGTAAGGCGGAACGCCGCCCGACGCGACAATCTGATTGGAACAGAAAGCGTTGGGAAGGCAGGTGGGCAAGGTGGCCGCACTGACGAACGAGAGCGGTACTCCTGTCGAAACCACCAATTGGAACGGCTGCGATACCAACGAAGTGCCGCTGTCCCACACCGTCACGGTAAGCGAATAGACACCGGTCTTGGTGACCGTGCCACTCAGCACGCCGGCGGTGGAGAGTTGCAGGCCCGCGGGCAGGTTGGTGGATGACCACGTGAGCGGCGCGATTCCGCCGACGGCCGACAGGGCTGTGGTGTAAGGCGTGTTGACCCCCGCGGACGGCAATGAGGAGGTGGTTATCGATAGCGCGGGGTTCACGGTAATCGGAATCGGCAGGGTGGTGGAGTTCTGTTGCGAATCGGTGACCGTAACCTGGATGGTTACCGGACCGGCAGCGGTCGGCGTGCCGCTCAGATATCCAGCTTGCGACAGGCTCAGCCATGCGGGCAGACCGGTGGCCGTAAAGGTATAGCCCGGAACTCCGCCAGAGGCGGTGAGGTTGCCATAGTAAGGCACCTGCACCACGCCCTGCGGCAGAGTGGGCAGGTTCAACGTAACGGCGGAGTTTACCGGCAGGCTGAGTACCTGTGTGGCGGCATTGCTGGAGGCATCCTGCACGGTTACGCTGAGGCTCAGGGTCGCTGCCGACTGCGCGATACCGGTCAGTACGCCGTTCGGCGTTACATTGAAGCCGGGTGGCAGACTGTTGCCGGTCCACGAGTAACTGCCTGCACCGCCCGCGGCGGCGAGCGTCAGCGAATAGGGGAAGTTGGCCGTCGCCGGAGCAAGCGGAGAAGCGGTCTCGATCGTGAGGCTGGAGACTACCGCCAGCGTGAACGTCCGGCTGAGCGTGTGGCTCTGGCTATCGGTCACGGTAATGCGGAAAGTGAACGGGCCTGCCTGCGTGGGCGTACCGCTGAACACGCCGGCCGAACTCAACGAGAGCCACGACGGTAAACCGGACGCCGTCCACGAATAGGTTCCGCTGCCGCCCGAGGCCAGCAGCGTTTCGGAATACGGCAGGCCGACGCTGGCAGGCGGCAGGGTGGCCGGAGTGTCGAAGAGAAGTGTGCCATTGACCGGCAACGTAAAGTATTGGCTAATCGACTGGTTGACGTTGTCGCTGAGGGTGATCTGGAACGTCACCGGCCCGGCGGCCGGCGGCGTGCCCGACAATACATGCGTCTTCGAGTTCAACGCAAGCCAGGAGGGCAGACCGGTCGCGCTGAAGTTGAAGACGCCGTTGCCTCCGCCGCCTTGCAATGTCACCGAATAGAGCAGGCCGGGCGTGGCCGACGCCAGCGGCGACACCGTCTGGAAGTACAGAGTGGGTGTCGACAGAACCGGCAACGTCAAGGTGCCGGTGCTGTACGCGCCCAGCGAGTCGGTTACCGTCACGTCGAAGGAAACGCTGGCCGGCGTACCCGGAGGCGGCGTGCCGGAGAGCGTTCCATCGCTCGCCAGCGCGAGCCAGGTGGGCAGGTTGGCGGAGCTGAAGCTATAGGGAGAAGTGCCGGAACCGGCCGTCAGCTTGTTGGAGTACGGGATCCCGACATAGGCCTCCGCCAGGGGCGAAACGGTGGTGACGGAGGGCGGACTGACAATGATGGTTTCGGTCTGCGTCGCCGAATTCGGCGGAGACTGGGAGTCGGTCACGGTGATGGGGAACGTGTAGATACCGCCGGTGAGCGGCGTGCCCGTGAGGTTCCCCGTGGACGCGTTCAGAACCAGCCAGGATGGCAGCGACGACGAAGCGATACTGGTGGGCGATACTCCACCGCTCCAGTGGAACTGGTAGGTGTATTGCTGCCCGATGGCACCCGTCGGCAGTGCGGTGGGGGACAGGATGGTGATGCCGCTGCCGTTCAGGACGTTGAGGCTGACCTCCGCGGTGGCGGCCTGCCCGTCCTGGTCCATCACTTTGAAGATGGGCATGAACGATCCCGTCTGAGTGGTGGTGCCCGAGACGGCCCCTTGGGGATTGACCGAATAGCCCGCGGGCAGTCCACTGACGGCGGAGAACGAATACTTGCCGCTGCCGCCGGTAGCCGCAAGGGTGGCGCCGGGATACGCCACGCCGGCAGTGCCGTTGACCAGCGACACAGTGGTGATGGAGAGCACGGGGTCGATGGTCAGGCTGTAAGACTTACTGCCGCCGGCGCCCCACAAATCGCTGATTGTCAGGTTGAAGGTAGCGGAAACCGGGCTGGAGGCCGTTCCGCTGAGCACACCGGCAGAAGACAACTGGAATCCGGTGGGCAGCGAATTCGGAAGCGCTGACCAGACGATGGGCGCAGTTCCGCCGCTTGCCTGCAGAGCCACGGTGTAAGGAGTCCCCACTACCCCGGTGGGTAAGGGCGACGTGGTGATAAACGAAGGCGGTGCATTACATTGCACCGTCAGCGTTCCTCCGGTGGCCGTGTTGGGAACCGGCACGGCACTGTCGTGCACCATCAGCATCACCTGCGCGGAACCGGCGGTACACATTCCAGTAATCTGGCTGCCGCTGACCTGCAAGCCCGCAGGCAGTCCGGTAGCGGAGAAAGTGTATGCCCCAACCCCACCCGTTGCCGAGAGCGGCGCCGAATACGCGGTCCCCATGGTGGCGTTCGGCAACGTAGTGGTTGCCAGCACCAATGTGCCCGCGGAGCTTACCGTCAGGCTCAGGGTGCCGGGAATGGATGCGGTCGCGGTCTGTAGGTCACCGAAGGCGACACCCACGGAATACGTCCCCACCGACTGCGTAGCGCCGCTGATCTGTCCAGTCGTCTGGTCCAGGGTCAGCCCGCTGGGAAGAGTCTGCGGGTTGCCGGTGGCGAAGTAGTTGTAAGGCGGCGTGCCGCCGATCAGTTGCACATTAGTGGTGTAATTGGCGCCCGCGGTGGCCGTAGGCAGGGTCGCATTGATGAGCGCCGGGAATCCGAAAGTCCAGGTGTCGCTGGTATCGGGCTGGGGCGTGTTGGCGCCGCCGAACAGGATTGCCTGATTCACCGTGGAGTCGTAGGCCAGCGCGATATGAGTGCGCGCGGATGGGCTCGCCGCCGGATTCAACTGAATCCAGTTGGCGCCGTCCCACTGCCACACATCCTGCAGAGCGCCTGAAACGCCCTGTCCGCCGAACAAGACTGTGACGCCAGTCTTGCTGTTGTAGACCATGCCGGCAAATGCCCGCGCGGGCGGCGAAATTACCGGCGATTTGAGGGACCAATCCGTCCCGCTCCACACCCAGGTCTGGTTTAGCAGGTCGCCGGTGTTGTCGTACCCGCCGAACAGTACCGGCCCGGTGGGGCCGTCCGCCAGTGCCGGCGCAAACGCAGGCGCCGGAAAGGTCGCAGTCGGTTGATGCGTCCAGCCGGTTCCGTCCCACGTCCACGTATCCTGCAACGCATTGGCAAAGCCCGATCCCGACGTGCCTCCGTAAAGGAGAACGGTATTGTGCGCCGAGTCCGGCGCCATCCCCGCGAACGACCGCGCCGTGGGAGCCAAAGAAGGAGACTTCTGCGTCCACGTCGATCCATCCCACACCCACGTCTGGGCCTGGTTGGTGGCATTGATCAGTCCGCCGAACAGCACCATATTATTCTGCGAGGCCATCCACGCCATGCCGGCGCCCGATTGCGCCAGCGGGCCGCTGGTCGCCTTCTGCGTCCACGTGGACGGGAACTGGAATGTCCACGTATCTCCCAATCCGGTGCCGCCGTACAAAACGCTCACGCCATGCGCCGCGTCGAAGGCCAGCGAGTAGCTGTCGCGCGCGGAGGGAGGGCTGCCTGGATTGAGATTCGTCCAGTTGGGATTGCCGGTATTCGACAGAATCTGGAGGGGAATCGTCCTGCTGACGGTTTGCGTCTGATCGGTGACCTGGAAGGTCACCTGGGAGATGCCGCTGCCGGTGGGCACACCCGTGATGACGCCCGTCGTGGAATCGATCTGCAATCCCGCGGGCAGGTTGGCAGTGAAAGCGTAGGTCCCGCTACCCCCGCTCACCGCCAGCGCAACCCCAGTGGGGTATGGCGATCCCTGGACGCCATTGGGCAGCGAACTGCTCGTGATGGTCACCGTCGATTCGATATTTAATGTGAAAGAGACGGTCGCAAAGGCGCCCCAGTGATCGGTCGCGGTCACGCCGAACGTCACTGAAAACGGCGTCGACGAGCTGCCCATCAATACGCCCGCCGGGGAGAGGCTGAAGCCCGTTGGCAACACCGACGGCGGAACACTCCACGTAATCGGCCCGGTGCCGCCTGACGATTGGAAGGTAAAACTATAGTTCGTGTTCACGATCCCATTCGGCAGCGGAGGTGTGGTGGTAATAGACGGCGGTGCATTACATTTCAGTGTGAGCGGTCCGTCGCTCGCCGTGTTGGCGACCGGCACCGCGCTATCGTGCACCATCAGCATCACCTGCGTGGCGCCGGCGGTGCATTGTCCGGTAATCTGGCTGCCGGTGACCTGCATTCCCGTGGGCAAACCGGTAGCGGAGAAAGTGTACGCCCCAACCCCGCCTGTTGCCGAGAGCGAAGCCGAATAGGCGGTTCCCATGGTGGCGTCCGGCAACGAGTTGGTTGCCAGCACCAAGGTGCCGGCGGAGTTTACAGTCAGGCTCAGAGTACTGGGAATGCTGGCGGTGCCGATCTGCGCATCGCCGAACTTGATGCCGACGGAATACATCCCCACCGATTGTGTGGCGCCGCTAATCTGTCCCGTGGTCTGGTTCAGAGTCAATCCGGCGGGAAAAGTCTCCGGGTTGCCGGTGGCGAAGTAAATATATGGCGGCGTGCCGCCGATCAGTTGCACGTTAGCGGTGTAATTGGCGCCGGCGGTAGCGGCCGGCAGCGTGGTGTTGACAATTGCCGGGAACCCGAAAGTCCAGGTATCGCTGGTGTCGGGCTGGGGTGTGTTGGCGCCACCGAACAGAATCGCCTGTTTCGACCCGGAATCGTAAGAGAGCGCGATATTAGTCCGGGCGGTTGGGCTGGTCGCCGGATTCAGCTGCGTCCAGTTCGCGCCGTCCCACTGCCAGACATCGTTCAGCGCGCCCGAGGCTCCTGTGCCGCCAAACAGAATGGTAACGCCCGTGGAGCTGTTGAAGACCATCCCGGCAAAAGCGCGCGCCGGCGGCGAAATCAACGGCGATTTGAGGAACCAGTCGCTTCCATTCCACACCCAAGTCTGGTTCAGCAGGTCTCCGGTATTGTCATACCCGCCGAATAGGACCGGCCCGGTGGGGCCATCCGCCAGTGACGGCCCAAATGCAGGCGCTGGAAAAGTCTCATTTTCCTGCGGCGTCCAGCTGGTTCCGTCCCACGTCCACGTGTCCTGCAAGGCGTTCGCATAGCCCATGCCCGACGTGCCGCCGTACAGAACCACGGTATTGTGCGCCGAATCCGGCGCCAGCCCTGCGAACGACCGCGCCGGGGGAGCCGGCGAAACAGATTTCTGCGTCCAGCCCGATCCGTCCCAGACCCACGTCTGCGACTGGTTGGTGGCGTTGATCACACCGCCGAACAGCACCATATTGCTCTGCGAGGCCAACCACGCCATGCCGGCGCCCGATTGCGCCAGCGGGCCGCTGGTCGCCTTTTGCGTCCACGTCGACGGGAACTGGAACGTCCAGGTGTCGCCGAGCCCCGTGCCGCCATACAATACGCTCACGCCACGCACCGGGTCGAAGGCCATCGCGTAACTGTCGCGCGCAGAGGGAGGACCGGCAGGACTGAGATTCGTCCAGTTGGGATTCCCGATATTGGCGAGAATCTGAAGCGGAATCTGCCTGGTCGCTATCTGCGGCGGATCGGTCACCTGAAAGGTCACCTGATAGATGCCGCTGGCAGTGGGCAGGCCGGTAATGGCCCCCGTCACGGGATCGATCTGCAATCCAGCGGGGAGGTTGGCACTGAAAGCGTAGTTGCCGCTGCCGCCGCTCACCCCCAGCGTCACCCCGTTGGGGTATGGCGATCCCTGAACACCGGCCGGCAGCGAACCGGTCGTGATGCTCACCGCCGATTCGATATGGAAGGTGAAAGAGAGGGTCGCAGTGGCCCCCCACATATCCGTCGCCGTGACGTTGAAAGTGGCCGATACCGGCGTCGTCGAGCTTCCGCTCAACAGGCCGGCCGGGGTCAGACTGAATCCCGATGGCAGCGCCGAGGGGGGAACACTCCAGACGATCGGCGCGGTCCCACCACTCGATTGGAAGGTCTGACTGTAGTTCGTGTTCACCACGCCATTCGGCAGGGGAGAGGTAGTCGTAATAGACGGCGGCGGGTTGCAGGCAACCGATAGCCCACTGACCGAGGCGGTTTCCATGGCGCTATCGGTGACCATCAACGTGATGTTGGTAGCACCGGCGGTACAAATGCCTGTGAGGGACGCCGCGTTGACTGAGAGGCCGGCCGGCAACGGGTTGACCGAGAATACGTAGCCGCCGCTTCCTCCTGTAGCAGACAGCGGCACATTATAATTCCTGCCCATCGTGGCATCCGGCAGCGTCGTCGTCACCAGCGACAGCGGCACCGACGGCGGACTGATCATGATGGAAAGATTCGCGGAACTCGTGACGCCGTAGGAATCGACCGCGATTTCTTTGAAGTTGGTGGTTCCCGCGGCGTTCGGGTTCCCGGTCAGCCCGCCGTTCGCGGGATTGACCACCATCCACGCCGGCGCGCCAGAGAGTAGAAAAGTCAGCGGAGCGACGCCGCCCACTTCGGCCGGGAGGTCGTTATACTGCGTGCCTTCGACGCCGGGGGGAAGTGTGCCGCCGGTAATTGAGGGGCCTCCCAGAACCCAGGTGTCGTTCAGGTTGGATGTCGCGCCGCTGCCGCCGAAGAGCACCATATTGGACGTTGCGGTGTCGAACGTCATCCCGAAATAGCTGCGCGGCGAGGGCGCGTGCAGAGTAGTCAACTGGCTCCAGCTGGAACCGTTCCACGTCCACGTGTCGCCCAACAGGTTTGAGCCGTCGAAACCGCCGAAAAGGACAATCTGATTGCGCTGCGAATCGAACCCAAGAGCCACACCCTCGCGGCCGGTCGGGGAAGGTCCGGGGGGCGCCGCGGTCCAGGTCTTGGCGACGCCGTCCCAAATCCAGGTATCGGAGAATTCGTTGTTGCTCTCGGCATCGTAGCCGCCGAACAGTAGCACCTTGTCGTGAACCGGATCATATGCCATGCCCCCGCCCGTGCGGTTGGGCGGACCGGGAGAAGGGCTGACATCCGTCCAGTCGGAGCCGTCCCAAATCAGAGTGTCGCCCCAATCGCCATCGCCGATCGAGCCGCCGTAAAGCACAATGTGATGGCCGTCCCATGCCATCATGGCGTTGGTTCGGGACTGCGGAGGATGAGCCGGTACCGGCTGCGACCAACTCGTCCCGTTCCAGAGCCAGGTGTCGCTCTGGTAGCTGCCGTTCAAGTAGCCGCCGAAAAGTACACCCTGCTGATGGACCGGATCGAATGCCGTGGCCGCTCCACCTCGCGGGGCCGGGCCGGAGGTGGCAGCGGTAGTCCAGTTAGTCCCATCCCATGACAGGGTGTCGCCCAGGTCGGTGGTGTCGCCGTTGCCGCCGAACATGATTACCTTGCTGCGGACCGAATCGTAAAACATGCTGTTGTTGGAACGGTCCGCGGGAGAGAAGGCAGGCGCAAGCGGCACCCAATCCTCGGGATTGGTTCCCGGCTGTACGACGTAAATCGGAATCGAGATTGCCCCCGAGTTGCTCGCGGAATCGTGCACCGTAAAATTGGCACTATAAGTAGTCGCAGTGGTGGGCGTGCCGACGATCGCTCCATTGGTGTTCAAAGTGAGGCCGGCCGCCAATCCTGTGACGGAAAAGGTATAAGGGGCCGTGCCTCCGGAAGCGGAGAGAGTGGTGGCGGGATAAGCGACTCCGACTACGCCGGTCGGCAGGTTGGCACTGTTAAACGACAACGCCACCGGAATCTGGAACGGCTTGGTGGTAAAGGCGCCCCATGCGTCGGTGAACTTGACGGTGAATGATACGGTTCCAGCCGCGGTCGGGGTTCCCGAAATCTCCCCATACATAGGGTCGAGCGTCAGGCCGGCAGGCAGCGAACCGGCACTCACGGTCCATGCGTAGGGGGACGCGCCCGGCGAATCGTACACCGCGTTGGTATTCAGGGCAACGTAATAGTAGCTGCCGTATTGCGCCGGCGGGAGGCTTGCGGGGGTGATTTGCGGTGCGGGATTGCAATTGATGGTAAACGAACCCGCCGTGGCGCTGCCGTTCACGCTGTCGGTAGCGACCAGGGAATAACTGGCGCTGGTGGAGGCGGTGCAGGCCGTCGCCGTCAGCACTCCGGAGGAATTGACAGAGAGCCACGACGGACCGCCCTGCACGGAGTAAGTGAACGGTCCGGTACCCCCGGTGGCAGTGAGCTGATAGGAATAAGTGGCGCTGGCAGTGGCATCGCTCGGCGGATTGGGATTGAACGTGATGGCGTTATCGGTTACCAGCTCGAAAGCGACGTCCTGGCTCTGTCCTTGGGAGTCGGTGATAGTAACGCCGATGGTGGACGCCTGCTCCTCGTTAAGCGCGGTTCCGCTGATGGCTCCCGTAGCAGCGTTGAAAGTCATCCCGTTGGCGGCGAAGGTGGTGGGTTGGCCGTCCTGAGTGAAGGTGTAAGGCGCGACGCCTCCGGAAGGAACGATGGTATATCCGTACGATTGGCTGGCAAAGGCGGTTGGCAAGGCGGGATTGACGAACGGGCTTCCCAATACCCACGTCTGGCCCTGCACCGTGCCGTTGCTTTGCCCACCGAACATCACGAGCCCCTGAGTCGGCAAATACCCTGCCGCGCCATTTTCGAGGAATGTGGGCGAGGTGGACGGACTCAATTGCGTCCAGTCCACACCGTCCCACTGCCAGGTGTCGTTCATGTCGTCGAACTGTTGTCCGCCGAACAGCAGCACAGTTCCATGCACCGAATCGTAAACCATGACGGCCGCTCCCCGGGGCGATGGGCTATGAGCGGGCGACAGTAGGACCCAGTTGTTTCCGTTCCAGACCCAGGTATCGGCCAAGGGTACGCCTGTGCCGATCGTAAATCCGCCGAACATCACGATCTGATTGCGGGTCTGGTCGAAAACCATCGAGGCATCGCTTCGCCCGGTGGGGACGGTTCCAGGGTTCTGATGAGTCCAGGTCGCGCTCTTGTAGGTCCAGGTGTCGTCGCCGGTGCCCCCAAAGCCGCCGAAGAGCAAGACGTACTGGTCGGCGCCATCGTACGCCATTGCGGCGCCATCGCGGGCAGTCGGCGACGCGTTAGTCGGCACCGGGTTCCAATACAACCCGTCGAACAGCCAGGTATCTTGTAACAGCCCGTTGCCGCTGATTCCGCTTTCACCGCCGAACAACAGCAGTTTCCCATCGACGGCATCGTAGGTCATGGAAGCGCCGTTGCGAGCCGTCGGCCCGCTGCTTGAGAGTTGCCCCCACTCGTTGCCGCCCCAAACCCAGGTCTCGGCGCGATTGGCGGTTCCGTCGTAGCCGCCGAACATCACAATCTCGCCGCTGAACGGGGCCGCCGAGGCGCCGGTACGCGCTGCCGGTGACAGTGGCGCGTTCGCCTGATTCATCTGCATCCAGTTCTGCGAATAGGAGTAACCGAGAGCCCAAGTATCGGCTAACGCGCTGCTGGTGCTGGTGGTGCTTTGCCCGCCGAACAAGACCGCCTGCGCGTGCTGGGTGTCATACACCATGCTCCCGTAGAATCGTCCCGTTGGGCTTGTGGTGGTGACTTCCTGAGTCCAGCTCCCGGTCATGTAGAGCCAGGTGTCGTTCATGCCGCCACCACCGAACAGCACCACTCTTCTCCGGACGGGGTCCCAGGCGGAGGACGGATTGCTGCGCGGTGTGGGATGGGCGTTGCCGATGAACTGGGCCCAACCGGTTCCGTCCCAAACCCACGTATCCTGGAGTGGGTTGGCGGGGGTGGCGCCGTCGTCTCCGCCAAACAGAACGAGTTCCCCGGCGTCGGGATCGTACGACATAGTTCCGAACTCGCGCGCCGCCGGGGTATTGGACTCCGGAGTATTCCACTCGGTGCCATCCCAGATGTAGATGTCCCCCAGCGTGGTGGAACCGTTATACCCACCGGTCATCACGACCCCCCCAACGGTCGCCTGCGGACCCCAGGCGAGCGCGGCGCCACGCCGGGGACCCGGAGTTCCGCCCAATGGTTTGTACGTCCAAGTGGACGTGGACCCGTTCCATTCCCAGGTGTCGGCCAGGTATGTCGAGCAGGTCACCTGCGCGCACCCGCCATACAGGATCACAGTTTGGGTATCGACGTCATAAGCCATGCCCGCCCACAACCGGGACGTCGGGCTAGACGACGGCCCCGGGGGGGTGGCATTGGTCCAGGTTGTGCCGTTGTAAACCCACGTTTCGGCCAAGGGATTACCAGAGGCGTCTGCTCCGCCAAACAGCAGCGTCTGATGATGAGCGATATCGTACACCATGGAAGACCCGGTGCGCGCCGTCGGGCTCAAAGTCGGATGTTGCAGAATCCAGTTCTGCGCGAGCAGTGCCGAGGGGAGAAACAGGCAGGCCCAGAGGAGTTTTGCGGAGAGGCGTAACGCTTTTCGGGAGTTCACTTCAGACGGATTTGGCATGGTAGTCCAAGACCTATCTAGTCTATACCGAGAATGTGGGAGTTCGCTCGTTGGCCCGAACGAGCTCGGGTGTTTACCGTTACGAAAAAGAGCTTTACGGAATGGACCAGTAGCCTTCGCGCGTCCTGACCTTCAAATCGGCACGGCCTTTGACGGCTACGCGGATGGCGTGGAATTGGCCGGGTTCCCCGTCTGCGGGCGCAAACGTAAGAATGTACTGGCGATGGATCTCGTCGCCGATATCGTGGATGGCCGTCTCCAGGGCCCCCTTCGTAAGGAATGAAATCTGTTGTGCGCCGGTGATGCGCGTGAACAGATCGGCGACATTTGGCTTCGTTACGTGCGCCAGTGCCGTGAAAGGTGCCAGCAGATCCATGGGCGGCGTATCGGTGGGGACAGGAGTTTCGTCCTTCTCTTTGTCTTTGCCCTTCTGCGCCGGGTCTTCGATATCGCCATAGGTCGTGACCCGGCGGTCGGTGTAGCGCGTCCAGGTGGTGGAGTAAGTTAGCCAGTAAACCGCTGCGTTGAGCTGCTGCACACGCTGCACCACCTCGGGCAGCTTGACCGTGCTGGAGCGATCGCGGCTCTCGCCGATCATAAGGACCACCAGCCTCCGCCCGGGCTTGCGATGCGAGAGCATACGCAACGCCTCCATCAGAGCGTCGATTGCCGCTGCGCCGTGTCCGTCAGGGCGGAGCCGCCTCAGCTCGCCGGTCAGGTCGTCCGGATCGGTGGTGAAATCCACGCGCTGGGTGACGTGGTCGCTGAATGAGAGCAGCGCCGTCTCGCCTTCGCCCGCGGCCACCACCTGCGAGAACAGAATGCCGCTGTTCGCGAGCTTGTCGAGCACCGCTTTGGAATCGTTGCCGGTCTCCACCGCTACTACCAGTGAGACGGGATAGGCGGCCTGGTCCGTCCGTATCGGGCGCGGCACATTGTTGTCGAAGAGAATCAGTTGCGCGGGGTCGATGCCGTCCACCATGCGGCCCTTGCCGTCGGTGATGGTGGTAGGCGCAACCACCAACCGGGCGGTGCCGCGGAATTGCCCCTGCGCCACACAGGCGGAAAACAGGAAGAGTACGGCGGCGCGCATTCCGGCAGGATCATGCAATCCGAAGGCCGATCCCCGGTCTCCTATTTCCGCTCGCGCCTCTTTTTCGCCCACCCGTCCTTGATCACCTGATGCGCACGCCCTACGGCCAGCGAGTCTGCCGGCACAGGTTTGGTGATCACCGAAGCGGCGCCGACGTAAGCTCCGTCCCCAATGTCGATGGGCGCCACCAGGGTGGAATTGCTGCCCACGAAAGCGCCTTCGCCGATGGTGGTCTGATTCTTGCGGATGCCGTCGTAATTGCAGAAAATGGTGCCCGCCCCGATGTTGCTGCGCGCTCCGATTTGGGAGTCGCCCAGGTAGGCGAGGTGATTGGCCTTGGCGCCCGCGCCCATGTGCGTCTTTTTCAGTTCCACGAAGTTGCCGATGTGAGCGCCGGCCTCCACGTGATTTTCCAGGCGCAGGCGCGCGAACGGTCCGGCATGAACACCGTTCTCCAGCCGCGAACTGTGCACCAATGTGAAGGGACCGATCTCGACATCGTCCGCCAGTTCGGAATCGGACACGATGGCGGCAGCGCCGATGCGGCAGTTCTCGCCGATTTTTGTACCGCCGAGAAGCTGCGCGAAGGGTTCGACGATCGTGTCCATGCCGATTTCGACACCGGCATCGATGGTCACCGTCTCGGGCTTCTCGATGGTGACCCCAGCCAACATGACTTCCCGCAGTTTGCGTTCGCGCAGCAGGCGATCGACTTCGGCCAGTTCCAGACGATTGTTGATCCCCAGCGCCTCACGCGCATCGTCGATGCGCATGCCTTCCACGAAATGGCCGGCGCGGTGGAAAATGGCCGCCATGTCGGTGAGGTAATACTCGTTGGCGGGATTGTCGGTGCGCAGTTCGCCGGCATGCTTCCAGAAAAGATCGGCGCGGAAGCAATAGATGCCCATGTTGGCCTCGCGAATGGCAAGTTGCTCCGCGCTGCCGGCCTTCTGCTCGACGATCTGCACGACGCCGCCGCGGGCATCGCGAATCACGCGGCCATAGCCCGTGGGGTCGGCCATTTCGGCGGTGAGGAGCGTCGCGGCCGAGCCGCCGGCGGCCTGCATGGCGATCAGGCGCTGCAAAGTTTCCGGCCGCAGCAGCGGGCAATCGCCGTAGAGCACCATCAGATAGCCGCCCAGCGATTCAAGCTGGCCTCGACCCACCATGACGGCGTGGCCGGTGCCCTTCTGTTCCTGCTGTTCGATGAAGCCGACGTCCGGCGTGGTCACGGCGGAGCGCACTTCAGCGGCCTGGTGCCCCACCACTACGAAAATGCGTTCCGCCGGAGTGAACGTGAGAGCCGTGTCGATAACGTGCTGCACCAGGCTCTTGCCGCCGGCGCGGTGCAACACTTTTGCCTTGCGGGACTTCATACGCGTGCCGAGGCCGGCCGCCAGAATCACCACCGTAACGGGAGTTTGCATCTCTTCTATTATGGCTGGGCGGAGCGGCGGCGCCGGCCTTCCTCAGCCAGCTTGATAGCCACGGCGGCAGCGGCCATGGGCTCATGTCGTACCTTTTCGCCGCGCTGCGCCAGGCTTCCGGCAATCACTTTGACACCCATCTTGAGAATCGCGTCGATATCGTTCTCGATGGGCTTGGCGGCTTCACGCGCATACCGCTTCTTTACCGCCGAGGTGATGGGGCGGATGTTCACAATGGCATAATCGACGAATTTCCGTCCGCCGTGTTTGTGGATGACGCGCAGGTGGTCGGAGGCCAGGAAATCGGTGGTCTCGCCGGGCTGAGACATCAAATTGATGAAGCAGGCGCGCACCGCTTGGGAGCGCTGGATGGCGGCCGCGACGCCATCCACGAGCAGGTTCGGCACCACGCTGGTGAAGAGCGATCCCGGCCCGAGGGTGATGACGTCGGCGTGGTCGATGGCCGCCAGTGCGGCGGCAAGCGGCGGCACTTTCCGGGGAACCAGTTGCACCCGGCGGATGGGCTGGCGGCTGCGGCTGATGCGCGTTTCGCCCACCACCTTGGAACCATCGGCCAGGGTGGCTTCGAGCGCCACATTGGCGGCAGTGGAAGGATAGATGCGGCCGGCGATCTTGAGCACCTCCGACGACACGCGCACAGCTTCCGGAAAATCGCCCATGATGTGGGTGAGAGCGGTGAGAAACAGGTTGCCGAAGCTATGGCCCTTGAGGCCGCGGCCCGAGGTGAAGCGGTATTGGAACAAGCGCGAGAGGAGGGCGGAATCTTCGCTGAGCGCCACCATGCAATTGCGGATGTCTCCGGGCGGCAGGACATCGAACTCGCGGCGCAGGCGACCGGAACTGCCTCCATCGTCAGTGACCGTAACGATGGCGGTGACTTCGGCCTGCCGGGCGAAATGTTTGAGCCCCTGCAGCAGCGACGAAAGCCCGCTGCCGCCGCCGATGGCAACCACTCGAAGTGGCGATTGATCTTCCATGTGCAAGCGGTCTAAGCCCGCGGGCTGGCTTACCAGCCCTTCTTCTCCGGATAGACGATCGCGTCGAACGGCGGCTGGTTCACGAGAGACGCGAAGTCGGCGTCCTGACGCGCGAGCAGGCGATTGCGCGGCTCCAGTTCGATGGCGCGCTTGAGATTCTGCTGGGCATTGATCATGTCGCCGGAGAGCGCCTGCGCCAGGGCGAGCGCGTAATGGACGTGGTCCGCGGCGGGCGACATTTCGAGCGCCTTTTCCAGATGTAGGCGCGCCTCCGGCAGATTGCGCGAATTAATGAGCGCCACTCCGTAGTTGTAATAGTCTTCCGCCGAGCCCAGAATGACGGTGATCTGTTGCAGCCTGCGGTCGCACATCGCCAGATGCAGTTGCGCCCGGTTGGCGACATCGCGCTCCGGCCCGCGAACCGCCTGCGCGAACAGATCGCGCGCCTCCTGGAACTGCCGCGCATGGAACTGCTTCATACCCGCTTCGTAACACGTGAACTGACTGGGGGTATCTCCGGGCGCATTTCCGGAACTGGAATTCGCCGCTCGGGAATTATGATTTGCTTTGGGTGCCAGTGGCTTACTCATTCGCCGCTCGGAGCTTTCTTGAGTCGGACTTTTTTCGCCGGGCATCGCCAGCAGCCCAATTGGGCACACAAGAAATCACGACTAGCGGTTATACCAGACCGCGACTGCCGCGCGCAACCCGTCAACCCAAGCCGGCTTCCCGCAGAAAGCGCGCCGACTCTTCCGGCGGAGTCGGATTGATATAGAATCCCGTGCCCCATTCGAAGCCCGCCACCTTGGTGAGTTTAGGAATCACTTCCAGGTGCCAATGGTAGTGTTGGAGGAACGCATCCTGCACCGGCGCGCTGTGAATAATGAAATTGTACGCCGGCCGTTCCAGCACCTTATCGATCTTCCGCATGGTGGAGCGCAGTACGAACGCCAGGTTCTGCAGCGTGGGCGCGTCGGAATTCTCGAAATGCGAATCGTGACGCTTGGGCAGAATCCAGGTCTCGAACGGAAACCGCGGAGCGTAAGGCTCGAGCACCGTGAAGCGGTCGGTCTCAGTGACCAGGCGCACTCCGGCGTTGGCCTCCTGCCGGATGATGTCGCAGAAGATGCAGCGCTCTTTCCAATCGTAGAAAGCCTTGGAGGCGTCGACCTCTTCCTTCACGCGCTTCGGAATTACCGGCAGGGCGATCAATTGCGAGTGCGGATGTTCGAGCGAAGCGCCGGCCGCCTCGCCGTGATTCTTAAACAGAAGAATATAGCGGAAGCGGGCGTCTTTTTTCAGATCGTTGACGCGCTCTTTAAAAGCCCACAGCACTTCCTCGGTCTGCCGTTCGGGCATCTCGCCAAGAGTGGTGAAATGGTCGGGTGTCTCAATGATGACTTCGTGGGCACCGATGCCATTCATCTTGTCGTACATGCCTTCGCCCTGGCGGTTCAATTCGCCCTCGATTCCGAGGACGGGGAACTTGTTGGGCACCACGCGCACGCGCCATCCGGGCTGATCGCGCCCGCCGCTATCGCGATAAGCGAGGACTTCCGGCGGGGTTTTGGATTCATTTCCGGTGCAGAACGGACACACGCCCTGGCCCGACGATTTCACCGGCTGGCGGATAAAATCGCTGGGCCGCTTGGCGCGATCGGTGGCGATGATGACCCATCGGCCGGTAACGGGATCCTTACGCAGTTCGGGCAACGGGGAAAAAGCCTCCGGAAAAAGTGATTCTTGAGGCTCTGCAGTCGGAAGCCTGCGCTACTACACGGCGTTCACGAAGTCTCAATGAATGCAACTCACAATTATAGCTGAGTGACACAGCAGACTTAATGAAAGGCGTCCTGGAGCCATTCGACGCGGCGCGGCGAAAGTACCACGGATACCACGTCGAAGCGCACCTGCTGCCAGGCTACGTTGGCGCGGCGCGCATAGTCGCGGGCGGCGCGGGCGAGGTGGAGTTGCTTCTCGCGGTCCACGGCGCGCTCCGGCTCGCCGAAATCGGCGGTATAGCGCGTCTTCACTTCCACGAAGACGAGCTTTTCGCCATGGCGCACCACCAGGTCGATTTCGCCATGTCCGGCGGGCGGACGATAGTTGCGGGCCACCACGGTGCAGCCGCGGCCGCGCAAATAGCGGTGGGCCAGGTCTTCTCCGATGCGGCCGTGATTGCCGGCGAGCGAGCGGCGGCGAAGAGCGTCGGCCGCGCGATAAATGAGGCTGAACACTATTTCATTACCTGGAACTCGAACTCCATTACCTTGCCGCGGACCACATAGCAGAGGTAATGTTCCCAGAATTTCCGGTAGCGGCGAAAATGGTTCACCAGAAATTCGAACCCCAGCCATCTCCACAGCGCCAGTAGTTTCACCCGCACCGAAATCTCACGGAATTTCACCGCCGAGTAATAGCCGAAGCCGCCGTGATCCTCACCGAAGTAGCGAAAGCTGAAACTGTTGAGGTGGCTCTTGTGGGTGGGATCGCAAAAGGAGCTGAAATCGGTGTAATGCGGGGTCTCAATGCGCACCGTGCCGCCGTTGCGCACCAGGCGATGAAATTCCTCCATGGTGCGGATGACGTCGTTGACGTGTTCGATGACGTGGATGGCAGTGAGGCGCTCGAAGGAACTGTCGGCGAACGGGTAGGGGAAGCGGTCAAGGTCGGCGATGACATCGGCGCGGCTGGCGGGATTGCGGTCGATACCGATGGCGCCGGGCTGCTTGTGGATTCCGCAACCCACGTCGAGAATGCGCGGTGGGGGCAAGACAGCAGAATAACATCGGATGGCCGGCGCCGGAACGGCCGGGGCTACGCCTTGGGCGCCGCGTAGGGTTTGCTGTAGTGCGTGTTCCAGTCGACCAGGTCGATGTTGAGCAGCTCGTGGCTGACCGATTTCAGGTCGGCCTCGACGATGAGATAGGCATTGGGATCGTAGCGGGTGGCAGCCATGACGAGGTGCTGCGGGCCGTAGGAGCGGCCGAATTCGAACCAGCGATGCCAGTGGCCCGAGACCACGCGCTGGATGGTGTCGCGGTGCGTCTTGATAAGGCCATAGACACCGTAGTCCTTCACTTCCTCGGGCATCACGATGGAGAGCGGGTAATGGATGAACACGAAGGTCGGCTTGTGCTGGCGCAGTTCGGCTTCGAACCAGTTCAATTGTTCCTCGCCGAGGGAGCCGGTCTTCATGTCGAACCGCGGATGGCTCTTGTTCCAGGTGTCTCCCAGGAAGTTATTGAGGTGCACGAATTTCCAGCCGCGATGCTCCACGCTGTAGTAAGGCTTGAGGCCCAACTTGCGGCGGAAGAGCTCGTGCGAGTTTTCGCGCGTCATGCCCTGCACCCAGTAATCGTGGTTGCCGAACCCCACGTGCACCGGCACATCGAACTTGTCGGTGATGGCCTTCGCTTTATCGATGCGGGTCTCATGCTGAAAGTAGAAATCGATGTCGGGCGACGGATAGTTATGGAAGTAATCGCCCACCAGGAAAACTTTTTCCATCTTCGGCTGGAGCGAATTCAACAGGCCGCGCACGGCGACCAGCCGCTCCTCGGTTTTGAACATCGACTCGGTATCTTCGGGATTGCTCTCCGGACCTTTGTAGTAAGGATCGATGATGTGGCTGTCGGCGATGATGGCGAAGTAGAACTTGGAGCTGCTGCTGCCATCGGCATGGGCGAACGGCCGGATAGCGAGAGAGGCCGCGCCGGCGCCGGCGATGCGGAGAAAACCATTTCGGGTCATGGGAATTCCCTCCAGGTGAGTTTGAAATAGCAGTATAACGTGCGCAGGTAACAATCTGATGAAGCGGCACGCTCGCGCGGCGGTCAGTTGGATACGGGGACACGGTCGGCATGATCGACCACGATGACTTCGATGGGCGTCTTCTTCGATTCGAGGTGCAATCCCAACTGTTCTTCGACGGCCTGATAGATGCCGGGCAGCGGCGCCGCATCGACGGCCGGAGCGCCGGCGGCCATAGGCGCCGGATCGTCAGGCGCCCACTCGAGGTGGACATCGAAGAAGCCCTTGAGCCCGGTGAGATCGAGGACCGGCTCCTTCAATTGCCGCGATAACAGAAGAGCGAGGCTGTACATGGAACGACGGTCGTAGAAGAGACGGCCGCGGTTGTAGGTGTTGGGCCGCGCGGGCGCGCCATCCTGCGTGGGAGGCATCTTCGGACCGTTCCGGGCGACCGTCAATTCGAGATGGCGAACCGGTTTCGATCCGCGGTGGAGCTGCAGATGGAATCGCTCGGCGAGCAGCACCTGGGTCATCGACAGCGCCTGGTCGCGCGATGTGCCGGCGGGCGCTTTGGCGACGATATCGACGCGCAGGTTACGATCGCGAATCCAATCGGGCCCGTCGATCTCATCCTCACTGACAAGGCTGTAGGCGAACTGGATGCATTCGCTGAGGGTGGCGTTGGTGAGGGTGACTTCGTCGTGCGTAAAGGTGCCGAGATTGATCTGGAGGAGATCGCCGGCGGGTGGGCTGGGCTTGACGGAGGCGACATCGAAGGCGGGCGATTGGGCGAACGCAGAGGCGACGAGGAGGAGGACAGCGGAGCGCATGCGAATACATTAGTACTAGAAAAGGGGAGGGTCAAGCGTGTGTTATTCTGAGGGACGGCGCGTAGAAGTTGCGGCAGCCGCAAATTCCCCGGACCGGAGAGATGGCCGAGTGGTTGAAGGCGCACGCTTGGAAAGCGTGTATAGGGGAAACTCTATCGAGGGTTCGAATCCCTCTCTCTCCGCCAGAATTAAATCAACAAATTACAGGTAATCACCAGTTTTCGTCGGATAATTATCGGACAATGCGTTGTGCAATTGCGCATGACGCTCGCACTTTGCCGTCGCCACCGCCGCGATTGCAAAGCCTCTCATCCTGAAGGGCACGAAGCCACCCCGAAGCCCCGCACCTGCGCCCAAGCATCGGGTGTAAATAACGTCCAAATGCCCGACCGCGGCCCCATTTTGGTGTCCCGATTGGTCGGCGTCGGATCGTTCTAAATTGCATGATTTGACAATAGACGCTGCTACGCATTCGGCGTGGGATGCTGTGACCCTATCGCGCTGGCCCATTGTCTAGCGATATCGGAAGGCGGTCTCATTCTGCGAAACCCTTCCAGGGCTCATCGACGCGCGATGCACCGGAGGAACTTCAGGCCGTCGCGCGCGATCAGGTCGGCTTCGGGCGCGAGGTCGCGCCAGATGCAGGCGGCGGCGGCAATCTCGGGAATGCGCGAGCCGAAGCTCTCGATCACGATCCATTGGTCGTAGTTCATGCGCCCGAGCGCGGCGAACAGTCCCGCCCAATCCACGTGCCCGGAGCCGGGGATGCCGCGGTCGTTCTCGCAAGTGTGGACGTGTTTCAAATGTTTTCCGAGCGACTCGACGGCGGCGCCGACCGACTTCTCCTCGATGTTGGCGTGGAAGGTGTCGAACAGGATGCCGACGCGCGGATTGCTGACGGCGTCGCACAGGCGGCGAGCGTCGGCGGTGGTATTCAGCGTGTGGCACTCGAAGCGGTTGAGCGGCTCGACGGCGAGCAAGACGTTATGCGCGTCAAGCACTGGGCCGAGCGCGGAGAGTTC
Source organism: Bryobacteraceae bacterium (assembly GCA_036268475.1). Classification (GTDB taxonomy): domain Bacteria; phylum Acidobacteriota; class Terriglobia; order Bryobacterales; family Bryobacteraceae; genus PALSA-129. Next base: position 3,150 of record DATAUB010000040.1, on the reverse strand, counting down.
CTCGACAGCGTGCGACCACTCGCTGTCGGTCCGGCGCTTGCCACTGAGGTATCCCACCGGAGAAACGTATGGGCCAACGAGGACGGCCGCGCCAAGCTCGGCCGTCGCTTCGATGGCAGACTTCATGAAGTCGCGGGCGCGGGTCCGCACGGCTGCGTCGTCGCTCGTGAAGCTGAGATCGCCGGTGAGCGCCGAGCACCCGGTGACGCCAAGGCCATGGTCGGCAAGCGCCCGCCGGATCTCAACCGCGCGGAAACCGGCGAAATCGAACCGCGCGACCTCGACGCCGTCAAAGCCCCAGGACTTAATGCGCGCGAGTAGCGGAAGATGCTCGCGGTCAAAGGCGGCGGTCCAGAGCAGAGTATTGATGCCGAACTTCATGGTGGACAACTAGTCGCGCGCGACTTTCATTAATCCATGATATTCGGACTTGTCCACCCGTTTTGCGTCCGCTCTGGCTGCATCTGGCGGCCTCAACGATTATTGTATGGCCTATACAACCGCCGCGCTCGCCGTATTGCGCCGATTCCGTGATTAAGGGCGGCCGCTGCGGCCACCTCGGCCGCCGCGACCGCCAGTCGCGGGGAGCAACGATGCCAACTTGTCGTCGTGCAGCGGATAACACTGGCTGACAGTATCGAATACCATCGCCTGAGGATTATCCGGAGCATACGGCCTCCATTCGAGGCCCGGCTGGCTGGGATTTCCAATCTTCGCGAAGTTGACCCACGCCTGTGAGACCTTGTCCTGAAGCGCCATGGCGACCGGGCTGCCGCCGGTCGCGGTCTTGACCTGTGGCACGTTGAGCGCGTGGAAGCAAAACGCCAGTTCGGAGCAATGGAAGGCGGTAATGCCGCCATTGACTGGGTATTCCCACGCGAACAGGTAATTGTAGACAGGCGTTTTGCCCCTCTCGAGCTTTCGGGCCAGCACGTTCTTGGCGCCTCCCCTGGAAGCACCCGCGTAGTAAAGAACGTCCTGGACTTTCTTGCGCGGGAACGCCTCCTTGAATTCGGCGACGGCCAGATCCTTCTTGTCGCCGAACGTGGTGGCCAGGTGCTCGTCGATTTCCTTCGGGGTCCATTCGTTCTTGCGGCCGTCGCCCCTGGTGAGCGTACCCTGCATTTCGCTGAACACCGTACCGGCCATGAGCGGAATGGAGTCGGCCCAGTCGCAGAACTCGCGCATAACATAATGGTCGTCCGCGATCGGGTTCCAGCCCCCGCCGCCTCCGGCGCCGAGTTCTCTTGCCGCCGCAGTACCCGCCGCGAGCAGTTCGAGGTACGGAACAGTCTTGAGTTTGTCGATTTGACTGCCGGTGAGATTTAAATTCTTGAGCGTCGCCGCGGCGAGTGCCTGCTGGGTTTTGATGCTCGTGGCCGGATCCGTGTTCCGATAGTTAGCGCTGCCGCTTTGGGCGGAGACCTTATGGAAGAGGCCCTTCGCGGCGGGCATATGCATAAGGCGGACGACCTTGCCACCGCCGCCGGACTGTCCGAAGATCATGACGTTCCCCGGATCTCCGCCAAAGGCTTCGATATTGTCATGAATCCATTCGAGCGAGGCCACGATGTCGGCCATCCCGGTCTGGCGGGAGTTCGCATATTCGGGACCGAAGGCCGAGAGGTCGAGCGTGCCCAGGATGTTCAGCCGGTGATTGATGCTGACCACCACGACGTCGCCGAACTCGCTGAGGCTTCTGCCGTCGTACGCATATCCTTCGATGGCCGAGCCATTCGTGAATCCACCCCCGTGCATCCAGACCATAACGGGTTTCTTAACGGCGGGGTTAAAGTTCTGGGTCCATACGTTCAGATACTGGCAGTTCTCGTTCTGAATCCAAAAGCGATGCGGAAAAACCAACTCGTCCGCTCCGACCGTGCTCTGGACCGGAATCGGGCAGCACGGGCCATAGGCCTGAGCGCTCCGGACTCCCTCCCAGGACTGAACCGGCTTGGGCTGACCAAACCGTTCGGCTTCGGCGTAGCGAACACCCAGGAAGGAGTACGTCTTGCCCTCTCTGATCCCGCGTAGTTTTCCGCCTTGCACAGTGACCACTGGCGGGTTGAGGTTCGGGCTGGTGACGGCTGCCGGGGCCTTCCCGGCGGCACGCTTTTCCTGCCCGAAGGCAATACCGGTCACGGCGCCCAAGAACCCGGCTCCCGTGCCCAACATCTTCCGGCGGTTCATCGAACCCAACCTCGCGTCCCTACGTTCTTTTGCCATTTGGCCTCCTTGAAGAATCGCCCTCCATCAAAGGCGAGCGATCTTCTCATTTGCCTATGCTACTGAAAAATCTTCTGCGAAAAGTCGTAGAGGTCGTTCTGCCATTCAGCGGCGCGCATTCCAAACTCCCGCCGCCAACCGTTCCTCGATCTATGCCTTCCACGGGTCACGCACTGTTGGTCCTTCCGGCCGCGGCTTATACCGCGGCTCCAGTTCCGGGTGCGCCAAGTACTTGCGCACGGTGTTTAGATCGAAGCCTGTCACCTTCGCGATGGGCGGAATGGATTTGCGAGAACTAGCTTCGACAGGTGCGGCACGAAGCGCAACGCGAGGCGTACTTGTCGTGCTTCAGATCGGTCTTGCCCTGATCCTATTAGTCGGCTCCGGCCTCAGGTTCTATTCCCAGTAGGAACCGCAATTTAAACAAAGAACGCAAGAGACGCCAGTCTGCGAGGATTTTTTACGTAGATGAGCGCGACGTTTCGCGCACGCGACCGTGTCAGAGAAGATTCCGGCTCAGGGAGTGAAACTTTGCGCGCTGACCCAAGGCGTTGATCGCAGCGCGAAAGCAGAACGAGTTCGACCGGGCAAAAGCCGCGGTGCTCTAGTAAAAAGGGCCGGATATTTGCATATCACGCAGTGAGGAATAAACTCTCGAAGGTACGTGCTTCGATCGGCTGCACGGATCTCCCTTTCAGTGCTCACGTCGTGCGACAAAAGAATAGTTAGAAAAATTCCTCGTAGAGCCCACATATGGGTCGAAAGAGATTAAGTTCTCCGGTACTTATTCGGGGAGTGCGTTTGTGGTGCGTCTCAGAGCTGCAGAGGCGTAACGTCGATTGCGATTTGTGCGCACCACGAACCCCGAGCCGATTCCGTAACGTGAGCGTGCACCAAACGATATGACTTCTATTGATCACTTCT
>DATAUB010000039.1:0-211749 GCA_036268475.1 Bryobacteraceae bacterium | reverse complement strand
GGGAATCCCATTGCACCTGGACATGCCGCCCGATCCATCCCGGGGGTGCGCCATAGTAGGCTCCATCGACTTCCGCACAGCCGTCCAGGTTCACCGTACGTTTGCCGTATTGGTAATAGCGGAAGGGCTCGACGGGCAGCGGCTGCAGCGCCGGTTTCTCTTCGGCAAACATAGCGGCGCCCTGGCGCTTGGTGGTTCCATGGATGCGCGTGTCGGCCCAGCGCATTTCCCAGTGGTCCAAGTAGTGCTGAGCCTCCTCCAGACTTTCGAAACGAAGTCCTTTCAGCGGTGTATTCTTAGCATGGCCGACACCCAGCTCCCGGCGGAATTGGCTGGCCTGCTGAAACTGGCGGTCAGCCCTAAGAACGAGGGCTTCATAGTCAAAGCTCGCCAATCGCGGTTCGGCGTTCTGAAGGAGTTGAAGCGCCTCCGACACAACGCGCTTATCCACAATGCAGAGGCTGATGGCCTAGAACGCTTCAAAGGCGCCGATACCCTCGAGATCATCGTGCTTTAGTTTCATCCGGCCACACGTTCGCCGATCTTCGTGCGTTCCTTTCCAACCTGTCCGATAACTTAATCTAAGGTTTACCGGTCGGTCGCTATCTGCTCGAGAGGATTCCGCGCGACCTTCCTGTCGGCACGCCCGCAAATTCCGAGACGAGCTTCTCGAAGAAGTTCGCCCGCAAAGCTGGAACCGGCCAGATGGTCGTGCAAATAAAGTGCTAGGGGGGCGTTCATCTTCAATCTGCACCGGTTACGGCAAGCGACACAGCTGGAAACAGAAACGTCGCATTGCAAGAACGCATGTCGCATTCAGTTGCAAGCAACCTACCGTTGTTCATTGACAGCGATCCGGCGGATAAAAACTAGGGAAAGACCCTAGCAGATTGCCCGTAAGGAATTTCGCCAGCCGCTGCGTCGCGTCGCGTCCGGTTGAGCGGCGCGCGAGCAGGCAGCTTTTTCCGCACCCGATGAGCGATTTTTGCGCGGGCACCAAGCTATTAGAGAAGCCCGCCAGCCACTCTCGTTTTGACTAATTGGCAGAAGCGGCAACTTGCGTGCAACACGATTTCGCATGTATCACCACGTGAAGCAATTAATGTATACGGTGCGAATCGGAATTCCCGATCCTCGCTTCGGCAATATGCTCCTAGAGCAGTTCGGGGGCGCCAACGGTGAGCTCGCAGCGGCCATGCAGTACTCGATACAAGGTTTGAACTGTGATGATCCTGAGCGAAAAGATTTACTGATGGACATCGGAACTGAGGAACTCAGCCACCTCGAAGTCGTCGGAACTCTCGCTCGCATGCATCTCAAGCCTCTAAAGACCGACCGCCGCGCGGCCCATGCCGATCCTCTCATCGCCATCGCAGGAGGGGGTGGGGTCAGCTTGTTTAATTCGATGGGAGACGCCTGGACGGCTGACTACCTAAAAATTACGGGCGAACTCGACGTGGATTTGCGCAGTAATATTGCAGCGGAAGCGCGCGCAAAAATCGTCTACGAGCGTCTGATCAATTTCACCGACGATCAGGGAACAATCGATGCCTTACAATTCCTCATGACGCGCGAAATCACTCACATGAAGGCATTTACGGCCGCCCTGGAGAGCATGGGAAAACCCGCCTTTTCTATCGGCCGAATTCCGCCGACAGCCGGGCTGGTCGATCAGTATTTCAATGATTCCACCGGAACGGGAGACCGGGGGGAGACAGACGAAAGCGGACCATGGAACGAAGGCGGAGATTGGGTGAAGGTAACAGCTCCGGCTTTCCGGGAATTCGAGTCGCCGCACGCCGGTACTCGCCAGCAGGGAACCAATGGGGCGATCAAGAATCAGTAACGACTTTAGAAAAGGGATAAACATGCCGCAGCTTAAGGAACTACTTGTAGAACAATTGCAGGACCTTCTCCACGCCGAAGGCCAACTGACGAACGCGTTGCCGAAAATGGCGGAGGCTGCAAATCACCCCAAACTGAAGGAGGCGTTTGAAAAGCATTTGGTCCAGACCGAAGGCCATGTCGAACGCTTAAAAACGGTCTTTGAAGTTTTGGGAGAAAAAGCGGAGCCCAAACCATGTAAGGCTATGATGGGGCTCATCGAGGAGGGCAAAGAGACGATCGAAGAAGGTGATCAAAAGGAGCCCATTGCCGCTGACTTGGCCCTGATCGCCGCGGCTCAGCGCGTTGAACATTATGAAATCGCTGCGTATGGCACAGTAAAAGCACTGGCCCGCCAGATCGGGGCTGTCGACGCCGCCCGTCTCCTGTCACACACTTTAGGTGAGGAAGAGAGCGCAGATTTTCTCCTGACCGCAATCTCCGATCCACTGCTGCAGCAAGGTGCCATCGAGGACGGAGGCGCCAGCATCAATTTGGAAACCGTACAAAAGCAGGTGCCTGCTCGCGCCACCAAGAAAACGGAACGACCTGAAAAAATTTCAGGCCGAGGACGGTAGGAGACATCATGAAGAGCGAAGTCAACCGCATGCCGGCGACAAGCGTTACGTTTGGCGGGACAAGTGGATGTCGGCAGGTCCCGGAGTGCGGATCGGCGGAGCAAATCGAAAATCGTAGCTCCGAAGGACTGGGCGGTTGCGGAGAGCAGATCGGAAAGTAGAATTCAGGCTGGCCTATAGACCGGCGCTCTGAGCGCCGGTCTACGCCCTCACTTGGCAAGCTTTGCATGTTCGCACGACCTTGCACGAAGGTTTTGCCCCGATCGATGAGAGCTTCCCACCTCACATCTTCCCGCGCGACACCGCGCTATCAGTTTTCACAGTTCTTGCACGCGTTATTCTCTCCGATCTCGATACCGACCGCGTCGTCGTGGTCGAGTGTCGGGAAGAGGGAGAGTTGTGCGCTTGTCACAAGAGCACGTTCTTGATGGTGGTGTTGTACGGAATCACGACCACCGCCACGCGTTCGGCGCCGATGCGGGCGCCGCGGTCGCATCGTGTCAATCCCGCTTTGGTCAGAAACACAGCGATGCCGGTGCCGCCCTCTCCCCTGTCGCGTGACGATCTGCTCCGTCCCGACCAGGTCGAGCGCTTCGAGCTTTTGCGGAGCACGGATTGCGGTGATCCCGTGCAGCAGGAGGAACGTATTGATGGTCCGCGAGTTCGACGAAGCGCTCGCCCGAACTTGAAGTACTGGCATTCCTGCTCCGTCAACTCGGCCACGGCTGGGTCCGGGACTGTCGATGCTGCAGCGGTCGGTGTGATCGTCGCTGCAGTCGCCCAGCGACACCAACGGCCACCGAGAGTCCGGAGGCCGTCATCTAATTTAGAATCTGTGGCGGAGCAGAGAAACTCGGACAGACAGGTCCACGTCGCGTATCCGGCGAACTAGGCGGTTTGCAAATCGCTCAAGAGGGTAGGCTCTCCTTGGCCTTCCGGGGTGTTCTCTTGGTATCGAATTCGGCGTTTCCACTCGGAGTGCTCTTTCCGAATCACTCGTCAACGAACATACAGCCGGGGCGGGAATCGGCTGGCGACCCCGATTCCCCGCCATCATTATAGGCATCTCGTTCGGCGCCCAGTGCCGCCTGCGATTTCAACGGGGAGAGGGACGAGACCGGGAAAGCTGGAGTCTCGAACTTCTACCGCGTTCCCTCTCCGGCCGTGAAGGCACACGATATTCTGTAGATTTCGGACGCTCAGGAATCTAGGTGAGCGAGGCGCCCGCGCAGCTTTGACTGTCCACGCTTTCAGGAGCGAACCGTCCGGGCCGTAGAAGGGATCGGTTGATGGCAAGGCGACGCGCGGTATCCTCCGACCTTTGCGTTTCATATCGTAGTGCGATTGCCCGCGCGGATACGCTCCCACCACCTCGACCTGGCTCTCGCTGACCCGCCGGTGACCGACGCCGGCCGGCAGCACAAGCATATCGCCCGCCTTCAACCGTACCAGCGAACCACTGTTTCCGCCGAGGCGTAGCGTGACCTTGCCCTTGGCGATGCCCAAGACTTCGTGAGCATTGGAATGGAAGTGGGTGTAGTCATAGACGGTGTCGGTCCAGACCCCAGACCAGCCGTTCCATTGGAAGCGTTGCCGAAACGCTCTGGCCTTGCCGGCTGCATGGGCTGGCAGCACGGATCGATAGAGAACTACTGGAAGGAAGCTATTCGGAACATCCGTGGCCCTTTCGAAATGAATCAGTCGAATTCTGTTCGTCATTTTCGGTGGAGTGCGCTTTCCGGCGCCACGCGAAGGCGATGCGCCAGGTAGGCACCGGTCCGGCCCCGCTCGGAAGCGGCTACCTGCGCCGGCGTGCCGGAGACGACGACACGGCCGCCTTCCTCCCCCGCTCCTGGTCCCATATCAATGACATAGTCGCTGGCTGCGATCACGTCGAGGTCGTGCTCGACTACGATTACGGTGTTCCCCAGTTCGACCAAGCCATCGAGCTGCGCCACTAATCGCTGAACGTCGGACGGGTGTAGGCCAGTGGTTGGCTCATCCAAGACAAAAAACGTGCTTCCGCGTTGGTTGCGTTGTAGTTCGGTCGCGAGCTTGATGCGCTGGGCCTCTCCGCCCGACAATTCCGTGGCCGGCTGTCCCAGGCGCAAATATCCCAGTCCCACCTGCTGCAGAACTTCGAGCGCATGGTAGACCTGCGGTTGCCCTTCAAAGAAATTGCCGGCCGCATCCACCGTCATGGCCAGCACCTCTGCGATGTTTTTCCCTTGGTAATCGATGTCCAACGTCTTGGCGTTATAGCGCGCTCCGTGACAGGTGGAGCAGGGAGCGTAGACGCTCGGCATGAACAGCAATTCGACGCAGACAAAGCCCTCACCGTCGCAGGTCTCGCAACGTCCTTCGGCGACATTGAAGGAGAAGCGACTGGCTGAATAGTGGCGCGCTTTGGCTCCCTTGGTGGCCGCGAATATTCTTCGGACGTGATCGAATAGACCCGTATAAGTTGCGAGATTGGAGCGGGGCGTGCGCCCAATCGGTTTCTGATCCACCTGGACGAGCCGCTGAATCGCGCTTGCGCCCTCCGAAATTCGCCCTTCCAGAAGGATTGGAGCGTCGTCGCTGAGAAGCTCCGCGGAATCTTCGGGGTCGGTGGAGCGCCGGTGTCCGAGGTGTTCACCGACCAGTTCCACCAGAACCTGACTCACCAAGGTTGATTTTCCGGAACCGGAGACGCCAGTGACTACCGTCAGCGTGCCAAGCGGGAACGAAATCGCGAGATCCTTGAGGTTGTTGCGGGTTACGCCATCCAGCCGGAGCCACCCACTGGAGGTTCGAGGCGTCCGCGGGGCAGGCGTTTCCTGACCGAATAAATACGGGCGCGTTTTAGACTCCTGAATCTCCCGAAGTCCCTGCGGGACCCCGCTGTAGAGGATGCGGCCACCGTGCTCCCCGGCAGCCGGTCCTACGTCTACGATCCAATCCGCGTGGCGAATCACATCGAGTTCATGTTCTACAACGAAGAGCGAGTTACCGGACGCCTTCAGCCGATCGAGGGCCACAAGGAGCGCTTCGGTATCGGCGGGGTGCAGGCCGGCGGACGGCTCGTCGAGCACGTAGACGACTCCAAACAGATTCGAACAGACCTGGGTGGCCAGACGGAGCCTCTGCAACTCGCCCGGCGACAACGTGGGGGTGCTTCTTTCGAGCGAGAGGTACCCGAGACCGAGATCGAGCATTACCGAGAGGCGGCGGACCAGATCGGCGGTAATCCGCTCCGCCACAATCGCACGCTCAGGATGAGCTGAGTTCGTCTTGATGACCTTGCTCACGGAAGTGCGAAGTAGTTCCGTAAGCCGCGTCAGCGGCAACGCTGAGATCTCCGCGATATCGAGCCCTGCGAATTTGACAGAGAGCGACTCCGGCCGCAATCGTTTTCCCTGACAGGCCGGACACGCCGCACTGACCAGGAACTGAAGCACGCGCCTCCGGGTGAGCGCGCTTTCCGTGTGAGCCAGGGTATGAAGTAGATAGCGGCGAACGCCGGTGAACGTCCCCTGATAGCTGGGCTCTTCCCTTCTCTTGAGGGCGCGGCGCGTTTCTTCCGGGGTGAAGCCGGCGTACACCGGGACGGTAGGCTGTTCTTCGGTGAAGAGAATCCAGTCTCGATCCTTCCTGGAGAGTTCGCGCCACGGCCGATCGATGTCGTAACCAAGCGTGACTAGAATGTCGCGCTGATTCTGGCCGCCCCAAGCCGGGGGCCACGCCGCAATCGCCCGTTCGCGGATGGTCAAAGATGCGTCGGGAACCATGGTCTGTTCGGTCGCATCGTAAGTGCGCCCGATCCCGTGACAGCTCGGGCAAGCGCCTTCGGGACTGTTCGTCGAAAACGCTTCGCCGTGGAGTTCCGGCTGACCAGCGGGATACGTACCGGCCCGTGAATAGAGCATGCGAAGTAGGTTGGACACCGTGGTGACGCTGCCGACGGAAGATCGGGTGGTAGGCGATCCGCGCTGTTGTTGCAGCGCCACCGCCGGTGGCAGACCGTCGATGCTGTCCACTTCCGGAATGCCGACCTGCTCGAACAGTCGCCTGGCATACGGCGCCACAGAATCGAGGTATCTGCGTTGCGCTTCTGCGTAAAGAGTCCCGAAGGCCAGAGAGGACTTGCCCGATCCCGAGACACCGGTAAAAACGACCAGCGCATCCCGCGGTATGCGCACGTCGATGTCTTTCAAGTTGTGCTGCCGAGCGCCCTTTACGGTAACGAAGCCGGTGAACTCTTTGTCAGTAGTCATGATCCTTCCTATCACCGGCGGAACAACGGCTGAGTCGACGGCCAAGCCAGGCAATTCAGGACCGACGCCGGCTCGCGCCCCGCGAGATCGACTCAGAACTTCGCGATAGCGGCATCGCAGGCGGCCACCGCACGCATCGCTTGCCCGGGCTTTTCGGCGTCGACACGCCACAGAAGATTCTGGTTGCGCAGGCCGACCCATACATCCAGGCCCTTCGCATAGAAATCACGCGCGTTCCGCCAACGGGCAAGTCTCGCTGCAGGGGTCGTCTGCCGCACCGCCAGCGTGGCCTGCAGGTGGCCGATGCGGGCATACATTTCAGCCAGATCGCCTTGTGTCCGTGTATTGCCGGGGTCGCGACGAACCGCTGCTTCCAGTAAGACCCGGGCCTTACTGAAGAGTTCCTCCGCCTGGGCGAAAGAGCCGGAGCCGGCTTTCCACGTGGCGAGGTGCGTTTTCATGTTGGCCAGGTCGTCTTGCGTTTCCGGCTTATTGGGATCGCCGGCCAGGAGTGCCTGGCTGATGGCAATCGCCTTTTCGTAGTTCTCCACCGCCTCGCCGAGTTTCAGTTCCGCCAACGCGTCGGCCAGCGCAAGGTAAGTAACCGCGAGGCCGCGCCGGTGCCCCTTGTCACCCGGATCGGCGGCGGAAAGCCGGGCGATGGAAGCGAGTCCGTTGCGATACTGCGGCAAGGCGCCGGACGGGTTGCCCAGTTTCAGCATCAGCCCTCCCATGCGCATATCGGCGATCCACAAATCCCGTTGGTAAACGGTATTTCCTGGATCGATCCGGTTGAGATCCTGTGCCACCTCCTGCGATTTGCGGGTTTCCTGCATGGCGGCCTTGAATTCACCGTTGTCGGTCAATCCGCGAGCAATCATCAGATGTGTGTTCATGACCAGGCGGCGGTTCTCGACAGCATTCTCGTCCGCTTTGAGCAGGGACTGCTGGATGGCGAGTCCCTTGTACTCATAGTCGAGCGCTTCGTCGACCCTGCCGATCCGTTCTAAAATGATACCCATCCCCACATACCCGTCGGCCAGTTCGTCCGAGTACCTGGAGTTGCCGGGATCGGCCTTTGACAACGTCATCATCAAGTCCACCGCGCTATGAGCGGCGGCGAGCGTCGCCGCGGTATCGCCGGCATCTTGCAATGCCGCGCCCACCCGGCTGTAACTCGCGGATAATTGCTCCCGATACTTCCGGTTGGACGGCTCGGCTTTGACCAGTTCCTGGTTGATGGCGAGGGCTTTGCGGTGCGCTGCCAGGGTGGCTTGAACATCCCAGGTAAGAGTGCCCACCCGATCGTAGGATTCGGCTAACTCGCTCTGCAGCGCATGATCGCCGCCGGCTTCGTGTGCCAGGCTGTCCAGATACTCCAGCGCCCGCTTGAGGATTAGTTGGCGTGCGGCCAGTGTCCCCGGAATGTTTTCGATGCTGTCGTGGAACTCGAACAGGAAGGAGTTAGTCAGCTTGCGGACTTGGCTGAAGCGGCGTTCGGCGCGGGCTCGTTCCGCGCGGGCCACGTGGGCCTGCCATGCGGTCCCTACGATGCCTCCCAGTAACGAGAGCAGCAGCAGGGCCGCGACGGCCACCGCCTTCGCGTTCCGCCCCATAAACTTGCCGGCGCGGTAGCCGAACGTGTCGCGGTGCGCCGTGACGGGCAAGCCCTCCAGGTAGCGGCGGATGTCTTCGGAGAACTGGCCCACCGATCCGTAGCGCCGGCTGGGTTCTTTCCGCATCGCCATCAGCACGATGTTGTCGATGTCACCTTCCAGGCGTCCGCGCGTCTTATCGGATTCGCCTCCGTCCTTGCCGGCGCCCTTTTCGCGAGCGATGGTTTGCCTGCGTTTGAAGACCGCGCTCGGTTTTTCCGGCTCCTGTGTGCAGATTGCCGTGGCGAGTTCTTCGGGCCGCTGACTCTTCAAACGATAGGGACGATGGCCCGTCAACAGCCGGTAAAGCAGGACTCCGAGCGAGTAGATATCCGACACCGTAGTGAAGGGTTCGCCCCGCACCTGTTCCGGACTGGCATATTCCGGCGTGAGAAAACGCAAGACAGTCATGGTCGCGTCCATTTCGCCGGGCCCGAGTAACTTGGCGATGCCGAAATCGAGCAGCTTAGGCGTGCCGTCGGATGTTACCAGGATGTTACCGGGCTTCAGATCGCGATGAACTACCAGATTCTGGTGGGCATATTCTACCGCCGCACAAACCGTTCGAAACAGTGTCAGCCGCTGGTAAGTGGACAACTGGCGCCGGTCGGCATATTCGGTGATGGGTTCTCCGTCGATATACTCCATCACCAGGTACGGCAGGCCGTCAGAGGTGCTGCCGCCGTCGAGCAGACGCGCGATGTTGGGATGCTCCAGGTTAGCCAGGATCTGGCGTTCATTCCGGAAACGCTGTACCACGAGGTCCGTATCCATGCCCCGCTTAATCAGCTTGACGGCCACACACTTCTGGTACTCGGCATCGTCGCGTAGACCCAGGCAGACAGTCCCCATGCCGCCGCTGCCGATCACCCGCAGTAACTTATAAGGGCCGACGGTCTGGCCGGCGACATTGGCTTCCCGCACGGTTCCGGCGGCTTCGGCCTCCATCGCCGACGCACCCCAGAAGCCGTTCTGTTCCGCCTCCGCGTCGCTTTCCAGCAGTGAAACCACTTCCGCCAGCAGGTCGGGACTGTCCTCGCACTCGCGTTCCAGGAACGTATGCCGGTCGGCCGTATCCTGCTGTAGGGCCATCTGGAACAGTTCGGCTACTCTTTGGCTGCCGGACTCGTTCATAGGGATTGGTTAAGCGGGCAGTTCACGGCCGGACATCGCCTTGTGGAGCCACGCCCGGGCGAATCGCCAGTCGCGTTCCACCGTCCGGCTGGAAACTCCATCCTCAGTTCCGTGCAGCACCTCGGCGGTCTCTTCGCTCGTAAGTCCTCCGAAGAATCGCAGTTCCACCACGCGGGCATGGCGGGGAAATTGGTTCGCCAGCTTGTCCAGCGCCTGGTCGAGTACCACCAGGTTAAAATCGAGTTCCTTGGCGGGCCGGTCGGATTCCTGCAGGGGCATCTTGGCCTGATCGCCTCCCCTTTTTTCGGCATTCCGCCGGCGGGAGTGATCCACCAGGATATGGCGCATCGCCTGCGCCGCAATGGCGATAAATTGCGACCGGTTCTTCCATTCCACCTTGTCCAGTTTGCGAAGGTGCAGGTAGGCCTCGTGAACCAGGGCGGTGGCCTGCAGGGTGTGATCGTCGCGTTCGTTCCTTAGATACCCGGCCGCCAGCCGGTGAAGTTCACTGTAGACCACAGGCGTCAGCTTCTGGAGCGCACTCTCATCGCCTTGGCTCCATTGAATGAGCCAGCCCGTGACGTCCGGTGATTGCAGCACGATTTTTGGGGTCCCCTGGAGGAATGCCCGCTCCGGACCAAAACGAAGACCGAAAGTAGCGAGTAAACCTACCCCTAGAAGCAGGGTAACCCAGGGCAGGCGGTGAACGCAAGGCAACCTGCCCCAAAGATAAGGGGAATCCCGGGGGAGAGACGATGTGCTAGTCCGTAAGTTCAAGATTCTACGCCCCCAGACCCTACATCCTGACTTCGCCTTCAACCGATCCGAAGAACAGCTTGACGCCGTTGCTGAGCGGAGCCATGCCTCCTGGCAATACATCGGTGAAGGAGCTATCGGGCGCTTTGCGCGCCCATTTCTGGAGCGACAGGTTCTTGATGCCAGGCTCCGCCGTCACCTCCCCAAGAGGTACGGTGAAGTTGTAGGCTCGTTGATTGGCCAGGTGATGGGAGTAGAGTTGAGCTCCCGTGGGCAGCATGACAATATGGTTGTCCAGGCGGAGCCGGGGCGGCAGCGCGGGTTGCCGGCCGCATCCCCAGCAGGCTTCCGGACATCCGCCATTCGCCTTCAAACGCTCCCGATCGTAGAAGTTCCCGCTGCCGCAGTTGCTGCACGGAAAGAGCGCGTCGCGGAGGTGCGCCATGGCTTCGCGCCATTCGCCTTCCCGTACCCGCCCGTAGGGATCGTGCAGACCCGTAGTGAAGGCGCGGATGAACAGATCGCGGATGAAGGTGGGGTATATGTTCCAACGGGCAATGACCTGGTCCTGCTCGCCCGGAACAGGCCGGTTCGAATCGTTGTCGGGGTCGAACACAAAAATGGGCGAAGCGCCATACAGCGCCTCCTTCGCTTGCGGTGTCAATGGGCCGCTAGCCAGTTTGCCATCGAGCGGATCCCCCATCATCAGGATGTTGAACAGCATCACCGCCAACGAATGCAGGTCGGTCTGCGTGCTGGGCCCGGCATTGCCAAGAAGCACTTCCGGCGCCATAAATCCGGGAGTGCCCATGATCGCGCCCGGACGGCCGTTCACGTCCACGTTATCGATATCGCAGATGCGTACGCTGCCATTTCTAGGATGGAAGAAGACGTTGCCGAAACTGATGTCCTTGTAGCAGAGCCCCTTGGCATGCAGACGCAAAAAGCTGTCGGCCAGGTAAAACGACGCCAGAATCATGGTTGGAGTGCTGGCCTTCACCTCCCCGCGCATGTAGTCGATCAGCGTTTCGAAGCCAGGTTCGCGCAACGGCATCAGGTAGCCGAAGGTCGTGCCGCGCGGGCACGCCACCAGTTCGAATGGCCACCAGAATTGGGTGTTCGGCGGTCCCGCCTCGATCGATTTGTCCAGCCGTTCGCGCAGCGTGGGATCGAGACCCAGGTAATTCGGGTTATACCACTTCAGCGCGCAGAACGAGCCCTCAAACTGGGCGCGAAAAACCTGTCCCTGTCCGCCGCCGCCCAGATGATCGCCCACCACCACGACTTTGCGCGAATACATCGTCTCCAATTGCGTGCCAGGAGACAAGAGTGCATTTTGATTGGCCATATAAGCTTCTAATCCGGGATCACTAACAGGGCGACTGCGCCCAAAAATACCCGTTGCCCCTTCCGTACCGGTACGGTTTCGTGGATATCGAGACTGTGCGGTTTGTCGTCTTCGGGACCGGCCGCGCTCCATTCTTTGCCTGAGCGGTTTCGCAATAACAGATCCTGACCCTCAGACTCCACTTCCAGTACCGCGCCATGATACGGCGGTTTCAGACGGAGTTGGGTAGCGTTGAGGATGCCGGTTTTCAGGGTGACATGTTCCCCATCGGGAAGCTGCAGTGCCAGCACCGGGCGCGCCGCCACCGGCGCGGGCGCCGTCTTTGCCGGTGCGGTCTTTGCCGACGCCGGCTGCTCCGGTGCGGCTTTATGAAACAAGTTGACTAACTGCGGTGGACGATACCAGGCCAATGCGATGCCCGCCGCCGCCAATAGAATCACCGCCGCCAGCGCTACCCGATAGGTCATGAGATTGCGCCGCAACCGTTGTTCCCCATCCCCAGCGGCAGTCCCCTTCCCGATGACTGGCAGCGGAGCGCGAGCCGTCGCTACCGGTTGGCTTTGCGGCGGCGCGCTCTTCGACGTCACCGCCGGCTCGGCAACAGCCGGACGGGTTGGTGCGACCACCGCGGGAGTCGCTCCCGCCGTTCGCTCCAACATGCCGAGCGTGATATCGTCGCCCGAGCCCTGGCGGGAAGCTTCGCTGAGAATGTGCTCCAGTTGAGCTTCCACTTTATCCGCTCCGTATTGGCGCAGCAGAGCGAGGTAATCGGTGCCGACCTGCAGGAAGTCTTCATCCGTATGGAAGGAGTTGGAATAACCGTCGCTCGACATCAGAATCAGCACCGGCAGGGGAGTATCGGCTGCGTGGAGCAGCGCCACACGGAAATTGTCCGGCGCTTCGTTCTGACACAGAGAGGTGGTCTGGTTGGCGATCAGGCGGCCATCTTCCTTCATGGGGCGGGTGGTGGCGCCTTCGTTGCCGATGCAAAGAATGTCGCCATCTCCCAACTGCAGGAATAGAAGGTCCGTGTCAGTGGCGAGCGTCGCCAGCAGAGTGGCCCCATAGGCCACGACGGGGTTTTCCGCGATGGCTGCATCCACCTGTTCGCGTTCGCCGGCGGGGACATGCTGGTAATCCGCATTCACAAAAGGATGTTCGGCCAGATGCGCCTTCACCGCAGTGCGCCAGGCGTCAACGATGGGGCGGCTCAAGGCGCGCGCTTCGTCCTCCGAAATGGGGAACGAGACGCCCTTCAGGACCGAGATTGCTGCCTCAGTGGCCAGGTGCGATCCCTGGTCGCTACGAAAATGGCGCGCGCTACCGTGCCCGTCCGAGACCACCACGATGGCGCGGCTGTGAGAATCGTCCGACCAGATCCCGAGCGAGTCCTGGTTCGGCAAACCGCTTCTGAAGTGCGACGCGCCGCGGGTGGAGCATCCACGCACACCCCAGGCTGCTTTTTGCATGGTATCCGCCATGAAGAAGGCTCCTTACCAGACCTCGTTGTCAGCGGCGGGCGCGGCGGCTTTCACTGGCTCCGGCGGCCGCTCCGACTGCGCCTGAAGCGGCTTCGAGGAACCGCGAAGTCCCACGGTGGATGCCCAGCGCATATACTCCACCAGCGAATCGGCATCGTCGGCATGCAAGGGCGCCCGCTCTTCGGCAGGCATGCCGATAAAGCGTTGCAGCACGCCCAGGTCGGCATCCTGACCGATGGCGACTGCCATGCGGACAGCGGCGCGGCCCCAAGGCTCATCCATCAGCTTCTTCAGCCCGACGCTGAAATCGTCGGTCGGCTGACCGTCCGATACCAGCACCAGTACCGGCGGGAGCGAGCGCGGCTTCATGGGTGGCACTTTCATTTCCTCCGCCACCGCGGACAGCGCTTTACCCATGTCGGTATGCGCTTCGGCAGTAAGGTCTTCCCATTTGACGTCGTCCACGGGAGTGGGCACGGCGATGTGCCATTGCGCGCCGCGGGAGAACCGCAGGGCGCGTACCAGCACCTGCGCTTCGGGGTTCTTGCGCGCCTCCTGCTGGATGGCCGGAATCGCTTCACGGATGGCGGTGTTGAGAGCTTCGATTTTGCCGTTGGCTTTCATGGAACCGGAACAATCCAGGATCCAGATGAAGTGAAGGGGCCGGGCGGACAACTTGCCGGCACCGGGCATTTTCATTTCTGGGGTCACGTTATATCTCCTTACTTACTTTGGGAATCTCTTGTGGGCAGCGGCCGATGCTCAAGAGAATCGAATTACCTTGACCAGGCTCCACAGCGAATAGAAACAGCCGGCGACAAAGAACGCGAACCCGAAATCGCCCACCGCGGTGAGTTCGTGGGCGGCATCCTGTCCGGTACCGAGCATCACGAAGCCCACGACGAGAACCAGCACCGCGAGGATCAGCCTCGTCAGAGCCTTGCCGCGGCGGACCCGGTTCACCATGCTCTTGGCGATCCCCGGTGCGACTCCGGCATTCTGAATTTCCTCTATCAGGGCTACCGGTTTGCGGATCTTCAGTTGCTGTTTGATGTGCGCCAGAACGGCCTTCAGTTCCGGTGTGCGTTCCCCCGCAAGAAACGCCGAAGCGCCCGCGGTGTAGGGGACTCCCGAGGCCGGTTGAACTACGGGGTGCACCGGCGATTGCGGATAGGGCGGTTGCGGCGAAGCTATAGGCGCCGCTGGAATCGGCGGAGACAGCACACTGGCGGCGACCACCGGCTGGGCGTACCGCGGAGCCGCGGCGGGCTGCGACGTCTGGCTCCAGTCGAGTGTCTGTGCCCCGTGAACGGGATCGGAGGCCGGCGTTGGCGGCGTAATCAAGTCTTGTGTCGGGCGGGGCGCATCGCACGGCGGCGCCGGCTGCCATCCGCTATTCTGCGGGCGGATCACCGACGCCCACACGTCGACGGCCCAGAATGCATTGTCCAATTCGAGGCCCTGGTTTTCCTCCAGGCGGCGCGCCAGATTGGCGCGCAAGGTGGCGGGCGGAATCTGCAGGTCTTCGCGGAGACTCTTCGGAACTCCCCATCGCACGGCGGCCGTCAGGGCCGCGATCTCGCGGCGGTAGGCGCCGCAATAGTCGCGCAGGAAGGCTTCGCAGAGCCTGTCGTCGTCAGCGACCTTGGCATTCAGGACGCAGATTGCCGCCAGTTGTTGGCGCGGAACATCGCTTAGCATGTCTAGGCCACCACTCCCTGTACCAGACCGAAATCGATGCGGGTAGCGCTCAACAGGCGGACACTGCGTCCACTGGGAATCTCGCGGGACTCGCCGTTCGGCAAGGCGGCTTTCCAGGTGCTGTTGGAGAGGTTCTGCAGTCCCATCATGGTGGGATCTTTCGGATTGCGGCTCACCGCGGCCACCACGCCATCAGCCGCGGTGGCGTGCAAGCCGGGTATGTCGCTGCCGGCGAAACGCTCGCCCTCTCGCAGCACCAGGGTCCGTTTGGCCACCTGTAACTTGAGACAGTTCTCCTCCGCGGCCGCCGGTTTCCTGGGCGCGACTTGCGGCGCCGGCGCCGGCACGGGCGCGGGCGTGGGCGCCACGATCATCGGTGCCTCCTTCGCCACTGGCATCGCAACGTTTACGGCCGGGCTATTCACCACCACAGTGGCGAAGTTCTGGGCGCGCAGGGGCGAAATCTGGCGGGCCTTCAGGATGGCGGCCACCAGGAATGCATAGAAGAGGATCATCATCGGCAATTGCAGATATACACCCACCCCCGGCATATCGCAGAAGAGGTCCCAGATGGCGTGCAGGGCCGAGGCCGTGAGATAACCTGTGAGGAGCAGTTTCCACTTGTGCTTCGGCTTCATCGCCGCGAGCCCGACGAAGTAGCCGAAATAACCGGCGTACGCCATGTGGCCGGAAAGTTCCGGCAGGATGCGGAGAATCACGCTTTGCAGGCCGAAGACGTCGCCCGCCAGGATGTAGAGCGAGGGCGGCAGTTGGGGAAGCTGTTTGGCGATGTTCCCCGCGACGCCCATCACCGCGTTGGGCGCGTACTGCATCAGGGTTTCGACGAAGACGAAGCCGAGCGCCGACGCGGCGCCGATCAGGATGCCGTCAAGCGGTTCGGTAACGCCGACTCTCTCGCGCGCCGGAGACTTCATGCGTGCAGTCCACTTCCACATGAGCAGCACGGGAATGATCTTGACGAACTCTTCCATCATGCCGGTACTGAAGAACCTGCCGAGAACCTGCCGCGGGAAACTCAATTGGCTGAAGGCTTCCCCCTGCGGCGTGCCAATCATGTCGTAGAACACCAGGAAGAACAGGTGAAATAGCGGGCTCAGCAGGAGCACGGCCGTGAAGAGGGTGGCGCCCACGAATACCCACCACGGTTTCTTCTTGCCGCCCAGCGAATAGAGCAGGTAGAAGCATCCCATGCCGATCCCAACGCCCAGAACATTGCGGAAAATTTCCGGCTGGCCCGCCGTGGCAGTGAGAATGATGCCGATCAGGAAAGCAATCCCGACCGGGATCAACTGGCCTTTGCTAACCAGCTCTTTGCGCTTGCCAAAGACGGGGAACAGTTCGGACGGCGTGGCGGAATCGGCGGCCATACGATTTCGTAGCGGGCCCCCGGGCATCTCGTTCATAGTTTGATCTCCTGACTGGTAGGTAAGGCGCAGTATCGAGACAAATGCCGACACGCGAGCAGATAAATTTCTACAAGCCCGCAAAATGGTCGCCACTTTTATTCCGGCGGATAACGTGGCGTTTGCAAGCACTGGCGGCGGGCGATCTCATTGAACGCTCTTCGCCAGCGCGCGTACCAGATCGCCAGGGACGCCGACTGGAGGGCACTGGCTCCCAAAGATTTCTTCACCACCGGCGGTCAGCAGATCGAGCCCGAGCCGGGAAGGCACCACGTCACGGGACCTTAGCCGAAGGGCTTGGCCGGCAGCGCGGTGGCGTGTCCAACGCAAAGCGCTTCCTCCACCGGCCGGCCGGCATTCAACCCGACCGCATGACATTCTGTTGGATGCCAGTTCGCCGCGACCGCTCCGCCAACGTCAGATTCTCGCCGTTGTGCTCAAGCCGACGATTTGCTCCGGCGATTGTTCAAATTCTGATCACAGTAACGATCCCGGCGTGGTAGCGGCCATTTTCGGGGTTCTCTGGCTCATCATCATTTCCGTGGAACTCCAGGGACCTCGTCAGCACTTTGGCTCTGTACTTGCAATAAACAGTTCGGTTTCGCGGCTGCATCTATGAAATAGAACACTGGGATGCCCAACTGACATGAGGACAGTTTTGTGTGGCTTGCTGCTGAGTGTCTGCACATTCGCGCAGCTTGACATTCATTGCGTGAATGACAGCGTCTGTTACGGGAAACAACCCACAAAGGAAGATATCGGCACCATCAAGGCAGCGGGCATGAAGACCGTCCTTGACCTGCGGGACGGATTCGACCATAAGCGCTGGGAGCGAGCTGCCGTTGAAGCCGCCGGTATGCAGTATGTCAGGGTCGGGCTCTCCGGATTCTTTGCCCCCACGTGCAAGAAGATGAATCAGGTTCTGACGGTGCTGGAAGACTCCGGAAAAGCGCCCATCTTCATACACTGCCGCCGTGGCGCCGACCGGTCCGGCATGGTGGTCGCCTGCTACCGCATTGCCCACGACCATTGGACGAATGTGGAGGCAATGAAGGAAGCCCGCGACGACGGCCTCAGCAGATTCGAGGTCCTCATGCAAATCTTCGTGAGGCATTTCCGGCCGCAGCCTTCGATTGTGCAGCAGTGAGAAGCCCGCCTGTGGCGCGCGCAAATGCGGCGTGGGGCGCGGCGTACGGAATCGCGTAAGATCCTCAGGGATCGGACATCCCCCACACGGCACAAGACCATGCCGGATGTAGAAGGCCGAATCGAACGTGCGGCCCACCACGCCGGACCAGATGCTATTCCGGCCACGCTGCAGCACCCGAATTCCGTCGGCGTATCGATGCGGCAGTGCTGACGAGGTTGCTGGAACTAGTTCAGCGCCCCGCGTGGACAGGGTCCGGCACCATTTGCTGCAGGCGGCAGAGCGCAGGCGGCCGCACAACGACATCTGCTTGTGCTGCTCGGGGCGGGGCTGGCCATGGGCGCATCCATCGGCCGCGAGGGGGCGCCTAAGCAAGCGCGGGCCGTTCCCGCGAACCGGGCATCCGATAAAGTCGGCCGTCGGACGAGCAACGCCGGCTTCTGGTAGCCTGCGGTGCTGGGATGTCAGCGGCTTACGGCGTCCTGCTGGGAGGCGCCATTTTTTTCTGGAAGTTCTGGCACTCCCCGATCAGGCGAGTTCGCGCACGCGGTTTCTACTTCAGCTTAGCGTTCACTTGGGTATTCATCCTGGCAACCTCCGCCCCGGTATCCTGCAGCCACTTGGCGGCGCCTTCCGGCCAAACGCCCACCCGGTCGTTATTCTTAATTCGATCGAGCAGCGGCCCAAGGTTCCGGTCGGCGTAAACCAAGCCGTCATGAGCCTCCCGCCAATCCTTTTTCTCCATCGCGATTTTGGCGTAGTGATAGTTGACGTAGGCCTCCCGGTAGTTGGTTTCGTTCCACAGGGAGCCAGGTTTGAAGCTCTCGCCGCGATTGGCGTTCGGATCGATTTTTCCCTCTATTTCCGCTTCGTGCGCCCGCCAGGTTTTGAGGTCCTGATGGTTGGGATACTTCTTCATCAGTTCGTCGAGCAATTGCCGTTGTCCAATTACCGCGATCAGGATCGCGCCCTCCGGCTGACGCTCCTGGATCGCTTCGTCCAGCCGGATGGAGTCCCATTTTGCCCGCCAGTAATCGCGATCCATCAGGTCGCCGCCTTTCACCGAGGCGGAATCCGATGCATAGAGCTGAGGCGCTGCGTGCGCCACGCTCCCGGAAAGCAAAAACATGACCGCCGCTGCCAGTGGAAAGGCCCTTCTTGAATGCCGGAACATATCGAAATCCTCCTACCTGTAACAAGCGCGAGCTGGCTGGATTTTTTTCATCCGGAGGACGAGATATTGGCATTGTGCCAAGAATTTCCAGAAGCACACGTCGGCGCCGCTTATAGGCGAGGATCTGGGATGTATACTGCCCAATAGCCTCGGAAAGCGATTCCGCATCGAGCGGCAAATCCGTTTGCGAATCGGACCCGCCGCCGTCGAGCGTTCGCGCCGATAAAAGCTTGAGCCTTGTCGATCTCGACACCATTTCGATGATGGCGATCCGCAAAGAACCGGACCGTGGAAGCACGGCGATACCGCGCGCTATCGGTTTTCCCAGTGGATTCGACTCCATTGGCTGAGCGCCTCCGGCCCAATCTTCGTCGCCGCGAAACCGCGGGCCCAATTTCGCCGCGCCGAAGGCCGCACGCTCCTGATGACCGCGGCGGCATGCGCTCCCTTGCAGATGTCCCGCGGGAACTTGCGGAATTCAGCCGCCTCTTTTTTATCGGCTTGCATGCCGCCTTGCCAGGGGCAGATAATTGGCTCTGGAAAGGTTCCATGAAGAATCAGATCAGCCGCCGTGAGATGTTCAACAGGGTCGGCAAGGTCGCCGGCGCCGCCGCCGTGACGCCCCTTCTGCAAACCGCTATTCTTTCCTGCGCCGCCGCCGAGGGGAGCACGGCATTGAACACGCAGGCTGGAATCGACCGCGTCACCATTCTGCCCGGCAAGACCTACCTTCGTGGATGGGCGGGTTATGGCGACGACCCGCGTCCCGAACGCACTGCGCCGTGGGAGCACCGTCAGCCCGAGGCGCCGGCGCCTACTGGGCCCGCATTCGCGATCCTTTGGACCAAGGCTTCCGGTCCCGGCGAAGTCCGATTCGAAGACCCCAAGGCTGCCATCACGACCGCCAAGTTCTCCGCGCCCGGCGACTACGTCCTCCAGTTTTCCGCGAATAGCGGCGAAGCGAAGAGCATCTCCACGCTCCACGTCTCAGTGGAACAGGCGCCCCCCGTGCAACAACTCGAGGCCGTCTACACCCGCAATTTCAAAATTGATAGCAAATTCTGGAATGCCCGCGCCAAGGCCCTGATTGTGGAGTGGATTCCCCACTGCATCGATGTCATCAACAGCAGCCACGTGATTCTGGGACCGGGCGGAATCGACAATTTCGTGGAAGCGGGCAAGAAGCTTCGTGGCGAGCCGGCAGGCTTTCACAAAGGCTACGTCTTCTCCAACGCGTGGGTCCACCAGACCGTAGAAGCGATGAGCATCGCGCTCATGATCGACCCCGCCGGTGATCCCGAAATCGCCATCGCCCACGAGAGATTCCGCGCTACCCTGGACGACTGGATTCCCAAGATTCTGGCCGCTCAGGAGCCAAGCGGTTGTCTCCAGACGGCCTTCACGCTGGACCGGCAGGACAGCAACGGCCGCATCACCGAAAGCAGCAAATTCAAACACTGGGACCCGGCCCATCGCGGCGATCACGAAGGCTACACCGCAGGCTACTTCCTGGAATCCGCCATCAACCACTACCTCATGTCGGGAAAGAAGGACGCCCGGATGTATCGCGCAGCCCGGAAGCTGGCCGATTGCTGGGCGGACCACCTGGGCCCCGCGCCGAAACAGCCCTGGTACGACGGTCATCAGGAAATGGAACAGGCGCTGGTGCGCTTCGGCCGCTTCGTGAACGACATGGAGGGCGGAGGTAAGGGCGACCGCTACATCCAAACCGCGAAGTTCCTGCTCGATTGCCGCTACACCGCCGCGGCCGATCCCGCACGCGACCGCCATGAGTACGACCAGAGCCATCTTCCGGTAGTGCAACAGTACGAAGCGGTAGGTCACGCAGTTCGCGCCACCTACACGTACTCCGGGATGGCCGACGTGGCGGTAGAAACTCACGACCCCGACTATCAAAGCGCTGTGAAATCGCTCTGGGACAATGTCGTCAATCGTAAGTACTACCTGACTGGCGGCATCGGCAGCGGCGAGACTTCCGAAGGCTTCGGACCGAATTACTCACTGCGCAATAATGCCTACTGCGAATCCTGCTCCAGTTGCGGCATGATCTTCTTCCACTGGAAGATGAACCTCGCCTATCATGACGCCCGCTATGTCGATAACTACGAAGAGACTATGTACAACGCTCTTCTTGGCTCGCTGGAACTCGATGGGCTGAACTACTATTACACCAATCCGCTGGACGCCAACATGGGCCGTAGCTCCTGGCATACCTGTCCTTGTTGCGTCGGTAACATACCGCGGACCTTGTTGATGGTTCCCACCTGGGCTTACGCCACCGCCCCGGACGGGATTTATGTGAACCTATATATCGGCAGCACGGTTACGCTGGAGCGCGCCGCCGGCACTCAGGTCGAGATGGTGCAGAAGACCGACTATCCCTGGAACGGTAAGATAGCCCTCACGGTCAATCCGCAAACAGAGCAGTCTTTCGCGCTTCGCCTCCGGATTCCCAACCGAACTACCAGCAAGCTCTACAAACCGGCGCCGGAAGTAAATGGGTTGGTTTCGCTTACCGTCAACGGCAAACCCGTCAAACCGGTCATACAGAAGGGGTATGCGGTGATTCAACGCCGGTGGAAGGCCGGCGACCAGGTCGAACTCGAACTCCCGCTCCACGTACAGCGCGTAAAGGCGGTGGAACAGATTGCCGCTACCAGGGGAAAAGTGGCGCTACGCTACGGCCCGCTGATTTACAACATCGAGAAGGTGGATGGCGACATCGCCCGCGCGCTCGCCGATGGCACCCCGTTGACCGCCGAGTGGCGGCCGGATCTGTTGGGCGGAGTCACCGTCATCACCGGTCAGTTCGCGGATGGCAGCAAGCTGCTCGCGATTCCCAACTTTGCCCGCCTCAATCGGGAGCACGATCTGCCGCCCGAAGCCGGGCCAATCTCCGCCAGTCCCGACCTCTACATGGGGCCGAATGCTCGCCCGCCTGAACCCGTACCCACTGGAACGCGGCGGCGTGGACCGTTGCCGCCGGCGTCAATCATCTGGATGGAGCAGGCTTAATCAGTTCGGACATTTTCATGACTCGAATCACTCCCCGCTTCACCGTCGGCTTCGTGGCCGGCGCCCTGCTCGCCTTCGCGCAGCGGGCCCCCATCCCACAGCAGCTCACGTTTGCGCCCTATCATGCCAGCGGCATTTACAACGTGGGGGATACCGTCGGCTGGACGGTGACACCTGGACCGGTCGCGCCTGCTTATGCCTATAAGTGGACCATTCGCCGCAATAACGCCGTGGTCCTGAAAGAAGGAAAGCTCGATCTCTCGTCCGGGAAAGACAAAATCGAAATCGCCGGCGACCAGCCTGAGATGCTCTATGTGGCGGTGGAAGCGTACGCCAATCTGGGCGGAGAGACTGACGCCGCGCCGCACTTCACGGGCGGCAACACCGGCCGCAACAACGGATTGTATGCCGTGGGGGCTGCGGTTGCGCCCACCGGGATCGGGCTCTCCACCCCCAGGCCCGCGGATTTCGACTCGTTCTGGGAGGGCAAACTCGCGGCCCAGGCGAAGGTAGCCATCAATCCCGTCCTGACTCCGGTGCAGTCCGAAGTGCCGGGTGTCGAGATGAATATGTTCGTACTCGATGCCCTGGGGTCTACGGCTCACGGATATGTTGCCCGGCCCGCGCGCGAAGGCAAGTACCCGGCGCTCATCCAGTTGCAATATGCCGGTGTGTACGCGTTGAACGCCAAGGGCGATGCGCAACGGGCCGCGAGTGGCTGGCTGGTGATCAATGTCGATTCGCACGACAAGCTGCCATCCGATCCTTCCGGCGGTATCCCGCAAAGCTATCAGGCTATCGGCAACACCGATCGCGAAAAATCTTACTTCCTGGAAATGTATCTGCGCGACTCGCGCGCCCTGGACTATCTATTGACTCGGCCCGACTGGGACGGCAAGACGATTGTCCTCACGGGAGGCAGCATGGGCGGCCAGCAGAGTCTCGCACTGGCGGGACTGCGCCCCGCCAAGATTACGGCGGTGCTGGTCTGCGTGCCGGCAGGAGCCGACACGAACGGCGACCTTCACGGCCGCAAAGCAGGCTATCCGAATTGGCCCTCAGACAGTGCCGCCGCCATGCGTACAGCTCTCTATTTCGACACCGTCAATTTCGCTTCGCGCATTCAGGCGCCGGTGATGGCCGGCATGGGATTCATCGATACCATCTCGCCGCCCGCCGGCATCTGGACCGCGCTGAACCAGATGCCCGGCGCCAAGGAGCCGTTGCCCCTCATCGAATCCGAGCACGACAATCTGACTCCTGAAAAGGGGCACGCCTGTCCCGCGCGCACCAATGAGATCCTCGATCTTCTTGTAAAGGGCGGCGAGTTCAAACCGAATGGCATCAGGCAGTAGGACTCCTTCGCAGATAGCGATATAAGAGATCGCCCGCGGC
This sequence comes from Bryobacteraceae bacterium, assembly GCA_036268475.1. GTDB lineage: Bacteria > Acidobacteriota > Terriglobia > Bryobacterales > Bryobacteraceae > PALSA-129. Next base: position 188,780 of record DATAUB010000039.1, on the reverse strand, counting down.
CAACAGACCGGCCGCCGTCAATAGTTCGCGCTTATACCCATCGTTTCTGGAAAGCTTAAGCGAGACGCGCTCCGGATAATCGCCCGTCGGACCGGCGGGGTCTCCCTTTGCGGCCATGCGGATTACCTGCGCCAGGTGGAGAGCGTGCCGATCGGTGGATTGTTCCACTTGAGTTTTGCAGCTAAACCCGTCGGCTATCACAAGAGTGTCCTTTGCCGCGGACTGCACTTTCGGCAACATCCCGAGTGCGCCGATTTGCTTGGACAGCGCGTACTTCTCCGCTTCGAAGCCGAAGCTGCCCGCCATGCCGCAGCACCCATCGTCCAGTACGTCCACGTCAAGCCCCATGTCACGGATGATTTTTTCTTCCGCGTCCATGCCCATCAGCGCCTTTTGATGACAATGGCCGTGGAGAATCGCTTTGCGATTGAGCCGTGGGAGCTGATAGTGGCCGGCCTTCTTCTGCAGGAACTCCGCCAGCGTGAATGTCTGCCCCTGCAAGCGCTTAGCCTCCTGATCGTAGGGCAGCAGGTCAGTCATCTCATCGCGGAACACACTCACGCAACTGGGTTCCAGCCCCACCATCGGAATGCCCTTCTCAATCTGCGGCTGGAGCGCGTCAAGCGTTCTCCGCAGCATCGTCTTGGCGGTATCCAGAAAGCCGTAGTCGTACAACGGACGGCCGCAGCACAGCGGCGCCGCCGGCACCAACACCTCGAATCCAGCGTCCTCCAGCACGCCGACCGCGGCCGCCGCCACTTCCGGATGAAAGTAGTTATTGAACGTGTCAGCCCAAAGGATCACTTTGGAATCCGACCGCCGGCGTGTATTGCGATTGCGAAGCCACGACTTGAAAGTCTGGCGCGCGAACTTCGGGAGCGGTCTTTGCTCTGCGATTCCACCGGCCAATTTCACCAGCCTGCTCAAGCCCGGGGTGGAACCCGCCAGATTCACCAGTTCCGGCGCAGCGGAAGCCAGCCTGGCCCACCAGAATATGAGCCCCATGCTGTACGCGTGCCGCGGGCGCAGCCGGCCTTCGTAATAATGCGACAGAAACTCGGCTTTATAAGTCGCGACATCCACATTCACTGGGCAATCGCCCTTGCACCCCTTGCAGGACAGGCACAAATCGAGAGCTTCGAATACCTCGTCGCTCTTCCAGCCATCGCGGATCACTTCGCCCTGGGCCATTTCGAAGAGCATATGCGCCCGCCCACGGGTGGAATGCTTCTCTTCCATGGTGGCGCGATAACTGGGACACATGGTGCCGTGTTCGTGCCTCCGGCACTCCCCCACTCCCACGCAGCGGAGCGTCGCCTCCGCAAAACTTCCGCCGTCCTGCAGGAAATGAAAGTGCGTCTTCGGTTCCACCGGATGATAATCCGTCCCCAGGCGCAGGTTCTCGTCGATGCGATAGGCATCCACTACCTTGCCGGGGTTCATCTTCCATTCCGGATCCCACAAGGCCTTGAATTCGCGGAAGGCCTGGATCAATTCCTTGCCGTACATCTTGTATAGGAATTCGGCCTTCGATTGCCCATCGCCATGCTCGCCGGAGAGCGAGCCGCCAAAGCGCACCACCAAGTCGGTCGCATCCTCCATAAAGGCGCGGTAATTGCGGATTCCTGCGGCAGTCAGAAAATCGAAAGTGACGCGGGTATGGACGCAGCCCTGTCCGAAATGACCGTAGAGAGCGCCGTTGTAGCCGTGCTTGTCGTAGATCTTCTTCATCTCCCGCAGATATTCGCCGAGTTTCGCCGGCGGAACCGCGGAGTCTTCCCAACCTTCCCAGGTTACGTGTTGCCCCGGCACCCAGGCAGTGGCGCCCAACCCAGCCTCGCGAATCTCCCACAGTTTCTTCTCTTGGGCCGGGTCGTCGAAAAGACTCATTTTGGGCGCGCCGGGCTTGCCGCGGAGAACGTCCATCAATTTTCGCGCAGCAGCGTCCGACTCCGCCTTGGTAGCGCCTCCGAATTCCACCATGAGCCAACCTTTGCCCGGCGGGAGCAGAGGCAAGTCGGCCAGATCGAGCCCCTTCTTTCGCATGTTCTGGATGAGCATCTCATCCAACGCCTCACACCCGATGGGAAGCCCTGCCATCACTTCCATCACGTGATCGGCGGCGGAATAAATGTCGGGGTAGCCGAGCACCAGCAGCGAACGTGCTTGCGGGTTGGGAACCAGGCGGACCGTGGCCTCCAACACAAAGGCACAGGTACACTCGCTGCCCACCAGCGCACGCGCCACGTTAAATCCATTCTCAGGCAAAAGCTCATTCAGGTTGTAACCCGAAACGCGGCGCGGGATATCCGGGTAGCGTGCCCGAATGAGCGGACTGTAAACATCCCGGATTCTCTTCAGCCCCGCATAGATTTCGCCCACCCGGCCGCCTTGCGAAATGAACCCATCTAATTGAGCCTCGCTCGTGGGTCCCACGCGCATGCGCAAGCCGTCGTAAGTCAAGATGTCCAACTCGTCGACATTCTCCTCCGTCTTGCCCGCCATGATGGAGTGAACGCCGCACGAATTGTTGCCGATCATTCCGCCGAGAGTATTGTGATTGTGGGTGGCCGGGTCCGGTCCGAAAGTGAGCCCCTGCGCATTGGCCGCGTCGCGTAGCCAGTCGAGCACCACGCCCGGCTGCACGCGCGCCTGTTTCCGTCCTGCATCCAGCCACAGAATGCGATTCAGAAATTTGGAGCAATCGAGCACCACCGCGACGTTGCAGCACTGGCCGGCGAGGCTGGTCCCGCCGCCGCGCGCCAGAATCGGCGCTCCATAGCGGCGGCACGTTTCGAGGGTGGCCACTACGTCGTCGGTGGAATGCGGTATCACGACTCCAATCGGGACTTGGCGGTAGTTTGAGGCGTCAGTCGCATAAAGCGCACGCGATCCGGTATCGAAGCGCACCTCGCCGTCGATGCGCGCGCGCAGGTCCCGCGCTAAGTCTTCTGCGTAGCCGGGAGGATTATCCCCGGTACGATGACGAGGCTCAGATTCGCTGGAGGTCCGATTGGTGAGTAACGTTGCCATAAACTCGATATTTCTCCACATCCTGGTGTTTGAGTGCGAGCCCCAGGCCCGGACCCGAAAGGCCGGGGCGGAGCATGCCGCCTTCGGCTTTGGCCGCGCCGTCGAAGAACATCTGCTCAATGCGGACGTGGTCGTAAAAGTATTCGATATTGCGCGCCCTCTGCGTCGCGCAACAGAGATGCGCATGCAAAGAAGGCGCGGTGTGCGCCGAGAGCGGTAAGCCGAACGCGCAGCAAAGCGCATCCGCCTGTAGGAAGCCGGTCACTCCCGCGCAGCGAGTGGCATCGGCCTGCAGGACGTCGACGGCGCCGGCTTCCAGCATCCTGCGGAAATAATACGCGTCGTATCCATACTCGCCGGCGGCTATTTCCATTCCCGCCGGAGCGCGGTCCCGCAGCAGGCGAAGGCCTTCCAGATCGTCGGAGCTCACCGGTTCTTCAAACCAACTCACATCGAACTGGCGGAACTGCTCGGCTTTCTCCAGAGCCTGCTTGCGGCTATAAGCGCCATTGGCGTCGACGAAGAGCTTCACTCCCGGGCCGATGCTTTCGCGCGCGGCCTTCACCCGTCCGGGGTCGGCATCCGGATCGGACCCGATCTTCATCTTGACCGCTCGGATGCCCTCCGAAACCCAGCCGCCGAACTGGCGCGCGAGTTCCTGGTTCGAGTAGGAGGTGAAGCCGCCGCTCCCATAGACTGGAATCGCCGGCCTCACCTGCCCCAACAGCTTCACCAGCGGCAATCGCAAGAAGCGGCCCTTCCAATCCCACAGCGCATTGTCCACCGCCGCAATCGCCATCGAACAGATGCCCAACCGTCCCAGATTACGCACCGCCACGTTCATGGCCATCCACAGGGCGCCGCTGTCGAGAGCGCTTTTGTGCAAGACCAAATCCCGCAACCTATGCTCGATCAATGCCGCCGTGGAGGTATCTGCGTAGGTGTAGCCGAGCCCTTCCACTCCCGCGGCGGCGACGCTGACGATCACGATCGTCGTTTCGCTCCACGCCAGCGTGCCGTCCGCCTCAGGCGAGGACGTCGGGACCGTGAAGGCCGAGACATCCAGCCGGTCAATCGGGGCTTCCTTAGGTTGCGCCACTGCCCTTATACCAGTTCGCGCACCTTGTCGGTGAGGATCGTCTCGATGATTTTGTGACCGTCCGGCGTGCCCTTGGCGAGCGCTTCCGCCAGGTGCGCCGCCTGCCGGGCAGTTGCCTTCGGCGGCATGGGCGGTTCATTCGGATCCACCACCGCCTCCACCACCACGGGCCCCGGTGTTCGAAACGCCTCGTCCAAGGTTGCGGCGCAATCTTCGGGACGCTCGATGGTAAGGCCGGTGCCACCGCAGGCACGCGCAATCGCAGCGAAATCGATAGGCGCCAGATCGCAGCCGTACTCCGGGTTCCCCAGGAAGACCATCTGCTCCCAGCGAATTTGCCCCAGGCTGTTATTCTTCACCACGATGATCTTGATGGGCAGCTTATATTTCACAGCAGTCACGAACTCGCCCATCAACATGGTGAAGCCGCCGTCTCCTACGAATCCGACGCACGTGCGATCGGGATAGGCAACCTGCGAGGCGATGGTATACGGCAGTCCGCACGCCATGGTGGCGAGATTGCCGGAGATGGTATGCATCTGTCCGCGCTTTACAGGAATGTGACGCGCCCACCAGGTGGCGATGGTGCCGGAATCGCAGTTCACGATTGCATCCGACGGCAACCGCTTGCCCACCTCGGCAGCCAGGAATTGCGGCTTCATCGGCGAGTCTTTCACGCCGGCCCGCTCATTCATGGTTTCGTGCCACTCTTTCATTCCTTCTTGTGCCGTCGTCAGAAACGCGCGATCCGTCTTCTGCTTGAGCATGGGAAGAAGCGTCTGCAGGCAGCGGCGCGCGTCGCCCACCAGCCCTACTTCCACCGGAAAGCGGATGCCGATACGCGTAGGGTCGAAATCGATCTGCACACCGCGCGCAGCGCCGGGCTTGGGTAGGAACTCAATATACGGGAAAGAACTGCCAATGATGAAAAGCGTGTCGCAGGTCTCCATCGCCTCCTGCGAAGGCCTTGTGCCGAGAAGACCGATGGTGCCGGTGGTATACGGGCTGTCGTCGGGCACTGCGGCCTTGCCGAGCAGCGCCTTGATGATGGGCGCTCCCAGTCGCTCCGCCACCATTTCGAGTTCCGCTGTGGCGCGCAGCGCGCCGCGTCCCGCCAATATCGCGATCTTAGTGCCCTGATTTAAAATCTCGGCCGCCTTCTGCAGATCGCTCTCGCAGGGAAGGCGCGCGCTCTGGGCCGAGATTTCGGAAACGTGATTGGCGACGTTTCGCGGGTTGCGGCCATGGCCTTTAGCCTTGACCTCCATTTCCTGAAAGTCCACCGGCACGGTAATGTGTGACACGCCACGCTGCGCCAGCGCGGTACGGCATGCAAGCTCGGCAATATTTTCCATATGTGCGGGACCCATGCAACGTTCGTTATACACGGCGACGTCGGTGTAGATCTTGTCGAGCGCGACATCCTGCTGAGTGTGCGTATGAAGCAGATCGTGAAACTGCAAACCGGTAATCGCCAGTACCGGCTGGCCGTCCATCTTGGCGTCATACAGGCCGTTTAACAGGTGAATGCCACCCGGTCCCGAAGTCGCCACGCAGCAGCCTAGCTTTCCGGTGTGCTTGGCATACGCGCACGCCATGAACGCTGCCGATTCTTCGTGCCGGACCTGAATGAAGCGAATGGAGTCCTGCTTCTTCCGCAGCGATTCCATAATGCCGTTGATGCCATCGCCCGGGAGACCAAACACCACGTCCACGCCCCAGGATTGAATCGTGTCGATTAGAACATCGGAAGCCGTTTTCGTCATTTGCTTCGATTGGGTGCACGCCTATCGCCAAACCGGCGAATTCCACAACGGCACAGGATCGCCCAGGATGAGAGTCACCAGGATCAAGAACCAGGGCAGCGCTCCCGCAATCACGATTTTCACCAGCTTGGTTTCGAGCAGCCCATGCATGAAGAAGCAGCCAATCAGAGTCGCCTTACACAAGACCATCAGCACGGCGACGAACATGCTCTCCAACCCAGATCCTTATATACCTTCGTAGCGTTCGCCAGCGCTTCGATTGCGGCGATTGGATTTCTGATGTGGGGCCATCACATTCGTGGCCGGCAGCAGCGTTTATACCGCCATGTACTTCTCATTTCTGAGCTACGTGGTGGCGGTGCCCTCCGCCATCGCTCCCCCTTTCCACCGTGCTGATCGGCTAACCCGGCAGATCATGATGTACAGGGCGGGGTGCGAATAGAACCCGAAGAGATGCTGGAACAGAACCGGATCGCCGCCCAGCGCCGACGAAAAAATCCCCGCCTGGAAGATGCGCTCCAACGCAACCATCATGAGCGTCACAGCCAATACCGGCGTGGCCAGCACAAGATCACACTGGTGGCGTAGTGCGACCAGACGAAGAGCGGTATGCGGAACCAAGTCCTGCCCCGGGGCGCGCATCCCTGCCAGCAGCGCCAGGCGGCAGTAATGTATTAGTCCACGGCGGAAAGTATCTTGCCATCTGGAGTAACTAGTCCCGAAGCGAATACTGCATGTAGAAATACACGCCAGTCAAGAGAGCCACCGACAGTAGAGCGATCGCCATCGCCAGCCCGAATGCAGAAGACTTCGGAAACCGAGTGTGTTCGGACTCTCTATTCAAGTGGGGGATTTACGAGGCCCCCTTCTTCCGCAGTGGGTGCCGGCACTTATCGACCGGGCAGCACATACAACGCTGATTGTATGGGCGGGTAAACAGTGCGGCCAGGGGCGCCCGTCTGTAGCGTCTGCGGCGGTCTTCCCGCCTAAATGCCGTCAGAACCGTGTGTTCTTTAAGCCAATTTTAAGGTTCAACTGATACCGTCTTCGTAAACGGCACACGGCTGGCGCTGGTGCCAGGGACCTGAATGAAATATAGGAGGACGGAAGGTATGCGACGAATTGTTTTCGCGTTCATAGGAACGGCGGCGATGCTTGCAGTTACCGGAGCGGCGCAGTCGAGCGGCCCTTACAAAGTGCTCAAGGTCGAAAAGGTGGGCGGCGATGGAGGTTTCGACTACGTGTATGCGGATGTGGCCGGCCGCCGCTTGTACATTCCCCGCAGCGGTCAGAATGCCCGCGTCATGGTGTACAACCTCGATACGCTGGCGCAGGTTGGCGAAATCCCCAAGACCGGCGGCCACGGCGCGGCCGTCGACCAGAAATCCGACCATGGCTTTTCCAGCGTGAATCCCATCCCGATGTGGGACACCAAGACCCTGCAGGTGATCAAGACCATTGAGGTGCAGGGCTCCCCCGATGGCATCCATTTCGACCCGTTCAACGCCCGCGTCTGGATCTATAGCCACCGTGCTCCCAATGCCACCGTCATCGATGGCAAGACAGGAACAGTGGTGGGTACGGTCGACCTGGGCGGAGGACCGGAAGAAGCCGTCTCCGACGACAAGGGCAAAATTTATGTCGACCTGGAAGACAAGAATAAGATCGCGATTGTCGACGCCAAAGCTCTCGCCAAAACCGGCGAGTACGATATCTCCAGTAAGTGCGGCGGACCCGGCGGCCTGGCCTTCGATGTGAAGAACCACGTTCTGTTTGCATCCTGCCACGAACCGGCGACCATGACCATGGTGGATTCCGGGAACGGCAAGATCCTGGACTCTCTGCCCATCGGCCAAGGCACCGATGGAGCGGCTTTCAATCCGGCCACAATGGAAGCCTTCAGTTCCAACCGCGACGGCACGCTAACCGTTATCAAGGAGAATAGCCCCACCAGCTTCAGTGTGGAACAGAACCTCAAAACGATGGTCGGCGCCAAGACCCTGACGCTCGATACCAAGACCAATCGGCTTCTGCTGATTTCCGCCGAGTACGGCCCGGCGCCGGAGCCTTCTCCCGACGCCGCAACCAAGGGCGGACGTGGCCGTCGCGCCCCGATGCTGCCCGACTCATTCTCCATCATCGTGGTCGGCAAGTAACTCCGCGCCTATTCCTCCCGGGCGCGGCTGCCGTCGGCGTGAACCGCATACTCCGATTTCTTGCCGCCCTTCTGCATCTCGGCCTCGTAGCTCACTGCGGTACCTCTGGTGACCGTCTCCACGGTCAGAATCTTGCCGGAAGCGCCGGCCTCCTGTTCGAGTGCCTTCCTCGCCGCCGCCGGAATCGCCTCCAGGCTGGTAGCCTCTTCCACCTCCACCACTGCTCCGCTGGAGTCGATCAGAACGTCGCGCGACTTGCCGTTGACGGTGGTTTCCGCTTCATAGAACGTCTTGCCGTTCTCCACCTCTTTCGTCAACCCCCGCAGGCTGGCGGTGCGCGTCTGCTCCAGCACGGTCTTCTGCACCGCCGGGGGCAACTCCTTCATCTGAACTTTGACTTCCCGTGCCACCAGCGCCGGGGGCAGACAACTCAGGAACAGGACCAGGCTTTTCCACATTTGAGACTCCTCCTCTACGTTTTTAGAATTCGAATCTACCCGAAAGTTGCAAGCGCCGCGGCGGCTTGGCCGCCACTGCCTGCCCGAAAAACGGCGAACTCAAATCCCCTACATATCCCGCCGCGTTCACGCGATTCGTGGCGTTGAACGCATCGAGCGCGACCGTAAACTGCGGACCTTCCTTCTTGTGTTGAAGCAGGAAGACGTGCGACCAGCGCAGGTCCAGTTCCGCGAAGCCGGGACCCTGCAGCGAATTGCGCGGAACCCCTGGCGGACGCGCATTCGCATAGCCGGTGTGATATTCGTCCAGGCCTGTGGTCTCCGTGTACGGCATGCCGGAATTGATCGCCAGGCCGGCGCCGAAATCCAGGTACTTTGCGGCGTGGATCGTGCCCATCAGGTTGAGCCGGTGGCGAGCGTCGTAATCGGCTCGTGCCCACTCGCCCGAAAGATCGTAGTCGTTTGCCGGAAACGCGTTGATACCCGCGCCGCGGGTGCTCACCGCATAGTTTCCCGGAACATCGTTGTACGTTTGACCCAGGGTGTACTGCACCATCCCTTGAAAAAAGCGCGTGATATGGCCCCGGAAGGAGATCTCCATCGCGTTGCTTTCCAGATGCCCGGAAGACTCGATCTGGCGATAGACGCCGATGTCGGGATTGGGCCGCACCAGATAGTCCGGCGGCGCGGGCGCATTGACGTCCCGCGATCGGAACAGGCTTACTCCGCGGCTCGCCCAGTAAGTCACCGATAGTGTGGTGCCCGCGTAAAGCTGGCGCTCAACCGCGGCGCTGAATTGCCCCAGGTAGGGAATGCGCTCGGCCCGATCGAGGCGGACCACCGTGCCGGGAATAGAGGCTAGATCGAGTTCCCCCGGAAGCACCGGATAGACGGGATCGGTGAGCACGATCTGCTTCAGGCGGACGCCGTTGTAGCGTTCCAGGTCGAAGATCGGACCGTTGCCGGTGCGGTCGTAAAAGATTCCGCCGCCCGCCCGCAGCACCGTCTTGCGGCCCCTGCCGGGAGAGTAAGCGATCGACAGGCGCGGCGAAACGTTGTTATTGTCATGAAAAAAGTTCTGCCAGTCATACCGCATGCCGGCCGAAACAGTAAGATTCGGCCGCAGCCGGTAATCGTCCTGAATGAACCCGCCGGCCACCACCTCCACAAACACGATGTGCCCGTCCCCCTGCTGCTGGATAAACGAGTAAGGCTGGCCGAGAGCATAATCCTGCAGGGTCGAAAAGTAGTAAGTTCCCTGCAGGTTGGTGCGGTCATCCATACCGCGCCGGCTGATATCGGGCACGTTGATCCCCGCCCGGATGTTATGCTTCTCCGGCGTCCAGGTGAGGATCTCATTCAGGTTCATGTGGTTTTCGGTATGCAGGTTATCGCCTTGCGCGCCCCCGCCGGTGAACGCCCCGTTGACCACGATTCCCGGCGCTTCACTCACGCTGGTGGTGGGAGCATGGTCCCGCCCCACTACCACGCGCAACTGATTCAGCAAATTTGGCGTAACCACAAAGCTGTCGTTGTAATAGATCTCGTCTTCGCGGTCGCGCACATTGATGCCCGCTTCCGGCAGCACCAGGCCTCCCACCCCGCGATTCTGCTCGCTCGAACCGGTGGAGTTGAAACGGACCGTGGCAAGATGACTGTCGGTGAACTGGTGTGTGATGGAGGCGGAGACCTCGGTATTGCGCTGTGGGTTCGCCACGTTCTCCTGTAACAGGCCCGCGGGCGTGCCGGCATAGACGATCGCCTGCAAATCCTGCTCTTCGCGATCGATGGAAATCAGGAAGGAATTCTTCTTGCTATGGCCCAGCGGCCCAAGCAGGCTGCCTTCGTAGATGCGCCGCTGTTCGGGCGGGCGGGTGGCGGCGAAAGGATCCCGCGCGTTCAGGTGATAATCGCGAAACAGAAAGTTAAAGGTGCCGTGATAGACCTGCGACTCCGGCTTAGTGATCACCTCGATGCGGCCGCGGCCCGGGCGCGAGAACTCGGCCGAGTATGGATTCTGATTGATCTTCACCTGTTGGATGGCAGACGCGCTGACTCCGATATTCCGCTGCTCCATGCCATTGACTACGAGTGTGACGCCGCCCGTGCCGATCGATCCGGGATCGAGGAATTGCGACATGGCGGCCACATAATTCTGGTCGAAGACCGGCAGGTTATCCATCATCTGGCGATCCATGGTGACGGTGTCCAGGTTATCGGCGGAGTCCGTATCCACCTGCACCGGCGAACCGCTCACGCTGACGGCCTGGTGCACGTCTGCGACTTTCAGTGCGATGTGCAGCGGCGCCGGCGCACGATCCTTAATGGAAATGCGAACCGTCTGGTTGGTAAAGCCTTCGTGAGTAACTTCGATTTCCAACGGTCCCGCGGGCAGATGGAACACCTGAAAGTTTCCCAGGTTATCGGTTCGTGCTGGCGCCGCTGCACCGCTCGCTCCGCGCTGCTGCACGCGCACCTCTGCATTCGGAATCGCGGCGCCGCTGGGATCGGTTACATTGCCGGAAATCGCATAGGGGCCCACCGGTCCCTGGGCGGAGACCCGCGGCAGCACGCCGGCGTAGAGCAAGAGGAGACAAGTGACCAACCGCATTCATCAAGACCTTACCAGCCCAACCTTAAAATCCACTGAAACCTGCTGAATTTCCTGCCGGGCCATCTGCCGTACTCTATACGTAAAGACCTGGTATGCGCATCCTGGTGGTCGAAGACGATCGCGAACTCGCCGGCTACGTCAGCCGCGCGCTGGAAGAGGAAGGCAACAGCGTAAGCACCTGTTTCGACGGGCGGGCCGGACTACGCACCGCGCAATCCTCGCCCTTCGACGTGATCGTACTGGACGTGATGCTGCCCCATATCGACGGCCTGGAGGTCACCCGCCGCCTACGTGCCGCCGCGGTCGCTACGCCCATCCTGCTGCTCACGGGGCGCGATTCGCCGCGCGATATCGTCAGCGGTTTCGACGCCGGCGCCGACGATTATCTCACCAAGCCTTTTTCGTTCGAAGTGTTGCTGGCGCGCTTGCGTGCACGCACCCGCCCCCACACCGCCGGGGGCGCCGTACTGCGCTACGCGGACCTGACCGCCAACACCGAAACCCACGAAGTGTGGCGTGGATACACGGCGCTCAACCTCACCCCCACGGAATTCGCGCTTCTGGATTGCCTGATGAAATCCGCCGGCCGTATCGTGACGCGCCAGCGCCTGATCGATACTGTCTGGGGCACGGAACGCGATGTCGGCAACAACAATCTCGATGTCTTCATCCGGCTGCTGCGCACCAAGGTCGATGGACCCGGACAATCGCGGCTGATCCAAACCAGCCGCGGAGTCGGCTATGGCCTGCGGCAGGAGGCGCCGTGAGGCTCGCGTCCATTCGCTTCCGCCTGACGGCCTGGTATTTTTGCAGCCTTGCCGTCATTTTGGGCTTGTTCGCCCTGGCCGCCTGGTTCGGCATGGAATCGAGCATGCTGAAGGCCGTGGATCACGACTTGCGATTGCGGCTCGAAGACGTCCAGCAGTTCATCGATCGTGAACTTGCCGCCACACCCGGCGAATTGACCGACGATTTCCAGGAGCAGGCCGGATTGGGCCTGGGAGGGAGCCTGTTGGAAGTGCGCGATGGCGCCGGCCTTATGCTGTACCGCTCCGCCCGCCTGGGGAAGACGCAACTGGGCACGAGCGCCGCCGGCCGGACGATCGAATATGCCACTCAACGGGGCGTTCGATTGAATCTGCGGGTCGCATCGCAGGCCATCGATGTGGGCGGGCGGCGCTTCAGCGTGCGGGTGGCGGAGTCGCTGCATGAGTTCCAGGAATCGCGCGAGCGCTTTGAGGGGATTCTACTTCTGCTGTCGCTGCCGTCGCTCCTGCTTGCGGCCCTCGGAGGGTTGTGGCTCAGCGGGCGGGCATTATCGCCCGTCGACCGGATCACCAACGAAGCGCGCCGCATCAGCATCGCCAACCTGGAAACGCGCTTGCAAACTCCACCGGCGAAGGACGAATTGCAGCGCCTGGTGCTGACGCTTAATGAAATGCTGGAGCGCATCGATAACGCCGTCAAGCGCATGGTACAGTTCACCGCCGACGCGTCGCACGAATTGCGCGCGCCACTCACCCTCATCCATACAGCGGCCGAGTTCTCGCTGCGGCGCGAGCGGAGCCGCGAGGATCTGCTGGACGCCATGGGCAAGATTCTGCGCGAGTCCGGACGCACTTCGCAGATGGTAGACGATTTGTTGCTGCTCGCACGTGCCGATTCCGGCAGCGATGCATCCGCGATGGAACTGCTGGATCTCTGTGTCTGCGCCCGCGGCGCGGTGGAACAGGCGGTGGTTCTGGCCGAGCCCAAAGCCATTCCGGTCAATGCCAGAATTCCCACCGCTGCCATCATGGTGGAGGGCGATGAACAGGCCCTGGCGCGTCTTTGGCTGATCCTGCTGGATAACGCCATCAAGTACAGCAATCCGGGCGGCCCAATCGATTTCGAAGTCGCCGTGGAGCATGGGGAGGCGGTGGCGCGCGTGACCGATAACGGCGTGGGCATCGCGGCGGAGGAGTTGCCGCACATTTTCGATCGCTTCTGGAGGGCCGATAAAGTCCGGTCGCGATCCATGGGCGGCGCCGGCCTGGGACTATCCATCGCGCAATGGATCGTACAACGCCATCGCGGCGCCATTACGGTGCGGTCGGAACCGGGCAAAGGATCGCAGTTCGCGGTTCGATTTCCCCTGGCTGAGATTCGCCCCGCGCAGGCCGTCTCCACCGGCGAGCTTAAGCTTTAGGACGCCTCACCCGCTATTCGCGGGCCCCGCTGCGCCTGGCGATCATGTCCCGGTATGCGCGCCGCAGAGTATTCATCGATGCCTCATCCGGCAGCGGTTCCGGCCGGCTGCTGCCGAATTGCCGGCACAGGCGCACACTGCGCTTGAGGCTTTCCGCAAACTGGATGCATTCCGGACAGCCGCTAAGGTGTTGTTCGAGTTGTTCGCAGCTCGCCGGCGGCAACTCCCGGTCCAGGTATTGCGATAAGAGCGCGCAGAGGTGCCCGCAGTCACTGTCGTTCAGGATGTGCGCCCTCCTGTCTGGCCGGCGCGCAGGTATCGGTCGAGATGTTGCCGCAGCGCCAGCCGTCCGCGATGCAGGCGCGTCTTAACCACATCGGTGGTGATGTCGAGAACTTCCGCCGTCTCCTCGGTGGTCAGTTCTTCCACGTCGCGCAGCAGCACCACGCTGCGATAAATCTCCGGCAATTGCTGGATGGCTCCCGCCACGGCATCCTGCAGTTCCGCATCGAGCAGCAGGTCGTCCGGCAGCGCCGTCCAGTCGGCGGTCTCGATCGCGCCGGCGCCCCCGTCGCCGTGTTCTGGGGGCTTGAGCGCTTCCAGCGACAGCTCGGCGGCCGGCGCGAAAATGCTCTTCCGCCGTTTCATGAGGCATTCGTTCTTGGCGATGCGAAAAACCCATGACTTCAGCCGGTTGGGGTCGCGGAGCTGCTCTATGCTCTGGAAAACCTTGAGCAAGGTCTCCTGCGCGACTTCTTCAGCGTCCTCGCGCTGCCCGCACATCAGGAAACTGTACTGCGCCAACCGCGCGTGAAAGGCCTGCACGAAGTCCGTGAAGGCCCGTTCTTCACCGGAAAGCAAACCGCCGGCGATCTCGGCATCGGATTTCAATATGTGCGGCAAACTATGCTCGTAAGCAATTCCGCAAGCACCTGTCGAGTGACGCGATCTTCAGCCCACCCCGTCCCGCTCAGCGGTCTGTTCCATCTCGACATTCTCTTTACGTCGCGACCCGACGTCGCAGGAATTCGACATTCAAGTGGGCACTCCGAACCGCGGAAGCACCCAACGCATCAGTGCGAAATACCCGCCCAGCACCAGCAAAATCCAATAATCCGCCATATCGTCAATCTTCAGCCTGCAACCGGTCGATGTCCTGGCGAACCGTTCTCTCATTGACCGCGCCGACATATTGCCGCGCCACCATACCTTCCTTATCGATCAGGAAGGTCGTAGGGAGAGCCTGGATCAGCTCCGTCAATGACGATGATCCGGCCGGCAGCAACACCGCGAACGGAATCCGGGCGGCCTTCACGAAATCGCGGACGCCCGCGCTGTTCCCGTCGTCCATCGCAATGCCGGCGATCTCCAGACTGCGATCCCTCTGCGAAAGCTGAATCAGATCGGGGATTTCTTCCCGGCACGGCGGACACCACGTCGCCCAGAAATTCACCAGCACAACTCGCCCGCGGTGCGCCGAGAGATTCCATGGTGCGCCCTGCAGATCGGCCATCGTGAAGTCCGGCATGGGTAGACGATGTCCGCGCGGCCTGATACTGCCCGGTATTTCGTCCGGATGCGGCATCACCGTGAACGCGATCGCCGTCGCCGCCAGCGCGCCAACCGCGAACTGGACGATCCGAATGGTGCGATGACTCGCCATCTATTCCAGCTTACTGCGCCCGCAAGCCCCCGGGGGCGCTCCGACGATTCCATTCCTGCTTTGGGCGGATGGGCGTGCCAGGCGGGCCATACTCCGGGGGGCGCGTCCTGCGCGAACCGGAACGCGGAGATCGGCCGCGCCATCTGGACTGCAACTATCGCGCGGTAGGAGAACGCGCACCCGCCGTATGCATGGCGGACTTATAGCGCGTGCGCCGTTTCTCGCCGATGGCATCGCCACCGCAACTTCAAAGAGAGATAATAAGAGTTCCAATGCAACTCGCCATCCTGGGGGAAAGGCACTTCTGCCATGAATGATGCCTTAATGATCCACCGTCTTCACTTTGCTTTTACCGCCACTTTTCATTACTTGTTTCCGCAACTTACTATGGGGCTGGCGCCGCTGATCGTCATCTTCAAAACCATGTATTTGCGCACCAATAACCCGCTATATAACCGGGCGGCGCGCTTTTGGGCGAAGGTCTTCGGCATCTCCTTCGTAATGGGTGTCGTCACCGGAATTCCCATGGAGTTCGAATTCGGCACCAACTGGGCGGAGTTTTCGCGCGTCACCGGAGGCGTAATCGGCCAGCCGCTGGTGATGGAGGGCGTCTTCTCGTTTTTTCTGGAGTCGGCCTTCCTCGGAATGTTTCTCTACGGCGAACAGCGTCTGAGCCGTTTGGGCCATTGGGGAGCGGCCTTTGCGGTGTTCGCGGGCTCCTGGCTGTCGGGCTTCTTCATCATCGTCACAGACGCCTGGATGCAGCATCCCGTAGCCTTCGACCGCGCTGCCGACGGCACGTTTCACGTCACCAGCTTTTGGGGTGTCCTGATGAACCCCTGGGCGCTGATCCAGTACGCGCACAACATGTGCGGAGCGCTCACCACCGGCGTCTTCGTGGTGGGGGCAGTCGGCGCCTATTACATATTGGAGAACGTGTTCGTCGAACAGGGCCGGGCGTTTCTGAAACTGGCCGTTTTGGCGGGCCTGTTTTCCTGCATCGTGCAGATCTTCCCCACCGGCGATATCCACGGCCGCCTGATGGCGTCGCAGCAACCGGCGACCACCGCTGGAATGGAAGGCCTCTTCAAGACTGAGGTCGGTGCGCCCGTCGTCCTGATGGGTCAGCCGGATGCCGAAAACCAGCGTATCGATAATCCGCTGGCGGCTAATAAGGTGCTTAGCTTCCTGATTTACGGAACTACTACCGCCAAGGTCAAGGGTCTGAACGAATTCCCTAAGACCGATTGGCCCACTAACATTCCGCTGCTGTATTACAGTTATCACATCATGGCGGGTCTGGGGACTATGTTCGTCGCCGTGATGGCCTGCGGCGCGTTCCTGCTCTGGCGCGGCAAACTCTACTCCACTCGCTGGATATTGTGGATCTACCTGCTGTGTCTGCCGTTTCCCTTCATCGCCAATACCGCCGGCTGGATGACCGCCGAGATCGGACGTCAGCCCTGGGTAGTGTACGGCCTCATGCGCACCGCCGACGGCTACTCGAAATATGTAAGCGCTGGAAACGGCCTGTTCACCTTGCTTGGCTTCATGGGTCTCTATGTCATTCTCGCGATCCTGTTTCTCTTCCTGGTGCGGCGCACCATTGAGCATGGACCCGTTGAAGAGCCGGCTGCTGAAATCACTTCAGGCAAGCCGGTATCGGTGGCGTAAAGGAGACCTTCTATGCTTCTCATATGGTTCTGGCTGGTCGCCATCATGCTCACGGGGTACGTAGTCCTCGACGGATTCGACCTCGGTGTAGGCGCGTTGCACCTTTTGGTGGCGCGCACCGAAGAAGAGCGGCTCACTCTGATTCGCACCATCGGCCCGGTGTGGGATGGGAACGAAGTCTGGCTGCTGGCCGGCGGAGGAACTCTCTATTTCGCCTTCCCGCTGCTCTATGCTTCCGGATTCAGCGGATTCTATCTGCCGCTGATGATGGTGCTCTGGCTGCTGATTCTGCGCGGCATTGGAGTGGAGCTGCGCATGTTTCTCCATTCGACAGTCTGGAGCGGCCTGTTCAATGGCTGCTTCGGATTCGCCAGCCTGTTGCTGGCCATCTTCTACGGCGCCGCGCTCGGCAACGTCATTCGTGGCGTACCGCTGCAAGCCGACCACTATTTCTTCCTGCCGCTATGGACCGATTGGAAGACCGGCCCGCAACCCGGCATCCTCGATTGGTACACCGTGATCGCCGGCGTGCTGGCGCTCGCCGCCTTGGTGCTGCACGGCGCCAATTACGCGGCGCTGAAGACCAGCGGCGATCTGAACGTCCGCCTCCGCCGGACGGCTGGCAGGCTTTGGCCGGTAGTGGCCGCCCTGACGTTGATCAGTCTCGCCGCCACGCTCTACATTCGCCCCACCGTGCTGCACAACTACCAGGCGCTCCCGCTGCTCTATGTCATCCCCGTACTGGTAGCGGCGTCGCTTGGCTCCATTTGGATCGCCCTCCGCCGCGGCAACGAACGCGCCGCCTTCCTGTCGTCCTGTTCTTACCTGATCTGCATGATGGTGGGCGCCGCCGCCGCGGTCTACCCCAACCTTCTGGTATCGTCCACCGACCCCGCCCTCAACATCACCATCTATAATGCTCATTCCGGCGAACACGCGCTCGCCGTCGGACTCATCTGGTGGACCTTCGGAATGGCGGTAGCGGTCGGTTATTTCGTCTTCGTGTACCGCATGTTCCGCGGCAAGATTACCGGCTCGTCGCAAGGGTACGGTCACTAGCACGACGGATTGCGTCTTTGTGGCGCTATCCCGACAGCAGTGCCCGTGCCACTTGCTCACAACTCTGCTGTTTCGGCGCGCCGCGAGATCGCATCCACGGCCAGTGCTGCGCGCACACTGCGCAACAGTTCATCCTGCGTGAAAGGCTTCTGCAGCAACACTCCCCCACAGCCGGCGCCCTCCGGAAAAACCGTGGCGCCGCTGTACCCCGTCATGAACAGCACCTTCATACCAGGCCGCCGCTGCGCCAGCCGTTTCGCCAGTTCGCGCCCCCCGATCTGCGGCATCACGACATCGGTAACCAGCAGATCGAACGCCAGGTTTTCAGCGATCGAGAGCGCGGCGGCCGGCCCTGCGGCTTCCGTCACGCGATAGCCCGCACTCTTCAGAATCTGTCCCGCCAGTTGGCGCACCGCCTCTTCGTCCTCCACCAGCAGAATCGCTTCAGAACCACCGCCGGCAGGCAGGCGCCGCTCGTCGCTCGCCACCGGATCGGCCTCGCTACGCGGAAGGTAAATGGTGAATACCGCGCCCTCTCCGGGCAAGCTCGAAAACCAGATCTCGCCTTCGTTTTGCCGCACGATACCGTAAACTGTCGAGAGGCCAAGCCCGGTGCCTTTGCCCACTTCCTTGGTAGTAAAAAAAGGTTCGAACAGATGCTCCTGCACGCTCGCGTCCATGCCCACGCCGGTGTCGCGGACCTCCATCGTCACGTACCGCCCGGGCTTGATGTGGGGCGGCATAAATGGCAGGCGTTCATTTACTTCCAGTCCCGCAGTTTGAATGGTCAGGCTACCGCCGTTCGGCATGGCGTCGCGCGCATTCACCGCCAGATTCATAATCACCTGTTCCAGTTGCCCGGCATCGGCGCAGACCATGCCCAGCCCAGGCTGCAACACCAGCTTCAGATCGATGTCCTCTCCGATCAGCCGATGCAACATCTGATGGAGATTGGAAACCAGCGAGTTCAGATCGAGCGCGTGCGGACGAACCCCCTGGCGGCGGCTGAAGGTAAGAAGCTGGCGCGTCAGCAGCGCGGCCTGGTCGGCCGATTGGCGGATCTGCTGCATGTCCTTGCGCAGCGGATCGTCCGGCCCCATACGCCCCAGTATCAAGTCGCCGTAGCCAATGATCACGCTCAGCAGATTATTGAAATCGTGCGCCACTCCACCCGCCAGGCGGCCAACCGATTCCAGTCTCTGCGCGTGGCGAAATTGCTCCTCCAGTTTCTGGCGCAACTCCAACTGGCGCACATGCTCCAGCGCCAGCTTCTGGTTGCGCGCCAGTTCTTTGACGAAGAGCGCCACGCCGCTGAAGGCCGCCGCCACCAACACCATGCGCGCCAAATAATCGTCCGACCATGCCATCGGGCTGCCCGCCTCGCGCAGCACCGCGCACACCGCAGCCAGAATTACAATCTGCCAACGCGCAAAGTAGCCGGCGGTCAGCACCAGCGGGAGGATATATAAGAATCCCAGCGATACATGGCTGGTGAGCCGCAGATCCACCAGGGCTATCGTGGCAGCCATCGCCGCGCTCAAGGCACAGACCGCGCGCCGGTCGGTGCGTGGGTAGTCCAGGAGCGCCCGCCACACTTGGGGAGCGTGGCCGACTCCGCCCTTCATTGAGCTTCTCCTGACTATTTGGATGCGTAGCGGATGAGCAAGGGTACAGAAACCGACATGCGCGAACCGCACCGCACATACTGCTTTTCTTGATTCGCACCGGCAGGCGGTATACTCCGAGTGGGGGTCGTTGGAATGCTCCAGAGCCTCAACCACCTGCACGGCTTTACCCTCCACGCTTCCGACGGTGAACTGGGAAAGGTGCGGGACCTTTACTTCGACGACCAGCTTTGGACCATCCGTTACTGTGTCGTGGACACCGGCGCCTGGCTTACCGGCCGCCGCGTCTTGATCTCTCCGGCAAGCATTGCAGCGGTGGACTGGTCTGCCCGCACAGTGCGTGTCACGCTCACCTGCGATCAGGTAAAACAGAGTCCCCAGACCGAAACCGACATGCCGGTATCGCGGCAGCAGGAAGTGGAGCTCTCGGCGCATTACGGCTGGCCGCCGTATTGGACGTCTTATCCCTATGGGCTCGAGCCCATCTCGTTCCCCACGCAGTTGCCGCCGGCTGCCCCCGCGACTTCGCAGGGCGACCCGCACCTGCGCAGCACGCACGAAGTGAAGGGATATCACGTGGGAGCTAACGACGGCCTCATCGGTCACATCAGCGACTTCGTGTTCGACGATGAGAGTTGGAGCGTCGTCTACCTGGTGGCGAATACCGGCACCTGGCTGCACCAGAGGCTGGTGCTCATCGACCGCGATTCGATCGATTCCATCGACTGGGCGGACCGGGATGTCGCGGTCCGGTTAGCGCGCGAAACCGTCCGCACGAGCCCGCAGTTCGACGGCGGGTACCCCCTCGCGCCGGACTACGCCGAACACCTCGTTCGACACTACCGGCGCGACGGTTGACAACAGGAGGTTCAAGATGTTCGGACGACCGGTTACGCTCTTCAAGCTCTTCGGCTTTGAAGTCCGCGTCGACGCCACATGGCTGATTCTGGGAGTGCTGGTGGCGTGGACGCTGGCCACGTCGTATTACCCCTCCGCCGTCAAAGGCCTCTCGCACGAACAGTATTGGTGGATGGGGATCGCCAGCGCGCTGGGCCTGTTTGTCTCCATCGTGCTGCATGAGTTCAGCCATTCCTGGGTGGCGCGCCGCCACGGGCTGCCCATGAAGGGGATCACGCTCTTCATCTTCGGCGGTGTGGCCGAAATGAGCGAGGAACCGGCAGATGCCAAGACCGAATTCCTGATGGCCATTGCGGGACCGATCGCCAGCATCGTGCTGGGCGGCTTCTTTTTTGTAGTGTATGAGGCCTCCAGGAGCATGCTGCCTCCGGCCGTTACCGGAACGCTCTATTACCTGTTCTGGATGAATCTGGTGCTCGCGGCCTTCAACCTCATACCGGCATTCCCGCTCGATGGCGGGCGCGTTCTGCGCTCTCTGCTGTGGAAATGGAAAGGCGATCTGCGGCAGGCCACCAAAATTGCCAGCGAACTGGGCGGCGGCTTCGGCCTGATCCTGATCCTTTTAGCGGTGTGGCAGTGGTTCACAGGCGATTTCGTAAATGCCCTATGGTATTTCCTGATCGGCCTGTTCCTGCGCGGCGCGGCGCAATCTTCCTATCAACAGATGATGATCAAGATCGCGCTAAAAGGTGAGCCGGTGCGCAAATTCATGAACGAACACCCCATCACCGCGCCCTCGTATATTTCGCTGGAGGAACTGGTGGACGATTATGTCTACCGCTACCACCACAAAATGTTTCCGGTGCTGGACGCCTCGCAGAGACTGGCGGGATGCGTGACCACCACCAAAGTGAAGGCGTTCGCCCGCGAAGAATGGAATCGCCACAGCTTGCAGGAAGTGCTGGAGCCGCTCAGCGCGGATAACACCATCTCGCCCGAAACCGATGCCGCGGCCGCCCTCGCCAAAATGGTCGCTTCCGGCCGAACCCGCCTGATGGTGGTAGACGGCGAGACCCTGGTCGGCATTCTTTCCCTCAAAGACCTGATGCGATTTCTGGCGGCGAAGAACGAACTGGAGGGCGCTCACTTCCCGCATTCCCACCCGGCGCCCTCGCGGTAGGCGCGAGCCGCACACGCAGCGCGAGCCAGGGATCAGTCCCCCCTCGGGTTCCTGCCGGCATGTTTCATGTGCACTTGGTGCCGCGCCCACGATATGCTTTCCACCCACTGAGTGGAGAGCAGCAGCGAGCGGTAATGCAGCCAGTCTCCGGTGCGGACATCGAGGTATCCGATATGCCAGGAATCCTGGTCGATGATGAAATTCTCCAGGCGGCCGATCGGCCCGGCGGGGTCGCGAACTTCGTAGCCGGTCAAGTCGCGCGCGCTGCGCAGGTGCGGATCGGCATTCGCATCCGCTGGAAATTCGCGTCCCGTGGCCAGCCAGGGGAACCCGCCTTCCAGCGTGTTGCCGCCCAACGATACCGGCCAGCCGTAAAACTGCCGCATCGCCATCTCCTGCTGTCGCGCAACCGGCCGGGTGGAATCCACATCCGGGCTGTGGCGCACCTGCTCCCTGCTCAGGTTGACATGAATCATTTTCTTTTCCCAATCGGGCCGCTCGGCAGCCGTCACCGCAATCACCACCGAATGGCGGGACAGCCAGCTTCCGGCTTCCACCACCAGATACCGGATATGCCACGAGTGATCGTCGAAAAGGAAATTCAGCACCGGCCCCATCGCGCCATCGGTGGCGTGCATGCAACTGCCGGTCAGGTCGTCCAGTACACGCAGCATGTTGGACCCCCCTCTACTTCTATTGTCCCCAGATTCCGCGATTCGGGGAGTCGGGATGCGCACAGTTCCCGAAGCGCTTTGGCAGTGGAAATACAACACGAAGGCGGGCGCGATATCATCAGCGTAATCCGCTCATATTATATGAGTCATATACCATAATATTCCGCCAAGCCCTGCATCTCTAGACCCATAGCTGCATCTATATGGATAGGCCCAACTCTGGAACCTTGGGTGTAAACCTATGGATATCAATCGCTTTACTGAAAAGCTGCAGGATGCCGTACGCGCCGCGCAGAGCCTGGCGGTGCGATATAGCCATCAACAGATCGACGTCGAACATCTGCTCCTGAGTCTTTTGGAACAGGAAGGCGGCCTGTTGGGTTCGATCCTCACGCGCGCCGGGGTCAACGTCCCGGCCCTCTCGGCCCACCTCCAGAAGGAACTCGACCGCCTGCCGAAGGTGACCGGCCCTTCCGGTGCGCCCGACCAGGTATATGTGACGGCCCGCCTGAATCGCCTGCTCACCGCCGCGGAAGACGAAGCCAAAAAGCTCAAGGACGAGTACATTTCGGTGGAGCATGTCTTACTTGCGGCCATCGACGCCAAAGGTACGGCCGGCCAGATCCTGAAGGAACTCGGCGTCACCCGCGACCGGCTCATGCAGGCACTGCGTGAGGTACGCGGCAGCCAGCGGGTCACTTCGCCCAATCCCGAAGCGACCTACGAGGCGCTCGAAAAGTACGGGCGCGACCTCACCAGGTTCGCCGAACAGGGCAAGCTCGACCCGGTGATCGGGCGCGACGACGAGATCCGGCGCGTCATCCAGGTGCTCTCCCGCCGCACCAAGAATAATCCCGTCCTGATCGGCGAGCCCGGCGTGGGCAAGACTGCGATTGTGGAAGGGCTGGCGCAAAGAATCGTCCGCGGTGACGTTCCCGAGGGCCTGAAGAACCGGCGCGTGATGTCGCTCGACATGGGAGCGCTGATCGCCGGCGCGAAGTTCCGCGGCGAATTCGAAGAGCGCCTGAAAGCAGTCCTCAAAGAGGTACAGGATTCCGGCGGCGACATCATTCTCTTCATAGACGAGCTCCACACCGTGGTGGGCGCGGGCAAAGCCGAAGGCGCCATGGACGCCGGCAACCTGTTGAAGCCCATGCTGGCGCGTGGCGAACTGCATTGCATCGGCGCCACCACGCTCGACGAGTATCGCAAACATATCGAGAAAGACGCCGCGCTGGAGCGGCGTTTCCAAACCGTGATGGTGGACCAACCGACGGTGGAAGACACCATCTCGATTCTGCGCGGCCTGCGCGAGCGCTATGAGGTGCACCACGGCGTGCGCATTAAAGACGCTGCTTTGGTGGCCGCGGCGGTGCTCTCCAATCGCTATATCGCCGACCGTTTCCTGCCCGATAAGGCGATCGACCTGGTGGATGAAGCCGGAGCGCGCCTGCGCACTGAGATCGATTCCATGCCGTCGGAGCTCGACGAGATCCAGCGGCGCGCCATGCAGCTCGAAATCGAGCGGGAGGCGCTGCGCAAGGAGAAAGATAGCGCGTCGAAAAATCGTCTGGCAAAGCTGGAAAAAGAGTTGGCCGATCTGCGCGCCGAGGGCGATGCGCTGCAGGCGCGCTGGAAGAACGAGAAGCAGACGGTGCAGCGCCTGAGCGCGCTGCGCGAACAGATGGAGCAGACCAGGATCGCCATCGAACAGGCGGAGCGGCAGTACGACCTCAATCGCGCCGCGGAGTTGAAATACGGCAAGCTGAGCGAGCTCGATCGCCAATTGAAAGCCGCCACCGCGGAAGTCGAAAAACTAAGCGGCACACGCCTCATCAAGGAAGAAGTGGGCGAGGAAGACATCGCCGCGGTAGTCAGCCGCTGGACCGGCGTACCCGTCTCCAAACTGCTCGAGGGCGAAGTACAGAAGCTGCTGCACCTGGAGGACGAACTGCATCAGCGCGTCATCGGGCAGGACGAAGCGGTAATGGCGGTAGCGGAAGCGGTAATTCGCGCGCGCTCCGGTTTGAAGGATCCTAACCGCCCCATCGGCAGCTTCATTTTCTTAGGGCCCACCGGCGTCGGCAAGACGGAATTGGCGCGCGCTCTGGCGCACTTCCTGTTCGATGACGAGCGCGCCATGATCCGCATCGACATGTCGGAATACCAGGAGAAGCATACCGTGGCGAGGCTGATCGGCGCGCCCCCGGGATATGTCGGATTCGAAGAGGGCGGCCAACTCACTGAAGCAGTCCGCCGCCGGCCGTATTCCGTGGTGCTGTTCGATGAAATCGAGAAGGCTTACCACGATGTCTTCAACGTCATGCTGCAGGTGCTGGACGACGGGCGCCTGACCGACGGCCAGGGGCGCACCGTCGATTTCAAGAACACCATCGTGATCATGACATCGAATATCGGCAGTTCGCGCATCCTGGAATATCGCGGCAGCTACGCCGGCGAATCGTTCGAGCGCATGAAGGAAGCGGTACTGGAAGAGATGCGCCATCATTTCCGGCCGGAGTTCCTGAACCGCGTGGACGAGACTATCGTATTCCACGCGCTTTCCGAAGAGCACCTGATGCGGATTGTCGATATCCAGCTCGAACGCGTGTCGGGCCGCCTGGCCGAGCGGAATATCCGGCTGAAACTGACGGATGCTGCGCGCCGCCAACTGGTGCGCTCCGGCTTCGACCCGAGCTACGGAGCGCGGCCGTTGAAGCGCGCCATTCAGAAGCAGGTGGAAACTCCGGTGGGGCGGCTGCTGCTCAAGGGTACGATCCGCGACGGTCAGACGGTGTCGGTGGACGCTCCCTCCTCGGGCGGTGAGCTCACCTTCACCCCCGAGCCGGCGCCTGTCCAGACCGGCCCTGCGCACGCCGCGTGAGAAAGATTACGGCCGGATCAGATCCAGCCCGGACTCTTCGTCGAAAGCCTTCCGCAGAGGCTCCGACATCTCCGTGAGGACCACTTCCAGCGTGGGCCGCACATGCGCTTCCATCAGGTGGCCGCCATGTGCGGTCCCGTCCTTTTTCCCGACGATGAGATGGGCGTGGACCACGGGTTTACCGTCCTTGAGCGCCACGTCGCCAATCAGCGAAAGCACCTCCACCTGCTCCTGCAATTCAGCCGCGGTGCGGTATTTCTTCGACTCCCAATCGAACCAGCCCAGACGCGCATCGGAGAGTGCCCCGATAGCCTTGAAGCTGGCCGCTGTAAGCTGATTCTGATGCGCGAAACGGGCGAGAGTGTCAGCCACTTCATCGCCCGTTTCCAGCACCACAATGTAAGTACGATTCAGTCCATGATCGATCAATCGCTGTCGCATCGGTGGCTCAGTTGATCGCCGGGGCGGCGGTGGCCACAGCCGCGACAGTGGTTGTAGTCGGCTGGTAGTCGAGCACGAACTTCTGCATCAATCGCTCGCTCGACGCCATCTTCATGGTCTTCGCTTCGGAGAGCGCCTTCTCGTTGGTCCAATGGTCATGTTGAATGCGATACATCGCCAACACAGTGCCGGTGCGGTCCGCGCCGCGGCGGCAGTGAACGAACACCTTGCCCGAGCCCTGGGCGTTCAGGATGGTAAAAATCTTCGACACCTGCTCGGCGGTAGGCGCCTGGTAACCGTCGAGCGGGACGTTCACGTACTGCATGCCCAGGCTGCGTACAATCTCCGCTTCGTGAGACGAACGGCCTTCACCGCCGCGAAGATCGAGCACCGTGTGCACGCCCAATTGAGCGAGCTCGCGAAATCCGCTGGCGGAAGGCTGCGCGCCGCGGCAAAGCGTGTCGCTTACTTCTTGAAAATTGTTGAGCGATTGCGGTTGATCGGCAGCCTCCAGAATGAAGCTCCCGAAAGTGAGCGCAGCAGCCGCCGCGCAGATGGTTGTCAGATTCGTGATTCCCACTGGTTTTATCCTCGCCCCCACACTATATAAGACGCGCGAGGCACGTTATTCGCTACATTTTCGCCGGTCGCGCGGGCAATAAATGTACGGCTATGCCCAAATATTTGGGGCGGGAAACCGGGAAGATTGCCCGCCCCGAAAAGCCGCACCGGCAGCCATACTGCAAGCCGTCTATCCAAGTTGAAAAGTTACCAGGATCTGCGTCTCGACCTTGATAGGCACGCCGTTCAGAATGGTGGGATGATACGTCCACTGCTTCACCGCGTCCACAGCAGCGTTGATCAGAAGCGGAGGACCGGCCAGAACTTTGAGGTCCTCAATGTGACCGTTTTGACCGATCACCGCGTCCAACTTCACCACGCCGCCCACTCTCGCGTCTTTGGCCAGCACCGGATACACCGGCGCCGGAGCGTTGATCACCTTGGCGGCCTGTACCTGGCCGCCCACGCGGATCATTTTAGGAGTCGCGGCCGCAGCAACCGGAGCCGGAGGAGGTGGCGGCGGGGGAGGAGCGACGGAAGGCACGCCGCCGATTACTCCTCCCAGAACTCCACCCACCACTCCCCCGATCTGCCCGCCGGCCACGCCACCTTCCACGCCGGCCAGCGTGGGAACTTCGGCCGGAGCCTGCGGCAAGTCAGGCAATATCGCCACGGTTTTCGGGACTACTTTAGGCGCGAATAGTGTATGCGTATCGAAGTGCCGCGGCACTACGGTATGCGCCACCCGCGGGGCGCTCGCCGGCGCTGCGGGCGGAGGAGGCGGAGCGGGTGGCGGAGGAGGCGGCGGCGCAATCAACACCGTGTTCAGCGCCGACAATGGCAACTGCTGTACCGACAACAAAGGAATCAGCAGCAAAATGCCGATTACACCGACCTGTCCGGCCACCGCCAGCAAAGTAGTCCACCGCCTGCGGCCGCGCGGTTCGGAAAGAATCATTTGCTCAAACATACCGTCCCCTCCCGGACGCCGGGCATCGCCTTTCCCCGGCGTTCCACACTCCATTAGACGTGAAGGAATCCGGTTCGGATGCGTGCGGCGCTTTTCATCGGCACCGCGCGGACATGGTAAAACGGGGGAGTTAGCGCATTATACAAACATTTACATGAGACCAAGAAAAGCTTACTCTTTCGACGATGTGATGCTCGTGCCGCGATACAGCAAAATGAATTCACGCGCCGATGCCGATCTATCCACTTCGGTGGCCGGCGTTTCACTGAAGATTCCAATTATCGCCGCCAACATGTCCTCGGTCTGCGAAGACACCATGGGTATCGCCATGGGCCAACTGGGCGGCCTCGGCATCATCCATCGCATGTGTTCGGTGGAGCGGCAGAGGACCATGGTGAAGACGGTTCACGAAGCCGGCTGCCAGGTGGGATTCTCCATCGGAGTGGGCGCGGACTGGCGCGAACGCATGGATGCCTGCCGCGAGTTCTCGTCCATCGTCTGTCTCGATGTGGCGCACGGTCATCACCTGCGAGTGGCGGAATTACTCAAAGAGTACTTTCGAACTTATCGCGACTATCCAGTCATCATTGGGCAGATCGCTACCGCCGAAGCGGCCAGTATGTTCGTTGCAGACATTCCGCCGGAGTATCGCGGCACCATCGCTTTCAAGGCTTCCATCGGGGGCGGTAGTTTGTGCACCACCCGCATCATGACCGGCTACGGGATCCCCACGCTGCAAGCCATCGTGGACATCGATGAAGCGCACGGCCACGCCCTCTCCATCATCGGCGATGGCGGCATCAAGAACTCGGGCGACATTGTGAAATCGCTCGCCGCCGGCGCCGACGCAGTGATGCTCGGCAACCTGCTGGCGGGCACCGACGAAGCGCCCGGCAACATCATTAAGGCGAAGGATCTTCTGTACAAGGTCTACCGCGGCTCGGCTTCCTTCGGCGACAAGGCACTGCGCGGCGAACAGACGCGTAACGTAGAGGGCGATGAAGCACTCGTGCCGTACAAGGGTTCGGTGAAGCGCGTCATCGCGGCACTGCTCGACGGCGTGCGATCGGGCTTCTCCTACGGCGGCGCCGCCAGCATTCACGAACTGCAGGCGCACGCCGAGTTCGTAGAGATAACCGCCCACGGATTTGCCGAAAGCCTGCCGCACGGTAAGTAAGTCTTGTCCGTAAGAGTAGAACCGGCCACTTAACCTTCTACGGCTGATGTTACACTTTTCCGGCATTGGCGTGATTCCGGAACTCTGGACGGCGGCCGGAGTGAATAGAGCCATGAAACTATTTCTGGTGGGTGTAGGTATGGCCATCGCCATGCCCTTAACGGTCCAGGCTCAAACCTCCGCGCAAGCGGCCTTTGAAGTGGCGTCGGTGAAGACGGCGCCGCCGATGAATAGTGGCGGATTCCGGATGGGGATCGGAGGCGGTCCGGGGAGTCCGACGCCGGGCACGATCACCGCCGATCACATGCCGCTGCGAAACCTGATCATGCAGGCGTACGGCGTGAAGACCTTTCAGATCGAGGGTCCCGCGTGGCTGAACGACACTTACTTTGATGTCGTCGCGAAGGTGCCGGAAGGCGCCACAAAAGAGCAGGTTCCCGGGATGTGGCGCGCGCTCCTGGAGGAGCGCTTCAAACTCACTCTCCATCGCGAAACGCGGGAACTGCCGGTCTACGCGCTACAGGTGGGCAAAGGCGGACCCAAGCTTGACGAGGCCGCACCGGAACCGCCGGCCGAGCAGGCATCGGACTCGCATGGCTTTACCGTTTCTGCCGCCGCGCCTGCCGGAGCGCGTGGCGGCAACAGCATGACCTTCACGCGTGCCGGCGCTCCCGGAAAGGCGCAGATGAGCGGAACGCGTCTGCGCATGGCCTCATTTGCCGACATGCTGGGGCGGAATCTCGACCGGCCGGTGGTAGATGAGACAGGGCTCACCGGACAATACAAAATCAAGCTGGAATGGCAGCGCGACGAGGCGCGGCCGGCGGCCGGCGACACTGAGGTTTCGGACCTTCCCGATATCTTCGGCGCGGTGCAGCAGCAACTCGGTCTCAAACTCCAGGCGAAGAAGGCGAACGTGGAAATCCTGGTAATTGACCATATCGAGAAATCGGCCACTGAAAATTAGCGGCCAGTCCGCCGGATCGCCGCATGCCTGGTGTCATTGGGCGCCGATGGAATTCGAAGCGGCATCGGTCAGCAGCTATTGCAGCGGCGGTCCGGCGAACGTGATCCTCAAGCAACTCCTCGCCATGGCGGTTCGACGTCACCGCCGGCGCCACCGAAGAACACGTTCCGGCGATGATGCGCAACCTGTTGGCGGAACGCTTTCGCAATCGGTCAAGGCGGCTCCCGCGGCCGCGGGCAACGCCATGCACGGCAGCCATTGCCGCGGCGGTCCGGCGAGCATGAGCCTCGAGCAACTCCTCGCCATGGCGGTTCGACGTCAGCGCCGGCGCCACCGAAGAACACGTTCCGGCGATAATGCGCAACCTGTTGGCGGAACGCTTTCGCAATCGGTCAAGGCGGCTCCCGCGGTCGCGGACAACGCCATGCACGGCAGCCATTGCAGCGGCGGTCCGGTGAGCGTCAGCCTCCAGCAACTCCTCGCCATGGCGGTTCGACGTCAGCGCCGGCGCCAGCAAAGAACACGTTCCGGCGAGGATGCGCAACCTGTTGTTCGATGCCCTAACAATGGCCAAGGGCGGAGTGAGCTCAAATCGGGTGTCGGCGAGACCGGCCGTCAGGCGAGCCCGGCGCGCTTCCACAAATCGTCCACCCGCCGCTTCACATCCGGCGACATTTCGATGACTCCCGGCCACGGCCGCGTGAAGCCTTCGCCCGGCCATTTGCGCGTCGCGTCGATCCCCATCTTCGAGCCGTAATTCGCCAGGCGGCTGGAGTGATCGAGCGAATCGACCGGCCCCATCACAAACTGAATGTCGCGTTCGGGATCGATATTGTTGAGCGCCTTCCACGCCACTTCGCTCACGTTCTGCACGTCGACATCTTCGTCCACCACCACGATGCACTTGGAGAACATCGCCTGTCCGGTGCCCCAGATGGAATGCATCACTTTGCGCGCGTGCCCGGGGTACGATTTGCGAATCGCCACCAGGATCAAATTGTGAAATACCCCTTCGGCCGGCATCGCGATGTCGCGCACTTCCGGCAATTGCAGCCGCATCAGTGGCAGAAAAATGCGCTCAATCGCCTTGCCCATGTAGTAGTCTTCCATAGGCGGCGGCCCCACGATGGTAGTGGCGTAGATGGGCTCTTTGCGCTGCGTCACGCAAGTAACGTGGAAGACGGGGTATTCGTCGGCCAGCGAATAGAAGCCGGTGTGGTCGCCGAACGGCCCCTCGGTGCGTAGTTCGCCCAGTTCCACGTAGCCTTCGAGCACGATCTCCGCCTGCGCCGGCACTTCCAGCTCGCAGGTGCGGCACTTCACCATCTCGACCGGACTCTGCCGCAGGAATCCGGCAATCATCATCTCGTCGAGATCGGGCGGCAGGGGTAGAATCGCGGAATACATGGTCGCCGGATCGGCTCCGATGGCGACCGCGACGTCCATACGCTTGCGGCCGTGGTGCTGCATGCGGCGATAGTGTTCCGCACCTTGTTTATGCGTCTGCCAGTGCATGCCGGCAGTGCGCTCATCGAAGATCTGCATGCGATACATGCCGCAGTTGCGCTTGCCGGTATCGGGATTCTTGGAGAACACCAGCGGGAGCGTAATAAATCGCCCGCCGTCGTCGGGCCAGCATTGCAGAATAGGATAATCGAGCAGCGAAAAGCGATCTGTGCGGACCACTTCCTGGCACGGCGCGTTGGACACGATGCGCGGAAAAAAGGCGCCCATTTCGGCCAGTTTCGGCAACATTTTCAACTTGCCGAGCAGGCCTTCGGGCATGCGCATTTCCAGAAACTCCACGATGCGCGCCGCCACTTCTTCCACCGACCCGACCTCGAGCGCGAGTTCCATTCTGCGCATGGAAGCGAAGGCATTGATCAGCACCGGGCTGGTATACCCCTTAGGCTTTTCGAACAGCAGCGCCGGACCGTTTCGCTTGACGGCGCGGTCGGCGAATTCCGTGATTTCCAGGATCGGATCCACCTCGAAGGGGATGCGCTTCAGCTCGCCTTTTTCTTCCAGCGCGCGAATAAAATCGCGCAGATCGCGATAGGCCATAGATTCAATGAGTATGGTAGCAGTGAACTCCCCGCACTACGTTATGATTGAATTTAATACCGCTACATCCTGAGGAGAAGGTATGTTCAATCGTGTTGCATTCGTTACCGGCGCGAGCCGTGGCATCGGCCGGTCGATTGCCTTGACTCTGTGCCGCGCAGGTTTCGATATCGTGGTGGCGTCGCCGGAAATCGAGAAGAACGAGGCGGTGGCGGAGGAGATTCGCTCCTGCAGCGGCGAGGCGATGACCGTGAATCTCGACGTGACGTCGCCCGAGTCCATCAAAGAAGCCTTCACCAAAACCATGGCCGCCAAGACGCGCATCGACGTGCTGGTGAATAACGCCGGCATCACACGCGATGGCCTCGCCGTCCGCATGAAGGCCGCCGATTGGGACCTGGTCCTCAAGATCAACCTACAGGGTGCCTTCCTCTGCACGCAACAGGTGTTGCCGGGAATGATGCGCAATCGCTGGGGCCGCATCATTAACATTGCGTCGGTAGTCGGGCAGGCGGGAGCGGCGGGACAGGTGAATTACGCCGCGTCGAAAGCCGGACTGATCGGCCTCACCAAGGCGCTGGCGCAGGAAATGGCGTCGCGCAATATCACCGTCAACGCCGTAGCTCCGGGCTACATCGGCACCGACATGACCAAGGTTCTGCCTGAGGAAGTGAAGCAAAAGATCCTGGCGGCCGTCCCGCTGGCGCGCATGGGAACGCCCGAAGATATCGCCGGCGCGGTGAAGTTCCTGGCGAGCGAAGACGCCTCTTATATTACCGGACAGGTGCTGGCCGTGAACGGCGGCATGTACATGTAAACGGCGGCGCGAAATATTTTTGCGCCTCTCACAAAGAAATCGCGGGACTCGGGTAACAATAGCATGGAGGCTTTTCGATGCCCAGACCTGCACATTTTGAAATACCGACTGACAACCCCGAGCGCGCGATGGCGTTCTATGGCGCTATCTTCGGCTGGACCTTCCAGAAGTGGGAGGGACCGATGCCATATTGGATGATCACCACCGGGCCCAATGAGGAACCCGGCATTAACGGAGGGCTGCTGCCCCGCCGCGATCCCACCCAACCCTGCATCAACACCCTTTACGTCGCCGACCTAGACGCTACGCAAGCCCAGATTGAAGCCCACGGCGGCTCCTGCTGCGTTCCTAAGATGCCGGTGCCAACAGTCGGCTGGCTGGCCTATTTTAAGGACCTCGACGGGCACGTTTTTGGGTGCATGCAGATGGATTCGTCCGTCGGCTTCTGATTTCCACCGTGCCTTTCGATTCCGATACCGCGATGGGCGGTCCGCACCGCCCATTTCCTACCACCCGGCACTCGCTCATCGTGAGCGCCGCCAGCGCCGGAACCATGGCTCGCGAGGCGCTCGACGACGTCGTCGCGGTGTATTGGAAGCCGGCGTATAAACACGTGCGCATCCAATGGAGGCGCTCGAACGAAGAGGCCAAGGATTTGGTGCAGGGGTTTTTCACGGCGCTCATCGAACAGCAGATTCTCGCCGGCTTCGACCCTTCCAAGGCCCGCTTCCGCACATATTTGAAAGGCTGCCTGGACCATTTCGTGATGAAGCAGGACGAGCGCGCCAATCGCCTGAAGCGCGGCGGCGGCGCCATCGCCATATGCGATTTCGAGGCGGCGGAGCGGGAGATTGCCGGGACGCCATCGGTGGAAGACGTTTTCCTGCGCGAATGGCAGCGCCAGATGTTCGCCTTGGCACTGGAAGATTTGCGGGCGTACTGCGAAACCATCGGCAAGACCTTGCAGTATGCCATCTTCGCCGCTTACGACCTGGCGGAGGCCGAGCGCCCCAGCTACGCGGAACTCGCCGCGCAGCACGGCGTCCCGGTAACCAACGTTACCAACTACCTGGCCTGGGCGCGGCGCGAATTGCGGCGCATGGTGCTGCTACGCTTGAGCTCGGTGACTTCGGGCGACAGCGAGTGCATGGCCGAACAGCGCGTGCTCTTCGGAAAATAATCATGAGTTACCTGCCGGATCGCGCTCTCGACCATCTTCGCGACGTCGCCGAAGCGCCCGACTTCTCCGCCACGCGCTATCGGGTGGAAGAAGAGATCGGCCGCGGCGGCATGGGCACGGTGTACCGCGCGTGGGACACGCAACTGGAACGGCGCGTGGCGCTCAAAGTCTTGAACGCAGCCGATCGCGTCAACCAGGAAGCCATCCTGCTGGCACAGCTCGAACACCCCGGCATCGCGCCCATTTACGACGCGGGAACGCTTCCGGACGGTCGCGCATATTGCGCCATGCGGCTGATTCAGGGCCGTCGCCTGGACGAATTTCTGCGGGATGAGCCCGCCCTTCCGGCCCGCCTGAGACTGTTCCAGAAGATCTGTGAAGCGGTGGCGTTCGCGCACAATCGAGGCGTAATCCATTGCGACCTCAAGCCGCAGAACATCATGGTGGGCGAGTTCGGCGAGGTGTTCGTCGTGGACTGGGGAGTGGCGCGCACCGAGGACAGCGCACCCGCCCTTTCGGCCGGAACTCCGCCGTACATGGCGCCGGAACAGTCGGGCGCGGGAGCTCAGACGGTCGATACGCGCGCCGACATTTTCGCGCTCGGCCAAATCCTGCGGGAGCTCATGCCCGACCCGCCACCGCGTCCCCTGGCGGCCATCGCGCGTAAGGCGTCGGCGGCCGACCCGCGGGATCGATTCAGCAGCGCGCAACAGCTCGCGGCCGATGTGGGCCGCTTCCTCGACGGACTGCCCGTGTCGTCGTATCGCGACACCATGCCGGAACGGCTGGCGCGCTTCTGCCGCCAGAATCAGGTGCTGCTGCTGTTGCTGGGCGCGTACCTGGCGGTGAAATTATCGTTGTATTTTCTGGCGCCCGCATTAAAATAGACACCTGATTCGCGGAATATAGGGGTGGAGGACAAACGATGAATAAGCCAATGGTGGGAGTAGTCGCAGGCGCCGTGCTGGGGATTGTGGATGGCGCTACGGCGTGGTTTACACCGGCCGTGCGCTCGCAGATCATGACCATCCTGATGGGATCTTGCGTGAAGGGGATGGTAGTGGGAATCATCTGTGGACTGATCGCGCGCAAGGTGCATTCCACGGCGGTGGGTCTGCTGGCGGGCTCGATCTTCGGGCTGCTGTTCGCATACCTGGTGGCGCTGATGCCGCAGCCCGATGGATCGCATTACTACCTGCAGATTATGCTGCCCGGATTCGTGCTGGGCGCGCTCATCGGCTTCCTTACGCAAAGGATGGGCGCGGCGCCCAGGGCGGCATGAGAGACGACACCCCCCCATCTGGGCGAGGAGCGCGAGAAGTTTAAAGCGCTGGGGTGCGTGCGCGAAGGCCATCCTGCGCGGTAAGCGCGGTAAGCGCGCTTACCGATTCAGTGCCGCCACGCCCGGAAGCTGAATACCTGCCAGAAATTCCAGCGATGCCCCGCCCCCGGTGGAAACGTGGCTGATCCTGGCAGTGACGCCGGCCGCTTTGATGGCCTTCTCGGAATCGCCGCCGCCTACCACCGAAATCGCGCCTGACGCGGCTACCGCTTTCGCCAGCGCGACAGTTCCGGTATCGAACGGCGGCTTCTCGAAGATACCCATGGGGCCGTTCCAGATCACCGTCTTCGCACCGGCGATGACTGCCGAATACTCCGCAATCGTCTTCGGCCCGATGTCGACGCCGATCTTACCGTCGGCGATAGTCTCCACCGCTTCGTGCGGCGCGCCGGCAGCAATCTCCGATACCACAATGTGGTCTGCCGGCAGCATCAACTTATCGCCGAGCGACGCCAGCAGGCTCTTGGCGAGTTCGACCTTATCGTCCTCTACCAGGGACTTGCCGGTGGGCTTGCCCTGCGCCTTCAGAAAGGTGTACGCCATTGCTCCGCCGATCAGCAGACGGTCCACCACCTTGCCGAGATTCTGGATCACTTCGATCTTGTCGGAGACCTTGGCGCCGCCCAAAATGGCCACACACGGGCGCGCCGGATTGCTGGTCGCCATGCCGAGATATTTGAGCTCGGCTTCCATCAGCAGGCCCGCGCAAGTCTTCGCCACGAATTGAATCATGCCCTCGGTGGAAGCATGCGCGCGGTGCGCCGAGCCGAAAGCATCGTTCACATACACGTCGCAAAACGCTGCCAGTTTCTTCGCGAAGACCGGATCGTTTTTTTCCTCCTCCGGATGGAAGCGCAGATTCTCCACCAAGAGCACTTCGCCGGGCGCGGGCAGCATGGCTTCCACTTCCCCGCCGATGCAATCGGGCGCCATCTTCACGTTCCGGCCCAGCAGTTCCTGAAGCCGCGCAGCCGCCGGCTTTAAACTCATCTCGGAATTCGGTTTGCCTTTGGGACGCCCAAGATGCGACGCCAGGATGACACCGGCTCCGTGATCGAGCGCATATTGAATGGTGGGCAGCGAAGCTCGGATCCGCTTGTCGCTGGTAATCTCCATGTCGCCTTTTTCGTTCTTCTGCAGCGGCACGTTGAAGTCGACACGGATAAAGACTCGTTTCCCATTCAGATCGAGATCGCGTATGGAAAGATAGGACATATCAGGCCTCAAATGAAGTAAACCTGAGGGTAACACGATGAGCCGGCTACGGACTGCCCTTGGTAATCAAGCGCGCGCCGCGGTTGCGCGTGATGTAGTTATACACCCACTCCACAAACACCAGCAGGCGATTTTCGAACTCCACCAGATTCATGAGATGCACGAAAACCCATAGGAACCAGGCTAAGAATCCCGAGACTTTCACAAATCCGAAATCGGCCACCGCCTTATTGCGCCCAATGGTCGCCAGATTTCCCAGATCGAAATAGCGGAACGGCTTGAGCGTAACGCCATCGATTTTCGCGCGCACGGATTTGGCCGCGTAACGCCCCTCCTGAATCGCCACCTGCGCTACTCCGGGGAGCGGCTTACCGGTCTGATGGCTGAAGTTCGCCAAGTCGCCGATCACGTGGATCTCGGGATGGCCGGCGATGGTCAGGTTGCTTTCCACCATCACGCGCCCCACCTTGTCGAGTTGCGCCCCCGCGCGGTCCGCCAGCACCTTGCCCATCCGGGAGGCGCGCACTCCGGCCGCCCACAGCACCGTCCGCGCGGCCAGTTTCTCTTCGCCGCTCGCACTCGTCATCGTGACGCCTCCACCGTCGATATTGGTGACGCGTGTCTTGGTGCGGGTGTGCACGCCCAGTTTGTGAAGCGACTCTTCAGCGCGCGCCGATAACTCGGGAGGAAACGCCGGCAGCACCCGGCTCTCGCCTTCCACCAGCAGGATGTGCGCGGCTGTCGGATCGATGTGGTGAAAATCGTGGCGCAACGAATCGTTGGCGATCTCGCTCAATGCGCCCGCCAGTTCGACGCCCGTGGGTCCGCCGCCCACGATCACAAAATTGAGCCACTCACGCCGCATGGCC
Organism: Bryobacteraceae bacterium; assembly: GCA_036268475.1. GTDB lineage: Bacteria > Acidobacteriota > Terriglobia > Bryobacterales > Bryobacteraceae > PALSA-129. The sequence continues at coordinate 152,246 of DATAUB010000039.1, read as the reverse complement.
GGATCGGTTTCGCGTTCCGCGTACTCGAACGCCAGCAGCAGGCGCGAGCGGATCGCGGTGGCGTTCTCTATGGTCTTCAACCCAGGCGCGATAGCCGCCCAGTCGTCGTGTCCGAAGTAGGAGTGTGTCGCGCCGGTAGCGACGATCAATTCATCGTACGGGATCTCACCGCTATCGAGAATGAGGCGGCGATTGACGGCGTCCAGGTCTCGTACTTCCCCCAGCACCACTTCCGTGTTGCGGTTCCGGCCCACGACGGCGCGCAGCGGCGACGCGATCTCCCCAGGCGAAAGCGCGCCGGTGGCAACCTGATAGAGCAAAGGCTGAAACAAGTGAAAATTGCGCCGGTCCACCAGCGTGAGCGATACCGGCGCGTGGCCCAGGCGTTTGGCACAGTTCAATCCGCCGAACCCGCCGCCCACAATCACCACGCGAGTTGTTTCACCCATCAACTATTCGATGCGGGCAGGCCGATTGCGGTTCTAAGTTCCGCACCCGGGGCAAATCGCGGCACGCGCTTGGCAGCCACCTCCATGTCGCTTCCGCTGCGTGGATTGCGTACCCGGCGGGCCTTGCGATGTGAGATGCCGAACGTTCCGAATCCCGAAATGGTCACCCGGTCTCCCCGAACCAGGCTGGCCTGAATCCCTTGCACAAACGCATCCAGGGCGCGCGATGCCTGCGCCCGTGTCAAACTCGCATCCGAGGCGATCTTCCCTACGAGATCTTTTTTGTTCACAGTGTCGCGAGTTTTATCAAAGCACGATAGCAATGTCAACCTCGGGGCGAAGTTTTCACACTGGCGCAAATCCTTCACGCGTGCCAACTAATTGATTCCTTTCCCCGACGGGTTAGTAGTACGCCAGTAAGTGGCTTACCAATTCGTAATCGATCCGTCGGGCCGGAAATACGTCTGCGCGCGATTGGTGATGCGCTGGGTGAACTCCGCGATCTTCTGCAACTGCGCCCAGTCCACGTCCACACCCAGGCCGGGCCGATCGTTGGCGTACAACTTGCCGCCGCGAAAATTGAGCGCTTGGAGAAGGTAGGGAATGGTGCGGCCCCCAAAATTGTATTCCATCAGCACCGGGCCCGAAAAAGTGCCCAGGCAACTCACCAGCGCCGCCGTGGCGATGGGACCGGTGAAGTGCGGGATCATCCCCACGAAGTGGGTTTCGCAGAGCGCCGCAATCTTCATCATCTCGGTGATCCCGCCCACGTTGGGCAGGGTGGCGCGGACGTAATCGAGGTCGTGATTCTCCACCAGTCGATTGAAGTCCCAGCGATTGCCCCACTCCTCTCCGGCGGCCAGCGGCACGCTCACTTTGCGGCGTAAAATCGGCAGATCTTCGCCGAACGCTTCGGCGCGCACCGGGTCTTCCACGAAATAAGGCGCGAAGTCGCGAATCAGGTCGCACCCTCGAATGGCGTCCGCCAGATCGAAGCGCTGGTGAAAATCGACGCACCAGTCGCCGTTCGGGCCCACCCCTGCGCGCACCTGGGCGCAATCGCGCGCCAGTCGATCGATGCGCTCGTGAGTGTTGTAAGTGGTGTTCGCAGGCGCATCAGCCGCGGCCATGCGAAAGGCGCGATAGCCGGCGGCGATTGTAAGTTGTGCCCGCTCCCGCAGACTCATGCCGGGCTGGACGCCGGGGACGATCCCCGCGGTATTGTAACATTCGCAGTAATTCCGCGCCATGCCGCCTAGGATGGTGTGTACGGGCTGTTGCAGTGCTTTTCCCTTGATATCCCAGAGGGCCAGATCGAGCGCGCCGAGTGCGTCCATTTTTTCGCGTCCTGGAGGATAGAAGTACGCTCGGTACATATCCTGCCAAAGGCGCTCGATATATTGCGGATCCTCTCCAATCAGGCGTCCGGCGCACTGTTCCAAGGTGTCGCGCGCGCCTCCTTCGCCGATGCCCACGATGCCCGCGTCGGTCTCCACCTTGACTACCAGATCGCTCTGATTGAAGAGCGGATTGGGCGCGGCCGGCGACCAGACCTCGACGCGCGTGATCTTCATCCTGGGCAGCGCGGCGTGCGCCGCCGGCAACGCGGCGCCGGCGGCAGCGCCCGCCGCCATCGACGTAAGGAACGATCTTCTCTTCATGGAGACGGGCCCCTTCGGCCTTCTTAATCAGCTTATAACTTTCACCGGGCAGCGCCGCTGCGCACGACGGAATATGATGGAGATATCGGAGGAGCGACACAAATGACGGAAGCGGACAAAGAAAAAGTGGAAGCTGCCGCCGTTGCCAGCGTCGGTGCAGGCGTAGGAGGCGCGGGTGGCGCCACGGTAGGAGTCTTGGAACTGGCTGCGCAGGGCGCGGCGACGGGCCTGTCGGCCGGAATCATGATCGGCGCGGGCGCGGTGGCTGGAGGATTGGCTTTCTTCTTCGGCTATAAGGCCTACCGGCAACTGCGGCATCGCGGTAGCAAATGAAGACCGCTCCGGTCCGGCCGCCGCCACCAAGTGTTGGCGGCGGCCGGACGGAGCGCGGTTAGGCTACTGGATATCGGTCACTTTTCCGTCGATGAAAACCACCTTCATGTTTCCATACGAATAGATTTTCTTGGAGCCCAGGTCACCCACCATCGTAGGTTGACCGAGCAGCCCCACCACCTGATTGATCGTCATCCCCAACGAGACCGACTGCGGAGCGGCCGCCCCGGCCGGCGGCGGAGCGGACGAATCCGCCTGGCCCAGCACTTCGTTCTCGGCTTGAATCGCCGACTCGGCCTCCTGGCCCACTTCGCTCGCCACGTTCGGATCCGGCGGCGGAGCGGCTTGCGAATAAGGCGCTTCCACCGGCGGGCGGCTGGCAACCGGCGGCGCGGCCGGAAGTCCCCCCTGCCCCTGTTGCTGCTGTAAATCGGACAGACCCTGATCGAGCGTCTCGTGCATGTGGTTCTGCATATCCTGCAGGTCTGTGAGCGCTACACTCACGCGTGAGCCGCGACGGCAATCCTGGCCCTTGCTGGCCATCACGGCGACATCGGCCATGGCGGAATTTCCCGCCGGCGGAGCGGCCATCTGCAAAACGTCGCCTGCTGTGAGTGCGCACTCGCCGTTACCCGCCTGCACTTCGATGCCATTGGCGACCACGAAAACGTGCGGCGATCCGTCTGCCAGGAAGCCCGGAGGGGCTGCCTGCGGCACACCCGCAGACTGGCTATCCACGCGCTCCTGGTCGAGTTGGCGATGGACCTCATCGGCGATGGCCTGTTTAACTTCGGGAGTCAACTCCGCTTGCCCACCGGGAGACGGCGGATAGTTCTGTTGAGCATTGGCGTTGAATGCGACGGCATTGGCCTCCGCCTGCTGGTTGTAGGCGTCCTGCAGCGAATTCGCGATAAGGTAATCGGTGAGCCAGAACGCCGGTCCCGCATAGGTGGGATAGGGAGCAAAGTATCCCGCGTAAAATCCGAACCAGGGCCGCCGGCTCCAGCCGAAATTGTAGACCACGGGCCGCGACCATGGTGAGTACGCCCAGCCGTAAAACGCCGGAGCGTAATAGTGCGAACTCACGTAGATGTTGAGCGCGAAGCCATGGTAAGCGTAGGGCCGGTAGATGTAAGCGCGCGACACGCCGCCCACCACGTAGGTGCGCCGCACATAGCCCACTCCTCCCACTGAGAAAGGACGCTGCACGTATCCCCAGTGCGCGCCCCGTGTGACAATTACCGAACGGTCGGGCCGGACGTATTCCGTACGGGCCATCCCGCCGGGAGCGTGCGTGATCACCATTCCGTTGCGCGCGCGCACCATCGAAGGACTACCGTCGGAATGGTAGCGGACTTCCGTGCCGTTGGAGCCGCGATAAGCGGGACGCGGCGCGGACGTATTCCCGGAACGGGCCGGCGAGTAGGTGGACCGCGGCGGATAAGTTCCTGTGGACGGCCGCGGGTTATTCGCCGGAGTCCGCGTGACAGGAGCGTTGTACGGCGTACGCGCCGCAGGGCTGGCGGAGGGCGCGCGTTGCGGCGGAGCTTCGTTAGCGGGGCGATTCGCCGGCGGAGCTGTCTTATGCTGGGGCGCCGGCTTGCGCTCCTTCTCTTTCTCTTTATCCCGTTGTTCCTGGGCCAGGAGACTGGCGCCCGGGAGTAATACCAAAACGGCAATGGCCGCACAAATCCAGCGGCTCGAGGCCGCGGCGCGAGTTCGAGGTTGCGCTGACATAGGTACCTTAATGGTACGTTGGCCCACGTCCAATGTAAATCGCATGCACGGCGCCCGGGTACCAGCCCAAATCAGATTCACCATATAATGTTTTCATGCGGTTCGAGCCGTGGGTGCAATTGATGGTCTTCTGGTTCGCCTGGCTCTATCCGTTCCTCTTCCAGGCGCCGCATTTCCAGAAACGCCCGTCGGTGACAGTGTCCCGGCCGTCTTTGTTGGGTCTGCTATTCGAGGGCCTCGCCATCTTCATAGCCTTCGTGTTCCGGCTTCCAGGCGCAGCGCCTGCGGGACCGGAGCGCGTCTGGGCGTCGGCGATATTCGGGGTGCTGGCGGCAGCGCTCTCCTGGACATCGGTACGCCACCTGGGTCGCCAGTTTCGCATTCGGGCGGGCCTATACGAGGATCATCGCCTGATTCGCACCGGACCCTACGCCCTGGTCCGCCACCCGATCTTCGCCTCACTGCTGGCAGCGCTGCTCAGCACTCTGCTGTTGTTGACGCCGTGGCGGTGGTGTGCGGTGTCGTTGGCGCTGTTCCTGGTGGGAACGGAGATTCGCATCCGCACCGAAGAGCGTTTGTTGGCTACGCGCTTCCCCGACGAATTCGTCGAATACCGGCGGTCGGTACCGGCGTACCTCCCCTTTTTGCGATAGCCGGCGCGGTTCGGCGGGAGTCGATTCACAGACTTTTCGGCGGAAGAGCGCCGAACCAAAAACTGATATCATGATGGAGAAGTCACAAGGAGGACTGAAGACGCCACATGGGACCTCTGGGTATGCCAGAAATGATGTTCATTATGGTTCTGGCCCTAGTCTTGTTCGGCCCCAAGAAGCTTCCGGAAATCGGCCGCACCGTGGGGAAGGCCATCAAGGAATTCCAGAAAGCATCGAGCGAATTGAAAACCACTTTCGAGCGCGAGATGCAGAACCTGGAGCATGAGACCAATTCCGTGAAAGAGATCGCCGCCCCCTACACGTACGACGCTTATAACTACGACTATTCCGAACCCGGAAGCGCCGAGACAGGCTCTTACGGTACGGAAAGTTACGACACCTCCACTGCTGTTGTTCCATCCACTGCAAGCGCATCCGCAACTGAGGGCGCTGAGTCAAACGTTGCGCCGGAGGGCAGTATTGCCCGCGGCGCCGAAACGTCGCACGTATCGGAAACGGCCAGCACGCACCCAGCTTCCGCCGAACCGGTCCACCCGGTCTCCGAACCCGCCAGCAACGTTTCTAAGACGTCCGAGCACAACTCATAAAAGATGAATCAACCTGTCGACCCGAAGGGAGCCGGCGCTTCCCGTACTGCTGGTACGTCCAAGTCTGAGACTGAATCCGGCCTGGAGAGGCTACGGAATCTCTTCGGGGTCGGAGGCGGAGGCGACGGCGACGACGATCCGCACCCCCGCTCCGGCGATGGAGATGACGAAGAAGATGGCATGCTCCGCATGTCGTTCCTGGAGCACCTGGAGGAACTGCGTTCGCGGATCATCAAGATGATCATCGGCGTCTTTGTCGCCATCTGCGTAAGTTTTTCGTTTACCGATCCCCTGTGGCACTTCGTGGTGCAACCCGCCAAAGCGGCGCTCATTGCCAATGGATTTCCAGGTACTCTGGCGCAGATCACCCCCATGGAAGCATTCAACGTGGTGTGGTTCAAACTGCCGCTGGTCTGTTCGATCTTCCTCGCGTCACCCTGGATTGTGTACCAGATCTGGGCCTTCATTTCGCCCGGCCTGTATAAGCGCGAAAAGCGCTTTGCGATTCCTTTCGTTCTAGGCATCGCCGGGCTGTTCATCATGGGCGGGCTGTTCGGATACTTTGTCGCATTTCGCTACGGTCTGAGATTCCTGCTCAGCATCGGCGTGCAAAAAGACATCGTTACTGTAATCTCGGTGAACGAATATTTCGACATGTTCGTGAACGTGATTCTGGGGGTCGGACTAGTATTCGAACTTCCGGTCCTGATTTTCTTTCTTATTCTTTTAAGAATAGTAACCCCGGGCTTCCTGATCCGTCATAGCCGGTACGCTATTTTGATTAACTTCATCATCGCGGCAGTTGTCACACCCACACCCGACATATTCAACATGTCATTGTTCGCGCTGCCGATGTGCGTCCTCTACTACTTCGGTATTTTCATGGGATATCTATTTGTACTGCGCCGGGAAGGGCGGCAATTCCCATGGGAGAACGTACTGAAGATTACAGTCCTTCTACTACTTATAGCGGGTGGGGTCACGTGGCTTGGGGTTACTTACCACTGGTTCAAGCTGGTACCTCACTGGCCGTTTTTCGCGCGATAAGTGCTGATTTCAGTAGAATATTCGCAGCGTCCGGTGTACTATCGGGATATCCCCCTGTATGTTGAATGGCGGATTTCGACAAGTGCGATGGACCTTCAAAAGACGATTCAGGATTTGTACGCCGAGAAAGAAAAACTCGAGCGCGTAATCGCCTCGCTGGAGGAACTACAGCGAGCGGCCGATGCCAACTCTCAGGTGATGGGACGGTCCAAACGGCGTGGGCGGAAATCGATGGGCTCGCAAGAGCGCCAGGAAGTTTCCGAACGCATGAAGAAGTATTGGGCGAGCCGCCGTGTCTCCAAAGAGAAGCCATCCCCGGATTCACGAATCGCTAATGGGCACTAGCCCTGCAACTTACTTCCTGAAAAACCAAAGCCAGTAATACTGCGATCCGGCGCCCCATTCGTATCGCAACTCGAACCCGCTTTCCGCCGCCAGTTGACGGGCATCGTCGCCTCCGAACGCATACCCGCTCCAACTATCGTCCAGGTTCGGAGCCTTCTCGGTATATCCCTGCACTTGAAATTTAAATAATGCGCCCGGTCTCAGCAATCGGTTCACGGCACGTGAGTAACTTGCGATTACTTTGCGGCTGGGAATGTGCTGGAAAACCATACACGAAAATGCGAAATCGAATTCCAGCCTGTCGCCAATTCCAACACGGCGCCACCATCGCCGATATAGCGCGGAAAGGTCGCGCCCGTTATTGCAAAAAACGTGCGCATTCGGAAGATCCGACACTGCCTCGCGAGCCTGACGGACCATCTGCGGGCTGATATCGACCGCGTAGACCTCGCCGAAGAACCGCGCCAGCGCGCGCGTAACCCGGCCGGCGCCGCAGCCGATTTCGAGAACCGTCATTTTCTTGGGATCGCGGCCCTGGCAGATATTCTGCAGATCGTTGAGGATATGATCGCGAATTTCCTGCTCGCCCGCTTCGAAGAATTCCCGGTCAGACCAGGCGGTCTGGCCGGTGGCGACATAGTGGCGGGCATTCTCCAGCGCCCGCCGGTCCCAATCGCGGCGCATGCGAGCCACATGCCGCCTGATATTTTCGCCGCTCATTTGGTAATATCAATATTGTACCTGTAGAGGGCGAGTAGCTCAGTTGGGAGAGCACGGCGTTCGCAACGCCGGGGTCGTGGGTTCGAACCCCATCTCGTCCACCATCCCCCCTTTTTTCCACAGTGGAGTTGCCAAGATTGTAAACCTGCCTGCGGGGACGAGCACGGCAGCGCCGGCGCCCGTTTACAATTTTCGTTCGGCAAGCCGCTTTTCCAGAATCGCCCAGACGGCGGGGTCGCAGCCTTTCCACTCGGCCACCGCTTTGTTGCCCAGGTACGGCAGGTCGGCGACGCCCGCCTCGCTCGAAAAGAAGCCCCCCACCGTGAGATCGCGGAAGCGATTGAAGAACGTCACCCAGCGATGGTCTTCGGGAGCCGCTTTCTCCGGCCATGCAATGCGATCCAGCAATTGCTTCTGCTGCGCCGGCGCGGCGGCGGCGAATTCCTTCCCGAACAGCCGCACCGATTCCTGATCCAGCCAGGACAGGCCGCCCAGAATCTGCGCAGCCAGTATGTCTTCGCCGTCCTCGTGCTTGCGGAAGTCGAGCCAGTCGTCGATAAACTCGGGCACGCCGGCGTGCGTGGCGCTCACGCTGCGGTCGTCGGCCGGAATGATGAGGTCGCACAGCACTCCCGCGGTATGCCACTGGTGCGCGTCGAAAATCTTGCGCTGATAGGGCGCCTTGGGGGCGCTCTGCGCGGCTGCCGCGGTGGCCAGCACCGGCGCGCTGGCGACGGTCTGCAGCAAGGCGCGGCGGCTTACTCCCTGCGATTCCCTGGAAGCCATTTTAGAGCTCTCCTTTCTTCATGCTGTCGATGATGTGGTCCGATGTGCGCCAGCCGAGAGCCGTAATGGTGAGAGTGGGGTTCTTATCGGCATTGCTGATGAAAGGCGCGGCATCGGTGATGAAGAGATTTTTGCAGTCCCATGCCTGGCAGTAGGAGTTCAACACTGACGTCTTTGGGCTCTCTCCCATGCGCGTGGCGCCCACTTCGTGGATGATTTCTCCGCCTCTCGAAATGCCCCAGTTGTCTTCCGCTCCGGAACTGTAGAGCACTTTGCCGCCGGCCGTGGCGATGATTTCCTGGAATGTCTCCTGCATGTGTTTGGCCTGCAGGATTTCGTCCTGGCTCCATTCGAAATGGAAACGGAGCACCGGAATGCCCCACTGGTCGACCGCGTTGGGATCGATTTCGCAGTAGCTGTTTTCGTTGGGGATCATCTCGCCGCGGCCGGCGAAATGTACGTTGGCGCCATAGACCTTGCGCAGATTGCGCTTCAGGTCGACGCCATATCCGCCGCCCAGGATGCGCTCCGATCCGCCCAGCACGCCGGCGCCGGGCTGCGAGCGGCCGCCGCCAATCTCAATGTGGTATCCGCGCGCGAACGGCATCTTCCCTGCCCTCTGCGCCTGATAATTCCACCAGGGCATGTAGAGATGCATGCCGCCCACGCCGTCTTCGTTCTGCGGCGGCAGATCTTCCAGAATCGGCAGATAGCCTCCCACAGCAGACCCCACCGTGTCCATCAGATACCGGCCCACCAGCCCACTGGAATTCGCCACCCCATCGGGCGCCCTGCTGCTCCTCGAATTCAGCAGAATGCGCGCCGTCTCGCAGCAACTGGCGGCCAGCACCACCACCTTGCCGTACACCGTCTGCTCGCTGCGGTCCTTCTTATCGACATACGATACGCCGCGCGCACGGCCATCGGCGCCCAGCACCACTTCACGCACCATCGCTCCGGTACGCACTTCGAGATTGCCGGTCTTCATGGCCGGCGCTATGTGGACGCCCGGCGAACTGAAGTTGGCATTCACGGCGCAGGCGCGCCCGCATTCGCCGCAGTAATGGCAGGCAGCGCGTCCATGGATCGACTTGGTGAGAATCGCCAGGCGCGACGGAATGCAGGGGATGTGCAGATGCTGGCAGGAGCGCTGGATCACGCGCTCGTATCCACGCGGCGCGGGCGCCGGCAGGAACTTGCCGTCGGGCGTATTCTCCAACCCTTCGGCGCTGCCGAAGACGCCGATCAGTTCCTCGGCCTTGTCGTAATAAGGCGCCAGTTCGTCATAAGTGATGGGCCAGTCAAAGCCCTTGCCATCCCGGCTGTAGGGCTTAAAATCGTACGGCCCCATGCGCAGGGAGATGCGCCCGTAGTGATTGGTGCGTCCGCCTAGCATGCGCGCGCGGTACCACATGAAATTGGTCCCCTTGGCGTTGGTATAGGGCTCGCCGGGCACTTCCCAGCCGCCCTCCAGGGTAGCGTCAAAGTATCCGAAAGGCTTGGCGCGGCTGCCGGCGGCGCGATGCGGCGCGTTGTATGGCCATTTGAACATGTCCGATTGCTTGGCGGCGTCATACCATGCTCCCGCCTCCAGCATGCACACCTTGGCGCCGGACAACGCCAGTACGTGGGCCGCCACGCCGCCGCCCGCGCCCGATCCGACAATCACCACGTCATAGGTCTTGGCACTCTTTTGTACTTGCATCGCGCCTGTCATTCTATCGAATCCCTCTTTCACCGGGCGGCCGGCGCGGCGGAACTATACTGAAAAGATGGCGCTGCGGTTTGGCATTTTCGGACTCCTGCTCGCGGCCGCGACATTCGCGGGCCTCCATAGCAGGCCCGCCCGCTTTGTCGCCCTCTTCGCCGCCGGTGCGATGGTCTGGACCGTGCTCGAATACTTCCTGCACCGCCTGGCATTCCACGGGTTCGCTCCGCATAGCGAACATCACGCCCATCCCACCGACCCGGTGTTCATCGTCGCGCCACTGTGGCTTTCGCTCTCGTCTACGGTGCTTATGCTGGCGGCGTTCTCGCTGGGCACGCGTTCGTGGACCGGGGGCGCATCGATGGTGGCGGGCGTCATCGCGGGATACCTGGCGTACGAAGGGATTCACTTGCGCATTCATAGCGGGGCGGCCGGAGGGCCGGTACTGCGCGCCTTGCGCAAGCATCACTACTACCACCACTTCGCCAGCGATAAAGTCTGCTACGGCGTCACCTCGCCGCTATGGGACCTGCTGCTCGGCAGCATGCCTTCTCCCGCAGAACGGTCCGAAACGCGCTCCCGCACCACAGCTTAAGACGCCGGAACGCGACTCCGCTATACTCTGGATTCCCGCATTTGCCATCCGTTCATGAACATTCTTCTGCTCGATCAATTCAGCGATTTGGGAGGCGCCCAGCAGGTGCTTGCGGAGCTGCTGCCGGAGATTCGCCGGAGAGGTTGGCGAGCCCTCCTCGCCGTTCCGGGCAACGGCAAGCTGGTGGACATTGCTCACAAGTTGGGAATCGATGTCGAGGACATCGATTGCTGGCCCTATAAATCGGGTCAGAAACTTCCCGATATCGCGCGACTGCTGCGCCACACGGTACGGTTATCCCGGCGCATTCGCGAACTCGCCGAGAAGGTATCGGCCGAGCTGGTCTATATCAACGGACCGCGATTCCTGCCGGCAGCGGCGCTGGCCAATCTGCAATGCCCGGTCCTGTTCCACGCACATAGTTGGATTCCGCCCGGCCGGGAGCGCGTGGTGACGGGGCTCGGGCTCTGGCGCACCCGGGCACGCGTGGTGGCTACCTGCCGGTTTGTCGCCGATTCCTGGGAGGGATACGTCCGGCGCGAGCGGCTCTCGATTATCTGGAACGGGCTGGCCGGCCCGCCGCAAATGCCGGAATCTCCGCAGGGTAGCCAGCCACGCATTGGATGCATCGGCAGAATCAGTCCCGAAAAAGGCCAGCGCGAGTTTGTGGAGGTGGCGGCGCGGATTCATCGAACGCTGCCGGAGTGCCGCTTCCTGGTGTTTGGCGACGTGCTCTTCGGCAGTTTGGGGGCGGCGCAGTACGCCGCCGAGGTCCGTGCGTCCGCCGCCGGGCTGCCGGTAGATTTCCGCGGCTGGGTGAGCGACGTTTACGGCGCACTGGCGGAACTCGACCTGCTACTGGTCCCCTCGGTGGGGGCCGACGCCACCCCGCGCGTCATTCTGGAAGCTTACGCCGCCGGTGTACCGGTGGTCGCGTTTCGTTGCGGCGGAATTCCGGAATTGGTGCAGGATGGCGTCACCGCCGTCTTGACGGGATCGGTAGAAGAGATGGCGCGGGAAGCCATTGCGCTGCTGACGGCCGGCCGGGAACGGCGGATTTCAATAGCGCGTGCGGCGCGGTCCCTGTGGGAGCAGAAGTTCACCCAGGCGGCATTTCAAACGCAACTGCTGGCGGTCATCGAGGAGTGGGCGCGCCGGTAGTTAAGTGCCGGTGACGTTCTGCCGCAGCTTTCGCAGGACATCGCTTCCTGGCATCTTTTCAGATCCTGGCTATCCTGACGGGATCGGTCGAAGAGATGGCGCGGCAAGCCATTGCGCTGCTGACGGCCTGCCGGGAACGGCGGATTTCCAGTGACGCGTGCGGCGCGGTCCCTGTGGGAGCAGAAGTTCACCCAGGCAGCATTTCAAACGCACCTGCTGGCGGCCATCGAGGAGTGGGCGCGCCTGTAGCTACGTGCCGCTGACGTGATCCACCACGGCCTGAGGCGGATTGTAGTACAGAATTCTCCCGCAGCTTTCGCAGGACATCACTTCCTGGCCTCTTTTCAGATCCTGGAAAAACTGCAGGCGCATGGCCATATTGCATTCGGCGCAGCGGCCTTCCAGAGCTTCCGCCACACCGATTCCGCGCCGCATTTTGGCGATCCGGGTGTAGCGCTGGTACACCGGCGCCGTGATGCCAACCACGATTTCCCCGCGCTCCTTGAGCAATTCCGCCTTGGCGCTTTGGGCCACCGCGGTACGGTCGCGGGCCTGCTGCTTCTCGGCTTCCACCTGCGTCTTCTCCGTCTTGAGCAATCCCTCGGCGGTCTTGACGTTGCGGTCCAAGGGCTCCGATTCGCCCATCAGTTCGAGAATGCGATCCTCGCACTTGCGGATCTCGGTCTGGCAGAATTCGATTTCGTTCTGGAAGGCACGGTACTGGTCGTTGCTCTTGGCCTGCAGAGTCTGGTCTTTCAGTTTGGAGATTTTCTGGTCCTGGGTCTGAATCTCCAGTTCACACTTCTTGCGCTCTTTCTGATTGCCTGTCAGCGCGGCACGGTCCGCCTCAAGCTTGCGCTCGTGCGCCACCAGCTTCTTTTCAATTTCGGCAATATGGATGGGAAGCGCAGCAATTTCGCGATTCAGATCCGCCAGGCGATTATCAACCTCTTGCAGGCGGATCACCAACTTCAGATCGGAGAGCATTATTTCTAAAGGCAGTGTAACACGCTGCTTCCACAGCCTCCAGTTCCTCTATGCGCCACGCCCGCGCCGCCGCATAAAATACTGCCACCCCCAGAGGTATGGAGACCGCCACATCCACCAGCGCCACCCGCCTCCCCGTGCCCATGGCGGAATGCACCCAGAGGCTCGACAACTTGCAGACCGCGCCCATTACCGCGGCAGAAACCGCGATTTTTCCGGCGCTCACCGCCAATTTCCGCAGGCCGATACCGGCCAACCGGCGCTGCAGCACCAGCAGCAGTGTGACCGCGCCGAAGATCGCCACCAGGGCCGTGGAGAGCGCCAGACCGGCATGTCCGATGCCGGCCAGCTTTACCATCCCGTACGCCGCTGCGAAATTCACGGCGATGGATGCGATGCTCACCAGCATGGGAGTGCGGGCGTCGTCGAGCGCGTAAAAGGCGGGCGCCAGCGTCTTCAGGGCCGAGTATCCGGCCAGCCCGGCGCTGAAGCAGGTGAGCGCCAGCGCAGTCTGATGCGTGTCGTAAGGCGTAAATTTGCCGCCCTGGTACACCGCGGCGATCATGCTTTCGCCCATCACCGCCATCCCCACTGAAGATGGAATGGTGAGCAGCAGAATAGTGCCCAGCGAGCGCACCAGCGTGTCGCGGAATTCGCCCATCTGCCGCAATCCGGCACTGCGCGAGATAGACGGCAGCGTCACCGACGCAATGGCAACGCCGAAAATTCCCACCGGCAGTTGCATGAAGCGGAACGCGTACCCGAGCCAGCTCACCGGCCCGTCGATCACGTGCCCAGCCGCATCGGCGATGCCGGACGCGAAATTCGAGTTCACCACGATATTCACCTGCAGCGCGGCGTTTCCCAGAATGGCGGGGCCCATCATGCGCACGATCTGGCGTAAGCCGGGGTGGTTCCAATCGATGCGGGGCCGCAGGCTGAAGCCTCGCCGCACCATCGCCGGCAACTGCCACAGCAACTGCAGCACTCCGCCCGCCAGCACACCCCAGCCCATGGAAACGATCATCCCGTTCCCCATGCGCCGGCCCACCGTATATCCCAACCCCAGCCCGCACGCCACCGAACCGAGATTAAACAACGAGGACGCCAGCGCCGGCACGCCGAAACTGCCGCTGGCATTGAGCGCCGCCATGGCCTGTGCGGCCAGCGCCACCAGCAGCAGGAAGGGGAACATGATGCGAGTGAGTTGCACCGTGAGCGCGAACTTCCCGGGGATCTGCTCAAACCCGGGCGCCAGCAGGCGCACCAACTGCAGGCTGAAGAACATGCCCAGGATGCAGAGCGGCCCCACCACCAGAACGATCCCGGTAGCCACCAGGCTCGAAAGCTCGGCCGCTTCGCGCTTTCCCTCGCCCTCCAGCGACCGTGTAAACGCCGGCACCAGCGCCGACGAGAGCGCACCTTCGGCGAACAGATTGCGGGTCAGGCTGGGAATGCGAAACGCGAGTTGGAAGGCGTCGTTGGCCGCGCCCGCACCGAAAAAACGCGCCATTACCACTTCGCGCACCATGCCGGTGATCCGGCTGAGCAGCACTGCGGCGGAAACAATCCCGGCGGAGTGGAGGAGTCCGTGCTTTTCGGGCGCGGCGGCCTGCATCCTAACTCACGCGGCGAATCTCGACGTGACGGTAGACCTCTTCCACCTGCGGCAGGGTGGCGAAACTCATCCCCGGCAAGCGCGCGCTGGCGGTGCCTGCTGCCACCCCCCATCGCAGCGCCTCGGCCTGACTATGCTTGAGCGTGGCCGACCACGTGTAGCCGGCCGTCAAAGCATCGCCCGCACCAATCGGACAAACCGCATCGATCCGCGGCGGCAGCGCTTCGTATATCCCGGTGGGAAAGGCTCCGATGGCGCCCCGGCTGCCGAGCGACAGCACCACCGATTCCGCCCCCATTTCGCGAATCTGGTTCACGGCTTCCAGGTTGTGCGTGCGGGTGAGCAGCGTGCGCCCCAGCAGCCGTTCCGCCTCCTGCTGGTTAGGCGTGACGATGGTGGGCTGTTGTTCGATGCCCTCGCGCAGCGGGTCGCGATCGGCATCGAGCAGCGTTTTCACTTTTTTCTTCTGCGCCAGGGAAATCAGCCTCCCGTAAAACGACGAGGGCACGCCCGGCGGCAGACTGCCGCACAGCAGCAGCCAGGACGCGTCTTTCAAGGCTTCGCTCACCGCCTCTTCCACGCTCTTCACTTCCGACTTGGAGAGTTCCGGGCCGGTCTCATTGAGATTGACCGTGAGGCCGTGCTTATCGGTGATGGTGAGGTTGGTGCGGATATCGTGCTGAATGGGGACCAGTACGGTGGGGTAGCCGAAGGCGGCCAGATGCTCTTCCAGCCGTTTGCCGGATTCGCCGCCAGAGGGGAGCACCGCGCGCGTCTCGCCGCCGAAAGAATGAATCACGCGCGATGCATTAATTCCGCGCCCGCCCGCCGATTCGCCCACCGAATTGATGTAGGAGCGGTCTTCGAACGCGAGGCGGTCGACGCTGAAGATCCGGTCGATGGCCGGATTCATGGTTACGGTAACGATCAAGCTCTTATTCTAGCCGCAATTGACGCCTTAACCGGATGTTCCTGCGGGGCAGACTGCAACCTGTCCATCGCTATTCCGTCGGCATCCGCATCCGCACCCGCAATTTACGCTTTGAGCGCGAGGATCGCGTCCAAAGCAACTCCCGTACGTTTACCCTCGATGTGCGTGAACCCGGCGGCGCGCAAGAGGCGCTCGAATTGCCCCAGGCTGCGCTCGCGACCCTCCGTGACCACCAGCATATTGAGCGACTGCATGTTGGCCGCCAGCGGACCTACGCCGTCCTCATGCAGCAGTTTCTCGGCGATCAGGAGGGCGCCGCCCGCCGGCAGGCGCTCGCAGACGGCACGCAGCAGCGCTGCCGCTTTCTGATCGCTCCAATCGTGCAGGATGCGGCCCAGCGCGTACAGATCGGCCTCCGGCAGTTCACCTGCGAAGAAATCGCCATCGTGCGTGGTGACGCTCCCGCTGAGTTGGCAGCTCTCGATGTACTCGCGGGCGATAGCGGTCACGGCCGGCAGATCGAAGACCACGGCGCGCAGTTCGGGATAGCGCCGGCAGGCGGCGATGGCGAGATGCCCGGTGCCGCCGCCCAGGTCGACCATGCGGCGGAAACGCGCCAGGTCGAACGCCGCCACCACCGGCGGAGACGTGATCGTGCCGAAGCCGTGCATGCCGCGCAGGAAGTTCCGCATAGCTTCCGGGCTGCGGTAGAAGCCGCCGAAAATGGCGCCCTCAATGCCGAAAGTCTGCTTCCAGCGCGGCGTGCCCTCGCGCACCGCATCGCCCAGGTTGGCCCACATGCGAAACAGGGCTTCATCGGAATAGCGGACGTACCCGCTCAGCGTATCGGCGCTGCCGCTGTACAGGTAATGCTCCGAAATGGGTTCGTTCCGATAAACGCCGCCCTCCTTGTTGAGCAGGCCGAGCGCGGCGCATCCGTCGAGCAGGCGTTCGAGCGAGCCCGCATCGGCGTGTATCTCCGCGGCCAATTCGCCGGCGGTAGCGGACCGGTCATGCAGCCGGTCGAAGAGACCGAGCGCTTCGGCGGTGAACATCGTCTTGGAATGACGGAAAGCTTCGATGAGGTCGAGTACCGGCTTGGGATCGGGGAGCGGCATGCTCCCTCAGTGTCTCAAAGAGGCCGAATTCTCAGGCGAAGTGGTCCCATCCGAGAGGGGCAAGCGGTGCGCCATCCAGCAGAACGTCCGCCCGTCCGGGCCGCATCACGCCGATGCGCGTGAGCGGCAAACCTTCGAACTCCGCCGCCACGCGCGTGCGCGGCGCGACCGTGAATAACAATTCGTAATCCTCGCCGCCGTGCAGCGCCTGCCTGAGCGTGGCGCCTGGAAAGATGGGCGGCGGCGCGATTTCCGCCCGCAAGCCCGACGCTTCGCACAGCCGCCGCAGATCGAGGGAAAGGCCATCGCTCAGGTCCATGGCGGCAGTGGCATGCAGCGTCTGGCGCAGGAAGCGACCGAGCGCAAGCCGCGGTTCGGGCCTGAGGTGCCGCTTCACGGCCGCGCCAGTGCCGTTGGCGAGCCCCAGGGCGGACCCGCCGAGCGCGCCTGAAACATAGATGGCATCGCCCGCGCGCGCACCGTCGCGCCGCAGGGCGCGCCCGCGCGGAACGGCGCCGCACACCACGATATCGCAGGTGAATTTCCGGCCGCGCGCCAGGTCGCCGCCCGCCAACGCGGTATTTTCGCGACGCGCCAGCCGGAGCAAGCCGGAATAGAAGTGTTCGATCCAGTCGGCGCCGGTCCACGGAGCGGCCGCCAACGACACCAGGCAGAAGCGCGGCTCGCCACCCATGGCGGCGATGTCGCTGAGCCCGCGCGTCAGGCATTTCCAGCCCACATCCTCAGCTTTGTGGGAACGGCGAAAGTGGACGTCCTCGATCAGCAGATCGGTGGTAAAAAGCAGATCCTCGCGGGCCGCCGGACGATAGATCGCGCAGTCGTCTCCGATGCCGCGTACCAGGGAAGATCCCGAGGGGGGCGCCGACCTGGCCCACCGGCCGATATGCCGTACCAGATCGACTTCAGTAACTTTGTTCCGGTTACCCTTGACCATAACTCCGCTATCTGAGAGAATACCCTACGAATAATTTGGTTGTTTGGCCCGCGTCTCGGAAGTCCTCCGCAAGCCTCGTAGGCCCCCTTGTCCGGAAGTCCACCGCAAGCAAACAACAATCAGGAGATTAGTACGTGAAGGAAAAAGGAACAGTAAAGTGGTTTAATGCCGCGAAAGGCTATGGATTCATCCAACGGTCTAGCGGCGACGATGTGTTCGTGCACTTTTCGGCGATCCAGGCAAATGGATACCGTTCGCTGGAGGAAGGTGCGGCCGTGGAGTTCGAGGTGAAGCAGGGGCCCAAGGGGCTGCAGGCTGAGAACGTCGCGCTCGTATAACCGTATTTTCCCATACATAAATCAAGTCGAGGGCTCCTTCGGGAGCCCTTTGTTTTTATTGATCCATCCTTAAACCGCAAGCCGCGAGCAGTGTGCGATATGATGGGCTAGAACGCTCCATGCCCGTTTCCAGCCTGGCCGATGCCGATGAAATTTTCCTGGTCGCGCAGTCCCGCGAGGGCGATACTGCCGCGTTCGGGGAATTAGTGCGCCGCTACGAAGGCAAAATCTTTCGCCTGGCGCAGCACGTCACCCAAAATCGCGAAGACGCCGAGGATGTGCTCCAGGAAACGTTCATGAAAGCCTATGAGCACCTCGACCAGTTTCAGGGCAACTCAAAGTTTTACACCTGGATCGTGCGCATCGCCGTCAACCAGGCGTTGATGAAGCTGCGGCGGCGAAAGACCGATAAATCGGTATCCATTGACGAGAATATCGACACCGGGGAAGATACCATGGTGCGGGAAATCGCTGCGTGGGATGAAGATCCCGAACAGAAGTTTTCCCGCGATGAGCTGGGCGGCATTCTCGATACGGCAGTTCAGAGTCTGGAACCGCCATACCGATCAGTGTTTGTACTTCGCGACATCGACGAGCTATCCACCGAGGAAACAGCGGAAGCGCTGGGACTTTCCGTTCCGGCCGTGAAAAGCCGGCTGCTGCGGGCCCGTTTGCAATTGCGCGAGAGACTGACTCGTTACTTCAAGCGCAAGGGGGACGACGCTTTTGCTTACATGTAAAGATTTTCTCCACGAACTCAGCGATTTCCTGGACGAACGCTCCGACGCCGAACTACGTTCCAAGCTGGAAGCCCACATCGCCGAATGTCCCAACTGCTGGGTGATCACCAACACCACCAAGAGGACGATCCAGATCTACAAGGGCATGGATCCCTATCCGATTCCAAAAGATGTGGAGGCGCGCCTCATGAAGGCGCTCGAAAAGAAAATGGCCGCGGGTAAGACTTAGGGCTATCCTCAGGACCTGCTGCCGGGAAGCGCGCACTTCGCACGTCTACCGGCCCAACCGCACCACCTCATCGAGTAACGGCGCCTGTCCTTTTAAGATTTTCCGCCTCGCTTCCTCCAGGCCGAACCACGCTGCGCGGTCCACCTCGGGAAACTCCTGGGTGCGCCCCGAACGTGGCGGCCACTCCATCCGGAAAGTGTTGCTCCGCAGGCCGGCCGGGTCGAAATCCGCCCTACCGCCCAGGCATAGACCACCTTACCGCCTGCCTGTTTCACGGGCGCCAGCGGTTGAAACTCGCCTGCCGGGCAGGTTCCCGTCTCCTCTTCGAACTCCCTTTGGGCGGCCGCCAGCGGATCTTCCCCCTCTCCCAGCTCTCCTTTGGGAATCGACCAGGCCCCGTCGTCCTTACGCGCCCAAAGAGGTCCGCCGGGGTGGACCAGCAACACCTCCAGCCCTTCCCCTATCTTTCGATAAAACAGCAGTCCCGCACTCTTCTTTGCCATGACGGTAAACCTCAGCGAATCCGGGTTTGTAAGATTTATCTAAAATCCTATCAACCACTCTTTACCTTTTGGCGTCTAACCCTAGCGAGACTAGCATGAGGCGACGCGCGGGCATAGGATTGGTTATCGCGTTATCTGTGTCGGCTTATATTGCCTGCACGGGGTTGCAGCCGAACACCACGCATGCCGCCTCCCCAGCCGCGGACGCGAAGCCGGCAGAGGTCAAGCGCGAGATCCGCATTTCCGGGGTAGTCCAGGCAGTACACGCGACTAAGATCCTGGTGCCGCAGATTACCGGCCAATATAACCAGATGACGCTGACCCACATCGTGGGTAATGGTACGCATGTGGAGACCGGCGACCCGATCGCCAGCTTTGACGCCACCGCTCAAATGGACGCGGCGCGCGACGCCAACGCCAAATTCGACGATCTCGGCCATCAGGTGGACCAGAAGCGCGCGCAAAATCGCGCCGACGCCGAGAAGCGCGCCACCGACCTGCGGCAGGCGGAGGCCGACTTACAGACGGCGCAGATCGAACTGCGCAAGGGCCCCGTGCTGAGCGACATCCAGCGCCTTACCAATGAGGAGAAGGCACGCATCGCGGGGCTGCATGTCGAAAGCCTGAAGAAATCGGGCGCCCTCCACGATTCGGCGGACCAGGCGTCGCTGCGCATTCTGGAACTGCAGCGCGATCGGCAGAAGGTGGCCATGGAGCGCGCGCAGACCAACATACAGCGGCTACAGGTAACTGCTCCGCTGTCCGGCATGGTGGCGATGGAAAATATTTACCGCGGCAACTCCTTCGGACACGCGCAGGAAGGCGACCAGCTCTATCGCGGCATGGCGCTGGTGAGTATCTTCGACCCCACCGAGATGATGGTGAAATGCAGCGTGGGCGAGCCGGATATCGCCGCTATCGTACCGGGCAGCCGCGCCACCGTCTACCCCGACGCTTATCCCGACTTAGCGCTGCCCGGGCATCTGGAATTCGCCAGCCCGGTAGCCGCCTCGGCGCTCGGGAGTCCGATTAAGACGTTCACCGCGGTGTTCCATATCGATCGCAGCGATCCGCGCCTGCTGCCGGACCTTTCCGCGGCGCTGGTGATTACACCACCGTCCGCCAACGGGAGCAAGCCATGAGTCCCGCACCGGCCCCGGCAGTACCGCCGGCCGTACCGGCAGCTCCTCTCGGCGGAGGCAGTGCACCCACCGGGCGGCGCAAACTGCGGGCCTGGATTGTCTTGCTGGTGGTGTTGCTGGCCGCGGGCGCCGCGGGGGCGGGCGCCTATCGCCTGCGCCGGGTGGTGCAATCGGGCGAGGAAACACCGTCCGTTGCGGTCAAGCAGGGCGAATTTCTGGTCATCGTGCGCTGCCGCGGCGAACTCAGCGCGCACCACTCGGTGCAGTTCTACACTCCGATGGTTCCCAATCTGCGAATTGCCTGGATGGCGCCGGGCGGCGACCCCATCAAGCAAGGCGCCCCGATCATTCGCTTCGATTCCAGCCAGGCGCAGCAACAGCTCGCACAGAAGGAAGCGGCGCAGCTTTCCGCGCAGGCTTCCCTGGATCAATGGGTGGCGCAGGCGCGGATCACCGTGGAGCAGGACAAGAGCGATCTTTCGGACTCGCAATTCGCCGTGGAAACCGGCAAGCTCGACGTCACCATGAAGACGCTCAAGAGCCCCATCGACGGCCAGGAGGCGGAAATCGCCGAGAAAGTGGCCGAGCAGAAACTGAAGGCGGAAGAGGCGACGGTGGAACTGCACCGGGCAGCCGACCAATCCAAGATGGCGTCCCTGACGCGGCTGCGCGACCAGGCAAAGGCGGACGTGGATCTCGCCAAGTCGCGCATCGCGCAGATGGAGATCCTGGCGCCCAGCAGCGGCCTGCTCACTTTTGAACTGAATTATCAGGGCTCCATCGGGAGCGACGCCAAGCCTTACAAAGTGGGCGACAACGTCTATTCCGGCATGGATCTCGGCGAGATTCCGGACATCGAAACGCTCGAACTGGACGGGAAGATCGAAGAGACGGATCGCGGGCGCATCGCCGTAGGCCAGGATGTACTGGTGAAACTCGATGCGTTGCCGGAGTTGACGCTCCCCGCCAAGCTTAATCAAATTTCGCCGCTCGCAGAAGTCACCATGAACGAATTCCCGCCCACCCGCAGTTTTCGCGCATCGGCAAAAATTCTCCATCCCGACCCGCGGCTGCGTCCCAGCATGAACGGCGGCATGGATATCGTAGTGAATAAGATTCCGAAGGCGATCAGCATTCCGGCACGGGCGCTATTTACTAAGTCCGGGCATCCGGTTGTCTATCTACGCCAGGGCGGCAGTTATCAGGCAGCCGAAGTCAAGGTGGAAGCACGCAATCCCGATGAAGTGGCGATCTCGGGCGTGCCGGCCGGCAGCGTGGTGGCGTTAAAGGATATCGCCAAGGAGGCGCCCAAGAAATGAAGGCGCGGCTGGCTATCGTCGTCGTCGTGCTAGCCGTAGTGGGAGCACTCGCCTGGGGCGCCATGCGGCTGGTCAAAGGCGCCACCGTCACCGCCAGCGTGGAAGTGCCCACCACCAAGGTGCGGCGCGGCAAAGTGAACATCACTGTTTCGGCCCGCGGCGAATTGCAGGGCGGCAACTCGGAGATGATCGTTGTCCCCCCGCTGGGCGCCGATTCCACGGCCGTCACGTCGCTCCGCTCGCCGGGCGAACTGGTGAACGCCGGCGACACCGTGGTGGAGTTCGATACCACCCTGCAGGAGTATAACCTGCGCGAGGCGGAGGCCGACCTGGCGGAGGCCGACCAGCAGGTGGTTCAGGCGCAGGCCACCGCCGATGCCGGCGACGAAGAGAATCGCTATGCGCTGCTGCAGGCCGAATCGGACGTCAAACTGGCGGAGTTGAGCGTGCGCAGCAACACCGTACTGCCGGCCATACAAGCCAAACAGAACGAGATCGCGCTCGCCGCCGCCCGCAAACGGCAGGAACAGCTCAAGCAGAACCTGACTAATAAGAACGATAGCTTAGTGGCGGCCATCAAGATCCAGCAAGCTAACCAGAATAAGGCCAAAGTTACCGCTGAGATGAATCGTAAGATCATCGAAAACATGCAGGTGAAGGCGAAAAGTTCCGGGTATGTCAACCTTCAGAACAATACCCGCAACCAGTTTTTCTGGTACCAGGGCATGACCTTCCCCACCATTCAGTTGGGCGATACCGTCTACTCCGGAATGCCCATCGCGCAGATTCTCGACCTGAAGAACTGGGAAGTCTCGGCGCACATCGGCGAACTGGACCGCGGCCATCTGTCGGAGGGCGAAAAGGTCACCGTCACACTGGTGGCGCTTCCCGGGAAGGCCTTCACAGGCCGCGTCAAGACGCTGGGTGGAACGTCGGGACCGCCGTGGGACCGCAAGTTCGATTGCCGTATCAGTCTGGATCAGGCGGCGCCGGAAATGCGGCCCGGGCTCACTTCGAATATGGTGATCACCACCCAGGTACTCGACAACGCTACCTGGCTGCCCTCCGAGGCTCTCTTCGAAACCGGCGAGAAAATTTTCGTCTATCAGCGCACCGCGCAGGGGTTCGCCCCGCACGATGTGACGCTGGTGAACCGCAGTGAGAGCCAGGTAGTGATCGCCGGACTCAAAGAGGGCGACGTGGTGGCGATGTCCAACCCCGAAGACCAGAATAAGCCGGCAGCCACGCAACCGAACGGCGCCATGAAGGCTTTGCAGAAATGATTTCCATCACCGCATTCCAAGGCGCTGTACTGCTGGCGGTGCTGATCGCGCTGCTGTGGGCCGGTTCGCGGCTCTCCTCCGACATCCGGCAGGCGCTCGGTAATTTGCGCGCGCAGAAAACGCGAACGCTGCTCACCGCGTTGGGGATCGTGTTCGGCGTCGGCTCGGTGATCGGCATGCTCGCGATCGGCTCGGGCGCGAAGGAGGAGTCGCTGCGCTTCATCGAGCAGTTGGGCGTCCGCAATGTGCTGGTGGACGCGCGCCCCACCGCCAGCCGTGAGGAGTTCATGCAGCGGCGCAAGTCGTCGCCCGGGCTTTCGGAACGAGACGTCCGCATCCTGCGCACCAACATCGAATCCATCGAACTGCTCTCCGCCCGCCGCACCATGCATCCCGCGCAAGTGCTGCCCAAACCGGCCAAGGACATTCCCGAATTGTACGGCGTGAACGCCAGCTATTCGGCCATCCACAGCCTGCGAACTGCCGACGGTAACTTCTTCAGCCAGGCCGATGACGATGACAGCGCAACGGTCTGTGTGTTGGGCGAAGCAGCCAAGGTGAGCTTATTGGGGTACGCTTCCGCCATCGGTAAATTCATTAAGGTGAACGATACCTGGCTGGAAGTTGTTGGTGTGCTGAACGAACAGCTCATGGCCGGCGCCAGTTCGAGCGGCGGCTCCATGCAGGACATCAATAACCTGATCTATATCCCGCTCAATACTTTCAAATACCGCTTCTGGGACACCAGCGCCAGCCAGAAGGACGATCTGGACGGCGTGGAAATGCGCCTGCGCGAAGATGCCGACAGCGTGGAAGTGGCCAAGGTGGTGACGGCAGTATTGAATCAGACCCACCACGACGTGCAGGACTACACCGTCACCATCCCCGCCGCACTGCTGGCGCAGCAGAAGCGTACGCAGACCATTTTCACCTACGTGATGGTGGCGATCGCCGCCATTTCGCTGCTGGTGGGCGGCATCGGAATCATGAACATCGTGCTCGCCACGGTGATGGAGCGCACGCGCGAGATCGGCGTCCGGCGTTCGGTGGGAGCCCGGCGATTCGACATCGTGCGGCAGTTCCTCACGGAATCGGTGCTCATCTCCATGGGCGGAGGAGTTCTGGGGATCTGCTTCGGCTTCTTCCTGGCTTGGTTGATCGCCCGCACGGCGGAGTGGAAGACCATCGTGACTACCGCATCGGTAGTGATCGCCTTCGGCGTATCGGTATTCGTGGGCGTGGTCTTTGGAATCTACCCCGCGGTGAAAGCTTCGCGCATCAATCCGATCGACGCGTTGCGGTACGAGTAGTCAGCGCCAGAGAAACGCGATCAACGCCGCGCACTCGCAGAGTTCGACGTTGGCGCCCAGCGTGTCGCCGGTAATGCCGCCGATCTTGCGCCGGCAGTACAACCCGAACAGCGCGCTCACTGCCAGGGCCGCTGCCACGGCCACACCCGCACGCCAGAGCTGCGAAATCGCGGTGGCTGCGGCCAGGATTACGGTACCCCAGAGCAAAGCGCTCTTCCCCATTTCGCGGACCACCGAGTTCGACGGGCGCGCGTAGGGCAGCGCCGCGGCAAGCAGCAGGATTGCCCAGCGTCCGATGGCCGGCGTGAGCGCGATCGCCCACAGCCAGCCGTCAGCGAACAGCAGCACCGCGTAGGCCGCCAGTTTGAACGCCACCAGCAGAACCAGCGCCACCCCGCCATAACTACCGATGGCGTGATCCCGCATGATGCGAAGCACATCCTCGCGACCTTTGCCGCCGCCGAAGCCGTCGGCGGTGTCGGCGAGGCCATCGAAATGGAGCGCCCCGGTCAAGAGCGCATCGAGCGCAATCAGGATGGCGGCCACCAGCAGCGGCGGCAGATGCCCGCGCAGCAGGTACGCGGCGCCGGCCAGGATCGCGCCGATGAACAGGCCCACCAGCGGAAACCAGGCTGCCGACCGTGAGACCGCCGAAGGGCTGGACGCCGGCATGGGCAGTCGGGTGAGGAACGAGACGGCGGCGATCAACGATCTCATCGGTTGGTCACGCCCGCGCCGGCAAAGGTCGCCATCTGCGTGAACGCCGCCACTGCCGCCTGCACGATTCCCATGGCGAGCGCCGCGCCTGTGCCTTCGCCCAAACGCATCCCCAAGTCCAGCAGGGGCTCCTGTCCAATCGACGCCAGCAGGCTCGCATGGCCGGGCTCAACGGAGCGATGCGCCGCAAACAGATATCCGGCGGCCGCGGGGCACAGGCGCAACGCCAGCGCGGCGGCCGCCGTCGCGATGAAGCCATCCATCACCACCGGCAGGCGCTGCGCCGCCGCCCCCAGGCAGAAGCCGCACATGGCGGCGATCTCCAACCCGCCCACACACTGCAAAATGCCGAGCGGCGACCGCAGGAGCGGTGCGTGCAGCGTCAACCCGCGCTCAATCGCGCGCCGCTTTCGAGCGATGCCTTCGTCATCGACACCGGTGCCCCGACCCACCACCTTCTCCACCGGCAACGACGTGAGCGCTGCTGCGATGGCGCTCGCCGCGGTGGTGTTCCCGATGCCCATTTCGCCGAAACCGAGCAGGTCGCAGCCCTCGCCCGCGGCCTCCGCCGCCAGTTGGATTCCGGTCTCCAGCGCGGCGTGCATTTCCGCTTCCGTCATGGCCGGTCCCACGCAGAAGTTGCGCGTGCCGGCGGACACGCGCCGGCCGATGAGGCCATCCAGCGCGCCGATTGCCGCCGCAACGCCTATATCCACCACTTTCAACTCGATATCGCCCGCGCGAGCCAACGCGTTGATGGCGGCGCCGCCGCGCAGATAATTCGCCACCATCTGGGCCGTCACTTCCTGCGGATAAGCGCTCACACCCTCCGCACAAACACCGTGATCGGCAGCGAAGATCACGATGCGCGGCCGTGCCGCCGTGGGAGCCAGACTCTCGCGTATCGCCGCGCAGCGGTTGGCGATCTCTTCCAGCCGGCCCAGGCTTCCCGGAGGCTTGGTCAACGCGAGTTGATGCCGCTCCGCCGCGGCGATCCATTGCGGATCGACCGGCCGCACCGCTTCAATCGTGGAGTGGAGTAAGTTCATACCGTTTCAAATTCGTCCAGGAGCGAATCAAATCGAGATCGAGCGATTGACGTAAATGGTCCGCCCACCGGTCGATGCGCGCCTGCCGCCCGGCCGTCACATCGACCTTCTCACGCGCCGGAGCGAGCCCGCATTCCTGGCGCGCGCGATCGAGGAAGCGATGGCGGAAATCGTCGTCGTCGAACAGACCGTGGATGTAAGTTCCCCACACGCGCCCGCCCATCTGCCCGGCGCCCGAAGTCTCGCCCATGTGGATCTCGTAACCGCGATCGTGTCCCGTCACCTGACGCACGGTCTTCTCGGCGCTCATCGTGGTGCGGACATCGAGCAAGCCGAGCCCTTCCGCGGCACGCGCGATTCCACCATTCTCCACTCCGGCAGGGTCGTCGATGGAGAGGCCGAGCATCTGGTAGCCGCCGCAGATGCCGACGATCGGCCCGCCGTAACCCATCACCGCGCCGGCAAATCCGCTATCGCGCAGCCACGCGAGATCGTCGAGCGTCTGCTTGCTGCCGGGCAGAATCAACACGTCGGCCCGCACGACGTCGGCCGGATCTTCGAGGAACGCCAGCGCTACCGATGGTTCCATCGCGAGGGCGTCGAAGTCGGTGAAATTTGCCATATAGGGCAGGGCGACGACGCCGATGCGCAGCGCGCGATCCGGCAATCCGGAAGCATCGCGCCACATACGGGCGACGGTGCGGCGCTCCTCCAGAGCCACGCTGTCTTCCTCTTCCAGACCCAGGCGGTGGAGGTACGGCACAACGCCGGCGCAAGGGATTCCGATACGCTGTTCGATCATCGTGATGCCGGGCGCGAGCAGCGACGCATCGCCGCGCAATTTGTTGACGATGAAGCCGCGGATGCGCGCGCGGTCCTCGGCATCGAGCAGTTCGAGCGTTCCCAGGAGCGACGCAAAAACGCCGCCGCGATCGATATCGCCCACCAGGACGCAGGCCGCGTCTGCCGCATGCGCCATCCGCATGTTGACGATATCGTGGGCGCGCAGATTGATTTCGGCCGGCGATCCGGCGCCTTCCAGCACGATCAGATCGTGCGCTGCGGCCAGTGTCCGGTAGCTCTCGAGCACCGCGGGGAACAATTCCTCCACCCGGCTGCGGTGATAATCGGACGCGCTCACCTGGCCCCACACGCGCCCCAACAGTACGATCTGGGCGCCGGTGTCGCTCGATGGCTTGATGAGCACCGGATTCATCTCCGCCCGCGGCGTGACGCGGCACGCTTCCGCCTGCAGGGCCTGCGCGCGGCCGATCTCGCGTCCATCCGGCGTGGCCGCCGAATTGAGCGACATGTTCTGCGCCTTGAAAGGCGCCACGCGCACGCCATCGTCCGCGAAGATGCGCCCCAGCCCCGCGGCGATGAGCGACTTGCCCACGTGCGATGCCGTGCCCAGCACCATCAGTGCGCGCGCGCTCAACAGCCCTCCAGCAGCGCCGCCGCGCGCCGCTCGTCGCGATCCGTCCAGCCGTCGAAATGCAGCAGAGCGGCGAGATTCTGGCGATGCTCCCATCCCTGCGTTTCCAGATCTGGGCGGGTGTGAAATTCCGAGACGTAACCGACGCATAAGTACGCCACCAGCGTGTGACCCGCGGGAATTCCGAGCAGCGATTTCAATTCATCGAAGTCGAGAATGCTCACCCATCCCACTCCCACGCCTTCGGCCCGCGCCGCCAGCCAGAGATTCTGCACCGCACAAACGGTGGAGTATAGATCGGTAGCGGGATCGGTCTGCCGGCCTAATCCACGCCCCCATTCGCGCTGGCGGTCGCAAGTAATGCAGAGATTCACGGGAGCGTCGAGGATGCCCGCGAGTTTCATCTTGCGATAGCTCTCGCGCTGTTCGCTATCATAAGCACCGGCCGCGCTGGTATTGGCACGCTCGAAATTCCGGCACACCGCACTGCGCACGGCGCGATCTTCGATCACGATAAAATCCCACGGCTGCATGAAGCCCACCGAGGGTGCGTGGTGCGCCGCGTTCAGGATGCGCCCGAGCAGTTCCGGCGGGATCGGGTCCGGCAGGAATTGCCCGCGCACATCGCGCCGTTCATGAATGGCGCGATAGACGCCGCGTTTCTCCTCATCTGAAAATGGCAGGCCCGGCATACCGTTCACCTTGTGCGAGGCCGGCAGGTGGACGTACGGCCGGCCATCCGCGGCGCGGCACGCAGGAGTGCGTGCGCCACGTCTCGAACTCGCCCGGATTCTGTCGCCATGCTCATCGTCCCTCCTTACATCGCCGCGTATTGGCGGCGCCGCCGCAGCAGCCACAGGAATGCCGGCCCGCCGAGCAGCCCCGTGATCGCCCCAACCGGCAGTTCGCCCGAGGGCATCACCGAACGCCCCAAAGCGTCGGCCAACACCAGGAAGGCCGCGCCGAGCAAGAGCGATCCCGGCAGCACCACCCGGAGGTCCTCGCCAAACATCAGCCGGACCGCGTGCGGCACAATCAGCCCGACGAATCCGATGGTACCGCCCATCGCCACCGTCACCCCCACGATCAGCGAACATATCGTGTGGACCACCGTCTCCGTGCGGTGCACATTCACGCCTAGTGTGGTGGCCGTGTCCTCATCGATAGCCAGCAGATTGAGTTGCCGCGAGAAGGCCAGCAGCACCAGCCACGAAGGCACCAACAGGATCAGCATATACCCAACGGGTGCGATCCCGATGACGTCCAGGCTGCCGGCGATCCAGCGCAGAATTTCGAGCGAACTGTTCGGCGCCGCAACATATTCGATGGTCATCACCGCCGCCAGCGAGACCAGATTCACCACCACGCCCGAAAGTAGCAACGCACCCGGCAGCACCACGGCGCCGGTGCGCGCGATGGCGCGCACCAGGGTGGCGGCCACAATCGCGCCCGCGAATGACGCCAGGAAAACCAGAGGCACTCCGGCCACCCGCGCGCCCCATCCCAGCGCGATGGCGAGGCTCGCGCCCAGCGCACCGCCTCCCGAAATTCCCAGCGTGTAGGGATCGGCCAGCGGATTGCGAAACAGCGCCTGCAACGCCGCGCCCGTCACCGCCAATGACGCGCCGATGGTCAGCCCCATCAGCACACGCGGCAGGCGCAGACGGAAGAAAAGCGTGCGCGAAAACGGGTCAGACCAGAGCGTGCCGAAATCGATCTTCTGGCTGCCCACCGTCAACGCCACCGCCGTGGACGCCGCCAGCACCAACGTCAGAATCACCATCGCTTTGATGAGCGTGGCCTTCATTTGTCGACCCACACCATGGTCTGATCGCCGATGCGCGCGGTGCGCACTTTGGGATCGTCGTAGAGTTCGGCCAGCAGCGCGCTCTGCAGAATCTCTTCGGGATGGCCTTGCGCGGTCACTTCCCCGCAGCGCAGCGCCACGATGCGGTCGAAAATGCAGGCGGTCAATTGCAAATCGTGGGTGATCATCACCACGCTCAAACCACGGGTATCGCGCAGGCGGGCCAGCGTTCGCATCATCTCAGCGCGATGCTTGAGGTCGAGCGCGGCGGCGGGCTCATCGAGCAGGAGGACGCGGGGTTCCTGCGCGAGCGCCCGCGCCAGGATCACCATTTGCTTTTCGCCGCCGGAAAGCGCGGTCACGCTCCGCTCTGCAAGATGCGCCGCACCAGCGGCCTGCAGCGCTTCGAGCGCGATGACGCGGTCGCGCCCGCTTTCGAAGCCGAACTGCGGCGCATGCGGCGTCCTGCCGCTCAGCACCACGTCGATGGCGCGGAACGGGAACACCGTCATGGTGGACTGCGGCATGTAGGCGATTTCGCGGGCGCGCAATCGCGGCTGCCATGCCTGTAGCGGCTTCCCCTCGAGCATGATGTCGCCGGACGTCGGACGCAGCAGGCCCGCCATCAGGCGAATGAGGGTCGATTTCCCCGAGCCGTTCGACCCGATCAACGCTGTCAGGCTCGCCGCTCCAATGGCGAGGCTCACGTCGTGAATGGCGTTGGCGCCGCCGGGGTACGCATAGGCCAGATGCCGCGTTTCCATGAGGGGGCCGGCGGCGGCGCTCACTTCCCCTCCCCGTGCATCAGGCGCGCGAACAGTTCCGCCGTCTGCACCATCCGCTGCGACGCGTGCGGCACGTAATCCTCGTTGACACTGTACACCCGATTGGCGCGGACCGCTTTGAGTTCCGGCATCTCCCTCCAGGCTTCCAAAGGGTTACCTGCGAGGCGGCCGACTTCGCCGTGGGTAAAATCGAGAATTACGTCGGGGTTAGCGGCGAATAAATTCTCCTTACTCAGCTTGGCATAACCCAACCGATCGGGCGGCACCACGATGCGGCCGCCGGCGAGCGCGACTAACTCTGCCAGAAAGCTGCCCGCAGTCGCGGTATACAGGTCGCGCAAAGTTCCGGGAGTACGGTCGACTATCAGGACTACCTTGATTCTCGGCAGGCTGGCCGTCTTCTCCTGAACGCGCCGCAGGCCATCGCGTGTGACTTGCAGCAACTTCGCCGCCTCGGCCTGATGACCGGTCGCTTCCCCGATCGCGGCGATCGCAGTGTAAACATCCGACACCTTCCCGTCGGGCAGTACCATCGTGTGCAGACCGAGCTGCTTGCACTTATCCTCGATGAACTGCGCCTGCCCTTCGTCCATCAGGACCAGGTCGGGCCGGAGCGCCACCAGGCGCTCATAGTTGGGGTTCTGCCAGCCCCCCACCAGCGGCAGTTTGGCGGCGGCCGGAGGGTAGGACGTGTACTCCGAGACGCCCACGATCTGGTCGAATGCGCCAACACCATAGGCAATTTCGGTCAGATTGGGGGATAGCGACACGACGCGCCGCGGAGCAGCCAGCCCGGCTGTGGCGATCGCGAGGAGCGCCAGGAGCGCTGGCAATTTGCGGAAATCGGCATCGCTCCCTGACGGTCGCGCCGTTTTCCCGCAATGAGCTAGAAGTCGAATTGCAAGCCTCCTCTCGCCGTCCGGCCTGGAGTAGGATAGCCGCTTTCGAAATAAGACTGATTGCAGATATTTTCCGCCCGCGCGAACAGCCGCACCGACCGGAATTCACGCAGCGGGATGGTATAACTTGCCCCTAAGTTGACCTTATGAAGGCCGTCGAAGCGATAAACCTGCGTCAGGTACGACCCATATACCGGCGCCAGATAATCGCTCGACTGCCGGGTATCGAGAATCAGCAGCAGCCGCGACGTAGCCCGTTCCGTCGCGACAATCGAGAACTGATTCTTCGGCACCACGAATGACTGCAGCACGCCGCCTACAATCGGGACCCGCTCAATCGCATCGATATAGGAATAGGCCGCCGTCACATTCAGAGTCCGGGTTGGCGCCATGGCCGCGCTGGTCTCCACCCCGCGAGAGAGCCCGCCGCGCGTATTCCGGTAGCCCACATAGCGGCCCCAGGGATCGGTAGCCGGATCGATCAGGCCGGACGTATCGAAGTTAATCACCTCTTGGAGCGAAGTATAAAAGTAAGTAGCTGACGCCTTCAACTTACCATTGAAGAACATCCGGTCGACGCCGGTATCGAATCCGATGGAGTGTTCCGGAGTGAGATGCGGGTCGCCATAGACAGAATACCCGTAGACAGGGTCGAACCCCGCCCCGAAGCGCTCGAACAGCGACGGGGCACGATACCCGCGGCCGACATGCGCGCGCACCTTCGTGCCGCTGCCGTGCAGAACGTAAGCCACCGAGCCATCGGCGGTATACGCCGCGGGCGGGGCTGGAAACGCGGTGTTCTGGTACGGTGCGTACGCCAGCGGAGCGAACCGCGGAACGTCCAGCGAGAAGAACTGCGCGCGCACCGCGCCCGAAATCTGCAGCCGGTCGCCGAAGAAGCGCGCCTGGTCCTGGGCGTACACCGTATGGCTCAACTGGGTGACATTCACCGCCGAATCCGCCCCGGGCTCGAACTGCTGGCTGTTATCGTTGGCGTAGTTCTCGCTTTCGAATTCATAGCCGGCAGTTAGTAAGTTGTTCCGTCCCAGCCTGTAATTCAGATGGCTATTGACGGTCTGAATCCGCCCATCGTAGAGCGAGCGTGTGCTGCTGAACGGTTGGTACGGACCCGCCCCCGCCGGCCCGTTCCCGTAGCGGCGGCCGTTCGATTCCACCTGGTAACTCACCGAGTAATCGAGTTTTGCGGTGGGCTGTCCGGTAAGCAGGAGCGCGCCGGTGAGGAACCGCGACGCGCGCGTGTAATCCGAATCGTCGGGAGAGGGAAGGAACGTGGCGTTCGAGCCATACGCTACTGCATTCACAATTCCGAATCCCGTGGGGCTGCCGATCACGTCCGGGCCGCTGGTCACTTTGCCAAACGAATCGCCCGCATAGATCCGCGCCGACAGTTGCACCGCCGGCGAGAGTCGAAACGTGATACGTCCCTGCGTATTGGTGTCGCGAAACGGCTGGTCTCCGCCGATTCCCGCAGTGACATCGGTCTGCGACGTACCAAAGCTATACTGCACGCGGCCGCCCAGCCATTCGCCGGCCACAGTCGCACGGCCGCGAAATGCGTCCAACGATCCACCTTCCAGCAGCACACTGCCGCGCGTTCGTCCGCCGCCTTCGTCGGTAATCACATTGACCACCCCACCAATCGCGGTTGTACCATACAGAGACGAACCCGATCCGCGCATCACCTCCACGCGCGCCGCGTCGGTGAACAAAAGGTCTTCGATCAATCCGGAAGCGTCGGCCTGCGTCGCCGAAGCGTCGCGCAGCCGCAAGCCATCCACCAGCACCGCGGTATCCTCATCGCGCATGCCGCGAATCTGAATTGTGGTGAAGGATCCGGGTCCGCCGAGTTGCTGCACGCGCACACCCGGCGCCTGGTCCACCACGTCCGCCAGCGCCGAGTTATCGCGCGCTTCGGCATCGCTTCGTTCAATCACCGTTACCGCCTTGGAAACTTCTGCCGGCGTCTGCGGCGTGCTCGACGCCGTCACCACCACTTCTTCGCGCACGCCCGCCAGCCGCAATACGATGTCGCGCGTTTCCGTCGCGCTCTCGCCGATGCGCACATCGTCCGCCAGAAAAGCGGCAAACCCCTGCGCGTCCACGTGCAACAGATAGTCGCCGGCCGGCAAATCGCGGAAGCGATAGGCGCCGTCCGCGCCGCTGGTGGCGCCCGTTCCCGCGCTGCCGGTGCGCGATACCAGCGTGAGGACCGCGCCTGGAACCGCCCGGCCCTGCGGATCTTTTACAGTGCCCGCAAGCGTTGCGCCCGGTTCCGCGTACGCCGCGGTGACTAATAAAAGTATTGCCAACGTAATTTTCATTTGGAACGCCATCTTTCACATCGCTCGACAAAATCTTCCGCCAGCCGCCGGCACGACCCGAAGTGCAAATGCACATAACTGCCCACCGCGCCGCGAACCCGATAGCCATCGGCATACGCTCGTTCCACTTCCGGCGGCATGGCATCGATGGTCGAGTGGCGGAACTCGTGCCCGCGCGCCGCTCCGCAGGCGGTCTCCACTTCCACGTAGCCGATCTTCGCCAGGCGAGCTTGCATGCGGGCGCGCGCCGGAAAGACTCCCACCATGGGCCACGCATCGCCCTTCGCGTCCACAATCGCATCCGTCAAATACATGAAGCCGCCGCACTCCGCGTACACCGGGCCATCGCGCGCTATGAAGTTCGCCACCGAGTGGCGCATGGATTCATTCGCGGCCAGCGCCGCCGCGTGCAGCTCGGGATAGCCGCCGCCGAAATAGATTCCGTCGAGGCCGCCGGGCAGTTCGCGATCCGCCAGGGGACTGAGCTCCACCAGTTCCGCGC
The DNA here is from genome assembly GCA_036268475.1 of Bryobacteraceae bacterium. GTDB lineage: Bacteria > Acidobacteriota > Terriglobia > Bryobacterales > Bryobacteraceae > PALSA-129. Next base: position 118,434 of record DATAUB010000039.1, on the reverse strand, counting down.
CGTATTGCCGGAGTAAATCGAGATTCGCTTCGTAATAGAAGCAGAACGCGCGATCGCGCGCGATGCCGATGCGCACGTGCGGGGGGCGATACGTCACAGGCACCGCAAGGCTCTCCCGGCCAGGCGCCAGACGCAGCAAGCGATCGAGATCGATATGCGCTTCCACGCAATCGGCCAGCGCGCGCAAGCGATCCTCTGTCAGCGTCTCCGCCGCCAGATGCAGTCCGAGGTGCCGCTCCGGAAATGCCAGTGCCGCGTCGCGCGGCAGCCAGCCGATCGCTTCCGCGCGGCAGCGCGCGGCAATCGCCTGCCGCACAAATTCATAATGGCCCGCGCCTGCGACGCCGTTCGCCACCACCGCAGCCACGGTCACCTCAGGCACCAGCGTCTCGAAGCCGTGGACCATGGCCGCCGCGCTGCCGGCCAGCGCCGATGCGTCGATCACCAGCACCACGGCCGCATCGAGCCACATCGCCATCTCTGCCGTGGTACCGGCGAGCGACCGGCCGTCCTTGCCGTCGAACATTCCCATCACGCCTTCCACCAGCGCGAAATCGGCATCTGCGGCAGCGCGCGCGAAGAGATCGAGATTCGCGTCGCGCGAGAGCATCCAACCGTCCAGATTGTGGCTGGCGCGGCCGGTGGCGGCGCGATGGAAGGTGGGGTCGATGAAGTCGGGCCCGATTTTGAAACCTTGCACGCGCAGTCCACGGCACGCCAGGGCGGCCATCAGGCCGGTGGCAATAGTGGTCTTCCCTACCCCGCTGTGCGTCCCCGCGACCACGATGCGTCGCACGTTCATAATGCGCCCGCGCCCTTCAGGTAGAGCGGCAGGCCGGCCACCACCAGGATCGCTTCATCCGCCAATTCCGCCGCCCACTGGTTGGCGAAGCCCTGCAGATCGCGAAACGCCCGCGCGAGGGCCGTTTCCGGCACGATGCCCGAGCCCACCTCATTAGACACCAGGATGACGCGGCACGACTGCGAGGCATCGGCCACCCGCCGAAGCTGCGCTTGCACCGCCGCTTCCAGCAGCGCTGCTTCACTTTCGCGATGTTCCCAGGAGAGATTGCTCAGCCACAACGTGAGGCAATCCACTAACACCGCGCCGCCCTCGCGCGCCGCCCGTTCCACCGCACCGGCGAGATCGAGCGGCTCCTCCAGCGTGATCCAGGAGCTTGGACGATCGGCCCGATGACGCTCCCTGCGCGCCTGCATCTCCGGATCGTCGCCCGGCGTAAGCGTGGCGATGTAACAAACGTGCTGCGCACGCGCCGCCATCCGCTGTGCGAAGCGCGACTTTCCGCTTCTAGCTCCGCCGAGTATAAATGTCAACATAGAGGGGTCCGAGCCTCATTTCAAGAAGCTGCGCACACCTCGAGACGGCATCTGCGGGGATTTCGATTTTCGCACGACCTGCCCTCGTTCGAAGCATGGCGCAAACACCTGAGGCAGGTCTCCTGACTCGCAGGTCATTACGAACCGGCTCACCTTCCCATTCCGAAGAACAGTGGCTTCAGCGCCGGCCGCTCGCTGCTTACAGTGGCGGGACCGTGCGGGAATTTCACCCGCTTCCCTTTTCACTCGTCCCCATGACGAGCACCTCAGGGAACTCTTACACTACCATGGCATCCGAAAGGGGTCAATGGCGTGCAAACAATGTTTGTGGGCGCAGGAACGGCAGTTACTTCGACTCGTCCACTACTTCCAGTGCGTTGAGCGAGGCGTAGTTGCGTACCGGCATGAGCGAGATCACCAGTTTGCCGTCCGGGTCGGGTTCCAACCCGTGGACCGGCACAATGACTGCTCTCTGGCTTCCATGAGCTTCCTTGAAGATGTCGAAATCGCGCCGCAGCGCCACGCCGTTACAGAGAATATCGAACGTGCGGCTGCCGATTCCCCCGCCCGCGGCTTGCCCCGGCCCAAACCACGATTCGGCAAAGTACATCGTCACACCATAGCGTCCAGGCGGTACAGCAATGGTGTAAGTCATACTACCGTAGCGTTCGCCGCGCAACAACTCCGGATCGTCGGTGTTAGTAATCGGCTCCGTGCGCATGACTAACTGGCCGCCGCGGGAGTAAGAATCTGCTTCCCATGTGCGGCCGTCCTTATCCGTATAGGGCCGGTCGCGCGAAACCATGCGGATGGGGACCATCCTTCCGGGAACCCCGGGAATTACTTCGATCGCACTTACGATGGCAGGATTATTGTTGGGCTCGAATTTCAAGTGCAGCTTACCGTCGGACGCCGGCGACAGATTCTTGAAGGCGCGCACATCCGCGGTGCTCGCCCCCACTTCGCGGATCACATCGAAGTCCTTCAAAATGGGCACGGAGTTGGCGTAGACGTTGAAAATGCGGCTGGTCTCACCGCCGCCGGCGGTGTTGTTTTCGCCGTACACATTCTCGGCGAAATACAGGCGCGCTTCATACGATCCCGCGGGCAGCGGTATGTCGTATGTGAAGGCGCCCTCACGACGATCCGTAAACAGCCGCTGGTCGTGCGTACCCGCCACCGTGTGCCCGGTAGATTCGGAGATCGAACCGTCCTGGTAATACCGGTCAGCCTGCCAGACGCGCCCGAAACGGTCCGTATAAGTGCCGCTCTTCAGCCCCGGCAAAATGCGAATCGGTTGAGATGAGGACGCCGCGGCGCCGGGTAAGATGACCCCATCCTCATGCACCGGTCTGGCGGCCGAAGCTTGCCACAGAAAAACTCCGGAAATCGCCAACGCCCCCAGCGATGCCGCGATCCAGAGGCCGGAGTGACGTCTCCCCGGTGGGGAATCGACCACCCGCACCACGGGCGATTCGTAAGGCACCGGTGCTTGTATGGGCCCGATAGTTTGAGAGGTGGACCAATCTTCGGCAAGAGCGGGCGTCTCGGGCGGCAACGATACCACCGGAGTTTCCACAGCCGGGAGGGCCGGCTCCGCGGTCGACTGGCGAACGAACAGGGGTGCGTACTGTCCGGGCGGAATCTCGAGGCGAACATCGTGCCCGGCTCCATCCGACTCGTAGTATTCGCGCAGGCGTTTGCGTAACCGGTGGGCCTCCACCCGGACGATGGAATCTCGCTTCTGGTCAAATCCAACAGGCCGTCCCAAGGCTTCCACGGCGATATTGTATTCTTTGATTTGTTCCGCCGCGCCCTCGAAATACTTCTCGCAAACGTAGGTGAGCACCTGTGCGAGATTGGGGGCACGGTCGAACATTCCGGTCGCGAGAAGCGACTGGAATTCACGCTTTTCCTGCTCGAACTCCGTGGTCGAGTGCATCAATATGAGGCCCGAAGCTAAACGCTAATGATCGCAGTATACACTCGGGCGGCAAGGGGCCACAAGAGGCCATATTGTTCGATAACCGAATTTTACGGTTCATAAGGCGAGGTCGCAGCACGTGGTAATCGAGCTCTACACCACGCGCGCCACGGCGGGAATCCGGCGGAGCGCGATGACCGTCAGCCAGCTCCCCGCCACCGCCCCGCAGACCACCACCGCGAACTTAATCGTGGCCGGCATCCCGGTGGCCACTAACGCGAGCTGGATCCAGCTCACAAAAGCGTAATGCACCAGATAGATGCCGTAGGAATTCCGGCTCAAACTGGTGAAGACCTTGGAGCGGGAACGGACGAACCGCAGGAACAACGCGAGGAACGCAAATGAGGACGTCGCGCAACTGGCCGCAAACAGTAAGTCGGTTGACACTTCCCAGGCGCGCGATTGAAGATGGGCAGTAATAAATAGGATCGCTACGGTGGAGAGCGTGAGCGAGACTAAGATCGCCGCGATGGCCCAAAGCGGCCAACGGCGGGCCAGTTTACCGTCGGGAGCTAACGGGCCGCGATCCAGACCCAGCGCGCCCAGCCCCGCACCGGCGAGGAAGTAGCACAGATAATGCAGGATTCGGGCAGTTTGAAAGGTGAACGGACCGAACGCCGCCCACGATAATCCGGAGTAAGTCAGTTCCAGCGGAACATAGACGGCAGCCGACACGATCGCGAGCACGAGAAAGAGACGGACGGGACGCTTCCGCGGGCCTGCCAGGAACCCGCCGAGCGTCGCGGCCCACTGGGGCCAAACTGCGAACAACAGGGCAGCGATGCAATCGAACACCAGCAGCACCCAGATAAACCAGGCGGGACCGGCCGGCCATGCGCCCAGCGTGAGCCATTCCCGCAAAAAGCCGCCGGCGCCGGTATGGCCGGCCATCTGTAAGTAAGTAGGGTAGTAGGCTAGCGGCGCGATGGCTGCGGCGGCAAACAGGAACGGCACTCCCAGCCGCAACAAACGGCCGCGTAGAAATCCGCCCGCGCCCTTGTGCTTCAGACCGCTCGCCACGAAAAGGCCCGACAGCAGAAACATCAGCGCCATGAAGAACGTGTCGTTGAAGCCCACGAACAGAGCGGTCCAGGCAGCACGCTGCGGGTCAACCACGGGGAATGCCTGCCACCAGCGCGGCAGCGCGTCCAGCGACACCGGCGGCAAGGGCGCCGAAGGATGATAGGCCAACGCCGCATGGTGCGCCACCACCAGCAGCACCAGGAATGCCCGCAGATAGCCGATGGCGTAATGATATTGACCCGCCGATTGGACGGCCGGCGGCCGCGCGGTAAGCGTCTGAGGGGACGACATAGATACCTTCCTATCCGCGGCGCGCGATCTGTCGCACGGCCAGCGCGGTAAACACTACGGTGATGGCGGCGAGCACGGCCACATGCAGGAACCAACTACCTTCGTGAGGAGCGCCCAGTGACGTCAGCGCGAGTTGATCGAGATGGTAGGCCGGCGAGAGATGCGCGATCCACGCCGCCGATTTGGGCAGCGGGATCAGGATGCCCGACAGATAGATCATAGGCAGATACAGCACATTCACTAGCGCCGGTGCGCTCTTGGCGGAGGCCAGGGAGCCGATGAGAAAGCCCATCGCGCAGAAAGGCGCGGAGCTCAAAATGCAGACCATCGCCAGTGCGAGCATCTTCAACACCGGGATGTAGAGATGTGCCAGCGGAGCCACCGCCGCCATGCTCGCCATGATGATGGCGACGAACAGCATGGACATCAGCATCATCGCCAATAATGGCGCCGAGAGCGGTGCCGGCAGGGCGCGCCGCAATTGCAGAAGGCCGTGTTCGCGCTCCGTGGCCACCACAATGCCGAACCCGAACAGGCCCGGCCCCATCACCCCCAGAATGGAGAATCCCAGGAACATAAACCACGCGGTTTTCGGATCCTTGGCGATTTCCGGCCCGAACAACAGAACTCCGAACAGCAAAAAGAGAGCCGCCGGCAACACCAGAAAAGGTCCGGCGAAAGCCGGCGCCCGCAGCATGCGGAGCGATTCGTATTTGGCCTCCACAACGTATGCGCGCCACGCGCGTCCGGCGGGATAGGCAGTAGCGGTTTCCATTAACGCACCTCCTGAGTAAGCTCGGTAAAGGCCTCGGCGAGCCCGGCGCTCTGCACTTCCAGGCCATGCAGATCCGAATCGGCCGCCAGCAGGCGGCGCACCACGTTCTCGGCATTGCTGGCGGTAATACGCATCCCGTGCCGGTCGGCCGTGACCGATTGCACGTCCGGCCACAGCGACACATCCTCTGCCCGCAGACTGGTGCGGCAGGTGATACGCTTGCGAACTACCAGCGCGCGCATTTCCTCCACCGTACCGGTGGCGATGAGCTTCCCCTTGGCCACCACCGCTACGCGATCGGCCAGCGCCTCAGCCTCCTCCAGATAATGAGTGGTGAGGACAATCGAGCAGCCCTCGGCGATCAGGCGGCGCAGCGTGCTCCACACGAATTCGCGCGATTGAATATCCAGGCCGACCGTGGGTTCGTCGAGAAACAGCAATCGCGGCCGGCCTACCAGGGCGATGCCGAACTGCACCTGTCGTTTCTGGCCCGACGACAGCTTACCGTAGGGCCGCCTGCCGAGCGACTTAGTGCCGGTAAGTTCGAGCACCTGCGCGACCGGCATCGGGTCGGGATAGTAGGAGCCTACCAGCTCGATCTGTTCCGCCACGCGCAGTTCGGGAATCAGTGCAGCTTCTTGCAGCATGACTCCGATAGACCGCCGCGCGGCCATGGAATGAGGCGACAGGCCGAATAAGAACGCCGACCCTTTGTCCGGCCGCGCCAGTCCTAGTAATAAAGATATCGCCGTAGTCTTACCGGCGCCGTTCGGTCCCAGTAACGCCAGCAACTCCCCCGGCCGCACTACCAGCGAAAACTCGTCCAGCGCCAGCACCTTGCCGAATCGCTTGGTGACGGCCGCGAGCTCTGCGATATTGTCGTTCCCCATGGCTCCAATTTACGGCCGGAACCCGTGGGGACGAAGTTAAATTTGACAAGCTGGACCAATCCCGTGGCCAACCGGTCAAAACGGATTCGCCGCCAGTGCCTTTAACCTTTCGCTGTAATTACGGCCCGATTGCAAGCGCACGCCGTTGGCAAGAGTGATGGCATACTCGCCGTGCATCACCGGCTGCAATTCGCGGATGCCGTTGATATTCACGATCACCGAGCGGTGTATCCGCAAGAACAGCGCGGGGTCGAGCGATTTCTCCACGGCATTCATGGTGACGTGTAGCAGATGGTTGCCGGCGGCGGTATGCAGCTCGACGTAATTCTCCGCCGCTTCAATCCACTCGATGGACGCCGCATCCACCAGCACCGTCCTGCCCGCGGTCCTGACCGCCAGGCGCTTCAGATAGCGAGTGGGTGAGGCGATGGACGCGAGCAGCGACAGAATCTGCCGGCTGGCGCCCTCGCCGCCGGCCACCTGCAGCCGCGCTTTCACCCGCGCCAGCGCCTTCGCGAAGCGCTCTTCCGTTACCGGCTTCAACAGGTAATCGATGGCGTTGATTTCGAACGCATCGATAGCGTACTTGTCGTGCGCGGTGACGAACACCACCGCCGGCATGCTGTCTGCACCGATTTCGCGCACCGCGGCGAAGCCATCCATCTCCGGCATCTGCACGTCGAGGAATACCAGGTCGGGGCGCCGTTCGCGAATCGTAGTAACTGCCTCTTGCCCGTTCTTCGCGTCGTAAATGGCGCCGATATCGGGATCGCGGGCCAGCAGGATGCGCAGCCCTTCGCGCGCTAACGGCTCATCATCCACCAGCAGTACGGTGAGCGCCATGTGTCTCCATTACAACGTGGAACGGCAGCACCATGGTTGCCACCACGCCTCCTCCTTCGCCATTTTCCACGCCCAGACTGGCAGCGTCGCCGTACAGTTCCCGGAGGCGCGCGCGTGTGTTGGCGAGGCCGATGCCGCCACCACCGTTTGCGGGCGCCAGACCGGGGCCGTCATCCTGAATCTTGATCTCGACGCTCTGGTTCACGCGGCAAGCGGTGATGCTGATGGCGCCGGCGGTGGAACTGCGGCCGATGCCGTGACGAATGGCGTTCTCCACGATGGGCTGCAGCGCCATATGCGGCAGGGCCGCATCCAGCACCTCGGGATCGGCTGCCACCTCCACGTGCAGGCGATCCTGAAACCGCACCTGCTCAATCGATAAATAGAGCTGCAGATATTCCAGTTCGCGCGCCAGTGGCACCTCCTGCGCCTGCACGTCTTCCAGCACGCAGCGTAGCAGATCGCTGAGGCGTGACAGCATCTCCTCTGCCTCCCTGCCCTTCTGCTGCCGCACCAGCACCATGATGGTATTCAGCGTATTAAAGAGGAAGTGCGGATGGAGTTGCATCTTGAGCGCGCTCAAATGCGCTTCCGCTAGCTGGCGTTCGAGCTGCGACGACCGAAGTTCCAGACGCAGCGCCTCGCGCCTTCGTTCTTCATAGCGGCGATACCAGCCGTAGGCGCATTGCGCGGCCAGGACCGTCCAATACGTCATCACGCTCTGGTGGTACCCGATGACGAGCAGGAAGATCAGGGTCCCCGGGATGCTGACCATGATGTCGGGAAACAGGTGCAGAGTCCGCAAAATCACAGCCTCCGCCACCAGATCGACGAACGGAAACAGCAGCGAGATCGCCAGGTGGGACAGGACACCGCGCCAGTAGGGTTTGCGGTCGATGGGCACTCGCCGGCCCAGCCACAGCAACAGCGGAGTGAACGCGCACCAGAGCCACACCCCCACCATCCACGAAAGGAAATAGTCGGTGCCGGTATGGGGATCGTGCGAGAGGAGCTTCTGGGTCAGCGCCTGGCTGAACATGAACAAACCAATCAGGGTCCAGAAGACGAAGAGCGCAACCCCCAGCCAGACTTTGCGCCTGATGCTCTCGCTCATTCGCCCCTAGCTTAACGCATGGGCGCACACAGGGCCGCGGCAGTTTTGACGAAGAGGCAGATCGCGTTGACAGACCGGCGGAACCGCCCCATCGACCGCCTGGGTGGCGGTATCCTGAATTTCATGGCGTACGCGGTCAAACGGCGCAAGCCCGTGCCATTCGAATTCGTGCTGGACGCGCTCTCCGCGCTGCAACCAGCCACGCACCCCATGTTCGGCTGCCTCGCCGTCTACGTCGGGCCGAAGATCGTGCTGATTCTGCGCGACAAGAACGTTCCCAATCCCGATAACGGAGTCTGGCTCGCTACCACCAAGGAGCATCATGAAAGCCTGCGCGCCGATTTTCCGCATATGCGCTCCATCGCGGCACTTGGCAGTGGGGTGACGGGCTGGCAGGTGCTCCCCGCGAGCGCGCCCGATTTCGAAGAAGCGGCGCTGCACGCCTGCGACCTGGTGATCGCGGGCGACCCACGCATCGGCAAAGTACCGAAATCGAAGAAACGGAAAAAAGCATGAAAGAACCCGCATTCATTCCCACTGGCGATGCCTTGCAGACGGTAGAGCGCGACCTGCGCTTTCATCCCAGCGCAGTGGCGAATCCCCAACGCCTGACTGCCGCGCAGGTGGAAACTTTCAATCGCGACGGGTATCTCACTGGGATCGGCATCTTCAGCGCCGAAGAGATCGCCGGAATCCGCGAGTACTTCGACCGTCTGCTGGCGCGTGCCCTGGCCGCCGGCGCAGACAGCTATTCCATCAGTACCGCGCACCTGCGTCACGCCCATGTATACGACCTGCTGACTGAGCCTCGCATTCTGGCATATGTTAAGGATCTGTTGGGCGACAACGTGATCGGCTGGGGCTCGCATTTCTTCTGCAAGATGCCGGGCGACGGCAAGCGCGTGTCGTGGCACCAGGACGCGAGTTATTGGCCGCTCACGCCCTCAAAGGCAGTCACTGTGTGGCTGGCGATTGACGACGCCACCGTGGAGAACGCCTGCGTGCGCTTTCTGCCGGGGTCGCACTGGTTCGGCCATCTGACGTATTCGCTGACCGAGAACGACGACAGCAATGTACTGAACCAGGTAGTGGACGTAGAAAAACTGGGGGCGCCGTTCGATAACCAACTCACCGCCGGCGCCATTTCGATTCACAGCGACCTGCTGGTGCACGGGTCGGAGGCCAATGTGTCCTCGCGCCGGCGCTGCGGCCTGACCCTCCGTTATTGCCCCGCCGATGTGCGCGCCGGGCTCGGCTGGAACGCCAAGGGCGTGGTAGTCAGCGGGTGTGATTCTTCGGGCCACTGGGCCAACCCGGCACGTCCGGATGGCGACTGAATCGCTGCCATAATAAGGGATATGGTTGTTGTCCGGATGATGGCGTTGGGGCTTCTGTGCGGGGCGCTGAGCTTCGCCCAGAATGCCGGCACGCCGACCGTTCCCCAAGGCTTGCAGGCCAACGTCAAGGCGCTCATGGTTCGGGGCACGGAAGCGTACAACGCCGGCAATAATGAGGTCGCCGCCAAGATCTTCCGCGAGGCGGCCGAAGCGGGAGACGTCGACGCCATGATGTATCTCGGCGTGATGTACGGCACCGCCCGCGGCATCGACCGTAATTACGGCGCGGCCCTGAACTGGTTCCTGAAAGCTGCCGAAGCGGGTAACGGCCAGGCGATGTGCAACGTCGGCATCCTTTACTTCCAGGGTGTGGGGCTGCCGAAAAATTATACCGAGGCGATGCGTTGGTTTATCAAATCGGCGGTCACCGGAAATACCGAAGCGATGTTTGACGTGGGCGTGATGCTGCGCGATGGGCTCGGCATTCCCAGCAATTACACCGACGCCATGAAGTGGTTTCTGAAGGCCGACAGCGGCTACAGCGAAGCCACCAACGCCATCGGCGTGCTGTTCCAGCAAGGCAAAGGCGTGGACCGCGACTATGCCGAGGCCATGACCTGGTACCGGAAAGCCGCGGACAAAGGCAACGCCACCGCCATGTATAACGTCGGCGTTCTTTACGAGGGCGGCCTGGGCGTGATGGTGGATCGCGACAAGGCGATCGAGTGGTATAAAAAGGCAGCCGCGCTCGACAGCGAAGACGCCAAAGCGGCGCTCAAGAGCCTGAGCGCGAAGAACTGACGCCGCCGCCGGCACCAGCCTTTCCCACTGCGCCGTGCGATATGTTTTCATAACTGGAGCGATGAGTAATTTTCCCGGTACGTTCCTGTGCCTGGCGGCCGCCTCCGCCGCCATGGCCGCGCCCGTTGGCCTGCAGTGCGAACGCCTCCACAACCCGCTCGGCATCGATACGGCCACTCCGCACTTTTCGTGGCGGAACGACAGCAAAGAACGCAACTGGCGCCAGGCGGCATATCGGATTCTGGTATCCGGCACACCCGGCGACAAGGGCGATGTCTGGGACAGCGGAAAGCGGAATGCAGCGGAGTCGCTCGACATTCCGTACGCCGGCCCCCAACTGCAATCCCGCAAGCGCTATTACTGGACGGTGCGCGTGTGGGATTCGCACGGGAAAATGACCGCGGCGGCGGCGCCGGCCTGGTGGGAAATGGGCCTGCTCGCTTCCTCCGACTGGACGGCGCAGTGGATTGCCCGGAAGGATTCGCTCGCCGAGGACCGCGCCGGCATTTCCTGGATCTCCGTCGGCCCCGTCGATCCTCTGCCGCCACTTCCGCGCCCCGCCTACTCATTCCGCTACCAGTTCACCGTGTCGTCGTCTCCCCGCGATGCCGCGCTCTTCCTCGCATCCACCGCCGGATTCGATATTCGGGTCAACGGCCGGCCGGTGGCATCGAAGCGCGACTGGAATTCGTTCGATCGGCAGGACATCACCGGAGATATAGTGGCCGGCACCAACACCGTCGAGATCACCATTCCTCCACACCCGGCGGGGCGCGGTCCGCTGCCTCCGGCCCATAAGATCGCCGCCCTTATCAGGATTATCGACGGCGATGGCCGGATCGAACGCCACGCCAGCGATGGCACCTGGCAGGCGCGGCAGGCCGACGATACCTGGGCGGCCGCCACACCGGCAGGCGATCTCGGTTCGTTGACTCCTGTGCCCGGGAACCTGCCGGAACCTGCGGGACTTCTGCGGCACGAGTTCGACATCGCCAAACCAATCCGCTCGGCCCGCCTCTACATTACAGCGGCGGGCAGTTACCAGGCGTTCGTCAACGGCAAGCGCGTGGGTGACGACGTGCTCACGCCCGAATTCACCGATTATAAGAAGCGCGTCCTATACCAGACCTACGATGTGGCCTCCCTGCTCACATCCGGACGCAATGCCATCGGGGCAATCCTGGGAGATGGCTGGGCGCTTAGCGCGCAGCTTTGGAACGGCACGCGCCTGGCGTTTCTCGCTCCTCCGCCGCGCCTGCTGGCACAAATGCGCATCGAATTTACCGACGGCACGCATCTCGACGTGGTGAGCGACGGATCGTGGAAGGCGGCGCAATCGCCCATCTACCATTCCGAGATTTACGCCGGTGAGGTATACGATGCGCGCCTGGAAGAGCCGGGCTGGAATGCTCCTCGCTTCGCGGACGATTCGTGGAGCGCCGCCGTAGTGGAACCGGGACCCGCCGGAATAGTCGCCGCCGAAATGACGACACCCGCGCGAGTGGTCGCGACCGTGAATCCCGTCAGCGTGAAGGCGATTACCGGCGGGGCGTACATCGTCGATATGGGCCAGAATATGGTGGGATGGCCGGTCTTGCGCGTGAACGGTCCGGCGGGCACGCGCGTCCGCATGCGCACCGGCGAGATCCTCAATCCGGACGGCAGCCTGTACCGCGCCAACCTGCGCAATGCCGATTCCAGTGACACCTACGTTCTGCGCGGCGGCGGCATGGAAGTTTACCGCCCCCACTTTACTTTTCACGGATACCGCTATGTGGAACTTACTGGCTTCCCGGGCGTACCGGCGACAGATTCCATCGCCGGCGAAGTAATCAGCAGCCTAAGTGACGACCCCACCGCTACCGTTACTACATCGAGTGAATTAGTCAATCGATTCTGGAAGACAGGTATCTGGGGGCAGCGCGGTAATTTCCTCAGCATTCCGACCGACTGTCCGCAGCGCGATGAGCGGCAAGGTTGGACGGGAGATGCCGAAGTATTCTGGCGCACCGGGAGCTATAACTTCGACATTGCCTCCTTCGGACGGCAGTGGATGCGCTCGGTGGTAGACGACCAGACCGTCGATGGCGTATTCGCCAATACCGTGCCGGTGGTGGCCAACATGGGAGACGGCGCGCCGGGGTGGGGCGACGCCGGCGTGATCGTGCCCTGGACCGCATGGATGCAATACGGCGACACGGCGATCCTGGAGGAGAATTGGCCCGCCATGCAGCGCTGGATGGACTTCATCCAGAACAGCAACCCCAATTTCCTGCGCCGCAATCGCACCGGGGCCAACTTCGCGGATTGGCTCGCGCCGGGCAGCCAGACGCCGGTGGATCTGGTGGCCACTGCCTACTGGGCGCTGATAGCGCAACAGATGGCGGATATCGCGCAAGCACTGGGAAAAGAGGAGGATGCCGGACGCTACCGACAGCTCAACGGCGAGATTCGCGACGCCTTCCAGAAGCAATGGGTCGGGGTCGACGGCGCCATCGGCACCGGCAGCCAGACAGGATACGTACTGGCTTTATATATGCACTTAGTGCCGGACGCCTTAGTTCCCACGGTACTGAATAAGTTAGTGCAGGATATTGAGGCGCATAACTGGCACCTGACCACCGGCTTTCTGGGCACGCCCTTCCTGCTGTTTACACTCGCCGATCACGACCGGACAGACATCGCCTACCGCTTATTACTCAATGACACTTACCCGTCGTGGGGGTACATGTTATCGAAGGGTGCGACCACCTGGTGGGAGCGCTGGAACGGCGACACGGGTGACCCGGCGATGAATTCCTACAACCACTACGCCTTCGGATCGGTGATGGCGTGGGTCTATCGCTACGTTGCCGGCATCGACACCACGGCGGCGGCGCCCGGCTACCGTCAGATCGTCATCCACCCGCACCTGGATGCGCGCATGACCAAGGCAAGCGGCGTTTACAATTCAGCCTACGGCAGGATCTCGATCGATTGGAACGGCACCGCGTCGGGACCGTTCTCGTTGGCCGTCACCATTCCCGCCAATACGACAGCGAAGGTCTATCTCCCCGCCGGCAGCGGTAAGGTGACGGAAGGCGGCAAACCGGTGAAGGCCGCCAAAGACGGGGCAAGCTACGAAGTCGAAATCGGCTCGGGGTCGTACAACTTCCAGGTGAAGTAGATCTACACCATCCCCAGAAATTTCGGCGTATACCCCGGAAAGACGCCCTGCAGCGACCGGTTGCCGCTGTGCCGGCTCACCAGTTCGCCCAGCACGTCGCGGAAATCGGTAGTAAGGAAGAGGTCACGGCCCTCGTACAACTGATTCTGCTGGAGGCCGGGCCACTTGCCGTATACCTTGCCGCCTTTGATATCGCCGCCCATCACGAACATGCAGTTGGCGTGTCCGTGGTCGGTGCCGCGATTGCCGTTCTCGCGCGCGGTTCGTCCGAACTCCGACATCGTGACCACCGCAATATCTTGCATGCGATCGCCCATATCCGCCCAGAAGGCGCTCAGCGACTGCCCGAACATGCGCAGTAAGTCCGCCAGCCGGCCCTGGTCCGCTGTCTGTCCGACTTCCTGCACATGATGGTCCCAGTTGCCGACATCGGCGAAGGCCATCTCCATGCCGACATCGGCCTTGATGAGCTGCGCGATCTGCTTCAGGTTCTGCCCCAGCGGCGCGCTCGGATATTCCGCTCCCACTGCCGGAGTGTACGGCTGCTTCTGAATGGCCTGCAGCATCGACATGGCTTCGAACGTCTCGCGCGCCGTGGCCTGCAGCACCGGATCTTTACTCGCCTCGAACATCTCTTGGAATTCGGCCGCCGCTTTGGGGTCGCGGACCTGGAAAGCGCCGATGCTTTGCATCGCCACCGCCGCTTCCTGCCCGCGCATGGTACGCGGCAGTTCCGCCCCCAGCGCCACCGCGCGCACCGGCGACACCTTGCCCTGCGGCTTGGTCAACGCACGATTCATCCAGCCGCTATCGGTGGATTTCAGCCCCGGCGTGCCGGACTCCATATAATCCTGCGCGTCGAAATGCGAACGGGTGGGATCGGGCGACCCGACAGCGTCCACAATCGCCAAATGCTGCTGGTCGAACAGCGGCTTGAGTGGCGCGAGCGAAGGATGCAGTCCGAAGAATCCATCGAGATCGATGGCCGTTTTTCCTGCCTGCTCGCCGCTGGAAGACGGGCGTGGTACCGATATCGTGGGCCGCAGCGAGTAATAGGCGCTCTCCCCATGCGGCACCACGATGTTCAAGCCGTCAGCCGCACCGCGCTGGAAAATAGCTACCAGAATTTTCTTGCGCGGAAGCTGTGTGCCCTCGGCATAGAGCGCGCGCTCCAGCCATAGTGGCGCCGCTCCCGCCCCTACCATCGCCAGTGCCGAATTGCGAAGAAAAACGCGACGATTGATCATTGCCCTACCTCTAACGCTTCTGAAACTGCGGCGAGCCCAACGCCAGATCGCTGCTGGCCGCCGTCTGTTCTACCTTTACACCCGGCACCTTATTGCCGGAAAGCTGCACCGCGAAATTCATGCGCGCCATCAGGCCTGCGGTGCTCATCCATTCGCTGCTGGTATTCGCATACCCTGTGGGTTCGATCTTACGATACAGCGGCTCGCCGAGTTGCGCCACCTGATTCACCAGCGACTGCGCGAAATCCACATTGCCGTTGCTCGCCCGCACCGCACTCACTACTACTTCGAGCGGCGATTTCATCTTCGACTGGAAAGCCGCCTGCGACCAGAACTCCTTGGAGTCGATCATGCTGGCCATCACTGCGCGCAAGTCGCCATCTGTCTTCAGGAAGGTCTGCGCCATCCGCTCCACCAGGGCGGCCGGCGGATCGTCGGCCACGAAGCGCTGCGCCAGCTCTTTCGAAATGTGGTGCGCCGTGGCGGGGCTGTGAGCCACGATATCCAGCACCCGCTCGCCGTCCTTTTCACCGCCGCCCGCGGGGATCGTGACGCCCAGCACCACCTTCTCGCCCAGATCGTGTTGGCGCGGAGCAAAGCGAAATCCGCCGCCCAGGTTCGGCCGCTCGATCGACCAGCCGGTGAAGCACCGTGCCACTTCCGTCACGTCCTTCTGCGTATAGCCGCCGTCCACACCCAGGGTGTGAAGCTCCAGCAACTCGCGGCCGTAATTCTCGTTCAAGCCACGCTTCGGCCGATTCGGCCCACCGGCGAACGCCGCTGGCGTGCTGGGCCCCACCGATTCCCAGTTATCCAGATAGAACAGCATCGCCGGGCTCTTGGCGGTCGCTTCCAGCAGGTCGCGGAACTTGCCGAGGACGTGCGGGCGGATGGCGTCTCGCTCATATGCGGTAGTCAGATAGTGGTCGGCGCCCTTGTCGATGAAGACGTTGAAGTGATTGAACCAGAAATCCGTGAGGACTTCTTCGAGCTGCCGGCTGCTATAAACCGCGCGCAAAATCTTGGCCTCCTGCAGATCGCGAGCCACTACCTGCGCCGGTCCGGCCGCGAATTCGATACGGCGTCGCAGGTCGGGCGGAGCGACGGCGAAAATCGCCATGCGCATTCCCTGCGGCAGCGCGCCGATCACGTCGTCCTGCTTCTGGTGCGGCAAAGCTTCCAGCGCTGCCAGCCGATTCTCCGGCGGTCCGGTGCGCAAAGAGCGAATTTCGTCCGGCGAGAGGAGATCTGCCAGGACCGGCTTCTGAGGCGCATCGGGCGGCGCCGCGGCATCCCCCTGTTTGGCTTCGTTCCGCTTCACCTGTTTCTCGATCAGCAGACGCCGGTCGGGATCGCTGGGAAACGGAATCGCCCCGCTCATCATCTGCTTCACGATCTGCGGCGCCGGGTAGTTGCGCACCAGGTCTTTGCTCGACATGCCGAGGGTGTCGAACGGCTTCAACTTCTCGATCAGCACCGGATTCTCGGGAATGCGCTCGGGATGAAGCTGCAGATCGATCCACTTCTTCAGCCCCACCGCCTTCACCTGCTGGATATCGCCCGGACGCGCGCCGAACGTGAGCCGGTTCAGTGCCTGGCGGATGCGTTCGTCGCCCGGAATCTGCTTGGAGAAGCTGGCGGTGTCCGCGTACGCGGCCAGAATCACCGCGATTCCCAGTCCCCAAAATGCTTTGCGGCGCATCAGTAACCCTCTGCAACTATTAAACTCCATCCAGGCCCATAAGTTGCGCGCGGGCGGGCGGCCTGGAGCCGGCGCTTCAAATGGCGTAAATTGAAAGGAATGGCTACTTCGGAGACTGCAACACTGGGTGGAGGATGCTTCTGGTGCCTGGAAGCGGTTTACGATCAGATGGGGGGCGTGCTTTCCGTCGAATCGGGCTATATGGGTGGGCACGTACCGAACCCGGATTATCGAACGGTTTGCACCGGCCGCTCCGGTCACGTGGAGGTCGTACAACTCACGTTCGACCCCGCAGTGGCTTCGTTCCGCGATATCCTCGAGGTCTTCTTCGCCATCCACGACCCTACCACCATGGACCGGCAGGGCAACGACTCGGGGCCGCAATACCGCAGCGTCATTTTCTATCATGACGATGCGCAGCGCGCGACTGCCGGAGAGCTGATTGCCGAACTCAACGCCGACGGCGGCGTCGGAAGCCCGATCGTGACCGAACTGCGGCCCGCGACCACCTTCTATATCGCCGAGGATTACCACCAGGAATACTTCGCCAACAATCCGCATCAGCCGTACTGCACGTTTGTGGTTTCCCCGAAAGTGAAGAAATTTCGCGAGAAATTCGCCGCGAGACTGCGCCACACATGAGAATCGCCATCCTGTCCGACATTCACGATAACGTCTGGAAGCTGGACGCAGCGCTGCACGCGGCGCAGAATGCAGACGTGATGCTCTGCTGCGGCGATCTTTGCTCGCCCTTCATCGTCCATCAGTTGGGCCGTGCCTTCCGCAGCCCCATCCACATCGTGTTCGGCAATAACGATGCCGACCTCTATCGCATCACCTCCAACGCGCGCCAGTATGACAACATCCGCCTGCACGGCGAGCTATTCCGGGGCGAATTCGACGGCCGCCGCTTCGCCATGAATCACTACGACAGCATCGCGCGAACGCTGGCGGCGTCGCGCGAGTTCGACGTGGTCTGCTACGGCCACAATCATGTCTTCGACATCGAGCGCATCGGCGATACCCTGGCGATCAATCCCGGCGCCATCATGGGTGCCACGTTCGCTCCCGACGGCAGCCGCACCGACGTAGCGTCCACCTTCGTGATCTACGAAACCCTCACCGGCGAAGCCGCCCCGTTCGAAGTCTAGCCGCATGCCGCAAGCCCAGGTCGCGTTCCAATATCCCAGCTTCCGCTACTACATGATGGCGCGCTTCCTGACGACTGTGTCGTCGGAAATGCAATCGGTCGCCATCGGGTGGCAGGTGTACGAGTTGACGCATCGGCCGCGCGATCTCGGGCTGGTGGGGCTGTCGCAATTCCTGCCCGGAATTCTGCTTTTCCTGTTAGCCGGCCATGCCGCCGACCGCCTGCCGCGGCAACGCATCCTGCAGATCTGCTGCGCCGCCTTTTCTGCCGTCTCGGTGCTGCTGCTGGCGCTCTCCGCCCACGGCCTGCGCTCGGTCTGGCCCATTTACGGCGTGCTGCTGCTCAACGGAACGGTACGCGCCTTCAACATGCCCACCGGCCAGGCCTTCCTGCCGCAACTGGTCAAGCCGGCCGACTTCCCCAACGCAGTCGCCTGGTCATCGTCCATCATGCAGGCGGCGCTCACGGTCGGGCCTATGGCGGGCGGCCTGCTCTATGGCCTGGCGGGAACTCCGGTGCCGGTGTACGGCACGGCGGCCATCTGTTACCTCATCGGGCTCGCAATGATCTCGCGCATTCGCGTGCAGGCGCCGCAGCGTCCGCGCGGCACGGCGTCGATGCATGTGATTCTCGAAGGCCTCCGCTTCATCTGGCGCGAGAAGGTGATTCTGGGCGCGATTTCGCTCGATTTGTTCGCCGTGCTGCTGGGCGGCGCGGTGGCGCTGCTGCCGGTCTACGCCAAAGACATCCTGCACGCCGGAACCGCCGGCCTGGGAATTCTGCGCGCCGCCCCGGGAGTCGGGGCCATCGCCATGGCGGTGCTGGTAGCCAACCGGCCGATCATGCGCAATGCCGGACGCACCATGCTGGCCTGCGTTTTCGCCTTCGGCGTGTTCACCGTAGTCTTCGGACTCTCGCGCAATATGCTGTTGTCGCTGTTCGTGCTCATGCTGCTGGGCGCCGCCGACATGGTAAGCGTCATCATCCGCCACACCGTGGTGCAACTTGGCACGCCGGACGCCATGCGCGGGCGCGTGAGCTCGGTGAACATGGTGTTCATCGGCGCGTCCAACGAAGTCGGCCAGTTCGAATCGGGCCTCACAGCGGAGTGGTTGGGCACGGTCCCGGCCGTCGTCCTGGGCGGCATTGGAACACTGGTGGTGGTGCTCGCGTGGGCCTGGATGTTTCCGGCGCTGCGCAATGTGGACGGTCTGCCGGGCTCTACCAGCGATTCCGCCGATGCCACGCCCCGCCGCCCAGACCGCCAGCGTCGATAACCACGGCGATTACCAGGATGATCAGGTTCACACCCTCCAGCGGCTGACGATTATTCACCATCCAGGCATAAACAAGCGTGGTGAGGGGCAGGAACAGAAAGCCCAATAACAGAATGAGCAGCCCGTGGTAAGCGCGCTGCAGGTATGTCGACAGGAAGAACATCAGGGCCAGGATCACGCGCGGGAAGGCCACAACAACGATGAGCAGGAGGCACGGCATATCGCCTCGATTGTCGCAGAAAGCCCGAGCTTGCACCGTACGGGTTCGCACCCGTAGAATCAAGACTTCGTAATGAACGCTACTCCACGTACCATCCTCGTTGTGGATGACGACCGCCAGATTCTCGGTCTGGTGGAGAAGATGCTCCGCCCGCAGGGTATTGCCGTGCTATCGGCCAACCGCCCCGCCGATGCTCTCAAGATTTGCGAAGAGCAGATGGTGGACGTATTGATTTCCGACGTGAACATGCCGGAGATGGACGGCGCGCGCCTGGCCGAGCGCTTCATGAAGCTGCGGCCCGAAGGGCGCGTGATGTTGATCTCCGGGCAGGGCCGAATTCCGGCCATCGCGAAACTACCCAACGTGCGATTCCTGCGCAAGCCGTTCTTCCCCTCGGTGCTGGTGCAGGAACTGCGCGCTTTGCTGGAACTATAGCCAGTCGTAGCGGCGCGGTTACGGCCGTTCCGTCAGCAGCACCGTCGCGTCGATCGGTTTACCCTCGCGCAGCACTTTCACCTGCACCTTATCGCCGGGCGATTTGGCGCGCAGGGCGTACGTGAAATCGTAAAGGTTGTCGATCTTCTTGCCGTCGAACTCCACCATCACATCTCCCGCCAGAAATCCCGCTTTGGCGGCCGGCGACCCCGCCGTGATGCCGGCGAATTTCACGCCCTTAACACCCTCGCCGAAATCGGGAATCGAGCCGAACCACGGCCCGTAACCGCTCCCGCCGCCGCTCACCGGGCCCACGCCCTGTTCATGCGGATTAGGCGCCACCTTCACGAATTGCGGACGGCCGGGATCGGCACGCAAATCGTCGGCGATTTCCGCCACCATCGTGAGCAGCTCAGCAGCGTCCGGTGCATCGATCTTATCGGCGGTGTCGCTCGGCTTGTGATAATCGCTATGCAGTCCCGAGAAGAAAAAGAGCGACGGCACGCTGCCGTTGAGGAATGACGTGTGATCGCTTGACGACGATTCCGGCCCTTCCGAATAATCGATCTTCAGCGGATATTTCGGCGCCACGTTTTGCACCAGCGGACGCAGTCCGCTGCCCGTCGCGGTGCCGCCCACGTAGACCTTACCTTCGCGAATGCGGCCGATCATATCCATATTGATCATGGCGACTGCCTGAGCGAGCGGCAGTTCCGGATGTGCCACGTACCACGCCGACCCGAGCAGCCCCATCTCTTCGCCGGCGAAGTTCAAAAACAAAATCCCGCGCTTCTGCTTGGGCTGTTTGGCATACCAGCGCGCCAGTTCGATGACACCGGCGGTCCCCGACGCGTTATCGTCCGCGCCCGGATGGATCGCCGTCACGCCCGGCGCCAGCGAATACGCCCCGCCCATGCCCAGATGATCGTAGTGCGCGCCGATGATCACATACTCGGCAGTCTCGCCCGGGATGTACGCCGCCACGTTGTGGACAGTCTTCACTTCGCGCCGGACATCCACCTCGCCGGACGTCCGGATGGAATCCGGGAACGCGAAGGATGCCGGTTTGCAGTCCTTATCGATGTCCGCTTCAATCGCCGCCAGGCTCTTGCCGGCGGCCTGAAACCAGCTGTCGATGGCGGGCTCCTGCACGTCGACAATCTCCAGCCCCTCGTCCTTCGGGCCTTCGGTGCTGCCGAACTTCACCAGTTGCGAAGGTTGGCCGGGATGGTGGGCGCTGTCGTCGATCATCACCATGGCGATCGCGCCGTGCATCTTGGCGTTGGCCGCTTTATTGGTGAGGGCGGCGTGCGAAGTCAGTTCCTTGCCGGCGAAGACACTGGCGGCATCGTTCTCCTGCGGCTCGTGCCGCAGCACCAGCACGATTTTGCCCTTCACGTCGACGCCCGCGTAATCGTCATAGCGATACTCCGGCGCAGTGATGCCGTAGCCCGCGAATACCACCGTGCCTGCGAACTTACCCACCGACGAAAAACTGAGCGGTACGAAATCGCTCACCGGTATCGACGTGATCCGTCCGCTGGCGGTGAACTGCAGGCGATTGTGCGGGCCTCTCTGCGCATCGGTGGTCACCGGAAAACTCTGCAGGTAATTCTTCCCGACGGCGGGTTTGATGCCGAAGCTGCGATACTGGTCGGCCAGAAAGCGCGCGGCAGTTTCCAGTTCCGGACTGCCCGTGGCTCGCCCTTTCAACTCCGGAGACGCGAGGTACTTCACGTCGTTCCAGTAGAGTGTGGGGTCCACCTTCGCGCCGGCGCCATAGGCCATCGTCGCCGCGCTCAAGAAGGGCAGCAGCCCGCGTTTCCAACTGTTCATTTGACCTCGTTACTGCTTCTTGATGGGCGATGATGGCGTGGTGGGAAGGCCCGGCACAGCCAGTTTGGTTTCGCAGCCGCAGTCTTCACCGGCGTTCTTGGCGGTCTTCTGGTATTCGATCTCGTTATCGATGATGCCCTTGAGGCTGGGCCAATCCACGGAGTTCGCAACGCGCCGCCCGTTCACAAACATCGTCGGCGTGCCGGTCACATCCATTTCCTTCGCCTTGTCGAGTTCCCCGGCGACTTCCTTGTCGGTCTCTTTGGTGTCGATGCACGCGTTGAGCTTGGTGCTGTCGACGTCCTTGCGATCCTTGGCGAAGATATCGACAATCTCTTTTAGATTTTCGACCGTGATGGTCTCCTGGTGCGCATAGATCCAGTCGTAATAATCCCAGAATGCGTTAGCGTCCTGATGGAATACGCAGCGTCCGTCGTCGGCCGCGGCGCGCGCCCAGGGGTGCAACTGCTCGATGGGGAAGTCGATGAAATAGAGCCGCACCTGCTTCGGGTAAGTGGCGATCAGGTTCTGCCGGATCATGTTGGCTTCCACCTTGCAATGCGGGCACTGGAAATCGCTGAACAGCACAACCACTACCGTGGCGCCGGGAGTGCCCAGGGCGGGCTGAAAGCCCGTCTTCAGTTTGTCGAGATCCTTCTTGAAGGGATTATTGGTGACGTCGTATGCCGTGCCCTGCAGGATCCTACCGCCATCTTTCGTGACGAACAGCAATTCGTCGCCCGAGGCAGGACCGCGCGCGATTTTCACATGGACCTCCTCCATGCCTGGCACGTCCGACGGCTTGGGATCGCCGATGGTGACGTTGTCGGTAGGCAGGAGCACCCAGAGGTGCCGCACATATGCTTCCAGGTAGGCCTTGTCATAGGCCGTTTTCTTTTCACCCTGGGCCATTCCAGCCGCAACACACAAAAGGGCGGCCAGCAAGGAAGAGAACAACGGTTTAAACATTATTTCCATTGTAGACGACGCCGCCTTGGGATTTAGTACAATCGTCGCCAATGGAAACCTTCAATCGGCGCACTCTGTTGTGTGCGGCTGCTGCCGGCGCGCTGGTCGAAGCGCGCGCCCAGGAGCCCGCCCCGACGAAGATTCGATTGGGAATCATTCTCGGCGTCCCCAAAGAAGCGGATGCCGCCATCAAGCGTGTGCACGATCTGGGATTCCCCACCTGTCAGGTGTCGGTGCGGGATACCGGCGCCGAAGCCGCGGCGAACCTGCGCGCGGCCCTCGCCAAGTATGGCGTGGAAGCCACGTCGGCCGTCTCCACCGGGCCGGGCAAGGAGATCTACGACTTCTACCAGGGGCCGTTGACCATCGGCCTGGTGCCGCGCGACCTTCGCGCCCAGCGCATCGCCCGCATGAAGCAGGTTTCCGATTTCGCCGTGAAAGCCGGCATTCCCGCCGTACAGGGCCATTGCGGATTCATCCCTGAAAACCCTAACGAGCCGCTGTACCATGAGGCGGTGGAAGCCATCCGCATAGTGGCCGCCTATTGCCGCCAGAACGGGCAGAAGTTGCGCTGCGAGACCGGGCAGGAAACCCCCATCACGCTGGTGCGCGCCATTGGCGACGTGGGGCTCGACAACGTCGGTGTCAATTTCGACGCGGCGAACCTGGTGATGTACGGCAAGGCGAATCCGGTGGATGCGGTGGAGATTCTGGGCCCGTATATTCAGGGCGTACACGCCAAAGACGGCCTCTACCCCACCGATCCCAAAGAACTCGGGCGGGAAGTTGCGATTGGCGAAGGCAAGGTGAACTTCCCTGCCTTAATTGCCAGGCTGAAGCAGATCGGTTATCGCAATCCGCTGACCATCGAACGGGAGATCAGCGGTGAGAAGCAGACGGCCGACATTCTGGCGTCGAAAGCCTTTTTGGAAAAATTGATTGGGTGACAACATGAGCGACGATAACTCCCCGCGACGTACGTTTCTCAAGACTGCTGGAGCAGTGGGCGCATTTACCATCCTGAATTCGCGCCTGGTGCGCGGCAGCGAGGCCAATTCCGCGGTGCGTATCGGGCTCGCGGGATGCGGCCGCCGCGGCATGACCCACGCCAAGACTCTCATCCAGCACACCAGCGCGCGCATGACGGCGTTGGCCGACCTCTTCCAGGACCAGATCGACGCCGCCAGGCCCATCATCGACGCCGCTTCCGCGCAGAAGGGAAGTCCAGGCATCGCGAAGACCTGGGTCGGACCGCACGCCTGCCGGCAGATGGCCGAATCGGACGAAGTGGATGCCGTGGTGGTCGCCACCCCCGCCTATTTCCATCCCGAGCATCTGCGCGCCGTGGTGGAGGCGCACAAGCACATCTATCTCGAAAAACCCGTGGCGATCGACGTCGCCGGGACCAGGCGCGTGCTCGAAACTGCCAAACTGGCAGAAGGCAAAACGACGCTCGATGTGGGATTCCAGATTCGCTCCGCGCCGCCTTATGTCGAAATAGTGCGCCGCATCCAGGCCGGCGCGCTGGGCGATATTGTCGCCGCCGAAGCGCACTACTTTTGCCCCAATCCCTACGATCGCTACCGCACCGACGCCACCGGCGACAACCTGCGCGTGCGCAACTGGATCCAGGATCGCGTCCTTTCGGGCGACATCATCGTAGAGCAGGACATTCACGTGATCGATGTCGCTAATTGGACGCTGCAGAGCCATCCGCTGAGCGCCGTCGGCCGCGGCAATCGCACTGGACGCAACGGCCCGGGCGACGACTGCTACTCGCACTTCGATGTGATTTTCCGCTATCCCAACGATGTGCACCTGAGCTTCAATTCCACTCAATTCGGCAAGGGGCCCTTCGAAGTCAGTCAACGCTTCTTCGGCACGCGCGGCGCGGCCCAATTGCCGTACAGCGGACCGTTCGGCATCGACGGCGATGAAAAGTGGATGTGGGCGGGAAGCGAAAGTCAGGGGGCCGCCCAATTCTCGGCCAGCGGCGCATTCACCGATAACCTGGCGCAGGCCGATTCGGAGAAGAAGAAGTCGTTTATCGACAGCATCACCAGCGGCAACTATCACAATCAGGCCGCGCAAGGGGTGGAATCGGCACTTACCGCGATGTTAGGACGGCAGGCCGGCTACCTCCAGCGGGAAGTTACCTGGGATGAATTCGTCAACTCGAATCAACACTGGGACGCTAAGATCGATATCGATAAGTTAGGGTAGCCTTACATCACCGGACCGATGCGCCACGGCACGAACTCTTTGTGCCCCATTTGTTCGGCGCACGTCCGCCGGCCGGAAGCGGCATCCAGCATCAGGCCGTAGATCTCGCGGCCGATATCCTGCACCGAAGCCTCGCCATCGGCGATGCGGCCGGCGTTGATGTCCATGTTGTCGCGCATGCGCGTGTAGGTACTGCTGTTGGTGGCGATCTTGATCACCGGGATGGTCGGGAAGCCGATGGCGCTGCCGCGTCCCGTTGTGAATGCGATCAGATTGCAGCCCCCCGCGGCAAGGCCGGCCAGCGAGACCGGATCGTACCCCGGCGTGTTCATGAATACGAAGCCCGGCGCGGTCACCGGCTCGGCGTACTCGTAAACGTCGATCAACGGCGACGTTCCACCCTTGGCGACCGCTCCCAGCGACTTCTCCAGGATATTGGTCAACCCGCCCGCCTTATTTCCGGGGCTGGGATTATCGTCGAAACTGCCTTCGAAGCGACTCAGATATCGCTTGTAATTGCGAATGCACTGCAGTAACTTCTCGGCTACGTGCCGATTGCGCGCGCGCCGCACTAATAAGTGCTCGGCGCCGAAAATCTCGGTGGTTTCCGCCAGCACCGAAGTGCCGCCGAGTTCTGCCAGCAGATCGGTGCAGAATCCCAGCGCCGGGTTGGCCGTGATCCCCGAAAAGGAATCGGACCCGCCGCAGTTCAGCCCGAGCACGATCTTCGATGCCGGCGCGGGAGTCCGCTGTTCGCTCGCCGCCTGTTCGATAAAGCGGGCGATTTCGCGCCGCGCCGCCTCGATAGCGCCGCGCGTGCCGCCGCTGCCCTGCAAAGTCAGCCCCGCCAACCGTCCGCTGCGCGGCGCGCCCGCGCCCAGGTAGTGGTCGATCTGATTGGTCTCGCATCCCAGCCCCAGAATGAGCGCCGCCGAAACGTTCGGGTGCACCAGCACGCCGCCCAGCGTGCGGCGCAGTTGATCCATGTCGGGGCCGAAGGCGTGCGCGCACCCTTCGCCGTGAGGGAACGCTACCACGCCATCGACATTCGGCGGCAGCGTCTCGCCCAGGTAGCTCTCGGCGATCAGTTCGGCGGTATGGGCGGCGCAATTGCTGGCCGCCACCACGGCGATATAGTTGCGCGTGCCCACGCGGCCGTCTTCGCGCGCGTAGCCCATAAATGCCGGCTCGCTGGAACGATTCGGCAAGGGCAATTCCACCGCCGGAAATTCGTACTCGAGCGCCAGTTCCTCGAACGCCAGATTGTGCGTATGAATATGGCGGCCGGGCTCGATCTCCGCGGTCGCCCGTCCGATCGCCTGCCCGTAGCGCTCCACCATTTCGCCCGCGTGAATCGCACGCAGCGCGATTTTATGGCCCGCCGGAATGGCGTCCAGCGCCACCA
Organism: Bryobacteraceae bacterium; assembly: GCA_036268475.1. Classification (GTDB taxonomy): domain Bacteria; phylum Acidobacteriota; class Terriglobia; order Bryobacterales; family Bryobacteraceae; genus PALSA-129. The sequence goes on along the minus strand of DATAUB010000039.1, from coordinate 92,408 downwards.
CAGGCACGCCGTCCACGCGCAATTCCGTGCCGGCCGCGATCGGAACCCGCGCCACCGCCACATTGTCGGCGGGGTGCAGATGAATGGCCGAATTTTCGGCCGTCGGTAATTTGGCGATGTCGATTAGCATTCCATCCACTTTGTCATCGGAAAGCGGTCGTGCTTCTCGAAACCCGACCGGGTATATAGGGACTGGGCGGGCAGATTCGCCTGGGCCACTTCGAGCCGGATCGCCTGCCACCCGCGCGCTCGGCACTCTTCACCGGCGAACGCGATAGCCAGTGCGCCAAGACCGAGACCGCGATAATTGTCCGCCACAAATAACTCGTCCAGCAGGCCGAATCGCCCGCCGAATTCCAGGCTGTACCCCAACACTAGCACGATGTATCCGGCCATCGCGCCCTCGTGCTCGATGCTCCACACGCCGCCGAATTCGGGCTCGCTGAGGAGCGTTTCCGTGGCGCGGCGGGCGCGCGCTTCGTCGAACCGAGAACCGTCGTGCGCATACAATTGCGCCATCATGCCGACCACTCGGCCTATCTCGTCGCGCGTAATCGGCAGGAAGCGGGCGGGCACGACTCTATAATAAGAAAAATGGCCCGGAAAATTCCGCCTGTCCTGTGGCTGGTACTGCCGCCGGCGTGCGTGCTGTACTTTTACCACCTGACGGCGGTCGGATTGATCGGGCCCGACGAGCCGCGCTACGCTGCTGTTTCGCGCACCATGGCGGCATCCGGCGATTGGATCACGCCGCGGTTGATGGGCGTTCCCTGGTTCGAAAAACCGGCGCTCCTGTACTGGATGGAGGCGGCTTTCTTTCGCGCCGGCCTCGGTCCGGAGATGGCGCCTCGGCTGCCGGTGGCGCTGCTGGCAGTGGCATTTCTCGCCTTCTTCTGGTGGATGCTGCGACGCGAATTCGGCGACCGCCCCGCCGTCTTCGCCACCGCGATTCTGGGGACGTCCGCGGCCTGGATTGTAGCCTCGCAGATCGCCACTACCGATTTACCGCTGGCCGCGACGTACTCGGCGGCCATGCTGCTGGCGCTGCCCTGGGTGCGCCGCCGCGAGCAGTCGCTGCTGCCGTGGGTGGCCGCGCTGCTCGGGCTGGCCGTGCTGGCGAAAGGGCCGGTAGCGGTGGCGCTCGCCTGCCCGCTGCTGTTTCCCTGGAAACGCCCGTTCCTGCCGGCGCTCGGCCGAAACATTCGCGCCTTTTTGCGTGTCCGCGTGATCCTGCCGTTCCTAGCCGTCACGTTGCCGTGGTACGTGCTGTGCACCTGGAAAAACGGGACCGCCTTCCTGGCAGATTTCTTCTGGAAGCACAATGTGGAACGCTTTCTCTCCTCCACCGCGGTGGGCAATCACGGCCAACCCTTCTGGTATTTCGCACCCGTACTGCTGGCGCTCCTCCTGCCGTGGACGCCGCTCGTGCCGCTGGCCTTCCGCCGCTCCTTATACGCCGACCCCGGCCGCCTCTTCCTGCTGATCTGGGCGATTCTCTGGCTGGTCTTCTTTTCGAAATCTGCCAACAAACTGCCGTCGTATATTCTGCCAATGATTCCCGCGGCATGCGCGCTGCTTGGCATTGCACTCGCCGAAGTCCGCACCGCCGCGCCGTGGCTTGCGGCCTGTGCGCTGCTGCTGATCGCGTTCCCCATCGCCGCGCCGCTCGTGCCTGTTGCGGTCGCCACCGGGATCACGCATGCGCCCGCGCCGCGCTTCCAGTGGATGTGGCTCGCGCCAATCGCCATCGCGCTACTGGTGTGGATACTCGACCGCCGCGGCAGCCGATGGGCGGCCGTGCTGACGATTGTGATTGGCGCCACGCTGGGGACGGCGTTCCTGAAAAGCAGCGCCGCGCCCGATCTCGACCGCATCGCCTCGGCGCGCGCGGTGTGGCAGGAACTCGCACCGCGGCAGGAGAGTGTATGCCTCGACTGGGTGCCGCGCGGTATGGAATACTCGCTCGATTATTACTTCGTGCCTCCACTGCCAAAATGCGCCCAGCACTCGACGCCGGTCTGGCTCCATCAACGGGCCGGCCAGCCTCCCGCCGTGAGTCCGCCGAAGCCGAAATAGGTGAGGCGATTCTGAGCCGCCACGCTCGCTAGCTCTTTCGGGCTCGGGTCTCTCCCCGAGCGTAAAGTTTTACCTGCCAATCACCTGCGATACACTGTCGATCCCTGCGCGGAAGCCGACTTTCTTGCACTTGGCCTCGCACTTCGGACAGTTGTGTGATGGCGCTTACCTTGGAAGTCGATCTGCATAGCTCCGTGAAGACAGCCACAAGCTGTCAGTTGGGTCCGAATCCTCCCGCTTTATCGAAAAGACAACATGAGCCAGGAAAACGCCAGCGGCGCTCCACCGGAAGTGGCGGGACAAAAACCGGCGCCTGAGGCGCTCAACCCCCACGTCAGCCAACCGCAAAAGCTTCTCCCTCCCGCCAAGCCAAGGCGCGCCATCGAGGGTCCGCACAAACTGCCCTGGTGGCGGCGATGGCCCTTTTGGATTCTGATGGCGGCCCTCCTCCTCCTGGTGTTCCTGGTGATCCGTTCTTTCAGCGGAGGCAATGCCGCGCCGCCGCCGGGCAAGCGCGCCGAGGCAGGCGCCTCGATTACCGCCGGAAAAACCACTAGTGGCGACATCAATATCTACATCGATGCGCTCGGCACCGTCACACCGGTCAACACCGTGACGGTATACAGCCAGATCACCGGCCGCGTCACCGCTGTTCATTATCACGAAGGGCAAATGGTGCATGAAGGCGACCCGCTGATCGATGTCGACCCGCGCCCGTACGAAGCCACCCTCGAACAGGCGCAGGGCACGCTCGACCGCGATCGCGGAACGCTCGCCGAGGCGCGCATCGATCTCCAGCGGTACAAGGATGCCTTCGCCCGCAACGCCATCGCGCGCCAGCAAATGGAAGATCAGGAACAGGTGGTGGTGCAGGACGAAGGCACCGTGAAAGCCGACCAGGGAACAGTGTCCTACGATCAGACGCAGCTTTCCTACTGTCACATCGTGGCTCCGGTGACGGGACGAGTCGGGCTCCGGCTGGTGGACCCGGGCAATACGATTTTCTCCGGCAGCGGTTCCACGCTTGTGGTGCTCACCCAGGTGCAGCCCATCACCGTCGTGTTCAACGTGTCGGAGGACGACCTGGCGCAGGTAGACGCGCAACTGCGCGGCGGCAAGCGGCTGGCAGTGGATGCCTTCGATCGCTCGAACGAAAACAAGATCGCATCCGGCACCCTCACTTCGCTCGACAACGAAGTGGACACCACCACCGGCACCATCAAATTCCGCGCCGAATTTCCCAACAAGAATCTGTCGTTGTTCCCCAACCAGTTCGTCAACGCGCGCCTGTTGGTAAAGACGCTGAAGAACGCCACCCTGGTGCCCACGTCGGCGGTGCAGCACAACGGAACGCAGCCCTTCCTCTACGTGGTACAGCCGAACAACACGGTGTCTGTACAGCAGATTCAGGTGTCGACCGCCAGCGATCAGCAAACCGCGGTGACCGGCATTGCCCCCGGCACCACCATCGCCACCAGTGGGTTCGACCGTTTGGAAAACGGCGTTCCCGTTCAGGTCAAAGGGCAGGCGGGCAAAGCCAAATGAGCCCCTCGCGACCCTTCATCCTACGACCCGTGGCCACCGCGCTGCTGATGGCGGCGATGTTCCTGGCCGGCGGCGTGGCCTTTTTCCAGCTCCCGGTTTCCGCCCTGCCCGAAGTGGATTACCCCACCATCCAGGTGCTCACGTTCTACCCCGGCGCGAGCCCCGATGTAACGGCATCGGCGGTGACAGCGCCCCTCGAACGGCAATTCGGAGAAGTCGCGGGCCTGAGCCAGATGACCTCCACCAGCGCCGGCGGCGTGTCGGTAATCGTCATGCAGTTCCAGCTCGCTCTCGATATCGACGTGGCGGAGCAGGAGGTGCAGGCGGCCATCAACGCGGCGCAGAGCTACCTGCCTGCCAACCTGCCGGCGCCGCCCGTGTACAGCAAGTCGAACCCAGCCGACGCGCCTGTGCTCACGCTGGCGCTCACTTCCAATGAAATGGCGCTCTCTGAAGTGGAGGACCTGGCCGATACGCGGCTGGCGCCTAAGATTTCGCAGATCTCGGGAGTTGGGCTGGTGAGCATCTCCGGCGGACAGAAGCCTGCCGTCCGCGTGCAGGTGAACCCCACAGCCCTTGCGTCATACGGCATCAATCTGGAAGACCTGCGCAATGCGCTCACCGGCAACAGCCTCAACTCCGCCAAGGGAAATTTCGACGGGCCCGCGCAAGACTATACCATCAACGCCAACGACCAGCTGACCAGCAGCGACGACTACAAGAACGTCATCGTGGCCTATCGCGATGGCGCGCCCGTCATGTTGACCTCCGTGGCGCGCGTGGTGGACAGTGTAGAGAACAGCCGGCTCGCCGCCTGGAATAACACCACGCCGGCCGTGCTGCTGAACATCCAGCGCCAGCCGGGCGCCAACACCATCGCCGTGGTGAACAGCATTCAGAAGGTGTTGCCGCAACTGGAAACCACCCTGCCGAAAGCGGTCCACGTGCAGGTGGTGACCGACCGCACCATCGCCGTGCGCGCCTCGGTGAAGGACGTAGAGTTCGAACTCCTGCTCACCGTCGGACTGGTAGTGATGGTGATCTTTCTGTTCCTGCGGAGCCTGTCGGCCACCATTATTCCCAGCGTGGCGGTGCCGCTGTCACTGGTGGGCACTTTCGCCGTGATGTACCTGTGCGGCTTCAGCCTGAATAACCTCACCATGATGGCGCTCACCATCTCCACCGGGTTCGTGGTGGACGACGCTATCGTGATGATCGAGAACATTTCGCGCTACATCGAAATGGGCGAGACGCCGATGCAGGCGGCGCTGCTGGGCGCCGAACAGATCGGCTTCACCATTCTGTCGCTGACGGTATCGCTGATCGCCGTGCTCATTCCGCTGTTGTTTATGGGCGACGTGGCCGGCCGCCTGTTCCGGCAATTCGCGGTGACGCTGGCGGTCACCATTATCCTCTCGGCGTTCGTCTCGCTGACATTGACCCCCATGATGTCGGCGCGCATTCTGCGCTACACGCCGCCCGAAAAGCAGGGCCGCTTCTACGCCATCTCCGAGCGAATCTTCGACCGCATCATCGAATTCTACGGCCGCACGTTGCGCTTCGTACTGCGCTTTCAGACCGTCACGCTGCTGGTCGCGGTGGGCATATTGGTGCTGACCGTTTTGCTCTATATCGTGGTGCCCAAGGGCTTCTTCCCCACACAGGATACCGGCATTATCCAGGGCATCTCGCAGGCGTCGCCCACCATCTCCTTCGATGCCATGACGCAGCGCCAGCAGGACCTGGTAAAAATAGTGCTGGCCGACCCGGCGGTAGAGAGTGTCTCCTCTTTCATTGGCGCCGATGGCACCAATACCACCCTCAATAGCGGCCGCATTCAAATCAACCTGAAGCCGCTCGACGTCCGCAAGATTTCCGCCACGGCGCTGATCCAGCGGCTGGGACCGAAGCTCGCGCAGGTGCCGGGAATCGTGCTCTTCATGCAGCCGGTGCAGGACCTCACCGTCGACGACCGCGTGAGCCGCACCGAGTATCAGTACACCGTGGAAGATCCCAATGCGGCGGAGCTCAACACAGTGGTGGCCAAACTGATGGGCGAGTTCCGCAAACTCCCCGAACTTGCCGATGTCGCGACCGACCAGCAACTGGGCGGCGTGGCCGAATCGATCACCATCGACCGCGCCACCGCCTCGCGCTTCGGCATCACCCCGGCCACCATCGACAACACGCTCTACGATGCCTTCGGGCAGCGCCAGATCAACACCATGTACACGCAGTTGAATCAGTACCACGTGATCATGGAAGCCGAACCGAAGTTCCAGCTCGACCCGGCGCGGCTGCACGACATCTACATTCAGGCCGCGGTAAGCAGCAGCGGCGCCTCGGGCGGATCGAACACCGCGGGATCGTCCTCCGGTGCGGGCGCGGGGAATGCTCCCGCCAGCGGCAACGCCCTGCTGTCGCCCTCCGGCGGAGCGAACGCTTCCCTGCCCGCCACCTCGACTTCGGCCCTTTCTACGCTGGCTTCCCGCTCCAACAACAACACCACCACCGCTCTCAACACGGTGCAAACGAGTTCCGCCTTGTCACGATCATCCGTCGGTGCATTTCCCACCAATGTGCTGGCGGGCGGCGCTGCTTCCCCCGGCATATCGTCCAGCGCCAATACGTCGTTGAACGGCACTACGCGGTCCACCGGTACTGCGGGCGGAACCGCTGCCGGCGGAGGCGGAGGAGGAGGCTCGGCAGCGACGGCGGGAAGCGCGATCCCCACGCCCGTCCCGCTCAGTGCGCTGACTCATTTCGAAACGCGCAGCGAACCGCTCTCCATCGCGCATCAGGGCCAATTTCCCGCCGTTACCATCTCGTTCAACCTGGGACCTGGATATTCGCTCGGGCAGGCGCTCGACGCCATGGACAAGGCCATCAAGAAAGCGGACATGCCGGCCAGCGTGGTGGCCAACTATCAGGGCACGGCGTCGGCCTTCGAAGGTTCGCTCGCCAATCAGGGCCTGCTGATTCTCGCGGCTCTCGTCACGGTGTACATCGTGCTGGGCGTGTTGTACGAGAGCTTCGTCCATCCAGTGACCATCCTTTCCACTCTGCCCTCGGCGGGAGTGGGCGCGTTGCTGGCGCTGCTGCTTTTCCATCTCGATCTCGACATTGTGGCCATTATCGGCATCATCCTGCTCATCGGCATCGTGAAGAAGAACGGCATCATGATGGTGGACTTCGCCCTGGAGGCCGAGCGCGACGAAGGCAAAAGCGCCACCGAAGCCATCTACCAGGCCTCGCTGCTGCGCTTCCGCCCCATCATGATGACCACCATGGCGGCGCTGCTGAGCGGCCTCCCGCTCGCGTTCGGCAGCGGCATCGGCTCGGAATTGCGGCGCCCCCTTGGCGTGGCGATGGTGGGCGGCCTGCTGCTCAGCCAGGTGTTGACGCTCTACACCACCCCGGTCATCTACATCTTTTTCGATAACCTCGGCGCGCGCTTCGCCCATCGCCGCAGCCATGCGGCCGGGGAGTCGCATCCGGAGCCGGCATGAACCCCTCGCGCATCTTCATTCATCGCCCGGTCGCCACCGCTCTGCTCACCGTCGCGATCGCCTTGGCCGGAATTATCGCTTTCACCGTGCTGCCCGTGTCTCCTCTGCCGCAGGTGGATTTCCCTACCATCACGGTAGCGGCAGGCCTGCCGGGCGGCAGTCCGGACATCATGGCCTCTTCGGTGGCGACGCCGCTCGAACGGCAGTTCTCCCACATCGCCGGCGTTAATGAGATGACGTCGTCGAGTTCCCTGGGATCCACCGGCGTCACGCTGCAGTTCGACCTCAGCCGCAACATCAACGGCGCGGCTCGCGACGTGGAAGCCGGCATCAACGCCGCCCGCAGTTATCTGCCGGCGAACTTGCCCGCCAATCCCACCTATCGCAAAGTGAACCCGGCCGATTCGCCGATTCTCGTCCTCGGCCTGCAATCCGATATCTACGACGTGCCCACGCTTTACGACGAAGCCTCGACCGTCATCGAACAGCGCATTTCTCAAATCTCCGGCGTGGGCGAAGTGCTGGCCGTAGGAGCGTCGCTGCCGGCGGTGCGCATCGAACTCAATCCCACCCAACTCGCCAGTTACGGCATCTCTCTGACGGCGCTCCAGCAACTGATCTCCGGCCAGAATTCGAACCTGGCGAAGGGCCGCTTTTCCGACGGCCATACCTCCATCGACATCGTGGCCAACGATCAGATCTCCAAAGCGAAGGATTACAAACCGCTGATCATCGGATATCACAACGGCGCGGCGGTGCGCCTGCAGGATGTGGCCGACGTGGTGGATTCGCAGCAGAATCTGCGGCAGGCCGGGTTCCTAAACGGCAAGCCTTCGGTCGACATGCTGATTTACCGCCAGCCGGGCGCCAACATCATCTCCACCGTCGACGCGGTGAACGCCGCCATTCCCGCGCTGCAGGCCACCATCCCCGCGGGCGAACATCTGATGACCATTCTCGACCGGACGCTCACCATTCGCGCGTCTGTCTCCGATATTGAGATCACCCTCCTCATTTCGGTCGTGCTGGTGGTGCTGGTGGTGTTTCTGTTCCTGCGGAATATCCACGCCACATTGATTCCCGCGGTGGCAGTTCCGGTATCGCTCATCGGCACCTGCGCGGTGATGTATATGTGCGGCTTCTCGCTCGATAACCTCTCGCTCATGGCACTGGCGATTGCGAGCGGGTTCGTGGTGGACGATGCCATCGTAGTAATGGAAAACATCACGCGCCATCTGGAAGCGGGACTGCAGCCCATTCAGGCTGCGCTGCTGGGCGCGCGCGAGATCGGCTTCACGGTATTCAGCATCAGCATCTCGCTGATCGCGGTATTCATACCCCTGCTGCTCATGGGCGGCATCATCGGCCGCCTGTTCCGCGAATTTGCGATTACCCTTTCGGCCGCCATTCTGGTGTCGATGGTAGTCTCGCTTACGACCACACCCGCCATGTGCTCTCGCGTGCTGCGGCCGGAAAGCGAAGTCACCCACGGAAGACTCTACCGCTGGAGCGATCGCGGTTTCAATACGGTGCTCGGGCTGTACCGTTCCAGCCTCACCTGGGTACTCGACCATCCTGCGCTCATCCTCCTGGTCTTCATCGGCACGCTGGCATTGAACGTCTACCTGATCGACAGAATCCCCAAAGGATTTTTCCCGCAGCAGGACACCGGCGCGGTCATGGGCGGCCTGCAGGGGCCGCAGGACACTTCCTTCTATGCCATGAAAGATGCTGTGCAGCAGTCGGTGACCATCATCAAATCGGACCCGGGCGTGCAGAACGTAATGGGATTCACCGGCGGCCGCGGGGCCGCCAACGGCGGATTTCTCTTCATAGCGCTTAAGCCGCTCAACCAGCGCAAAGTAAGCGCCGCGCAGATTATCGACCGCCTGCGGCCGAAACTGGCGCGCGTGGAAGGCGCCGCCACCTTTCTCCAGCCGGTGCAGGATATCCGCATTGGCGGCCGCCAGTCGAGCGCGGAGTATCAGTACACCATACAGGCCGAGACCACCGAGGAATTGCAAAAATACGGACCGATCCTGCTCGCCGATATGCGCAAAGCTCCCGGCTTCGAAGACGTCAATACCGACCAACAGACTCACGGCTTGCAGATGCTGCTCAATTACGACCGGACCACCGCCGCCCGGCTCGGCCTGACGCCCCAGATCATCGACCAGACGCTGTACCACAACTTTGGCGAATCGGAAGTCTCCACCATTTACACCCAGCTCAATCAGTATTACGTGGTGATGGAAGCGGCGCCCAAGTATTGGCAGACTCCCGCGGGCCTCAACAGCACGTATCTGGTCCCCAGAACCGGAGGCGGACCGATTCCCCTGAGCACCGTGGCTTCCTACCAACCTTCCACCGCACCCGTGTCGGTAAATCACACCGGCCTGTTTCCGTCATCCACCGTGTCCTTCAATCTCGCGCCGGGAGTTTCGCTGGGGCAGGCGACCCAGGAAATCGACGGCATCCACCAACGCGAAGGCATGCCGCCGTCGGTCCATGGCGAATTCTCCGGCACCCTTCAGGCCTTCGAGCAATCGCTCACCACCGAACCGTACCTGGTGCTGACCGCGATTCTGGCGGTGTTCATCGTGCTCGGCATTCTCTACGAGAGCCTGATTCATCCCATCACCATTCTGTCGACACTGCCGCCGGCGAGCGTGGGCGCGATCCTGGCGCTGCTGGTGACGCATTCGCAGCTCGACGTGATGGCCATTACGGGCATCATTCTGCTGATCGGCATCGTCAAGAAGAACGCCATCATGATGATCGATTTCGCGCTCAACGCCGAGCGCGTGGAAGGTAAGAACACGCGCGACTCCATCTTCGAAGCGTCCATGCTGCGCTTCCGGCCAATCCTGATGACCACCATGGCAGCGCTGTTCGGGGCGGTGCCTCTGGCAATCGGCACCGGCATGGGTTCGGAGCTGCGCCGCCCGCTGGGCATTTCGATCATCGGCGGCCTGCTGGTGAGTCAGGCTCTGACGTTATACACCACCCCTGTGATCTATCTATTCATGGACAAGCTGCGGCTGCGATTGACGCGCCGTCGCCACGCGCCGGGCCTGCAGACGCGCCCGCAGGAGGGTTAACAATATGCGGACAATCGCGGTAACGGTCCCGGTGTCGGCGCTCCTCCTGCTCGCAGGATGCAACGTGGGGCCGAAGTACACCAAGCCTTCCACCCCGGCGCCTCCGGCGTTCAAAGAGACTGCCCCCGCGGCGTATCGCGAGGCGCCGCCCGGAACCTGGAAGCCCGCCGAACCGCAGGACGCCGCACTGAAAGGCAAGTGGTGGGAGATTTTCCAGGAGCCCGAACTCAGCGCGCTGGAAGAGCGGCTGGATATCGACAACCAGAACATCAAGCAGTATTTTCAGAATTTCATGGCGGCCCGCGCCCAGGTGGGCGAATCGCGCGCCGCCTATTTCCCCACCCTCACCGGCAGCGCGAGTGCCGGCCGCTCACGCTCGGGCGGCGGAGGCGGAGGCGCCGCCCTCAATGGCAACACCGGCGCTTCGCAAGCGGGCGGCAACACCTATAACAGCTTCTCCCTGCCCTTCGACGTCGCCTGGGAACCCGACCTGTGGGGACGCGTGCGCAATAGCGTGAGGGAGTCTGAATACGCCGCCCAGGTGAGCGCCGCCGATCTTGAGAACGAGCGCCTCACCGAGCAGGCCGACCTGGCCGTCTATTACTTCCAACTGCGCGGGCAGGACGCCTTGCAGGACCTCTACGACCGCACCATCGAAGCCGACCGTAAGTCGCTCGAGCTGACGCGCGCGCTGGTAGAGACGGGCATCGACAGCCCGGAATCGGAAGCCCAGGCGGACGTCACTCTGCAGGATGCGGAGGCGCAAGGCGCCGGGATCGCGGCCAATCGAGCCACTTACGAGCACGCCATCGCGACTCTGATCGGCAAGCCGGCCTCGGAGTTTTCCATGCCCGTGAAAGTGCTCGCCACACCCGTCCCGGCGATCCCAATCGGAGTGCCCTCGCAGTTACTCGAACGCCGCCCCGATATCGCCGCGGCGGAACGCACCATGGCGCAGGCGAATGCGCTCATCGGAGTCGAAAAAGCGGCGTTTTTTCCCAACCTGAGCCTGACGGCGAGCGGCGGCCTGGAGTCGTCGATGATCTCCAAGCTGTTCTCCCTGCCGGCGCTCTTCTGGTCGGTGGGCTCTTCGGCCGCGCAGACGATTTTTGACGCCGGCCTGCGCAGATCCACGGTGGCGCAATACACCGCCAACTATAATGCCGACGTAGCGGCGTACCGCCAGTCGGTATTGACAGCCTTCCAGCAGGTGGAGGATTATCTTGCGAACCTGCGCGTCAGCTCGGCGCAAATCGAGAAGCAACAATCGGCCGTGAATGCCGCCCGGCGTTATCTGGAACTCGCCACGGCGCGTTACCAGACGGGGCTCGATCCATATCTCAACGTGCTCACGGCACAGACCACGCTGCTCTCCGACCAACAGGCGGAAGTCACCGTTCGGGTGAGCGAAATGACTGCCGCCGTCCAGCTCATTCAGGCGCTGGGCGGAGGGTGGGACGCGAATCAGCTCCCCTCCGCCTCGCAGGTGACGTCGAAAACCGCCGAGGTCAAGGCTTCCGGCAAACAATAGCGGGCTCCCTACCGCAAATCGCGCGCCGCAGTTGCGGCCGGCACCAGAGAACCCCTTTTGCATTTTGCAGCGCCGGCGACCTACACTACAAATGCAGTCCCAGAATTTCCGGTGAGCACATTTCCCATCATTACGGGCGCGTCCGGTTCCGTCCCCCGCATTCAGTCGCTGCTCATCAAACCGGTATCGGCTGTCTGCAACATCGATTGCACGTATTGTTTTTACCTCGATCGCGATGCCGATCCGTACAAAGCGCTGCCCGGCCGCAGAATGACCTTCGAGACCCTCGAGCGGCTGGTGGATACCTACCTCTTCTACTCGTATCCGCAGAGCACGTTCGCCTTTCAGGGAGGCGAGCCGACCCTCGCCGGGCTGCCCTTCTTCGAAAAGCTGGTGCGCTATCAGCAACAGTTCGGCAGAGGCGGCCAGGCGGTCTCCAATTCCATTCAGACCAACGGACTGACAATCGACGCGGCGTGGTGCGATCTGTTCCGCCAGTATCAATGGTTGGTGGGTATTTCTCTCGATGGCACTGAAGAGATGCATGACCGGTATCGCCTCAACCGCCAGGGAAAGGGCACCTGGCGGGCGGTCGTCAATGCCATCGAGTGCTTGCAGAAGAATCGTGTCGACTTCAACGTGCTGTGCGTCGTAAACCGCGCCAATGTAAGCCGTCCGAAAGAGCTGTACCGCTTCTTCCGGAAGTTGGGCGTGGAACACATCCAGTACATCCCGCTATCGGAGTTCGACGGTCTCGGGCAGCCCATGCCGTTTACCATTTCGCCCGAAGAGTACGGGCGGTTCCTGTGCGAGACCTTCGACGCGTGGTGGCCTGAGCGGCGGCGGGTGCACATCCGTTACTTCGAAAACATCGCCGAAGCTCTCGCGGGACAGCGCCCCGGCACCTGCACCATGCATGAGACCTGCGACAGTTATGCCGTGGTGGAGTACAACGGCGACGTGTACCCGTGCGATTTTTTCGTGGAGCAGAGCTGGAAGTTAGGCAACGTAAATCTCGACTCCTGGTCTGAAATCGCTCGCCGCCAGCGACGCAGCCAGTTTGCCGCCACTAAGACCATTGCCCATCCCGATTGCCAGGTCTGCGAATATCAGTCGATCTGTCACGGGGGATGCCCCAAACATCGCCACGACCCGCGCCGTCAGTTTGCCGACCTGGACTACTTCTGCAAGGCCTACAAAATGATCTTTGCGAAATCGCTGGAGCCTCTCAAGAAAGAGCTCACACTTCTGGGTGTGCGGAAAGGGTCGTAAGGGTTACTGGCCTGGCCCGGCCGGCCAGCCGCCCGATGGACAGTAGACCGGCATCTGGCTCATGGTATTCGCCCATTGCGACTGCACGATGCTGGGGAAACCGGGAACCATGGCATGTACCCGCGCCGTGATTGCCGCCACGATGTCCGGATGGTTCGGAGCCACGTCCATCGTCTCGGAGGGATCGTCCTCCAGGTTGTACAGTTCGGGGTTCGCCAGCGGCAAATTCATCCGCCAGTCGGCCGGCAATGGGATCCAGGGCGGCGTATTGTAGCGGGCGAGATGCAGCTTCCACCGGCCCAGCCGGGCACACTGAAGATTCCAGGCGTCGAAATAGAGGAACACATCGCGCTCCACTGGGGATGCGCCACCGGACTGTCCTGTCATCAGCGACCAGATGTTATGCCCGTCCAGCGGAGCCGTCGGCAGCGCCGCGCCGGAGAGGTGGGCGGCGGTGGGCAGGATGTCCATGGTGGTCGCCAGACTTCCGCAGACATGGCCGGCCGGAATCTGGCCGGGGAAGCGCGCCAGAAACGGCACGCGGAAGCCGCCTTCCCACGTCTCGCCCTTGCGGCCGTGCAGCCCTCTATTGTTCCCTTCAAACCACGGCCCGTGATCGCTGGAAAACATCACCAGAGTGTTATCGTCCAGGCCGTTGGCGTGAACCGCGCTGAGCACCTGGCCGACGCTCCAGTCGATTTCCGTCAACGTGTCCCCATACAATCCGAAGCCCGATTGCCCCAGGAATTGTGTGGATGCCGCCAGCGGAATGTGCGGGAACGTGTGGGGCATGTACAGAAAAAACGGCGTATTCTTGGCACTCGCAATAAACGCCGCGGCCTGTTGCGTGTAGCGCTGCGTCAGGGTGTTCAGCACGGCCGGCTCTTCAATCACGGTGGTGTTCTGGATCAGGGGCAGCGGCGCCATGTCATTGCTGTATGGCAGGCCGTAGAATCCGTGAAACCCGCGATTCAGGGGCATGTACTGGGGTTGCGATCCCAGATGCCACTTCCCGATGCACATGGTGGCGTAGCCGGCGCCCTTGAGCATATCCGCCATGGTAGTCTCGGTCAACGAAAGGCCGCCCGTATCGGAGGGTTGCAAAACACTCGGCACGCCCACCCGGGTTGGATACCGGCCGGTCAGCAGGGCGGCGCGCGCCGGCGAGCATACCGGACTGCCCGAATTGCACTGCCGGAACAAAACGCCTTGCGACGCCATGGCGTCCAGGTTCGGAGTGGGAATATTAGACCCGTAACACCCTAAATCGCCCGAACCAAGGTCATCGGCGTAAATCAGGATTATGTTTGGTGGCCGCTGAAGCTGCGAGCCGGGTCGGAATGGATTGGAACGTTCCTGAGCAGCCAACACGCCTCCCCAAGAGGCGGCGCCGAACTTCAGGAAACTTCTGCGGTCAGTTAGCGGTCTACCCATGAAGCCAGGTCGGGGGGCGTATAGAGATCCTGCATCCGAAACGACCGATACATGATTTCCCCGATGGCCATATCGTACACGATTTGTCCACTTGGATCAACCTCGACAATTCTCGTGGGGTTTTTCGCCGCGATGTCGCCCATATGGAAATGGTAGTTCCCGTCAGGCAGACTCTGCGCTGAGCCAAGGGCACTCGAGAAACTCCCCAGGTCGGCATTCACCAGCAGTGTGGCGGTGCGGTTCACCTCGTCCAGTTGAATCGCCTGCCCGCGGCTGTTGGCGGTGGAGTCGGCTGCCTCGCGCGTATTGCCGTTGTCGAACGCCGTGACAACCCCGTTCGCGTCGATTTCGACGTCGTGCTGATGCGAGAACCACGGATAGGGATCGCTCGAGAGGTATTGGAAATCGCCACCCTTGCCCAGGCGCCACAGAATGTCGCCGGTGCCGTGGCCGTTCTCGTAATCGATCTTGAACACCCAATCCTGATGCCGGGCGGAGTAGAGAATATTGCCGTCGGGAGTCAGTTGCAGAGCATTCCCGTGCGTCCAATCGTTGGCCTGCGCGGCCAGCAGGATGGGCGCGCAGCCGCCCGTCGTGGCGCCGCAGACTTCGCCCAGCGTCGCCATCCGGGAGGTATCCAGGTGATCGAAAGTATCCCACGCCCACTGGACTTGCAGATCGCGATCCAGCACCAGGATCATGTCACCCAGCACGTCGACAGGCCCCGGACCCTGGACGTTCGTCAGGATCCGCTCCTCCGCCGACAGAACGAGCAGACCTCCGCCCGGCAGGCCCCGCACCTCGTGGTGAAACGAATTGATGGAGTGCATGCCCATGGCGGCCAGTTGCTGGTTCACGCGGGCGGCGTTGGTTTGGCGGAGAACCGTACCCGCGAGATCGAATTCCTCCAGAGTCTGGTGAGCGGTATCGACGGTGGAACCCTCGAACCACCCGAGGAACAAACCGCCCGGTTCGGGACGGGCGATCATGGAAACGTTCTGCAGCGAATACCACAGCAGATTTCCACTGAGGTCGGTAGCGGCCGGATTCCCGAACCGCGCCTGCAGCAGGACCGGATTCGGCAGCGACGCGGAAGGGGCAATATTCAACGTTCGCGCGGCATAAGTGAAAGCAGATTGCCCGGTTAGCTGCGTCAGGATCGGGCCGGTTTCCGTATCGCTGCCGTTCTCGACCACCTGTTGCATGTTATAAACTGTCTGCGCCAGCATCCCCGCGATGTAGAAGTTCATGGAGTCGATGCCATCGCAGGCTTTCGCATTGGTGCTCTGGAGCGGGGTGGCGGGGCCTTGAAACCGGACCTGCATAGTCGCACTTGCCGGGCAGGCCGGGGCGCTGTAGAGAAACACCAGGGGATTCGCCGTCGGGCTGATCACCGGTGTGCTGCCGCTGACTCGGGACACAAAGCGGAATAACGAGGTCACGGTAGAGGATGCGCCGCTATCGTTATTCCGCGCCGTAAACTCCATCTCGTAAGTGCCTTCGTGGTCGCTGGCCGTCCAGGCTATAGAGTTTTGCGGACCGTAGTCCTGCACCATCGAGAAACTGCTGCCCACGCAGGCGGAGGCAATCGGGAGGCCTCTGACACGACAGTGGTCGGTAGTGGGCCCGACTTCCCGGACGCGGAACCGGTACCAGACATTGGTAGTTGGAAAAGTTGTCACCGTTCCGGTCCAGGTCACAAGCGAGCCAACGGTCGCCGGTGAGCTTACCGAGGTCGATACGAATACCGAGAGCCGTGCCCTGGTATCAGCGGCCGATAAAGCAATCGTTGCCGTGAGAAATAGCAGCGGGATGACTAGGGAAGGTCTCCCGGAATGATAAGTTGTTTTCAACGTTGGCATAGTCCCAGCAGGCCGGCACAGCCTCAAGTGCTGCTGACTCTTCTAAACCCGGCGCCATCTCATAACTCCCGCCGGTAAACCGATCTTTCGTGGCGAGTCATCGATAGATGTCGAGTTAAACGACCGTAAGAGTACCTACCGATACATATAATAGTTGCATTTTGGGCGACTAAGAGTTCCCTCTTGTGGTGTTAATTCATACGCTTCGACGATGGCCTTATCGAGCTACGACTGGGAAAGAAGGGCCAATCACTGCTGTGCGGCCGTGTAACTCAGCCAGAAACTTTCCGTCCAGGTCTGGCCCGGGGCTACGCTTTGCAGTTCGCAAATGCCGTCGTGCGCCAGATTGAAAGCGTTAGTGACGGCAGCCATCGGTTCGAAGCACAGAAAATCCTTGTCGGCCGGCGCATAGGCCACCGCAATCAGGTATTTCGGGCCGTATGTCACCGTGACGCGCCGCCCGTTCCCTTCCACCCAGAAACGGGCGCGCCCATCGGAATCGCGAATCAGGTCGCCGAACACATCGTCGAGCGCCGCGCCGCGCAGCGGATAGGGGTCGGCAAACTCGACAGGGCGCTTTTCGCCGGTCGGAATCACCATATCGCCCAGCACCAGATGGTCGCGCGCCGCCAGGTGCACCCTCCATTCCTCGCGCGGAACTCCGGGCAGGCGAAAGTAGGGATGATACCCCACCGCCACCGGCAGGGGTTCGCCGCTGCGATTTTCAATCGCAGTCTCCACCTGCAATTCGCCGCCGCTCAGGCGATGCGTCATGGTGAGAGTGTGGGCGAAAGGAAACTGCGCCAGCAGGTCGGGATAGCGTGCGAAGTCGAGCCGGCTTGCGGTCCATGCCGACTGCTCGTCGGCGCCCGACCCCGCCGGTTCCCACCGCGGCGAAAAATTGAGCAGTCCATGAATGGGCAACTGATGGGCATCGCGGCGCAGGTTGCCGAGCGTGGAGTTCAGTTGGTAGCGCTTACCATTGGCCCAATAAGCGTCGCCATCCAGGCGGTTGGCCCATGGCGCCAGGAACGGAATGCCGCAGAGCGACCGTTTGGTTTTCATCTCCGCCGGGCTGGCGTAGGGAAACCAGACGATGTCCTCACCGCCCACGCGATACCGGTAAACCAGGTTGCCCACGGAAACGGCGATGGCGGTCTCGGCGCGGCACGCGGCGTCGGTGAGTTGCACCACCGCGACCCCATCCACCTCGAAATGTTCAACAGCGTAATTAGCGGCCTTCATCGCTCCGATTGTCTCATGGGATAATATTCCCCATATGACACTTTCAGAGGGAAAGCTGCGGCGCCTGAAGGCGCTGGCCAACGAGCGAGGCGTAATCGCCGCTGCTGCCATGGATCAGCGCGGTAGTCTGCAGAAGTCGCTGGCCTCGGCTCGCGGAGTCGATACGAAAAGCATCACGCCCGAAATGATGAGCGAGTTCAAAGTGATCGTGAGCAAGGTGCTGACGCCGCATGCCAGTGCCATCCTGCTCGATCCGGAATTCGGTCTGGCCGCGGCCCAGGCTCGCAGTAAGAACGCCGGCCTGCTCTTGGCCTATGAGCTGAGCGGTTACGACAACACCCAGGCCGGCCGCCTGCCCGACCTTTTGCCGCATGTATCGGTAAAGCGCATTGTGGATTGGGGCGCCGACGCCGTCAAGATCCTGATCTATTACACGCCTTACGAAGAGTCGCCGATCAACGACATCAAGCACGCTTTCATCGAACGGATCGGGGCGGAGTGCGAGGCCAACGAGATCCCCTTCTTCCTGGAGTTTGTGGGCTACGATCCCAAAGGCGGCGACGAGAAGGGCTTCGAATACGCCAAGGCCAAGCCGGAAATCGTGAAGGCCAGCATGAAGGAGTTTTCGCTGCCGCAGTATAAGGTGGACGTGCTGAAGGTGGAAGTGCCCATCAACGCCGAGTATGTGGAAGGATCGAGCGTGTTCAAGGGGCAGAAGGCCTATACGCGCGCCGAAGCGTTGACGCAGTTCCGCGAAGCTGCCGCCATCGCCACCAAGCCGTTCATCTACCTGAGCGCCGGCGTGAGCAACTCCGTGTTCACCGAATCGCTCTCCATGGCCGCCGAAGCGGGCACCGATTACTCCGGCGTACTGTGCGGACGCGCCACCTGGAAAGAAGGCATTCCGGTCTACGCCAAGCAGGGCCCCAAGGGCTTGGAGGACTGGCTGCAGCGCGAGGGCGTTCGCAATATCAATGCGGTCAACGACGCCATCAAGACAGCCACGCCGCTCTACCACAAGCTTGGCATGGCAGCCCCGGCGTAGGTCAGGTTGGTAATCTGCGGCGGATGCGCAATCCACGCGGTGCGGCGATAGCCGCCGAATCGGATTCCGCGTAGTCCGCACCTGCAACACGCGATTGCGAGGGGGCAGGATACCATCCTGCCCCACAGCGGCGATAGCCTTTGAATCGGATTCCGTATAGACTGCCGCGGCGATGCGCGATCGCCGCGCTATTACTTCGCAGAGGCCGCGGCAAACGAAAAGAAGGTAATTCCACCGGCGAGCAGAATCAGCATCAAGCCCATAAAAGCCTTCACGCGGGTGTCGCCGCCTTTCAATTCTTTCCACACCAGCAGGCCCCACAACGCCGCTACCACCGGCGCTCCCTTGGAGAGCATGAAACTCAGTGCTCCAGTGGGAGCGATATCGCCTTTGGGCGTGTTGGCGACGAACAACGCAATCGCGCCGACTCCCCATACCACTCCGCCCAGGGCGCCAAAAAAATGATTCTTGATGGGCGTCTTAATATAATCGGTGATCTCCAGCGGATCGCCTTCCACCGGAAGATTCATGAAGAAGAGATTGAACACGAAAGTGGAAGCAAACACTCCGGCCGAAAACAGGAACAGCAGCGAGTAAGGGCCGACACCATTGTCGGGATCCTGCGCACGCAGCAGCAGCGGGCCGAACGTTCCCAACACCAAGCCTCCCACCAACGCCAGCAGGATCGCCTTGATGGCGTTAGGACGACGGGTGCTTTTCGTCTTTCCCGCGCGGGCCAGCGTTTCGTGCATGCGGATCTTCCAGTGCGAATATGCCGAACTGCACAACACCACCGACAATACGATCAGCAGCGTACCGCCCCACATCAGGCCGCTGCTGATTCCCGCATGGCCAAAGTAATTCATCCACGAACTGGCGATGAGAGCCACGCCGAACGCTATCGGAAACGCCACTGACATTCCGGCCACCGAAACCGCGGCCAGCAGGAACATGTTGCCGAAGTTGAAAACCATCGCCGCCAGCACCGCGAACAGCCACTCCTGCTTGCGTGCATTGAGCATGTCGTCGCTGAAACTGAAGCCGTCGAAACCCAGACTCCCAAAGGTAAACGCACACACCAGAGCGAGGATCCCCAGCCCGAGCGCGAAATCGAAATAGAACAATTCGAAGCGGTAGCGTTTGGCCAGTTTGAGGAACACCGGCCAGGAGCCCCAGCAGAACATACATATGATGAGCAGGACGATCAGTGTCGGATCTGTGTGTGGCAGAATCATGAATCTACCCCGGAACCCGAGCGTACAATGCGGCGGGTCGCTGGGTCAACTACAGAGGGGTGAGTGGTACTGTGGCAGCGGCGCAAGCCGAATCTTCAGCACTGCAACTGAAGCTACGGCGCCGCGCACGCGAGTAAGCGGTGCTTTTTCGACCTCTGCCAGCGGCAACTAGTCGATCGCCGGACCGAAGTAGCCCTGTGCCAGCGCCGGTTCTGCTTCCAGCGCCTTCGCCCAGCAGGCGCGCGCTTCGTCCGGCTTGCCGGTAGTCTCCAGAATGCGCCCCATGTTGAGCAGCGCTTCGGGCATGTGCGGTTCCAGCGCCAACGCCTCGCGATACAGACGCACGGCGTTCTCCAGCTTCCCGGCCTTCTCGTACATCAGGCCGGTATTATAAAGGACCTCAGGCGACCGCTCGCCCAGGTCGATCAGCCGCACGTGGAACTCGAGCGCTGTATCGAAGTCGGAAGCCTGAATCGCCATGGCGGCCAACCCGCGCAGCGCTTCCACCGATTTCGGATCGGCTTCCAGCATCTTCTCGTACAGCCGCTCAGCGTGCTCGCGCTCGCCCATCCCGCTGTAAGCCAGCGCCAGATTGGCGTGGGCTTCCGGCCATGCCGGACGATACTTCAAACAGCCTTCGAACGCTTCCGCGGCGCCGCGATAGTCCTGCCTTTGCAGACGCAGGAAACCCAGGCGGAATCGTGCTTCCTCTTCACGCGGCGATTTCTCCAGAATCTGGCGGTAGTATTTCTCGGCTTCCTCGGCACGCGCGCTGTGCTCCAACAGCAGAGCCAGGTTCCATACCGGGGCCAGCGATTCCGGGTTGGCCTCAGTGGCGTGGGTGTACGCCGCATGCGCGCCTTCCGTATCGTCCAGTTGCTCGCGCACGATTCCTAAATTGGTATACGTCTCCGCCGATTGCGCGCGCAGTTTCAGCGCTTCTTCATACGCTTCCGCCGCCTGCTCCCAGCGCCCCGACTTCTGATGCGCCAGACCCAGGTTGAACCATCCCTCGAAGTGGTTCGGGATGGCCGAAACCAGCAGCGTGCAGAATTTCGCGGTGAGGGCGTGATCGCCAGCCGCGCACGCCCACGCCGCCAGGCCCTCGAGCGCGATGTTCGATTCCGGCTTCAACTCCAGCAGCCGTTCGGAAAACTCGCGCACCATGTCGAAATCCTCCTTCGACATGCCGATCAGCACCAGGTTGGCCAGCGATTCCTCCGACTCCGGATCGTGCTCCAGAATCCGCTGGTAGATCACCGACGCCTCGTCGGGATGGCCCAACGACTGGATAGACGCCGCCTTGCCGAACATCGCATCGGCGTGTTCCGGCGAGAGCTCCAGCACCCGTTCGAAGGCGAACAGCGCGGACTTGGGATCTTCCAGGCGCAAGTGGCTCACGCCCAGCCCGAGGTGCGCTTCCAGGTGCGCGGGGTCGAGCGTCGCCGCCTTATGGAACGCCTGCGAAGCGTCTTCCCACTCTTCCATTCGTTCCAGGCACACTGCCAGGTTGAACCATCCCTTGGCGTATTGCGGCTTGAGTTCGGTAAGCGTGCGGTAGCTGTCGGCAGCGTCGCTAAAAGCTTCCTGTTCGAATTGGATGTGCCCCATCGCCCGATAGACCTCGGGCGACGATTCACTCGAATCCACAGCGCGCTCCAACTGCTTGAGCGCCTCGTCGGGCTTGCCGGCAAGGTGTAGCGTGACAGCGCGCGCCAGGTAGCCGGAGGCATTGGCGGCCGCCAAGCCGTTCTTATCGCTTCCATCCGCCGGCGTCGTGCGGACAGGGGGAACCTTGAATGGTCGGGAGGCAATAGTGCTCATCGCTTCAAATACTCCTTGCTTAATTGGCCAATGGGCGTGACTTTGACCCAATAGAGCCGCGCCCGTTCTTCAGGAGCGCCAACAAATCCGATGCCGCCGCCTGTAAGACGTGCATCGGTCCAGGTGTCGATCACCTGGCCGTCTAGAGATACCGTGAATTCATTGCCGGCCACGCGCGTACGCACGGTGACGGCAGTCCTCGTGTTCGCGGCCGGCACGGGTGAGGGCACGGTACGTACCGTAGCGCCCTCCGCCAGTCCGCCGATCACCGTCGTGCGGCGCAGTTCGTATCCGCCGCCCGGAGCCAAGGCCAACGTGGCCTGGTAGTAGTCCTTATAATTAGCGGCGCGGAATACCCAGGAGATGCCGCGTTGTTCGATGCGCGTCAAGAACTCCAGCATGCAATCGCATATGTCGAGCGAAGGCGAATAGAGGGCCAGCGACCCCGGCCGCACACCCGCCACATCCACTTTCCAATCCGCCGTTCCGCCCACCCAGTTATCCAATCCGCTATCGAAATGTTCTTCCAGCGTGGCCGGGCGGGTTTCCACTTTGCGTACCGGCGCGGCGCCGAAATGCATACTGCTGAGCAGCGTGCCGTGCAGGTCGCTGGGACATTGAAAGGGTGTCTCCTGCGGATGGAACGCCACCAGACTGGCGCGCCGCGTCGCGGGCGCGCCGCGTACCGGGGGCGCCGGAAGCCGCGGAGCCGCCGGTGTCGCCGCGTAGAATTGAATAGCCGTGCTGTCCTGTCGAAACTGCGGGGGAACCGGTGGCGGAGCGCCCCACCGCACATCGCAGGCGCGCGTAATGGAAACCCCGTTCCGCACCGGCCGTCCGCTGTGGAGCACAGCGTTGGGCCATTCGAATCCCGTGCCGTTCTTGTGTTTCGGCCCGCGAGGTCCGGAGGGCAGGCGCACCGTAAAGCGAATCACTCCGGCCGCCAGCACCTCGCTCTTCGTGGAAGGCGAACCGGCCGTCAACCTGCGTGGATCGGTGGCCTGCTGCGGCGGATTGGTCTCCAGCCGCGCGAATTCGATGGAGCGCACCCGCGGCGCCATCAGGCGGAATCCCACACCGCTCGATACGCGCAGGTCGCGGCCGCGATCGGCGGAATTGTGGAGCCCGACCGCCGGCAGCGCTTCCTGCCAATGCTGCCCCGGAATGCGCAGCGGCTTTACCTGAATCCCGCTGCCGCCATCGTTC
Source organism: Bryobacteraceae bacterium (assembly GCA_036268475.1). GTDB lineage: Bacteria > Acidobacteriota > Terriglobia > Bryobacterales > Bryobacteraceae > PALSA-129. Next base: position 69,523 of record DATAUB010000039.1, on the reverse strand, counting down.
GCGCGGCGAAGATTCAGGCGGAGTTCTGTCACCTCGCGGCGGAGTTGCGCCAGCCGCGTCCGGTCGAGCCGCGGAGGCACTGCGCCGGCGGGCGTGATGCGTGCCCGAAAGCTCGCGCCGCGCGGTGGCAAGAGTCGCTTGGGCCGGATGGGGAACGCCCGCGGTTCCGCCGAACGAACCTCGGCGCGCATGGGTGTGGCGGCTTCCGGCGCCAGATGCAGCCCTATGGAACGGGCCACCACGCTCGGCACCGCCAGTGGGGAGCGCAAGGGCAGCGGACGCATGCCCAACTCCCGCACCGGCATGCGCAACAGCGGAGCCAGCCGCGGGAGGGCCTTGCAATCGCGCACCAACTGAGCCGCCGGAATCGCCTTGGCGTTCTCCCGCCGGCGCATCAGGCTGGCCACCTTGTTGGCTTCCATGAGACGATCCATGCCCAGCCGCAAACGGAATTGATTGCGGTGTTCGCGCGAGCAGAAGTCTCCGCCGGAGCCGACTGTAAATCGGCTCAGCGCCTTCCCGCAAAGCTGGCACGTACGCCCGTTCATTTTGGCTCAATTATAGGGGTAATGTTCCGCAATTGCTATGATAATGGAGGATAATATCACCACTATAATTAGTTAACTCATTGCGTTTACTACAGATATATCGGCCTGAAAAATTCACTAACATTAGTCTATTTCTTGATAATTATGCACGAATTTTAGGAAAATGCGCGTAGAATCGTAAGCCAGGGAGGACTGCATGCTCGACTCGACCGCGCGTGCCGAACGCATTGAACTAACTGCACCCGAGGCTGTTTGCTTCGCCTGGGAAGTGGCACAAAAACCGGTCTCGGTCCGGCTGCCGCTACCGCTCATCGACCGCCTCGAAGCCGAAGCTGTCGAGGCATTCCGCTCGCTCACTTCGCGCGGTTCCGAGATCGGCGGTTTGCTGGTGGGCTCACACACGCCCGGCAGCCCGTCCGTCGTGACCCTGTCCGACTTCGAACTCATTTCCTGCGACTACAGCCGAGGACCGCTCTATCGGCTTTCCGATAGCGATGTCGCTCGCTTCGAACAGGCCATGGAGAAACACGCCGGCAATAGCGCCGCCCGCGTGGTGGGCTTCTTCCGCAGCCACACCCGCAAGGGACTGGCGCTCGACGCCGAAGATCTCGCCTTCTTCGAACCGCGTTTCCTGGAACCGCATCACATCGCGATGCTGATCCGGCCCTTCGCCACGAAAGTGACCAGCGCGGGCATCTTCATCCGCGAGAACGGCAAGATCGGCAGCGAAAGCAGCTATCGCGAATTTCCGTTCCGCTCCAGCGAACTGGGGAGCAACGGCGGCGGCACCGGCAAATCCGAAAGCGTTGCCATGTCCGGGCCCTCCGCTGCCCAATCCCCCGCGTCGCCCAAACCGCAGTCCAGGGCGCAGATTGTACCGATTGCGTCGCGCCGCGAGGTCGCTCCGCCCGATCCCGCTGTGGTGACGCCCGCCACGGCCGCTCACGAACCCCAAGCGCTGGAAGCGGCGGCGCCGCCCGCACCGCAGCCGCAGCTCGCCGCGCCGCTATTGGAAAAGGACGAGCGGGAAAAAGAGAAAGAGAAAGAGAAAGAGAAGCCGGCCCCGGTGATTGCCAAAGTGGTGGAAGCGCCACTGGAAACGGCCGCGCTGGCAGTTCCCGAACTCCTTCTGCCCGTTGCGCCTGCGAAGAATAAGAAACTGCGTCTCATTGTGGCCGCGGCCGTCGGCATGCTCGTGCTCGGCGGTGGCGGATTGATCGTCTACCCCACCCTGATGAAGCGCGTTTCGCCCCGCCCAGCCGCCACTCCGCAGGATTCCTCGCCGCTCTCCCTGCGCGTGGAGCGTACCTCCGGAGGCATGCTGCTCACCTGGAATCGCGATCTCCCCGTCATTCAGAGCGCCAGCAAAGTGGTACTCTCAATTTCCGATGGCGACCGCCACGAAAATATCGAACTCGATCCCAACCAGGTGCGCACCGGCAGCATATTATATCCGCCGATCACCGGCGACGTCAGCTTCCAGATGGAAGTGACCGACCCGCACCATTCGAAGACCACCAGCGAATCCTTACGCGTGCTCGATCCCCGGCCGTCGCCCCTGGATCAACCGGCCGCACCCGTACCCGCCAGCACGACCGCGGCGGCAAAAGAGACTCCCGCGGTCAAGCCGCCTGCCGCGTCCACGCCCGAGGCAGTACCCACTCCGGCTCCGGCTGCCACCGACGATACCAAGGCCACCGACGACGCCGCGGCGGTTCATCCCGCCGCCAACTTGAAACCGTTCAATAGCGCGTCGCTCGCCGAAAGGCTCCGCCCGGTGACCCCGGCCGACGTAATGGAAGCACCTCCCACAGTTCGCGCTACCCCCACGGCGGCGGGAAGTCTGTTGGGGCTGGTCAATAACCAGACGTCGGTTCCTGCACCTCCCAAGCCCGCAGCGGCCGCTCCGGCGGCCAAAATCGGCGGCCAACTGGTCCCGGCGCGCGTTGTCGCCAGAGTCGATCCCGAATATCCCAAACTCGCCCGCGAGGCCGGCGCTAGCGGAGTGGTGGAACTGGAAGCCACCATTTCAGCCGACGGACGGGTCAAGAATCCGCATGTGATCCACGGCAACAGCATGCTGCAGAAGGCCGCCATCGACGCGGTCATGCAGTGGCGCTATCAGCCGGCATTGCTAAACGGCAAGCCCGTGGAATCCCCGGTCGAGATCAGACTGAACTTCGTGACGCAGGGCAGGTAAGGTCTCAACGGCCGCCTGTCATATCGGCTCCGCTTGATTAACACGGGCAGGCTTCAGCCTGTCCGGTTCACACACACGGCCTCCGGCGCCCGAGTTTGGCGTGCCAGTGTCTATGAGGCCGTTGAGCCGGAGAGAGGTCAGGTGTTGCTTCTTTGAACCGGGGCGAGCACCGCGACTCATTCGATCTCCGCTTTGTCTTCAACCGCCAAGTCAGCTCGGCATCCGGTGTCGATTCGGATACCTCTATATACCACCGGAATGGTGGCTCACCGCACCCAGCACACGGCGGCCCAGCTCATATGTCAAGGCCGTTCGATAATCCGACTCCAGTAGCCCGCGACGCCGGTCATCGCAGCCTGGTCTTTGTATATCCAGCGCCCCCGGCTGGGCGACCCCGCCGCAGGCGAAAGCCTACCCTTCAAACCTATCCCGGCAGCCGCAGGCGGGCCACGCAACCCGTGCCGTCCGTGCGATTCTCCAGGGTCAGCGCGCCACCGTGGCCTTCGGCGATCTGCCGGCTCAGCACCAGCCCGATGCCCGACCCTCCCGGCTTCGTCGTAAAGAACGGGACGAACAGGTTGGCAGTGCTTGAAAGGCCGGGACCTTCGTCCTGAATCCAGATTTCCAGCATCGCCCCGTCGCGGCGCCAGCCGATCTCCACCCCGCCACCGGTCGTCAACGATGCGTCGGCGGCATTGCGCAGCAAATTGATCAGCACCTGCTCCAACTGATCGGGATCGCCCTGGACCGTCAGCGGCGCACCGGCCAGCACTTTCACGGCGAGCCGCGTCTCGAAGCTCACCGCACGCTCCAGCGTCGCCTTCACTTCGAGCGGCTGCAACTGCGGGCGCGGCAGCTTTGCCAGCCGCGCATAAGCCCCGATGAAGCGGCTCAAACTCTCCGACCGGCTGGTGATCACGGTAAGCCCGCGCCGCATGTCGTCGCGCCAATCGTCCGGCAGATTTTCGCGCGCCACAATACTCGCCAGGCTGCCGGCGATCGACTTGATGGGCGTGAGGGAATTATTCAGCTCGTGCCCCAGCACCCGCACCAGCCGCTGCCACGCCTGCAATTCCTGTTCGCTCAAGGCCTGCGTGAGATCGGAGATCACAATCAGATCGAGCGGCAAACCACGCTCGCGAATTCCCGTTCGCCGCACTCCGAAACGGCCGGCGCCGCCCGGAAACGAAGCCTGCAACGTACTCTGTTCCGGACCGTGCAGGCACCCGTCCAACCCGATGTCGAGCGCCGTCTGGCCTAACAGCTTCTCGGGCTGCGCGGCCAGCAGACGCTCGGCCGCGCGGTTCACCAATCGCAATCGCTCATGCTCGTCGAAGGCGAAAATCGCCACATCGATTTCGCGCATCACGGTGCGCAGCAGGGTGGTCGCCTCCATGGCGCCCAGTCGCTGTTCGCGCAGCGTGCTGCCCAGCGTGTTGACTTCGCGCATCACTTCGCCCAGGGCATCGTCGGGTTTGGGCGAGCGGCCGCGCACCGAATAATCGCCCTCGCGCAGCGCGCCCAGCAGGTTGCTCAGGGTCTGCAGCGGAAACACCACCCGCTCCCGCACCGCGAAGGCAAACCCCAGCCAGGCGCACACAATGAGGGTGGTGAACGTGAGTTCGTACCGCAGCGGATAACCGCTCGACCAGAGCAGATACAACGCCGTCGCCGAACCGGGCAAGCCCGCCAGAAACGCCAGCAACACCACCCGGCCTTCATGGCTGATGTGCGCGGATTTGTTGGCGCGGGTCATGGTCGCGATGGCGGTCTCTGCCGTCATTTTACAGTCCGTAACGCTGCAAACGTCGGTATAGCGCGCTGCGGCTCAGCCCCAGAGCGTTGGCGGCATGGCTGACGTTGCCGTTAAAACGCGCCAGCGCTTTCTTAATGAGCAGCGCTTCCACTTCTTCCAGGCTCATCTCCTCCAGGCGCGGCGGACCCTCCCGGCCGGCGCGCAATCCCAGGTCGGCGGCGCGGATGGTCTCCCCCTGCGCCATCAGGACGGCACGTTCCACGGCATGGTCGAGTTCCCGTACGTTACCCGGCCAGGCGTGCGCCAGGAGCGCCTTGACGGCGCCCTCATCGAAGGCCGTCAACGGCTTGCGATAGTGCTCCGCGTGCTGATGCAGGAAATGCGCGCCCAGCAGAGGGATGTCTTCGCGGCGATCGCGCAGCGGGGGCAATCGCAGCTCAATAGTATTCAGGCGGAAGAGAAGGTCCTGGCGGAATCTGCCCTCCGACACCTGCGCGGGCAAGTCCGCATTGGTTGCCGAAAACACGCGCACATCCACCCGCCGCGTCTTCGACGAACCGACTCGCTCGAACTCCCCCGTCTCCAGCGTGCGCAGCAGTTTGGATTGCAGGCCCGGCGAAATGTTGGCGATTTCATCCAGGAACAGCGTGCCGCCGTCGGCCATTTCGAAGCGCCCCACGCGATCGGCCTTGGCGTCGGTGAAGGCGCCTTTCACGTGGCCGAACAGCTCGCTTTCGAACACTCCCTCCGCCAGGCCGCCGGTGTTCACCGTCACCAGCGGGCGCGTGGCGCGCAGCGAGACCGAATGGAGCGTCTGCGCCACCAGCCCCTTGCCCGTGCCGTTCTCGCCGGTGATCAATACGTTCGCGTCCGAAGGACCGACGCGCGAAATCACGTCGAGCACGGGACGCATGGCCGCCGAGTGCGCGATCAATTGCGGGAATCGCTCCGCCCGCAACGCGCGATTCTCGGCCTCCAGCCGCTGCCCTTTTCGCAGCGCACGGCCCAGTTCGATCTGCGTCTTGAGGATGGCCGAAAGGCGCGCGTTATCCCAGGGCTTCTGGATGAAATCGCGAGCTCCGCGCCGCATCGCCTCCACCGCCAGTTCCACCGACCCCCACGCCGTCATGACGATCACCGGCAGGGTGGAATCGAGCGTCTGGATGCGATTCAACAGCTCCAGCCCTTCCTGCCCCGACGTGGTATCGCGGGTGTAATTCAAGTCCATCAGGACCACGTCGAAATCGCGGGACTCCACGGCGTCGATAGCCGCCGGAGGCGAGTTTACACTCTCCGCCTGATAGCCTTCGCCCTTCACCAGGAAGCGGAGCGCTTCCAGGACGTCGAGCTGGTCGTCCGCGATCAGGATGGATGGCGTGCGGGAGTCGGAGGGTTTCATGGGAGTGGGCCGGAACCAGTTACCAAGCAATGGCCCAGGGCAGTTCGCATGCCAGAGGCTATTTCTCGGTAGCTCAAATACTTAGCATACACCCGCCGCGTCTCCGAGTGTTCGAAAATGGGATTTCCAATCCCGCCGCGGTGCAGAATTCAGAGACGAAGCCAATGCTCCCGCGCCTATTTCCCCAAATGAAACGTGCTCTTCTGACCTGGCTGGCGGCGATGGTGGCCGCTGCCGCAACGGCCACCGCCCTCACCGCCGCATCTTACGCGGGCGCCTGTTCGCGATTGACCGGCTTTCCGGGATTGCTGCAGCGGGCCGGACTGGTTGCCGCCGGCCCGTGCGCAGCCAAGACCGGCGGCCCATGCCAGACCGGGGCCAGTTGCACCACCGCCGCTCGACGGCCCGGCAAATGCCGCAACATCGCGGTGACGGGTCCGGCTAACTGCATCTGCGTGGAAACGACCATCGGGCAGGGTCTGCGGTAGACTCCGAGGCGAGCACGCCGAGCAGTGCGAACAGCCAGAGTTCCAGCGCCGGCGTATGCAGCGGGAAATCCACCAGCGCGTGCAGCATGATCGCTACCGCCCCGATGCCCCACACCGTCCGCAACACCCTCGGCGCGCTCCAGACGGCGACCGAGAACACCAATAGCGCGAACGGTATCCCACCCTCCTCCGCCCATTCGACCCAATCGTTGTGAGCATGCTGTACCACCGACCCGAAGTCGAGCGGCGCGTAGGCCGGATAGACTGTGCGGAACGAACCCAGTCCGAAGCCGGTCCACGGGCGGGCGCGGACCATGGCGAGTGTTCCCGCCAGGATTTCGCGCCGGCCGGCGAACGGGTCGGGATCCTGGAAACGATGCCAGAGCGTTGCACCTCCGGCCACCGACACGAAGACCGCGGCCAGCAGCCACACGGCAACCGTATGGACGCGCCGGCGCCTTCCGCAGAGAAGCGGCACGATGGCGATTTCCGCCGTGGTGAGGATGGCGCCGGCGCGCGACGCCCCGGCGATCACGGAGGCGTACATGGCCGCCGCCATGAGCGCGAATCGCCAGGTGCGCGATCCGCCGCCGAGGGCTCCGACTAAGGCCAGCGGCAGCACCATTTCGATGAAGGCGGCATACTGATCGCGATTGACGAACGGCCCCCACGACGGGGCGTCGGTGGGAAAGAGCCAGAAGATTTTGCTCACGCCGCTGAAGTACTGCACCACTGCCAGCAGACAGAGCGCGAAGGCAAAATAGAGCAGCGTATCGAGCAGGCGGCGGCCCGCCTGCATAGCGATGCAGAAGACCGCCAGGTTGCCGAGCCACATGAGCAGCGCCAGGCGCGTGTCCCCTTCGTGGGACGTGCAGATTGCCCAGACGATCACGCCGGCCAGCGCGATCACCGGGTAGCGGAAGCGCAGTTCGAACGGACGGCGCAGGTAGACCAGCGCCCACGCAGCGGCCATGAGAAACAAACCCACCAGCGCGAGCGTGGGGTTGATCCACGGACGCGGCACGAACATTACGAGGATGGCGGCGGCCAGGATCGCGGCCAGACAACCACGACTCATCGACCCTCCGCCGCTTCCACCGCGAACTTTTGGAGCGCGAGCGTGCCTTCGATGCGGATGGTGCCCGGCACGCGGCGATATCCCAGAACCAGGCGCCCAAGGGTGGCATTGGCGGGCGTTTGAAAGGCCACGGCGCCGGGCTGCATCGCCGCTCCGCCGAAAAGATCGCGCCCATCCGCCAGGTACAGATCGAAACGGAGTCCGGAGTCCGCCGGAATCCCGGAAGTCCGATACTGCAGGCGGAGAACGTTCCGCCTGCCCGGCAACAGCACGACGTAGCGGCTCAAAATCTCGGCGCTCTCCGGCTCACGGCCGGAAAAGCCGATGGTCCATCCGTCGGTCGTGCTTTCGATATCGATGCCATCGAGTTGCGCGGCCCGCCAGTCGAAGCCGCGACCCGGTGCGGCCACCCTTTCCCGCTCCGCCAGGCCGTTCCACACGCGCAGCGCCTCTTGGCCGCGCCACTGTGCCAGCATGCGATCGCAATAATTGAGCAGCGACGGCGCCCCCTCACGATTGACGCCGGCAAGGACGCGATCAGCCACCGGCACGGCGGCATCCAGCCGTCCCGTGCTCAACAGAAAGTCGAGATAGAGTTTCCACACTTTGGGCCGGGCGGGAAGGGCGCGCTCGACGGTCGCGGCGCAGGAAGTGAGCGCCCAACATTGGCGGAACTGAGCGGAGACGTCGCCGTAGGAGGTGGCGAGCGTCTCTTTCACGGCCGGCCAGAAATGGGCTTCGTCGCGGCGATCGAAATAGAAATCGGAGAGCGCCCAGCGCGGCCCGAAACCGCGATCGAGCCGGGTGGCGCGACGCAAGCTCGCCTCAGCGCCGGCGAAATCGCCTTGGCGCTCCTCGGCCAGCCCGAGTTGTACTTGCAAACCGCCATCCAGCGGATTGCGGACCACTGCCTCCCGCAGAATGGGGAGAGCGCGATCGGGATCGACATCCGCCAGTGCGCTGGAGTACTCCGCGTGGCCGGGGGCGAGCAGCATCGCCTGGCGGATGGACGCCGCGTCGCCGCGCACGAAGAGCCAGTCGGCACGCTCCACGCGAAGAGTCCAATAGAGCGCCCAGAGGGACAAGGCGAGCGATGCTACGCCGGTAACGCGGGAAATCATTTTGAGATCTTCTCAGGAGTCCCATGGCTCCCTCGAAAATCTCAAAAATAGGGATGGCAGCACCGTCGCCGGCATGAAACGGTGGAACAGGGACGCGAACCGGTGCAGTTCCCAGCGGGCTCGCCGGACCATGATGGCGTCACACCTGCGCAATCGGGAAGGTGAGCAGATTCGATAGTTTAGCCCCTATTGGCTATCCAGTGAGACACTGGCCCGATGGTATTCTCGGGGCATGGGCCGTTGCACGCTCATAGCTTTCATATGTGCGGGCATTTGCGGTGCACAAGGGATTTCGTACTTATCCCCGAGACTGCCTACGTTCTGCGATCAGGCGATCGTCACCTACCCTTCTCATAACGACCGCGTGTCGCCTCCGGTAGCTCTTATCGAATGCGGCCAGCCGGAGTACACCGAAGAAGCGCGCATCGCGCACTTGGCCGGCCGGGTCCTCGTCTCGCTCACGGTGGACGACGAAGGCGTGCCGAATCAGATTCATGTAGTGAGCGCGCTGGGCTTGGGCCTGGATGAAAATGCCATGGCATGCGTGCGCCAATCGCATTATTCACCGGCGCAGAGAGACGGCAAGCCGGTGCCCCTGAAAATGCGCATCTCGCTGCCGTTTGAGAAGCAATGGGATTCCAACTGGCACCTGGCCGGTGCAGCGTTCGAAACGGCCGCCGACTGCAACCGGCCGGTGGTAGTGAAGGCAGGATATCCGAGCGCGACCAGCGACCGTCGCGCCGCCACCGTGTCCGTACACCTCACCATATCTAAAGACGGCACTCCGCGCGACATGCTGGTGCATGCCCCTCAGGATCCAAAGCTGGACAAGGAAGCCGTGGCTATTCTGGCGGCCTGGCGATTCCGCCCGGGCATGCGAAATCGCGAACCGGTGGACGTGCCGGCTACCCTCACCCTGGTGCGCGGCGCCGGCGCGCGATCCATGGCGAGCAGCCATCACCCTCGCTAGACGGCGTTCGCGTGGCATACTGATGATCGATGAGACGAATGGCGACTCTGGCAATGGCCTCGGCGGCGTGTCTGGCGCTGATCGGGTGTTCTTCCACCGACGACACCGCTAAGAAAAAAGAGGCGGCAACGGCGCCGCTCAATCAACCGGTGCCGGAAGTCTTTCACGCAAAGCTCGACACATCGAAAGGGCCAGTCGACATCGAGGTGCATCGCGACTGGGCGCCGGCGGGCGCCGCTCATTTCTACCAACTGGTCAAGGACGGCTTCTACGATGGCGCTCGCTTTTTCCGCGTGGTGCGCGGCTTCGTGGTGCAGTTCGGCATCAACGGCGATCCGCAGACCAATGCCATGTGGGCCAGCGCCACCCTGCCCGACGATCCCGTGAAAGAGCACAACGTTGCCGGAACGGTCAGCTTCGCCATGCGAGGTCCGGGCACGCGGAGTACGCAGCTGTTCATCAACCTGGCGGACAATCGCGAGAGCCTCGACGGTCAAGGGTTCGCACCCATCGGCAAAGTGGTGGATGGTATGCCGGCGGTGATGGAGTTGTACGGCTTCTATGGCGATATGCCGCCGCGCGGGCAAGGGCCCGATCCGGAGAGAATTCAGCAGCAGGGAAATGACTACCTGGAATCGCATTTCCCGCGCCTCGATTTTATAAAAAAGGCGACAGTTCAGTGATATAGTGGAGTGGACCTTGTTCCCCGATGCGAAGGGGACCAGAACGTTATCAATACAGGGTCAAACTTGAACGACGCGGCCCGGCGGTCTAACCAACCGCCGGGTTTTTTTTGCGATCGGAGGCATGGTGCTTCACTCACTTCGCAGGGCGACCGCCGGGTCCACGGCGGCAGCGCGGCGAGCCGGCAGGTAGGCCGCCGCAAATGCCAGCAGCAGCACGAACGACGCGGCGCCCGCCAGCGAGACTGGATCGGTGGGCGACAGGCGATACACATAGCTGCGCATGAGACGCGCGAAGGCGAGCATCAGGATCGCTCCGGCGACGATGCCAGGCGCGGTGAGCTTCAGCGCGTCGTTCAGAATGAGCCGCACTACCTGCGCCGGCGCCGCTCCCACCGCAGCACGCAGGCCGAACTCCCGCAGGCGCGCCTGGACCGATTGGGCCAGCAGTCCGTAGATGCCGGCCGCAGTGAGGAAGGCGGCCATCGCGCCGAAAATGGCGAGCAGGGTGAGCGCTAAACGGCGACTCGCGAGCGACTGCGCGACGTTTGCCTCCAGCGGTTGAATCCGGGTGACGGGAATCTCAGGGTCGACCGCCCGGATCGCGTCGCGAAGCGCCCGCGAGATTCCGCGCGACCCGGGCGCGGTCTTCACAATGAGCGTCACAACCGGCCCGGTGTTGATGCCATAGACGGTGGGTTCCACTTCCTGGTCCATGCCCATGTCGCGCACGTCTCCCACCACGCCGACGATCTCGGAGTTGGACTGCTTGGGGTCCATGACCCCGAAAACGAGCTGTTTGCCCACCGCATCGCCACGCGGAAAGAAACGCATGGCGAGAGTTCGATTCACCAAGATGTAGGGCTTATTGAGATCGCCGGGGGCGAGCCAGCGTCCCTGCTCCAGCGGGACGCCCAGGGCGCGCAGATATTCCGGTGTGATCCAGCGATTCTGCGCCACCGGGTAGCTGCCGGAATCGAAGTGGAGGCCATCCACCCCGAAGCGGGTGGCGAAGCGGCTGTGTTCCGTGGGGGCAAGGCTCATGGGCGCAGCGTTGACACCGGCGACATCCACCACTCCGGGCACGCGCAGCAACGCGGGCGCGAGCCGGGTAGCAAGGAACTGCTGCGACTCTGTCCAATCGCGGCGGAGCGGAAGATTGGGAGCGGTCCAGATATTCTCCGCGCGAAATCCGGGATCGGTATCGAGCAGGGCGGCGAAGTTACGCGCCAGCAGCGCCACTCCGGCCAACACAAAGAGCGCCAGCGCGACTTCTCCGGCGATCAACGCGGCGCTGAGGCGCGAGCGGCCGCGCACCAACGAACGGCCGCCTGCCACCAGTTGCGCGCGGAGGACCACCATCTGCCAGGCGGCCGGCAATCCGAAGAGCGCGCCTGCGAGTATCGATATGGAAGCCGCGAAGAGCCAGACCGGGGCGGTGAATCCCGCGGAGCCGAAGCGTGGAATGCGATCGCCCGCGAACACGCGGATCAGGCTGAGGGTCGCGGCCGCCGCGACGATTCCCGCGGCGCCGCCGATGGCCGCTACCAGGGAGGCTTCCGAGAGGGCGGCGCGCATCAGTTGCCATGGACCGGCGCCGAGCGCGGCGCGGATGGCGAGTTCGTCGCGCCGTTCGCTCATGCGGGCCAGAAAGAGATGCGCTACGTTGGCACAGGCCATCAGGAGCACCAGGCCCACTGCCGCCCACGCGAGCAGGAGCGGCCCCCGCACCCCGGCGGTCAATTCGCGCGCCAGAGGCATGGCATAGGCGCGCTCGGTCGCATTCGTGTCGGGATGCTCGCGGGCGAGTTGAAGGGAAATGCTTTCAATTTCAGCTTGGGCGCGCGCCAGCGGAACTCCGGCGCGCAAACGCGCGATCGCTTCGAGCGGATGATACTTGCGCCCATTAGAGAGATCGGCCTCAATGAGCGAAAGCGGGATCCACAAATCGGCCCATTCGGGAAACGCCTGCCGCTGCGGCACCACGCCGGTTACTACGAACGACTCGTCCTGCAGGCGGATCTGTTTACCGGAGATGGCCGGGTCGGCGGCAAATTTGCGGCGCCACAGATTTTCGCTGAGAAGGACCAGCTTCTGTTGGCGGCTTTCCTCATCCGCGGAAAACGCGCGCCCCACCAGTGGCCGCATGCCCATAGTCGAAAAGAGTTCGCTGCCCGCCATGGTTGCGTGAACGATTTCGGGATCGCCCTGCCCCAGCAGGCTGGTGGTGTTCATGGCCGAGAGGGTATAGGCGGCCATTTGCTGGAAAGACGTACTGCGCCGGCGGAAGTCCTGGAAATCGGGGACGGTGAGTTGCAATTGCGGGAGCGCGGGATGGCTCTCCCAGATCTGTACCAGTTCGGCGGGATCGTGGAAGGGCAGCGGTTGCAGCAGGACAGCATAGATCACGCTGAACATGGCGGTATTGGCTCCCACGCCGAGCGCGAGAGTGACGATGGCAGCCAGTGCAAAGATCGGCCGCCGGGACAGCGAACGCATCGCCGACTTCATAATTCATAGGGTAATTCGACGGAGGTCAGGGCGGTAAGGAATCCCGTACGCTAAAATCAAATTTAACTTCAGGAGGAGAATGCATGGCAGTAGCGGCGCGCCGGCAGGCGGTCGTAGTAGACGTGGGCGGTGTGAAGGTGGGCGGCAATCATCCCATCGTGGTGCAGTCGATGACCAACACCGACACGGCGGACGTAGCGTCCACGGTAAATCAGGTGATGGCCCTGGCGCGGGCCGGTTCGGAACTGGTGCGCGTTACGGTGAACACCGAAGCGGCGGCCGCGGCGGTGCCGAAGATCGTGGACACCATCGCGGCGTTCGGCGTTCCCGTGCCGATTATCGGTGACTTCCACTACAACGGCCACATCCTCCTTACCAAGTACCCGGAGTGCGCGCGCAAGCTCGCCAAGTATCGCATCAATCCCGGCAATTCCGATATCGGCAGGAAGACCGACGACAATTTCCGCACCATGATTGAAGTGGCGGTGGAGAATCGCAAGCCGGTGCGCATTGGGGTGAATTGGGGATCGCTCGATTCGGCGCTGCTGACGCGCATGATGGACGAAAACTCGCGCCTGCCCGAGCCGAAGGACGCCCGCGAGGTGACGCTCGATGCAATGGTGGCGAGCGCCCTCCGGTCAGCCGAGGCGGCGGAGCGCCACGGGCTGGGGCATGACCAGATCATCCTCAGCGCCAAGGTAAGCGGCGTGCAGGATCTGATCGATGTCTACCGCGCACTGGCGGCGGTGTGCGACTATCCGCTGCACCTCGGTCTGACCGAGGCGGGCATGGGGAGCAAGGGTATCGTGGCCAGCACGGCGGCTCTTTCGCCGGTGCTGCAGGCTGGGATCGGCGACACCATTCGCACGTCGCTCACGCCGCTGCCGAATGGCGACCGCACCGAAGAGGTGGTGGTGTCGCAGCAGATTCTGCAATCGCTGGGGATTCGCAACTTCACACCGCAGGTGACCGCATGCCCCGGCTGCGGCAGGACCACCAGCACATTCTTCCAGGAGATGGCCGACCAGATCCAGACATACCTGCGCGACGAAATGCCCAGGTGGAAGGAAAGCCATCCCGGCGTCGAGACCATGAAGGTGGCGGTGATGGGCTGCGTGGTGAATGGCCCGGGCGAATCCAAGCACTCCAATATCGGAATTTCGCTGCCCGGCACGTTCGAGGAGCCGAAGGCGCCGGTATACGTGGACGGCAAGCTGATGACGACGCTCAAGGGCGACCGTATCGTGGCCGAATTCATTGGCATCCTCAACGACTACGTAAGTTCGCACTACGCGGTCTAACCATGTCGCGGCGATTCAATCTCGCGGAGGCGCAAAGCCTGATTCCCAGCGTAGACGCCCTGTTGCGCGAAGCGATCTCGCTGAAAAGCGAGTACCAGGATGCCGAAGAGGCCATGCAGGCAATCGCGCAACGAGTGGGCCTGATGGGTGGCTCAATGGTGAATCGCGAACATGCCATCGACGCCCGCAACCGTCGCGATGAGGCGCGGGCGAAACTGCGGGCGGCCATCGAACAGGTACAGGAATATGGCTGCGTGCTGAAAGATCTCGACACCGGACTGATCGACTTTCCTACCCTGCTGCGCGGCGAAGAGGTCTATCTTTGCTGGAAACTCGGCGAGCCTGCAATCGCCTTCTGGCATGGAGTGAACGAGGGATTTCGCGGGCGGAAGGCGATCGATCAGGATTTTCTGGATCACCATCGGGGAGACCGCGCCCATTAGCGATGACTCACAGCTCCACCGAAACTGAAATCAAACTGGCGGTGACCGATGCCGGCGCCGCCAAGAAACTGCTGACGCCGGCGGGCTTCCGCGTGGCGCGCCGGCGCGTATTCGAACGCAACGTGGTTTTCGACACCCGGGAGCTCACCTTGCGCGGCGAAAGCAAGCTGCTGCGAGTCCGGCATGCCGGCAGGCTGGTCACTGTGACCTACAAGGGCAAGCCCGCCGCCGGTAAGCACAAGTCGCGCGAGGAACTCGAAGTGGCGGTATCCGGCGAACGTCCCATGACGGCCATTTTCGAGCGGCTGGGATACCGCCCCGTCTTCCGCTACGAGAAATACCGCACCGAGTATCGGCCCGCGCGTGGCGGGGGGCTGGCGACGGTCGACGAGACACCGGTCGGGACTTATCTCGAACTGGAGGGATCGCCCGCCTGGATCGACCGCACAGCGGCGCGCATGGGCTTCGGCGAACACGACTACATTACCGCCAGCTACGCGCGAGTATACCTCGACTGGTGCCAAAGAGAGGGAGTGGCGCCGGGCGATATGGTCTTTTCTTAAGACCCTCGCAAATACAGGACGAGGTCCTGAACGGGAACGTGAGAGTGAACTGCCGCCAGCGAGAGGTTGAAGGTTGCGAGGGACCCCGTCGCTGCAATTCTTACATGAGGCAGTTTTAGAGTCAATCCTCCGAAACTAAAAAATTTCGTAAATTAGAACGTTCCTAGGATTTGCCGAAGCCATCCACCTGCACTTCCAGCAGATGGTTGATGCGGATGCCATAGATCCCGTCGGTCTTGGCCATCGCTCCGGTCTTTGGTTCGCTATGGACCACGGTCCCGTTGACCACGAACTCCACCTTCTCGCCGCCCACTCGAACTTCGAGAACGTTGGTGGACTTGCCGGTGTCGTCCGGCTTCTTGACGGCGTCGTTGGGGGTCTTGGGCGCCACAATCGCGGTAGTATCGCCGGTGCGGCTCTTGATCAGCCAGGTGCCGTTCTGCGCCACCACGAAATATAAGTACGATTGGGCGGCACCTTCCAGACCGCTCCCGCCGAAAACTAAACCGTAGTAGTTCACGTGGCCGCTGGGCTTCATCAGGGTGAAAGTACCCTTCAGAGTGTAGTCGCCCGACGCTTCGTTCCCCGGGTTGTAGTAAACCGCGGCTTGCGGATTGGTGCAATGGAAGCCCGCGCCTTCGGCGACGAACTTGATATTACCGGAGGCATCCGGATCGGACGCGGAGGTGCTGCGGTCCACCCGCATTTTCCAGCCGGCAGGAGCTTGGGCGAGGAGAGGGGTGACGGCAGCAAGAGCAAACAAGGCGAAACAGGCGCGACGTCGCATAGGGACATTATACTCGCCGCATGGAGGCGGACGCGGCCGGCATCGGGGCCGGCGGCGACGCGCGAATTGTTTGTTCCATCACCCTTCCGGCCTGATATGATGAACGGCTATGCAGCAACTGCAATTCGACCTCGCACCCATCTCCGACGCTCTAACCCAGGGAGTACGCGTCGAGGTTCTGTCGCGGCACTCACCGGATCATTCCCGGCCCGAGCAGGACGAATGGATTTTTCAGTACACCGTCCGCATCACTAATCAAGGCTCCGAGACGGTACAGCTTCTCAGCCGTCACTGGATCATCACTGACGCGCTGGAACACACCGAGGAGGTGCAAGGACCCGGCGTGGTGGGCGAACAGCCCGTTCTCGCGCCCGGTGAAAGCTTCAAGTATTCCTCCATGTGCCCGCTCAAAACACCCACCGGGATGATGCGCGGCACCTATCAAATGATCCGCCGGGACGGCGTCCAGTTCGACATCGACATCGCTCCTTTCGGATTGCGCGCCCGCCATCCGGTCCACTAAGCGGCACACTCAGGCCTTTCGCCTCCCTCATCGGGACCTTCGTACTCTATCGGGCCCCATTCGGTAGCCGATAAGAGTCAACGGAGGACGAGTGCTTCCCGACCTGCAGTTGGCTATTGCCGCCGAACGCATCCGCGACGCCGAACATCCCATGAAGGTTCTGGCCGCGGAGGACAATCCGGTATTCCAGACGTTGCTCTCCAACATGCTGACGAAGTGGGGCTATCACGCTGTGATCGCGCGCGACGGCAATGAGGCATGGGAAGCGCTGCAGCAGCCGGACGGCCCGCAACTCGCCATTCTCGACTGGATGATGCCCGGGTTGAACGGCGTGGATATCTGTCGCGGCCTGCGAGCGTCCGGCCGTGAACCGTACGTCTACATTCTGCTGCTCACCGCCCGGGCCAACGCGCAGGACCTGGTGGAAGGCATGGAAGCCGGCGCCGACGACTATCTCACCAAGCCCTTTCAGGCCCATGAACTACGGGTGCGCCTGCGCGCCGGACGCCGGATCCTGGAGTTGCAGCAACAGCTTGTGGCAGCGCGCGAAGCGTTGCGCGACCAGGCCACTCACGACAGCCTCACGGGCCTGTTGAATCGCGGAGCAATTCTTGCCACGCTCGGCCGGGAAATCGCGCGCACCTCGCGCGAAGACCAGGCGCTCTCGGTACTGATGGTGGACCTGGACCGCTTCAAGCAGGTGAACGACACCTATGGACATGCCGCCGGCGACGAGGTGCTGCGCGAGTCGGCGCGCCGCATGCGCGAAACGGCGCGCAAATACGATGGCGTAGGGCGGTACGGCGGGGAGGAATTCGTCATCGTTCTTCCGGGGTGCGATGCCGATAGCGCCTGGGCACAGGCGGAGCGCGTCCGCCAGACATTGGCCGGATCGCCGTTCTCTAGCGGCCAGTCGACTCTGAACGTGACGTGCAGCATCGGTGTGAGCACTCGTCTCGCCGGCGGCTGGAGCGACGCCGACACCATGCTGCGCGAAGCGGACCTGGCACTCTATCGCGCGAAAGGCGAAGGGCGCAATCGCGTCATACCGGCAGTGGAAACGGGGCCGCTCTACACGTTCTCGGAGCAACATTAAAATCGCTTGCCAGGGCGCGTGGTTGCGTTATACTGTTGCCTGCCTCTCAACTAGCAACATGCGCACCACCACTCGTTCCGAGGAGATCCTTCAGGACCTGATTCACGATCTCCGTCAACCGCTCGGCAATCTGGAAACCGGTGTGTTCTACCTAAATTTAGTGCTCGATCGCCCATCCGAACGCCTGCGCGAACAGATGCGCATGATGGAGCGCCAGGTGGAGCAAGCGGCGAAACTGCTGGAGCGCGCCAGCGAAGATCTGCGGACTTTGCGCGGTCAGCGCGATGGCGTGGCCGCGCCCGAGAGTTCGGCTTTAGTGGAGGCCCCGGTAGCGTAGTTTTTGCGCCTCTGCCGGGGAGCGACTCTGGCGGCGGTGGCAGAGCTTACCGCAGAAACGCCGACGCGCACCACAGTAACGGCGCCTGCCCGTGCAAGTCACCGGTGTTGCGCTTGCGATCCAAATAATATTGCAGATCGTTCAGCTTGTTGGTGCCCTCGCACACGTTGGTGATGTCGCCGTCGGCATTGATGTATCCCGTGAGTGCCAACCACGCCTTACGCGCCGCCGGACCGTACGTCTTCTCGGGCAGCCAGCCATTCTTGACGCCGGTGATCATGGCGAAGGTGAACATTCCGGTGCTCGACGTTTCCGGCCACGATTCGGGATGATCGATCAACTGCCTCCACATGGCGTCCGGCGTCTGGTACTTGAGCAGCGTATCCATCATTTTCAGGTAACTGGTGAGGATCTGCGCCCGCCTGGGATGATCCTTGGGCAGCGACCGCAACATCTCCGCCATGCCCACGGTGACCCAGCCATTGCCGCGGCCCCAGTAAAACGGCACATCGGGCGCGTGATAGAACAGGCCGTTGGGTTGCTGCAACCTATCGAGATAGGCGGCCATTTCATCGGCTGCGCGATCCAGATACTTGCGATCGCCGGTCGCCCGGTATGCCTGCACCTGCACCGCTGTGATCATAAACATGTCGTCGATCCAGAAGCGCGTCTCCGAAGTGAGCCCGTCGGGCCGTGGATTTTCCCATTGCCGGTCGGCCATCGCCTGGCCCATTTGCAGGTACTTGTTGTCTTTGGTCTGGATATAGATTTCCAGCGGCACCGTGCCGAACACCGAAAAATCGACGTGGCGCTCCGTCGATACCAACTTGGAATCTGCCCCCATCAGCGGATCGAAGCGCGCAATCAGGCGCCGCGTCAGGTCCTTATCGCCATCCAGTTTGGCGAAGGTGAGCGCGCCATACCACGCGCAGACTTCGGGATAAATGATGGTGGTGGGGCGCATGTGCGGGCTGGCCACGAAGCGTTCCGCCACGCGCTTACCGATCTCGCGCGGCGATTTCCCTTCCGGCCAGTTGGCGAATTCCTTTTGCGCTAAAGTAGGCTGGATTGCCGCGAAGGCGAGGCAGATAACCAGAGCTTTTTGCATGGATCTATTGTCGCTTAAAAGGCGCTACTTCAATGTCCCCAGGTAGTTGCCGTATCCCACCACCACCGTCGACATGACCAGCACGAAGAGACTCGCCCCCAACAACCGTTTGGTGTGCCGGCTGGAACCGCGCCATTCGTGCAAGGCAATTCCCCAGAGGCTGCTGAAGATGATGATGCTCGCCATGTGCAGCGTCCAACTGGAAAACTTATAAACGCCCATCTGCGTCTCGCCCATGGTGTAGAAGAAGAACTGGAAATACCAGGTGACGCCGGCCAGCGCGCTGAAGAGGTAATTCGGCAGCATGGGAGCCTTGCTCTTCGCCGAACTGAAATATTCGTGGCCGGAACGGTTGCGCACGTTGAGCAGCACGCACCAGACGAAATTGGTGGTGAACCCGCCCAGCAGCACCGGCACCAGCACCGGCAGCCCCTGCCATAACGTTGTGGTCCCGTGTTGCAATGCCAGCGCCTTGATCGGGTCGCCCGCGCGCAATCCATAGGAGAAGCAGGCGCTCATCACCCCGGAGAACGTCGCCACCAGCACGCCCTTGCGAAGATTGAACTCCTTGATCACTTCCTTCTTCTGCTCGGCGGACATCTCCCGCTCTTTCGACATGCCGGCGGCGCCCGCCACCGCGATTCCCGCCATGCACACACCCACGCCCAGCAGAATGATGCGGCCCGAAGTAGTGCCGAGGACACTCGAGAAGAAGACGCCGTCGAAGATGGGCGGCATCAGCGTGCCGAACGCGGCGCAATATCCCAGCACCATCGCCATCCCCAATGACATCCCGAGATACCGCATGGTGAGCCCGAAGGTGAGGCCGCCGAATCCCCACAGCACGCCCCAAAAGTAGCACCAGCACAAGGTCGACACGGGCGAGGCGCGCAGTACACCGGTGAGGTCGTTGGTCATCAGCAGGCCCAGCACCCACGGCGCCACGATCCAACTGAAGACTCCGCCCACCAGCCAGTAGGTCTCCCATGACCAGCGCTTGACGCCGCGAAACGGCACATAGAAGCTGCCGGACGCCAGGCCGCCCAACCAGTGAAATACCACTCCGAGTCCGGGATTCGGGTTCATAGTTTCGTCTCTGAAATGCGAACCTGTATTGTACGGTTTTGCAGGACGCTATTCCAGGTAAAAGACTTCCTTCAGCATGGCGAAGCGCTCGCCCGGTTGCAGATCGGGCACCGGCTCGAAGAGCCGCCCCATGAAGACCTGCCAGCGCTGGTTGGCGGGATCGCGATCGAGTTCGTCCCAGGCTTTGTCGAAATCGTCCACGCGCAGCACCAGCACCAGGTCCTGCCCGCGCCGAAAAATCGAGTAGTCGGAAATCCCGACCTCCTTTAATTTGGCGAGCAGTTCGGGCCAGACTCGCTGGTGTTCCCGTTCGTACTCCTCGATGGCGTCGGCCTTGATGCGAAGTTTAAATGCGTAACGTGGCATACGGAGCTCCCACGATATAGTAGCGCCGGCTAGGGGTAAGCACCACATCGGCTGGCTACATGCAATGCAGTCCGCCGATGGGTCTATCTAGCCCGCTAAGAGGAATACCCAGCCCGCCGGCCGGAATTGTCTGCGATATCGGCGGCTGCGTCCGGATACTGAGCTTTATGACGATGAGGAATCCCGCTATCCGGATAGTAAGTGTACTGCTGTTCGCTGTTCCCGCCTTCGCGCAGTCCAGTAACTCAGGGACGGTACGCGGATCGATCCTCGATTCCTCCGGCGGCGCCATCAAAGGCGCAGCCGTCAAAATCGAGAACCCGGTATCGCAATACGCGCGCACCGCCGTCAGCGACGACGGGGGTAAGTTTCAATTTGCGAACGTACCTTATAACAACTATCACGTGACTGCCAGCGCGCCCAATTTTCAAACCGGCGAACAGGATGTGGCGGTCCGCACTTCCATCGCTGTGGACGCCAACTTTACCTTGCAGGTGGCCACCGGGTCGACCTCCATCAATGTCTCCGGCGAGGCATCCGACCTGGTAGAAAACGTGCCCGATACGCATACCGACGTGGACCGCGGCCTGTTCGATAAGTTACCGCTTGAAAGCCAGTCGTCCTCTCTGAGTTCGCTGGTCACGCTGGCCACTCCCGGAGTGGCGGCCGATTCCAACGGCCTCTTTCACGGGCTGGGCGACCACGCTTCCAATTCCTTTTCACTCGACGGGCAGCCCATCACCGACCAGCAAAGCAAGGTCTTCTCCAACCAGATTCCGCTCGATGCGGTGCAATCCATGGAAGTGATCGAAGGCGCGCCGCCGGCCGAGTACGGCGATAAGACCAGCGTGGTGATTTCCGTGACCACGCGTTCCGGCCTGGGCGTCAAGCCGCCGCACGGCGAGATCACCGCCTCCTTCGGCTCCTTCGATACCCCCGGCGCCGGCTTCAATCTCGCAGCCGGCAGCGCCTCCGTAGGAAATTTCGTTTCGATCAACGGCATGAACACGCACCGCTTTCTCGATGGCCCGGAATTTTCCGCCATACACGATCGCGGCAACGAGGAAAATCTTTTCGACCGCCTCGATTTCCAACCAACGCAAGCCGACAGCCTCAGTCTGAATTTCGGCTTTACGCGGTCGTGGTTTCAGACACCGAATTCCTACGACGGCCAGAACGCCACGGCCTGGTCCGGCCCGGATTGCCCGCTCTTCGGCTATTCCACGGCTTGCAACGGCCTGGGGCCCGATGGAAGGCCGGTCGGGTCCACCGATCAGCGCTCGCAGATTCGCACCCTGAATGTTGCGCCGAGCTGGACGCGGGTTCTGAGTCCGAAAGCAGTATTGACGGTGGCAGCGTTCGCACGGCAGGACCAATATCATTACTATCCCAGCGCCGATCCTTTTGCCGACCTGGTGCCTGACCTCACGCTCCAATCGGTGGGACAACATCGCACCCTGACCGACTTAGGCGCGCGTGCGAATATCGCCTACGCCAATCGCATACACAATTTCAAGGCAGGCGTGGTCTTCTCGGACACCATCGTGACTGAGCGGGACTCGATCGCGCTGGTTGACCCCACCGCCAATGCGCCGTGCCTGAATGCCGGCGGGAGCCCTTATCTAAGCGCCCTGCTGAGCGACCCGGCCGGGTGCACCGGCGATCTCGCACCCAATCCGGCCTTCACTCCTCTACTCGGCTGCTACGACCTTACGCGGACCGGATCGTTGCCCGCCTCCGACGGCTGCCCCAATTCACACAGCGGTTATTATCCTTACTTCGGCCACGCCAACATTCGCGAACTGGCGCTCTTCGCGCAGGACACGATTACCGCCGGGCGGTTCACTTTCAACGCCGGCTTCCGCTTCGATTACTACGACGGCATCGTGACCCAGACCCAGCCGGAGCCGCGCCTGGGCGCCGCTTACAATCTCAAAAAGACCAATACGGTGCTGCGCATCTCCTATGCCCGCACCATGGAAACGCCCTTCAACGAAAACCTGGTGCTATCGAGCGAAGGCTGCAACGACCCGGTTATCAGCGCCCTCATGGCCACCAGCACGCCGTGCGTAAGCAATGCGCCGCTGAGTCCGGGGTGGCGCAACGAGTTTCATGCCGGCCTGCAGCAGGCCTTCGGCAAGTATTTCGTTTTCGACGGCGAGTATATTTGGAAATATACCCACCGGGCATACGATTTCAGCGTGCTCGGCAACACCCCGATCACCTTCCCCATCGAGTGGGACCGTTCGAAGATTCCCGGCTTCGCCATTCGCGGCAGCATGCCGAATTTTCACGGGCTTTCGGCCTACATCGTGATGTCCCACGTGTCGGCGCGATTCTTCGAACCGCAGGTCAGCGGCATTGGCGCCACGCCCGAAGGCAGCTCGGTATTCCGCATCGATCACGACGAGGCGTTCAACCAGACGACGCACCTGCAATATCAGTTTCGCAAGGACGGACCATGGCTCGGTTTCAACTGGCGTTACGATAGCGGCCTGGTGGCCGGAGCGGTCCCTTGCGCCGGCGGCAATTGCGGGAACGGGCCGAACGGCGACGCTTCCACCGTTGACGTCTCGGGCATTACGCCCGATCAGCAGTTCGAGGCCGGCCTCTTCTGCGGCGCGGTGTACGCGACGCCCACATCACCCATCAGCCCCAACGGACTTTGCCCGGCCAACCTGTACGGTTCGAAGTACATCTCCATCCCCGCGCCCGGCACAGAGGACGACGATCATAATCCGACCCGCATCGCGCCGCGCAATCTCTTCGATATCGCCATTGGGCACGATAATCTCTTCCACGGCGATAAATTTAAGTGGAGTGCGCGGCTGGCCGTCGTGAACCTCACCAACGATGTGGCTCTGTATAACTTTCTGTCTACTTTCAGCGGCACTCACTATGTAACGCCGCGGGCATTCACCGCCACCGTCGGGTTCCATTTCTGATCTCCCACTCAGTTGCCGGCAGGACCCGGACGCTACACTCAGGAAGTGGGAATTCCCTTCGACGCCGGCGCGATCCTGCTGCTGCTTGCCGCGGTAGTGGCCATCGTCACGCGCCGGCTTCGCCTGCCGTACTCCGCCGGACTAGTGGCGGCGGGCATGGTGCTCGCTCTGTTCACCTTCGCTCCGCAGGTGCGGCTGACCAAGACTCTGCTCTTCACCGCGCTGCTTCCGCCACTGGTATTCGAGGCCGCGTTTAACATCGATTGGAAGCGCCTGCGCAGCGATTTCGCGCTGCTCGCCGTGCTGGCGACCGTGGGCCTTTCGATATCCGCCGCAGTGACGGCCGCGGGCATGCATTATCTGGTTGGCTGGCAGTGGCTGAGTTGCACCGCGTTTGGAGTGCTGATTGCCGCCACCGACCCGGTCTCCGTAATCGCCATCTTTCGCGAGGCGGGCGCGCGCGGCCGTCTCCTGCTGCTGGTGGAATCGGAGAGCCTGCTCAACGACGGCACGGCGGCGGTAGCCTTCAGCGTGGTGGTGGCGCTGGCCACCGGCGCGGGCGTCAGCGGCCTGGGTGTGGTTCGGATGCTGGTCCTGATGATCGGCGGTGGCGTGCTTTGTGGCGGATTGGTGGCCGGTGTGGCGCTGCTGCTTGCAGGCCGCACGCAGGATCACCTGGTGGAAATCACGATGACCACAGTCGCGGCGTACGGATCGTTCCTGCTGGCCGACCGCCTGAATCTTTCCGGCGTGCTGGCCACGCTTACCGCCGGCCTGGTGATGGGCAATAACGCGGAAGGAATCTTTTCCGCGCGCGGCCGCGAGTCCCTGATGGCATTTTGGGAGTACGCTGCGTTCGTGGCGAATTCGCTGATCTTCCTTCTGATCGGCATCCGCACCGGCCACAGCCACATTCTGCTCTTTTGGTTCCCCGCCGCCATGGCGATCCTGCTGGTGACGCTTGGCCGCGCCACCGCGATCTATCCATGCTGCGCGCTTTTCTGGCGCTCCCGCCAGCGAGTGCCCCTCTCCAATCGGCATGTGCTGTTTTGGGGCGGACTGCGCGGCGCGCTCGCCCTGGCGCTGGCGCTCGGACTCCCGGCCGAAGTCCCCGCGCGGGAGCAAGTGATCACGGTGACGTTCGCGGTGGCGGCGTTCTCAATTCTAGTACAGGGGCTCACCATGCGGCCGCTGTTGCGTCTGCTGGGCGAAGTATCGCCGACCGGCCCGGCGGCGGAGTAGACGCGGCCGCGTGGCGGCTTGTCTGCCCATGCGTGAGCCGATTCTGAGGCGCACTGGGGTCGGTGAAATAATCCCTCCTCAATGTGCTGCCTATACGTGCCGCCACCCGGTACACCGTCCCGGCGCTCTACCGGTCGCC
The DNA here is from genome assembly GCA_036268475.1 of Bryobacteraceae bacterium. GTDB lineage: Bacteria > Acidobacteriota > Terriglobia > Bryobacterales > Bryobacteraceae > PALSA-129. The sequence continues at coordinate 44,833 of DATAUB010000039.1, read as the reverse complement.
AATCGAGCCACGCGCAAGAGCGCCCGCAAGAGTAGACACTGCCCGCAAACTAACGGCGCTATATCGAGTGGCCAGGCAACAATTAGCTCCTTGACGTAGAGTGCTCTAAGTATTAGAGTGAAGTGGAAGCCTATGAAACACCTTTCCAGCCTCACCGTCCTTCTGATTGGCGCCTGCTCGACGATGTTCGCCCAACCGCCGAGCGATTCCGCCGCCCTGCAACGCGAAGCCATGCGCAAGCTCTCCTTCATTGCGGGCGCCTGGACAGGGCCGGTCACCATCGTCCGCGGCCCTGGCGAACCGTTGCGCCTCACCCAAACCGAAAGCGTGCAGTACAAGTTGGACGGCCTTGTCCTGCTCATTGAGGGCAAGAGCACGGGCGCCGATGGCAAAGCGCAATTCCAGGCGCTCGCCACCATTGCATACGACGACGCCACCCACACCTATCGCATGCGCGCCTACAACGACGGCCACTATGTCGATGTTCCGCTGACCGTCGCTCCCGGCGGATTCTCCTGGGGGTTCGACGCCGGCCCAGTGCGCGTTGAGAACGTCATGCGGCTCACTGCCAAGGGAGAATGGCAGGAGGCGAGCGAGGTGACGTACGGCAAGAATCCGCCGATGCACAGCGTCGACATGCTGCTGGAACACCGCCCGTAAGAGAAGGAGTTTGTCATGCAGGAAGACCAAAGTCCAAGAGAGCTCGAAGCGAGGCTGGCGCTGATTGAGACCATGATCGCCGAGGGCCGGCGCACCACCCAGCGCTGGGCCTGGGCATTCGTACTGTGGGGCGTGGCGTACTATGTGGCGATCGCATGGTCGGCCTGGGGACCGATGCCCGACCTGTCGTGGCCCATCACCATGTTCGCCGCCGCGGTGCTCACTGCGCTGCTGTGCATGCGGCAATCGCACAGCGGTGTGGAGACCGCCGCCGGACGAGCCATCGGAGCTATTTGGATCGCGACGGGCATTACGATGTTCGTGTTGCTAGGGTCGCTGGGCGCTACCGGACGGCTGGAACCGCACGTCTTCGCATCGGCCGCCGCGGCACTGCTGGGGGCCGCTAACGCCACGTCGAGCATGGTGCTCAAGTGGAGAGTGCAGTTCGCCTGCGCGCTGGTGTGGTGGGGAGCGGCAGTGGCGGCATGCTTCGTCGGCGCGGCGGTACTGGCGGCCATTTTCCTGGTAACGATTTTTCTCTGCCAGATCGTGTTCGGCATTTACGGGATGATCGCGGAATCGCGGAAACCAAGCAATCGCCCGGCCCATGCCTGAGTTGCCAGACCTGAACCCCGTGATCCACGGGAAACTGCGGCTGGCCCTGCTGGCGCTGCTGGCCAACGTGGAAGAGGCCGAGTTCAAATGGTTGCGTGAGCGGACGGGATCGACCGACGGCAACCTGGGCGCGCAGTTGGTGAAACTGGAAGAGGCCGGCTATGTGGCGGTGAAGAAGAAATTCGTCCATCGCAAGCCGCAGACGCGTTACCGCATGACGGAGGCCGGCCGGCAGGCGCTCACCGAATACGTGCGCGCGCTCCAGCATTTGCTGGGCGCTTCGGTGAAACTGTAACGCCCTGTTAAATGGCGTCTTCCAGGCCCGCGTTATACTGGGGTATCCGTGCAAGACTTCATTCGGATTCGTGGTGCGCGAGTCCACAACCTGAAGAACATTTCGCTTTCTCTTCCCCATAACCAGCTCACTGTAGTGACCGGCGTTTCGGGGTCCGGGAAATCGTCGCTTGCCTTCGACACGGTCTACGCGGAAGGCCAGCGGCGCTACGTGGAATCGCTCTCCGCCTATGCCCGCCAATTCCTGGAGCGCATGGAAAAGCCCGAGGTGGATGAGATCGACGGCATCGCGCCCGCGGTCGCCATCCGGCAGAAAAACACCACGCGTAATCCGCGCTCCACCGTGGCCACGTCCACCGAATGTTACGACTTTCTGCGGCTGCTGTTCGCGCGCGTCGGCCAGACTTTTTGCCCCACCTGCGGCACCCGTGTCCGCAAGGATACGGTGGATGAAGTAGCATCGCGCCTCATGGAACTGCCCGCCGGATCGCGCTGGTACGCGCTTTTTCCGTGCGGGGAACAGGCCAACCCGCAAGCGCTGCGCGATCATCTCTTCGAACTGCGCAAGCGGGGCTTCAATCGCCTTTTTCAGGCCGGCAAAATTTTCGAATTCTCCACCCCGGAATCGCTCCTCGATATCGATTTCTCCAAGCCTGTGTTCCTGCTGGTGGATCGCCTGGCAATCGGTCCCGACCTGCACCAGCGCCTGGTGGACACCGTCGAGACCTGCTATCGCGAGGCGGGTGAGGCGATCTTTGAAAGCGCTGCCGGCGACCGGCAGTTACGCTTCAACGAGAAGTTCCAGTGCAAGACGTGCCTGCGCGAATTCGCGGTGCCGGAACCCATTCTCTTCAGCTTCAATTCGCCTTTCGGCGCCTGCCCGCGGTGCCAGGGCTTCGGCAACACCATCGATTTCGACATGGACCGGGTGATTCCCGACCGCACGCTCTCGCTCGCCGAGGGCGCCGTGGACCCGTGGACCAAACCCAAATACCGCACCTGGCTGGCGAATTTTCAGAAGCACGCCAAGGGGTCGGTACGCCTGAAGACACCCTTCTGCGACCTGACCGAAGCCGAGCGCGAGACCGTGGACGGCTTCATCCATCGCTTCTTCGACCATCTGGAAAGCAAGAAGTACAAGCTGCACGTGCGCGTCTTCATGAGCCGCTATCGCGGGTACGCGCAGTGTCCCGAGTGTAAGGGCGCGCGCCTGCGCAAAGAGGCGCTCTATGTGCGCGTGGACGGCCGGAACATCGCCGATATCGTGCGCATGAACATTGCGGAAGCATACGACTTTTTCCAGACGCTCGCACTCACACCGGAAGAGACCGCCATCGCCGATAAGATCCTGGTGGAGATCCGCCAGCGCCTGAAATTCCTGAATGACGTGGGGCTCGATTACCTCACGCTCGATCGCCTTTCGGCCACTCTATCGGGCGGCGAGGCGCAGCGCATCCAACTGGCCACCAGCCTGGGATCGCGCCTGGTGGGTGCCTGCTACGTGCTCGACGAGCCTTCCATTGGGCTGCACACGCGCGATACCGGAAGGCTGATTCGCATCCTGGAAGAACTGAAGGGCCTGGGCAACACCATCGTGGTGGTGGAACACGATCCCGACGTGATGCGCGCCGCAGACCATATCGTGGATCTGGGGCCGGGCGCAGGCGAGCATGGCGGCCACATTGTCTTCGAAGGTCCGCTGAAAGACTTGGTCGCGCGCAACGGCACCTCGCTCACCGCGCGCTACCTCTCGGGCGACCTCCGCGTGGCGCCGCCGCGCCAGCGCCGGGCGGTGGACCCGCGGCGCATCATGCGCATTGTCGGCGCCCACACCCACAATCTGAAAAACATCGACGTCGAGATTCCGCTCGGCATGATGGTGGCGATCACCGGCGTTTCCGGGTCGGGCAAATCGACGCTGGTACATGACGTACTCTACCGCTCGCTCGAAGCGCTCCACAAATCGCGCGAGACGGAAACCGAAACACCGGCAGATGCCGTCGATGCCGACAGCGCCGCCGGTCCGCGCATGACGTGCCGGCGGATTGAAGGCGCCGAACGTATTACCACCACCGTAATGATCGATCAGTCGCCCATCGGACGGACTCCGCGATCGAATCCGGTGACTTACATGAAGGCGTTCGATATCGTCCGCAGCCTGTTCGCGTCCACGCGCGAAGCGGAGAGGCGCGGTTATACGGCCGGCCATTTTTCGTTCAACGTGCCCGGCGGCCGCTGCGAAGTCTGCCAGGGCGATGGCACCGTGACGGTGGAAATGCAGTTTCTGGCCGATGTGGAACTGATCTGCGACGAGTGCAAGGGGACGCGCTATAAGAGCGGCATTCTCGAAATCCGCTACAACGGCCTCAACATTCACGAGGTGCTGCAACTGACGGTGCGTGAGGCGATGGAGTTCTTCCACGCCGCGCCCCGGCTGGTGCAGAAGCTCAAGATGCTGGACGATGTCGGGCTGGGCTATCTGCGGCTGGGACAATCGGCCACGACGCTCTCCGGCGGCGAGGCGCAGCGCGTCAAACTGGCCGCGCATCTGGCACTCTCGAGCTGCGCGGGCACGCTCTTCATCTTCGACGAACCCACCACCGGGCTGCATTTCGACGACATCGCCAAATTGCTCGCGGCGTTCGAACGGCTGATCGAAAACGGCGGCAGCCTGATCATCATCGAGCACAATCTCGACGTGATCAAGGCGGCCGATTGGGTGATCGATCTCGGCCCCGAAGGCGGCTGGCGGGGCGGCCGTGTGGTGGCCGCGGGCACTCCGGAGACAATCGCGGAAGCCAAGGATTCTTACACCGGCCACTATCTGCAAGGTTTACTGGAGAAGGAATAGGCCGCACGCTCGCGGAGCGCCGATTTTGCCAGTGAGCTAAAATCTGCGATGGAGGTCCGATGAGATCGATTCTGCTGCTCGCCTTCCTGCCTGCCGCCATGGCCGCGGCGCCGGCGTTGGCAATCGTCAGGCCCGTGATCGCACAATCGGACGGCGGCGACGGTTTGCCGGCCGCCTTCAAACATGTCGCGGGAGAGACGCTGTTCTTTTCCTGTAACATCTCAGGCTTCACTAAGTCCGCTCAGAATCAAATTAATGTGGCTTACTCGGTGCAAGCCTTCGACCCCAAAGGCATCCCGGTCGGGCAAATCTATAAGAACGAATCCAAGGAAGAAGTCGGCCCGCAGGATAAAGACTGGATGCCTAAGATTGAGGACCAGGTGGTGCTGCCGGATATCCTGCAGCCCGGCAGTTATAAAATTGTCGTCAAGGCGGAGGATCTGATCGCCAAGACATCCGCCGACCTGACCGTGCCCTTCGAGGTAAACGGCCGCGACGTCAAATCCAGCCCGACCCTGATTGCCAAGGATTTCCGGTGGTACCACAATGACGGCGAGGAGCGTGCCCTGAATCCGCCGCTCTACCATCCCGGCGACAATATGTTCATGAAGTTCGATATCACCGGCTATAAGTATGGCGCGAATAATAAGGTGGATATCAGCTACGTCGCTTCGCTGGTGCTGGAGGACGGCAAGACTATCTGGACGCAGCCCGAGCCGGCGCTCGAACAAAGCGAATCTTATTATCCCAGGCCCTATGTCGAGGGTGAGTTCGGCATCTCTCTCAATAAAGACTTCAAACCGGGAACTTATACCATGGCTGTGGATGTGAAAGATGCCGCCGGCAAACAAAATTACCAGGGCAAGTTTCAGTTCACGGTCCAATAATGCAGGAAACCCTCGAACTCGGCGGCCGCCCGTTACGCATCGAAGACGTCGTGCAGGTGGCGCGCGGGGGCGCCCCTGTCTCCATCGGTCCGGCCGCCAGGCGGCGTATTGCACGCGGACGTGAGCTTCTGGAAGAGCGGATTGCGCAAGGCGAACGCATCTATGGAGTGAACACCGGGGTGGGCGGCAATATCGGCATCTCCGTCGCCCCTGCCCAGATGGAGACCATGCAGCACAACCTGGTCCGCCATCTTGCCTGCGCCACCGGCCAGCCTCTGCCGCGCGATGTGGTCCGCGCTGCCACCCTGCTGCGCGTGGCGACCTTCCTCACCGGCGCTTCCGCCGTGCGGGTGGAGGCCGTGGAAGCGCTCGCTGCGCTGCTCAACAGTGGCGTCACTCCGGTGGTACCGCGCTACGGGTCGGTGGGAGCGAGCGGCGACCTGATGCCTTCGGCGTACATCGCCCGTGTGTTGGTGGGGATGGGCGAGGCGGAGTTCGATGGCAGGCGCATGCCGGCCGAAGAGGCGCTGGCGCAGGCCGGCCTGGCGCCTATGCAGTTCGCTCCCAAGGAAGCGCTGGCGCTCATCAATGGGACCACTGTGATGACGGCCGTCGCGGCGCTCGTGTGGCTCGATTCTTTCCGCGTGCTGCGTGCCCTGCTGGGTGCCGTCGCCTTATCGGTAGAAGCTTTGCAGGCGCCGAGTCTGCCGTTCGAACCGTGGGTACAGGAATTGAAAGGGCACCCCGGACAAATCGCGGTGGCAGCGCATATGCGCGAGCTCTTGCGAGGCTCCGGGTATACCCAGGAATCGAGCGGCCAGACCTGCTACTCGCTCCGCTGCGTCCCGCAAGGGCTGGGACCGGCATGGGAAGCGCTTGAAATCGGCCGCGCGACCGTTGAGCGCGAGATCAATTCCGCCAACGACAACCCGCTCATCGATCCCGAAACCGGCCGCCTGTACAAAGCCGGCAATTTTTACGGCGGCCACATCGCACGCCTGCTCGATACCTGGAAGCTCGATTTCGCCGCCATGGCGAACTGGGGCAACGCGCTGATGGCGGTGCTGGTAGACGACCGTTTCAGCGGCGGCCTGCCCATGAATCTCACGCCGCACCCCGGCGTGAACTGCGGCTTCAAAGGCATGCAGCTCAGCGTCACCAGCCTGACCTGCGCGGTCCGCCAGATGGCCGGCCCCAGCTCGATTCATTCGCTTCCCACCGAGCAGTACAACCAGGATGTGGTGAGCCTGGGCATGCATGCCGCCGTCACCGCCATGGACGCGCTGGAGTGCGTGCGCAATGAGACCGCGATGCTTTTGCTGGCATCCTCGCAGGCTGTCGATCTGCGCGGCGGCGCGGCGAAACTCGGCGCCGGTTCGCGAACCACGTACCACGCGGTGCGCGAGGTCGCGCGATTCCAGGATGTCGACCGGCCGATGGAACGCGAAGTGGCAGAAGTGGCCGCACGCATCGCGGACGGACTGATCTAGGTACCGTGAGTGCGTTTCGTCTGCGGCCCTTATTGATTGCGGGATGAGAATAGCCCCGCGCATAAACGTCGCGGAACGCCGGCAGGCATGACCACGCCCTGAGCGATTCAAAATGTGCGGAAGCGGCCCCTCGCGCATTTTCCACCGAGGAGTGCGGTCCGCGCGCCCGCGCTATTGTTCCGCCGCGGTCTTCGGCGCGGGCGTTCCCGGAGGCAGGATGGGGCGCGGACGCTCCACGCGCCAGGTGACGGCGCCGCCCGCTTCGCGCTGCGTGTGCGAAATGCGTAAGTCGCCGTCCGCCAGATACTGCAGGTGGACATAGTCGAAGGCCAGGCCGGCGGACGCCATCAGCTTCATATAGTCGCCGTGCGCCGTCTCGTCGGGCGCTTCGGTATATCCGGCGTCCCAGGTAACGTCGGCCGATAGTCCGGTCACGCCCCCGCTGCCGGGCGTGCCGGCTCCCGCGCCACCTTCTCCGCCCGCTCCGCCGCCCCGGCCTGCCGCGCCCTTGAGGGACATATAAATCCGGATGCCGTCGACAATCGGCTGGAACATATCGCGCGGCTGCCAGCGCTGCCCGTACCGTTCATAGCGGGCGTTCATGCGGTCTTCCAGCGGCAGAAGACCGGGCACTTTCCGCTCGGCCGCCACAATACGGTCCTGCAGGGCGTACGCAATCATCTTGCTATACGGGTGGGTATCGTCGCGGACATATCCCAGGCTGGTGAACCAGCCGCGCGGGATCCACCACGCGCGTCCCGAATTGGCCCCCTGCCGGCTTTGTACCCACGCCGTGTATTCGGAGAACGGCTGCACCCATTCGTGCGACGGGTAGCCGTGCGGATTGAGAAACGCGTCGGGCTGCCACATTTCGATCAACTGTTTGCGCGTGCGCGATTCGGGATACACCGGGTCGGTCTCGCCCTGTCCGGTAGCCACGTCGGCACTCAGTGCCCCATGATAGCCGGGATGCAGCATATTATCGGGAGTAATCCGGGCCAGGTCCACCGAAAGCTGCGCACCGTCGGGATTCGTGATGGGGTGAATCACCACATTTACTTTCTTGAGTAAGTCGCGCTTGGCAGGGTCGGTAACCAGCTGCTCGGCGAGCTTGTCGATGTGGCTGGTGCTCGACACTTCATTGGCATGCTGCCGGCCGGAATAGACGATGGATGCTTTGAGCGTGGTCTCCTTGGGCCACGACCGCAGCACCGCCGGCGAAGGCTCCATGATGTCGGCCGCCCAGATATTCTCGCCCAGGTAGCTGCGGCCCATCCAATAGACGTTTACGCCGGGATAAGTCGCCAGCCGCGCTAGAATAGCGGCGTTTTCGGCGGGGCTGATGGGCTCGCTCCATTGCACGAACGGCGTGCCCGGCATCGGTTTCACACCGGTAATCATGGGCCGCGGAGTGGCGGGCGGGGTGACGGCGAACTCCGCGAATTCACGCGGCGCGGGCGTATCGGGGAGCGCACTGGCGGCGAGCGGCAGATCGAATTCGACGGCCATCCCACGCAGGTGCGGGTAGGCGATTTCGTCGCGATAAATTCCGGCGGCGTGCATCTCTTCCAGCCAATGCAACTGCCCGCGCGCCTGCTCCACTGAAAAGATGCCACGATCCACCTGGTCCTGGCCTTCCAGGCGCAGCCACGCGTCATAATCGTCTTTGGCGAAATCGGCGGGCAGCATCCAGGTCAGGCGTTCCAGGCCCGCCTCCCCGGCTTTCACCCGCGCCTGAATCAGCCGCGGCTGCATGTCGCCATTCAGCACGGGCAGATTGCGCTCCTGCATATGATGCTTACCTTGCGCATCGGTCCAACTCAGACGCACCAGCGGATTGGCGGCCGGCTTGCCATAGAATTCGATGCGCACATGCCCGTCCTTACCGTCTTCCGAGTGGTGGACAATGGGCAGCACGCGCCCGGTATAAGTGACAGGCCGGCCGGTCAACAGGTCGCCCATCATGCTCATGAAGACGTCGGTGGAATAGAGCGTGTCCTCCTGCAGCGCCTCAAGCGAGGAGATGCGCTCGCGGTCGAGATCGAGACTATAATCGGGCTCGCTCAGGTGAATGTCGAGCTTGATGGTGTCGAAGGGCGGCGAGAATTCGGTGCGCAGGTCGCCGTGCGCCTGTGAGAGCACGAACTGGTAGACCTTCGGCAAAGTCTTGTTCTGGTAATGGTCCCAGAGCTCTTCGATATCGGTCCGGATGCGCTGGTTGAGCAGCGTCTTGCCGCCGGCTTCCAGTTGCACCCAGCCGGTCTCCACCTGCACTTGCTCGTAGCGCGGCATCACGCCGTTGTAGGGCTGCATCACGCTGGAGATAGTGAAGTCGCGCGTCAGAATTTCCTTGCCGGCAGCGTCGAGCGCATGCACGCGATACGTCGGGGTATGCGCGGTCGGTTCGGCGATTTCGTCGAACGTGATTTTCGCGAGCGGCACATTCAGTTTGCGCGCCAGCATCTCGTCCACCGGATAAAGCTCCTGCACCCAGCGCGCTTCCGACTGCATGGTGCGAATCTTGGTGGGGTCCACATTCTTGGCGAACTCGATGCGCAGGCTCGCCACCGGCTTCCCGGCCAGCGCGGGCGCGATCTCATCCATCAGCCAGCTATATCCCTGCTTAAAGGCGCAGAGCACTTCGATATTGGCATGCGGGCCGAGCATCTGCTGCAATTGCGCGGTCAGTTTGCGACGCTCTTCCGGGCCTTCGCTCACACGCGCCACCAGCTTCGCCTCCTGTCCCGCGGCGATCTTGGGAGCGGCCTCCCTCACCGCGTCGAGCAGCCGTTTGCCTTCCCATGGAATCACGATGTCTTCGGCGAAGGTCGGGGTAGCCTGATGGAACGGCGCCGTCTTGTAATGCAGATCTTCGCAGCACCTGGTGCCGGCGTGGAGGCTGCCGGTCTCCACGTTGGCGATGTGGAACTCGCGCTTCACGAAGGCAGCCAGCGCGGGGTCGGCGACTTCGGTATCGATCTCCGCCTTCACGTCTTTGGCTCCGGTGAGGTCGAACTGCCTGGTCCAGCGATCGAGGTGATAGAGTGCGGCGGCGGTCTGGCCCGATGACGAACGGAGCGAGAAGAAACGATGCAGGTCGTAGCGGATTTCTTCCAGCGAGAGATATTGCTTTCCCTGCTCCCAGACGTTCGGGAAACGGTCGGCCAAGGCTCCCAGAGCGGCCGCCGCACCGGCGTCGTCGCCGCGCGTGAGGATGGCGGGGCGTCGTGTGAAGGCGTTATCCACGACGCGCAGTTCGCCTTCGCCTGCCGCCAGTTCGGTCTCCGATTGCGGCGCCGCAGTATCGCCGGACCGAAGCTTGCGCTCCGCCTCCTGTGCCAGCGGCGACGCGCCGGCAAGCACGGCGGGAGCGCGCACATCGCGCGCCGCGGCGGTATCGGCGGGCGATGCAATAGGCAGCGTGATGCCGGTGGTTTCGAGTCCCATACGCGCCGCCAGGTTGGCCATGGCCACTCCCGCTGCGCCCGCGGGCACGAAGAGATGGCCGTTGGTGGAACCGGGGATGGGAATGCGGCCGGAAGCACCGAAGAGTCCCTTGCTGGTGAAGAGCGTGGCCAAGTCGAGATGCGTCGGTGCAGTAGCGGCGGCGCCTCCCGCGCCTGTGGGCTCGGCATTCCCGCCGGCCGCCGGGGCGGCCGGCGTATCGGGCGCGGCGGCCTCAGGTTTCGGACTGGTAGCCGTCGGTCCGCCGGTGACGACGAGTTCGTGTACCGAGGCCAGTGCAAGCTTGCCAAGAGCGGCGTTGAGCGCCTCCGGTGTCGCAGTGCCGCGTAGGAAGGCGCGATGAATGCCGTTCTTTCCGTGCAGGTATGTCACGCCGGTGAGTTCGACACTGCCCACCGCTGCGGCGATGGCCGAAAGTTTCTCGCCGTTCGTGCGCCAGATGTAAGGAGCGCGCGCCGCATACCCATCGGCGGCGGCCGTGAGGCCCGCGTCATCGGCGCCTGCCACCAGCAGCCCTCCGTCCGATGAAAACACGCCGCCTTCGCCCTTCTCGAGTTCCACCGGCGGTTTCCCGCCAATGACGATGTGCGGTCCGCTAGCCGCTTCGCCGGCCACTACCACCGGCGGCGTCAGGCCGGTAGAGCCGTACCCCAGGCGGGCAGCCACATTCGCGGCCGCGGCATTCTCCGCGGCGCTCGGCGATGCCGGCACCAGGACCTTCCCGTTGACCATATTCGCGATGCCATCGCCGTTGGTATCGACCAGAATCCATCCGGCAGCAAAGGGGTCTTGGAGATGATTTACCACCGGCGCGGACGGCGTCTGAAACGCGAAACAGCGGGCAAAGAGGAATACTACCAACGGCAGGCAGGCACGGGACATGAGGCCTATTGTATAACCGGACTCTCGATTCGAAAATGAGCGAGCTTGACAGGGCAGATCGTCGTCCGGCGAAAGCGCACCCGGAGGCGCACAAGCCGCAGGAATAGCCCAGTCGCAATTCGGGAAGACGCGTACCACGCCGTGCCAATGTATGCGGCGGATTGCCGCTGCATCCGGGCACGTCATTGCAGGCATATTGTATAACTGGTCTCTATGAAACCATTGGCCGGACTGATGTTCGTCGCGTGCGTCCTGCATGCCGCCGACGTCAACACTTTTTCCATCGTCGCTTACGATCCAGTGGCCGGCGATTGGGGCGTCGCCGTGGCATCGCGATACTTTTCGGTGGGCGCGGTGGTGCCATGGGCGGAAGCCGGCGTGGGCGCCATCGCCACGCAGGCCGACGTGAACGTGGGGTACGGTCCGCGCGGACTCGAACTGCTGCGGCAGGGGCTTTCCGCCAAGGACGCGCTCGCCAGGTTGCTCGCCGAGGACACGTTCCCTGACAAAGAGGGCCGGCAGGTGGCGATTGTCGACGGCAAGGGCAACATCGCGGCGTACACCGGCCCGAACGCGCCAAAATGGGCGGGCGACCGGCAAGGAAAAACGTGGTCGGCGCAAGGCAATATTCTGGTGGGCCCACAGGTGCCGGAGGCAATGGGCCGGGCGTTCGAGGCGACCGAGGGAGAGCTGGCGGAAAAGCTCTTCGCCGCACTGAAGGCGGGGGACGATGCCGGCGGCGATTCGCGCGGCAAGCAATCGGCATCGATGATCGTGGTGCGAAAAGGCGGCGGGCGCAACATCAACAACGATCGCTACCTTTATCTGAATGTCGACGACAACCCGGCGCCGATTCCCGAATTGCGCCGCCTGCTCAATCTGAATCTCGGGTACCTCTATCAGGAGAAGGCCGGCCGCCTGGCGAGCGCGGGCAAGCACAAAGAGGCGCGCGACGCAGCAGCGAAAGCGGCATCGTACATGCCGTCAGCCCAGGCGTACATGAGCTTGGGAATTCTCGACTACAATCTGGCCGACAAGGTGGCCGCGGTGGCGGATTTCCGCCAAGCCATCGAACTCGATAGTGCCGTGCGGCAGCGCTTCTCCGCACCGTCGCCCGGCGCGCGCTTACGGGCAATTCTGGAAGACAAGGAATTCGTGAAGCGGGTGTTGCAATAGTCGCAGGCGCGCTATCGCATCAACTGCCCGCCGTTGACTTCGATCGTCTCTCCGATGACGTAGCTCGCCGCCCCCGACGCCAGAAACACGATCACGTTGGCGCATTCCTCCGACGTGCCGACGCGCCCCAGCGGGATCGACTTCACGAAGCCGGCCATCATCTCCGGGGTCGAAAACACCTCGTGGAACGGCGTATCGATCACGCCGGGCGAGACCGCGTTCACGCGCACACCGTGGGGCGCCATTTCCTTGGCGAGCGACTTGGTGAACGATGTAAGACCCGCTTTCGCGGTCGCGTAGGTCCCCGCGCCCGGACCGCCGCCGTTGTGGCCGGCGATCGATACGATGTTGACGATGGCGCCGCTGCGGCGCTCGATCATAGAAGGCGCCACTGCTTTCGACGCAAACACAGCGCTCTTAAGATTCAGAGCCACCACATCGTCCCACATCTCCTCGGCGATCTCGCGGATGGGCATGCGCTTCACCAGGGAGCCGGCATTGTTCACCAGAATATCGATGGGGCCGAATTCTTTGACAACCTGCGCGACTACGGAATTGATCTCCTGCGTCTTGCGGAAGTCGCCCACCACCGCGACGGCAGTGCCGCCGGCAGACGAGATCGACTCCAGCACTTCGATAGCTCCCTGCTTGTTCTGGTGGAAGCCGATGGCGACGCGTACACCTTGCCCGGCAAGGAGACGCGCGGTGGCGGCGCCGATGCCGGAAGATGCGCCGGTGACCAGCGCAACTTTGCCTGCGAGATCCGGATACGTTGGCATAGAAAAACTATTGTTTCACACATGGGCCCGATCGTTATGCGGGTGAACACCCCTATGCCGCCGGACCACAACTCGCCCGCTTCTTTCAGGACCGTCTCGTAACGCGAGAACCCTTTCGCGGGACGATCAAGACGCGGCGCACCGTTCGGCAGTGGGGATAGCGGCGATCAAGCCCTCGCAGCAGGACGTTCGTGTCACGAAGACGATACTTCAATCGACGCCATTCGTCTGCGCGCGCGATCCACCGGACCTCTCCGTCAGGTGCAGGTCAAATGCCGGGCGGACTTACTTTCCCGGCACTTCTACGGTCAACTGTTTGGACGCCTTATGACCCTTCTTGTCCATTACGATGAGCGTGTAAGTCGTGGTCTTCTCCGGAGTCACTGTCCATTGGCCGAAAGGGGCGGAATCCTCAAGTGCCGGCACCACCGGTGGCTCCATCATCACCTTGCTGGCATTCTCGAAAGCGAACGAGAGGGTGACGTAATGGCGGCCGTCTTCCACTGTGTGTTTCGACACATGAAAGTCGGTAATGCGCGGCAGCCTCGCAGTGTCGCCCCTCGCAGCGTCGCCCCGCACTGCCACAGTGAACTCGGCAGTGGCGGTCTTGCCATCCCCGCCCACCGCGGTCATCACGTATTTGGTGTCGTGCTTCGGCGAAATGTCGATGCAGCGATTGAGGGCCGGGTAAAAGTCCGCAACCGGTGGTTCCACGCGTACCGATTTGGCGTTCAGCACGCCGTAGCACATCACTGTACCCTGATCCTCTGTCACGGCGCCGTCGCGCGCGTAAAACTGGAGAATCTTGACGGCCGATCCGCCATATGTATCGCTGAATTTGGCCTTCTGGTCCTCGGTGGGCTCGGCCAGTTTCGTCCGCGCCTCATAATGCTCCGTGGCGGACCTGCGAGCCAGCCACACATATCCCAGGTATGCCACGGCGATGACCGTGGCCACGCCCAGCGGAATCTGCATGCGCCTGAAAAACTCCCACACGAGCGCAGGATAGCACTTCGCTAACCAAAGACATATTGTTGCTGGCAGAACCGGATGTTATCGTTCGACCAACGATCCTTTCTGCAATTCGGGAGGGCCCGCTTTCAGATACCGGCGGGCCCATTCCCGTAATCCTGCGCTTTACAGCAGCCCACCTTTTTTATAATCTCGAAGGGTGTCATCTACCGTAACCGCACTCCGAACCCGTTTTCGCAGCCAGCGTATTTCGCGCTTCACCGAGTCCGTGATCCGCGACATGACCCGGCAGGCCATGGCCAAAGGCGCTCTCAACCTGGCGCAGGGCTTTCCCGATTTCCCCGCTCCCGCCGTGCTGAAAAATGCCGCCATAGCAGCCGTGGAGGCCGACATCAACCAGTACAGCGTCACCTGGGGCGCCAAACCGTTCCGCCAAGCCATCGCCGCCAAGTATCTCCGTACCTATGAGATGGAGTTCGACCCCGAACAGGAGATCACGGTCTGCTGCGGCGCTACCGAAGGCATGGTGGCCACCCTGCTGGCGGTGCTGAATCCCGGCGATGAGGTGGTGCTGTTCGAGCCGTTTTACGAGAATTACGGGCCCGATACGCAACTCTGCGGCGCGCAGACGCGCTACGTCACCCTGCACGCGCCGGACTGGACTTTCGATCCCGACGAATTGCGCCGCGCCTTTAACCCGCGCACCCGCGCCATTATCCTGAATAGCCCCAACAATCCGACGGGTAAGGTATTCACGCGGGCCGAACTGGAGCAGATTGCGTCGCTCTGCCAGGAGTTCGATGTACTGGCCATCACGGACGAGATTTACGAGCACATCCTTTATGAGGGTGCCGTACACGTTCCCATCGCTTCCCTGCCCGGCATGCGGGACCGGTCGGTATTGGTGAACAGCATGAGCAAGACCTATTCGGTAACAGGTTGGCGCGTAGGCTGGGTGCTGGCGCCACCCGACTTGAGTAACTCCATCCGCAAGGTCCACGACTTCCTGACTGTAGGCGCCGCCTCGCCCCTACAGGCAGCGGGCGTGGTAGCTCTCGCACTGCCCGATGAGTATTATGCGGGGCTCGGCGAGGAGTATACCAAGCGTCGCGATCACTTGGTAAGCAGCTTGGAATCAGCCGGATTCCGCTGTTTCAGGCCTCGCGGTGCATATTATGTGATGACCGACGTGTCAGCTTTCGGATTTCCCAACGACGTGGAATTTGTTCGACACTTGATCGAAAACGTCGGTATCGCGGCCGTCCCGGGTTCGAGTTTTTATGCACTAGAAGGGCGCGGTAGCCAACAAGTACGCTTTTGTTTTTGCAAAAAGTATGAGACGCTGGAGTCAGCCAGAAACAAATTAGCGAAGCTTAATGCAACGTAGCATTTCAATGCTGGAGGAAGGCCTAATGCTTCCACAGTTCTTATTGCCGGAGACAACGGTCCGCGAAGCCGGGCAGTCTTCTGAACTCGATCTGGGCGAACTTCAATCCGGAACGTTGGTTCTGACTTTGGGGCTCACCCGCATCATCGAACAGGAAAGCATCGACATCGCCATTTGGGGCTCGTCCGACGGGACGGACTGGGGCGCCAAACCCTTGGTAGCGTTTCCGCAGAAATTCTACTGCGGAACCTACCAGATTCTGCTGGACCTTTCCGAACACCCGGTGAAACGCCTGCGCGCCAAATGGCAGGTGAACCGCTGGGGAAAAGGCGATCCCAAGCCTTTATTCGGCGTGTACCTCTTTGTGCAGGTTCTGGCACAAGAACTGGCGCTGCACGCCTGAATCCAA
Organism: Bryobacteraceae bacterium; assembly: GCA_036268475.1. GTDB lineage: Bacteria > Acidobacteriota > Terriglobia > Bryobacterales > Bryobacteraceae > PALSA-129. Next base: position 28,966 of record DATAUB010000039.1, on the reverse strand, counting down.
CGCTCAACCCACACCTCTGCTATCGTAAGAGAGATAAGCCTGGGTTTTGCGAATGATCACCCGTCAAGAAGCGCTCGAACTGTTTGCATCCGACGACCTCATCGCCATCGGCATGGAGGCTAACGCCGTCCGCCGCCGCTGGCATCCCGAGAACGTAGTCTCCTACATCATCGACCGCAACATCAACTACACCAACTTCTGCACTGAATACTGCTCCTTCTGCGCGTTTTACCGGCCGATGGGCCACGCCGAAGGGTACATTCTGCCGAAGGAGACCATTTACGAAAAAATCCAGGAGACGCTCGATCTAGGCGGCACCGGCGTCCTGATGCAGGGCGGCTTGCATCCCGATCTCAAGATCGAATGGTATGAAGATCTCTTCCGCAGCATCAAGCAGCGCTATCCCATCCACCTGCACTGCCTCTCGGCGCCCGAAGTCACCAACATCGCCGACGTGAGCGGGCTGAATTTGCACGACACCATTAAGCGGCTGATGGATTCGGGGCTCGATTCCATCCCCGGCGGCGGCGCGGAGATTCTGGATGACGGCGTGCGCCATCGCATCAGCCGGCTGAAGTGCAACACCCAGGATTGGGTGGACGTACACCGCACGGCGCATCGACTCGGCATGCGCACCACCGCGACCATGATGTTCGGCTGCGGCGAAACCATCGAGCAGCGCATGAATCACCTGGAACTGGTGCGCAATCTACAGGAAGAGACGGGCGGATTTACGGCGTTTATCCCCTGGACGTTCCAGCGCGAAAATACTTCGCTCGGCCACTTCGTGAAGGAAGAAGCGACGGCCGTGGAGTATTTGCAAACCTTGGCCATTTCGCGCATTTACCTGGATAACTTCGAGAACGTGCAATCGTCATGGGTGACGCAAGGGCTGAAGACCTGCCAGTTGGGTCTGCGGTTCGGGGGCAATGACGTGGGCAGCATCATGATCGAAGAAAATGTAGTGTCGGCCGCGGGGGCGCACCATCGCGCCAGCGAAGAGGAATTGCGGCGCATCATTCGCGATGCCGGCTTCGTGCCCAAACAGCGCGACACCCTGTATCGCACTTACTTCCTGAATTAGCTCACCGATTTTTGGGATTACCGATCCTTGGGATTGAAGTCGATGCTGGACTCGACTTCGAACTTACGGTATCCGGCGAACGTCACCACGTTGGAAATCTGCCGGTATTCGCGCTCCATGCGGGAGACGGAATGCGATGGCAGCAGGTGGGTGCCGCCGGCCACGGCGATGAAATCGTAATCCACTTCCACCGACGACTGGAAGATGCCGGAGTCTTTGGGGATATCGTCGGCGGAGGCCGTCAGGCGCAGCACTCTGCCCGTCTCGCTATCCAGCGTCACTTCGCCCTTGTATCCCGCCACGGTGGCCAGCATCTGTCCGTTCTGCGCACGGTGGCCCAACAGGTAATGCGATTTTTCGCGCGCGATCCGGTAGGAATAAACTTCCACTGGCCGCTTGCGAAGATTCGCGGAAGACTTCCACTGGAAGGCGGCCTCCGAAGACGGGTCGAAAACGCCGAGCAGGAGGCTGCCGAATTCGCCGCCGGTGATGAGACCGTCGAGCGAATCCAGCTTCTGTTCGGTCTTATTCCCATTCATGCCCACCAGCTTGTACTTCTCTTTTTGTCCGGAGTAACCGAGCTGGATGGTCAGGCGGTCCACCTTGATATTGGTGGCGCTGGTGCGGTCGGTGCGCTCCACCTGTTCGGTGCAGATGAAATCGGGCAGCTTGCCGGTGTAATGAATGGCGATCTCGCGGGACTTATCCAGAGTCTGTTTTTGGATCTCCGGAGTGGGCCGCTGGGCCGCGGACGGCACGCACAGGAGCGAACCGAGGACAAGGATTGTCAAGGGGCGCATACTTCATCCTCCACGGGGCCGGTGGATTCCAGGGTGTCGATCAGTCTAGCATAGCCGGCCGGGGAGCGCGTTGTTGCGGCGCGCTTGTCTTCGATACCCCGTTGACGGAAAATAGTCTCCTGGAATGATCGGGGAGACCGTATCGCATTACCGCATTCTCGGCCGGTTGGGACGGGGCGGTATGGGCGTCGTTTATCTGGCGGAAGACACCCATTTGGGCCGGCGCGTGGCAATCAAGTTTTCCAACGCCGCTCCTGCCAACGAGATCTACCGCGGACGCTTTCTGCGCGAGGCGCGTGCCGCATCGGCGCTCAATCATCCCCACATCGCGCGCATTTACGACTATGGCGAGACGCCGGACGGGCAGGCGTTTCTGGTAATGGAGCTGGTCTCCGGCCAGGATCTGGCGCACTTGCTGGCGCGCGGCGGCGTCTCCGTACTGCAAGCCGTGCGCATCGCCGAGGAAGTGGCCGAAGCGCTGGCGGAAGCGCATCGCAACGGGATCATCCATCGTGACATTAAGCCGTCCAATATCTTCATCAACGAACGCGGACAGGTGAAAGTGCTGGATTTCGGCCTCGCCAAGCTCTACCACGTGCCTGACGAGAAATCCACCGCTGTCACACCGGCAACGGCCGAAGGGACGGTGCTGGGGACGCCGGCCTATATGTCGCCCGAACAGGCGCGCGAAGCTCCACTCGCGCCCAGCAGCGATCTGTTCGCGCTCGGCGCGGTGCTGTACGAATGCCTCACGGCCCGCCGCGCTTTCGCGGGCGCCAACTCAGTGGAAATTCTCGCGGGAGTGCTGCACGTGGATCCGCCCGCGCCCTCGCAGGTGAATACGCGCGTGCCGGCGGCGCTCGACGCAGTGGTGGAGAAATCGCTGGCGAAGAATCCCGAGGCGCGCTTTCAATCCGCACTTGAGATGCTGGCCGGTTTGCGGGCTGCACGCGCTGGGATGGCGCAGCCCGAAACGGAGGAGACGGAGGTGCTGCTGCCCAGGTCGGGAGTGGCCGCGGCGCCTACGCCCACTCTCTGGCACACGTTGCGGACGTTGGCCGCTCCCTGGCGGAAGTCGCGCGCCGCAGCGGTGACGGCGGTGGTGCTGCTGCTCTCGGCGATCGGCGGCGCCTGGTGGTTATTGGCCGACCGCTCCTACCGCGCCGCGCCCGGCGCGCAGCGTTGGTATCGCGAAGGCGTGGCGGCTCTGCGAGACGGCACTTATTATAAGGCCAGCAAAGCGCTCGAACAGGCCGGTAGCGATCCGCAATTCAGCATGGCCCACGCCCGCCTGGCGGAAGCCTATCTCGAACTCGACCTGATGGACAAAGCGCGCGAGGAAATGCTGCGCGCCGCCCCGCCCGATGTGGACGCGCATCTGAGCCGCGCCGATCGGCTGTACCTGCGCGCTTTGCAACTCACCCTGACCGGCGATTTCGCCGGCGCCGTGGCGCTCTATCGCGATCTACTGGCGCGCGCGGAGCCCGACGAAAAATCCAACGCCTATGTCGATCTGGGGCGCGCTCTCGAGCGTGAAGAGAAGACCGCCGACGCCACCGAGGCGTATCGCGAAGCCACCCGCCGGCAAGCCCAAAATCCGGCCGCCTGGCTGCGCCTCGCCATCCTTTATGGCAGGCAACTGCAACAGCAGCGCGCCGCCCAGGCGTTCGACCAGGCGGGCGAGTTGTATCGCAATCTCAGCAATCCCGAAGGCCAGGTGGAAGTGCTTTACCAGCGCGCGGTGGCGGCCAATCGCATGACCAATTTCAACGAAGCGCGCACTCTGCTGGAACAGGCACGCAAGCTTTCCACCGATATCGGCAGCCTGTCGCAACAGATCCAGACGCTGCTGCAGTTGAGCGCGGTGGAATACCGCGGGTCTGGCGATTACGCGCAGGCACAGGCCGACGCCGCGCAGGCCATCGACATGGCCCGTGCCAGCGGCCTCGAAAATCTTACGGCGCGCGGCCTCGTTGACCTGGGCAACGCCTATTTCCTCAAGGGCGACGCCGACCAGGCGCGCAAGGCCTACCAACAGAGCCTGGAATACGCCCGCCGCTTCCATTCCGAGCGCAACGAAGCGCGCGCGCTGTTTTCCCTCGGCAGTCTGGCAATGCGTTATGGCGATGTAGAGGAGGCGATTCGCCAGGTACAGCAGGCGCTCGAGTGGTATCGGCGGGGCGGGTATCAAAAGGAAGCGGCCAATGCACTGGTGCTGCTGGCGCGCGCGCAGCGGCAGAAGGGCGACTACGCCGCGGCGCTGGCCTCGTTCGAGCAGCAGGCGCAGATCGGCGAACAGGTGGGCGACGGGTCTCTGGTGGCGCTGGCCGAACAGGGGAGCGGTACGGTGCTGATGGCGCAGGGCCGATTCCCGGAGGCGCTGGCCAGTTACCGTCGCGCTTACGATGCCGCTCATCAGATGGGCGACCAGTTGAATTCGCAGTACGATCTGATCGATGCCGCTGAAGTCTACTGGCGGTTGGGTCGATATGCCGACGCGCGGCAAGCGCTGGCGTCGGCGGAACCGAGCCCTTCGCGCACCGTGGCCGCGCTGGCCGACGAGACCCGGGCGGAGATGGCGCTCAGCCAGCGCGATTTCAAGGGCGCCATGGAATTCAGCCGGCGCGTGCTGGACTTGCCGAATCTCGATATCGATGTGGCAGTGACCGCCAAGTGCACCTTGGGCGCCGCGCAGGTCGCCACCGGCGCTCGCCCGGCTGGCCTCGCCACCATTGCCGAAGCCGCGCGAGTATCCGGGAAATCGGGTTCGCCATTGCTCAGTGCCGGCGCCAGGCTCGCATATGCTGAGGCACTGCTCGCCGCGGGAGAAGCGCAGCAGGCACGCAATACGGCATTGCTCGTACAGCCATGGTTCGCCGGCGCCGGGAATGTCGAAGGCGAGTGGCGGTGCTGGTTGGTATTGAGCGCGGCGGAAAAAGCTCTGGGCGATGGAAAATCGCAAGAAAGTGCTCAAAAAGCAGACCACCTACTTGCGATGCTGGCCCAGAAGTGGGACTCTGATAGCTACAAAACTTACCTGGATCGGCCCGATATCCAGGACCGCGACAAGCAATCCAAGTTGAAAGCCGCGCGATAGGCCGCTCCAGTCAAACGGAGAAGAAATGCGTGCAAAGCAGATAGTGTTCGTGACGGGGATCGTTCTGGCACTCCTGTCGGCCGCCGGATCCAGGATTCAGGCAAGCGGCGATACACCGATCGTCATTTTAGACGGATCGTTGTCCATCCAGTCGGCGGTGCCGTGGAAGGAATTTAAGGCCGCCGGCGATCTGCGCTCCCATCCCAACGCCGAAGGAGCGATCACGAACGTGGTAGTCACCATTGGCGGCAAGAATCAAACCATCGCGTGCAACGGCCAGCGGTGCTCGATCGACGTGACGTACGCCGGATCCGACATCATCGTGGAGAGCGGCGCCGACGGTAAGGGACTGAGCCTGTCACCGTTCAGCCTTTTCCAGGACGGACCTACTCCCGACGTCATCATGCATAAGAACCAGAAGGCCAAGATCTCGCATGTCTCCGTCACCATGTCCGGAGTCAAATTGATCGATTCGCCCGCTTCCGGAGGCGGAACGAAGGTAGTCATCAGCTTCGAGTAGCATCTGGGGGCGGGCCGACAGCTAGTGTGCTGCGAGCCCGCCCCGCCATCGGCATGCCGAACGGCGGAGCATTCCAGCCAGCGCAGTGCCCGCAATAAGGGCAGGCCGAATCTCGTTCAAGTGCGCGGAGAACACCACGATCTCTGCCCCCAGCCCTGCGCTCCACCACCTCCCCGCATCGCCATTGCACCAACGGTATCGCTATTGACACACCGCAGCTTTCGGTTTATATAGGTAGTATGTCTACGGTAGACGGTCCATCTGAGCGGATGGAATTCCTGCAAGGCACTCTCGAAGTGCTCATTCTGCGCAGCCTCCAGGCCGGGCCCAACCATGCCTATGGGATCGCGCAGTTCCTGGAACAGCAATCGGGCAACGAATTCATCGTGGACAACGGCTCGCTCTACCCCGCCCTGCAGCGCCTGCTGCAGCGTAAGTGGGTGGTGGCGCAATGGAAAATGTCGCCCAATGCGCGCCGCGCCCGCTACTATCGGCTCACACCCGCCGGCCAAGCGCAACTGGTGGCGGAACAGTCCAAATGGCAGCGGTTCGTGGAAGCCATGAGTCGCGTACTCAGTCCGGAGGGATAGCGAAATGCGCCTGTGGTGGAGCAAAATGCGCGCTTGGATGACAGGCCGCGCGGCAATCGATAACGACGTCGCGGAAGAAGTTCGCAGTCACGTCGAGATGGAGGCCGCCGCGTTGCAAGAGCGCGGCATGACGCCCCAAGCCGCCCGCGCCGCGGCACGCCGCCACTTCGGCAACACTACCGCGGTAGCCGAACATGCGCACGACGCATGGACCTTCGCGGCGTTCGAAAATCTCCTGAAAGATGTGCGCTACGGCGTCCGTGCGATGGGGCGTTCGCCGGCATTTTCGCTGGTGGTGATTCTGACGTTCGCGCTCGGCGTGGGCGTGAATACCGCCATCTTCAGCGTGGTGGACGCGGTGCTGATCAAGCCGCTTCCCTACCCCTCTTCCGAACGCCTGGTGCGCCTGGGCGAATCCAACGGCAAAGGCGATTTCAGCGTCACCTGGGGCAACTTCAACTACTGGCGCGAGAGCAACCGCTCCTTCCGGGAAATGGCCGCCGGCCAGGGCTTCGGCGGCACGCTGACCGGCCGCGGCGATCCCGTCACTACCGCCGGCCGGGCCGTCACCGCTCCTTATTATGGACTGCTCGGCATTCGCCCCCTGCTGGGCCGCCTGCTGGGCGAACAGGATGACCTGCCGGGCGCGCCTGCCACCATCGTCCTCACCCATCCGTTCTGGTCGAGCCGCTTCGAAGGCGATCCTCACATCGTGGGCACGAACGTGGTTCTCGATGGCAAGCCCTTCCAGGTGGTGGGCGTGGCCGCGCCCCTCTGGACGCCCGATCCGGTGGACTATTACGTGTCGCTCGGCCGCATCATGGGCAAGCCGGCGAGCCGCGGCCGCCACGGTTCGATTCGCGGGCTGGCGCTGCTGAAACCGGGCGTCACCGTGACCGCAGCACGCGCCGACCTCGACGGCATCATGCGCCACCTGGCCGAGACCGACCCCGGTCCGGAGGCCGACCACCGCAGTTTCGGTTCGTTCCTCACCGAAGGCTACGTCGGCGACATCCGCCGCGCTCTGATGGTGCTGATGGGGGCGGCCGTCCTGATACTGCTGATCGCCTGCGCCAACGTCGCCGGCCTGTTGGTGGCGCGCAATACGGCGCGCGCCGGCGAACTGGCGCTGCGCAAGGCAATCGGCGCGGGACAATTCCGGCTGGTGCGGCAGTTGCTGACCGAGAACGTGGCCATCGCGCTGGCGGGCGGCACGGCGGGGCTGGCGTTCGCCTGGGTCGGACTTCGCCTGCTGGTGAGCCTCGCACCGCGCGACATTCCGCGCTTGGCAGAAACGCGCATCGATCCCATGGTGCTGCTGTTTTCTCTCGGCATCACCGTGGGCGCCGGCCTGCTGGCCGGTCTCGCGCCCGTGCTGGCATCGCGGCGGATCGATCTTGGCAGCGCCCTGAAGGAAGGCGCGCGCGTGGCGGGCGCCGGCAAGCGGCGGCAATCGCTGCGCGGCGCCATGGTCGTAGCGGAAGTGGCCATCACGCTGGTGCTGGCGTTCGGGTCCGGACTTCTACTGCGTAGTTTGCGGGCCGCCCAAACCGTCAGTCCCGGCTTCGACCCCGAGCGCTTGCTGTCGTTTTCGCTCAATCTGCCGGGCCAGGCGTATCGCAGTTCCGAGGCGATCCACCAGTTCTATGCGCAACTCACCGCCGATCTGCGGCGCGTCCCCGGCGTGGCCGATGTCAGCGCGGCCCATTGCCCGCCGCCCATGGGAGATTGCGGCGACTGGTTCTATTCCGTGGCCGGCCTGCCCGCTCCATCGCGCGACCAGGTGCCGCTGGCGCTCACCAACTGGACCGAACCCGGCTACTTTCACATGATGGGCATCCCGTTGCTACAAGGGCGCGAGTTCGACGATACCGACCGCGCGGGAGGGCCGACAATCGCGGTCGTCAATGAGACGCTGGCGCGCCTTTGGTGGCCGCATGAGAGCGCCCTCGGTCATCAGATCAAATTCGGCGGTCCGTATCAGCAGGGCGACCTGATGGAAATCGTCGGCGTGGTGGGAGATGTCCGCCAATATGGGCGAGACAGTTCCACCGACCCGGAGATGTTTTTCCCGGCGACCCGGCAATCGGACAGCAGCATGACGATTCTGGTGCGCGCCGCGGGAGATCCGCTGAAATTGATGCCGGCGATTCGCGCGCGCGTGGCGGCGCTCGATCGCAATCTGCCGCTGCAACATTTCGCGACGATGGACGCAGCGCTCGGCGCGGGCCTGGCGCGGCGCCGCTTCAGCACGCTGCTGCTGACGCTGTTCGCCGGCCTGGCGATGCTGCTGGCCGCCGTGGGAATTTACGGTCTGCTCAATTATTGGGTGACCAGCCGCGAACCGGAAATCGCGGTCCGGCTGGCGCTGGGCGCATCGCCCTTGCGCATTCTCCGCTGGACCAGCGCCCACGTTCTGCGGCTGGCGCTGTCCGGGGTGGCGATCGGCGCCATCGGCGGCTGGTTCGCGGCGCGACTGCTGCGCGATATGGTCTTCGGCATCGCCACGCATAATACCGCGACCCTGCTGGCGGCAATGGGTGCGGTGATGACCATCGCACTGCTTGGCGCGGCCATCCCGTCGTGGCGCGCGGCCAGAGTGGACGCATCGCAGCGATTGCATCAGGGGTGACGGAGGGCGCAGTTGTCCTCGGATATCTGGGTCGAGACCTGATGCAAATTGACGAACAGTTCCTGTCATCCCCGTGCATCCCTGGCCGATTCTGATTGCTCCTGAGGCTCTGGAAGCTTTGATGCACTGGTACCAGGTGGTCAAACGCGCCTCATGGCGCAACCTGGTCGAAACGCGCCTGGACTTCCCGCATGCAGATTCAGTTGGGGTTTATACGGTGTTCAACATCTCGGGGAATAAGTTCCGGCTGATCTCGGTGATCAAATATCGATGGCAGGTGCTCTATATTCGGCAGATTCTGACTCATACGGAATACGATTAAGGAAAGTGGAAGACACGATGAGCGCGACCATATTGGATAAGCCGAAGTATCGCCAACTGCTCGGGGATACTCTTCCAGTTGTCATCCACAGCACCACCGAGTATCGCCGGCTTCTTCGAACGGCTTCCGGCCTCATGGAAAAACCAGAGGAAGAAATCAGCGACGAGGAAGGCCGCCTGCTGGAAATGCTGGCGATGCTGATCGAAGATTATGAGACGCGTCGCTGTCCCCTTCCGCCAACCGAGCCGCACAAGATGCTCGCCCACCTTTTGAAGGAACGAGACATGGCTCCGGCCGACTTGCAGAATATGCTGCCCAAGAGCCGCATTTTCCGAGATCCTCAACGGCAAGCGCGCGATCAGCAAGAGTCAGGCTAAACTCCTCGCCGCCAGATTCCGCGTGCCGGTGGATCTGTTTCTCTGACGCTCTCTCGCCCCTGAGGATTCTTCCCACCCCTGCTACAATCGAGAGTACAGTGGCTTCCGAGTCCGTCAGCCTGCCTGATGCCTTCCCTCAACCGCCGCCCGATCCGGTGGAACAGTTGTATGTCGAGCTGGTAGCCAAGATCCGCGAGTACCGTCCGAAGGACGATCTCGCGCCGCTCGAAAAGGCCTTCCGCTTCGCTCTCAAATACCATCAGGGACAGAGCCGCAGTTCGGGCGAGCCCTACATGATGCACCCGCTCATGGTGGCGCACATACTCGCCGACATGCGCATGGACGTGGTGGCCATGGAAACCGGTCTGCTCCACGACGTCGTGGAAGACACCAGCGTCACCGTCGACCAGGTGCGCAAAGAGTTCGGCGAGGACGTGGCGCGCTGCGTCGACGGCGTCACTAAACTGAGTAAGCTCGATTTCTATTCCGCTGAGGATCGGCAGGCCGAAAGCTTCCGCAAAATGCTGTTGGCGATGGTGGAGGATATTCGCGTCATCCTCGTCAAACTGGCCGACCGCATGCACAACATGCGAACCCTCGGCTATCTGAGTCCCGAGCGGCGCGAGCGCATCGCGCGCGAAACCATCGAAATCTACGCGCCCATCGCGCATCGCCTCGGAATGGGCAAGATTCGCGGCGAACTGGAAGATCTCGCCTTCCAGCATCTCGAGCCCGACGCTTATCAGGACATCCTGCGTTCCATCGAATCGCGGCGCCATTCCAACGAAGAGTTCCTCATCGAAATCCGCCAGGAAGTCGAGGGCGAACTGCGGCAGGAGGGCATTCCCGCGCGCATCGATGGACGTCTCAAGCGGCCCTATTCGGTATTCCAGAAGTTGCGCCGCCAGAAGATCACCGTCGACCAGGTTTACGATCTGATGGCCCTGCGCATCATCACTGACTCGGTAAAAAACTGCTACGCCGCGCTCGGCGTGATCCACAATAAGTGGCGGCCCATCCCCGGCCGCATCAAAGACTTCATCGCGATCCCGCGGCCCAACCTGTACCAGTCGCTGCACACCTCGGTGGTCGGACCGCATGGGCAGACATTCGAAGTTCAGATCCGCACTGAAGAGATGCACCGCATCGCCGAAGAAGGCATCGCGGCCCACTGGAAGTATAAAGAGGGCCGCAAGGGGCCGGCGGCCGACGATCAGCGTATCGCGTGGCTGCGCCATCTCGTCGAATGGCAGCGTGACGTGCAGGATCCCGGCGAGTTCATGTCGACCCTGAAGGTCGACCTGTATCCCGAAGAGGTCTACACCTTCACGCCGCGCGGCAAAGTGCTGGTGCTGCCGCGCGACGCCACACCCATCGATTTCGCCTACGCAATCCACTCCGACGTGGGCCACACCTGCATCGGCGCGAAGGTCAACGGGCGCATCGTGCCGCTGCGTTCCACCCTGCGCAACGGCGACATCGTGGAAATCATGACGCAGTCCGGGCACGAGCCCAGCAAGGACTGGCTCGCCTTCGTCAAGACCACGCGCGCGCGCAATAAAATTAAGCACGTCATCAATGCCAGCGAGCGCCTGAAGGCCATCGAGATCGGCCAGAAGTATCTGGAAAAGGAATCGCGGCGGCTGGGCGTGCAACTCGGCAAGATCGGCCGCGCGGCCTTTGAAAGCGTGGCATCCGAGTACGGCTACAGCAAGATGGAGGATTTGTACGCGGCCCTTGGGTACGGGCGGTTTTCGGCGCGCCAGATCCTCAGCAAAGTGGCGCCCGGCGAAGTGAAGGAAGAGCCGGCCGAAGAGAAGCCGCAGGCCGAAATCAGCTACCCCGGATCCGCTTCCGCACCGCCCATGCCGGGCCGCCCGCGCGATGGCGATGGCGTCATCAAAGTCCGCGGCATGGACGACCTGCTGGTCTATCGCGCCAAGTGCTGCAATCCCATTCGCGGCGAGGCCATCGTGGGCTACGTGACGCGCGGCAAGGGCGTCGCCGTGCATTCCAAGATGTGCCCCAACGTGCAGAACCTGATGTACGACGTGGAGCGCAAGATCGAAGTGGAATGGGCGCGCGCCGCCGAAGACGCGTTCCCCGTGCGCATCGTGGTGCACACTGACGACCGGCCGGGGATGTTGATGCAGCTCACTTCCGTGCTGGCCGATGAGAACGCCAACATTCGCAGCCTGGAAGCCAAGACCGAACTCGACCACGATGGCGGTATCGTGGAAATGACGGTGGATGTCCGCGACAAGAAGCAGCTCGAGAAACTCGTGGCGGCGATGCGGCGGATTTCCGGCGTCCGCGACGTGGAGCGCCAATTCAATTGAACATGTCCCTTACCACCGACCCGGAGCACATCGCCATCTCGAAGTCGAAAGGCATTAAGATCGACTGGAAAGACGGGCATCATAGCGAATACGGACTGACGTACCTGCGCGATAAATGCCCGTGTGCCGTCTGCACCGGAGCGCACGGCACGCCGCCGCGCCCGGAAACCGCGCCCGCCGACGCGAACAATCCCTTCCAGATGTTCCAGCCGGCATTGAAGATGCTGGCGGTAGAACCGGTTGGTAATTACGCCATCCGCATCAACTGGAGCGATGGGCACAATTCGGGAATCTATTCCTACGACCATTTCCGCGAGATTTGCCAGTGCGATGAGTGCCGCGCGAAGCAACGCCAGACTGAAGCAGAGCGGCAGCGGTAACAAGGGCGGATTCAGGGATTCCCACTTGGCCCACTGACGGCACATATGAGCAACGTTCTGGGATTTTGTTGTTGTGGCTCTTGCTCGTGCCCTCGCCGAAACTGTTTCGGGCTTAAACCTGTAATACCACTTGCCATTGACGTCGGTCTTAAGACACCTCGACGCTCGGCAGGCCTGACGGAACGCCGCCCCCCTCAGTACAAGCAGCTCCCGCCCATCGCGGCGGCCAGCACTTTCTGTACATCGAGCACGTTGACCGCGCCATCCCGATTCATGTCGTCGAGTGGCGCCGCCAGTCCGAGTGCCTGGTCGATCGTCGCCTGAACGTCCGTGATACTGGCGCCGGCATCCCCGGTAACCGCGCACGTGAACAGCCCGACCGTCCCCGCCAGGCAGCCCGTGGAGAGCGGATTGCCCGAGGGATCGTCCGACACGCAGTTGATCAGGTGGATCGCAGTGGCGGCGTTGCCGAACGATGCCGCCAAGGTGAAACTGACCGATCCCACGATCCCGCCGGCAATGCCATCGGGGTTGACCGCCAGACTGGCGAGCGAGAGATCGCCCGGCGCGAGCAGGCTCGCCGAGAGTCCGCTGGCGGAGACGTAGGTCAGCTTCACGGTGTCGAACGTGAGTTCCATCCGGAACGATCCTGGCGCGGTGGCGCCGGCCGCCAGCGCGATGGGGACGGAAACTGCCTGGCCGGGAATGCCATTCGCCGCGGAGGCGGATAGAATCACGGTAGAGGGAATATTGGCGGCGGGGATTTTGACCACGATCGCGTCGGCAGTTCCCTGTTGGGCCGGCGAGAGGCGGCCCCCGGCCAGCAACAACGCAATCGTCAGCAGGGCTCGCAAACTCCTATGTGGCGGACGGCAGGGGCGTTTCTCAAACAATTGGAAGTTTCGGAGCGGCCGGCGGCAATCCTGGTCATAGAACCAGAGAAGAAGTCCCGGGACCGCGACCTCGCAAGCCGCTTTCGAAACGGCGATCGGGAAGCGTTTTCCGCAATTTATCAGCTGCACCACTCTGCCGTGTTCCGTTTCGCGTGGTATCTCACCGGCGATCGCGACCGCGCCGGCGAGATCACTCAGGAAGTGTTTGTCTGGTTGGTCCACCACCCCTCGGCGTTCGACCCGGAACGCGGCGAACTGCCGGCGTTCCTGGCAGGCGTAGCGCGCCAGATGGTTCGCCGGCGGCGTCGCGACGAACAACGCTGGCTGCCCTTGAATGAGAGCGCCGCCGGCACAGCGCCGGCCGCCCCGTTCGCCGGCGCCGAAGATGCCGAGGAGCTTTGGAAAGCCATCGCCACCCTGCCGGAGCGCTATCGCGAAGCGGTGATTCTCTGCGACATGGAAGAGATGAGCAATGAACAGGCGGCCGCGGTATTGGGCTGCGCGGTGGGGACCGTCTGGTCGCGATTGCACCGCGCCCACGAACTCTTGCAGCGCAAACTGGTAGGGAAGAAAGTGAAGTGTTCGGTATGAGGGATCCGCAACTGGAAGCGAGCATGCGCCGGCTGGCTGCGCAAGTGGCCGCTATGGAAACGCCGCAAAGCGTGGAAGCGGCAGTGATGGCGGAATTCGACCGCGTCCACCGGCGCCGGCCGGGGCGCGCGCTGGCATTTTGCGGCGCGCTGGCGGCATCGCTGTTGGCCGGCCTCCTGCTGCTCGCCCCCGCGCCCAAGCACGCCGCGCCGGTGGAGTCGCAGTCCTTCTACCCCATTCCCTATACCGCGCCGCTCGAGCCGTATGAGCGCGTGTTAGTGGTGCAGGAACAGGTGCCGGCGACCGAATTGATCGCCGCGGGCTTCCATCTCCCCGTTGCCGGCGCCGACGGCATGGTGCGGGCCGACGTGATGGTGAGCCAGGATGGCCGCCCGCGGGCCATCCGGCCGGTGGTGTTCAACGGACCCGACAGGAGCGACCAATGAGAAGACTGATCTGGACAGTGGCGCTGGCGGCGGTAAGCGCCGGGGCGCAACAGGTGCAACAGGAGATCCGCGTGGAGCGGTACGCCTATAAGGGCATGGCCAACGGACCGGGGCCGGAGCCGGTGGTCGCCGGGATGATCGGGCTCGATGGCCGCATGGGGCTGCTCAGTGTGACGGGCAAGCCGTTCTCCGCCACCGAAACCCGCCGGACGGTCCAGATGCTGGCCAATGGCGCCAAGATCGAGACCTCCGACAGCGACCAGATCTACCGCGACGACCAGGGACGCACGCGCATCGAACAGTCCGTCGACGGGAAATCGGTGACCGTCATCATGGATCCCGTAGCGCACTACGTTGCCATCCTCAATCGCGTCGAGAAGACCGTCCACAAGACACCCATTCCCGCCGAAATGACCAGCGGATCGGTATCGGTGGCCAAAGGCAAAGTGATGGTCATGATGGAACATAAAGTGGGGGGACCGGCGCAAAGGCCGGTCGCCGTCGACCCGTTGGGAGACCGCGAAGTGAATGGCATCATGGCCACCGGCACGCGCAAAGTGCGCACCATCCCCGCCGGCGCCATCGGCAATGACCGGGACCTGCAATTGATGGATGAAAGCTGGTTTTCCAACGACCTTCAGTTGGTGGTCAAAAGCGTCAGCTCCGATCCGCGCTTCGGCGAGACCACCTATCAGCTCACCAACATCGTGCGCGCCGCGCAGGATCCCACGCTCTTCCTGATCCCGCCGGACTACACCGCCGGCAACCAGCTCGAGCTGCCGCGGCATTAACAATCGCGCGCCCGTGCCGTCCTCATCTGCATGAAGAGGTTGACGATTGGTTTCGTAGCTGCTCTGATGCCGTGTGCCGGCGGCGGTTGGGCGCAGACCGCGGCGCCTGCCCCCAGGTTCGAAGTGGCGTCTGTGAAGGCGAGCGTGAATTCCGAAGGCATGCGGATGCGCTCGCTGGGGCCGGCCACTACCCCTGGTGGAGTCACCATGATGGGCACGTCGCTCAAAGCGGCAATTCAGTGGGCTTATCATTTGCAGGCCGCGCAGGTGGTGGGGCCCGGCTGGCTGGGCGGGAACCGCTACGATATCGTCGCCAAGACGTCCGCCCCGGCGAGTGACCAGCAGCTGCGCGAGATGATGCAGAGTCTGCTGGCCGATCGTTTCCAGCTTGCCGTCCACCGCGAGACCAAAGAGATGGAGGCCTACGTCGTCACCATTGCCAAGAGCGGCCACAAAATGAAGCCCTCGGAAGGCGACGGACCGATGGACGCGCATCCCACCGGCAAGGGCTTGAACATCGCCTTCACGCACGTGACGCTGGCGCAACTCGCAGAGATGTCGGAGTCGCCGTTGAACGGTATCGTAATCGATCAGACCGGCCTCAAAGGCGCTTGGGACTTCACCATCGATGGCTCCGCCATCATGATGCAGAAGCCGGCCGATCAGACCGAGGCGATCGGCCTGGTGATCTCGGTGCTGAGCGATCAGTTGGGAATCAAGATCGACCAGAAGAAGGTCCCCGCGGAAGTGATGGTGGTGGACCACGCCGAAAAGATCCCGGTAGAGAACTGATCCGGGAACTTTTCCACGCGCGAGCGGCAATATGGCATGCCGTCCGCCTGCCGTTCCGGCAAAACTAAAAAATTCGTAGGTTTTGTCGATTTTGTCTGCAAGTTTCGCGGCGAAGTGGCGTCTATATGTAAGAAATGGTCTGTACGTGTCCGCTGGCCGGGATGCCACGGGCATGAGGTGAGGGTTTTCTTTTTCAGTAAAATAAAAGGCCGGAGCAAACTTCGGGAAGCAACTTCCTTTTCCGGGTCAATATCGTCAAACACAGAGGCGGAACCCGGTTTAGACAGGAAGTGCAGGAGTGTGAACGGGCGGCCCCACTGTGCGAAAAGGAGACCGACAAATGCTACGCCAAATAGTGGGAAGCAGCCTGATTGTTTTCGCCTCGTGGACTGGGTTCGCGCAGTCCTCGCCGGCGCCTCTTTCGTTTGAAGCCGCGTCGCTCAAACCTACCGCCGATCCCGGCAAAGACGGGCGCATCATGCGCCGCATCCAGGGTGGTCCAGGCAGTTCCGACCCGGGGAGATTTACCTACAGCAACGTCACTTTGAAGCTACTCGTGGAGCAGGCATATAACCTTAAGGAATTTCAGGTGCAAGGGCCGGATTGGCTCGATGGCGACGGTTTCGACCTGGTCGCCACCATGCCCCCCGGAACTACCAAGGAGCAGGCCGCGGAAATGATGCAAACTCTGCTGGCCGAGCGTTTTAAGCTGGTCTTCCATCGTGAAACCAAACAAATGCCGGTATTTGCGCTGGTAGTGGCGAAAAGCGGCTCCAAAATGAAGGAAGTGGAAGTGCCGGCCGCCCCGGCCGGCCCACCGCCTGAGGGCAGGCCGTCGATGCGCGGTCCGAGCGGTCCGGGAATTCGCATGATGATGTCCCCCGACGGGATCCGCATGGCTGGCTACATGACCATGGCGCAGTTGACCGACATGCTCACCCGCCGATTGGCACGTCCGGTGCTCGATCAGACGGAACTAACCAAAACTTACGACGTAGATATCACTTGGATGCCCGACGAAACGGATGGCGCCAACATGAAAATGGCCGCGATGCGCTCTGGCGGAGGCCCGGGCGGTCCGGGTGGTCCGGGTGGCGACGGCCCGCACGCGGGTTCCGATCCCGCTCCATCCCTTCCGCAAGCGCTGGAAGAAAAGCTGGGTCTGAAACTCGAAGCCCGCAAGAGTGCCGCCGACCTCTTTATCATCGATAGCGCGGAGAAAGCGCCGGTGGAGAATTGATGAATCGGGCAGTTTCCCGGAAAGTCCGCTGGGGCAGGCGGATGCGCCTGCCTCTGGCGGCGTTATGCGTCCTGCCGGCGTTCGCACAGACCGATGCCTCGGGACCGGCATTCGAAGTGGCGTCGGTCAAGGTGTCGCCTCCGCTGCCGCAGGGAGTCATGATGTTCCGGCTGGGCGGTGGGCCGGATTCCGCCGATCCAGGACGTGTCACCTATAAGGGCGCCACGCTCAAAGCCCTGATCGCGCGCGCCTACGGAGTGAAGGATTATCAGGTGCAGGGTCCGCCATGGCTGGATAACGAGCACTACGATATCATCGCCACCACGCCGCGGGATTCCACCAAGGAACAAGTCAATCTGATGATGCAGCGACTGCTGGCGGAACGCTTCCACGTGACCCTGCACCACGAATCGAAACCGATGGCGGTATATACCCTGTCGATCGCCAAGGGTGGTCCGAAACTCGAAGAAGTGGACCCTGAGAAACTGCCCGCGGCTCCAGCGCCTGGTTCGGCGCCTCCTCCGCCACCCCCTCCACCGGGACCTGGAGGGGTCATGCCGCGCGGTGCTATGCCTGCCGGCGCCATGCGGATGATGATGAGTCCGAACGGCTGGACGCTGGCGGGCAACATCACCATCGATCGGCTTTGTACCATGCTGAGTAATTTGACCGATCGTCCGGTTATCGATCTTACCGGGTTGAAAGGAATGTACACACTCAACTTATCGTGGACCCCGGACGAAAATGAGAAAATGGGTGGAAAACTGGCGCCCGTTATGTCGATGCACGGCCGCGGAGGGGACCCGCCGCCGGTGGCAGGAACGGGACCGACCGCGGATGGCGCCAACGAACCGGGACCGACACTGGCAATGGCGCTACAAAACAACTACGGCCTGAAACTGGAAGCCAAGAAGGACCCGGCGGACATCCTGGTGATCGATCGCGCCGACAAGGTACCGACGGAAAATTAAGTGAAGTTCGTTGCTGGCCGTCACTCTTTTTTGAACCAGGAATCGATGGAATTAACCGAAGGAGCAAGACTACCGATGAAATGGAAGGCGATTTCCCGCCGCTTACGATATTGCGCCATCGCATGCCTCGCAGTCCTCACGTTGGCGGCGGCGGAGCATCATGGAGTCGTAAAATTCGGCAACGTCCCGGTACCCGGCGCCACAGTGACCGCCAATATGGACGACAAGAAGATGGCCGCCGTCACTGACGAAAACGGCCTCTACACCTTTCCCGATCTGGCAGAGGGCACCTGGAAAGTGACCGTAGAGATGCCGGGCTTCGCCATCCAGACTAAGGAAATCGGTGTGGTCTCCGGTGCGCCCGGCGCGGAGTGGGAATTGAAAATGCTCACTCTGGATGAAATCAAGCCGGCCGTGCAGGCCGCGCCACCGCCACCGGCGACGGCGACTCCGGCGCCTGGCGCGCCCGCCACGCCGTCCTTGTCCACTTCCGCGCCGGCCACCGCGGCCGCCACCCCGGCGCCCAAGGGAAAAGGCAAGAAGGGCGCCGCCCCGGCCACCCCGCAGGCCGGCTTTCAGCGTACCGACCTGAATGCGTCGGGCGATACGGCACCCAGCGGCGCCGCGTCCAACGCTCCGCCCAGCATTGCCGAAGCGCAGAGTTCTTCCGACGCGTTCGTGGTCAATGGCAGCACCAGCAACGGTATTGAGCGGCGAGCCATCGGCAACGGCCGCAGGGGTCCGCGCTCGCTCTTCACCGGCGGCATCGATTTCCGCAGTTTCCAGAACGATTTGCTGGACGCCCGAAGTTATTCCACTACCGGGCAGGACATCCCGCGGTCTCCGTACAATCATTTCACCGTGGGAGCGCAACTCCAGGGACCGCTCTGGATTCCGCACGTGTTCCATTGGCAGGGCAATTTCTTCCTGCAGTTCCAGACCACGCGCCTTCGCAACGCCAGCACCACTCCGTCCACCATGCCGACCGCGGCCGAGCGGGCGGGCAATTTTCAAGGCGTGGCAACCATCATCGACCCCACCACCGGACAACCGTTCGCCAACAACACCATTCCCGCCATCCGCATCAGTCCGCAGGCGCAATACTTCTTGAATTTCTATCCGCTCCCGCAATTCACCGCTTCCACTCCGCTGGGCTATAACTTCGAGGTGCCGTTGATTTCGCGCTCGGTGTCAGACCAGTTCTCGGCGCGCTTTAATAAGCCGGTCAATACCAAGAGCAGCGTGCAAGGTCAATTCGGGTTTCAGGACAACAGCAACGACAACGAAAACGCGCTGGCCTGGCTGGACGTGACCAAGGTCTTCGGTGCCCGCGCCAACGTGGCTTACACCCGCAACTTCACGCGCACGTTCTACGGCCGGATGTTCGTGGAGTACAGCCGCTACTCGGTGAAGACCACGCCGTTCTTCGCCAATAAGACGAACGTCTCGGGTCAGGCGGGGATCACCGGCAACGACCAGACTCCCAGCAACTGGGGCCCGCCGTCGCTCGGCTTCTCGAACTTCTTCGGTATTTCCGACGCCAACCAGAACTTCATTCGCAATCAGACCCCGGCCGTCGGCACCGTTATTACTTATATCCATCGGCCTCACAACTTCCAGTTCGGGGGCGATTTCAAGGTGCAGGACTTGAGCACGGTAGGCCAGTCGAACGGCCGCGGCGCTTTCGGGTTTAACGGCCAGCTCACGGGATTCGACTTCGCCGATTTCCTGCTGGGCGTTCCCGACACCAGCGCCATCAATTACGGCAATCCGGATAAGTACCTAAAATCCAATTTGTACGACCTGTTTATCAACGATAACTGGAACGTCAACTCCTCGCTCACGTTCCAATGGGGCGTACGCTGGGATTACAACTCGCCCTTTACCGAAAAGTACGGACGCCTCGCCAACCTGGATGTCCTCTCCGGTTTCAGTTCGGCGATCCCGGTAACCGCGCAGGATCCTCTCGGGTCGCTCACCGGCAACCGTTATCCGGATTCGCTCGTCCGGCCGGACAAGCATCAGTTCTCCCCGCGGCTTTCGGTCGCCTGGAGGCCCTTCTTCGGTTCCTCCATGCTGGTGCGCGGCGGCTACGGCATCTACTACAACACGTCCATCTACCAGGGCATCGCTTCCGCCATGGATGAGCAGGCGCCATTCGCCAAGAGCTTGAGCCTGACTAACAGCGTCAACAATCCGCTGACCCTGGCAAGCGGCTTCAACCCTTCGGCCGCGGTGACCTCCGACACCTTCGCGGTCGATCCCAATCTGCGCGTGGGTTATTCCCAGAACTACTACGTATCGGTGCAGCAGAACGTCACCGCATCCCTGCTGATGACGGTGCAATATAATGGCGTCCAGGGATCGCGGCTGTTGCAGGAATTCCAACCGAATACCTATCTGCCTGGAGTGGAAAATCCCTGTCCCGCTTGTCTGGCAGGTTATACGTACTTGCAATCTACCGGCACTTCCTCGCGCAATGCCGGCCAGGTCTCGCTGCGCCGACGCTTCCACGGCGGCTTCCAGACCAATCTCACGTACACCTTCTCGAAATCCATTGACGATTCGGGCTCGCTCATCTCCTACGGTGGATCGGGAGGCGGCGCAGGCGGCGCTTTCACCACATCGGCCGTTGCGCAGGACTGGCGCAATCTGCGCGGCGAGCGCGGGCCTTCGAATTTCGACCAGCGGCATCTGCTTAACGTGACTTTCCAATACACCACCGGCGTGGGCGTGCGCGGCGGCGGACTGCTGAGCGGCTGGCGCGGTCTTCTGTTCAAAGGGTGGACGGTGCAGTCCAATATCACGGTGGGCAGCGGGCTGCCTTTCACACCGGTTTATGTCGAACCGCTGTCGCCCACCGGCATTTCCGTGGTGCGGCCCGACTACGTGGGCGGCAACGTTTACGGCGGCCCGGGAGGCCTGTTTCTGAATCCCTTGGCCTTCCAGGCGCCGCCCGCCGGACAGTTCGGCAATCTCGGGCGGAACGCGCTCTACGGGCCGAATCAGTTCTCCATGAACGGCTCCATGGCGCGCTCTTTCCAGGATAAGTACACGGTCACTTTCGCCGCCACCAACCTGCTCAATCACCCCGTCTTCAGCAGTGTCTACAGCAGCTTCGACCCTGTTGTGGACCCGACCACCGGACAGCCTAACTACGGCAAGTTCGGCACTTTCCTGCCCCCGGGCGCGATGCGTCAAATTACAGCTACCTTCCGATGGACGTTCTAACTATGCGAACCATTCCCTTTGCTCTGCTTCTCACCCTTCTGGCGGCCACTAGTCTGCTGCCTCAACAGAAACCGCAACAGGCGAAAGGTGCGCAAGCCGCCGCCGCCCAGCCTCCCGGGCAGCCGTACACGTTCACCATGAACATCAATACCGTGATGGAAGCGGTCTCGGTAAAGGACAAGAGCGGGAAGACGATCGAAGGGCTTACCGCCAAGGACTTCGTGGTGACTGAGGACAACGTGCCGCAGACCATTACCTTCTGCGATTTCCAGAAGATGGAAGATACCGTCCTGCCCACCATCGAAGCGCCGAAGGCGCCTCCTATCGCGGCCGAAAAGGAACAGCCCAAGGTGCAGGCGCTCACCCGGACGGAGATTTCGCCGGAAGCGCCCGGCGACCTGAAGTATCGCAATCGCCGCCTGCTGGTGCTGTACTTCGATCTCACGGCCATGCCACCCACCGATCAGTTCCGCGCCTTCGACGCGGCCGACAAGTTCATTACCAAGCAGATGAAAACAGCCGATTTGATGGCCATCGTCAAGTATGACGGCGAAGCGACGCGCGTGCTGGTGGATTTCACCGATAAGCGCGACGAGCTGCTCATGGCAGTCAATAAGATGGCTATCGCCGACGAGGGCCTGGATGAACTCAATACCGATGCCGACGCCTCCGATACCGGCTCCGCCTTTGGCGAAGACGACAGCGAATTCAACCTCTTTAATACCAACCGCCAACTGGCGGCCTTGCAGACTGCGGTGAAGATGCTGGGATCGCTGAACGAAAAGAAAGTGCTGATCTATTTCGCCAGCGGCCTGCAATTGAACGGCATCGACAACCAGGCGCAGTTCCAGGCCACCACCAATGCCGCCATCAAGGCCAATACCGTGATTTTCAGCATCGATGCCCGCGGCCTGGTGGCGCTGGCCCCCATGGGAAATGCCACCCAGGGTTCGCCCGGTGGCGCCGCCATGTACAACGGCGGCGGCGCGATGGCGCAATCCACGCGCTTTCAAGCGTCGCAGGACACGATGTACGCGCTGGCCACGGATACCGGCGGCAAAGCGCTGCTGGATAACAACGATCTCTCCATGGGCGTGCAGCAGGCCGAGGCGTCGGTCTCTGACTATTACCTGATCGGCTACAACACCACCAACAGCAAGCTTGACGGAAAGATGCGGCGCATCAAAATCTCGCTGAAGGAAGACACCACGGCTAAATTGGATTATCGCCAGGTGTACTTCGCCAATAAGACATGGGATAAGTTTACTTCTTCCGATAAGGACAGGCAGTTGCAAGACGCCTTAATGATGGGCGATCCCATGACGCAGATCGATCTCTCGCTGCAGGTGAACTACTTCCAGTTGAACTCGGCGGAATATTTCACCGGCATCGCTATGAAGATTCCGGGCAGCGAACTGGCCCTGGCGCGCAAGGGCGGCGCGGACCGGACCACCATTGACCTGGTGGGTGAAGTGAAGGACGAGTACGGGTCGACCGTGGGCAACATCCGCGATCACGTCGATCAGAAGATCTCCGGCGAGACCGCCCAGCAGCTTCAGAGAATGCCGATCGAATGGGACACCAACCTCGTGCTGCTGCCCGGCAAGTATCAGATCAAGGTATTGGCGCGCGACGATGAAACGGGCCGTATCGGGACTTATATCAAGAACTTCCTGATTCCGAATCTGAATAAGGAACTGACCAAGGTGCCGATCAGTTCGGTGGTACTCGGCAGCCAGCGCATCAATATGAAGACCGATGCGCTCTTTACTTCCAAGAATCAGGACAAGGGCCCCTCGGTAAGCCCGTTGATTCAGGACGGCATCAAACTCGTGCCCAGCATCAACAACGTCTTCAGCCGGAACCGCGACCTCTACGTGTTCCTGCAGGCGTATGAGAAGGGCGCGGAAGCGCAACACGAACTGGTGGCATATGTAACGTTCTATCGCGGGCAGACCAAGGCTTTCCAAACTCCGCCCCTGGGAGTGAAGGAAGGTATGGATCCGAAATCCAAGGCTGTGTCTATGCGGTTCAGCCTGGCGCTGAGTAAGTTGCCCCCGGGGAAATACGATTGCCAGGTAACGGTGGTGGATCCCACTACCCAGAAAGTCAATTTCTGGAAGGATCGCGTACTGCTGGTGAACTAAAGCGCCCTCTGGAGGTGTCATGCGGGCATTCCTATTTTCGGTCCTATACTGCGGCGCGGCCCTGGCCCAAACGGCAACCGCGCCCAAATTCATCGCCGCCGACGTTCATATCACTCCGCCGAGCTCTTTTATGCCGATGGTGCGCGGACCGTTTTTCGGCGACGATCGCTACGAGATCCATGACGCCACGCTGGTGGATCTGATTCACGCTGCCTACGGCGTGGACCCCGACCGAATTTACGGCGGACCGAGTTGGGTAGATTTCGACCGCTTCGATGTCGTCGCGCGGGTTCCCAAAGGATCCACCCCGGCGAGCCACAAGCTCATGCTGCAAGCGTTGCTGGCGGAGCGGTTCGGGTTGACCACGCGCAACGACACCAAGCCGCTACCGGCGTATAAGCTTACGGTGGCCAAGCCCGGAAAGCTGCAGGAAGCGAATGGCGGCGAGACGGGCTGCAATTTCAAGGTGGAGAATATGGGCCCGCCCCCGCCGCCTCCGCCGTCCGGTTCCGGCGAGCCCCGGCCGGCGATCAGAATTC
This sequence comes from Bryobacteraceae bacterium, assembly GCA_036268475.1. Lineage (GTDB taxonomy): Bacteria > Acidobacteriota > Terriglobia > Bryobacterales > Bryobacteraceae > PALSA-129. Next base: position 5,184 of record DATAUB010000039.1, on the reverse strand, counting down.
CGATCCTCTCTTACACTTGCCACGGCACCACGATGGCGGCATTGGCGGAGACGCTGGCCGGCGCACCCGGCGCCAACGGGTATTTCGATAACAAGCCGATGGTGGACCAGACGGGCCTGGAGGGCGCCTTCGATTTCACCCTGCGGTACACGCCCAAGCTGCCCGAAGGCCTCGTCGCTTTGGGCGACGCTATGCCGCTATTCCAATCGCTCGAAGGTCAGTTGGGCCTGAAAGCCGAACTCACCACCGTGCCCATGCCGGTGATTGTGGTGGAGAGCGCCATCGAAAAACCCACCCCCAATTCGCCGGATGTGTCGAAGAGCCTTCCACCTGCGCCAAGCGAGTTCGACGTCGCGGAGATCAAGCCCAGCCCGCCCGGTTCGCAAGGGCGCGGCGGCCAGCCGGAGATCCGCAACGGCAGGGTGATGGTGCCGAACATGACGCTGCAAAACCTGGTCGGGCTCGCCTGGGATCTCAGCCCTAACGAGGAAATCACGGGCATGCCGAAATGGTTTAACACCGACCGCTTCGATCTGATCGCCCAGGCTCCCGAGGGCGTCGCGGTAGGCAACCTGACGCCGGGCAATGGCCGCTCGATGTCGATTAACATCGACGCGCTCCGCCCCATGCTCCGCTCGCTGCTCATCGAGCGCTTTCAGATGCAGGTGCACATGGAAGACCGCCCCACCAACACGTGGATCCTGACGGCGCCCAAGCCCAAACTCCAACCGGCCGATCCGAAGGGCCGCACCAAGTGGACGAATAACAGTGCACCGCAAGGCCGGGGCGGGCGGCAGGGCGGACCTCCGGGCATGTCGATCGCCTGCACCAACATGAGCATGGCGGAATTCGCCAGCGCGCTGCAGGGCATCGACCCCTTTGAGATTCGCAATTCCGTGGAAGACGCCACCGGACTGAAGGGCAATTGGGACTTCACGTTCCGCTTCAGCCCCAGTTTCCAGTTCGATGGCGGCAGGAACGGCGACGGTCCGCAAGCGGGGCCGGGTGGCGCCGAAGCGTCGGCACCGAGCGGCGCACTTTCCATGATGGACGCACTCTCCAAGGAACTGGGGCTGAAGCTGGAACTGCAGAAACGGCCCAGGCCCGCGCTGGTAATCGACCACGTGAACGAGAAGCCCTCGGAAAACTGAGGACGCCCGGATCCTACGGCTTCCCTTCCCCGGTGGCGATCATTCGTTTATGCCACTGGGCTAACTTCTCGACGTCGTACTTAATCACTTTCCGGTCGTAAGTCATCAGGCCGTTGACTTCGCCCTCCACGTCGGTGGTCTGGGTGTAGATGGCGGCGGCCAGCCCTTTGCGCACCAGGGGCTCGAGTTTGCGCATCAGGTCATCGTAGCCGGCTTGCAGGGCGGTGCGGTCAGGGAACGTGCGATATCCCCAGTTGCGCTTGTTCCACCAGAGGTGGTCTTCGATGGGCAGGCCCAGGCCGCCGAATTCGCCCAGCACGGAGGCGCGGTCCTCCAACACGGGGAACATATCGGGACCGGGATAGGAGTGCATGTCCTTCATATCGCCGTAGCCGCGATCTTCCCAGCCGCTGGGGCCGTCGACCAGGCGCGAGCTATCGACCGACTTCACCCATTTGAGGATGGCGTTGGTGTCGTGCTGGCCCCAGCCTTCGTTGAACGGCACCCAGGCGATGATGCTGGTGACGTTATGGAGATTGTGAAGCTCCGCTGCGAGTTCCTTCCGGTAATCGGCGTCCTCAGCGGTGGTGAAGGGCAGATCGTCCGGGCTGCCGCGATTCACGGCGGAGTGCTCCTTCGGCATGGCGCTGGGCATGTCCTGCCAGATCATGAAGCCTAACTTGTCGCACCAATAGTAATAACGCGCCGGTTCGACTTTGACGTGCTTGCGGGCCATATTGAAGCCGATGCGTTTGAGCGTCTCGATATCGGAGCGGAGAGCGGCGTCGGTGGGCGCGGTATAGAGCCCGTCGGGCCACCAGCCCTGATCGAGCGGGCCGATGTTGAACAGCGGCTTGTCATTCAGAAAGATGCGATTGAAGCCGGCGGAATCCTTGCGGATCTCCACTTTGCGCATGCCGATATAGCTGGTGACGCGGTCGCCCTCGGGAAGCGTGATTTCGACGTCGTAGAGCGTCGGCGAATCGGGCGACCAGGGGGCGATATCGCTCAGCGCCACGTCAATGGGCGCGTTCAGTTGGCCGGTGCCCTGGCCGACGGTCTTGCCGGCAAGCATGACCCGGACGCCGAACTCTCCGGAGGCGGGTGAGTGCACAGTGAGGTGCAGGCGGTTGCCGTCGAGGTCGGGAGTCATGGTGAGTTCGGAGATGTAGTGGGCGGGAACGGGTTCGAGCCAGACGGTCTGCCAGATGCCGGAAACGGCGGTGTACCAGATGCTCTTGGGATCCAGCACTTGCTTGCCGCGCGGCTGCGACCCGCTATCGGTGGGGTCCCAGACGGCCACCACGATGTCGTCGGCGCCCTTACCTTTGAGGTCGGCAGTGATGTCGAAGGTGAAAGGATCGTAGCCACCCTCGTGCTTGCCGACGGACTTGCCGTTGATCCAAACTTCGGTACGCCAGTCCACTGCGCCGAAGTGCAAGAGCAGGTGCTTGCCCTTGAGATTGGGCTCGGCAAAGGTGCGGTGATACCACAGCATGTGATCGGGATCGAGCGGCTTCTTCACGCCGGAAAGGGCGGACTCGACGGGGAACGGCACTAGAATGCGGCCATCCCACTGCTTCGCCGTCTCATTTTGCGGGCGGATGGCATAGTCCCAGAGGCCGTTGAGATTGATCCAATCTTTTCGCGCCATTTGGGGGCGAGGGTATTCGGGCAGCGCGTGAGCCGGGCTGACTTGCGCGGTCCAGGGGGTGGTGAGGGGGTTGTCGGCGACCTTCCAGTCCGCTGCGAAGGCGGCTGGGACGCACAGAAGCGACAGGGCAATCGTGAGTCTCATGAACTGTCCGGTATTTTAGCAATTGGCGCGCAGGCGTGGCAGGGAGAAAGGCGACGGCCCGGGGAGGGCACTCAGAGTATCAGGATGTCGACGATGGGAATGCCGGTGCCGGATTATTGGTGGGATTCCGACGTTTCCGGTTCATCGCTGGTGTTCAGGTATTCGTCCAGCGAGACGGGAGATGCAACTTCAAATTTGGTGCGGATGAGAGGACTTGAACCTCCACACCCTTGCGAGTACATGGACCTGAACCATGCGCGTCTGCCAATTCCGCCACATCCGCACGTTGGGGATAACAACTATCTTACACTACGTCGACGCCCATGCTGCGCGCGGTGCCGGCCACCTGGCGCTTCACGGCTTCGAGATCGAAGGAATTCAGATCGGGCATCTTGATCTTGGCGATCTCTTCGATTTGCGCATCGGTGATTTTGCCGACCTTGGTCTTGTGAGGCTCGGGCGAGCCCTTCGCGAGACTGACAGCGCGCTTGATCAGCACCGGCACGGGCGGCGTCTTGGTGATGAAGGTGAACGAGCGATCCGAGAAGATGGTGATCACCACGGGGATGATCAGGCCCTCCTGATCCTTGCCCGAAGTCTTGGCGTTGAACGCCTTGCAGAAATCCATGATGTTGACGCCCTGCGGGCCGAGCGCCGTGCCCACCGGGGGCGCCGGCGTGGCTTTGCCGGCCGGGATTTGCAACTTTACGTTCGCGGTAATTTTCTTTGCCATACGAGACTAAACCTTTTCTACCTGCAGAAACTCTAATTCCACCGGGGTGGCGCGGCCAAAAATGGTGACCATCACGCGCAGCGTCCCGCGTTCGGGATTGACTTCGTCCACCTTGCCGGAGAAATTGGCGAACGGGCCGTCGATGATGCGGACGGAATCGTTCTTCTCGAAGGTCATCTTGGGACGCGGCCGCTCGGCGGAAGACGCCTGGCGGTACAAAATCGAATTGACTTCCTCAGGGCTCAACGGAACAGGCGCCGTTCCACCGCCGACGAAGCCGGTGACGCGCGGCGTATTCTTCACTTCGTGCCAGAGCGCGTCATTCATTTCCATTTCGACCAGCACGTAGCCTGGATAAACCAGGCGTTTGCTGGTGACCTTCTTGCCGTTGCGCAGCTCGACCACTTCTTCGGTGGGGATCAGGACTTTGCCGATCTTGTCCGCGAACCCGAAGGCTTCCGAGCGCGTCTTCAGCGACTCCGCGACTTTATTTTCGAAGCCGGAATAAGTGTGGATGATGTACCACTTCTTGGGCGACGACTCATCGTAGGCGGAAGCGGGCGCTTCGGCGGCAGCGGGGTGCTCTTCGCTGGCGGCAGGCGCGGACTCCACGGGCTCCGAGGGTTCCTCGGATGCGTCCGCCCGATCGTCGAAGGATACGTTCTCTTCGTCTTCCATAACCGCCTATTTCGAAAAATAACCGAAAAGCCTGTTCACGCCGGTCGCTAATACCTTGTCGATCACGGCGAAATATCCGGCGAACAGGAATACCGAAATGATGACCACAGCCGTGGTGCCTTCGACTTGTTTGCGATTCGGCCACGAGACACGCCGCATCTCAGCCCGGAGCTCGCCTACGTAATCCTTGGTGCTTTGCACCCAAACTTTGACATCGGCCATAGATCTTCGTCCTTGCCTGCACCCAAATGTAGAAGGGGAAGGTTGGCAGGGGCGGAGGGATTCGAACCCCCACTCGCGGTTTTGGAGACCGCTGGTCTGCCGTTAAACCTACGCCCCTGGGTCGCACCCCCCAACTTCGGAGGCTGCCTCCATTCTACTGCAAAGTCCCCGGGGGTTCTACTTGATCTCCTTGTGCGGCTGGTGCTTCCGGCAGTGCCGGCAGAATTTCTTCATTTCCAACCGCTCGGTAGTGGTCTTTTTGTTCTTGGTGCTGGAGTAGTTGCGGTTCTTGCACTCCGTGCACTGAAACGTGATGATGTCGCGAGGCATTGAACTTCTCCTACTTAATAATCTCGGAAACGGTACCGGCGCCTACCGTGCGGCCGCCCTCGCGAATCGCGAAGCGCAACCCCTTGTCCATGGCGACCGGCGTAATCAATTCCACCGTCAACTGCACGTTGTCGCCGGGCATCACCATCTCCGTGCCCTCCGGCAATTGCGCCACTCCCGTCACGTCTGTCGTGCGGAAATAGAACTGCGGCCGGTATCCTTTAAAGAACGGCGTGTGACGGCCGCCCTCTTCTTTACTCAGCACGTACACT